>CAWFYO010000017.1:0-247930 GCA_963820015.1 uncultured Actinomycetota bacterium | reverse complement strand
CCTCACCCAGGGTCGCGGCGCCGACGGCACCGTCGACGCGGTGGGGATGGAGGCCCACGGGTCGCCGGTGGCGAAGGCGGCGATCGGCGCGGTCGGGCTCCTGCCCGACGCGGTGGCGCGGCCGCTGACCGACAAGTTCGCCATCGACCGGCTCGCGGCCCTGCAGGCCTCGATCAAGTCCGTCCGGCGCGGCGGAACCGTGTCGGTCTCCGGTGTCTACGGCGGCGAGATCGACCCGCTGCCGATGATGGAGATCTTCGACCGCGGGATCACGATGCGGTTCGGGCAGTGCCACGTCCGCCGGTGGACCGACCAGATCGCGAAGGTGCTGGAGCAGGGCGAGGACGTGCTGGGTGTGGAGGATCTGGCGACGCACCGTCCGCCCCTCGAGGAGGCGCCGGCGGCCTACGAGATGTTCCAGAAGAAGGCCCACGGGTGCGTGAAGGTGGTCCTCAAGCCGTGAGCGGGTCTCCGGCACGTGCCCGCGTCGTGCTGGTGACCGGTGCCTCGAGCGGCATCGGGCTGGCGACCGCCGTGGCCGCCTCGAGGGCAGGCGACCACGTGGTCCTCGCCGCGCGCGACGAGGCGGCCCTCCAGCGGGCCGAGGACCTGTGCCGGGCAGCCGGCGCCGCCTCGACCCGCGTGGTGCCGACCGACATCAGCGAGGACGACGACGTACGCCGCTGCGTCGCCGAGGCGCTCGAGGTCACCGGCCACCTCGACGTCGTGGTGAACGTGGCGGGGGTGGTCAGCTACGGGCGGACCGAGGTGATCCCGCTCGAAGTGTTCGACGCCGTGGTCCGCACCAACCTGCTGGGGGCGGTCAACCTGTCCCGGCACGTCGTACCGGTGCTGCGCGGGCAGCAGCACGGCACGTTCGTCCTGGTGGGCTCGGTGATCGGGCACATCGCGGTGCCCGGCATGTCGCCCTACGTCGTGAGCAAGTGGGGCGTGCGCGCGCTGGCCCGTCAGCTGCAGCTGGAGAACCGTGACCGGCGCGGGCTTCACGTCGTCTACCTGGCGCCGGGCGGGGTGGACACCCCGATCTACCGGCTGGCGGGCAACTACGCGGGCTACGTCGGCCGGCCACCGCCCCCGGTGGCCACACCGGAGAAGGTGGCCGCCCGGATCCTGCGGACCGTCGACCGTCCTCGGCAGCGGGTGCAGGTCGGGCTCGCCAACGACGTGATGCGCCTGGGGTTCACCGCCCTCCCGCGCGTCTTCGACCTGCTGGTCGGGCCGCTCTTCGCGGAGGCCGGCCAGGACCGCACCGAGCCCGTCGCGCCCGGGCCGGGCAACGTCTTGTGGCCGACCCCTGACTCCTACGGTCTCCGGGGCCGCCAGGGCAACCCGCTCGTGGGCATCGCCCGCAACCTGCGGAAGCGGTAGCCGGCGGTTGTGACGGGCCGGCACGCCTCCGCTCCCGGGCATGCGTGAAGCCGGGAGCGGGCGTGCGCTGCGCCGGTCTGCTCGGTGGGCTCAGGCCTGGATCGCGGTGCGCTCGGTGATGCCGGCGCTGACTTCGATCTTGCGCGGCTTCGCCCGCTCAGCCACGGGGATGCTCAGCCGCAGGACCCCGGCGTCGTAGTGGGCCTCGATCCCGTCGAGGTCGAGGTTGTCGCCGAGGACCAGCTGGCGGCTGAAGACGCCGCGGGGGCGCTCGGAGGCGAGCATCTCCCAGTCGCCGTTGCGGCCGACGCGCTCGGCGCGCACGGTCAGGACGTTGCGCTCGACGTCGAGGTCGATCGACTCGGGGGAGACCCCGGGCAGGTCGAACTCGATCTGGAAGACGTCACCCTGGCGCCAGGCGTCCATGGGCATCACAGCAGGACGGTTGGTCGTGCCCAGGACCTGGTTGGCCAGACGGTCGAAGTCGCGGAACGGGTCCGTGGTGCGCAGCAGCATGATGGTGGTCTCCCTTCGCATATGTAGTCATAGTTATAGGTTTTATATAGCGTGCGGCGCACGTCGGGTCAAGCCCGAGGGCCTGGGTCTCCTCGAGCCCGCCCCGGACCAGCGGCGGCACCCGCCCGCCGGCACGGCCTCCGAAACCATGGCCAACTGGGTCACACGGACGGGATGCGTGACCGATAGCGGATCCATTTTCGGGTTTGTCCGGAGCCGGGGTGGGGGGAGACCTCGGGTTTCGGTGTTGGGGGTTGGTCCGGATCTGCCAGGGGGTGTGGTGGATGGTTCGGTGGTGGTGCCCGCACAACAGGAGCAACCCCCACACCTGCCCTCGACCCGGTGCTGCTCCGCGAGCCGATGTTCGCGACCGTCGGCGCCGACGGCCCATCGTCGAGCCCTTCTGAGCGGTTCGCCCCACAGGCCCCGTCCCTCACATCTCGCAGGCAGTCCCTGCACTTGTCGGGGGTTGCAACGGCCGACAGGTGCAGGGATCCCCGGTCAGCCGGGGATCCCGACGGCCGCACGCCCCGCACAGGTCAGGCGAGGGACTCCCGGGCTACCCGAGCCTCCGGGCCGCGGCCTCGCGGAACACGTCGAAGGTCCAGGCCACCCGCCGTACCTCGGGATCCGTCAGGTCGCCGAGGACGCGCTCGAGCTCGCGGCGACGGGCACGTCCCGGACGCTCCCGACCTGCTGTCGCCCTGCCGGGGTGAGGTGGACGTCGACGACCCGACCGTCGTGGGCGGCAGCGGTGCGGCTGACCAGGCCGAGCCGGGCCGGTCGCGAACAGTGCCGGCTCGCGTTCGACTGGTCGACCCCGAGGGGGTGCGCGAGCGCCGTCACGGTGAGTGGGCCGTGCTCGTCGAGCAGGACCAGGGCGCGGTGCTGGGCCACTGTCACTTCCGGGTCTCCGGAGGCCACCGAGCGGACGGCGATCGCGACGAGCGCTGCGCTCGAGGCGGTCAGAGCCTCGACCAGACGGACGCGCTCGGTCCGTGACATCCGTGAAGATACATGCGCACCGCATACATCTGCCACCTGGCGGGTACGACGTCCTGGAACGGGGTACCAACGCTTGGGAGGAGTCCGATGGCGCTTGCCGGTGTCAGCCACACGTCTGCAGGCACGTGCGGTGCAGCGCCCGACGCGATCGCGGCGTTGCGGGAACGGGTCGACGGCGAGGTCCGCTTCGACGACGGCTCCCGCGCCGCGTACTCCACGGACGCCTCGAACTTCCGCCAGGTCCCCTTGGGCGTCGTCGTCCCGCGGACCGTCGAGGCCGCCGTCGAGGCCGTGGCTGTCTGCCGCGAGCATGACCTGCCACTGGTCAACCGGGGCGGCGGCACGAGCCTGGCCGGGCAGTGCACCAACGAGGCGGTCGTCCTCGACTTCTCCAAGTACTGCCACCGCCTCGTCTCCGTGGACGCCGAGCGGCATCGGTGCACGGTGGAGCCGGGCATCGTGCTCGACGTCCTCAACCGTCAGCTCGCCCCCACGGGGCTGCGGTTCGGCCCGGAGCCGGCCACCCACCAGAACTGCACGCTCGGCGGCATGATCGGCAACAACTCGTGCGGCGCGACCGCCCAGCGCACCGGCAAGGTCGTCGACAACATCGCCTCGCTCGACGTCCTGCTCTACGACGGCACCCGGCTCACCGTGGGCCGGACCACCGACGAGGAGTACGTCGAGATCGAGCGACGCGGCGACCGGCGCGCCCAGATCTACCGCTCGCTGCGCCGGCTCCGCGACGAGCACGCCGACCTGATCCGCGAGCGCTATCCCGACATCCCGCGCCGCGTCTCGGGGTACAACCTCGACTCGCTCCTGCCCGAGCTGGGCTTCGACCTCGCCCGCTTCCTGGTCGGCAGCGAGTCCACGCTGGTGACCGTCTTGCGGGCCGAGCTCGAGCTGGTCCCCGTCGTCAAGGAGCGCACCCTGGTCGTCCTGGGGTTCGCCGACATCGGCCGCGCGGCCGACGCCGTCCCCGCGGTCGTCGAGCACGGTCCGATCGCGCTCGAGGGCGTCGACCACTACCTGATCCGCGACGAGCAGATCAAGGGGATGAACCAGCAGGCGCTGGAGGAGCTGCCCCTGGGGACCGGCTTCCTGATGGCGCAGTTCGGCGCGGACACCACCGAGGAGGCCGACCGGCAGGCGCACGCGATGCTGGAGGCCCTCGGTGACACCGAGCACGACCCCGACGTCGCGTTCATGGACGACCCCCGCCGGGAGGACGAGCTCTGGCAGGTGCGGGAGGCGGGGCTCGGGGCGACGGCCCACGTGCCGGGCCGCCCCGACACCTTCGAGGGCTGGGAGGACTCCGCCGTGCCCGTCGACCGGCTCGGTGACTACCTGCGCGACCTACGCCGGCTCTACGAGGAGTTCGGCTACGCCTCCGACACCGGCCCCAGCCTCTACGGCCACTTCGGCCAGGGCTGCGTGCACACCCGCATCCCGTTCGACCTCTACAGCACCGAGGGGGTGGCGACCTACCGGCGCTTCATGGAGCGTGCCGCCGACCTGGTCACGTCGTACGGCGGCTCGCTGTCCGGTGAGCACGGCGACGGGCAGAGCCGGGGCGAGCTGCTGGCCCGGATGTTCGGCGACGAGGTCGTCGGGCTGTTCGGTGAGGTCAAGGCCCTGTTCGACCCCCAGGACCGGATGAACCCGGGCAAGGTCGTCCACCCCGCCCCGCTGGACGAGCATCTCCGGCTGGGCGGGTCGTGGGCGCCGGCGGACCTCGAGCCGCTCTTCTTCGGCTACCCCGACGACGGCGGTTCGTTCCGGCAGGCGGCCAACCGCTGCGTCGGCGTCGGGAAGTGCCGCAAGCACGAGAACGTGGGGGGCACCGTGATGTGCCCGTCCTACCAGGTGACCCACGAGGAGGAGCACTCCACCCGCGGCCGGGCCCGGCTCCTGTTCGAGATGCTCGACGGACACGGCGACGGCCCGGTGACCGACGGCTGGCGCTCAACGGAGGTCAAGGACGCCCTCGACCTGTGCCTGGCGTGCAAGGGCTGCAAGACCGACTGCCCGGCCGGCGTGGACATGGCGACCTACAAGGCGGAGTTCCTCGCCCACCACTACCGGCACCGGCTCCGGCCGCGCGCCGACTACGCCACCGGGTGGCTGCCGGCTGCGGCCGCGCTGGTGGCGCGCACCGGGACGGCGCGGGCCCTCGACGCCCTGACCCGCCACCGTGCCGTCGCGCGACCCCTGACCCGGCTCGCCGGCCTCGAGGACCGGCCGATCCCGTCGTTCGCGCCCCAGACCTTCCAGCAGTGGTGGGCCGGCCGGCCGGCGAACGAGGATCGGCCCGCGGCCCGCGGCACCGTGCTGATCTGGCCCGACACCTTCACCAACCACTTCCACCCGCAGATCGGCCAGGCTGCGGTGGAGGTGCTCGAGAACGCCGGCTGGGACGTGACCGTCCCGTCCCGGACCGCGTGCTGTGGCCTGACCTGGATCTCGACCGGACAGCTCGGCGTCGCCCGCAAGGTGCTCCGCCGGACGCTCCGCCAGCTGGCGCCGCACGTCCGCGCGGGTGGGCTCGTGCTCGGTCTGGAGCCGAGCTGTACGTCGGTCTTCCGCTCCGACCTGCACGAGCTCTTCCCCGACGACCAGGACGCGCACCGGCTGAAGGACCACACCGTCACGCTGGCCGAGCTGCTCACCCAGCACACCGACCACTGGGAGCCCCCGCGCGCGCCGTACGACGTGAAGGCGCTGGCCCAGGTGCACTGCCACCAGCACGCCGTCCTCGGCTGGGACGCCGACCGCTCACTGCTCGAGCGCAGCGGCGTCGAGGTCGAGCGACTCGACTCCGGCTGCTGCGGCCTGGCCGGCAACTTCGGCTTCACCGCCGGGCACGGTGACGTGAGCCGGGCCCTGGCCGAGCAGACCCTGCTGCCCCGCATCCGCGACGCCGCCGACGACACCGTCGTCCTGGCGGACGGGTTCTCCTGCCGCACCCAGATCCACGACCTCGACAGCTCAGGCCGCGAGGGCGTCCACCTCGCCGAGCTCCTGGCCGACCTGCTGAGCAACCCCGCCCCATCCCCGTCCGGAGGAGGAACACCATGAGCACCACCGTTGCCGACCGTGTCCTGGAGCGTCTGCGCGAATGGGGGGTCGAGCAGGTCTTCGGCTACCCGGGCGACGGCATCAACGGGATCCTCGGCGCCTTCTCCCGGGCCGACGACCAGCCCCGGTTCATCCAGGCACGGCACGAGGAGATGGCGGCGTTCGAGGCCGTGGGCTACGCGAAGTTCGCCGGCCGTCCGGGCGTCTGCCTGGCCACCTCCGGCCCCGGTGCCATCCACCTGCTCAACGGGCTGTACGACGCGAAGCTCGACCACGTGCCCGTGGTCGCCATCGTCGGCCAGACCAACCGCACCGCGATGGGGGGCAGCTACCAGCAGGAGGTCGACCTGATCAGCCTGTTCAAGGACGTCGCCAGCGACTACGTGCAGATGGTGACGGTGCCCGAGCAGATCCCCAACGTCCTCGACCGCGCTCTCCGGATCGCGACCAGCCGGCGGGCGCCCACCGCCGTGATCATCCCCAACGACGTGCAGGAGCTGGCCTACGAGCCGCCCACGCACGCCTTCAAGATGGTGCCCTCGAGCGTAGGGACGAGCTGGCCGAGCGTCTCGGCGGACGACGACGGGGTGCGCGCGGCGGCAGACCTGCTCAACGCCGGCACGAAGGTGGCCCTGCTGGTCGGGCAGGGAGCGCGTGGTGCCGCAGCCGAGGTCGAGCAGGTCGCCGACCTCCTCGGCGCCGGCGTGGCCAAGGCGCTGCTCGGCAAGGACGTGCTCTCCGACGAGCTGCCGTTCGTGACCGGCTCGATCGGCCTGCTCGGCACCCGGCCCAGCTACGAGATGATGCGTGGCTGCGACACCCTGCTCACGGTCGGCTCGAACTTCCCGTACACCCAGTTCATGCCCGACCTCGACCAGGCCCGGGCCGTCCAGATCGACCTCGACGGCAGCCTGATCGGCATGCGCTACCCCTACGAGGTCAACCTCGTAGGGGACGCCCGGACCACCTTGCAG
Source organism: uncultured Actinomycetota bacterium (assembly GCA_963820015.1). Taxonomy (GTDB): domain Bacteria; phylum Actinomycetota; class Actinomycetes; order Propionibacteriales; family Nocardioidaceae; genus Nocardioides. The sequence continues at coordinate 240,965 of CAWFYO010000017.1, read as the reverse complement.
GCGCTGATCCCCCTGCTCGAGCGCAAGGACGACCGCGGCTGGCAGGAGGAGATCCGGGAGAACGTCGTCCGCTGGTGGGAGGTGATGGAGGCCGAGGCCCTCGTCGCCGCCAAGCCCGTCAACCCGATGCGGATCTTCAGCGAGTTCAGCAAGCAGGCGCCCCAGAACTGCCTGATCGCCGCCGACAGCGGGTCGGCCGCCAACTGGTACGCCCGCCAGGTGCGGATGCGCGGCACCATGCGCGGCACCCTGTCCGGGACGCTGGCCACCATGGGGCCGGCCGTGCCCTACGCCATCGGTGCCAAGTTCGCCCACCCCGACCGGCCCGCGGTCGCGTTCGAGGGCGACGGCGCGATGCAGATGAACGGCTTGGCCGAGCTCCTCACGATCGCCCGCTACCACCGCGAGTGGACCGACCCACGGCTCGTCGTGGCGGTGCTCCACAACAACGACCTCAACCAGGTGACCTGGGAGCTGAGGGCGATGGGCGGCACGCCGGCCTTCGTCGAGTCGCAGGCGCTGCCCGACACGTCGTACGCCGACTTCGCGGCGTCGATCGGGCTCGGGGCGATCACGGTCACCGATCCCGAGCACCTGGAGGACGCCTGGCGCGAGGCGCTGTCCGCCGACCGGCCCTACGTCCTCGACGTGCACTGCGACCCGGACGTCCCGCCCATCCCGCCGCACGCGACGCTCGAGCAGATGACCGACATGGCCGCGGCCCTGATCAAGGGCGACACGTCGCGCTGGGGAGTGATCAAAGAGGGCATCAAGACCAAGGCGCAGGAGTTCCTGCCGCACGCCCATGACGACCACTGACCACACGACGGCCTCGGACGTCGCCGTCTCGGACGTCGTGGCGCGGGCCTACACGATCCCCACCGAGCACCCGGAGGGCGACGGCACGCTGACCTGGGACGCCACGACGTGGGTGGTGGTCCGGGTCGGCACCGGCGACCCGGACCTGCCCACCGGGGTCGGCTGGACCTACGCGCCGGCCGCCGCCGTCGCCGTGGTCCGCGACCTCCTGGCCGAGCAGGTGGTCGGGCGCAACGCCCTCGACCCCCCGGCGGTGTGGGAGGCGATGGTGCGCGCGGTCCGCAACGCCGGACGCACCGGGCTGGTGACGATGGCGATCTCGGCGGTCGACAGCGCCCTGTGGGACCTGGCGGCCCGGCTCGCCGGGCTCCCGCTGCACCGGCTGCTGGGCGCCGTACGCGACGACATCCCGGTCTACGGCAGTGGGGGCTTCACGACCGACCCCGAGGTCCGGCTCCGCGGGCAGGTGGCGGGCTGGGTCGAGCAGGGCATCCCTCGGGTCAAGCTGAAGATCGGCGAGTCGTGGGGCAGCGCCGTCGGGCGTGACCTCGAGCGCGTGGCCCTGGTCCGCCGCGTGGTGGGGGACGACGTCGAGGTCTTCGTCGACGCCAACGGCGGCTACGACGCCCAGCAGGCGGTCCGGGTCGGTCGCCGGCTGGACGATCTCCGAGTGGTGTGGTTCGAGGAGCCGGTCAGCTCCGACGACCACGTCGGCCTGCGCCGGGTGCGGGAGTCCTCCGCGGCCGACGTGACGGCGGGGGAGTACGGCGACGGGCTCGCCTACTTCGCCCACCTGCTGGCCGCCGACACCGTCGACTGCGTGCAGGTCGACGTGACCCGCTGCGGCGGCTACACCGAGTGGCGGCGCATCGCCGCGCTCGCCGCGGCGTACGGACTCGAGGTGTCCGGCCACTGCGCACCGTCGCTGCACGCGCCCGCGGCTGTGGCCACCGCGAACCTGCGCCACCTGGAGTGGTTCTACGACCACGTCCGGACCGAGAGCCGGTTCGTCGACGGCTTCTGCACGCCTCGGACCGGAGCGATCGCACCGCCCGACGGTCCCGGACACGGCCTGAGCGTCCGCGACCAGGACCTCGCGGAGTTCCGGGCCGCCTGACCTGGCACCCGGCCCCGATCAGCAGTCCCGACAGGAGAGGAGCAGACCATGACCGACAGCGGAGTGTGGAAGGACGGAGAGACGCGCACCGTCCGGCCACGATGGACCTGGATCGCGTGGGCGGTCCTCGTGCTGGGCGTGCTGCTCATCGGCTGGGGCGTCATCGTCGGGTCCTGGGCGTGGGTCGTCCCGGGCGTGGTGGCCCTGGCGGTCGGCGGCCTGCTGGCCCGCTACGGCGGCTTCTTCTACGACGTGCAGGGCGGCGCCTCGGCCAAGGCGCAGGTCCAGGACGTCGTGCAGGACGAGGAGCACGAGTTCCCGGTGGCGGGATCGATGCGCTCCGAGGCCGAGGTGAAGCGCGATGTCAGAAGGCGGTGGCTCGGACACCGTGAGTGACCCACGACCGACGACCCACCCGGAGTCGCTGCGCCAGTACGCCCTGCTCGCGGACGGCGAGCGTGGCGCGCTGGTCGGGCCCCGGGGCGACATGGCCTTCCTGTGCCCACACCCTCACCACCGACACCGCGCCCACCCCCACCTCCACGCCCACGCCCACGTCCGCATCCACCTCAGGGAGAGCACATGAGCAAGGATTCTGACCACCCCCGCGTCGTCGTCGTGACCGGCGCCTCCGGCGGCATCGGCCGGGCCACGGCCCGGCTGTTCGCCGCCCGCGGCGACACGGTGGCGCTCCTGGCCCGCGGAGCCCGTGGCCTCGACGGCGCACGCCACGACGCCGAGGCCCTCGGCGCCAGCGCCGCGACGTACGTCGTGGACACCTCCGACGCCGCGGCCGTCGAGAAGGTCGCCGACCAGATCGAGGAGGAGCTCGGCGAGATCGACGTCTGGGTCAACGTCGCGTTCACCTCGGTGTTCGCCCGGTTCGTCGACATCGAGGCCGAGGAGTTCGAGCGCGTCACCCGGGTGACCTACCTGGGGTTCGTCAACGGCACCCGCTCCGCACTGCGCCGGATGATGCCCCGTGACCGCGGCACGATCGTCCAGGTCGGCTCGACCCTCGCCTACCGCGGCATCCCCCTGCAGAGCGCCTACTGCGGCGCCAAGCACGCCACCCAGGGCTTCCACGAGTCCCTGCGCACCGAGCTCCTCCACGAGGGCAGCCGGGTGCGGGTGACGATGGTGCAGATGCCGGCGGTGAACACGCCCCAGTTCTCCTGGGTCCTGTCCCGGCTGCCGCGCCAGGCGCAGCCGGTGCCACCGATCTACCAGCCCGAGGTCGCCGCCCGTGCCGTCGTCTACGCCGCGAACCACCCACGCCGGCGCGAGTACTGGGTGGGCGGCAGCACCGCCGCCACCCTGCTGGCCAACGCCGTCGCGCCCGGCCTGCTGGACCGCTACCTCGCCCGCACCGGCTACGACGCCCAGCAGACCCCGCAGCCCAAACCCGCCGACCAGCCGGCCAACCTCTGGGACCCGGCCGACGACGACCAGGGCCACGACTTCGGCGCCCACGGCCGGTTCGACGACCAGTCCCACGCCCGCTCCGCGCAGGTCTGGGCCTCCCAGCACCACGGGACGTTGGGTGCGGTCGCGGCCGGCGTCCTCGCCGGTGCCGCGGTGCTGGTGAGGGCGGCCCGCCGATGAGGGCCGCCACCATCACCCACCTCGCCGTCTGGGCGGCGCATGTCTCGCCCCCGTCACAGGCCGTGCCAGGACCGCCCTCGGAGGGACCCGGCTGTCGGCTCAGCCCGCATCAAGCTTCGGCGACGTAGGAGTCAGGGTCCTTGTTGCCGTCGGACACCCCGCCGGGGTGGCGGGCTTGGAACACGAGGAACTCGACGGCGATCGCGTGGCGCACCTCCCGGTCCGCACTCCTCCGGAAGTCGGCCAGGTCGTCGCGCTCCTCTTCGGCCATGTGATCGCTGTTCGACGCTCGCGCCTCGCGCACCGCCGACCACCACTCATCCGATCCAGGCGCGGCCTTCTCCGCCCGCCTCACCGCGTCTCTGATGTCGTTGTGGTCCTTGATCGCGTCCTTCGTCTCGTCGCTCGGACCCCCGTCGTCGCCGGGTGCCCCGCGACCGACATGAAGAAGCCGCGGGTAGAAGTACTTCTCCTCGGCGGCGGCATGGGACTCCAACAAGGCAGCCAGCCGGCTCCAGACCGCCCCCAGCTTCCCTGCATCGGCTGGGTCCAACTCATCGAGGACGGCGAACATGTGGCGCTGCTCCTCGTGTTGCCGGAGGATCTCATCAGTGATGTCCACGGCTTCCCTTCCTCGCTCGAGTGTCGGGACAGTGGCCGCCGCCCGGGGATGAAGCAGCAGGACGACTCACGCCCTTCTGGGCTCCAGTACCCGCTTCCGGCGCCTCAATCCACCTGACCGCCGAGTTCTCGCGTGCGGTCCACCAAAGGGGGACGAACCGTACGAGCGCCGCGGTTGCGGCAGGACCTAGGCCCGCTTCCCATCGAGAGGTCTTGGACGCTCAACCTGGCTATCGTCGATGACTTCTCGCTCGCGGTCGCAGGAGTAGCTTCGCTCCTGGCTCAGGAGCGCATCGACGTGGTCGAGACAGCGGCAGGGCTGCCTGTCCTCACCGATGTCGACGTCGTCCTGTACGACACGTCCGGCCAGGTGCGTGGCCAGGGCATCGGCCTCGCGGACTTCGTCCGCGACAGTGGCACCGAAGCGGTGATCTACGGCTGGAACCTTCGTCCGGAGCTTGATCGAGCGAGCGATGGCTGAGGGCGCCAGCGGGTGCCTGTCAAGAGTCCTCACCGGACCGGCCATCGTTGAGGCTCTCGAACAGATCATGAACGGCGAGATCGTCATCTGGACCGGAGACCACGAGACAAGTGTCGGCGGTCCAGGGACTGGCCGGGACGGTCAACGGGGCTCTCCCGCGCGAAGCTGAGGTCATCGCGCTCATCCCCGGGGGGCTGAGCAACGAGAAGATAGCCGAACGCGCACACATCAGTCGCAACTCCATCAAGAGCTACATCCGGTCGGCCTACCGAGAGATCGGCGACGTCCCCTACACCGGCTCGAGCCGCATCGACGTCGTCGGCGCCGTCATGTCGGTCGTGGGCATGGGTGTCGTCGTGCTCGGCATCCTGGTGTTGGTCGTCGGGGCCGTCGCCCTCGCTGCGCTGGCGCGCTGGCTGCTCCGCCGCAAGCGCACAGGGGAGCCCGCGCTCATCGACCCGACCTGTTCCGGCATCCGGACCTCACCGCCGGCACCACCGGGCAGATCCTCCAGCAGATCTTGCTCGGCGGCGCGATGATCGTGCTGCCGCTCTTCTTCCGGATGACCCTGGAGTACAAGCTGGTCATCCCACTGGTGGTCACCGGCGCCGGTCTGGCCTGCTCGTCTCCCAGCTCAACCACTGCACCCTCACGCCGGTCGAGGAGGAACGCGTCAGCGAGGCCGCCGGCGTCAACTCCGCTGCGGGGTCCTTCGGTCTCTCGTTCGGTCTCGCCATGGGGCGGCGGCATCATGCTCGCCGCCCTCTCGCTCAGCTTCATCCACCTGACCGACAACAGCGAGGTGATCCCGCCGCCCGAGAAGCAGCAGATCTCCGCCGCGCTGGAGGACGATGGCCGAGGTGATGAGCAACAGCCAGCTGGCCGAGCAGGCCGGTCTCGGCTGACGCGGCTCGGCGGCTGCGCATCCCCGACGAGCTCTGACCAGGCGTACGGCGCGCCGCCGCCGTCCCGTCCCGGTGACGGGCCATCGTGGGACGCACGCCACCGAAGGAGGCTCTCGTGTCGCAACTGACTCCCACCGGGCGAAGCTGGGCTACGGGCCTGACGGTGTTCGCCGCGGTCATGATGATCATCGCCGGCGTCACCCAGGCGCTGGTGGGCCTCGTCGCCCTCGCCAACTCCGACTTCTACGTGGTCGGCCGGAAGTACACCTTCCAGTTCGACGTCACGGCCTGGGGCTGGATCCACCTGCTCCTCGGCATCGGCGTGGTCGTCGTGGGTATCGCCCTCTTCACCGGCCAGGCGTGGGCGCGTTGGACCGGCATCGCCGTTGTGGCCGTGTCGACGATCGCCAACTTCGCCTGGATCCCCTACTACCCGGTGTGGGGCATCATCGTCCTGGCTCTGGACGGTGCGGTGATCTGGGCACTCACCGTCGACCCGCGGGCCTGAGCAGCGCCCGACTCAGCTGCGGCTCGGGCTGAGATCTGTGGCTGCGGGTCGGCGCGGGTCGCGCGGTGGGCCTCAGCCGCTGACTGCGGCTCGGACGCGCTCGATCATGTCCTTCTCCCGCTGGCTCACCTGCTCGGCGCCGAAGCCCATGAAGCCGCCTTCCTTCGCCGCGTCGGCGGCAGCCTGAGCCGACTGCACGAGCCATTGACCGAACGCGGCGGCCTCCTCGGCGTCGGCCTTCGCCGCGACCAGCTCCCGCACGCTGTGCAGTTCGTCGACGACCTGTTCGCCCGGAGGACGCTCACCTTCGGGCTTGAACCCCTTCAACGGGTTGTGACGCTGTTGGACCATGGCTTGGAGGTCGAGCGCCACCTCGGCGAGGAGCTGTTGCCGGCTCGGGGGGTTCGTGGCCGCCTTGATGCTGGCCATCGACTCCTTGGCCGCCTCGATCGGGCCACCGGGATCGGCAAGCGTGATCGCCATCCCTGCCATCAGCGGCGCGCGTACGATCCGCGCCCACTCCTGCTCATCGAAGTCGTTCTTGGTCGTCACGAGATCGTCTCCTTCTGGCCGGAGGTGCGTCCCGAGCCGTCGGATCGAGACTCCCTTCCCACGGTAGCCCGGGGCGTGACACCCTCCGGCAGGTGGGCGTTCGTCGGGCCCGGGTACCGTCGGCGGACGTGACCCGCGCCCGTGCTGCTGCGACGGCGGCCGGCCTCGCGCTGCTCGTGGCCGGCTGTGGGTCGGGTGGCTCCACGCCGCAGGCCAGCGGGACACACAGCGCGGCGCCGACGCAGCCCTCGGCGTCCAGTTCCGCGCCGATCCGGACCCCCACCCCGACACCCAAGCCGAGGCCGACGCACTCGCTCGACGCGGGCCCCCGGTGTCTCGAAGCTGCTCGTGTTCGTGGTCGAGAACCACTCAGCGGCCGAGATGCGCGACCAGATGCCGTTCACCCAGGCTTTGGCCCAGCGCTACGGCGACGCGACGGACTACCGCGCGATGACCCACCCGTCGTTGCCCAACTACCTCGCGATCGCCGGCGGTTCGACGTTCGGAGTCGCCGACGACAAGGACCCCTCGGCCCACCCCGAGCCCGGGCCGTCGGTGTTCGGCGCGGCGCTCCACGCCGGGCTGACCGCGCGGGTGTACGCCGACTCCATGCCGTCGGCCTGCTACCCGACGTCGGCGGGGGAGTACGCCGTGCGGCACAACCCGTGGACCTACTTCCCGTCCGAGCACGCCGACTGCGCGGCGTACGACGGCACGATGACGGGCCTCGCCGCAGACGTGCGTGCAGGGCACCTCCCCGACGCCGGGATGGTGGTCCCCGACGTGTGCCACGACGCGCACGACTGCTCGCTCGCGACCGCCGATGCGTGGCTGCGCCAGGAGGTCGGCCTGGCGATGTCGGGGCCGGATTTCCGGGCCGGGCGGCTCGCGATCGTGGTCACCGCCGACGAGGACGACGGCAGCCAGGGCAACACCGTGCTCACCGTCGTCGTCCACCCCAGCCAGCACGGTGACGTGGTCACGACTCCGTTGTCCCATCTCTCGCTGAGCCGGCTCTACACCGAGGTGCTCGGCGTCGCCCCGTTGCGCGCGGCGGCGACGGCACCGTCGATGGCAGCGGCCTTCCACCTGCGCTTGGCCCGGCCATAGGTCCTGAGTTGCCCGGCGTTCGGCCCCCGGGGTATCTCGTCGCCCGCGGAGTTCCCTAGGATCGAGCCATGTCCTCCACCGCGCTCGTTCCGTCGCTGGTCCGCCCGAGCAGCCGCGTAGCGGCGCTCGCCGCTGACGTGGTCCTCGTCGCGCTGGGGGTGAGCCTGATCGCGCTGTCGGCGCAGGTGGTGTTCTACCTGCCGTGGACGCCGGTCCCGATCACCGGCCAGACGTTCGGGGTGCTCCTGATCGGCGGCGCGTACGGCGCGACCCGCGGCTTCGCGACCCTGGCGACCTACCTCGTGGTCGGCGGCCTCGGCTTCGGCGTCTTCGCCGCCCACGCCTCCGGGTGGGACGTCCTGCGCCTGAGCTCGGCCACCGGTGGCTACCTGGTCGGGATGCTCGTCGCGGCGACCGTCGTCGGTTGGCTGGCCGACCGCGGCTGGGACCGTAAGATCTGGCGCTCGTTCCCGGCGATGGTGGTGGGCAACGTCGTCATCTACGCGTTCGGCGCCACCTGGTTGGCCCACGCACTGAGCCTCTCCGCCTCGCAGGCCTGGCACCTCGGCGTGCAGCCGTTCCTCTGGGGTGACGCGGCCAAGATCCTGCTCGCCGCCGCGCTGCTGCCGGCCGGCTGGTGGACCGTCGACAAGGTCAAGGCCCTCTTCCACCGCAGCTGACGGGTCGCCACGGTGGTGTCCGATTCCCGCGAGTAGTTGTCGGCGGGCTCGGTCATGATGGGGGCATGACCAGCGCGATGCATCTCGACCCGGAGTCCTGCTACCGGGCCGTGAAGAGCCGCGACCGGCGGTTCGACGGGGTGTTCTACACCGCCGTCCGCACCACCGGCATCTACTGCCGCCCATCCTGCCCGGCCCGCACCCCGGCGTACGAGAACGTCACCTTCCACCCGACCGCGGCCGCGGCTCAGGCGTCGGGCTGCCGCGCCTGCAAGCGCTGCATCCCCGACGCGACGCCGGGCAGCCCCGACTGGGACGTCGCCGCCGACGCAGCGGGGCGGGCGATGCGCCTGATCGCCGACGGCGTCGTCGACCGCGACGGCGTCGGGGGCCTGGCCGCCCGCATCGGCTACACCCCTCGCCACCTGACCCGCCTGCTCACCCAGGAGCTCGGCGCCGGTCCGCTCGCCCTGGCTCGCGCCAAGCGGGCACAGAACGCTCGAGTCCTCCTCGAGACCACCGAGCTGGGCGCGGCCGACGTCGCGTTCGCGGCCGGGTTCAGCAGCGTCCGGCAGTTCAACGACACGATCCGCGAGGTCTACGCCGCCACCCCGACGCAGCTGCGGGGCCGTCGCGGCCGTGGTGCCACCGGCGGCACCGTCCAGCTGCGGCTGGCGGTGCGCACACCGTTCGCCGGTGCGGCGTTGCTGTGGTTCTTCGCGACCCACCTCGTCGCCGGCATCGAGACCACGACCGCCACGACCTACGCCCGCACCCTCCGGCTCCCGCACGGGCCCGGCACCGTCGAGCTCGAGCTCGCCGACCATCTCGACGAGGGGTCGACGGCGTTCGTGCCGGCGACGTTCCGGCTCACCGACCTGCGCGACCTCGGCGCAGCCGTCGAGCGCGCGCGAAGGCTCCTCGACGCCGACTGCGACCCGGTGGCGATCGGCGTCGCCTTCGCCGGTGACCCGGTCCTGGGTCGGCTGGTCCGCGAGACGCCCGGTCTGCGGGTGCCCGGCCACGTCGACGGCGACGAGCTCGCGGTCCGTGCCGTCCTCGGCCAACAGGTCTCCCTGGCCGCGGCCGGCACCAGCGCTGCCCGCTTGGTCATAGCCCACGGCGAGGCCGTCGACCCCGGCCTCGTCCGCGACCCGCTGCGCCTGAGCCACCTCTTCCCGAACGCCGACTCGCTGGCCGCGCTCGACCCCGAGTCCCTGCCGATGCCGCGCACCCGCGGCCGCGCACTGGTCTCGCTGGCCCGCACGCTGGCCGACGGCGACGTCCGGCTCGACCGAGGTGCCGATCGTGACGCCGTACGCCGCAGCCTGCTCGCGATCCCCGGCATCGGCCCCTGGACCGCCGACTACGTCGCGCTCCGCGCCCTCGGTCATCCCGACGTCTTCCTCCCGACCGACCTCGGCGTCCGCAACGCCCTGCGCATGCTCGACCGCGACCCGAGCCAGGCGGCGCGGCTGGCGGAGACCTGGCGTCCGTGGCGCTCCTACGCACTCCTCCATCTGTGGCAGCTGGTGCTGGCCCCCACGACCACGACCACGAAAGGACCCTGACATGTTCACCGTCATGCCCTCGCCCGTCGGCGACCTGCGCATCGTCGAGCACGGCGGCGCGATCACGGCGATCGAGTTCACGCCGTTCCACGACCACGACGGCCGCCCCCGCGGCGACCGCGACGACACCGACTCCCTGCTCGTCGAGGCCGTGCGGCAGCTACGTGCCTACTTCGACCGCGACCTCAAGGAGTTCGACCTCCCGCTCGCACCTGCCGGCTCCGACTTCCAGAAGTCCGTCTGGGCCCAGCTGCTCCTGATCGGCTACGGTGACACCGCGTCGTACGGCGAGATCGCGCGGCGGCTCGGCAAGTCGAACGCGGCCTCCCGAGCCGTCGGTCTGGCCAACGGCAGCAACCCGATCCCGATCGTGATCCCGTGCCACCGCGTGATCGGCGCCGACGGCACCCTCACCGGCTACGCCGGAGGCATCGAGCGCAAGCAGGCGTTGCTCGAGATCGAGCAGGACGCGCTGTTCTGATGGCCTACTTCTCGCCGATGGTCAACGTCTACACCCGAGACCTGTCGGCCGCCCTGGCGTTCTACGGCGGGCTGCTCGGCTTCGAGGAGTCCTTCCGGGCCCCCGACCCCGACGCGCCCGAACACGTCGAGCTCCGCCTCGACGGCGTGACCCTCGCGCTGTCGACCGCCGAAGCCGCGGAGCGGGTGCACGGGCTCGAGGCGAGCCCCGGCAGCCACGGCTTCCAGCTCGTCGTCTGGACCACCGACCTCGACACTGCCTACGACGCGCTGGTCGCGGCCGGTGCGCCGAGCCACACCCCGCCGCACGACACCGGCAACGGCAACCGCAACGCCGTCGTCCGTGACCCCGACGGCAACCTCGTCGAGCTGGTGGCCAAGCGCTCCGGCGTTGTGTAACCGACCGTTGTGGTCTCTTGTCACCCGACGTGGCGCGGCGTGTTGTCCCCGAACGGTCGGTTACACAGCTTCAACAGGCTCTACTCAGCAGCAGCGCGGCGCAGCGACTCCGAGAGCCGCTCGGCGGCGGCGGCCACCGCGGGTGCGTGCATGCGTCCGGGCTGGCGGGAGAGCCGCTCGAGCGGACCGCTCACCGACACCGCGGCCACGATCTTGCCGCTGGGGGAGCGGACCGGTGCCGAGACCGAGGCGACGCCGGGCTCGCGCTCGCCCACGGACTGTGCCCAGCCGCGGCGCCGGATGCCCGACAGGGCGGCCGCGGAGAAGGCAGCGTTCTGCAGGCCACGGTGGATCCGCTCCGGGTCCTCCCACGCCAGCAGCACCTGAGCGGCCGAGCCGGCGCGCATGGTGAGCTGGGAGCCCACCGGGATGGTGTCGCGCAGACCCGACGGGCGCTCGGCGGCGGCGACACACACGCGGTAGTCGCCCTGGCGCCGCCACAGCTGCGACGACTCGCCGGTGATGTCGCGCAGCCGAGCCAGGACCGGGCCGGCGGTGGCCAGCAAGCGGTCCTCGCCTGCGGCCACGGACAGCTCGGCCAGCCGGGGGCCGAGCACGAAGCGACCCTGGAGGTCGCGAGCCACCAGGCGGTGGTGCTCGAGCGCCACCGCGAGCCGGTGGGCGGTCGGCCGGGCGAGCCCGGTTGCCGTCACGAGACCGGCCAAGGTGGCCGGCCCCGACTCGAGAGCGGTGAGCACGAGGGCGGCCTTGTCGAGGACGCCGACGCCACTGGTGTTGTCCATATAGCAATACTGCCGTCTCAGATCATGGGACGCAAGTTGTAGGGTGCTCAGGATAACGAGGTCACCGGAACGGAGGAGAAGACATGGGCAGGACCCTGGCCGAGAAGGTCTGGGACGAGCACGTCGTACGGTCCACGCCACCAGGCAGCGGCGAGCCCGACCTCCTCTACATCGACCTCCACCTGATCCACGAGGTCACCTCGCCGCAGGCCTTCGACGGGCTCCGCCTCGCCGGGCGTCCCGTACGCCGTCCCGACCTGACCCTCGCCACCGAGGACCACAACGTCCCGACGATCGACTGGGACCAGCCGATCAAGGACCCGGTGAGCCGCACCCAGGTCGAGACCCTGCGCCGCAACGCCGAGGAGTTCGGCGTGCGCCTGCATCCCCTCGGCGACCGCGAGCAGGGCATCGTCCACGTCGTCGGCCCGCAGCTCGGGCTCACGCAGCCCGGCATGACCATCGTCTGCGGCGACTCCCACACCTCGACCCACGGCGCGTTCGGTGCCCTCGCCTTCGGCATCGGCACGTCGGAGGTCGAGCACGTGCTCGCCACCCAGACCCTGCCGCAGGCCCGGCCCAAGACGATGGCCGTCAACGTCACCGGATCCCTTCCCGACGGCGTGACCGCCAAGGACCTCGTCCTGACCCTGATCGCCCACACCGGCACCGGCGGCGGCCAGGGGTACGTCGTGGAGTACCGCGGGCCGGCGATCGAGGCGTTGTCGATGGAAGGCCGGATGACGGTCTGCAACATGAGCATCGAGTGGGGCGCCAAGGCCGGACTGATCGCTCCCGACGAGACGACGTTCGCCTACCTGTCGGGCCGTCCCGAGGCGCCGGAAGGTGCCGACTGGGACGCCGCCGTCGAGCACTGGCAGACGCTGGTCACCGACGACGACGCGGTCTTCGACCGCGAGCTCGAGCTCGACGCGAGCGCGATGACCCCCTTCGTCACCTGGGGGACAAACCCCGGCCAGGGCGTCCCCCTGGGAGCGTCGGTGCCCGACCCCGAGTCGTTCGACGACGAGTCCGACCGGGTCGCGGCGCGCAAGGCACTGGAGTACATGGGCCTCGAGGGCGGCACACCCATGCGCGAGATCCCGGTCGACACCGTCTTCGTCGGCTCCTGCACCAACGGCCGCATCGAGGACCTCCGCCTCGCCGCCGAGATCCTGAAGGGCCACACCGTCGCCGCCGGCACCCGGCTGCTCGTCGTACCCGGCTCGGTGCGGGTGCGCCTGCAGGCCGAGGAGGAAGGGCTCGATGTCGTCTTCAAGGAGGCCGGCGCCGAGTGGCGCGGGGCGGGCTGCTCGATGTGCCTCGGCATGAACCCCGACCAGCTCGCTCCCCAGGAGCGCAGCGCATCGACCTCCAACCGCAACTTCGAGGGCCGTCAGGGCAAGGGCGGTCGCACCCACCTGGTGTCGGTGCCGGTGGCCGCCGCCACCGCCGTGCGCGGCACCCTCAGCTCGCCTGCCGACCTGGAGACCAAGTGATGGACGCCTTCACCACCCACACCGGCGTCGGCGTTCCCCTGCGTCGCAGCAACGTCGACACCGACCAGATCATCCCGGCGGTCTACCTCAAGCGGGTCACCCGCACGGGCTTCGAGGACGGCCTGTTCGCGTCCTGGCGCAACGACCCGTCGTTCGTCCTCAACCAGCCGGTCTACGCCGCGGGCTCGGTGCTGGTCGCCGGCCCCGACTTCGGCACCGGCTCCTCACGCGAGCACGCCGTCTGGGCCTTGCAGAACTACGGGTTCAAGGCGGTCATCTCCCCACGCTTCGGCGACATCTTCCGGGGCAACGCCGGAAAGGCCGGGCTGCTCGCCGCCCAGGTCGACGACAAGGTCGTGCTGCGGTTGTGGGAGTGGCTCGAGGCCGAGCCCGGTACGACGGTCACCGTCGACCTGCGCGACCGCACGGTCCGTGCAGGAACAGGTCCCGACGCCGTCGAGGACTCCTTCGACATCGACGACTACACGCGTTGGCGGCTGCTCGAGGGGCTCGACGACATCTCGCTGACCCTCGCCCACGAGAGTGAGATCGCGACGTACGAGGCCCTGCGTCCCAGCTGGAAGCCGGCCACTCTCTGAGCGCCGTCCGCGAAAACCCAGTAGAACAAGGGGTTCTGAGGGCCGTGCGGCTGCTGGGTGAGGGGCGCCTCAACCCCGAGACCGGGCCTGAGACGTGCAGAACAGGCTTGGTTGAGCGGGATTCTGTGTGAAAAAACCTTCGAACAAACCGCGCGTGGTGATTGTGGCCCGCGCGCTGAGTACCTAGCGTTCTCGGCAAGTCCGCCGGAGACACATCCGGTCACGTTCGTTGGAAGGGAAGCCGTGAACAAGTCTCAGCTCATCGACGCGCTGGCTGCGCGTTACGAGGGGAACCGCAAGCAGGCCCAGCACGCCCTGGAGTCCGTCCTGGACACGATCACCCGTGAGGTGGCGAAGGGCGAGAAGGTCGCGATCACCGGCTTCGGGTCGTTCGAGAAGCGCGTCCGCGAGGCGCGCTGGGTGCGTAACCCCCAGACCGGGGCTCGCATCAAGGCCAAGAAGACGGCCGTCCCGAAGTTCACCGCGGGTGCCGATCTGAAGAACGTCGTCTCCGGCGCGAAGAAGCTGCCGAAGCTGACGATCGCCGCGTCGAGCGCGGCCGCCAAGAAGGCGACCGCCAAGAAGTCCGCGCCCGCCAAGAAGGCGGCCGCCACCAAGGCTCCGGCGAAGAAGGCCGCGCCGGCGAAGAAGGCGGCACCGGCCAAGAAGACGGCGGCCAAGACCACCGCCAAGAAGGCTCCGGCGAAGAAGGCCGCGCCGGCGAAGAAGGCGGCACCGGCCAAGAAGACGGCGGCCAAGACCACCGCCAAGAAGGCGCCGGCCAAGAAGGCTCCGGCCAAGAAGGCTCCGGCGAAGAAGACCGCCAAGAAGTCCTGAGCTCCACCCACGAGGGGGGTCGCCGCGAGGTGGCCCCCCTTCGTCATGTCGCGGCCCTGCCTCAGGTCAGGGCGAGCCTGGTGTGGGCACCGAGCCCGAGCGCCTGGGCCGCGGCAAGGGCCGAGGCGTCGTCGACGTCCTGGCGCAGCGTGAGCAGCGCCCCGTCGATCTCCACGGCACCGGCGGCCAGGTGCGCAGCCCGAGAGCCGGGGCCGAACGACGGCGAGAACACGTCGTACGGCGCGCCGTAGAGCGTCGTGCCGACCCCGTCGCGGTCGGCGACGAACGCCGCCCCGGACGAGGTGGCCACGCCGAGGAGGGCGGTGTCGAGGTCGGCCGACGACAGCGCGGGCAGGTCGGCGCACAGGGCGACGGGGGTCGCACGGGGCCAGCGGCGGGCGGCCTCGGCCGCGGCCTGCCGCAGCGACTCGTTGAGGTCCTCGGCCACCCCGTCGGGGATCGTCTCGCAGCCGGCAGCGCGCAGGTCCGCGGCGAAGCGGGCGTCATCGGTGACCGCCAGTACGGCGACCACGGAGCGTGCGGACAGGCAGGCGCGGGCGGTGTCGAGGGCGAAGGCCGCAGCGAGCCGGCGGCGTCGGACGGGGTCGACGGCGAGGCGCGACTTCCCGCGTGCCGGAGGCTTCACGGGGAGCAGCACCACGAAGGCGGGGGAGGTCATCGGGTCGATCTTGTCAGGCCACGGATCTCGAGCGTGACCGAGTAGCCTGACCCGCAGTCCGGCGCTGGGGCCGGGCCACGGACCTGAGGCGAGGGAGGACGCAGGTGGCGGTGCGACCGGTGCGACCACTGCGTGAGAAGCGAGGGTGGGCCTTCAACCTCGCGGTGCCGATCCTCAAGCCGACGTTGCTCGCCACCACCAAACACACCTGGATCGACGGCGAGAAGATCCCGGCGACCGGTGGCTGCATCCTGGTGCTCAACCACGTCTCGCACATCGACCCGCTGACGGCGGCGCACATCGTCTACGACCATGGACGCAAGCCGCGCTACCTCGCGAAGTCCGGGCTGTTCAAGAACCGCGCCCTCGGCTACTTCCTGCGCGGTGCCGGCCAGATCCCCGTGGAGCGGCTCAGCAAGAACGCCAAAGGCGCCTTCGACGCCGCGGTCGCTGCGGTGGAGGCGGGGGAGTGCGTCGTGGTCTACCCGGAAGGCACGTTGACCCGTGACCCTGACCTCTGGCCGATGCAGGGCAAGACAGGGGCCGCGCGGATCGCGCTCGAGACCGGCTGCCCCGTCGTCCCGGTGGGACAGTGGGGAGCCCACGACCTGCTCTACCCCTACGCGAAGAAGCCCCGCCTGTTCCCGCGCACCCAGATCACGATGAAGGTGGGCGATCCGGTGCCCCTCGAGGACCTGCGGGCCAAGCAGCACACCAACGACGTCATCAACGAGGCGACCCGGCGGATCATGGACGCCCTCACCGCCTTGGTCGCCGACCTGCGCCACGAGGAGCCGCCGGCCGAGCGGTTCGACCCGCGCAAGGCCGGGGTGCGCGAGACCGGTGACCCGCGGAAGTCCTCATGACCCGGATCTCCGTGCTGGGAGCGGGTTCCTGGGGAACGGCGTTCTCCCTCGTGCTCGCCGATGCCGGCAACGACGTCACCCTCTGGGCTCGCCGGGAGGAGGTGTGCGACACCATCAACCGGCGTCGCGAGAACACCGACTACCTGCCCGGCGTCGAGCTGCCGCCCACCGTCGTCGCGACCCACGACACCGAGAAGGCGCTCGACGGGGCGGACGTCGTCGTCTTCGCGGTCCCGTCGCAGACCTTCCGGCCCAACCTCGAGGCCTGGGCGGCCTACATCCCGTCGTCGGCGGTGATGGTGTCGCTGATGAAGGGCGTGGAGCTCGGCAGCCTGAAGCGGATGAGCGAGGTGATCGCCGAGGTCACCGCTGCGCCTCCGTCGCGGGTGGCCGTGGTGAGCGGGCCCAACCTGTCGCACGAGATCGCCCAGCGCGAGCCGGCAGCGTCCGTCGTCGCGTGCACGGACGAGGACGTCGCGCGTCGGCTGCAGGACCTCGTGCACTCACCGTCGTTCCGTCCTTACACGAGCGTCGACGTCGTCGGCTGCGAGCTCGGCGGCGCCTACAAGAACGTCGTCGCCCTCTCGGTCGGCATGGCCGTCGGGCTCGGCTTCGGCGACAACACCACGGCGTCGGTGATCACCCGCGGCCTCGCCGAGACGGCGCGGCTGGCGATGGCGATGGGTGCGAACCCGTTGACGCTGATGGGGCTGGCCGGCCTCGGCGACCTCGTGGCCACCTGCTCCTCGCCGCTGTCCCGCAACCGCACCTTCGGCGAGAAGCTCGGCCTCGGCATGACCACTGCCGAGATCGTCGCCTCCACCCGGCAGGTGGCCGAGGGCGCGAAGTCCTGCTCGTCCCTGCTCGCCCTCGCCGAGAAGGTCGGGGTCGACGCTCCGATCGCCCACCACGTCGAGGCCGTCGTCGCCGGCCGGATGACCGCGCCCGAGATGATGGGGGCGTTCATCGCCCGGGAGACGAAGGCGGAGACGGACTGAAGCGCACAGTCGAGGCCGAGGGACGAGGCCTCGGCGTGGGCACGGGCGGTTTCGAGACGGTCGCGGAGCGACCTCCTCAACCACTGGGGGAGTCACAGCAGGGCGAGGGCCTGTGACAGGTCGGACCAGAGATCGTCGACGTCCTCGATGCCCACACTGAGCCGGACCAGGCCCTCGGGGATCGTGGAGGGCTCGGACTTCCACCGCCGGCGTCGCTCGAACGACGACTCGACCCCGCCGAGCGACGTGGCATGCACCCACAGCGACGTCGACCGGGTCAGCAGGTCCGCGGCGTCCGCGCCCCCGGCGGCGACGATCGAGACGATCGTGCCGAAGCCGGGGTAGCGCACCTCGGCCACAGCCGGGTGGTCCGCGAGCCGAGTGGCCAGGGTCCGCGCGTTGCTCTCCGCCCGGTCCAGACGCACGTGGAGCGTGCGCAGGCCGCGCAGGGCCAGCCATGCCTCCAGCGTGCCGGGGATCGCGCCGAGCAGGTCGCGGCGGCCCTTGAGCACGTCGTACAGCTGGTCGTCTGCGGTCAGCACGGCGCCCATCAGCGCGTCTGCATGGCCGGAGATCAGCTTGGTGACCGAGTGGACGACGAGGTCGGCACCCGTCGTGAGCGGGCGCTGGCGCAGGGGAGTGGCGAAGGTGTTGTCGACGACGACGTAGGCGCCCGCCTCGTGGGCCGCGGCGGCGATGGTCGCGAGGTCGGCGACCTCGAGCGCCGGGTTGGTCGGCGACTCGAGCCACACCAGGGCGGCCTCCGCACACGCGGCGACGACCTTCGCGGTGTCGCCGACGTCGACCAGCCGCGCCTTGACCCGGCCGCGCGCCTCGAGATCGGCCAGCTGCATGACCGTGCCGTTGTAGGCGTGCCGAGGCGCCACGACGATGGAGTCCTGCCCCACCAGGTCGAGCACGGTCGACACGGCCGCCAGCCCGGACGAGAACGCCAGGCAGCGCCCGCCCTCGAGGGCGCCGAGCGCGTCCTCGAACGCAGTCCAGGTCGGGTTTCCGTAGCGGCCGTACTCCAGGTCACCGGTCGCGACGTACGTCGACGCCATCGTGATCGGGCTGTTCAGCGGTGCGTCCGGCTCGTGCGGGGGGCGACCGGCGATGACGGCCGTCGTGGCCGGCGACCACACAGCGGGACGAGCGGGAGGGGTGTGCTCCGACATGCCCGTGAGCGTACGGCGGATGCGCCGGCCGCCGGGCCGCACCCCGGTAGGGTCGAGCCGATGACCGAGCCCCCCAGCGAGCCCAGGAAGCCCCGCGTCGCGATCGTCTTCGGTGGACGTTCCAGCGAGCACGCGATCAGCTGCGTGACGGCCGGCAGCGTGCTCGACGCGATCGACCACGCCCAGTACGACGTCGTCCCGGTCGGCATCGCCCCCGACGGCCGCTGGGTGCTCGAGTCGGGCGACACCGAACGGCTCCGGATCAAGGGGCCCGGCGAGCTGCCCGCCGTCGACGGTGACCGCGCGTCGATCACGCTGCTCCGCGACGCCGACGCCACCGACCTGGTCGTCCACGAGCCGTCGCGGCCCCCGCAGACGCTCGGCGAGGTCGACGTCGTCTTCCCGCTGCTGCACGGGCCCTGGGGCGAGGACGGCACGATCCAGGGGATGTTCGAGATGGCCGGCGTCCGCTACGTCGGCGCCGGCGTCCTGGCCAGCGCCCTCGGCATGGACAAGACCTACGCCAAGATCGTGCTGCGCGACGCCGGCCTGCCGGTGATGCCCTCGGTCACGGTGACCGCCCGGGAGTGGTACCGCGACCCCGACGGCGTGCGCCACCGGGTCGCCGACCTCGGCTACCCGCTGTTCGTGAAGCCCTCGCGGGCCGGGTCGAGCATGGGCATCAGCAAGGCCCACGACCCCTCCGAGCTGGCCGCGGCGATCGAGGAGGCCCACCGCCACGACCCCCGGGCCCTGGTCGAGCAGGCCGCGATCGGCGCCCGCGAGGTGGAGTGCGGCGTGCTCGAGGCTCTCGACGGCATCCCGGAGACCAGCGTGCCGGCCGAGATCCGGATCAGCGGCGAGCACGAGTTCTACGACTTCGCGGCCAAGTACCTCCCCGAGGAGCACACCGAGCTCGACGTGCCGGCCGACCTCCCCGACGAGACCGCCACCGAGCTCCGCGAGATGGCGGCCCGTGCGTTCACCGCCATCGGCTGCGAGGGCCTGGCACGGGTCGACTTCTTCCTGCTCCCTGACGGGTCCTTGGTGCTCAACGAGATCAACACGATGCCCGGCTTCACCGCGACCTCGATGTACCCGCGGATGTGGGCCGCCACCGGCGTCGACTACCCCGCCCTCGTCGACCGGCTCATCCAGCTGGCCCTCCGTCGTACGACGGGACTCCGCTGACCGGTCAGTGGCAGGCGTGCACGAGCGTCGTGTACTTCTTCACGACCGGCGCGAGCTCGACCATGGCGGCGGCGACGCCGTTGGGACGGTACGCCGCCGGGACCGTCACCTGCAGCACCGGCCGGTAGCCTGCGGTCGCCATCACCACGTCGGTGGACTGGTCGGCGATCTGGCTGTCAGGCACGAACCACCCGACCCCGTCGGCCTCCTGGCACCCCGACGTACGGGTGAGGCCGTCGGGCACGCCGACCCCGCACTCCAGGACGATCGGCGGGTCGCCCCACGCGCCGCCGAGCGCCTCGGCCGGCTGGGTGTGGCGGCGATCCTGGCCGGCGACGGAGTCGGGAAGGGCGTCGGTCACGTGCCGGCACGCCGCCTGGTCGGCGACCGGGAGCCGCAGGGTCGGGATCGTGACCGGCTCCTTGCCGCAGGCCGCGGCGGCCAGGCCCACCACGACGAGCAGCGCGCACACACGGGCGCCCCGGGCGGTGGGCCTGGGGCGCGGGTGGAGGAGCAAGCCGTGAGCGTTCAGATGTGGACGACCGGGCAGGTGAGGGTGCGGGTGATGCCGTCGAGGTTCTGCACCTTCGACACGACGAGCTTGCCGAGCTCGTCGACGTTGCGAGCCTCGGCGCGCACGATCACGTCATAGGGACCGGTGACGTCCTCGGCCAGGGTCACGCCCTTGATCTGGGCGATGGCGCGTGCCACCTCGGCGGCCTTGCCCACGTCGGTCTGGATGAGGATGTACGCCTGGACGACCATGGTCTGTCTCCTCCGAGTAGTCGGTGGGGGCTCGGGGTGCCTCTGCGCGCCCAACCTACCGCGAGGTAGCAGCGCCCCGACAGGCCGGTCCGGACGGGTGCGGCGCTCGGCCGACGCGTGCACGGCAGCGGCATCTGGTGGGATGGGCCCATGGACCTCCCCGGCAACGCGAGCCTGTCCGACGCGGGCGAGTTCCCCCTCATCGAGTCGCTGACGGCGCTCTTCCCGCAGGGCGAGCACGTGCTGGTCGGTCCCGGTGACGACGCGGCGGTGCTGCGCATCCGCAACGGG
The DNA here is from genome assembly GCA_963820015.1 of uncultured Actinomycetota bacterium. GTDB lineage: Bacteria > Actinomycetota > Actinomycetes > Propionibacteriales > Nocardioidaceae > Nocardioides. The sequence continues at coordinate 220,411 of CAWFYO010000017.1, read as the reverse complement.
CACGTCGTGGTCTCGACCGACGTGCTCGTCGAGGGTCGTCACTTCCGTCGTGACTGGGCCTCGGCCGCCGACATCGGTCACCGGGCGGCGGCGGCCAACCTCTCCGACGTCAACGCGATGGGCGGCCGTGCGCACTCGCTCACGATCGGGCTCGCCGCCCCGCGCGACCTGCCGGCCCAGTGGGCCATCGAGTTCGCGCAGGGCTTCGCCGAGGAGTGCGCCCTCGTGGGGGCGAGCGTGGTCGGCGGTGACCTCGCGTCGGCCGACCAGATCGTGATCGCGGTGACCGTGCTGGGGGCCTGCACCACCTCGCCGGTGCTGCGCTCCGGAGCCGAGCCCGGCGACGTCCTCGCCCTGTGCGGCCGTCAGGGCTGGGCCGCCGCGGGCCTGACCGTCCTCGGCCGCGGCTTCCGCTCCCCGCGGGTGCTGGTCGAGGCCTACCGACGTCCCGAGCCGCCCTACGACGCGGGGCCCGTCGCCGCTGAGGCGGGTGCCACCGCGATGATCGACGTCTCCGACGGTCTGCTGGCCGACGCCGGACATGTCGCCGAGGCGTCGGGCGTCGCGATCGACGTACGCCGCGACGCGTTCGAGGTGCCCGAGCCGCTCCAGGCGGTGGCCGCGGCGACCGGGGCCGACCCCCTGCAGTTCCTGCTCGGCGGAGGAGACGACCACGCCCTGCTCGCGACGTTCCCCGAAGGGAGCCTGCCCGAGGGCTGGCAGGTGATCGGCTCGGTGACCGAGGGCTCCGGCGTCACCGTCGACGGCGCGCCGTACGACGGCCCGGCCGGCTGGACCCACTTCTGACGGGCCCACCACGGGAAGCGCAGGTTCGCCGGCATCCCATGGTGTTCCGGCACCGGCACCGGAGAACCAGAAAGCCCCGGACCACCGGCCCGGGGCTTCAGCAGACGGTCAACGGGTCAGCGGGTGACCTTGCCGGCCTTGATGCACTTGGTGCACACGTTCATCCGCTTGCGGGTGCCGTCGACGGTCGCGTGCACGCGCTGGATGTTGGGGTTGAAGCGACGCTTCGTGATCTTCTTCGACCACGGCCGGTTGTTGCCGAACGTCGGCTTCTTGGCGCAGATGTCGCACACGGCAGCCACGGTTACTCCTGCAGAATCGAGGGAAGTCGAGGGTGGAACGGGCCCGCGCGCAGCGGGCAACCGCACCAGATTATCCGACCGACCCGTGCACGCACGAATCAGCGTGCACCGGACGACTACTCTGACAGCCGCCCCGGCAGCCCGGGCGACCCCGACAGCGTCCCACCCCCGTCCCACGAGCCCGAGGAGCACGGTCAGGCCATGGAAGCACCCACCGGCGGCGGCCTCGAGCTCGCGGTCGTGCGGCGCTTCGTCGATGAAGCCGTCGACGCCCTGGCCGAGGCCCGCGAGGAGATCGACGCCCTCAACGTCTTCCCGGTTCCCGACGGCGACACCGGCACCAACATGTACCTCACGATGAGTGCGGCCCGCGACGCCTTCCTCGACGCCGGGAGCGCCGGGATCGGGCCGGCGCTGGCCGCGTTCCGCCGCGGCGCCCTGCTGGGCGCCCGGGGCAACAGCGGTGTCATCCTCAGCCAGCTCCTGGGGGCTCTGGTCGCCCGCATCGCGCGCGCCGTACCGGGTGAGCGCAACGCCGTGGTGATGGCCGAGGCGATGACCGAGGCGACCGACGCCAGCTACGCGGCGGTCGGTACGCCGGTCGAGGGCACGATCCTGACCGTGGCGCGCGCCGCCTCCGACGCCGCCGTACGACGTGCCGACGACGAGCGGGCGCGGGCTCGCGACGTCTTCTCCGCCGCTGCCGAGGCGGCCCGCGAGGCCCTCCTCCACACCCCCGAGCAGCTCGAGCAGCTCCGCGCCGCCGGGGTCGTCGACGCCGGCGGGCGAGGGCTGAGCGTGATCCTCGACGCCGCGGACACCGTGCTCACCGGCCGCCGCCGGATCCGCGGGCACCGGCCGCTGGGCCAGCACGCGATCCCCGTGGCGGCTGTCGGCGACCTCCACGAGGACGGTCCGGCGTACGAGGTGATGTACCTCCTCGATGCCGAGGACGACGCGATCAACCCCTTGCGGTCAGCGCTGGCGCCGCTCGGCGACTCGCTCGTGGTGGTCGGCGGCGAGGGGCTGTGGAACGTCCATGTCCACGTCGACGACGTCGGCGCGGCGGTCGAGGCCGGGATCGTGGCCGGACGGCCCCACCGGATCCGGGTCACCCACTTCGCCGAGCAGGTCGAGGCGGCGGCCCAGCGCGTGCAGACCCACCACCGCACCGGGCGCCGGATCGTCACCGTCGCAGCCGGCCCCGGCCTGGCCCGGCTCTTCGCCGACGCCGGAGCCGTCGTGATCGAGGGCTCCCCGGGCCGGCGCCCGTCGACCGGCATGCTGCTCGAGGCGATCGAGTCCTCGGGCGCGGCCGAGGTGGTCGTCCTGCCCAACGACCCCGACTCCGTGCGCGTCGCGCAGGTCGCCGCCCGTACCGCCGAGGAGGACCACTCCGTCCGGGTCGCGGTGATCCCCACGGAGGCCCAGGTGCAGGGGCTGGCCGCTCTCGCGGTCCACGAGCCGGCCCGCAGCTTCGACGCGGACGTTCTCGAGATGACGGCCACCGCGCGGCACACCAGGCACGGCGCGGTGACCGTCGCCGCCAAGAAGGCGATGACGATGGCCGGCCCCTGCGAGCCCGGTGACGTCCTCGGGGTGGTCGCCGGTGACTTCGCGCTGGTCGGCGACGACCTCGACACGGTCGCCACCGAGGTGCTGGAGCGGCTGCTCGGCGGAGGTGGCGAGCTCGTCACCCTGGTCGGCGGCGCCGACTCCGACGGGCTGGTCAGTCGCTGCGAGGAGTACGTCGCCGACCGCCACCCCCATGTCGACGTCGTGGTGTACGACGGGGGGCAGGACCGCTATCCGCTCCTGATGTCCGTGGAGTGAGCTGCTGATGATCGACCTCGACTCGCCCGTCGCCACGGTGCTGGGCGCCCAGACCAAGCAGGCCAAGGCCAAGAAGTTCACCGACGGCCTCGGCCTGCGCACCGTCGGCGACCTGCTCCACCACTTCCCCCGCCGCTACGTCCCCACCGGCGAGCTGACCAAGGTCAAGGACCTCCACGAGGGCGAGATGCTGACCGTCGTCGGCGAGATCACCGAGAGCGAGGTGCACTCCTACCAGGACCGCCGTACCCACCGGCTCGCCTACCGCCTCGACACCACCCTCTCCACCGACGGCCCGTCCCTGCGGATGACGTTCTTCGCCAAGGCCAAGCACGTCAGCGACTGGCACGCCGGGCGGCTCCCGGTGGGCCGCCGCGGCATCTTCATCGGGCAGGTCAGCAGCTTCCGCGGGCGCTGGCAGCTGACCAACCCGACGATGGCGCTGTTCGGGGTCGACGACTCCGACGAGACCTTCGGTGCCGCGGTCGCCTCGATCAAGGCGCTCTTCCCGCTCTACCCGCAGACCAAGGGCGTCGACTCGTGGGACCTGCAGCGCGCGATCGCCTTCGCGCTGACCGTCGTCGACGACGTCCCCGACCCCCTGCCCGCACCGCTGCGTGCCGAGCACGACCTGCCCGACCTGATGACCGCCTTCCGGCTCGTCCACGCCCCCGACTCGTGGGCCCAGGTCACCGCCGCGCAACGCCGGTTCCGCTTCGACGAGGCTCTGGTCACCCAGCTGGTGCTGGCCCGGCGACGCGCGGCGCTCGCCCTGCTCGGCGGCCAGGCCCGTGCCGGTGGCGGCGGGCTGCTGGCCGCCTTCGACGAGCGGCTGCCGTTCATCCTGACCCAGGGGCAGCAGGAGGTCTCGGCCGAGATCATGGACGACCTGGCCCGACCCCACCCGATGAACCGCCTGCTCCAGGGTGAGGTCGGCTCCGGCAAGACGCTGGTCGCCCTGCGGGCCATGCTCCGCGTCGTCGACTCCGGCGGGCAGTCAGCACTGCTCGCGCCGACCGAGGTGCTCGCCCAGCAGCACCACCGGTCGATCACCGCCATGCTCGGAGACCTGGCCGCCGGCGGCATGCTCGGCGGAGCCGCCGAGGCGACCCGGGTCGTGCTCCTCACCGGCTCGATGTCCAAGGCGGCGCGCCAGGAGGCGCTGCTCACGGCCGCCAGCGGCGAGGCCGGCATCGTCGTCGGCACCCACGCCCTGCTCCAGGAGCACGTCTCCTTCGCCGACCTCGGGCTCGTCGTGGTCGACGAGCAGCACCGCTTCGGCGTCGAGCAGCGCGCTGCGCTGACCGACAAGGCGGGCACCCCGCCCCATGTATTGGTGATGACCGCGACCCCCATCCCGCGCACCGTGGCGATGACCGTCTTCGGCGACCTGGAGGTGTCCACGCTGACCGAGCTGCCTGCGGGGCGCGCGCCGATCCAGACCATCGTCGTACCGCTTCTCGACCAGCCCCACTGGGTCGACCGGGTCTGGGCACGGGTCCGCGAGGAGGCCGAGCGCGGCCACCAGGTCTACGTCGTGTGCCCGCGGATCATGGGCGACGAGCTCGAGCAGGGCGAGACCGACGTCCCACCAGACGACGGTGAGGGCAGCGACGAGAACAACGAGAGCGGCGGCGGTGGCCGGGTTGCTCCTGCGGCGCCGATGGCCTTGAGCGCGGCCGAGGAGATCCACGCCGAGCTGGCGGCCGGCCCCCTCCAGGGACTGCGGCTCGGCCTGCTCCACGGGCGGCTGACCCCGGAGGAGAAGGACCGTACGATGCGAGCCTTCGCGGTCGGGGAGATCGACGTCCTCGTAGCCACGACGGTGGTCGAGGTCGGCGTCGACGTCGCCAACGCGACCACGATGGTGCTGCTCGACGCCGACCGCTTCGGCATCTCCCAGCTGCACCAGCTGCGCGGCCGAGTCGGCCGTGGTGGGCTACCAGGGCTCTGCCTGCTCGTGACCCGCGCCGAGGCGGACTCGCCCGCCCGCGAGCGGCTCGACGCCGTCGCTGCGACCACCGACGGCTTCGAGCTCAGCCGGGTCGACCTCGAGCAGCGTCGCGAGGGCGACGTGCTGGGCCGGTCGCAGTCCGGCTTCCGCAGCTCGCTGCAGAGCCTGCGGGTCCTGCGCGACGAGAAGACGATCGTGGAGGCACGCGAGACCGCGACCTCGCTGCTCGCCGCCGATCCTGGCCTCGCCCGGGAGCCGGGCCTGCTGGCCCTCGTGACAGAACTGGAAGGTTCGCGAGAGTCTGGGTTCATGGAGAAGTCATGACCGTGCGTGCCGGAGTGCCGGGCGGGCCATGACACGGATCATCGGGGGGACGGCCGGGGGCCGGAGGATCGCGACGCCACGAGGGGTGAGCACCCGCCCGACGAGCGACCGCGTGCGCGAAGCGCTGTTCTCGGCCATCGAGTCGTGGTGCGGCTCGCTGGCGGGCCTGCGCTTCCTCGACCTCTACGCCGGGTCGGGGGCGGTCGGCCTCGAGGCCTGGTCGCGCGGGGCGGGCGTGGTCACCCTCGTCGAGCAGGACCGCCGTACCGCCTCGATGATCGCCGGCAATGCCCGCGACCTCGGTTTCTCCCGGGCCCACGTGGTGACCGGCTCGGTCGCCGCGACCCTGCTGCGGACCCCTGCCGCCCCCTACGACGTGGCCTTCCTCGACCCGCCCTACGCGCGCAGCGAGGCCGACCTGGTCGCCGACCTGGTCGCCCTGCGCGACCACGGCTGGCTGGTGCCGGGCGCCATGGTCGTCGTCGAGCGCGGCTCGCGAGGCCCCGAGCCGGCCTGGCCCGACGGCTTCGACGGCAGCCGGGAGAAGAAGTACGGCGAGACCGTGCTCTGGTACGTTCACGCCGCCCTGACCTGAAACCCTCGTAAGCCAGGAGACCTCGTGCGCCGAGCCGTTTGCCCCGGGTCTTTCGACCCGGTCACCAACGGGCACCTCGACATCGTCCGCCGCACGTCGGGGCTCTTCGACGAGGTCGTCGTCGCGGTCGGCACCAACGTCTCCAAGAACCGCCTGTTCACCCCCGACGAGCGCATCTCGATGCTCCGTCGCGCCTGCGGCGACCTTCCGAACGTGACCGTCGAGGGGTTCTCCGGCCTGGTCACCACGTTCTGCACCGAGCACGGCATCTCCGCGATCGTGAAGGGCCTGCGCGCCGCGAGCGACTTCGACTACGAGCTGCAGATGGCGCAGATGAACTCCTCCCTGACCGGCGTCGAGACGGTCTTCATCCCCACCAGCCCCGAGCGCGGTTTCGTCTCCTCCACCCTGGTCAAGGAGGTCGCGGGCTTCGGCGGCGACGTCTCCGCCTTCGTCCCCGGCTTCGTCCACGACGAGCTCCGGGCCCGAGTGAGGCCGTCCCGGCCCGGCGGAGCCGGGACGTAAACGGCCGGAGCGAGCGCCGAAGCGAGCTTGCTCGCAAGGCGGCCCGGCATCCACGGTTTTGCGGCGCTGAGCAGGCCCGATACGATACGAGGCGATCTGTTGTGACCACATCCGGACGTGAATCCCTGAGCAAACTGGACCCGAGAGCGCCGCTCGTGCTCGATACTCGCGAGCTCGGTCGCCGCCCGGGGTCCCAGCGCGAAGTCTCACGTACGGTGCCGGCCCCTGCAGATCTGGGCATCGAGGTCCTCGGCGTCCCCGAAGGCACTCCGGTCGAGCTCGACCTGAGGCTGGAGGCGGTCATGGAGGGCGTCTTGGTCTCAGGGCAGGCGAGAGCCGAGCTCGAGGGCGAGTGCGCACGGTGCCTGGAGCCGATCTCCGACGAGATCGAGGTGAGGTTCCAGGAGCTGTGCGTCTATCCCGACCAGGACGTCGATCCGGATGAGGAGTTCGAGGTCAGCAAGCTGCGGGACGACCTGGTCGACCTGGAGCCTCTGCTGCGGGATGCGGTGGTGCTCGCACTGCCGTTCCAGCCGTTGTGCACCGAGGACTGTCCAGGGCTGTGCGTCGAGTGTGGCGCGCGACTCGCGGACGATCCCGACCACGGTCATGACGCGCCGGTCGACCCGCGGTGGGCGGCTCTGACCGAGCTGGCCGAGCCCGACCCGGACCAGATGTAACACCGGCCCCAGGGCCGATCGACGAGGAGAGAACAGTGGCTGTCCCGAAGCGGAAGATGTCGCGCAGCAACACCCGCCACCGGCGGTCGCAGTGGAAGGCCGTCGCGCCCTCGCTGGTGACCTGCGCCAATCCCGCCTGCGGTGCCAAGCACCTGCCCCACCGTGCCTGCGGCACGTGCGGTCAGTACGGCGCGCGCGGCTCCCGCCGCCAGGTCCTCTGAGGCCGGCGGGTCCGCTGAACTACGGTCCGCTCCGCGAGGCGCTCGGCGATCCTGTCCTGGACGACGAGCTGCTGGAGCGTGCGCTGACGCACCGCTCCTTCGCTTACGAGAACGGTGGGCTCCCGACCAACGAGCGCCTGGAGTTCCTCGGCGACTCGGTGCTCGGCGTGGTCGTCACCGAGACCCTCTACCTGCGCCACCCCGACCTCTCCGAGGGCCACCTCGCCAAGCTGCGGGCAGCCGTTGTCAACGCCCGCGCCCTGGCCGGTGTCGGCGCTGACATCGGCCTGGGCCACTACATCAAGCTCGGCCGCGGTGAGGAGACCACCGGTGGTCGCGAGAAGTCCTCGATCCTCTCCGACACGGTCGAGGCGGTGATCGGCGCCGTCCATCTCTCCGGCGGTCTCGAGGCCTCGGCCGGGGTCGTCCACCTGCTCTTCGACCCCCTGATCGAGGCGGCTTCCGCCCTCGGTGCCGGCCTCGACTGGAAGACCTCACTCCAGGAGCTCGCCGCCGAGCACGGGCTCGGCGTGCCCGAGTACCTCATCGCCGACGAGGGCCCCGACCACATGAAGACGTTCACCGCGCAGGTCCGCGTGGGCGACCAACTCTACGGCAACGGCGTCGGCCGCTCCAAGAAGGAGGCCGAGCAGGCCGCCGCGGAGACGGCGTACGGCGAGCTGATCGCGGCCATGGACGCCGTCTCCGACTGACGTCGCACTCGTCCCGTGCCCGAGCTCCCCGAGGTCGAGACCGTCCGTGACGGCCTGGCCCGACACGTCGTCGGCCACACGGTGGAGTCCGTCACCGTCCTCCATCCCCGTCCGGTCCGCCGCGACCCGCGTGGCCCGGTCGGCTTCGCCGCCGCCCTCACCGGCCACCGGTTCGAGGGCGCCCTCCGGCGCGGCAAGTACCTCTGGCTCCCGCTCGACAACGGCGACGCCCTCCTCGGGCACCTCGGCATGAGCGGCCAGCTGCTCGTGCAGGAGCGTGGCGCCCCCGACGAGCGACACCTCCGGGTCCGCTTCGGCCTCGCCGACCTCCACTTCGAGACGGCTCGTTCCTCGCCACCTCAGGACAAGGAGCTCCGCTTCGTCGACCAGCGGATGTTCGGGGCGCTGTCGGTCTCCGTCGGCGGGGCAGAGCTCCCGGCCGAGATCGCCCACATCGCCCGCGACCCGTTCGACCCGCTCTTCGACGACGACCTGTTCGTCTCCCGCGTCCGCCGCCGCACCGCCGGCATCAAGCGGCTCCTGCTCGACCAGACCCTGGTCTCCGGCGTGGGCAACATCTACGCCGACGAGGCCCTCTGGCGGGCCGAGCTCCACGGCGACCGGCCCGGCGAGCGCCTCCGGCCCGTGGAGGTACGCCGGGTGCTGGCGCAGGCGCGGGCGGTGATGAGCGCGGCGCTGGTCCAGGGCGGGACGAGCTTCGACAGCCTCTACGTCAACGTCAACGGGCAGTCCGGCTACTTCGACCGCTCGCTGCACGCCTACGGACGCGAGGGCGAGGCCTGCGACCGCTGCGGGACCCCGATCCGGCGCGTGGAGTTCATGAACCGCTCGTCGTTCTTCTGCCCCCGCTGCCAGCCGGTGCCGCGCCGCCCCAAGGTGACCGCGCGCGGGCCGGCGGGCGCACCACGATGAGCTCCCGCGCGAGATTGACCCCGGCCAGCCGAGGTGTCACTCTTGAAGACGGCCCCCTCGATCACGGTGGGTCACCCACGTCGGAAGGCTCCCATTCATGGCCAAGGCTCTGATCGGCCATCTTCAGCAAGACCGCGGCCTCCCCGCACGACTGGCCGTTGAGAACTCCAGGCTCCGGGTCAGGGTCTCCGAGCTCGAGTCGCTCGTCACTCGCCTCATGGAGGAGAACGACCGGCTTGCCGTCGCGCAGGCCGCGCACGTGCTCGACCTCGAGCCCGAGCAGCGGGAGATGCAGCCCGCCTGACCCGGGTCCCACCCGGTCACGCACCCACGATCGCCGCAGGTCGACTTCGCGACCGCTCGGCCGTCACCCCTCAGCCGCGCGCTGAGTAGTCTCACCGTCTCGTGAGCAGCCTCGGTGGTCGCGTTCTCGACGCCGTCGTCCCGCCGCGCCTCGGGACCAGCTTCCGCTGGCTGCTGGCGTCGTCCTGGATGCGCAACCTCGGCGACGGTCTGGCGCTGGCCGCGGGCCCCTTGCTGGTGGCCTCCCAGAGCCACAACCCGTTCCTGGTCGCGATGGCGGCGGTCCTCCAGCGGCTGCCGTGGCTGTTGTTCGGGCTGTACGCCGGCGCCCTGGCCGACCGGCTCGACCCGCGTCGGATCGTGGTGGTCTGCGAGCTGTGCCTGGTGACGGTGCTGGCCGTGCTGTCGGTGTTCATCGTCACCGGACGGGTCGACATCACCGTCGTGCTGGTCGCGATGCTGCTGCTCGGGGTCTTCGAGGTGTTCTCCGACAGCGCGGCCAAGACCCTCGTCCCGATGCTGGTGGCCCGCGACGACCTCGGCATCGCCAACGCCCGCACCATGACCGGCAGCATCGCCCTCTACCAGCTCGTCGGCCCACCGCTCGGGGCATTCCTCTTCGCCGCCGGGATGGTGCTGCCCTTCGTCTCCCAGGCCGTCTGCCTGGCCCTGGGCGCCGTGCTCATCCTGCGGGTCGCCACGCCCGCGGGCGCGGTGAGGGACGTCTCGGGCACCCGGGTCCGAAAGGACATCGCCGAGGGACTGCGCTGGCTCGTCCGCCATCCGGCCGTCCGGACCCTGGCGATCGCGATCCTGACCTTCAACATCACCTGGGCCGCGGGCTGGTCGATCCTCGTCCTCTACTCCACCGACGTGCTCCACATGAGCGAGGTCGGGTTCGGCCTCCTGACGAGTGCCGCCGCGGTCGGCGGGATCATCTCGACCAGCTGCTACGGATGGCTCGAGAGCCACGTCCCGCTCGCCACGCTGATGCGCACCTGCCTGACCCTCGAGGTGCTGATGCACCTCGCCCTGGCGGTGAACCGGTCGGCAGGGATCGCGGTGGCGATCATGTTCGGGTTCGGTGCCTACGCCTTCGTCTGGGGGACCCTGTCCCAGTCGGTGCGGATGCGCGCGACGCCGCCGGAGCTCCAGGGACGTGTGGGCGCGGCGTACACCGTCGGGCTGTACGGCGGGCTGGTGGTGGGCCAGTTCCTCGGCGGCGTGATCGCGGAGCGCTGGGGTCTGACCGCACCCTTCTGGTTCGCGTTCGTCGGCTCGGCGATCACCCTGGCAGTGCTCTGGCGCCCGCTCGGCCAGGTGGCGCACGCCGACCGGATGATCGGCGCCCATCCCTCCGGGTGAGCGTGGAAGGACGTCGGCCGCCTGGCCCGTCTGCAGGAAGTTGCACTGCGAAAACTTGACCGTGGAGGTCATCGACTCAGGGTCGACCGTGCGGCACAGTTCGCTGCGGAGTCGGGGCGGCACGGGGTCGCACGGGGACCGGCCGAGACCCAGGAGCCACCACCTCGTGAACAAGCGACTCATCTCAGCCGTGCTCGGTGCCGGCGCCCTGGCGGTCAGCGCGCTGGCCGCGGGGGTCCAGTCGGCAGATGCCGCCTCGACGCACCTGACCCACCTGACCGGGCTGCACGCCAAGCGGGTCTGCGTCGCGACGCCCGCGGCCGGACACGCCACCTGCCTGTCGAAGGTGATGGTGAACAAGAAGGGCGTCATTCCCTACGCGGCGACCCCGTTGTCGACGGCGCTCTCGCCAGTCCAGCTGAAGGCGGCCTACAGCCTCACCGGCACCAGCGGCGCCGGTCGCACCGTGGCGATCGTGGACGCCTACGGCTACCCGAACCTCGAGCGCGACCTCACGATCTACCGGAACTTCTACGGCATGCCCGCGTGCACGACTTCCAACGGATGCCTGAAGATCGTCAACCAGACCGGTGGCAGCAGCCTGCCGCGTGCCAACACCGGGTGGGACCAGGAGCAGGCGCTCGACGTCGACGCCGTCTCGGCCACCTGCCCCGACTGCAAGATCCTGGTCGTGCAGGCGAAGTCATCGAGCCTGGCCAACCTCGGTGCCGCGGTGAACCAGGCGGCGAAGACCCCAGGAGTGGTCGCGATCTCCAACAGCTACGGCGGTGGCGACAGCGCCGAGTCCAGCGCCTACAACCACCCCGGCATCGCCATCACCGCATCGACGGGAGACAGCGGATCGAAGGGCGGTTCCTACCCGGCCTCGTCCGCGTTCGTCACTGCCGTCGGTGGCACCTCGCTGACGATGTCGGGCACCACCCGCGTCAAGGAGACCGCCTGGAGCGGCGCGGGATCGGGCTGCTCGACCGTCATCGCGCAGCCGACCTTCCAGGCCTCGGTCGGCACGGGCTGCAGCAAGCGGGCGATCGCTGACGTCTCCGCCGCGGCCGACCCGAACACCGGTGGGCTCAGCGTCTACGCGCCGACCAGCACCAGGTCGTCGTCGTGGTCCCAGTACGGCGGCACCAGCGAGTCGTCCCCGATCATCGCGTCGGTCTACGCACTGGCCGGCGGCGGGTACAGCAACGCCACGCCGTACTCGCACACCGGGTCTCTGCACGACATCACCGTCGGCAACAACGGCACCTGCAGCGTGAGCCAGTGGTGCAACGCCCGGGCCGGCTGGGACGGCCCGACGGGTCTCGGTACGCCGAACGGCACCGGCGCGTTCTGATCCGTTGCGTCATCGCGAGGGGGTCGTCCGGGTGGACGGCCCCTTCGCCACGCTCCGGACTTCGGTGCCGCAGGGTGGGCTTCGCTAGCGTGGCCCCGTGAGCATGCGATGGGGGATGGCCCGACCGGGTCGCGGGGGCAGCGACGGCTGGTTCCGGCTGGGCAGCATCGAGGTCACCACGACCGTCCTGGTCGTGGTGCTGACCATCGTCTCGGTGATCGAGTGGGCGCTCGAGGGCAACGCCGGACCGGTGCAGTCCCACCTCGCCCTCGACCCCGACGCCGTCGTCACGGGCCAGGTCTGGCGGCTGCTGACCTGGCCGCTCGCCTACCCGTACGGGATCGGCCTGTTCGCGATCCTGGCCGTCGTCTTCTTCTGGTACTTCGGCAGCGAGATCGAGTCGATCCTCGGCAAGAAGCGGATGGCGTGGTTCCTCGGCTGGACCACCCTGCTCCTCGGCCTGCTCTGGGTCGGCCTCGTGGAGCTCACGCCGATCTCCAACGGGCTGCTCTCGGGTGCCTTCGAGCTCTACGGCCTCAACCAGCTCGAGCTGATGGTGCTGCTGGTCTTCATCGCCGAGTCGCCGCAGCGCCGGTTCTTCTTCAACATCCCCGGCTGGGTGATCGGCGCCGTCATCGTGGCGATCTCCGTGCTCGGCTACGTCGGCAACCGGCAGTGGCTCTACCTGCTCGACTTCCTCGGCGGCCTGGTGCTGGTCGCGTTGGTCGCCAAGTCGCTGGGTCTCCTGTCGGAGCTGTCGGGCGTGCCGCGCCTGTCCTTCAAGCGCCGGCGCAAGCCGAAGCGGTCGAAGCGCTCGTCGTCGTCCGGTCAGAACGTCGTACCCGGTCCGTGGCAACAGCCGCCGCCGACCGCCCCGCCGGTCTCCCGCGACCAGGCCGAGCTCGACGACCTGCTCGACAAGATCCACGCCCACGGCATGGACTCGCTGACCGACCAGGAGAAGGACCACCTCCTCGTGCTGCGCGACCGGCTGCGTCGCCGGTAGCCCGATCCGGGGTCCGTCCCGACACCCGCCCACCTGACCGGGATCGGGGGTGGGGCTTTAGTAGGGTGAGCCGCGCTGCACTTCCCCCGCTCGACGCCCGACGCGCCGCAGTCCGATTCGATCCGGCTCGACCCCGATCCGAACCCAGCCGTCGCCGTGAGGAGCCACGTTGTACCTGAAGAGCCTGACCCTCAAGGGGTTCAAGTCCTTCGCCTCGTCGACGACGCTCCAGCTGGAGCCCGGCATCACCTGCATCGTCGGCCCCAACGGCTCGGGCAAGTCCAACGTCGTGGACGCCCTCGCCTGGGTGATGGGCGAGCAGGGCGCCAAGAGCCTGCGCGGCGGCAAGATGGAGGACGTCATCTTCGCCGGTACCTCCGGCCGTCCGCCGCTGGGTCGGGCCGAGGTGCTGCTCACCATCGACAACTCCGACGGCGCGCTCCCGATCGAGTACTCCGAGGTCACGATCAGCCGCACCATGTTCCGCTCGGGCGGCTCCGACTACGCCATCAACGGCACGCCCTGCCGGCTGCTCGACGTCCAGGAGCTGCTCAGCGACTCCGGCATCGGCCGCGAGATGCACGTGATCGTCGGCCAGGGCCAGCTCGACTCGATCCTGCACGCCACGCCGGAGGACCGCCGCGGGTTCATCGAGGAGGCCGCCGGCGTCCTCAAGCACCGCAAGCGCAAGGAGAAGGCGCTCCGCAAGCTCGACTCGACCGATGGAAACCTCCACCGCCTGGCCGACCTGCTCAGCGAGATCCGGCGTCAGCTCAAACCCCTCGGCCGGCAGGCCGAGGTCGCGCGCCGGGCCGCGGTCGTCCAGGCCGAGGTCCGTGACGCCCGGGCCCGGATCATCGCCGACGACCTGGTCACCGCGCGCACCGCGCTGGAGCAGGAGCTCGCCGACGAGTCGATCCTGGTCGAGCGCCGCGAGGAGGTCGAGGCCGCGATCGCCCGCGCCCAGGAGTCCGAGGCACGGCTCGAGGCCGCCCTCCGCGACGACCTGCCCGCCCTCGCTCGCGCCCAGGAGACCTGGTTCGGGCTGTCCGGGCTCCGCGAGCGGCTCCGCGGTACGGCGTCGCTCGCCGCCGAGCGGGTCCGCAACGCCGCCGGGTCCGAGCAGGAGACCCTCGACCTGGGGCGCGACCCCGACGAGCTGGAGGCCGAGGCCTCACGCATCCGCGAGCAGGAGGCCGCGATCGCGGCCGAGGTCGAGACGCACCGCGGCGCGCTGGAGTCGGCGGTGACCGCACGCCGTACCGCGGAGGAGGCGGCGGTCGAGGAGGACCGCCGAGTGGCCGGACTGGTCCGGGCCGCGGCCGACCGGCGCGAGGGCCTGGCCCGGCTGACCGGCCAGGTCAACGCCCTCAAGTCACGCGCCGCCGCCGCCGACGAGGAGATCGGCCGGCTGGAGGCGTCGCGCGCGGCCGCGGTCGCCCGGGCCGACCGGGCCCAGCACGACTTCACCGCCCTCGAGACCCGGGTGGCCGGCCTCGACGCCGGCGAGGAGGGCCTCGACGCCGAGCACGAGGCCGCGCTCGCCGTGCTCGACGACCTCACCGAGCGGCTGGTCAAGGCCCGCGAGGAGGCCGCGACGGCCGACCGCGAGCGCTCCTCGCTCGTCGGTCGCAAGGACGCCCTCGAGCTCGGTCTCAACCGCAAGGACGGCGCCGGTGCGCTGCTGGCGGCCTCCGACACGGTCTCGGGGCTGCTCGGCTCGGTCGCGGCAGTCCTCACCGTCGACCCCGGCTACGAGAGCGCGGTCGCGGCGGCGCTCGGCATCGCCGCCGACGCCGTAGCCGTCGCCGACGGAGACGCGGCCGTCGCCGCGCTGTCCCATCTCAAGACCGGCGACCTCGGCCGGGCCGGGCTGCTGCTCGGTGCCCCCGGCGACGACCGCGGCGACGACCGGGTCGACGACCGGGCCTGGCCCGGGCTGCCCGCCCACGCGACCTACGCCGTCGACGTCGTGAGCTGCCCCGACACGTTGCGGCCCGCGTTGGCCCGACTGCTGTTCAAGACCGCCGTCGTCACCGACCTCGACGCCGCCCGCGCGCTGGTCGCCGACCTGCCCGACCTCACCGCGGTCACCCGCGAGGGCGACGTGCTCGGCACCCACTTCGCCTCCGGCGGCTCGCAGAGCCAGCCCAGCCTGCTCGAGATCCAGGCCGCCTACGACGACGCCTCCGCTGCCCTCGCCGAGGCGGTCGCCACCTCCGAGCGGCTCGGCTTCGACATCGCGCGGCTCGACAGCGAGCGGCAGGACGCCCAGCGGCGCGTCGACGTCGCACTGGCCAAGCTCCACGAGTCCGACGCCACCCTGGCCGCGGTGGCCGAGGAGCTCGGTCACTACGGCTCGACCGCGCGTGCGGCTCGGGCCGAGGCCGACCGCATCGCCACGGCGATCGCCACCGCCCGCGAGGCCCGCGAGCAGGACCTCGCCGGCCTGGCCGAGCTCGAGACACGTCTGGGGGCGGCCCACGAGGCCACCGACTCGCCCGACTACGAGCCCGACACGACCGAGCGCGAGCGCCTCGCCGAGGCGGCGCGCGTCGCGCGCCAGGCCGAGACCGACTCTCGGCTCGCCCTCCGGACCAGCGAGGAGCGCGCCCGAGCCCTCCACGGCCGGGCCGACACGCTCGTGCAGGCCGCGGCCGCCGAGCGTGAGGCCCGGGCCAAGGCGATCCAGCGCCGCGAGCGGCTGATCCGCGAGGGGCGAGCGGCCCAGGCGGTCGGGATCGCGGTCACCCAGGTGCTGGCCAGGCTCGAGGTCTCGATCCACCGGGCCGCCGAGGCGCGCGCGGCCGTCGAGGCGTCGCGCGGCGACCGCGAGCAGGAGCTGCTGACCGTGCGGGCCACCCTGCGCGACCTGGCCCGCGAGCACGACGAGCTGGTCAACTCCGTCCATCGCGACGAGATGGCCCGCACCCAGCAGCGCATGCGCATCGAGCAGCTCACCGAACGCGCTCTGGAGGAGCTCGGTCTCGACGAGGTGACCCTGGTGGCCGACTACGGCCCCGACCAGCTCGTGCCGTTCACCGGCGACGTGGCCGACGGCGAGGAGGCGCCCGATCCCGCGCCGTACGACCGCGAGGAGCAGACCAAGCGGCTCCGCACCGCCGAGCGTGCCCTCGCCATGCTCGGCAAGGTCAACCCGCTCGCACTGGAGGAGTTCTCAGCGCTCGAGGAGCGGCACAAGTTCCTCACCGAGCAGCTCGAGGACCTCAAGGCCACCCGGCGCGACCTGCTCGACATCGTCCGCGAGGTCGACGCCCGGGTCGAGCAGGTGTTCACCGAGGCCTTCGCCGACGTCTCGGCGGCCTTCGACCAGACCTTCGCCCGGCTGTTCCCCGGCGGCGAGGGCCGGCTCGTGCTCACCGACCCCTCCGACATGCTGGCCACCGGCGTGGAGGTCGAGGCCCGCCCGCCGGGCAAGAAGGTCAAGCGCCTCTCGCTCCTCTCCGGCGGCGAGCGCTCGCTGGTCGCCGTGGCGTTCCTGGTGGCGCTGTTCAAGGCCCGGCCCTCGCCGTTCTACATCCTCGACGAGGTCGAGGCCGCGCTCGACGACACCAACCTCGGCCGCCTGCTGGAGATCTACGAGGAGCTGCGCGAGAACAGCCAGCTGCTCGTGATCACCCACCAGAAGCGCACGATGGAGGTCGGCGACGCCCTCTACGGCGTCACCATGCGCGGCGACGGTGTCTCGACCGTGATCAGCCAGCGCCTCCGCGAAACCGCTTGATGTCCGCGTCGGGCAGGCCGCCCCGGCCGACCCGGGCCGACTTCGTCCACTGGTCGACCGCGACGACGCGCTGGGCGGACATGGACGGCTTCGGGCACATGAACAACGCCCGCTACTTCGAGCTCATCGACACCGCCATCGACCTCCACCTGCAGGAGGCGATCGGCGGCGCTGTCGACAGCCTCGCCGAGATCGGGCTGTTCGCCGAGATCGGCTGCCGGTTCTTCCAGGAGGTGGGCTATCCCGCGCCCATCGACCTCGGGGTCGTCGCCGACCGGGTCGGTCGCTCCTCGATCGTCTACCGCGTGGGTTTCTTCCAGGGGCAGGCCGACGCCGCCGCGGCCGAAGGGCGCGCCGTGATGGTCTACGTCGACAACACCGACCCCGCGCGTCCGCCCACGCCCCTGCCCGACGTCGTACGACGGGCGGCCGACGCGTTGCTCCGGTGACACGCGCGAGCTGATCCCCGGTTACCGCCTGGCTCGATGAGCGTGCCATGGTGAAGGCATGTGGTTTCTCGTGGTCGCGATGCTGGTGATCCTGGTCCTCGCCGGCGTCGTCGTGCTCTACGTGGCGTTCCCCCATCGGGGCGAGGAAGTGCCGGCCGCGCCCTGGCTCGGTGACGCCCTGCGCAAGGGCGTCGACTCGGCGCCGACCCTCGACAACACTGCCGAAGGTGGCAGCGCGGCGGAGCGCACGACCCTCGACCTCACCGACCTCCACACCGAGCCGTCCGAGAGCCGGGGGCGCGAAGCCTGAGGCCTGCCGCCCGGATGGTTGGATGAGGCCATGACCTGGGTCTACCTCATCATCGGCATCCTGGTCGTCGCGGCCGTCATCGCGGTCGGCCTGGTCACCACCGGCCGACGCCGGACCGCTCGGCCGCCGGCGACGCCGTCCGGCGCAGCCACGACCCCGGCCACGACCACGGCCACGACCACGGTCGAGCCACCGCCGACGACCGAGCCCGAGACCGAGGCGGGGCCCGAGCCGGGCGCCGTCAGCACGCTCGAGCGTCCCGAAGGCACGGCGTCGCGGTTGGTCCGGCTGCGGCAGCGGCTCGCCGGCTCGCAGGGAGGTCTGGGCCGAGGGCTGCTCGCCCTGCTGTCCCGCGACCGCCTCGACGAGGACACCTGGGAGGCGATCGAGGACACCCTGCTGACCGCCGACATCGGCGTGGCCCCGACCCAGCAGCTGGTCGACCACCTGCGCACCCGCCTCCGGGTCGAGGGCAACGAGGCCGGCGACCCGCGCTCGGTGCTCCGCGACGAGCTGATCACGCTGGTCGACCCGACCATGGACCGTCGCCTCCAGGTCTCCGGCGCCGACGGCCTGCCCGGTGTCGTCCTGGTGGTCGGCGTCAACGGCACCGGCAAGACGACGACGGTCGGCAAGCTGGCCCGCATCCTCGTCGCCGAGGACCACACGGTCGTGCTCGGGGCGGCCGACACGTTCCGCGCCGCCGCTGTCGACCAGCTGGCCACCTGGGGCGAGCGGGTCGGGGTCGAGGTCGTCCGCGGCCCCGAGGGCAGCGACCCCGCCAGCGTCGCCTTCCAGGCCGTGCAGGAGGGCGTGGAGCGGGGCATCGACACGGTGCTCGTCGACACCGCCGGCCGCCTGCAGAACAAGGCCGGCCTGATGGACGAGCTGGGAAAGGTCAAGCGGGTCATCGAGAAGCAGGCACCGGTCACCGAGGTGCTGCTCGTGCTCGACGCCACCACCGGGCAGAACGGCCTGGTCCAGGCGCGGGTGTTCTCCGAGATCGTCGACGTCACCGGCATCGTGCTGACCAAGCTCGACGGCTCGGCCAAGGGCGGCATCGTGGTCGCGGTCCAGCAGGATCTCGGCGTCCCGGTCAAGCTGGTCGGCCTCGGCGAGGGTCCCGACGACCTCGCGCCCTTCGACCCGGCCGCCTTCGTGGACGCACTGCTGGGGTGACCGTCCCGGGAACACCCAGGGACGTCGATCACTCGACGCTTCCCGTTGTGCCCGTGCCGTTTGCCGTGCCGTGTGCGTGCCGTTTGTGCCCGTGCCGGTGTTCGCGGGAGCCCCGCCCAGTTCACAGAGCCGTAACACGCGGCCACCCGAACGTTGCACGACGGCAACACGTGACGTCGTACGACGAAACCTCCGGCGACCACTGTGTGCGTCATCGAGGTGGCAGACGCGGCCGACGGTGTCCGCGTCCTGCCACCCCCGGACTCACTCCTGGAGGTTCCATGGACGGCTACTACGCCTGGATGATCGTGGCGACGGCCCTCGTCCTGATGATGACCACGCCGGCGCTCGCTCTGTTCTACGGCGGCATGACCCGCTCGAAGTCCGTGCTCAACATGATGATGATGTCCTACCTCGCGATGGCGGTCGTCGGCATCGTCTTCGTCCTGTGGGGCTGGTCGGAGGGCTGGGGCGGTGACGGGGTCGGCAACGGCAACGGCAAGCTCATCGCCAACCCGTTCACCATGTTCGGGCTGCAGGGGGTCAGCCCGTCGAACTTCATCTACGTGCTGTTCCAGCTCACCTTCGCCGTCATCACGGCAGCACTGATCTCCGGCGCCATCGCCGACCGGGTGAAGATCTCCTCGTGGGCCGTCTTCGCCGCGATCTGGGTGACCCTGGTCTACTTCCCGATCGCCCACAACGTGTGGGGCGGCGGCTGGTTCTACACCCACTTCGCCAACCTCGACTACGCCGGTGGCACGGTCGTGCACATCAACGCCGGTGTCGCCGGGGGCATCCTGGCCCTGGTCATCGGGCGCCGGGTCGGCTTCATGCGGGAGCCGATGAAGCCGCACAACCTGACCCTGACCATGATCGGCGCCGGCCTGCTGTGGTTCGGCTGGTACGGCTTCAACGTCGGCTCGATCGTCTTCACCGAGACCGGTACGAGCAAGGCGGGCTGGGGCTCGTTCTCCGACCAGTTCATGGGGGAGACCGGGGTGACTTTCATGAACACGACCCTCGCCACCATGGCGGCCATGCTGGGCTGGCTCCTGGTCGAGCGCATCCTGCACGGCAAGGCGACCTCGCTCGGCGCGGCGTCAGGCGTCGTCGCCGGCCTGGTGGCGATCACGCCGTCCTGCGGCGCGGTGAGCACGCTGGGCGCGCTGATCATCGGCGCCATCGCGGGCATGGCCTGTGCCGTGGCGATCAGCCTGAAGTACAAGCTCGGCCTCGACGACTCGCTCGACGTCGTCGGCGTCCACCTGACCGGCGGCATCCTGGGCGCGGTCCTGATCGGGTTCCTCGGCACCAGCACCTCGCCGCAGGGCGTCGACGGTCTGTTCGGCGACATGAACGGCCTGTTCTACGGCGGCGACGCCACCCTGCTCTGGCACCAGGTCCTCGGCGTGCTGTTCACCATCGTCTGGTGCGGGGTGTTCACCGTGCTGATCGCTCTCGCGATCAAGCACACGATCGGCTGGCGGATCAGCGAGGACGAGGAGGTCGACGGCATCGACTTCGCCGAGCACGGTGAGTCGGCCTACGACCTCGAGGGCCGCTCAGGTGGTGTACTCGGTGGCACCGGCACCCTCACCGGATCCGCGCCCACCAAGACCACCTCGAACGAAGGAGCGATGGCATGAAGCTCGTCACCGCGGTGATCAAGCCGCACAAGTGGGACGAGGTCCGCGAGGCCCTCGAGACGTTCGGAGTCACCGGGATGACCGTCTCGGAGGTCAGCGGCTACGGACGGCAGAAGGGCCACACCGAGGTCTACCGTGGGGCGGAGTACGACATCGCCCTGGTGCCCAAGATCCGGATCGAGATCGTCGCCGACGACAACGACGCCGACGACATCGTGGGGATCATCCAGAAGACCGCGCAGACGGGCCGGATCGGTGACGGCAAGGTCTGGGTGAGCCCGGTCGAGACGGTGGTCCGGGTCCGCACCGGCGACCGGGACGCCGCAGCCATCTGAGCTCGGCTACGTCGTGGCCCCGCCGGCCCAGCGCCGGCGGGGTCCGTCGTACTCGGTCACACGCAACGGACGGGACACGCATGGACCGCAGGCTCCGCACCGACGAGGCCGACGCGCTCTGCGTGTCGGCCTACGCCGACGCCGGCGCGCCCGAGGCCGGGTGTGCCCTGGTGGCGGTCGGGGGCTACGGGCGGCGCGAGCTCGCGCCGTACTCCGACCTCGACGTGGTGCTCGTGCACGAGCCCGCGGTCGCGCTGGGCGAGGCGGGGGAGCGGGTCTGGTACCCGATCTGGGACTCCGGCGCGAAGCTCGACCACTCGGTGCGCTCTGCCCCGGACATGATCGCGCAGGCCGACGCCGACCTCCGGGTCGCGCTCGGGCTGCTCGACCTGCGACACCTCGCCGGCGACCCCGGCCTGACGCTGCGGCTGCGGTCCGACGTCCTGACGCACTGGCGGCGCACGGCGCGGGACCGGCTGCCCGCGCTGCGTGACCTGGTAGCGAAGCGGCACCGGCTGATCGGCGAGCTCGCCCACCTGTCCGTGCCCGACCTCAAGGAGGCGGAGGGGGGGCTGCGGGATGCGACGGTGCTCAAGGCCTTGGTCGCGACCTGGCTCGTCGACGTCCCGCACGTCGACCTCGAACGCTCCCGGCTGGCGCTGCTCGACGTGCGCGACGCCCTGCATGACGCGGCCGGACGCGCCACCGACCGGGTCGCTCCGGAGCTGTGGGAGCCGCTGGCCGACCGGCTGGGGCTCGACGACGAGGACGCCGCGCAGCGCCACGTGCGCGAGCTCGGTCGCCGGATCACCCATCTGCAGCGGCTCACCTGGCGCCGGGTCGACGGGGTGCTGTCCCGCCCTGCCTCCACGAGCGCCGTACGGCGTCCGGAGCTGGTCGTCGTCGAGCCCGGCGTGGCGCTGGCGGGGCGCGAGGTGGTCCTGACCGTGGACGCGCGCCCGGCCGGCGACCCGACCCTGCTGCTGCGGGCCGCCGCGGTCGCGGCCGAGCGGGACGTCGAGCTGGCACCCGCCACCGCGCGCCGCCTCGTCGCGGAGTGCCCTCCGCTTCCGAACCCGTGGCCGGCCGGCGCCCGGCAGGCGCTGGTGCGGCTGCTGGCGGCCGGCCGCGGGCTGCTGCCGGTGTGGGAGACGCTGGAGGAGACCGGTGCCCTCGACGCGGTGCTCCCCGAGTGGGAGCGGATCCGGCTGCTGCCGCACGCGTCGGCGATCCACCGCTACACCGTCGACCGGCACGTCGTCGAGACCTGCATGGAGGCGGCGGCGCTGATCCGCCAGGTCTCGCGGCCCGACGTACTGCTCGTGGCGGCCCTGCTGCACGACATCGGCAAGGGCGGGCTGACCGAGCACAGTGTGGCCGGCGAGCCGCTGGCGCGGGAGATCGCGGCCCGGATGGGGTTCGACGACCACGCCGTCGGGCTGGTCGGCCTGCTGGTGCGACGCCACCTGCTGCTCGCCGAGACAGCCACCACCCGCGACCCCGAGGACCCCGCCACCGCCGCCCACCTCGCCGAGACGTTGCAGGACGCGGAGGTGCTGTCGCTGCTGTGCACCCTCACCGAGGCCGACGCGCTGGCCACGTCACCGAAGGCGTGGACGGCCTGGCGAGCCGGGCTGGTCCGGCAGGTGGCGGCTCGGACGGCTGCCCTGCTCGGCGGCCCGGCCGACCCCGAGGGAGGGCACGAGGCGCTGGACGTCCCGCGTGAGGTCCGCGAGGGCGGCGTCTCGATCCGGGTCGCCGCCGTCGAGGGCGGTGCCCGCGTCACGGTGCTCGCCCGCGACCGGGTCGGGCTGCTCGCCGACGCGGCGGCGCTGTTCGCCCTCCAGCGGACCTCGGTCCGCAGCGCCCGCGCGTGGTCCCAGGACGACGTCGGCGTCTCGGTGTGGGAGGTCGCCGAGGAGCACCTCGACGAGGCCGTCCTGCGCAACCGGTTCGACGCCATCGTCGCCGGGCGGGTCGACCCGGCCGCCCGGCTCAAGGGTGACCCGGTCAAGATCGCGCCCTCGGTCGTCGTACGTCCTGAGGCGTCGGCGCGGGCCACCGTCCTCGAGGTGCGCACCGCCGACCGTCCCGGCGTCGTCCACCAGGTCTGCTCGGCCCTGGCCGACCTCGACCTCACCGTCCGGTCCGCCCACGTCGACACCCTCGGCCCGCAGGCCGTCGACGTCTTCTACGTCCAGGAGGCCCACGCCGGCGCCCTCTCCGACACCCGCGCCGCCGAGGCCGCCCACGCCGTCCGTGCTGCCCTGTCAGGTAGTCCGTGACGGAATGGAGGCCGGTCGAGCGTGAGCGTGGGTGCCGATCGTCACGGACTACCCGTCGGGCTCAGCGGGGGGGCGGCGGATCCGGATCGCTCGGGGACTGCCGTCGGGATGGGTGAGCAGCCGGACCGGGTCGTCCCCGTCGTCGGGGGTGGGCAGGACGGGGCCGCTGTGCTCGATCTCCTTGAGCGCGTCGCGGGCTCGCGCCTCGCCGGGGTTGAACACCTCGATCAGACCGCCGAACATGTCGCCGACCTGTCCGAGCCCCTCGCGTCCGCCCGGTCGGGAGAGGCTGCGCTGGTGGACCCAGATCGCGATCCCGGTGCCGATCAGGATGACGGCACCGCCCACCAGCGTGACCAGCGCGTCGCCCATCCCGCCATCGTCCGTCACGCCGTACGCCGGGACAAGGCGCGCGGAGTCGGGACCTGGGTGGTCGTGCGGAGACCCCCGGTTAGGCTGGAGCCTCCGCACGACCACCCAGGACCCACCCGAGGACCGCCTTGTTCGCCACGCTCTCCGACCGGCTCGCCGAGACTTTCAAGAACCTCCGCGGCAAGGGTCGCCTCTCCGAGGCCGACATCGACGCGACCGCGCGCGAGATCCGGATCGCGCTGCTCGAGGCCGACGTCGCGCTGCCCGTGGTCCGTGAGTTCGTCGACGCGGTCAAGGAGCGCGCCCGCGGCGAGGAGGTCAGCCAGGCGCTGAATCCCGCCCAGCAGGTCGTCAAGATCGTCAACGACGAGCTCGTCGAGATCCTGGGCGGCGAGACCCGGCGCCTGCGCTACGCCAAGCAGCCGCCCACCGTGATCATGCTGGCCGGCCTCCAGGGTGCCGGCAAGACGACCCTCGCCGCCAAGCTCGCGCTCTGGCTCAAGGAGCAGGGCAAGCAGCCGATGCTGGTCGCCGCCGACCTCCAGCGCCCCAACGCCGTCAACCAGCTGCAGGTCAACGGCGAGCGCGCCGGCGTACCGGTCTTCGCCCCCGAGCCCGGCAACGGCGTCGGCGACCCGGTGGCGGTCGCGCGCGAGTCGATCGCCGAGGCCCGCCGCAAGCTCTACGACGTCGTCATCGTCGACACCGCCGGCCGCCTCGGCGTCGACGCCGAGATGATGCAGCAGGCGGCCGACATCCGCGACGCCGTCGAGCCCGACGAGATCCTCTACGTCGTCGACGCGATGATCGGCCAGGACGCCGTCACCACCGCGCAGGCGTTCCTCGACGGCGTCGGGTACGACGGTGTGGTTCTCACCAAGCTCGACGGCGACGCCCGCGGCGGTGCCGCCCTGTCGATCCGCGGCGTCACCGGCAAGCCGGTGATGTTCGCCTCGGCAGGTGAGAAGCTCACCGACTTCGACGTCTTCCACCCCGACCGCATGGCCTCGCGGATCCTCGACATGGGTGACGTGATGACCCTGATCGAGCAGGCCGAGAAGACCTTCGACCAGGAGCAGGCGCTCAAGGCCGCAGAGAAGCTGACCAGCGGCGGCGACTTCACCCTCGACGACTTCCTCGAGCAGATGCAGCAGGTCCGCAAGCTCGGCTCGATGTCGAAGATCATGGGGATGCTGCCCGGGATGGGCCAGTTCCGCGACCAGCTCGAGAACTTCGACGAGCGCGAGATCGACCGCATCCAGGCGATCATCCAGTCGATGACCCCGGCCGAGCGGTCCAACCCCAAGCTGATCGACGGCTCGCGGCGGGCCCGGATCGCCAAGGGCTCGGGGCGCCAGGTCTCCGACGTGAACAACCTCGTCGACCGCTTCTTCGAGGCCCGCAAGATGATGAGCTCCTTCGCCAAGGGCGGCATGCCGGGTCTCCCCGGGATGCCCGGCATGGCCGGCGGCGGCAAGCGCGGCCGCGCCAAGCAGGCGGCCAAGAACAAGCCCGGCAAGGGCCGCCGCGTCAGCGGCAACCCGGCGAAGGCGGCCCAGCAGGCCAAGGCCGCGGAGGAGAAGGTGGCCTCGGGCAACCCGTTCGGCAACCCCGACGGCGAGGAGATCGACTACGAGAAGGCCGCGGCTGCGCTCGACCTCCCGAAGGACTTCTCGAAGTACCTCAAGTGAGCTCCCCGGTGAAGGTGCTGGTCGTCGACGGCGCCAACGTCGTCGGTGCCCGGCCCGACGGCTGGTGGAAGGACCGCCCCGGAGCGGCCCGTCGGCTGCACGAGCAGCTGGTCACCGCCGACCTCGAGGGCGACATCGTCCTGGTGCTCGAGGGTGAGGCCAAGCGCGGGGTCCCCGCCGGGCGCGACGGCCACGTGACCGTCGTCCACGCCCCGCAGGACGGTGACGCCGAGATCGTCCGGCGGGCCCACCAGGCCGCCGACGCCGGTCACGAGGTCACGGTGGTCACCGCCGACCGGCTCCTCGCGGCCCGGGTCGCCAAGGCCGGGCCCACCGTCGGCCCGACCTGGTTGCTCGACCGCCTGGAGTGACCGGGTCGAGACTGGGTCCATGACCGGACTCCGGGCCACCGCCGGTCTCGGGTTGCTGCTGCTCGCCGCCTGCGGCTCCGGCTCGTCGTCGTGCCCGCCACCGTCGGCCTCGTGCGCCGACCTGCTGCTGAGCGGGCACGGGTACGTCGCCTACCGCACCCTCACCTCGCCCCCCGGCGCCCCTGGCACGCTGCAGGAGGTCGGCGACGCGACGTACCCCGCCTGCAACGTGTGCGACGACCCCTTCCACGGCATGAGCAGCACCGACGTCTGGCACCTCCCGGGAGCCACGCGCGACACCGCAGTTCTGGGCTACCGGCAGGGCGCGACCGACGTCTTCGTGGTCTACGTCCGCCAGGGCATCGACCCCACGACGCTCCATCTCCGGAGCTGGGCCGGGCGATAGCGGACCGATCCTGTCCGCAGGTGCTCCTAGCGTGCTCCGCATGACGACCACGACGCTCCCGTCCCGCACCACCGTCGAGTGGCCGGTGCGCGGCCGGTTCGACCTCCGCCAGTCCATCGGCTTCGGCTTCGGCTCGCCCACCGCCGGCACCGGCGACACGATGCGGCTCGCCTTCGTCCTCGACGGGTACGCCGCCCAGGCCGGCGTCGCGGTCACCCAGCCGGCTCCCGACCTGGTGCGGTTCGAGGTCGTCGGCGACGTCGACCCGGAGCTGGCCGCCGGCCAGGCCGCCCGCATCCTCTCCCTCGACGAGGACGCCACCGGCTACGACCGGATGGTCGACGCCGACCCGCTCCTGCGCGGGGCTTACGCCCTCCGCCCGGGGCTCCGCCCGCCACTGTTCGCCTCCGCCTACGAGGCCCTGGTGTGGGCCGTGCTCTCGGCCCGTCGCCCGATCGTGACGATGCGCGAGGTGCGCGAACGCCTGGGGCGTGCCCACGGCGTCGTGCTCGAGGTCGCCGGAGAAGCCGTGGCGGCCCTGCCGACGCCCGACCGGCTGCTCGAGGTCACGTCGTTCCCCGGCATCCCCGACGTGAAGCTACGCCGCCTGCACGGCATCGCGGTCGCCGCGCTGGCCGGTGAGCTCGACACCGAGACGCTCCGGATGGGCGACGTCGACGAGGTGGGGGCCGCCCTGCGCAGGCTCGAGGGGATCGGGCCGTTCTACGCCGAGCTGGTCACAGTGCGCGCCCTCGGCCACACCGACGTCCTTCCGACCACCGAGGCCCGGGTGGTCGCCGCGACCGCCCACAGGCTCGGCCGGGAGCAGCTGAGCGTCACCGACTTCGCCGAGGTGGCGCAGGCCTGGCGGCCGTGGCGCACCTGGGCCTGCGTGGCCCTCCGAGCCGCGGCCTGACGCCGACTCGTCACCCGCCGACTCGGCGTCAGGCGGTCTCGGCGGCGCGGATGATCGCGAGCGACAGGGCACCCATCAGCTCGGCCCGCCCGCCGAAGTGTCCCGAGACCACCTCGCACGACGCCGCCGCCTCGGGGTGGGCGTAGCGGTCGATGCCGATCCGGATCGCGGAGACCAGCGTGGGGGAGGCACCCAGCGCGCCGCCGATCACGAAGACGCCCGGGTTGAGCGTCGTGCAGAGCGCGGCGAGCACGCGGCCCGTGGTGTGCCCGGCGTCGGTGAGCACCCGTCGTACGGCGGGCTCACCGGCGGCGTCGAGCGCCAGCAGGTTCGGTAGCTCCAGGTCGTCGCCGTAGACCGGCCGCAGCAGCTCGAGCAGCCGTCGGCTCGACACCTCGCTCTCGAGGCAGCCGCGGCTGCCGCAGCGGCAGACCGGGCCGTCCTCGCGGGCGTGGACGTGGCCGACCTCGCCGGCCAGCCCGACCGCGCCGCGGTGCAGACGTCCGCCGAGCACGAGGCCGGCTCCCACCCCGCTGGCGAGCTTGACGTAGAGCACGTCGGCATAGCCGCGCGCGGCACCGTGCTGGTGCTCGGCCATGGCGCCGAGGTTGGCGTCGTTGTCGACCACCACGGGCAGGTCGAGGCGCCGGCTCAGCTCGTCGGCGGGAGCGAGCTCGTGCCAGCCCGGCAGCACCGCCTGGTCGACCCGGGCCGACCGCCGGTCGATGGGGCCCGGGACGCAGAGGCCGACGCCGAGGAGGTCGGCGGTGGGCATCCCCGCCTCGGCTGCCGCACGCCGGACGAGGTCGGCAGCGATGTCGAGCGTGCCCTCGCCGTGCGGGTCGGCGTCCATCTCGGCCTCGACCTCGGCCTTGATCGCGGCGCCCCGGTCGGAGACGGCCACCCGCACGTGCCGGTGGCCGATGTCGACGCCGGCGACCCCACCGGGGCGCAGGGCGAGGGCGATCAGCAGCGGCGGACGCCCGCTCCCGCCCTTGTACGGCGTGCCCCGGTCGTCGGTCTCGACGACGACGCCGCCCTCGAGCAGCTCGGCGACAAGGCTGGACACGGTGGTCCGGGACAGGCCCGACCCACGGGCGAGATCGGCCCGGCTCTGCGGACCTCCCGACCCCAACAGGGCCGTGATCGCGCGGAGGTTGGAGGTGCGCAGCTGCGCGAGGGAGTGGCCGGGCACCGAGCCAGGGTACGGACATTCGTCCTGGAGGTGGACTAATCCGTCGCGAATTCGTCAGGGACAGGGCTTGGCGGCCGGGCGCACCGGGTACCAGGGTCGTGACTCTGCTCACAATTCTCGGGAGATCAGCATGTCACCTGTCCACGGTCGACGGCGCACGGCCGTCGCCCTCCTCGGGGCCGCCGCACTGGCGCTCGGCCTCACCACCCTCCACACGCCGGGTGCCTCGGCCGAGCCCCAGAGGTCCTCGGCCGCCGACACCCTGCCCTACCAGGACCCGACGCTGCCGGTGGGGCAGCGGGTCGCCGACCTCCTCGGGCGGATGACGCTCCCGGAGAAGATCGGCCAGATGACGCAGGCCGAGCGCGGCGGCATCGACACCGACACCACCAAGATCACGACCGACAACCTCGGCAGCGTGCTGTCCGGTGGCGGCTCGGTGCCCACCCCCAACAGCCCGGCGGCGTGGGCCGACATGGTCGACCGCTACCAGGCCGCCGCGCTCCAGACCCGGCTCGGCATCCCCCTGCTCTACGGCATCGACACGGTGCACGGCGACGGCAACATGCTCGGCGCGACCGTGTTCCCCCACAACATCGGGCTCGGTGCCACCCGCGACCCGGCGCTGGTGCGCGACGTCGAGCACGTGGCCGCCTCCGAGACCCGCTCCAGCGGACCGCAGTGGGCCTTCGCGCCGTGCGTCTGCGTGGCGCGCGACGACCGCTGGGGACGCACCTACGAGTCCTTCGGTGAGACGCCGGGGCTGGTCAAGCGCATGGAGACCGCGATCGACGGCTTCCAGGGCCGGCCCGGACACCTCTCCGACAACGACCGGGTGCTGGCCACCGCCAAGCACTTCGCGGGTGACGGCCTCACGACGTACGGCACCGGCTCCAACCGGCAGTCGACCGGCAACTACCCGATCGACCAGGGCGTCGACCAGGTCAGCCACGCGAAGTTCCGTCGCCTGGCCCTGGCTCCCTACGTGCAGGCGATCAAGCGGCACCACGTCGGCTCGGTGATGCCGTCGTACTCCGACGTCGACTGGACCGAGGACGGACTGGGCAACCGGATCAACATGCACGGTGACAAGGACCTGATCACCGGGTGGCTCAAGAACCAGCAGCACTTCCGCGGCCTGGTGATCTCCGACTACGAGGGCATCCACCACATCCACCCGGAGACCTTCACCTACGCCCAGCAGGTGGCCGCCGGTGTCAACGCCGGCATCGACATGTTCATGGAGCCCTACGACTTCGAGACCTTCGAGTCGACGCTGACCGGTCTGGTCAACGACGGCACTGTGCCGATGGCGCGCATCGACGATGCCGTGACCCGGATCCTGCGGAAGAAGTTCCAGCTCGGGCTGTTCGAGCACCCCTACACCGACCGCACCCACCTCTCCGAGATCGGCGACGCGGCACACCGCTCCGTGGCCCGTCGCGCGGTGGCGGAGTCGCAGGTGCTGCTGAAGAACGCCCGCGCCACGCTGCCGATCCGCGGCTCGCGCCCGGTCTACGTCGCGGGCAGCAACGCCGACAACATCGGCAACCAGGCCGGCGGCTGGACCCTCACCTGGCAGGGCGGGTCGACCAACGTCATCCCGGGTCAGACGATTCTGGACGGCATCAAGTCCGAGCGCGACAACGTGACCTTCAGCCAGGACGCCTCGGCACCCGTGCCGTCCCGGGCGATCGGTATCGTCGTGGTCGGCGAGACGCCGTACGCCGAGGGGTTCGGCGATGTGGGCGGCCCGCAGTGGGCCTACGACCCGGCCGACCACAACGTCCCGCGGCCGCCGCAGACGATGAAGCTCTCCGACGCCGACACCGCCGCGGTCAACACCGTGTGTGCCCAGGCGGCGAAGTGCGTCGTGGTCGTGGTGTCCGGGCGGCCGATGATCATCCCGCCGGCGATGCTGGACAACGTCGACGCGCTCGTCGCGGCGTGGCTGCCCGGTAGCGAGGGCGAGGGCGTCTCCGACGACCTGTTCGGCAACCATCCCTACACCGGCAAGCTGCCGGTGACGTGGCCGCGGTACGTCTCGCAGGAGCCCATCAACATCGGCGACCGGCAGTACGACCCGCTGTTCCCGTTCGGCTACGGCCTGCGGACCCGGTAGGGCCAGCGCGCGAGGCCGGCTCGGTCAGACCGGGCCGGCCTCGTCTGCGCCCTCGGTCACGCCCTCGGTCACGCCCTCGCTCACACCCCCGCTCACACCCCCGCTCACACCCCCGGTCACACCCAGCGCCTCGAGGTCGGCCTCGGCCACGGGGTGCGGGGGCACGGCCTCGAGGTGGTGGGTGCGGACGGCCGCGAAGGTCCAGAGCTTGTTCAGCACGAACGACAGGGGCGTCACGACCATGATCACGATCAGCTGCGCCCAGTAGAGCCGCGTCCGGAGCCCGCTGGTGTCGTCGAGCGGGTCGGAGGGCAGCGCGATCGGCGAGCCGTGGTGCATCAGCAGCGTCAGCAGCACCAGTCCGATCGCCTGGCCGAGGAGCCCGACCGCGAGGAACGGCCAGTACTCCTTCCACCATCGCGCGTGCTGGGTGCTGCGGAACGTCCACATCCGGTTGAGCTGGAAGTTCCAGAGGTTGGCGACCAGGAACGCCACCGTCGAGTAGCCGTGGTACCAGCGCACGTGGAACGCCGTGAGCGGGATGCCGAACATCGCCTGCTCGGGGTGGGGGCCCAGCCGCTTGACGAGCACCAGCACCGCCAGGTTGACCACGACGCCGGTGCCGCCGACGACGGCGAACCGCGCGAACTGTGCGGCGTTGCGGCGGTAGCGCTCGGGCGTCCACGTCACAGTCGGGCACCTTAGCCGCCGCCTCCACAGCCTTCGTCCCCCACTCCCCGCCGTGCACCGCGCCGTACGACGGCCGGGCCGGTAGCGTCCGACGCGTGAGTGTCCTTCGTTTCCGCGGCCCGGTCCTTCCCGACGGCGAGCCGCGTGACCTCTACGTCGTCGACGGCCGGGTCACCCTCGAGCCGCAGCCCGGTGCGGAGACCGCAGCCGAGGGCTGGATCGTGCCCGGCCTCGTCGACGCCCACTGCCACATCGGTCTCGACGGCCACGGCGCGGTGGACGACGCCACCACCGAGGAGCAGGCCCTGGCCGACCGTGACGCGGGCGCCCTGCTGCTCCGCGACTGCGGCTCGCCCGCCGACACCCGCTGGGTGCACGACCGTGACGACCTGCCGCGGCTGATCCGGTGCGGCCGACACCTGGCCCGCACCCGCCGCTACATCCGCAACTTCGCCCACGAGGTCGAGCCCGACGAGCTCGTGGCCCGCGTCGCCGCGGAGGCGCAGGCCGGCGACGGTTGGGTGAAGCTGGTCGGCGACTGGATCTCCCGCGACACCGGCGACCTGGCGCCGTCGTTCCCGGCCGAGACGTTCGCCGCGGCGATCGCGACCGCCCACGAGCACGGCGTCCGGGTGACCGCTCACTGCTTCGGCGAGACCGTGCTGCCTCAGCTGATCGAGGCCGGTATCGACTGCATCGAGCACGGCACCGGCCTGTCCACCGACCTGGTCGACACGATGGTCGCGCGCGGCACCGCGCTGGTCCCGACCGCCTGGCAGCTCAACAACTTCCCGAGCTACGCCGCGCAGGGCGAGGAGAAGTTCCCCGCCTACGCCGCCCACATGCGCGACCTCCACGCCCGCCGGCGCGACACGATCATGGCGGCCTACGAGGCCGGCGTACCGATCTACGCCGGCACCGACGCCGGCGGCGTGCTGCCCCACGGCGGCATCGCCGACGAGGTGCTCGAGCTGGCGTCCTACGGCATGCCCGCCGACTACGTGCTCGGCGCCGCCAGCTGGCGCGCCCGCGGCTGGCTCGGCTGGAGCGCCGCGCTCGAGGAGGGCGCACCCGCCGACTTCGTCGTCTACGCGCGCAACCCCCTCGACGACCTCGCCGTCCTGAAGGAGCCGCAGGTCGTCGTGCTCCGCGGGCAGGTCGTGTGAACGAGCCCCAGCTCGTCGCGGCGCTGCGCTCGGCCGGGTGCGTCTTCGCCGAGGAGGAGGCTCGCCTGCTGGTCGAGGAGGCCTCGTCCGACGCCGAGCTCCTGACGTGGGCGGCGCGGCGGATGGCGGGGGAGCCGCTCGAGTACGTCGTGGGGTGGGCGTCCTTCGCCGGCCTGCGGGTAGCCGTCGACCCCGGGGTGTTCGTGCCGCGCCGGCGCAGCGAGCTGCTCGTCGACGTCTCGGTCCGCGCTCCGGCGGCCGTGGTGGTCGACCTCTGCTGCGGGTCGGGTGCGCTGGGCGCCGCCGTCGCGGCCCGGCTGCCGCTGGCCGAGGTCTGGGCCGCCGACTCCGACCCGGTCGCGGTGGCCTGTGCCCGCCGCAACCTGCCCCCCGAGCGAGTGCGCCAGGGCGACCTCTACGACGCACTCCCGGCCGACCTGCGCGGCCGTGTCGACCTGCTGCTCGTCAACGCGCCGTACGTGCCCACCGACGAGGTCGCGACGATGCCCCGTGAGGCCCGCGACCACGAGCACCGGGTGGCGCTCGACGGCGGCGCCGACGGGCTCGACGTCCAGCGACGGGTGCTCGCCGCGGCTCCGGACTGGCTCGCGCCGCACGCGCGGCTCGTGGTCGAGACCAGCCGCGCCCAGGCAGACCGCACCGCCGTGCTGGTGGCCGCGGCCGGCCTGTCGGCGTCGGTGGAGACCGACGACGAGATCGGCGCCACGGTGGTCGAGGGCGTTCGCTGAGGGGCCCGGCGGGCACGATTCGGCAGGTCGGAGCCGGTCTGGCAGAATCTGCGGCTGAGTCTGCGGGCACCGGACCCTCTCATCCGGAGCCAGGCAGCCCACCGAGGTAGACGCCCGTTCCCCACGCGAGTGCCGAGCCTCACCCCACATCACAGTTCTGAGGAGACACCACACTCGTGGCCGTCAAGATTCGCTTGAAGCGCATGGGCAAGATCCGCGCGCCGCACTACCGCATCGTCGTCGTCGACTCGCGCAAGAAGCGCGACGGCAAGGTGATCGAGGAGATCGGCCTCTACCACCCCAAGGAGGAGCCCTCCTACATCAGCGTGGTCTCCGACCGTGCGCAGTACTGGCTCGGGGTCGGCGCCCAGCCGTCCGAGGCCGTCCACAAGCTGCTCCGGATCACCGGCGAGTGGCAGAAGTTCAAGGGCATCGACGGCGCCGAGGGCACCCTCAAGACCGCCGAGCCCAAGCGCAGCAAGGTCGACATCTTCAACGAGGCCCTCAAGGACGCCGGCAACGAGCCGAAGACCGAGGCCGTGACGCGTCGTACGAGCAAGAAGGCCGCACCGAAGGCCCAGGATGCCCCGGCCGCCGAGGAGCCCAAGGCCGAGGAGCCCAAGGCCGAGGAGCCCGAGGCCGAGGCGCCCGCCGAGGCCGAGGCGCCCGCGGAGGCTCCTGCTGAGGTCGTCGCCGAGGAGGCCGCTCCGGTCCCCGCCGACGAGACCCCCGAGGTCGCTGCCGACGCTGCCGAGACCGCCGAGACCGCTGAGGTCGACGCCGAGGCGAAGTCCGACGAGGCCTGAGCGTGCTGGCCGAAGCGCTCGAGCACCTGGTGCGCGGGGTGGTCGACCACCCCGACGACGTCGTCGTCCGTGACAAGCAGACCCGTCGAGGCCCCCTGCTCGAGGTCCGGGTCCACCCCGACGACCTGGGCAAGGTGATCGGCCGCGGTGGCCGTACGGCGACCGCGTTCCGCACCGTCATCTCGGCCCTGGCCGGGAAGGGCGGCTCGCGGATCGACTTCGTCGACGTCGACAAGATCCGATGAGAGTCCCTGGGTCGGTGGCTTGCGAGCAAGCTCGCTGCGCCGCTCGCTGTGGTCGCTCCGCCCCGGCGCTGCCGGGTCGGAGCGTCCTCGCTCGAACCTGACCGCGTGAGCGAGCTCGGCACGTTCGACGTGGTGGTGGGTCGCATCGGGAAGCCCCACGGCCTCCGGGGCGAGGTCACCGTCGAGGTCCGCACCGACGAGCCCGACCGCCGCTTCTCCGTCGGTGCGACGGTCCGCGCCCAGCGCCCCGGCGGAGGCCCGGCCCCCTGGCCGGAGCTCACCGTCACCGGATCCCGGTGGCACCAGACCACCCTGCTGCTGCGGTTCGAGGAGCTGACCGACCGCACCGCTGCCGAGTCGGCCCGCGGCCTCCTGCTGCACGCGACGGTCTCGGCCGACGAGACGCCCGACGATCCCGACGAGTTCTACGACCACCAGCTGGTCGGTCTCGCCGCCGAGGATCTCGACGGCGGCGCGCTCGGCGCGGTGACCGCGGTCCTGCACGGGGCCCAGGACCTTCTCCAGATCCGCACCCCCGACGGCCGCGACGCGCTGGTGCCGTTCGTCGTGGCGCTGGTCCCCGAGGTCGACCTCCCTGGGGGTCGGGTGGTGGTCGCCGACCGGCCGGGCCTGGTCACGCCGTTCCCCGACGAGGCGGGAGGGGACGGGTGAGGATCGACGTCGTCACGATCTTCCCCGCGTGGTTCGACGTGCTCGACCTGTCGCTGACCGGCAAGGCGCGTGAGTCCGGGCTGATCGACGTCACCGTCCACGACCTGCGCGACTGGACCCACGACCGCCACCGCACGGTCGACGATGCGCCTTACGGCGGCGGCGCCGGCATGGTCATGAAGCCCGAGCCCTGGGGCGAGGCGCTCGACGCCCTGCGTGGTGACGCGACCCCGACCCTCCTCGTCCCCACCCCGAGCGGCGTCCCGTTCAGCCAGGCCCTGGCCCGCGAGCTCGCCGGCCACGACCACCTCGTCGTCGCCTGCGGCCGCTACGAAGGCATCGACCAGCGCGTCCTCGACGACGCCGCCACGTCCTACGACGTCCGCGAGGTCTCCCTCGGCGACTACGTCCTCAACGGCGGGGAGGTCGCGGCCACGGCCATGCTCGAGGCGATCGTGCGGCTGCTGCCCGGCTTCATGGGCAACCCCGACTCGCTGGTCGAGGAGTCGCACGAGGACGGCCTCCTGGAGTACCCCGTCTACACCAAGCCCGCCTCCTGGCGAGGGCGCGAGGTCCCGCCAGTCCTGCTCTCCGGTGACCACGCCGCGATCGCGGCCTGGCGCCACGCCGAGTCCGTACGCCGCACGGTCGCCCGCCGACCCGACCTCGCGGCCGCCTCCGCGGCCGTTGGCCTGACCGACGACGACCTCGAGGTCCGGCCCGCCACCCGGGCCGACGCCGGCGAGCTGTTCACGCTGACCCGGGCCTGCTGGCTCCAGGAGCAGTGGGCCAACCCGGGGGTGGCGATCCCCGCGCTGGAGGAGTCCTTCGACGACGCGGTCCGGGGCCTGGACGAGTGGACGACCCTGGTGGCCGTCGCCGGCGCCCGCATCGTCGGCTCCGCCCGTGGCCGGGTCGACGGACCCGACGGCGACGTGTGGGACATCGGCCGGGTGATGGTGGCCCCCGACCTCCAGGGCCGAGGGCTCGGACGTCACCTGCTCGCCCTCGTCGAGGCCGCCGCCCCCGCGGAGGTCACGTCGTACTCCTTGTTCACCGGAGCCGGCAGCGTCGACAACATCCGGATGTACAAGAGGGCCGGCTACCGACTCCGCGGTCCGGCCCTGGGCACCGACGGCGCCGTGGTGATGACGAAGCGCCGGCGCTGATTTCCCGGTGGCCCAGGGGTCTGGCAGACTTGACCCTCGGTCCGTCCGGCCAAACAGGGATCTTCCCGCGGCATGCTGCGAGAGGTCCGCATCGTCTCCTGCCACAGGGGGAGCGCGGTGCCGCCGGCCAGGGTGGCGAGACCTCCAACTGAACCACCTTTTTCCAGACCACGGCTGACCTGTGGCACCCGTGAGGAGAGACATGAGCAACGTCATCACCGAGCTCGGTACCGCTGCCAAGCGCGACGACCTCCCGGCCTTCCGCGCCGGCGACACCGTCAAGGTCCACGTCAAGGTCACCGAGGGCACGCGCTCCCGGGTCCAGATCTTCCAGGGCGTCGTGATCCGCATCCAGGGCTCGGGCATCGGCCGGACCTTCACCGTCCGCAAGGTCTCCTTCGGCGTGGGTGTCGAGCGCACGTTCCCGCTCCACTCGCCGATCTTCGAGGAGATCGAGATCGTCACCCGCGGTGACGTCCGGCGCGCGAAGCTCTACTACCTGCGCAACCTGCGCGGCAAGGCCGCCAAGATCAAGGAGCGCCGCGAGGCCTGAGGGCTGACCGGATTCTCGGGACCCACTGGCTAGGCTCACTCCGTGACAGACGACCGCTCCGCCACGTTCCTCGACGAGGACGAGCGGCCCGCCCCTGACACGGGCAAGAAGCACCTGCCGCTGTGGCAGGAGACCATCCTGCTGCTCGCGATCGCGGTCGGGCTCGCCATCGTGATCAAGGCGTTCTTCGTCCAGGCGTTCTACATCCCGTCGGAGTCGATGGAGCCCGGCCTGGTCAAGAACGACCGGATCCTGGTCGAGAAGTGGTCCTACTGGTTCGGCGGTACGCCGCAGCGCGGTGACGTCATCGTCTTCAAGGACCCCGGCGGCTGGCTCTCCGCGGAGGAGGACGCCGGCCCGACCAACCCGATCGGCCAGGTGATGGCCAAGATCGGTCTCTACCCGTCGGGCGGCCACCTCGTGAAGCGGGTCATCGGCGTCGCCGGCGACACCATCCACTGCTGCGACAAGCAGGGCCGGATCCTCGTCAACGGGCACCCGCTCGACGAGGACTCCTACATCAAGCACACGCCCGGCATGGCGTGCAACGGTCCGATGACGACGACGTGCAACTGGACCGCCGGGCCGATCCCCGCGGGCAAGGTCTTCGTGATGGGCGACAACCGCGACAACTCCGACGACTCCTCGATGCACCTGTGTCGGCCGAAGATCCCCGACTGCGTGCCCGACCCGTTCGTGCCGGTCAGCGACGTGGTCGGCAAGGTGTTCGTGCTGCTCTGGCCACAGTCGCGCTTCCACGTCCTCCACCGCCCGGCCGACTTCGGCGGCGTCCCCGCGGCTCCGGCGAGCGGCTCGTCGGGCTCGGGCGCCACCAGCGGCGGCTCCAGCGGGCCGTGAGCCGTCTGCCCTCCGGTGCGACGGTCCGGCGCGACGCCGGGCTCTACGGCTACGAGCGCGCCCTGCGCCGGGTCGGCATGGACCTCGTGGCCGGGGTCGACGAGGCAGGCCGCGGCGCGTGCGCCGGACCCCTGGTCGCCGGCGCCGCCATCCTCAAGCCCGGCAAGGGCGGCGAGATCCCCGGCCTGGCCGACTCCAAGCTCCTGACCGAGAAGGCTCGAGAGCGCTGCTACGACCAGGTCGTACGCCGCGCGCTGGCCTGGTCGGTCGTGGTCATCGACTCCGACGAGTGCGACCGGCTCGGCATGCACGTGGCGAACATCGAGGCCCTCCGCCGGGCCGTGGCGCTGCTCGACGTCTCGCCGCAGTACGTCCTCACCGACGGCTTCCCCGTCGACGGCCTCGGCGTCCCGGGGCTGGCGGTGTGGAAGGGCGACCGGGTCGCGGCGTGCATCGCGGCCGCGTCCGTCCTGGCCAAGGTGACCCGTGACCGGATCATGGTCGCCCTCGATCGTGACCACCCGGCGTACGACTTCAAGACCCACAAGGGCTATGTCACCGAGGTCCACAACGCCGCCATCGTCGAGCACGGCCCGTGTCCCCAGCACCGGATGCGGTTCGTGAACGTACGCCGTGCGGCCGGTGTCGAGCCGTATCCAGCTGACAGCGAGCCCTCGGTGGCCGACCTGGTCGGGGCCACTAGTGTCGAGCGCGAGGGACGTGGAGAGACAGGGGAGACGGCATGAGCGCGGAGGATCTCGAGAAGTACGAGACCGAGATGGAGCTGACGCTCTACCGCGAGTACCGCGACGTCGTCGGCATCTTCAAGTACGTCGTGGAGACCGACCGCCGCTTCTACCTCTGCAACCAGGTCGACGTGAAGGCCCGGACCGAGTCCGGTGACGTCTTCTTCGAGGTGTCGATGACGGATGCCTGGGTCTGGGACATGTACCGCCCGGCCCGTTTCGCCAAGAACGTCAAGGTGCTCACCTTCAAGGACGTCAACGTCGAGGAGCTCAGCGAGCAGGAGATCGACCCCCCGAAGGTCTGATCGGCAGCCGCCCGAAGGCAAAGATTTTCCGCTGGCCACCTCGGTTCACGGGGCCGGAGCGGGCCATCTCGGCCTCGGGTGGTCTAGACCAGCCAGTCTTTAATCGGCCTTCGTATTGACCCTCGTCACAATGGCAGGGAACGGGGAAAAGGTTCGTC
Source organism: uncultured Actinomycetota bacterium (assembly GCA_963820015.1). Lineage (GTDB taxonomy): Bacteria > Actinomycetota > Actinomycetes > Propionibacteriales > Nocardioidaceae > Nocardioides. The sequence goes on along the minus strand of CAWFYO010000017.1, from coordinate 182,351 downwards.
GATTCGGGTCACACTCGGACCGTCCTCCCCCTAGTCTCGGGCCATGCACAGTGGGGTCTCTGTGCCCGCGTCACGGGGGTGGCGCGGCGAGTAGAAACGGGCGAGACGGATGACGAGACTGCGGAGTGAGCTCAAGCGGCGCCGAGAGCGCGGGCAGCGGGGCGCCGCCGCGGTCGAGTTCGCGCTGGTGCTCCTGCCCTTGCTCTACCTCGTGTTCGGGATGATCCAGTACGGCTGGTACTTCTACGCCATGCAGTCGGGCAGCTCCGCCGTCGGCAACGCCGCCCGGCAGGTGGCCGTCGGCAACTGCCAGAGCGTCGCCGAGGTGCAGACCATGCTGAAGAACAACCTGGGCCCAGCCACCACTGCCAGCAGTGGCAGCCAGATCCCGACGACCCTCACCTACACCAAGGCCGACGGCAGCGCGGCCACCTCGCCGGGCGAGGTCGGCGGCGGCATCACCGTGACCGCGACCTTCCCGACCTTCAACCTGCACTTCCCGCTCGTGCCGGTGCCCAACAACGGCAACGTCACCCGAACTGCGGTCGCGCGGGTCGAAGACACCTCCTCAGCGCAAGGAACCTGTTCATGAAGCGCCTGTTCGTGGATCTCGTGAACCGCCGGCGAGACGAGCGGGGTGCCACGGCAGTCCTGGTCGCGCTCCTGTCCGTTGTCCTGCTCTCGATTTCGGCCCTGGGCGTCGACCTCGGGAACGCTTGGCAGGAGAAGCGCCAGGTGCAGGTCGGCTCCGACCTGGCCACCGAGGCGGGAGCCGGCATCGCCGGCGCCAACCTGCCCAAGACGGGTTCGGTCAACAACTGCAGCTACGGCGCCGCGGGCGCACTGGCGACCGACCAGTCGGTCCTGGACATCTCCGACTACCTCGCCAGCCAGCAGTACCCGCTGCCGCGCAGCGGGTCGGCGGCGTCGGCGTACGCGACGATGAAGGCGGCCCTGCCGGCCGAGCTCACCGACTGCAGCATGGCCAACGGCGAGGTCGTCTACGGCACCGCCGAAGTTCAACAAGGCCAGCAACACCTGGACCGTGGCTTTCGACAAGAACCAGCTCTCGCTGGTCGCTCCGTCGCACCAGGTGGACTTCGGGCTGGCGGCGATCATGGGCTTCCACAAGGTCGAACGTGAACGGCGTCTCCACGGTCGAGATCAAGTCGCCGAAGATCTCGGCGCCTGCCGTTCTACGCCTTCAACGGCTGTGACTACGGGCCGCAGACCCTACAGCAGCCTAACAACGGCCAGTCGGCGTCCACGGTCATGCTGTACCTGCCGAACGACACGCCAACGCCACCACGCTCACCTCCATCACCCGACGTCCTACCCGGTCGACAACTCGCCCATCACTCGAGCCACTCACCATCGCCGGAACCGGTCTCACCGGCGTGACCCAGATCGGCTTCTTCGAGTCCGGCAACGGGTCGACCGGTCCAGCACCGGTGACCTCGCACCAACTTCAGCGTCAACGGTGCTGGAACCCAGATCACCATGCCGGACATCCCGACCCAGGCGCGCGGTGTCGCCGGTGTTCAGGAGTTCTGGTATGTGCGCGTGATGATCGGCGGCAAGTGGTCAGCGGTCTACTTCGGTAAGAAAAGCGACGTGTTGACTCCGATGCTCACCATCGGTGACCCGCCACTGGTGTGCGCCCAGGGGTCCTCGTCCGGAAACTTCGGCACCCTGCTGCTGTCCCACGCCGGCTTCAACGGCGCGGACGCAGTCGGTGCCGCGAACGTCGCTCTCGGCCTGACCAACACTCTGGCGATCTATCCATCCGGAGGGCCTGCGGACGGCACCTGTTCGTCGTCACAGCCCCAGACCGTCCTCTGGAACACCGACGGCACGAACTGTGTCGACACCGACACCGGCATGTCGGCCAAGGTTGCCTCCGGGGGGTTCCTCGGGCTCACCTCGGCGGCCGTCGGCGGCAACCAGTACCTGATGTATCCCAACCACAAGACCAAGTGCGCCAATTACAACGCGGGATCCGGGACTTACAGCTCCGAGGCGACCACGACGATCAGCGGCAAGCTGGTCAACAACGACACCCTGACCTGCTTCTTCCTGAACCCCTCGACGCACATCTCAGACCTGGACTCCGACCCGGTCAACCCTGGGGGCTACACGGGCCCGCCGTTGATCTCCGATGCCATCTACGATTCGCCACGGTTCGGATACGTGCCAGTGCTGAACGTCCAGCCGTCGAACGGTGGCAGCAAGAAGTACCAGATCGTCGACTTCCGGGCCTGCTTCATCACCGACCAACCGCCGTCGGCGGTCAAGGGCGACCCACCCGGCACGGCCACCAACGGGTTCACCATGGACAACAACGGCGTCCACTCGGTGGAAGTCATCTTCCTCAACGGAAACGCGCTGCCCAACCCGCCGGTGTCGAACGGCATGATCAACTTCGTGGGGTCGGGTGCCAAGATCCCCATCCTGGTGAACTGACACCGGCCCGCTTTCCGTCCACAGCGACACCCGGAGCCCGCCCCTTCCACAGGGGGCGGGCTCCTGTCGTCGGACCGTCGGCGGGTGGCCCGACCGTGGACGCATGACCACTCCCACCGATGCGGCCACGGCGCGCCGGCTCGCCCTCGGGGCCTACGGCGAACGGATCGCGGCCCGACACCTCACAGCCCAGGGCCTGGTCGTTCTCGACCGCAACTGGCGCTGCGACCTCGGCGAGATCGACCTCGTGCTCCGTGACGGCCCGGTCCTGGTCGTCTGCGAGGTGAAGACCCGCACCTCCGACGTGTGCGGCACCCCGCACGAGGCCGTGACTCCGGAGAAGGTCGATCGGCTCCAGCGGCTCGCGCACGCCTGGGCCGAGGCGCAGGGCATCCGGCCGGCCGAGACCCGGATCGACCTCGTCGCGGTCCACCGGCCGCGACGAGGAGCAGCCGTCGTCGACCATGTGCGCGGGCTCTTCTGATGGCGCTCGCCACCGCCCACACCGTGGCGCTCCAAGGAGCGCTGGGTCATCTGATCGACGTGCAGGCCGACGTGTCACCGGGCTCGGTCGGCACCACGCTGGTCGGGCGTCCCGACACCGCGCTCCAGGAGGCCAAGGACCGCTGCCGGATGGCCGTGTCCAACTCCGGCGACAACCTGTGGCCCGCCACCCGCCGGGTGACCATCCTGCTGGCGCCGTCCGACCTGGTGAAGCGTGGCACCCACTTCGACCTGGCCATCGCCCTGGCCGTGCTCGCGGCCTGCGGCGACGTGAGCCAGAGCATCCTGTCCGACACGCTGGTGATCGGCGAGCTCACCCTCAACGGCGGGCTCCGGTCGGTGCCGGGCGTGCTGCCGATGGTGATGGCAGCGTCGCGCCGGGGCTTCGACCGGGTGATCGTGCCGGAGCCGCAGGCCCGTGAGGCCGCGATGGTCCCCGGCATGACCGTGCTCGGGATGCGCTCTCTGGCCCAGGTGCGGGCCGAGCTGCGCGGGGAGGTGGTGCCGTCGGCGCCTCCGGTGGCGCCGATGTCGGGCAGTCGGCTGATCGAGTGGCGTGGGTCCCGGCGTCTGTCCGAGCACGACCTGTCCGACCTGACCGGGGTGACCGACGTGAAGTACGCTCTCGAGGTGGCCGCGGCCGGTGGCCACCACCTGATGCTGTCCGGGCCGAAGGGGGCCGGGAAGACGTCCCTGGCCGAGCGGCTTCCGGGGATCCTGCCGGACCTGACCGTCGAGGAATCGCTCGAGCTGACCGCCATCCACTCGCTGGCCGGAGCCCTCGAGCCCGGCGACGACCTGATCGTGCGGCCGCCGTTCTTCGCGCCCCACCACGACGCCAGCAAGGCCAGCCTCCTCGGCGGAGGCACGGGCCGGGTGCGACCGGGCGAGGTGAGCCGGTCCCACTGTGGCGTCCTCTTCCTCGACGAGTTCCCCCTCTTCCGAAGCGACGTCATCGACGCCCTGCGTCAGCCCCTCGAGAGCGGTGAGGTGACGATCGCGCGCGGCGAGGAGTCGGCCACCTATCCCGCGCGGGGCATGGTCGTGATGGCGTGCAACCCCTGCCCCTGCGGGGAGTACGCCGCGTCCAGCCCCGGCAACAAGTGCACGTGCAGCCAGCAGCAGCGACTCCACTACGCCCGCAAGGTGACCGGTCCGGTCCACGACCGGATCGACATCCTGCGCCACGTCCTGCCCCCGGCGAAGCCACACGACGGGCCAGCCGTCCCGCCTGCCCTCGACGGCCGGGAGACGTCACCCGAGGTCCGGTACCGGGTCGCGGCCGCCCGCGCGCGCCAGCAGGCCCGCTTCGAGGGCCGCGACTGGCGCCTGAACTCCCAGATCCCCAGCGCTGTCCTCGCCCGCGAGTGGCCGCTGCCCGACGCGGGCACCACGCGGCTGGAGCGCGAGGTGCTCGACGGACGCCTCAGCCGTCGCGGGGCCGTCCGCGTCCACCGGATCGCCTGGACCGTGGCCGACCTCCGGGGTGTCGACGCCCCGAGCACCTCCGACGTCGACACTGCTTTCCGGTTGCGCATGGGTGAACCCTTGCTGGTCGCGGCGATCCAGCGGCGGGCCTCGTGAGCGAGTCCGAGCGGCTCGCCCGGATCGCCCTCAGCCGGCTCACCGAGCCCGGCGACCACCGGGTGGCCCATCTCGTGGCCGAGCTGGGGGCGGTCCGGCTCTTCGGGCTGCTCCGCGACGAGCGCGAGGCCGGCGGCCTCCTCACCGAGGTGGCCACCAGGCTCCGCGGTATCGACCCGGCCGCCGATCTCGAGCGCGCCGAGCGACTCGGCATCCGCTACGTCGTGCCGGGCGACCCGGAGTGGCCCACCCAGATCGACGACCTGACGCGCTGCGCGAGCGTCGACGACCGCGGCGGTCCGCCCCTCGGGCTCTGGGTGCGGGGTCCGGGTCGGCTCGACCGCCTCGACCACGCGGTGGCCGTGGTCGGCTCCCGCCAGGCGACGACCTACGGCGCCGAGGTCGCCCAGGGCATCGCCGACGTCCTGGCGCGGGCCGACTGGTCGGTGGTCTCGGGTGCTGCCTACGGCATCGACCAGGCGGCTCACCGTGGCGCCCTCGGCGTCGAGGGCGCCAACGTCGCCGTCCTGGCCTGCGGCGTCGACCGGGCCTACCCGACGGCGCACCGGGCTCTGCTCGACCACCTGGCCGACACCGCCCTCGTCGTGGCAGAGGTGCCACCCGGGTGCGCGCCCACCCGCGGTCGCTTCCTGTCCCGCAACCGGCTGATCGCCGCGCTCACCCGGGGCACCGTGGTCGTCGAGGCCGCCGTCCGCAGCGGCGCCCTCAACACCGCCGGCTGGACCACCCGCCTCAACCGTCACCTCATGGGGGTGCCCGGGCCGGTCACCAGCGCCCAGTCCCAAGGCATCCACCAGCTGATCCGCACCGGGGAGGCGATCCTGGTGACGCAGGGGAGCGAGGTGCTCGAGATGGTCGGAGACGTCGGCACCCACCTGGTCACCCCACCCCGCGCCCCGTCCACCCCGCGCGACAAGATCGGCCCGCGGCTGCAACGCGTGCTCGACGCGGTCCCGGTGGCTCGACCAGCGCCGGTCGACTCCATCGCCACCACCGCGGGGCTCGGGCTGGTCGAGATCCGCTCCAGCCTGGGGCGCCTCCAACGCCTCGGCCTCGTGGAGACCTCCCCGGGGGGATGGCGGCTGGCCCCCGAGGCTCGGTCATGAGCCGTGCCCCGCCGGCGGCGGCGAGGCGGGCCGCAGCCGCGGGCCCGCCCACCTAGAGTGACGGGCATGCCGAGCCCGACGCGGGAGCAGTCCGCGGTGCTCGCCGACTACGAGCGCCACCTGGTCTCCGAGCGCGACCTGACGCCCCACACGGTCCGCGCCTACCTCTCCGACGTCGCCGGCCTCCTCGAGCATGCCGCCCGCCTCGGCCGCACCGAGGTCGCCGACCTCGACCTGCGCACCCTGCGCAGTTGGCTGGCCCATCAGCAGGTGACCGGCCACTCCCGCACCACCCTGGCTCGTCGGGCCACGGCGGTCCGGGTCTTTACCGCGTGGCTGGCCCGGACCGGTCGAGCCCCGGTCGACGCCGGCGCCAGCCTCCGGTCGCCGAAGGCGCGGCAGACCCTGCCGCCGGTGCTCCGTCAGGACGAGGCCCGCGAGCTGGTCGAGGTGGCCGCCCGGCTGGCCGACGACGGCAGCCCCCTGGGGCTGCGCGATGCCGCCATGCTCGAGCTGCTGTATGCGACCGGGATCCGGGTCGGTGAGCTCGTCGCGCTCGACCTCGACGACCTCGACCGGGGTCGCAACGTCCTGCGGGTCCTCGGCAAGGGCCGCAAGGAGCGCACGGTGCCGTTCGGGACGCCGGCTGCCCACGCGGTCGACGCCTGGCTCACTCGCGGCCGGCCCCAGCTGGTCGTCCCGGGTGCCGGGGCGGCGGCGCTGTTCCTCGGGGCGCGGGGGCGGCGGATCGACCAGCGCGCGGTCCGTACGCTCGTCCATCGGCGGATCGCGGACGTGCCCGGCGCTCCCGACATCGGACCGCACGGACTGCGACACACGGCCGCGACTCACCTGCTCGAGGGGGGAGCCGACCTGCGCTCGGTGCAGGAGCTGCTCGGTCACGCGTCGCTGGCCACCACCCAGCTTTACACCCATGTGAGCACCGACCGGCTGCGTCAGGCCTACCGACAGGCGCATCCCCGCGCCTGAGGCCCCCGGTGCGGCCGCCGGAAGTCCAGGACAGCAGAGGGTCTCAGGACAGCAGAGGGTCTCAGGACAGCAGAGGGCGCATGGCGAAGGACCGGACTGCCACGGCTGATGGACGGGGCGAGGCCCGCGCGGAACCGGGTCGCTTGGCGGTCGGCGACGGAGGGGTCGCCGCTGGTCTGTCGAAGAGCGCGGCCAGCACTGCGGCGAAGGGTTGCGCAGGCACCGGGATCGGCCCGGCGGAGGCCGGGGAGCCGCGCCACAACGGGAGCAGGCGCACCGGACCGCCACCGACGAGGAGGAGAGGGTCGAGATAGGTGTCGCCACGGATCCAGCCCCAGTGCAGGCAGGGCACGGGCAGGCAGTGGGACCCGGCCAGCTCGAGGGTGCCCACGGGCTGGCCACGCGCGAGGAGGTCGCCGACCCGGACGCCGGCGGCCACCGGCTCGTAGGTGGTGCGGGTCGGACCGTGGTCGACGACGACCACGCCACGTCCCGCGATGGCGCCGGCGAACCTCACCCGCCCGGCCAGCGCGGCGCGCACCCGCTCACCGACACGACCGGCCAGGTCGACGCCGCGGTGGCCCGCGCCGTAGGGGTCGGTCGGCGGGTCGAAGGCGCGCAGGGCCTGGGGTTGTGGCTGGAGCGGCCACACCCCGACCGGAACCGGGTCCACGGGGGAGGCCTGCGCCCCCGTGCGCAGCGCGGGGGAGACGAGCACGGCGAGCAGGAGCGCGACGACGACGGCCCGGCCCCCGTGGGCCCGGATCGAGTGGGGGAGTGGGTGCGGCACGGATCCAGGGTCGCCGGGGCGGGCAGATGGCGCGTGCCGGTGGTGCTCGACGGTGGAGAAGGGGTGCGCGAAGCCCGGCTGTGGACGGTGAGCGGGCCGTCCGGGGTCGACCGCGGGCGCTGATTGGTGACCTCGCGCACGCTCGACTACGCTGTGACCAGCAGTTTCCCTACGGAAGCTGACTTCGCACGTCCGCAGACCGCGACGCCTGTCCCTCCGGCAGGCGACCACCCGTGGGCGACGATCCTCGGTCCCGGCCATCCGCACCACTGGCCGGGTCGGGTCGCGCGCAGACGTCAGGGCCGACGGCAACCCGCCGGAGGCGAGGTAACTGAAAACACGAACGGACGCGCCTGCGCGTCCGACCACAGGAGAACACAGACATGGCCGTCGTCACCATGCGCCAGCTGCTCGAGAGCGGCGTGCACTTCGGACACCAGACCCGCCGCTGGAACCCGAAGATGAAGCGCTTCATCATGACCGAGCGCAATGGCATCTACATCATCGACCTGCAGCAGTCGCTGGCCTACATCGACCGCTCCTACGCCTTCATCAAGGACACCGTCGCCAAGGGCGGCACGATCATGTTCGTCGGCACCAAGAAGCAGGCGCAGGAGGCGATCGCCGAGCAGGCGACCCGCGTCGGCATGCCCTACGTCAACCAGCGTTGGCTCGGCGGCATGCTCACCAACTTCCAGACCGTGCACCTGCGGATCAACCGCCTCAAGGAGCTCGACGAGATCGACTTCGAGGACGTCGCCGGCAGCAGCCGCACCAAGAAGGAGCTGCTGCAGATGCGCCGCGAGCGCGACAAGCTGAACAAGTCGCTGGGCGGGATCCGCGAGATGAGCCGTACGCCGTCCGCGGTCTGGATCGTCGACACCAACAAGGAGCACCTTGCCGTCGAGGAGGCCCGCAAGCTCCACATCCCGATCATCGGCATCCTCGACTCCAACTGCGACCCCGACCTGGTCGACTTCCCGATCCCGGGCAACGACGACGCCATCCGCGCGGTCGGTCTGCTGACCCGGGTCGTCGCCGACGCCGTCGCGGAGGGCCTGATCGCCCGCTCCGGTGTGAAGACCGGTGACGCCGAGGCCGCCGTGGGCGCCGAGGAGCCCCTGGCCGAGTGGGAGCGCGAGCTCCTCGGTGGCGACGCCGAGCAGGCCGCCGCGGTCGCCACCGGTGACGCGGCCGCCGAGACGCCCGCCTCCGAGAGCACCGGCGCCGCCGCCGAGGCCGCAGAGGCAGCCGAGGCCACCGCCGAGGTGACCGAGGAGCCGGCCCAGGCCACCGCCGCGGTCACCGCCGAGGCCGAGACCACCTTGCCCGCCGAGGTGACCGCCGAGGTGCCCGCCGAGGTGACCGCCGAGGTGACCGCCGAGGCCGCCACCACCGCGCCGGCCGAGGCCGAGACCGCCGCCACCGCGGAGACCGCCGAGTCTGCCGAGGCCTGAGCCACACCCCACGCCGCCGGCGCGCCCGTCCACGACGAGCGCGCCACGGCGTACCCCTAGACACCTGAGAGGCAGGTAGCAGCATGGCGAACTTCTCCGCCACGGACGTCAAGAAGCTCCGGGACATGACCGGCGCCGGGATGATGGACTCCAAGAAGGCCCTCGAGGAGGCCGACGGCGACTTCGACGCCGCGATCGACATCCTCCGCACCAAGGGTGCCGCGAAGGTCCAGAAGCGTGGCGCCGAGCGTGAGGCCACCGCAGGCCTGGTCGTCCACTCGGCCGGCGTCCTCGTCGAGCTCAAGTGCGAGACCGACTTCGTGGCCAAGAGCGCCGACTTCATCGCGGCCGCGCAGAAGATCGCCGACGCCGCCTCGGCCAGCGCCCCGGCCGACGTCGAGGCCCTGAAGAAGGTCGACGTCGACGGCCAGTCGGTCGAGGAGGTCGTCGAGGGGCTCGCCATCTCCATCGGCGAGAAGATCGAGCTCGGCCAGTACGTCCACTTCGACGGCCCGGTCGTGGCCTACCTGCACAAGCGCGCCGCCGACCTCCCGCCGGCCATCGGCGTCCTGGTCGAGTACGACGGCGACGCCGAGGCCGCTCGGGGAGCCGCCAAGCAGGTCGCGGCCATGCGCCCGCAGTACCTCACCCGTGACGAGGTCCCCGCCGACGTCGTGGAGCACGAGCGTCAGATCGCGGAGGCCACCTCCCGCGAGGAGGGGAAGCCCGAGCAGGCGATCGCCAAGATCACCGAGGGCCGGCTCAACGGCTTCTTCAAGGACGTCGTCCTGCTGGAGCAGCCGTCGGTGACCGAGAACAAGAAGTCGGTCAAGGCGGTCCTCGACGAGGCGGGCACCACCGTCAAGCGGTTCGCGCGCTTCGAGGTCGGAGCCTGAACCTCACCCCCAAGGGTCTCGTCTAGGGTGTGTCCTGAGAAGTAGGGAGGCCGGTTGCTGATGACTCGTGCGAGCATCCGCAGCCGGCTTTCCATGTCCCCACCGCCGTGATCTCCAGTCGAGCCCGAGGAGCCGCCCTGTGACCGCCCACCACCGTGTCCTGCTCAAGCTGTCCGGTGAGGTGTTCGGTGGTGGCAAGGTCGGCGTCGACCCCGACGTGGTGCACGGGATCGCCACCGAGATCGCCGAGGTGGCGCGTTCGGGTGTCGAGATGTGCATCGTGGTCGGCGGCGGCAACTTCTTCCGCGGCGCGCAGATGCAGCAGCGGGGCATGGACCGATCCCGGGCCGACTACATGGGCATGCTCGGCACGGTGATGAACTGCCTGGCGCTCCAGGACTTCCTCGAGAAGGAGGGCGTGGAGACCCGGGTCCAGACCGCGATCGCGATGGGCCAGGTCGCCGAGCCCTACATCCCGCGTCGCGCGATCCGGCACATGGAGAAGGGCCGCGTCGTCATCTTCGGTGCCGGTGCCGGCATGCCGTTCTTCTCCACCGACACCGTGGCCGCCCAGCGCGCGCTCGAGACCAAGTGCGAGGTCGTCCTGATGGCCAAGGAGGGGGTCGACGGGGTCTACAGCGCCGACCCCAAGCTCGACCCCACGGCGACCAAGTACGACTCCCTCACGTTCGCGGAGGCGCTGCAGAACAACCTGCGGATCGCCGACGCCACGGCGTTCGCCCTCTGCATGGAGAACCGGCTGCCGCTGATCGTCTTCGGCCTCGGGGAACGGGGCAACATCCTGCGCGTCGTGCAGGGTGAGAAGATTGGCACGCTCGTCACCGCCGACTAGCCGGCAGGGAAAGGAAGAACACTCGTGATCAACGACATCCTCAACGAGGCCGACAGCAAGATGGACAAGTCGGTCGAGGCGACGCGCGAGGAGTTCTCCGCGATCCGAGCCGGCCGCGCCAACCCGGCGATGTTCAGCAAGATCATGGTCGACTACTACGGCACCCCCACCCCGATCCAGAGCCTCGCGTCGTTCACGTCGCAGGAGGCGCGGATCATCCTCGTCTCGCCGTACGACGTGGGCGCGATCGGCAACATCGAACGCGCCATCCGCGACTCCGACCTCGGCGTCAACCCTGCCAACGACGGCAAGATGCTGCGCTGCGTCTTCCCCGAGCTGACCGAGGAGCGGCGCAAGGAGTACATCAAGGTCGCTCGCCACAAGGCCGAGGAAGGCCGGGTCGCCGTCCGCAACCTGCGCCGCCACGCCAAGCAGCAGCTGGAGAAGCTCGAGAAGGACCACGAGGCCGGCCAGGACGACGTCGCCGGCGCCGAGAAGCGGCTCGACGGCTTCACCAAGAAGCACACCGACGCCATCGACGAGCTGCTCAAGCACAAGGAAGCCGAGCTGCTCGAGGTCTGAGCACTCAGCTGACAGGCCCCAGATGACCTCCGCACCGCCCGGGTCCGCCCAGGACCACGGGCGCGCCGGCCGCAACGTGCCGGTCTCGATCGCCAGCGCCGTCGTGCTGATCGCCGTGATCCTGGCGACCCTGCTGATCTGGAAGACGGCGTTCATGTTCGTGGTCGCCGCTGCCGTCGTGGTCGCGGTCTGGGAGCTCCACCGCGGCATGGCCGCCAAGGCGATCGACGTACCGGAGCAGCCGCTGATGGCCGGCGGCGTGATCATGGTCGTGGTGGCCTACTTCTGGGGCACCCCGGCGCTGGTCACCGCCACCGCCGTCGCCGCGCTCGGCATCATGCTGTGGTTGCTGCGCCGTGGCGTGCCGGGCTACGTGCAGAACGCGACCGCCGCCGTCTTCGTCCTGGTCTACGTGCCCTTCCTCGGCTCGTTCGTCGCCTTGATGCTCCGCGAGGGCGGCGCCACCGACTTCACGCGGTACGACGCCGGAGTGAAGGGCATCCTCACGTTCATCGCGGTCACGGCCGCCTCCGACATCGGTGGCTTCTGCGCGGGCGTGCTCTTCGGCAAGCACCCGATGGCACCGGTGATCTCACCCAAGAAGTCGTGGGAGGGCTTCGCCGGCTCGGCCGTCTTCTGCATCGCGGTCGGCATCGCCATGATCGTGTGGGTGCTCGACGCCGACTGGTGGATCGGGGTCTGCCTCGGCGTGGTCGCGGTGATCATGGCCACCCTCGGCGACCTGTGCGAGTCGGTGATCAAGCGCGACCTCGGTATCAAGGACATGAGCCACGTGATCCCCGGGCACGGCGGCCTCATGGACCGCCTCGACTCCCTCCTCGCCACGATCGCCCCGATCTGGATGCTCCTGCACTACCTGGTCTTTTGAGCCTCTTCCTGGTCCGCCACGGACGCCCGGTGCTCGACCGGACGAGGCCGGCCCACGAGTGGACGCTCGACCCGGCGTACGACGACGACGTGCGCGCCCTGCGCGGGCGGCTCCCGGAGCTGGCGGCGTGGTACTCCTCGCCCGAGCCCAAGGCCTTCCTGACCGCGCGGCTCCTCACCGAGGAGCCGATCGAGATCGTGCCCGACCTGCGCGAGCACGAACGCCACACCACCGACTGGATCGCGGACTTCGGGGGCGTGGTGCGCCGCGCCTTCGCCCGCCCCGACCTCCCGGCGTTCGACGGATGGGAGCCGCTCGCGGTCACCCGGCGGCGCGTGGTGGCGGCGGTGAGGGGGATCCTCGAGGTCCATCGCACCGGCGACGTGGTGCTGGTCGGGCACGGCACCGCGTGGACCCTGCTGCAGGCCGAGCTCACCGGTCAGGAACCCGACCTGGACGCGTGGGAGCGGCTCGCGATGCCGGACCTCATCCAATGCGCGACCCTCGTGCACCCGGATGACATGCTGGGCCCATGAGCGAGAGCGGCGCCACGCCCAGCGTGGAGGAGGAGCCCGCAGAGCACGGGGAGCCCGACGAGGCCGCTGCCGAGCCGAGCTGGTGGCACCGCTCGCACCCCACGTTCGCCGGGCTGGTCGGCTTCTTCACCGGCGTCGCCTTCGTGATCGTGGTGCCCGGCGTCTACGCCGCTCTGCTGTCGCTGTTCCTGGGTGACACCACCGCCCAGCGGCTGTTCCCGCTCGTGCTGATCGCCGTGCTCGTCCCACTGGCGCTGCTGGTGCCCCGCAAGACCCGTCGGTTCGCCGCGTTCATGCTGCTCGGGGTCGTGCTGACGGCGGTCGTGATCGGGGTGACGGCGGCCCTGGTCATCTGGGTGCTGGTCAAGACCCAGGGCTGACCCGCGCCGACCGGGATTCTCAGGTCCTTCACAGGCCGCGCGTCGAACGCGACGCCCTGCCCGCGTCGTACCTCCTGCAAGGACACAGGAGGAATCATGAAGATCATCGCGTTCTCGGTCCTCGGCGCAGCCGCGGCCCTGACCCTCTCGGCGTGCGGTGGCAGCAGCTCCACGACCGCCATCCAGCAGGGCGCCTCGGCCGGTACGACGTCCGCTCGGGGCCTGCACGTCGCCAGCACGTCGCTCGGCCGCGTCGTCGTCGACGCCCAGGGCCGGACCGTCTACCTGCTCACCGCCGACAGCATCAACCACGCCACCTGCGACGCGAGCTGTCAGAGCTACTGGCCCCCGGTCCCTTCCGGCCACGGCACCGGGTTGACCGCGAAGGTCGCCTCCACCGCTCTGCCCGGAGGCGGGCGCACCGAGACCGTCGGCGGTCAGCCGGTCTACACCTACGTCGGGGACCACAACCCCGGCGACGTCAGCGGCGAGGGCGTCAACACCTTCGGCGGCGTCTGGTACGCCGTCTCCCCGAGCGGTGGGCCGGTCGAGCAGGCCGGTGGTGCCGGCCCTTCGTCGTCCCCCTCCTACCAGCGGCACGGCTACTGATCGTCGGGGTTTCGGCCGGGCCGTCCGACGATGGGAGACTGGCCCGGTCATGGACGAGCCCATCCGCACCCTGCCCCTGGTGATGTCCGAGCCACGCGGCCGGGCCAAGCCGCCGCAGCACCTCGCCGACCTCACCCTCGACGAGAGGGCGGAGATCGCAGCCGGGCTGGGAGTGCCGGCGTTCCGGGCCAAGCAGATCTCGACCCACTACTTCGAGCGGCTGGTCGACGACCCGGCCGAGATGACCGACCTGCCGGCCCTCCAGCGCGACGACCTGGTGGCGACCTTCCTGCCGACCCTGATGACGCCGCTGCGCACCTTGGAGGCCGACCGCGGCACGACCCGGAAGACCCTGTGGCGGCTGTTCGACAACGCCCTGGTCGAGTCGGTGCTGATGCGCTACCCCGACCGGGCCACGATGTGCGTCTCCTCCCAGGCGGGGTGCGGGATGGCGTGCCCGTTCTGCGCGACCGGACAGGGCGGCCTCCAGCGCAACATGTCGACCGCCGAGATCGTCGAGCAGGTCGTCGCCGGAGCGCGGTCGCTCGCGCGCGGCGAGGTGCCCGGCGGCCCGACGCGGGTGTCCAACGTCGTCTTCATGGGCATGGGCGAGCCGCTCGCCAACTACCAGGCCGTGATGGGCGCCGTACGCCGCCTGACCGACCCGGCCCCGAGCGGCCTCGGCATGAGCGCCCGCGGCGTCACCGTCTCGACGGTCGGGCTGGTCCCGAGGATGCGGCAGCTCGCGGAGGAGGGGATCCCGGTCACCCTGGCCCTGTCGCTGCACGCCCCCGACGACGAGCTGCGCAACGAGCTGGTGCCGATCAACACTCGGTTCTCCGTCGGCGAGACCGTCGACGCCGCGTGGGACTACGCGCGGCTCACCAAGCGCCGGGTCTCGATCGAGTACGCCATGATGCGCGGCATCAACGACCAGGGCTGGCGCGCCGACCTGCTCGCCGACGTCCTCCTGGCCCGCGGCGACTGGGGCTGGGTCCACGTCAACCTGATCCCGCTCAACCCGACGCCCGGGTCGAGGTGGACCGCCTCCGACCCCGCCGACGAGCGCGAGTTCGTACGACGTCTCGAGGCGCGCGGCATCCCGACCACCGTCCGCGACACCCGCGGCCGCGAGATCGACGGCGCCTGCGGGCAGCTGGCGGCGATAGAGGTCTGACGTGGCGACCAGCTGGTCAACAGTCAGTCAGCAGCGACCAGCTTCACCACCTCGTCGACGGTGTCGACGAGGTGGATGTGGTCCTCCATCGGCCGGCCCCGGGCCAGCGACTGCAGCAGCGGCCAGGCCGGCAGGTCGGAGGTCCAGTACGACCGCCCGACGAGCACCATCGGCGCCACCGCCGTGGGGGAGCCGTAGTAGTTCTCGCAGGCGTCCTGGAAGATCTCCTGCACGGTCCCGGCCGCGCCGGGCAGGAAGACGATCCCGGCGTCGCACAGCTGGAGCAGGATCGCCTCGCGGGTGGCGTTGCGGAAGTACTTCGCGATCGCGGTGGCGAAGACGTTGGGCGGCTCGTCGCCGTAGAACCAGGTCGGGATCCCGAGCGACTCCCGGCCCGTCCCGCCCGCCGACCCGCCCAGGACGTCGAGCGCTTTGCGGGCCCACGTGTCCACCGACGGGTGGTACGACGGCACGGCCGCCAGCGTCGCCACCGCCTCGGCCAGCCGGTCGCGCGAGGAGCCGGCGAAGCGGCCCCCGAGGTTCGCGGCCTCCATCGCACCTGGTCCCCCGCCGGTCGCCACGACGTAGTCGTTGCCCGAGCATCCAGCCGAGCCGCGCCGCATCGGCGTACGCCGGGGAGGAGCGGTCCGCGTCGTGCGCGCCCATCACCCCGACCAGGTGGCGCCCGGTGATCCACGTGGTCAGGGCGTCGTCGATCGCATGGTCGTGCAGCGCCTGGGCCAGGGTGACCCGGGGTGTGGGAGGAGTGCACGACCACGCGTAGGCCCGCGCGTCGAGCGACCCCGCGTAGGGCCACGCGTCGTACAGCTCGTCGGCGGTGTAGAGCGCTGTCCGCTGGCAGTCGACCGGGGCGTCACCGGTGTCGAGGTCGAGCGGTGACGCCGACGACTGGACGCGGATCGACCGCCCTCGGACGTTGCGCACGGGCCGACCCTAGACCCGAGGGGCGGTCAGAACGCGTGCGCCAGGAGCTCCCCGAACAGCTCGTGCTCGTCGACCTGGAGACCCTTGGCCCGGAACCACCCGCAGATGTTCGCGCAGTCGCGCAGCAGGAAGTCCATCCCCTGCGGGTTGCCGACCAGGTCGACGATCTGGGGCAGGTCGATGATCACGAGGCGCTCGCCGGCGGCGAGGATGTTGTACGCCGACAGGTCGCCGTGCACGAGTCCGGCCTGCACCAGGAGGGCCAGCGAGTCCCGCAGCTGCTCGAAGTAGTCGAGCAGGAGGTCACGCTCCGGCCGGGTCTGCGCCAGCCGAGGAGCCGTCTCGCCGGCGACCGTGATCCACTCCATGAGGATCTCGGTGCCGTCGATCTGCACGGGGTAGGGGACCGGGAGGCCGAGGTCCCACAGCCTGACCAGGGCGCCCCACTCGGAGACGGCCCACTCGCCGGCCGCGACCTCGCGACCGAACGTGCTCTTGCGCTTGAGGGCCCGGTTGTCGCGCGAGCGCTTCATCGAGCGGCCCTCGGTGTAGGACGCCGACCGGTGGAAGGTGCGGTGCTCCGGCGCGCGGTAGCGCTTGGCGGCCATCACGACGCCGTCGTCGGGCTCGCGCGGGTCGGCGCGTTCGAGCAGGAAGACGTCGGCCTCCTTGCCGGTCTTGAGGATGCCGAGGTCGGTGTCGATCGCTCCCTGGGAGGTCACGACCCAGTCCGGGCGTGGCTCGGGCCCGCGCTGCAAGGGCTCGACGGAGAGCCAGGTCGACCAGCGCTGGTCGTCGCCGAGGTCGTCGTAGGCGTCGAACTCGAACACGAACGACGGGTCGATCCCGCTGAGCGGGTCGACGTGGGTGTAGCTGTCGGTGAAGAAGGCGTCGAGCGCGTCAGTGCGCGTCGGCGAGAGAGGTGCTCCGATGACATCGGTGGTGGTGCTCCAGACGTGAGTGAGGACGGCGGTGGGCAGGCCGAAGACTTCGATCGTCACGACGTCCTCCTCTCGGTCGGGGCACGGCGAGATGCCGGGCACGCGCCGACCAGTGTCGGGAGTCCGGGGGCGTCGCGTCAACTGCTTTTCCACCGACTAGGTTTCAGCCGTGACCCCTCGCCGGCTGCTCGTGCCCCTCCTCGCCGTCGCGACCGCCCTGGTCGTGGCGGCGCCCGTCGCCTCGGTGGGCAGCAGCGTCCCCGCAGTCGCAGGGGCGAAGGGCATCGGCGACCACTACTTCCCCGAGGACGGCAACGGCGGCTACGACGCCCTGCGCTACGCCGTCCACGACTCCTACCGGTTCTCCGACGGCCGGCTGAGCGGCTCGACCACGGTCATCTTGCGGACCACCGAGCGGCTCTCGTCGTTCGACCTCGACTTCCTGCTCCCGGTCTCGAAGGTCACGCTCTCGACCGGCAGGGCGACGTTCCGTCGTCCCGACCGGCACGAGCTGCGGATCATCCCCGCCCGTCCGATCCCGGCCGGGACGCGCCTGACCGCCACCGTCACCTACGCCGGGCACCCGGGCGACCTCAGCTGGGGCGGGGAGAGCAACTGGGTCGCCGACGCCCACGAGGTCGCCGCGATCAACGAGCCGCACATGGCGGCCTGGTGGTTCCCGTCCAACGACCATCCCCTCGACAAGGCGGTGATGGACCTCCACATCACCGTCCCGAAGGGCAACCAGGTGGTCGCGGGCGGCCGCCTGGAGTCCGTACGGCGCGCCGGTGGCCACACGACGTACCACTGGCACGGCGGCCCGATGACCACCTACCTGGCGTTCTTCGTGGCGGGTCATCTCGCCGTCCGCTCCGGCACCTCCCACGGACTGCCCTACTACAACGTGGTCTCCCAGCAGCTCTCCCCGGCGGCGCGGCACGCGGCGTTCCAGGGGCTCGCGAGGACGCCCGGGATCGTGCGGTGGATCGCCTCCCGGGTCGGCCGTTACCCCTGGTCCCAGACCGGCGGCGTCGTCACCAGCCTCGATCCCGGCTTCTCCCTGGAGACCCAGACCCGGCCCACCTACCCCCGCAGCGTGTTCACCAGCCTGATGGTGCACGAGCTGTCCCACCAGTGGTTCGGTGACTCCGTCTCGGTGCGCCGCTGGCGCGACATCTGGCTCAACGAGGGGTTCGCGACGTTCATGGAGCAGTGGTACGCCCAGGGCCACGGCGGGCCGACCACCCGCGCCTGGCTCCACCGGACCTACGACTCCTTCCCGGCCGACTGGGCGGTGACCGTGGCCGACCCCGGACCGCGGCGGATCTTCGACTACGCCGTCTACGAGCGCGGCGGCATGACCCTGGCCGCCCTCCGTCAGCGGATCGGCAACGCCGACTTCATCCAGGTCATGAGGTCCTGGTTCCGCTCGCACCGCGGCGGGCACGGCACGACCGCGCAGTTCGAGGCGCTGGCCGAGCAGGTCAGCGGGCAGGACCTGGCGTCCTTCTTCGACGCCTGGCTGGTGCAGCCGGTCAAGCCGGCGGCCACCGCGGCGAACGGCCTCTGACAGGTGCTCAGCCGCCGAGCAGCGGCCTGACGACCTTCGCGAGCCGGCTCTGGCGCCCGGTGCGGGCCTCCTCGTGGTCGGCCCAGGTCATGGCCCGCAGGCCGGCGTTGATCCCCAGCCAGCGCAGCGGCTCTGGCTCCCAGGCCGGTGACCGGTGGCCCACCCAGGGCAGCCGGGTCAGCTCGGTGTCGCGGTCGAGCACGAGGTCGGCGAGCGTCCGGCCGGCCAGGTTGGTGGTGCTCACGCCGTCGCCGACGTAGCCGCCCGCCCACCCGAGCCCGGTGAAGGGGTCGAGACCCACCGACGCCGTCCAGTCGCGGGCGATCCCGAGGTTGCCGCCCCAACGGTGGGTGATCCGCGCGTCCCGCAGCACCGGGAACAGGTCGACCAGCGTGGCGTGCAGGGAGCCGAAGACGCCGTCGTCGCGGTCGTAGGCCGGCCGCACCCGCGACCCGAAGTGGTAGGGCGCGCCCCGGCCACCGAACACCAGACGGTCGTCGGCGGTCCGCTGGCCGTAGATGATCAGGTGCCGCTGGTCGCTGAAGGTCTCGCGGCGCCGTAGCCCGATCTGGTCCCAGGTCTCGGCCGGCAGCGGCTCGGTCGCGATGATCAGCGAGTAGACCGGGATCACCTGTCGCTTCTGTCCCTCGAGGGTGCAGGTGTAGCCCTCGGTCGCGCGGATCACGTTCTCGGCACGCAGGATCCCCCGGTCGGTGACGACGCGTCCCGGAGCGATCGACCGGGCGCGGGTGCGCTCGTGGAGGGTGACCCCGCGCCGCTCCACGGCCTCGGCGAGGCCACGGGCGAGCCGGGCGGGGTGGAGCGCGGCGCAGTCCGGGGTGTACGTCGCGCCGCGGACGTGGGTGCCGGCCAGCACGGCCTTGGCCCCCTCGGCGTCGAGCAGTCGCAGCTCGTGCTCGTCGCGCCCCCACCGCCGGGCCTCCGCGACCTCGTGCTGGGCGCGCTCCCACTGCGGTCGGGTACGGGCCAGCGAGATCGTGCCGCCCTTGACGGCCTGGGCGTCGATGCCCTCCTCC
This sequence comes from uncultured Actinomycetota bacterium, assembly GCA_963820015.1. Classification (GTDB taxonomy): domain Bacteria; phylum Actinomycetota; class Actinomycetes; order Propionibacteriales; family Nocardioidaceae; genus Nocardioides. Next base: position 163,021 of record CAWFYO010000017.1, on the reverse strand, counting down.
TCTGCGGCGAGCAGGACCTCGTCGACGCTGGCCCGCATGGCGGCGTACTGGGCGAGCGCACGCTCCCGCGACGACTGCTTGGCCAGCTTGGACAGCGAGGCCGGGAAGAGCGCGGAGCACCAGCCTCCGTTGCGCCCGCTGGCACCGAAGCCGGCGACCTCGGCCTCGACGACGGTCACTCGCAGCGACGGGTCCGCCCGGGCCAGGTAGAGCGCGGTCCACAGACCGGTGTAGCCGGCACCGACGATCGCCACGTCGGTGTCCCGGTCACCGGGCAGCGCCGGACGCGGGGTCCAGTCGTCGGGGACGGTCTCGTGCCAGAGGGAGAGTGAGCGCAGTCCGCGAGCGCCCCGGGGGCTCAGCGCACACCCCAGGAGTAGGTCTGCTTGCGCAGCTTCAGATACATGAAGGTCTCGGTGCCGATCACACCACTGACCCTACGGATCTTGCCCGAGATGACCTCCAACAGGTGCTCGTCGCTCTCGCAGACGACCTCGACCAGGAGGTCGTAGACCCCGGCCGTGATCACGACGTAGTCGACCTCGTCGAGGTCGGCCAGGGCGTCGGCGACCGGCTCCATCGGCCCGTTCACCCGGATGCCGACCATCGCCTGCCGGGCGAAGCCGAGCTCCAGGGGGTCGGTGACCGCGACGACCTGCATGACGCCGGTGTCGACCAGGCGCTGGACGCGCTGGCGGACGGCGGCCTCGGAGAGTCCGACGACCTTGCCGATCGCGGCGTAGGAGCGGCGGCCGTCCTGCTGCAGCTGCTCGATGATGGCCTTGGAGACGTCGTCGAGCGCGGCCTTGGGCAGCTTCCTGGTCATGGACACCTATGCTGGCAGCCAGGACACCACGGGTCCACACCCTGTTGACAAAGGATTTCGTCGTGGTGGGGTATTCGATGCACGGATTCGCTTGTAGTGTGCCCCTGCACATGACACGATCCGAACCAATCTGCATCTAGGAGCACCCCATGTCAGGAGGACCCGGCGGCGCCGGACTCTCACGTCGGACGGTGCTGCGAGGGGCAGGAGGGGTGGCGTTCGTCGGCGCGAGCCTGGCGGCGCTCAAGCTTCCCTTCTTCTCCGTCTCGGGAGCGCAGCAGGATCCGAGCACCTGTTATGCCAAGGACGTGTCGGCGACCGACAAGCAGTTCATCATCTCCAACTGGCCGGCCTACATCGACCCGATCCACAAGCCCGGGTCGACGGTCTCGGTCTTCGAGAAGCAGACGGGCATCACCGTCCACTACACCGACGACGTCAACGACAACGCCGAGTTCTACGCCAAGGTCAAGAACCAGCTCGCGTCGTGCCAGTCGATCAAGCGCGACATGATGGTGCTCACCGACTGGATGGCCGCCCGGATGATCGGGCTCGGCTGGATCCAGCCGCTCGACCTCTCCAAGACGCCCAACTTCACCAAGAACCTCATCCCGCGGCTGCGCGACAAGCCCTGGGACCCCGGTCAGAAGCACCACGCCCCGTGGCAGAGCGGTCTGACCGGCATCGCCTACAACGCCGACAAGACCGGGGAGGTCGGGAGCTTCACCGAGCTGCTGACCCGCTCCGACCTCAAGGGCAAGGTCACCTTGCTGACCGAGATGCGCGACACGATGGGCTTCATGCTCCGCACGGTCAACGCCGACCCGGAGAACTTCACCCAGAACCAGTGGGAGAACGCCATCAACGCGCTGCACGGCTACGTCTCCGACGGCAACGTGCGCTCCTTCAACGGCAACGACTACCTCAACGACCTCGCCTCCGGCAACACCCTGGCGTGCGAGGCCTGGTCGGGTGACGTCATCATCGCCCAGCAGGACAACCCGAACATCAAGTTCGTGGTGCCCGAGGAGGGCATGTCGCTGTGGGCCGACAACATGCTGATCCCCAACCTCGCGACCCACCAGTCGAACGCCGAGGAGTGGATCAACTACTACTACGACCCGAAGGTCGCCGCGCAGCTCGCCGACTGGAACTACTACATCTGCCCGGTCCTGGGCGCCCAGGAAGAGATGCTCAAGCTCGACAAGCCCGCTGCGAAGAGCCCGCTGATCTTCCCCACCGACAAGATGCTCGAGAGCACGTGGGGCTTCATGGCGCTCAACGACCAGCAGGAGATCCAATACGAAAGGGACTGGGCCGATGTCACATCTGGCTGAGCACACGGAGGCTGCTGCTCCGTCGGGCGGGGGGGCCGGCGCAGGCCTGGAGCTCCGCGGTCTGACCAAGGACTTCGGAGCCTTCAAAGCCGTCGACGACCTCGACCTCGACGTACCCAGCGGCTCGTTCTTCGCGCTGCTCGGTCCGTCGGGCTGCGGCAAGACCACGACGCTGAGGATGGTCGCCGGGCTCGAGACGCCGACGTCCGGCACCATCAGGCTGGCCGGCCGCGACATCACGTTCGAGAAGCCCTACCGCCGGCCGGTCAACACCGTCTTCCAGAACTACGCGCTCTTCCCGCACCTCGACATCTTCGAGAACGTCGCCTTCGGCCCCCGCCGCCGCAAGGAGTCAGGCGTCGACGACGAGGTCCACCGGATGCTCGACCTCGTCGAGCTCGGCAACCAGGCCCGCAAGCGGCCGATGCAGCTCTCGGGTGGCCAGCAGCAGCGCGTCGCCCTGGCCCGGGCATTGATCAACAAGCCCGAGGTGCTGCTGCTCGACGAGCCGCTCGGTGCCCTCGACCTCAAGCTGCGCCGCCAGATGCAGATCGAGCTCAAGCGGATCCAGACCGAGGTCAGCACGACGTTCATCCACGTCACCCACGACCAGGAGGAGGCCATGACCATGGCCGACACCATCGCGGTGATGAACGCCGGCGTGATCGAGCAGATGGGCGCCCCTGACGAGCTCTACGAGAACCCCCGCACCACGTTCGTCGCGAACTTCCTCGGCCAGTCCAACCTGATCGGCGGGCGGATCCAGTCGCGCGAGGGCGACGATGACCACGGTCGACATGCAGGGGATCACCGTCACCGTGCCCCGCGAGCGCACGCACGCCGAGGGCAGCGAGGGCTGGGTCGGGATCCGGCCGGAGAAGGTGCTCATCGGCGACGAGGGCGAGGCCCTCGACGCGCCGGGCAACACCATCCCCGGTGGCGTGGTCACCGACGTGAGCTTCGTCGGCGTGAGCACGCAGTACCTCGTCCGGATGCCGTGGGGCCAGGAGATCCAGGTCTTCGAGCAGAACACCGGCCGCCGCCGGATCTTCCGCTACGGCGACAAGGTAGAGCTGTCCTGGCGCCCCGAGTACGCGTTCCTGCTCGATCACGACCAGGACGCGTCCGCCGGCTCCCAGATCGAGGACGAGTGAGCTGCGGCCGTGAGTGAGACCGTCCGCAAGAAGGGCGCGACCGGCTACGTCCTGCTCGCCCCGGGAATGATCTGGCTGACCCTGTTCTTCCTGATCCCCTTCTACTCCCTGCTCGCCGCCAGCCTGTTCAACAAGGGCGGCTCCGACTTCCGCGGCTACTCCATGGTCTACCAGTGGAGCAACTACAGCGACGTGATCCAGGCCTACTGGCCGCAGATCGTGCGCTCGCTGATCTACGGCGGGATCGCGACCCTCCAGTGCCTGGTCCTGGGCTACGTGCTCGCCTACGCGATCGCGTTCAAGGCCGGGCGCTGGAAGAACCTCATGCTGGTGCTGGTGATCGCACCGTTCTTCACCAGCTTCCTGGTGCGGACGCTCTCGTGGAAGCTGATCCTGTCCGACAACGGCATCGTGGTGAACACCCTTCAGTTCCTCCACATCCTGGGCCCCAACGGCCACCTGCTCTACACGCCGTTCGCCGTGATCATGGGCCTGACCTACAACTTCCTGCCGTTCATGGTGCTGCCGCTGTTCGCCAGCATCGACAAGATCGACTACCGCCTGATCGAGGCGGGCGGCGACCTCTACGCCAACCCGGTGGTCGGCTTCTTCAAGGTGACCTGGCCGCTGTCCCTGCCGGGTGTCATCTCCGGCACGCTGCTGACCTTCATCCCCGCGGTCGGCGACTACATCAACGACCAGCTGCTCGGGTCCACCCAGACCCGGATGATCGGTAACACGATCCAGTCGCTGTTCACCGAGGCCAACGACTATCCCGGCCGCCGCGGCGCTGTCGGTGATCTTGATGTCGATGATCGTGGTCCTGGTGTTCATGTACGTGAAGTTCGCCGGGACGGAGGACCTGCTGTGAGGTGGTTGAAGAGTCACCTGGTGCTCCTCCTGGGCATCCTGGTCCTGGTCTACACGTTCGTCCCGATCTTCATCGTCGTGATGATGAGCTTCAACAAGCTCCCCAGCGAGCAGTCGAAGATCTACAAGTGGAACACCTTCACCCTGCAGAACTGGCTCCACCCGTGCGCCGACCCGAGCATGTGCACGGCCCTGAAGACCAGTGTCGAGATCGGTCTCCTCGCCACGTTCGGCGCCACCGTCCTCGGCACGCTCGCGGCGTTCGCGCTGGTCCGGCACCAGTTCGTGGGCCGCTCCGGCACCAACGTCCTGATCTTCCTGCCGATGGCGGCGCCCGAGATCGTGATGGGCTCCTCGCTGCTGGCGCTGTTCGTGGCCGGCGGCTTCGCGGGCCAGCTGGGCTTCTGGACGATCCTGATCGCCCACATCATGTTCTGCCTGTCGTTCGTCATCGTGACCGTGCGGTCCCGGCTGGCCGGGCTCAGCGACACCCTCGAACAGGCGGCGGCGGACCTCTACGCGACGCCGCAGCAGGCGTTCTGGAAGGTCACGTTCCCGCTCGTGTTCCCCGGCATCCTGGGCGCGGCGCTGCTGGCCTTCTCGCTGTCGTTCGACGACTTCATCATCACCAACCTCAACGCCGGCACCACGACGACCTTCCCGATGTACGTCTGGGGCGTCTCGCGACGCACGATCCCGATGCAGATCAACGTGATCGGCACCGTGATGCTGATCATCTCGGTCCTGATCGTGGTCGGCGGCGAGGTCCGCAACCGTCGCCGGATGCGGGTCCTGGCCGGTCCCACCAAGGTGCGGCCCGACAGCGTGGTCGCCGCCGCGGCGGGGCGCTCCAGCGCCGGCCAGCTCGACGCCGTCTGAGGCGCGCCGCACCACCCGAGCAGAAGCACGAGACCCCGCCCCGGATCACCGGGGCGGGGTCTCGTCGGTCCGAGGAGGTCGGACTCAGATCATGTCGCTGATCATGTCACTGCCCTTGACCAGCACCTCGCGCAGGATCTGCTCCATCTCGTCGAAGTGCTCCTGGTCGCAGATCAGCGGGGGAGCGAGCTGGATCACCGGGTCGCCCCGGTCGTCCGCACGGCAGTAGAGGCCGGCGTCGAAGAGGGCCTTGGAGAGATAGCCGCGCAGGAGCTTCTCGGACTCCTCGTCGTTGAAGGTCTCCTTGGTCTCCTTGTCCTTGACCAGCTCGATGCCGAAGAAGTAGCCGTCGCCCCGGACGTCGCCGACGATCGGGAGGTCCTTGAGCTTCTCGAGGGTCTCGCGGAACGACGGCTCGTTCTCGCGGACGTGCTCGTTGATCTTCTCCTTCTCGAAGATGTCGAGGTTGGCCATCGCGACCGCCGTGGAGACCGGGTGGCCACCGAAGGTGTAGCCGTGCAGGAAGGTCTCGGTGCCCTTCAAGAAGGGCTCCATGAGCCGGTCGCTGGCGATCATCGCGCCGAGCGGGGCGTACCCGGAGGTGATGCCCTTGGCGCAGGTGATCATGTCGGGCTGGTAGCCGTAGCGGTCGGCACCGAACATGTGCCCCAGCCGCCCGAAGGCGCAGATGACCTCGTCGGAGACCAGCAGGACGTCGTACTCGTCACAGATCTCGCGGACCCGCTCGAAGTATCCGGGCGGCGGCGGGAAGCAGCCGCCGGAGTTCTGCACCGGCTCCAGGAAGACCGCGGCCACGGTGTCCGGGCCCTCGTTCTCGATGGCGACCGCGATCTCGTTGGCCGCCCAGAGGCCGAACTTCTTCTCGTCGTCCTCGAAGTACGGCGCGCGGTAGTAGTTGGTGTTCGGCACCCGGAACGTCGAGGGGACCAGCGGCTCGAACGGCGCCTTCATGCCCGGCAGCCCGGTGATGGAGAGCGCGCCCTGCGGGGTGCCGTGGTAGGCGATGGCCCGGCTGATCACCTTGTGCTTGTAGGGGCGGCCGGTGATCTTGAAGTAGTTCTTGGCCAGTTTCCACGCGGTCTCGACGGCCTCGCCGCCACCGGTGGTGAAGAAGACCCGGTTGAGGTCACCCGGCGCGTAGTTCGCGACCCGCTCGGCGAGCTCGATCGCGTTGGGGTGCGCGTAGGACCACAGCGGCATGAACGCGAGCTTCTCGGTCTGCTTCGCAGCGGCCTCGGCGAGCTCGGCGCGCCCGTGGCCCAGCTGGCTGACGAAGAGGCCGGCCAGGCCGTCGAGGTACCGCTTGCCGTGGGAGTCGTAGATGTAGGCACCCTCCCCGCGCACGATCACCGGGACGTCGGAGGTCTCGTAGGTCGAGTGGCGGGTGAAGTGCATCCACAGGTGGTCACGCGCGGCCTGCTGGAGGTGGGCGTTGTCGTACGTGTCGCCTGGCATGGCTATCGGATCCTTGTCGCTCAAGAGTAGGGTGCCTGCCCATCATCCTGCCGTGCGAGGCCCCGCACAAGCGAATCCGCAGTATTGACGCCGTCCGTCACTGATTCCGTAGGTAGGCCGAAGTCATCCGGGCCTGATAGAAACACAGGCATGACACGGTACGGCGCGCAGTTCGGCCCCGACATCACCTTCCTCGGCGTCCCGGCGGTCGACGTCGCCGACGCCGCGGCGCTCGCCGCCGCGGACGTGGTGGTGGTCGGGGCGCCCTTCGACGGCGGTACGTCGCACCGCCCGGGCACCAGGTTCGGCCCGACCGCCATCCGGCAGACCTGCTACCTGCCGCAGGACGGCTCGCGACCCCACCTCGCGCTCCGGGTCGACGCCCTCCAGGACCTCACCGTCGTCGACATGGGCGACGTCGAGATGCCGCCGGGCGAGATCGAGCGTGCGCTGCACGCCCTCGAGGACGCCGTGTACGCCGTCGCCTCGGCCGGCGCCGTACCGCTCGTGCTCGGCGGCGACCACTCCATCGCCCTGCCCGACGCCACCGGCGTGGCCCGGCACCTCGGGTTCGGCAAGGTCTCGATGATCCACTTCGACGCCCACGCCGACACCGGCGACATCGAGTTCGGCTCGCTCTACGGCCACGGCCAGCCGATGCGCCGCCTGATCGAGTCGGGTGCGCTGCGCGGCGACCGCTTCCTGCAGATGGGACTGCGCGGCTACTGGCCCGGACCCGAGACCCTCGACTGGATGGCCGAGCAGCAGATGCGGTCCTACGAGATGACCGAGATCGGCAAGCGCGGCCTCGATGCCTGCCTCGACGAGGCCTTCGAGATCGCGCTCGACGAGTGCGACGCCGTCTTCCTCTCCGTCGACATCGACGTCTGCGACCCCGGCCACGCGCCCGGCACCGGGACCCCCGAGCCGGGCGGCCTCTCCTCGCGTCAGCTGCTCGACGCCGTACGCCGGATCTGCCGCGAGCTGCCTGTCGCCGGCATCGACGTGGTCGAGGTGTCCCCGCCCTACGACCACGCCGAGATCACCGCCTATCTCGCCAACCGGGTCTGCCTCGAGGCGCTCTCCGGCCTGGCCGCCGCCAAGGTCGGGATCACCCACGACCCCGCCGGCCCCCTCCTCGAGGGCCGCTGATGGCGACGATCTTCACCGGCGGCTCGGTGTTCGACGGCCACCGCCACCTGCCCGACCACGCGCTGCTGGTCGACGCCGGCAAGGTGGTCGCGGTGGGCCCGGAGGGCGCGCTCGGGCTCGACAGCCAGGACCTCGGTGACGCCGAGGTGGTCGACCTGGCCGGCGGCCTGGTCTCGCCCGGCTTCACCGACGCCCACTGCCACCCGATCCAGGGCGGCCTGGAGATGACCCGGTGCGACCTCTCCGGCGGGTCCACCCGAGACGACTACCTCGCCCTGATCCGGCACTACGCCGCCGGGCACGACGGTCCGTGGATCCTCGGCGGCGGGTGGGCGATGGCGGCGTTCCCCGGTGGCACGCCGACGGCCGCCGAGCTCGACACGGTGGTGCCCGACCGGCCGGCGTTCCTGCCCAACCGCGACCACCACGGCGGCTGGGTGAACACCCGCGCCCTCGAGCTGGCCGGCATCACCGCCGAGTCTCCCGACCCGCCGGACGGCCGGATCGAGCGCTTCCCCGACGGCTCGCCGACCGGGCACCCTCCACGAGGGCGCGATGGCGCTGGTGAGCCGCCTCCTCCCGCCGACCCCGGCCGCGGACTACGCCCGCGCGCTGGTCGAGGGCCAGCGACACCTCTTCTCGCTCGGGGTCACCGCGTGGCAGGACGCCATCGTCGGCGCCTATGCCGGCATGGACGACAGCGGGCCGACCTACCTGGACGCGGTCGACAACGGCGACCTGGTCGCCGACGTGGTCGGCGCGCTGTGGTGGGACCGCGACCTCGGGCTCGCCCAGATCCCCGACCTGGTGGCGCGGCGCGACGCGCTGAGCCGCGGGCGGTTCCGGGCGACGAGCGTGAAGATCATGCAGGACGGCGTCTGCGAGAACCACACCGCCGCGATGCTCACCCCCTACCTCGACGGCCACGGCCACGAGACGTCCGGGGCCGGTCACTCCTTCGTCGACGGCGAGGAGCTGCGCGAGATCGCGGTCGCCCTCTCGGCCGCCGGCTTCCAGGTGCACGTCCACGCGATCGGCGACCGCGGGGTCCGCGAGGCCCTCGACGCGTTCGCCGCCGCCCGCGCGGCCGGTCACGACATCGGCCACACCGGGCTGCGCCACCACATCGCCCACATCCAGCTCGTCCACCCCGACGACGTCCCGCGCTTCGCCGCGCTGGGCGTCGCCGCCAACGCCCAGGCGCTGTGGGCCTGCCACGACGAGCAGATGGACGACCTGACCATCCCGTTCCTCGGCGACGAGCGAGCCACCTGGCAGTACCCGTTCGGCGACCTCCACCGGTCCGGCGCCCGGCTGGTGATGGGCAGCGACTGGCCGGTCACCACGCCCGACCCGCTGGCGGCGATCCACACCGCGGTGACCCGCATGACGTACGGCGGGAGCGGGCGGGGCGGGTCCGTGCCGTTCCTGCCCGAGCAGGCCGTCGACCTGACCACGGCCTTCACGGCGTACACCGCAGGCTCGGCGTGGGTCAACGGCCGCGACCGGCTCGACGGCGCCGGCACCCTGCTGCCCGGGCACCCCGCCGACCTGGTCGTGCTCGACCGCGACCCGTTCCTGGGCCCGGTCGAGGAGATCGGCGCGGCGCGGGTGGCCTCCACCTGGGTCGGCGGGACCCCGGTCTTCGGCGCCTGACCGGCCGCGCCAGAGCCGCCTCTTGCGCCGAGAGATCCCGAATCTGTCCACGAAATCCGTCGAAAACGAGGGGGTAGCACTACCGAATCCGCAGGGGCGTAGGTACTCTGCCGCCCATGGCGGACCAGACGTTCAAGAACGTGATCAACGGGGAGCTCGTCGACAGCCTGTCCGGGGAGACCTACGACGTCATCGACCCGACCACCGGCGAGGTCTACGCCCAGGCGCCGATGTCCGGCGCGGAGGACGTCGACCGCGCCTACGCCGCCGCCGCGGCCGCCTTCGAGGGCTGGGGCGAGGCCACCCCCCAGGACCGCGGCAACGCTCTGCTGAAGATCGCCGGCGCGATCGAGGAGCGGGTCGAGGAGATCAACGCCGTCGAGTGCAAGGACACCGGCAAGCCCCTGGGGCTGACGATGTCCGAGGAGATGCCCTACGCCTCCGACCACTTCAAGTTCTTCGCCGGCGCCGCCCGGCTGTTCGAAGGTCGCTCGGCCGGCGAGTACATGGCCGACCACACCTCCTGGATCCGGCGCGAGCCGATCGGGGTGGTCGGCCAGGTGACGCCGTGGAACTACCCGCTGATGATGATGATCTGGAAGATCGCCCCTGCGCTCGCCGGGGGCAACACGATCGTCCTCAAGCCCAGCGACACCACGCCGGCGAGCTCGACGCTGCTGGCCGAGATCTGCCAGGAGTTCCTGCCGCCCGGGGTGCTGAACGTGGTCTGCGGCGACCGTGACACCGGCCGTCGCCTGGTCGAGCACAAGACCCCCCAGATGGTGGCGATCACCGGCTCCGTGCGGGCCGGGATGGAGGTGGCCGGCTCCGCGGCGGCCGACCTCAAGCGCGTCCACCTCGAGCTCGGGGGCAAGGCGCCGGTCATCATCTTCGACGACGCGGACGTCGAGAAGGCCGCCGAGGGCATCGCGATGGCCGGGTACTTCAACGCCGGCCAGGACTGCACCGCCGCGACCCGGGTGCTGGCCGGCCCCGGCGTCCACGACGAGTTCGTCGCCGCCCTCACCGAGCAGGCCAAGAACACCCGCACCGGCCTCCCCGACGACGAGGACGTCCTCTACGGCGCGCTCAACAACGAGAACCAGCTGGCGCGAGTGAGCGGGATGGTCGACCGCCTGCCCGACCACGCGTCGCTCCAGACCGGCGGCCGCCGCCAGGGCGACCGCGGGTACTTCTACGAGCCGACCGTGGTCTCGGGCCTCAAGCAGGACGACGAGCAGATCCAGAACGAGATCTTCGGCCCGGTGATCACCGTCCAGCGGTTCAGCGACGAGGCCGAGGCGCTGCGCTGGGCCAACGGGGTCGAGTACGGCCTCGCCTCGAGCGTGTGGACCAAGGACCACGCCCGCGCCCTGCGGATGTCGAAGCGGCTCGACTTCGGGGTCGTCTGGATCAACACCCACATCCCCTTCGTCTCCGAGATGCCCCACGGCGGCTTCAAGCACTCCGGCTACGGCAAGGACCTGTCCATGTACGGGCTGGAGGACTACACGCGCGTCAAGCACGTCATGTCCTACATCGGCGAGTAGACGCCGCCGTTCCCGGTCCCCGAGCAGATCACGAGCACGAAGACATGGCGACGGTCGACGTCCTCATCGCGGGCCACGTCGAGGAGACCCAGGCCGGCGAGTCCGTCCACCCCACGGTCAGCCTGGTCCGCGACGGCGACCTCGTGGTGGTCGTCGACCCCGGGATCCTGGCCGACCCCGCGCTGCTGACCGACGCCCTGGCCGAGCGGGGGCTCGGTGTCGGCGACGTGACCCACGTCTTCGTGACCCACCATCACCTCGACCACACCCGCAACATCGGCATGTTCCCGACCGCCCGCGTGGTCGACGTCGACTCGGTCTACGACGGTTCTCTCTGGCTCGCGCACGACGGCGACGGCTACCACCTCAGCGACGCCGTCTCCGTGATCGAGGCTCCCGGCCATGCCCGGGAGTGCGCGGCCCTCGTGGTCCGGACCGAGGAGGGGACGGTCGTGCTGACCCACGCCTGGTGGTTCGCCGACATGACCCCCGAGCAGGACCCGCTGGCCTGGGACCAGGCCGCCCTCGACCGCAGCCGCGCCCGCATCCTCGCGATCGCGGACGTCGTCGTACCCGGGCACGGACCGGCCTTCCGGCCGGCCGGAAACATCCACACCGGAAACATCGACAGAGGAGAGAACTGATGAGGATCCTGTTGGTCGGCGCCGGGGGTGTGGGCGCGGCCTTCGCCTCGATCGCAGCGCGTCGCGACTTCTTCGAGTCCATCGTGATCGCCGACTACGACCCGCTCCGGGCTGAGCGGGCAGCGGAGTTCGACGGACGCTTCGTCGCGACGCAGATCGACGCGTCCGACGCCTCGTCGGTCAGCGCCCTGTGCCGCGAGCACGGCATCACCCACGTGATGAACGCCGTCGACCCCGTCTTCAACATGTCGATCTTCGAGGGCGCGTTCGAGGCGGGAGCCGACTACCTCGATATGGCGATGTCGCTGTCGAAGCCGCACCCGGAGGCGCCGTACCGCAAGACCGGCGTGAAGCTCGGCGACGAGCAGTTCGCCGTCGCCGACCGCTGGGCGTCCGCGGGCCGGCTCGCCCTGGTCGGCATCGGCGTCGAGCCCGGCCTCTCCGACGTGTTCGCGCGCTACGCCGCCGACCACGACTTCTCCGAGATCGACGAGCTCGGCACCCGGGACGGCGCCAACCTCGTCGTCACCGACGACGACGGCAACGAGATCTTCGCCCCGTCCTTCTCGATGTGGACCACGATCGAGGAGTGCCTCAACCCGCCGGTCGTCTGGCAGGACGGCGCGTGGCACACGACGCCGCCCTTCAGCGAGCCCGAGGTCTTCGACTTCCCCGAGGGGATCGGCCAGGTCGAGTGCGTCAACGTCGAGCACGAGGAGGTGCTCCTCATGCCACGCTGGGTCGACTGCAAGCGCGCGACCTTCAAGTACGGCCTCGGCGACGAGTTCATCAACATCCTCAAGGTGCTGCACACCCTGGGGCTCGACAGCACCGAGAAGGTCCGGGTCAAGGGCGTCGAGGTGAGCCCGCGAGACGTGGTCGCCGCCGTGCTGCCCGACCCGGCGACCGTCGGGCCGCGGATGAAGGGCAAGACCTGCGCCGGCCTGTGGGTGACGGGCACGGGCAAGGATGGCCAAGGAAACAGCACCGGTGCCCGGTCGACGTACTACTACCACGTGGTCGACAACGAGTGGACGATGCGGGAGTACGGCCACCAGTGCGTGGTCTGGCAGACCGCCATCAACCCCGTGGTCGCGCTCGAGCTGCTGGCCAGCGGCACCTGGAGCGGCGCCGGGGTGCTCGGCCCGGAGGCGTTCGACGCGGTACCGTTCCTCGACCTGCTGACCGCCTACGGCTCCCCGTGGGGGAAGCAGGAAGTGAGCTGATCTTGGCCGCATGAGCTCTGCCACCGGGACCGTCGCCGTCTCCGCCCGGGGACTGACCAAGCACTTCGGCGACGTCCACGCCGTCGACGACCTCGACCTCGACATCGCCGACGGCGAGTTCTTCTCGATGCTCGGGCCGTCGGGGTCGGGCAAGACGACCGTGCTCCGGCTGCTGGCCGGTTTCGAGCGCCCCACCCGGGGCCGGATCCTCCTCGGCGACGACCGACGTCACCGGAGCTCCCGGCCTACGCGCCGCGACGTCAACACGGTCTTCCAGGACTACGCGATCTTCCCCCACATGGACGTCCGTCACGAACGTCGAGTACGGGCTGCGGGTCAAGAAGGTCGACCGCAAGGAGCGCCGTCGCCGGGCCGAGGAGGCACTGGCGGCGGTCCGCCTCGAGGGGTACGGCGCGCGCAAGCCGAACCAGCTCTCCGGCGGGCAGCGCCAGCGCGTCGCCCTGGCCCGGGCCCTGGTCAACCGGCCCAAGGTGCTGCTCCTCGACGAGCCGCTCGGCGCGCTCGACCTCAAGCTGCGCCGGGAGATGCAGATCGAGCTCAAGCAGATCCAGCGCGAGGTCGGGCATCACCTTCGTGTTCGTGACCCACGACCAGGAGGAGGCGCTGTCGATGAGCGACCGCGATCGCGGTCTTCCACGAGGGTCGGGTCGAGCAGGTCGCCACGCCGATCGAGCTCTACGAGCACCCGGCGAGCCCCGTTCGTCGCGGGGTTCGTCGGCACCTCCAACCGGATTCAACGGCGACGCGGCTCGAGCCGCTCGTCGGTCGCGACGGCGACGTTCGCCGTCCGGCCCGAGAAGCTCCGGGTGCTCGCGCCCGGGTCGGCGCTCGACTCCGACGAGGTCGCGCGCCCTCGGCAAGGTCTCGCGAGGTCGTCTACCTCGGGCCCAGCACCCACGCCGTTCGTCGAGCTCGACGCCGGCGCCTCGCCTCACCGTCTCCTCGGCCCTAACACCGGCGTCGGTGGCACGAGGCGCGCACTTGGAGGCACGGCGATCCAGCCGGTCGCGGCTGGTGTGTAAGTCCACCGTAGGTGAGCCCTCATCTCCTCTCTCGGAGCTGACCGCGTCCTCTCGGGGACCCGACGCCAACCCAGGAGAAGAAGCCATGACCAGCACGACGGCCGAGTGCCTGCCGGTGCGGTCGGCGCCGTTCCTCGGCGCGCAGCTCGCCGCGCTTCGTCGCCGGCTGCGGTTCGTCGTCGTCGTCGACCGCCGCGTCCGGCTCGGCTGGCTTCACGCCGCCCGACGTCCCCATGCAGACAGTCCATTGGCGCCAGGCGAGGGCACAGGTCAACATCCTCGCCTGGCCGGGCTACGCCGAGGACGGCTCCAACGACCCAAGACTCGACTGGGTCACGCCGTTCGAGAAGCAGACCGGCTGCAAGGCCAACGTGAAGTACTTCGCCACGTCCGACGAGGCCGTCAACCTGATGAAGAGCGGTCGATTACGACGTCGTGTCGGCCTCCGGTGACGCGTCGTTGCGCCTGATCGCCTCCGGTGACGTCGCCCCGGTCAACACCGCCGCTGATTCAAGGACTACGCCCAGATCGAGCCCGTTCCTCAAGAACCGCGCCTGGAACAGCGTCAACGGCCAGATGTACGGCGTGCCGCACGGCTGGGGCGCCAACCTGCTGATGTACAACACCGACGTCGTCAAGCCGGCGCCGACCAGCTGGGGCGCGGTGTTCGACCGACGCCTCGAAGTACAAGGGCAAGGTCACGGCCTACGACTCGCCGATCTACATCGCCGACGCGGCGCTCTACCTGATGAAGACCCAGCCCGACCTCGGCATCAAGAACCCCTACGCGCTCGACCAGAAGCAGCTCGACGCCGCCGTCAGCCTGCTCAAGGAGCAGCAGCAGAACATCTGCGGAGTACTGGTCCGACTTCAACAAGGAGCGTCACCGGCCTTCAAGAGCGGGACTCCGTGATCGGCACCACCTGGAAGATCATCCAGCAACCTCGCCGCGAGCGAGGGGGCGCCGGTCAAGGCGATCCTCCCCAACCGAGGGTGCGACCGGCTGGTCCGACACCTGGATGATCAGCTCGAAGGCCAAGAACCCCAACTGCGCCTACGCCTGGATGTCCTACATCACCCAGCCCAAGCCGCAGTCGGAGGTCGCGCAGTACTTCGGTGAGGCGCCCGCCAACGGCAAGGCGTGCTCGCTCACCGGCGCCCAGTTTCTGCAAGGACTACCACGTCACCGACAAGGCCTTCGCGGACAAGATCTGGTACTGGACGACCCCGATCGCCAGTGCCTCGACGGGCGCACCGACGTCGCAGTGCACCGACTACGGTCAGTGGACCCAGGCCTGGACCGAGATCAAGGGCTGACCTTTGACCGACTTCCCTCGACGCACTGTCTCGCGACCGGCTCGCGCCTCGGCGCTGCGGCCGGTTCGCGGGCCTCCGGGCGTTCCTGCTCGCTGCTCGCCACCGATGCTCTGGCTCGGGGTCGCCTACCTGTTCGCCTCTCGGCGCGCTGTTCGTCACGTCGTTCTGGAGCCAGGACGACTTCACCGGCCAGATCGTGCGCGTCTTGACGCTCGACAACTACCGGACCTCGTGGACCGTCCGCGTCTACCACACGATCACGTTCCGCACGATCCGCGTGGCTGCGCTGGTGACCGTGATCGACGCCGTGCTCGCGCTTCCCGATCGCGTTCTACATGGCCAAGTCGCCACGCCCCGCGGGCCTCGGCTGATGGTCATCTCGGTGCTGATGCCGCTGTGGGCGTCGCTACCTGGTCAAGGCCTACGCCTGGCGCGGCGATGTTCAGCCCGAACGGCTTCGATCGACTGGGCTGCGGCAGCCCCTTCGGCATCTCGCTCGCCCGGGCTACGGGCTCACCGCCACCGATGATCACGCTCGCCTACCTCTGGCTGCCCTACATGATCCTGCCGATCTTCGCCGGGCTCGAGCGCGTGCCCGACTCGCTCTTCGAGGCCTCCAACGACCTCGGTGGCCGGCTCGCTGACGACCCTCCGCGCGGGTCGTGCTGCCGATGGCGTTCCCGGCCGTCGTCGCCGGGTCGATCTTCACCTTCTCCCTGTCGCTCGGCGACTACATCGCGGTCACGATCGTCGGCGGCACCGACGCAGCTGCTCGGCAACGTCGATCTACGCCAACGTCGGCGTCGGCCAACAACCTGCCCTTCGCCGCGGCCCTCGTCGACCATCCCGGTCGTCGGTCATGCTGGTCTACCTCGCCGCTCGTACGACGCACCGGCGCCCTGGAGAACCTCTGATGGACCTGACCTCGCGGCTCCGCGGCCGTCGCTCCTGCGCGCTCAGCGCCCTGGTGCTGGCTCTTCGTCTACGCTGCCGCTGGCCGCTCGTGCTCGATCAACTCCTTCAGCATCTAGCCCCACCTTCACCTGGCCGCCGCCCGGCTACACCATTGAGCTGGTGGCGACTGGCGTTCCACAGCGCCGGCGCCCGCGACGCCCTGCTGGTCAGCGTCGAGGTGGCGCTCCTGCGCGACGGCGATCGCCCTGGTGCTCGGCACGCTCGCCGGCGCTCGCGCTGCGGCGCTACCCGCTTCTTCGGGCGCAACACCGTGTCCCTGCTGATCATCCTCCCGATCGCGCTGCCCGGCATCGTGACCGGCATCGCGCTCAACAACGCCTTCCGGACGATCCTCGGCATCGACGCTCGGGCTTCCTCACGATCGTGATCGCGCACGCGACGTTCTGCATCGTCACGGTGTTCAACAACGTGCAGGCCCGGCTGCAGCGGCATCGGCCCGTCCCTCGAGCAGGCCTCGGCCGACCTCGGCGCCGGTCCGTTCGCGGACCTTCGCCCTCGTCACCTTCCCGATGCTGCGCTCGGCGCTGCTGGCCGGCGCCCTGCTGGCGTTCGGGCTGTCCTTCGACGAGATCGTCGTGACGACCTTCACCGCCGGGCCGCAGGTGCAGACGCTGCCGATCTGGATCTTCCAGAACCTGTTCCGCCCGAACCAGGCGCCCGTGGTCAACGTCGTCGCCGCCGTGCTGGTGCTGACCTCGGCGATCCCGATCTACTTCGCCCAGCGGCTCTCCGGCGACACCGTCAACGCCACGGCTGCTCCCTGAACGAGCCGCCCAGGTCACGGTCGAGGCGAGGTCCGGTCACGACTCGGCTGCGGTGCTGTCGCTCGACGGCGCGGGTTCCCTACGGTCGGCCCATGACCACCTCGTCCGCGCCGGGCCCCGAGCACGACTTCGACTTCTGGATCGGGGAGTGGTCGGTCGTCGGCCCCGAGGGTCGCGCCCTGGGGACCAGCTCGATCACGCCGCTGTTCGGCACCGGGGCGCTGGCCGAGCACTGGCGCGGGGCCGGGGGGTTCGAGGGGCGCAGTCTCAACTCCTACGACGCCACCCGAGGTCGCTGGCACCAGACCTGGCTGGACTCCACCGGAGACGTGCTGCTGCTCGACGGTGGGCTCGTCGACGGGTCGATGGTGCTGGAGGGCACGGCGCCAGGAGAGGACCCGGCGATCGCCGTACCCCAGCGGATCACCTGGACCCCTGAGCCCGACGGCGTCCGTCAGCACTGGGAGTCCAGCGCCGACGGCAGCACGTGGGTCACCGTCTTCGACGGCCACTACCGCCCGGCCTGAGCGATCGGTCAGAGGGCCTCGACGAGGAGGCGCAGGGTCTCCTCGCGGTTGGGCGCCCGGTCCCGGGGGGCGTCCCGGGTCGCGCCCGCGACCGGGTTGAGCATGACCTCGTCGACGCCGTACGTCGTGGCGAGCGCGGTCAGCTGGGCCGCGGCCTCGTCGGGGGTGCCGAGCACCCAGCGTGAGGTCATCTGCTCGGCCAGCGGCCGATGGACCTCGGGGACACCGCGCTCCTCGGCGTCCTCGATCGTGGGCTGCGGCCCGAGCGGCGCGCCGGTGCGGAGGGCGACCATCGTCAGGATGTTGGGCAGCGCCCGCCGGCGGGCCTCCTCGGCGGTCTCGGCGACGACGGCGTTGACGGTGAGGAAGGTCCGCGCCCCGGGATGACGCTCGGAGGGCTGGTAGCCCGAGCGGTAGAGCTCGAGAGCCTCCGCGGTGCCGTTGCCGGAGAAGTGGTGGGCGAAGACGTAGGGCAGGCCGCGAGCGGCGGCCAACCGGGCGGAGAAGTCCGAGGAGCCCAGCAGCCAGACGTCGGGCTCGCCGGTCGCCTGCGGGGTGGCGCGCAGGGCCTGGACGCGGCCGTGCACCTGCATCGCCACCCCCCGGCGACATCATCGACACGACGTCGTCGACGTACTCCGGGAAGCGGTTCACCGCGTCGTCGTCCACACCTCCGGCGCCGTGCCGGAGCGCGATGCTGGTCAGCGGGTCGGTGCCGGGCGCACGGCCGATGCCGAGGTCGATGCGGCCCGGGTGCGCCGCCTCGAGGAGCGCGAACTGCTCGGCCACCACCAACGGCGCGTGGTTGGGCAGCATCACGCCGCCGGAGCCGACCCGGATCCGCTCGGTGGCGGCAGCGACCATGGCGACCAGGACCGGGGGGTTGGTGGCGGCCACGGCCGGCATGTTGTGGTGCTCGGCCAGCCAGTAGCGCCGGAAGCCCAGGCCGTCCGCGACGCGGGCGAGCGCGCGAGTCGCGGCCAGCGCCTCCCCAGTGGTCTGGCCGTCGCGGACGGGCACCAGGTCGAGCACGGAGAGCGCGGGTGAGGTCACGTGGGGCCAACCCGCCCGGGACGCCCGTCATTCCGTGGTCCCGAGCGGGCTCGGTCGCAAGGTACGGCGAGCCCGCCACTGCCGGGCGAGGAGCCGTGGGTGCGCTTGAAGGCGCGGCTGAACGCCTCCTCGGCGTCGTACCCCACCCGGCGCGCCACCGCGGCGACTCCGAGGTCGGTGGAGGCGAGCAGGTCCTCGGCCACGTGCATCCGCCACTCGGTGAGGTAGCGGATGGGCGAGCGGCCCAGCACCTGCCGGAATCGCTCGTCGAGTGCCGAGCGCGACGACGGCGGCCACCCCGGCGAGGTCGGTGACCGTCCACTTGCGCTCGGGTGCGGCATGCAGTGCCGACAGGGCCGGGTTGAGCACCGGGTCGTGCAGGGCGGCCAGCCAGCCCCTGGTCGGCCGCCGGCGCGGTCGCGAGGTGCTGCCTCAGCACCTCGACCAGCAGCATCTCCGGCAGCCGAGTGTTGATCGGCGTCCGGCCCGAGCGGCGAGGCGTCGGCCTGGGCGAGGGCGAAGTCGATGTTGGCGCGCACCCAGTCGCGCCGGCCCGGCCCTCCGGGCGGGCGCACCACGAACACCGGCGGGAAGACCCGCAGCGCCGGGTCGAAGAGCACGTCCTCGCTGTGCAGGTAGCCGCACACGATGTCGGTCAGGTCGCCGTCCCGCCGTGTCGCAGCAGCGGCATCCGTGACCACGGGCGGCGGCGTCAGGAACGTGGTCAGCGGCGACGACCTCGCTGTGGCCGACGCCGCCCATCGTGTGCTGGTCGCCGTACGGGCAGCACGATCACGTCGCCCGCGCCTAGCCCAGTGCCTCTCCTGGCCGTCGACCTGCACCCAGCAGGTGCCGTCCGACGACGCAGTGGAACAGCACGACGCGGTCGGTGCCGGGCCGCAGGATCGCCGCGGTCGTCCGGGCCGGTCATCGACTCGTAGGCCCACGGCTCGCGGTACTCCGCGCGCAGGAAGATCGCGCCCTCCAGCCGCAGGCGGTTCAAGCGCCGCCTCGAAGGGGTCCGGGAGCACCGGCGCGACGGTCCGGCTGCCCGGTCAGCGCCACGGTCGCTGGGTCATGGCCGGCAGGCGGGCGCTGCACGAGGCTCATGTTGACACAGCGAAAGGCGCTGTCGACGAAGGGAAAAGGAGCACCACCATGGCCTTGTTCATGGATGTCCACTCGCTCGGCGCGCCGGTCGGTCTGGCCGATGTCGAGCAGGCCCACGCGGCCGACCTGGCGACCCAGGGACGGTACGGCGTGAGCTACCAGCGCTACTGGGTCGACGAGGAGAACGGGCAAGATCTTCTGCCTCGTCGAGCACCCGACGCCGAGGCGGCCGAGAGCGTCCACCGCGAGGCCCACGGCCTCGTGGCGGACGCGATCTTCGCCGTCGCGGAAGGTTCCTGAGCCCAGCCGCGGTGGCCGAGCGGTGGGTCCTGAGCCCGGGTCATGACCGAGGTCACCGCGTCCGGCTCAGGCCTGGGGGCCTTTGGTCCGGACGTCGGCGACCTGGCTCATCGCCTCACGCAGCTCGGTGAGCCAGTCGTCCTCGTGCTGCGCGACCAGCCGGACGCACCACGCCAGGGCGTCGGCACGGCTCCGGGCCACCCCGGCGTCGACCAGGGTGTCGAGCACCTGGCGCTGCGGTTGGCGCAGCCGGGTCATGGTCGGCGACGCCAGGTGGGTGAACAGCTCCTCGTGGTCGCCGATCCGCACCCCCCAGCTGACCGTCCGCTCGTAGCGCCGCTGCGCCTCCCGGGCGATCGCCATCCGCTGCTCGCGGGTGTCCTCGCGGAACGCGCTGGCGCGTCCCGCCCGTGCCTCGGAGGTCTCGGCGTCGGTCTCGCCGGCCCCGACGTCGGGGAGGTGGAGCGTCACCACGATCTCGTCGCGGTCGACGCCGATGCCGGCAGGGGAGTCCTGCCACTCCTGCGGGAGGCGGCCGGCGAACCAGCCCCGCACCCGCTCCATCGCTTCATTCGTAATCATGATTACATCATTACACGGGGGCTCAAGCGGGCGGCCCCGAGAAGCCGTCAGGCGGTGGCGGCGAAGGCCTCGGCCACGACGTCGAACGCCTCCTCGAGCAGCTCGTCGCTGATCGACAGGGGCGGGAGGAAGCGGAAGACGTTGCCCCAGGTGCCGCAGGTGAGGGTGACGACGCCGTTGCTGTGGCAGTACGACGAGACCGCGGCCGCGCGGGCGGCGTCCGGCTCGAGGGTGCCGGGCTTGCACAGCTCGATGGCCATCATCGCGCCGCGGCCGCGGATGTCGGCGACGACGTCGTGGTCGGCGGCGATCGCGTCGAGCCGGCGGCGGATCAGCGACTCGACGGCGCGGGCCCGTGCGCGGAGGTCGTGGGAGCGCATCTCCTCGATCGCGCCCAGCGCCGCGGCGCAGGCGATCGGGTTGCCGCCGTAGGTGCCGCCGAGGCCGCCGACGTGCACGGCGTCCATCACCTCGGCACGCCCGGTGACCGCGGCGAGCGGGAGCCCGCCGGCGATGCCCTTGGCGGTGGTGATCAGGTCGGGCACGACGCCCTCGTGGTCGCAGGCGAACCACTCGCCGGTGCGGCAGAAGCCGCTCTGGATCTCGTCGGCGACGAACAGCACGTCGTTGTCGCGGCACCACGCGGCGATCGCGGGCAGGAAGCCCTCGGCCGGGACCACGAACCCGCCCTCGCCGAGGATCGGCTCGATCACGACGCAGGCCAGGTTGGCGGCCCCGACCTGCTTGTCGAGCTGGTCGATGGCACGGGCCGCGGCGTCCTCGCCCTTGATGCCCGCGGTCTCGCGGAACGGGTAGGACATCGGCAGCCGGTAGATCTCCCCGGCGAACGGCCCGAACCCGAACTTGTACGGCATTGCCTTCGCCGTCATCGCCATCGTCAGGTTGGTCCGGCCGTGGTAGGCGTGGTCGAAGACGGCCACGGCGTCCTTGCCGGTCGCCACGCGGGCGATCTTCACGGCGTTCTCCACCGCCTCGGCACCGGAGTTGAAGAGCGCCGACTTCTTGGCGTGGTCACCGGGGGTGAGCTCGGCCAGCGCCTCGCAGACGTCGACGTACCCGTCGTAGGGCGTGACCATGAAGCAGGTGTGCGTGAACGCCGCCACCTGCGCCTGCACCCGCGAGACGACCCCGTCGGCGGCGTTGCCGACCGTGGTCACCGCGATGCCGGAGCCGAGGTCGATCAGCGAGTTGCCGTCGGCGTCGAGCAGGATTCCCCCTCCTGCCGCCTCGACGAAGATCGGGAGGGTGGTGCCGACCCCGTCCGCGACGTACTGCTTCTTGCGGGCCAGCTTCTCCTGGGACACGGGGCCGGGGATCGCGGTGACCAGGTTGCGGCGCTGGGCGAGGGCCGCGCCGCCGGCGGTGGTGATGCTCATGCCCACAGCCTAAGACCCGCAGACCTACGGATTCCATGCGGGGCGACCCCGAAACTGACGGATTCCGAAGGGCACCGTGGGTGAGCCGGTGCAGAGCCAGCGGCGCCCGAGCTTCGCCAGGTCCCCAGCATGCGCGAGACTGCCGACATGGCGTTCGCGACCTACCAGGGCCTGTGCATCGACGTCGCCGACGAGCAGGCCGACGAGCAGGCCGACGAGCAGGTGGAGGGACACTTCTGGTCCCGCATGCTCGGCTGGCGCCTCGACGACGCCGGGCGGCTCGTGGACGACACCGGGACCCCGCAGGTGTGGCTGAACCCGGTGCCCGAGCCCAAGACCGTCAAGAATCGCGTCCATCTCGACGTCATCGCCGAGTCGGTCGACCGGGCCCTCGACGCTGGGGCGCGCGTGCTCTACGAGTCGGAGCGGTGGACGACGCTGGCCGATCCCGAGGGCCAGGAGTTCTGCGTGTTCGTGCGCCCCGAGCCGATCACCACGCGCACCTACGAGGTGATCTGGGACATCACCGAAGGGGCCGCCGCCTCCCGCGCGCAGGCCGAGTGGTGGGCCGCGGTCCTCGGCGGTACGCCGGTCCACGACGAGGAGCGCGGGTTCTCCTGGCTGGAGGAGATCCCCGGCTGCCCGTGGGAGTCGTTCGACTTCGGCGGCGTGCCCGAGCCGAAGACGGTGAAGAACCGGGTCCACATCGACGTCGCCACCGACGACCTCGACGCCCTGGTCGCACACGGCGCCACCGTGCTGCGTGCCAAGGGCGACGACGGCCTCGGCTGGACGATCCTGGCCGATCCCGAGGGCAACGAGTTCTGCGCGTTCACCGCCGACTGAGCGAGCTCAGGGCGTGTGGCGAAGCCGCACCGACAGGCAGGTCACGCAGCCCTCGAGCTTGATGAACTCGCTGATGTCGACGGCGACGACCTCGAGCCCGCGCTCCTCGAACAGGGCCTTGCTCCGGGGCGCGTCGGCGCTCATCAGCACCGTGTTGCCGCCGAGCAGCACGACGTGCGAGCCCGACTCCTCGGGCACCGGCAGGAACGAGTCCCACACGCTCGGGTCGTCGACGAGCGGCTCGTATCCCACGACGGTCCCGTCGGGCAGGGCGGTCACGGCCGACTTCAGGTGCAGCACCTTCTCGACCGGTACGGCGACCACCCGCGCGCCGTACGGCTCGAGGAAGGCGGCCAGCTGGTCGACACCCTCCTGGTTGGTGCGTCCGCCGATCCCGACCCACACGATGCCGCCGTGCTTGAGGACGTCGCCGCCGTCCAGCGTGCCGGGGGCCGCGATCGAGACGACGTCGTAGCCGACGTCGCCGAGCAGTGACGCGACCGCGGCGGTCTCGGGCTTGCGCTCGTCGGCCCCGGGGCGGGTGATGACCGCCCGGTCGCCGTACATCACGACGGTGTCCTCGACGAACACCCCGTCGGGACAGTCGTCCACCGGCGGCACCTCGACGGTGGTCCAGCCGGCGGCGTGCAGCGCCTCGACGTAGCCCTCCCACTGCCGCACCGCCAGGTCGACGTCGACGGGGATGCGCTCGATGTGCGTCACCAGACCCTCGGCCAGGCGAGAGGAGGGACGACGGACCAGGGCGCGGCGCTCGTGCATGCGCGGAGTCTAGGAGCCGTAGCGGTGGACAATGGAGGCATGACCGCCCCGACCACGCGCCGCGACGTCGCCGTCCTCGGCTCCACCGGCTCGATCGGGACCCAGGCGCTCGACATCGTCCGGGCCAACCCCGACCGGTTCCGGGTGGTCGGCCTGACGGCCGGGGGCAGCCAGCGCGAGCTCTTCGACGCCCAGGTCGCCGAGTTCACGCCGGCCTTCAGCGGGCTGGGGGCGGAGGCCTCGGCCGAGGCCGCCGCGCGACCGTGCGACGTCGTGCTCAACGGCATCACCGGAGCCGTCGGGCTCGGCGCGACCCTGGCCGCCCTCGATGCCGGCAACACCCTCGCCCTGGCCAACAAGGAGTCCCTGATCATGGGCGGCCCCCTCGTGCTCGAGCGCGCCAAGCCGGGGCAGATCGTGCCGGTGGACTCCGAGCACTCCGCGCTCGCCCAGTGCCTGCGCGGCGGCACCGCCGACGAGGTACGCCGCCTGGTGCTGACGGCTTCCGGGGGGCCGTTCCGCGGCCGCACCCGCGACCAGCTGCTCGACGTATCCGTCGACGAGGCGCTGGCCCACCCCACCTGGGACATGGGGCCGGTGGTGACGATCAACTCCGCCACCCTGCTCAACAAGGGGCTCGAGGTGATCGAGGCCCACCTGCTGTTCGGGATCCCCTACGACCGGATCGAGGTCGTGGTCCACCCGACGAGCGTCGTGCACTCCATGGTGGAGTTCGTCGACGGCTCGACGCTGGTGCAGGCCAGCCCCCCGACGATGCTGATCCCGATCGCGCTCGGGCTGGCCTGGCCCGACCGGGTGCCCGACACCGCGCCCCCGGTGGACTGGAGCCGCAGCAACACCTGGGAGTTCTTCCCTCTCGACGACGAGGCGTTCCCGGCCGTCGCCCTGGCTCGCGAGGCCGGCACCACCGGCGGCACCGCCCCGGCGGTCTACAACGCCGCCAACGAGGTCTGCGTCGAGGCGTTCCGGGCGGGGCGGATGCGCTTCGTCGACATCATCGACACGGTTGCCCACGTGCTGAGGAGCCACCCCGTACGCTCGGAGCAGACACTGACCGTCGCCGACGTGCTGGCTGCCGATGCCTGGGCGCGCGGCGAGGCCACCCGCCAGATCGAGAGCACCCGATGACCCCCCTGCTGTACCTGCTCGGAGTCGCGCTCTTCGTGTTCGCGATCCTGGCCTCGATCGGCCTCCACGAGCTCGGGCACATGATCCCGGCCAAGGGCTTCGGCGGGAAGGTCACCCAGTACTTCATCGGCTTCGGCCCCACCGTCTGGAGCCGCACGCGCGGCGAGACCGAGTACGGCATCAAGGCCGTCCCGCTGGGCGGTTTCGTCAAGATCGTCGGCATGCTCCCGCCCGACGCCGAGCACGAGGGCCAGGTCGAGTACGACGCGCAGGGGCGCCGGGTGGTGACCGTGCGCAAGTCCAACACCGGCCTGTTCGCCCAGGTGATCTCCGACGCCCGGACGGCCGAGTGGGAGACCATCTCGCCCGAGGACGAGCCGCGCCTGTTCTACCGGATGGCGTGGTGGAAGAAGGTCGTGGTGATGGCCGGCGGCCCCACGGTCAACCTCGCCATCGCCTTCGTCATCTACTCCGTGCTCTTCGCGACCTACGGCAACCCCGCGAAGCCGGTCCTCCACACCAGCGTCGGCGTGGTCGAGGCCTGCGTGATCCCCGCGACCCGCACCTCCGACGTGTGCCAGCCCGGTGACCCGGTCAGCCCCGCCTCCAAGGCCGGGTTGAAGGAGGGAGACCAGTTCGTGTCGTTCAACGGCACGCCGGTCACGAGCTGGACCCAGATGCAGGACCTGATCCGGAGCAACGACAACGGCGCGGCCACCATCGTGGTCGACCGGGGCGGGGAGCAGCTCACGCTGCACACCAACACGCTCGTCTCGCCCCGTCCCACCGACCAGAACGACCCGCAGAAGCTCACCCCGGTCGGCTTCCTCGGCGTGGCCCCCGTGGTCACGAACCCGACCGGCGGACCGGTCTACACCGTCCAGGAGATGGGCGGGCTGGCCAAGACGTCCGCGGTCGCCCTGGCCACGCTCCCGGTCAAGGTGTGGGGGGTCGCCCAGGCGATCGTCGGGGTCAAGCCGCGGGCGGCCGACAGCCCCGTCAGCGTCGTCGGCGGCGGCCGGCTCGCGGGCGAGACCGCCTCGGCGCAGAACTTCCCGGTCCAGGACAAGCTGGCGAGCCTGCTGTTCCTCGTCGCCGGGTTCAACTTCTTCATCGGCCTGTTCAACTTCGTGCCGCTGCTGCCGCTGGACGGCGGCCACATCGCCGGCGCTCTCTGGGAGGCGATCCGGCGAGGCGTCGCCAAGATCCTGCACCGCCCCGATCCCGGCTACGTCGACGTCGCCAAGCTCCTCCCGGTCGCCTACGTCGTCGCCAGCTTCCTGCTGGTGATGGGTGTGGTGCTGATCGTGGGCGACCTGGTGGTGCCGGTCACGGTGAGCTGAGCCGCCCGAGCAGGCCCCGGCGTACGCCGACCCGTCGAGTCGGGTGATCCACCGCCCAGCGCCTACGCTGGGGCCATGACCGCTGTCAGCCTGGGGATGCCCGAGGCGCCCCCACCTGTCCTCGCGCCCCGCCGCCGGACCAGGCAGATCATGGTCGGCAAGGTCGGCGTCGGCAGCGACCACCCGATCTCGGTGCAGTCGATGACGACCACGCTGACCGCCGACGTCAACACCACCCTCCAGCAGATCGCCGAGCTGACCGCGGCCGGCTGCGACATCGTGCGGGTGGCCTGCCCGAGCCAGGACGACGCCGAGGCGCTCCCCGAGATCGCCCAGCACAGCCAGATCCCGGTCATCGCCGACATCCACTTCCAGCCGCGCTACGTCTTCGCCGCGATCGAGGCCGGCTGCGCGGCGGTCCGGGTCAACCCCGGCAACATCAAGAAGTTCGACGACCAGATCAAGGAGATCGCCCAGGCGGCCCGCGACCACGGCACCTCCATCCGGATCGGCGTCAACGCCGGCAGCCTCGACAAGCGGCTGCTCGAGAAGTACGGCAAGGCCACGCCCGAGGCGCTCGTCGAGAGTGCGGTCTGGGAGGCGAGCCTCTTCGAGGAGCACGACTTCCACGACTTCAAGATCTCGGTCAAGCACAACGACCCCGTCGTGATGGTCCGCGCCTACGAGATGCTGGCCGAGCAGGGCGACTGGCCGCTCCACCTCGGCGTCACCGAGGCCGGGCCCGCGTTCCAGGGCACGATCAAGTCCGGCGTCGCCTTCGGGGCGCTGCTCAGCCAAGGCATCGGCGACACGATCCGGGTCTCGCTCTCGGCTCCTCCCGTCGAGGAGGTCAAGGTCGGCATCCAGATCCTCCAGTCGCTCAACCTCCGGCCGCGCAAGCTCGAGATCGTGTCGTGCCCGTCCTGCGGCCGTGCACAGGTCGACGTCTACACCCTCGCCGAGCGGGTCACCGCGGGCCTCGAGGGCATGGAGGTCCCGCTCCGCGTGGCGGTGATGGGCTGCGTCGTCAACGGCCCGGGGGAGGCCCGCGAGGCCGACCTCGGCGTAGCCTCGGGCAACGGCAAAGGCCAGATCTTCGTCCGGGGCGAGGTCATCAAGACCGTCCCCGAGGCGCAGATCGTGGAGACCCTGATCGAGGAGGCGATGCGGATCGCCGAGGGCATGGAGCCCGTGGAAGGCGCGGCGGCCAGTGTCTCCGTCAGCTGACCGGGTGCCGCCCCGCGCGCGCGGCCTCGCCGTCCTCGGTACGGCGCTCGCGGTCCTCGGCGTGGCCCTCACCGTCGCCCTGCGGCCCTCCGCCGACCGGCCCGCGCCGGCCGAGGACCGGGCGATCACGGCCGCCGCCCACCGGGCAGCCACGCCCCCTGTCGGTCATGTCTTCGTGATCAACATCGAGAACAAGAGCTTCCGCAGCACCTGGGGCCCCTACTCCAAGGCGCCCTACCTGTCCCGGACGCTGCGCGCCAAGGGCGTGCTGCTGACCAACTACTACGGCACTGCCCACCACAGCCTGGGCAACTACCTCGCCCAGATCTCCGGTCAGGGACCCGACTATGCGATCCAGCACGACTGTGGCCGCTACACGGCGTTCCGGGGCACCGGTCGCACGGTGTCGCCCGGGCAGATCGTGGGCAACGGCTGTGTCTACCCGGCCTCGGTGAAGACCATCGCCAACCAGCTCGGCGCCGCCGGCCTCGGCTGGCGCGGCTACCTGCAGGACATGGCCACGCCCTGCCAGCACCCCAGGCTCGGTGCGGTCGACCCGTGGCACGCCGCCAAGCCCAGGGAGCAGTACGCCACCCGGCACAACCCCTTCGTCTACTTCCGCTCGATCACCGGCCACCCGGCGTCCTGCAAGGCGCACGTCAAGCCGCTCTCGGCCCTGAGCGCAGACCTCCGGCAGGTCTCGACGACCCGGGCGCTCACCTACATCACCCCTGACCTGTGCCACGACGGGCACGACCGCACCTGTGCCGACGGCGGACCTGGCGGCCTCCGGGCGGTGAACGGCTTCCTGAAGACCTGGGTGCCCCGGATCCTCGGCTCACCGGGGTTCCGCAAGGACGGCATGCTGGTCATCACCGCCGACGAGTCCGACAGCTCGGCAGCGGCCTGCTGCGGCGAGGGTGCCGGCCCCAACGCGGCGCGGCCCGGCATCACCGGCATGGGCGGCGGGCGCATCGGCGCGCTCGTCCTCTCGCCGTACGTCGTGGGGGGCACGACGAGTCCCACGCCCTACAACCACTACTCGCTGCTGGCCACCATGGAGAAGCTGTTCGGGCTTCCCCCGCTGGGCTATGCGGCCACCGCGACCCACACCTTCGGCGCCGACGTCTTCAGGGCGTCCTGACGTCCCACGGCCGGTGTGGCCGACGCCGTGCACCGACCGGGTGTCGACGGGTGACATCTGGCCGCGGGTGGCCGATAGTTCACCCGTGACCGTTTCGCGGCGAACGTTGTTGGGGGCGACCGGGGCGGCGGGGCTGGTGACCGCTGCCGGCGGCTACCGCGTGCTCGGGGACTCGGCGGAGGCGGCGACCACCCTCCCGGCGCCCGGCAAGTCCGGGATCAAGCACGTCGTCGTGGTGATGATGGAGAACCGCTCGTTCGACCACTTCCTCGGGTGGCTGCCGACGGCCGACGGCAAGCAGGCCGGGCTGAGCTACGTCGACCGGTACGGCGTACGGCACCCCACGCACCACCTCGACATCACCGCGTCCTGCGGCTTCAACGACCCCGACCACAGCTACGAGGGCGGCCGGATCGAACTCAACGGTGGGAGGTGCAACGGCTGGCTCCGGGCCGGGCAGAACGACAGCCTCTCGATCGGGTACTACGAGCAGGCCGACCTGGCCTTCCTCGGCAGCGCGGTGCCGGACTGGACGACGTTCGACCGCTACTTCTCCGCCGTGATGGCCGAGACCTACCCCAACCGCTTCTACCTGCACGGGGCTCGCACCGACCGGCTCCACAACGGCGACCGCTCCCTCAGCCAGCCGTTCCCCTACCCGACCATCTGGAGCAGGCTGATCGCCAAGGGCGTCTCGCACGCCTACTACTACGCCGACGCGTTCCCGCTGTTCCCGGTCCTCCTCAAGCACGGCCCGACGAACAAGCAGCCGTTCGCCCAGTTCCTCACCGACGCGGCGGCCGGCAACCTGGCCTCGGTCTCCTACATCGACCCGCGCTTCACCGGCGAGGAGAGCGGCGTCTCCAACGACGACCACCCGCACGCCGACATCCGGGCAGGCGAGGACTTCATGAACCAGATCTACGCCGCGGTCACCACGAGCCCGGCGTGGCCCGACACCGTCCTGGTGTTCACCTACGACGAGTGGGGCGGGTTCTTCGACCACGTGGCGCCCGGGAGGGCCCACGACGTGTCCGCCACGACCGCCCTGCGCGGGTTCCGCGTGCCGACCGTCGTCGTCTCCCCGTTCGCCAGGCGCGGCCACGTCGACCACGGGGTCTACGACCACACCTCGATCCTGAAGCTGATCGAGTGGCGCTGGGGCCTGAAGTCGCTGACGCCCCGCGACCACTACGCCCGCAACCTCGCCCTGGCCCTGGACTTCGCCGGCAAGGACACCTCCTTCTCGTCCTACGTCGTGCCGCCCTTCACCCCGACCGCCTGCGGGGCGTCGCCGGCGGCGGCGAAGGGCGGACCGGAGTACGCCGAGTGGGAACGGCTTCGAGATCACGTCCTCCGGCAGGAAAGGGGCGCACTCCGATGACCGTCCGTCGTCTCGTGGCCCGTCGTCTCGTGGCTCGTTTCGTGGGCCTGGCCACGCTCGCCGCCTCGGCCCTGCTGGTCTCGACCACCGCCTCCCAGAGCGCGGACGCGTCCGCCGGCTCCACCACGGTGCTCAGTGGCGCGGCTGCGCGGGTCGCGAGCACCCGCCCGCCGCGCCCGACGTACGTGCCTCCCGTCAAGCACGTCTTCGTCATCAACTTCGAGAACAAGGGGTACGCCGAGACCTGGGGCTCCAGGTCGAAGGCGCCCTACCTCGCGCGCCACCTGCGTCAGAAGGGCGTCCTGCTCAACTCCTACTACGCGACGGCCCACCACTCGCTGCCCAACTACATCGCGCAGATCTCGGGGCAGGCGCCCAACCCGAGCACCCAGTTCGACTGCGTGACGTTCTCCCAGTTCACCTCGACGGGTCCACTGGACCCGTCCGGACAGGCAGTGGGCACCGGCTGCGTGTACCCGAAGGGCGTGCCGTCGCTGCCGCGGCAGATGAGCAGCGCCCACCTGAGCTGGAAGGGCTACATGGAGCAGATGCCCAAGCCCTGCAGCCACCCGGCCGTCGGCGCCACCGACACGACGCACACCGCGCGGCCGCACCACAACTACGCCGTGCGGCACAACCCGTTCATGTACTTCCACTCGATCATCGACAACCCGACGTACTGCAAGGTGCACGTCAAGCCGCTGGGAGCCCTGACGAAGCGGCTGCGGCACGCCCGTACGACGCCCCAGCTGGTCTACATCACGCCCGACCTGTGCCGCGACGGGCACGACAACCCGTGCGCCGACGGCAAGCCGGGCGGTCTGGCGCGGTTCGACGCGTTCCTCAAGATCTGGGCCCCGCGGATCCTCGCCTCGCCGGCCTTCCGCTACAACGGCATGCTCGTGATCACCGCCGACGAGTCCGACAGCCCGCTGACCGACTCCACGGCCTGCTGCGACGAGCAGCCCGGACCCAACACGTCGAGCCCCGGCCTCTCCGGGCCCGGCGGCGGCAGGGTCGGCGCCCTGGTGATCTCGCACTGGACCAGGCCCAACACCTGGAGCACCACGCCCTACAACCACTACTCGCTGCTCGCCTCGCTCGAGGAGCTCTACCGGCTGCCCAAGATCGGGATGGCCCAGCAGGTCGGGTTGCCGGTCTTCGGGCTCGACGTCTACAACAACGGCTGGTGGAAGCCCTGAGCACGCGGGTCCGGCCGCCGGTAGGCGGCGTGACGCGTACGCTCGAGGCGTGACGTTGTCCAGGTTCCGCGCGCGCCACGGAGTGAGCGTGCTCGGACCTGCCGACATGCCCGACTTCCTGGCCCTCGCCGCCCACGACCCCGTGGTCAACGCCTTCGCCGAGTACCGCGCCCGCAGCACCAACCTGGAGTCCCGGTTGCTCGCCGGTGAGATGTGGGGCCGCTACGACGCGGGCCGCCTGGTGGCCGGCTGCCACGTCGGGGCCAACCTGGTGCCGGTCGAGTGCTCACCCGACGACGCCCGCGCGTTCGGCGAGCGGGCGCTGACCCGGCCCCGCTCGGTGGTGACGATCGTGGGGCTCCAGGACCAGGTCTGGCCGCTGTGGGACATCGTCTCCGAGAGCTGGGGGCCGGCCCGGGAGACGCGGTGGGACCAGCCCCACATGGAGCTGGCCGGCGCGCCGCTGGTCGAGCCCGACCCCCAGGTCTGTCGCACGACGCCCGACGACTTCGCCGCCCTCTACCCGGCCTGCGTGGCGATGTACACCGAGGAGGTCGGCGTCGACCCCGAGTCCGACGGTGGTGCCCCGATCTACCGGTCCCGGGTCCGCCAGCTGATCGGGCTCGGCTGGTCCTTCGCCCGGATCGAGGACGACCGCGTGGTGTTCAAGGCCGAGGTCGCCCACGCCACCCCCCACGCGGCTCAGGTCCAGGGGGTCTGGGTCGCTCCCGACCGGCGGGGCGAGGGTCTCGCCGCCCGTGGGGTCGCCGCCGTCGTCGCGGCCTGCCGCCGTGACATCGCACCGGTGGTGTCGCTCTACGCCAACATCTGGAACGAGCCCGCCCTGCGGGCCTACCGGCGGGTGGGGTTCCACCAGACCGGGACATTCGCCACCGTGATGTTCTAGGCGCACGAGGTTCGGAGCCCCGCACCGCGAAGGGGCCTCCTCCCGAAACCGCTTCGCCGGGCCGGGAGGGGCGCCCGTAGGCTTCGGCGCATGAGCACCGTCCTGCGCATGTCCAGCCTCTTCGTCCGCACGCTGCGCGACGACCCGGCGGACGCCGAGGTGCCCAGCCACCGGTTGCTCGTCCGCGCCGGCTACATCCGCCGCAACGCCCCGGGGATCTACACCTGGCTGCCCCTCGGTCTGCGCGTCCTGCGCAAGATCGAGAACATCGTGCGCGACGAGATGGACGCGATCGGCGCGCAGGAGCTGCTCTTCCCGGCACTGCTGCCCCGCGAGCCCTACGAGGAGACCGGCCGCTGGACCGAGTACGGCGACAGCATCTTCCGGATCCAGGACCGCAAGGGTGCCGACTACCTGCTCGGTCCCACGCACGAGGAGATGTTCACCCTCGTCGTGAAGGACCTGTACTCGTCGTACAAGGACCTCCCGCTGTCGATCTACCAGATCCAGAACAAGTACCGCGACGAGGCACGGCCGCGCGCCGGGCTGCTCCGCGGCCGCGAGTTCGTGATGAAGGACTCCTACTCCTTCGACCTGGACGACGCCGGGCTCGACGCGTCGTACCAGCGCCACCGCGACGCCTACATCCGGATCTTCGACCGCCTCGGCTTCGACTACGTCATCGTCAAGGCGACCTCCGGCGCGATGGGCGGGTCGAAGTCCGAGGAGTTCCTGGCGCGCGCCGCCGTCGGCGAGGACACCTACGTGCGCTGCACGCTCTGCGACTACGCCGCCAACGTCGAGGCCGTCGAGGTGCGCCCGCCCGCGGTCGTCCCCTACGACGACGCTCCCGCGGCCCATGCGGAGCCGACGCCCGACACCCCGACCATCGACACCCTGGTCGACCACCTCAACGAGAAGTACCCCCGCGACGACCGGCCCTGGGCGGCCGGCGACACGCTGAAGAACGTGCTCGTCGTCCTCAAGCACCCCGACGGCACGCGCGAGCCGCTGGCGATCGGGCTGCCCGGCGACCGCGAGGTCGACCAGAAGCGGCTCGAGGGACAGATGGAGCCGACCGAGGTCGAGCCCATGGACGAGGCCGAGCTGGCCAGGCACCCGTCCCTGGTCAAGGGCTACATCGGGCCAGGCACGCTGGGGGAGAAGCAAGCCTCCGGCATCCGCTACGTCGTCGACCCGCGTGTCGTGGAGGGCACCCGCTGGGTGACCGGCGCCGACGTGGCCGGCAGCCACGTGCTCGACCTGGTCGTGGGGCGTGACTTCACCCCCGACGGCACCATCGAGGCGGCCGACGTCCGCGACGGCGACCCCTGCCCCAACTGCGACGGCGGCACCCTCGAGACCGCGCGGGGCATCGAGATGGGCCACATCTTCCAGCTCGGTCGCAAGTACGCCGACGCGCTCGGCCTCCGGGTGCTCGACGAGAACGGCAAGCTGGTCACCGTCACCATGGGCTCCTACGGCATCGGTCCGTCGCGGGCGGTGGCCGCGATCGCCGAGAACACCCACGACGAGCTCGGCCTGTGCTGGCCCCGCGACGTCGCGCCGGCCGACGTCCACGTCGTCGCGACCGGCAAGGACGAGGCGATCTTCGCCGCCGCCGACCGGATCGCCACCGACCTGGCCGCCGACGGCGTGACCGTCCTCTACGACGACCGGCGCAAGGTCAGCCCCGGCGTGAAGTTCAAGGACGCCGAGCTGATCGGTGTGCCGACGATCGTGGTGGTGGGCCGCAACCTGGCCGAGGGCACCGTCGAGGTCCGCGACCGTCGAACCGGCGACCGCCAGGAGGTCCCCACCGACCACGTGGTCAACCACCTGGTCCGGCTCGTCCGGGCATGAGCCTCGAGGCGGTCGTCTTCGACTGGGGTGGCACGCTCACCCGCTGGCACGACATCGACTTCCACGCCGAGTCGCTCGCCCTGGCGGCGGCCGTCACCACCACCGGGCACGACCCCGACCTGGCCAGGGCCGCCCTGCACGAGGCGGGGAACGTGATCTGGGGCCGCTCCCGCGACCACCAGCAGAGCGCGACGATCGGTGACCTGTTCGACGAGGCGGGCCTCGAGCACGATCCGGCGCTGCTGACGGCCTACCGGGAGTTCTGGGAGCCCCACACCTACACCGACCCCGACGCCCGGCCGGCACTCGAGGCGCTCCGGGGCCTCGGCCTGAAGATCGGCGTGCTGTCGAACACGATCTGGCCGCGGGCGTGGCACGTCGCGATCTTCGAGCGCGACGGCCTCTACGACCTCGTGGACGGCGACGTCTACACCAGTGAGGTCCCCTGGACGAAGCCGTCGCCCCACGCCTTCCGGGCCGCGATGGACGCGGTCGGGGTGAGCGACCCCGCGCGCTGCGTCTACGTCGGCGACCGGCTCTTCGACGACATCTGGGGAGCCCACCAGGCCGGGATGCGCGCCGTCCACGTGCCACACAGCGACATCCCCGACGCCCAGGTCGGGCACAGCGAGGGCACGCCCGACGGGGTCGTCGTCCGGCTCACCGACCTCCCGGGGCTGATCGGCTCCTGGTGAGCCCCGCTGCCCCCGACTTCAGAGTTTCGCATTGCATAAACATGAGGAGGAGACCTTCGGACACCCACCGACGCTGCGTTGCATGATTGTGCACAACGGGCCTCGGATCCACCCCCCACCGAATCCGATCCCCGGACCGATCCCCCCCGGTCGGTCACCACGACGTCCCGGTGCTCCGGGGAATGTCTCGGGAGTTCCTCGGAGCATCGGACGACGTGAGGCCCCCGGCACCTCGTGCCGGGGGCCTTCTTTGGTTCGCGGGCGCTCAGGTGGCCGAGGCAGACGGCGGCGCCGAGACTGAGGGCGGTGCGCCGGTCCCGCCGGTCATGCCGGGCGTGCCGGTCACGCCCGGGAGGGCTCGCGGCGGGCCGCCGAAGACCAGCTCGGTGAGGGCACCGTCCCCGAGAGCGGCCACCGCCCAGACCCGGGTCGGCCCGGGTGCCGCGGCCGCGACCAGCGCGCCGTACAGCTGGAGGCAGGCGCCCTCGGTCCGGAGCGCCTCGGCCGAGATCTGGGCCCGGGTGGTCAGCCGACCGGGGAGGGCGTACGACGCCGCGGCCGCCACCGGGTCACCGCCCCGCACGGTGACCATCCGCCGCAGGTCGTCGCGGCGGGTGACGTGGACGTCGTACGCCGTCGCGAGGTCGGCTCGGAACGACGCGGGGTCGAGGTCGGCGGCACGGCCGCCCAGAACGCCGTAGACGTTGACGGCGGCGTGTTCACCGGCCAGCGTCTGCTGGAGGGTGTCGAGCTCGGTGGTCACCGGCCGCCCCCGACCGCGAGGTGCATGCGGATGCCGGCGGCGGTGGCGGCCAGCACGCGGGCCAGGTCGCCGCTCTCGGCGTGGTGGGCCCAGTCGGTGAACCGGGCGACCGCGACCCGCTCGCGAGCGACGAGCCGTGGGCCGCTGACGAGCGGTCGGACCCGGCCCGGCGTGGCTGGTGGCCTGCCGTCCAGGGCGGCCAGCTGGAGCACATGGGCCTGCTCGAGGGAGACCAGCAAGGCGTCGGGGACGGTGGGTGAGGGTTTGGCGATCGCGGCCCGGAGCCGTGCGATCAGGGCGGCGAGCTCGGCGCGCGCGGCCAGGAGGATCCGCTCGTCGTGGTCCGGGGTCGGGGACGCGACCGGGGCGGGGGAGGAGCGTGGATCGAGGTCACAACCGCCCAGCGCCGCCGCTCCGAGGACCGACGCGACACCTGCCCACCGCACCGCGGCACGGCGCGAGAGGGGCGGGCCGGACATGCCCGCGACCCTATCGCCGCGGCGTACGACGACCGGCAATCCGCCTGGTGAGGGGCGAGCCGGGTACCCGCTATCGTGAGGGCCGACAACAGCACAGGAGGTCGCGTCGTGAGCCACGTCAGTCCGGACAGCCCCCGGATCGCCGCCGCGCTCCGCGACCGTCTGGGCGCCCTCGGGCTCGACCTCGAGGCCGTCGAGCTCACCCCGGCCGGCAAGCGCCGTGTGCTCCGGGTCGCGGTCGACCGCGACGGCGGCGTGACCCTCGACGACATCGCCGCGGCCACCCGTGCCGTCTCCGACCTGCTCGACGACTCCGACCTCATGGGCGAGGCGGCCTACACCCTCGAGGTCACCTCGCGTGGCGTCGACCGCCCGCTCACCGAGCCGCGCCACTGGCGCCGCAACCGCGACCGCCTGGTGAAGGTGTCGCTGCGCGATGGGAGCCAGGTGACCGGTCGAGTCGGCGACAGCGACGACTCCGGCGTCACGCTCGACCTCTCGGGATCGCCCCGCCGCCTGGCCTACGACGACGTGAGCAGGGCGCTCGTGCAGATCGAGTTCAACCGCCCCACATCCCACGAAGGTGACAGCTGATGGACATCGACCTGACCATCCTGCGCCAGCTCGAACGGGAGAAGGAGATCTCGTTCGACGTCCTGGTCGAGGCCATCGAGCAGGCGCTGCTGACGGCGTACCACAAGACTCCTGGCGCCGTGGAGCAGGCGCGGGTCGAGCTCGACCGCAAGTCGGGTCACGTCACCGTCTACGCCGCCGAGGTCGACGACGAGGGCACCAAGCTCGGGGAGTACGACGACACCCCCGAGGGCTTCGGCCGGATCGCCGCGACCACGGCGAAGCAGATCATGCTGCAACGGCTGCGCGACGCCGAGGACGACCTCCGCTTCGGGGAGTTCTCCGGCAAGGAGGGTGACCTGATCTCCGGCGTCATCCAGCAGGGCCGCAACCCCGACGACGTGATGGTCGACCTGGGCAAGCTCGAGGCGCTCCTGCCGCTGGGGGAGCGGGTGCCGGGGGAGAGCTACGTGCACGGCGAGCGCATCAAGTGCCTGGTCGTGTCGGTGCGCAAGGGCATGCGCGGACCCCAGATCACGCTGTCGCGGTCCCACCCCAACCTGGTCAAGAAGCTGTTCGCGCTCGAGGTGCCCGAGATCGCCGACGGCACCGTCGAGATCGCCGCACTGGCCCGTGAGGCAGGCCATCGCACCAAGATCGCGGTGAAGTCGACCGCGCAGGGCGTCAACGCCAAGGGCGCCTGCATCGGCCCGATGGGGCAGCGCGTCCGCAACGTGATGTCCGAGCTCCACGGCGAGAAGATCGACATCGTCGACTGGTCCGAGGACCCGATCGAGATGGTCGCCCATGCGCTGTCGCCGGCGCGGGTGACCAGGGTCGAGGTGGTCGACGCCGAGGCGCGGTCGGCCCGCGTGATCGTACCCGACTTCCAGCTGTCGCTGGCGATCGGCAAGGAGGGGCAGAACGCCCGTCTGGCCGCCCGGCTCACCGGCTGGCGCATCGACATCCGCTCCGACGAGGAATGAGCGCGGTCCCGGCCCAGCGGCTGCTGGGCGTCCTCGGCGGGATGAGCTGGACCAGCACCGAGACCTACTACCGCCTGCTCAACACCGGGGTCGCCGAGCGGCTCGGTGGCCTGCACTCGGCGCGGCTGCTGCTCCACAGCGTCGACTTCGCTCCGGTCGCCGAGCTTCAGCACGCCGGTGACTGGCCGGCCACGGCCCGGATCCTCGCCGAAGCGGCTCGGGGTCTGCGTGCCGCCGGCGCCGACGGCGTCCTGCTCGCCACCAACACCATGCACAAGGTGGCCGACGAGGTGGAGCAGGCGGCCGGCGTCCCGCTGCTGCACATCGCCGACGCCACGGCCGCCGCGGTCCGGGCGGCCGGGCTGACGCGGGTCGGGCTGCTCGCGACCGCGTTCACGATGGAGGACACGTTCCTGGTCGAGCGCCTGGCTGCCGGCGGGGTCCAGACCGTCGTCCCGGACGCGGCCGGCCGGGCCGAGGTCCACCGGATCATCTACGACGAGCTGGTGCGCGACGTCGTTGGCGAGGAGTCCCGCGACGTCTACCGACGCGTGATGGCCGATCTGGTCGCGACCGGCGCGGAGGGGATGATCCTCGGCTGCACCGAGATCGGCCTGCTCGTAGGGGCCGACGACACGACGGTCCCCGTCTTCGACTCGACCGCGCTGCACGCGGCGGCAGCAGTGGAGTGGCTGGCCGGTTCGGGGAATAGCCACCTGCGGGGGTAGGGTTGTGGCCAGTGGCTCGCACATCGGTGTCCCCTGTCTCCACCCCGGTCCTCGGACCGGTCCGGACGTGCATCGGGTGCCGTGAGCGGGCCGCCAAGAGCGAGTTGTTGCGGGTGACCGCCGGCTCGGACACCGAAGGCCGACCAGCCGTGGTGCCCGATCCAGCAGCCACCCGGCCCGGCCGCGGGGCGCACCTGCACCCCACGTCCGCGTGCTACGACCTCGCGGTCCGGAGACGGGCCTTCGCCCGGGCGCTACGGCGCCCTGGTGAGCGCCTCGAGACCGGCCCGCTGAGTGACTACCTCGCCTCACTACCGACAGATACCGATGAGGACTGGAGCAGCAGCTCATGAGCACTCGATGAGTACCTCCCGATGAGTTTGCAACACCCACTTTCGGTCTGAGATCTGCCCCTCTCGCAGGGATGAGGGTCTCGGGCCGCACGAAGGAGAAACGTGGCCAAGACCCGAGTACACGAGCTCGCCAAGACCTATGGCATCGAGAGCAAGGAAGTTCTCGACAAGCTGAAGGAGATGGGCGAGTTCGTCAAGTCCGCTTCCTCGACGATCGAGCTTCCCGTCGAGATGAAGTTCAAGAAGACCTACGGCGACGCCCTGCTGGCTGCCAAGACCACCGAGGCCCCTGCCGAGGCCCCTGCCGAGTCCCCTGCAGAGACCGCTGCCACGGCCCCTGCCACGGCGAAGCCTGCCGCCAAGACGGCGGCTGCCAAGGCCGAGCCGGCTGCCGAGGCCCCCGAGGTCGCCGCCCCGGTCGAGACCGTCGCGGCCGCCGCCAACGGCACCGCCGTCGCCGACCCCGACGCCCCGGCTGCTCCCAAGCCCGGTCCGCGCCAGGCCGCCAAGTCCGAGCCCGAGCCCGAGGCACCGCTTGCGGAGCCCGAGGAGTCGGCCGCGGCCGAGGCCACACCGGCACCGCGCCCTGCGGCGCGCCCCGGTACGCCGCGTCCCGGCAACAACCCGTTCGCCTCGAGCCAGGGCATGGGACGCCGTCCCGCCCCGGCGCCGCGTGAGACCGAGGACGACGACAACCGTCCGCCGCGTCCGCCCGCCGCCGGCGGCCGCCCCGGCATGCCGCGCCCCAACCCGGCGATGATGAACCGCGCCCCCGGCGCCTTCGGCACCGGTCCTGGTGCCCGTGGTCCGGCCGGTGGGCCGGGTCGTGCGGGTGCTCCCGGTCGCGCCGGTGCTCCCGGCCGTGCCGGTGCACCGGGTCGTGGCGGTGCACCGGGTCGTGGCGGTGCTCCCGCCGGTGCCGGCGCAGGTGCTGGTGCTCCCGGCCGTGGTGGTCCCGGCTTCGGCGGCGGACCCGGTGGCGGCCGTGGCCGCCCGGGCCAGCGTGGTCAGACCCAGGGTGCCTTCGGGCGTCCCGGCGGCCCGTCGCGTCGTGGGCGCAAGTCCAAGCGCGCGCGTCGCCAGGAGTTCGAGCAGATGGAGGCGCCGACGATCGGTGGCGTGCGGGTCCGCAAGGGCAACGGCGAGACGGTGCGTCTCGCTCGTGGCGCCTCGCTGACCGACTTCGCCGAGAAGATCAATGTCGATGCGGCTGCCCTCGTGCAGATGCTGTTCTCCCTCGGCGAGATGGTCACCGCGACCGAGTCCGTCAACGACGCGACCCTCGAGCTGCTCGGCGAGGAGCTCAACTACGTCGTGCAGGTCGTCTCCCCGGAGGACGAGGACCGCGAGCTGCTCGAGTCGTTCGACCTCGAGTTCGGTGAGGACGAGGGCGACGAGTCCGACCTCGTCGTACGCCCGCCGGTCGTGACCGTCATGGGTCACGTCGACCACGGCAAGACCAAGCTCCTCGACGCCCTCCGCTCGGCCAACGTGGTCGACAAGGAGGCAGGTGGCATCACCCAGCACATCGGTGCCTACCAGGTCGAGACCGAGGTCGAGGGTGCCGAGCGCTGGATCACCTTCCTCGACACGCCCGGTCACGAGGCGTTCACCGCCATGCGTGCCCGTGGCTCGCAGTCGGCGGACATCGCGGTGCTCGTGGTCGCGGCCGACGACGGCGTCATGCCGCAGACGGTGGAGGCGCTCAACCACGCCCGGGCGGCCGACGTGCCGATCGTGGTGGCGGTCAACAAGATCGACAAGCCCGACGCCGACCCGACCAAGGTCCGCGGCCAGCTGAGCGAGTACGGCCTGGTGCCCGAGGAGTACGGCGGCGACTCGATGTTCGTCGACGTCTCGGCCAAGTCCGAGCTCAACCTCGACAAGCTGCTCGAGGCGATCGTGCTGACCGCGGACGCGGCTCTGGACCTGCGGGCCAACCCCGAGCAGGACGCCCAGGGCCTGGTCGTCGAGGCGCACCTGGACCGCGGACGCGGCCCGGTCGCCACGGTGCTGGTCCAGCGCGGCACCCTGCGCGTCGGTGACTCGATCGTGGCCGGTCCGGCTCACGGCCGGGTCCGGGCGCTGCTCGACGAGCGCAGCGACTTCATGGACGAGGCTCTGCCGGGACAGCCGGCCATGGTGCTCGGTCTGTCGGCGGTGCCGGGTGCGGGTCAGAACTTCCTGGTCGTCGAGGACGACCGGATGGCCCGCCAGATCGCGGAGAAGCGTGAGGCGCGCGAGCGCGCGGCCCTGCAGGCCCAGCGTCGCGTCCGCCGTACCCTCGAGGACTTCATGGCCTCCATGGAGAAGGGCGAGAGCCAGGAGCTCAACCTGATCCTCAAGGGCGACGTGTCCGGTTCGGTCGAGGCCCTCGAGGACTCTCTGGCCAAGATCGACGTAGGCGACGAGGTGTCGCTGCGCGTCATCGACCGCGGTGTCGGCGCGATCACCGAGACCAACGTCATGCTGGCCGCTGCCTCCGACGCCATCGTCATCGGCTTCAACGTCCGGCCCCAGGGCAAGGCGGCCGAGCTGGCGGACAAGGAAGGCGTCGAGATCCGCTACTACTCGGTCATCTACAACGCGATCGAGGAGATCGAGGCGGCCCTCAAGGGCATGCTCAAGCCGGAGTTCGAGGAGGCTGCCCTCGGCCAGGCGGAGATCCGTGCGATCTTCCGCTCCTCCAAGATCGGCAACATCGCGGGCTGCATGGTCACCAGCGGCGTGATCCGACGCAACGCCAAGGTGCGCGTCATCCGCGACGGTGCCGTGGTGGCCGACAACCTCGACCTGGCCTCGCTCAAGCGCGAGAAGGACGACGCGTCCGAGGTCCGCGAGGGCTTCGAGTGCGGTCTCGTGCTGCGCAACTTCCAGGACATCAAGGAGGGCGACATCGTCGAGGCCTTCGAGATGCGGGAGATCCCGCGGGCCTGAGCCCGTCAGCGGTCCCGACGAGCTCGGCCGCAGTCTGCCGAGCTCGTCGGGACCCCAGCCTGGATAGGAACCTGTCATGACCAACCCCCGCGTCCGCAAGATCGCCGACCGGATCCAGGTCACCGTCGCCGAGATGCTCGAGCGGCGGGTCAAGGACCCGCGGCTCGGGTTCGTCACCGTCACCGACGTCCGGGTCACCGGCGACACGCAGCAGGCCACGATCTTCTACACCGTCCTCGGCGAGGAGGCCGACCTCGCGTCGACGGCCGCGGCCCTCGAGTCGGCCAAGGGCCTGCTGCGCTCCGAGGTCGCCAAGCAGCTCGGCATGCGCCATGCACCGTCCTTGAC
Organism: uncultured Actinomycetota bacterium; assembly: GCA_963820015.1. Classification (GTDB taxonomy): domain Bacteria; phylum Actinomycetota; class Actinomycetes; order Propionibacteriales; family Nocardioidaceae; genus Nocardioides. The sequence continues at coordinate 121,476 of CAWFYO010000017.1, read as the reverse complement.
GTTCGTGGCCGACGCGCTCCCGGCGAATGCCCGTCACCTCGACGAGGTGCTGGCCCGGGCCAAGGAGCTCGACGAGGAGGCAGCCGCCCGTCGGGTCGAGTCCTACGCCGGCGACGCGGATCCCTACAAGAAGCCGCGCGAGATCGACGACCTCGACGACGATCTGTGACGACGCGAGTCCGGTCTCGTCGTCGTCGACAAGCCCGGCGGCCTGACGTCACACGACGTCGTCGCTCGCGTACGCCGGCTGGCCGGCACCCGCAAGGTCGGCCATGCCGGCACCCTCGACCCGATGGCGACCGGGGTGCTGGTGCTCGGAGTCAATCGGGCGACCCGGCTGCTGGGGCACCTCGCGCTGACCGACAAGCGCTACGACGCGACCGTCCGGCTGGGCACCACCACCACCACGGACGACGCCGAGGGCGAGGTGGTCGAGACCAAGCCCACCTCGGGCATCGTCGACGACGACGTACGCCGGGTGATCACGACGTTCGTCGGTGAGATCGACCAGGTGCCGAGCGCCGTCTCGGCGATCAAGGTCGACGGGAAGCGTGCCTACGCACGCGTCCGCGCCGGCGAGGAGGTCGACCTCCCCGCGCGACGGGTCACGGTCCACGAGATCGAGGTGACGTCACTCGACCTGCCGAGCGTGGAGATCTCCGTGCACTGCTCGAGCGGCACCTACATCCGGGCGATCGCCCGCGACCTCGGTGCCGCGCTCGGCGTCGGCGGCCACCTCACCTCGCTCCGGCGCACGGCTGTCGGGCCGTTCGGCCTCCCGGACGCACACACCCTCGACGCGCTCGCTGACGAGTTCGTCATGACGCCCATCGCCGACGCCGCTCGCGCGGCGTTCCCGTCCGTCGAGCTCTCCGCCGAGGACGCCGCGCACGTCCGGGTGGGCCGAGCGCTCGACGTACCGCTCGATGGTCTGACGGCCCTCTTCGCCCCCGACGGGGAGTTCCTCGCCCTCTACGAGGCGAAGCGCGGCGGCGCCGCTCGGGCGGTCGCGGTCTTCGTGTAGCGGGCGTCCCGACGCCGCACTGCGAGCAGGGCGGGCCTCGGGTAGACCCTTGTGGACAAAGGGATCCTCGGCCAAGTGGCTGTCGGTGGCGGCGGCTAGCGTGAGCCCATGACCACCTCACCGACGCCGTACGAGCACCCGCTGCTCGCGGCCGCGCGCGAGGTCGGTCGGGTGCTCGACGAGGCGGCCGGGCCGGACCCGTTCTTCCTCTCGCCCGGCGAGAAGCAGGCGTTGATGGTGGAGCTGACCCGGTCGCTGGGCCGAATCGCCGGCCTCCGCGCACGGGCGCTGGCGGCCTCTGACGATGTGGCGGCGGAGACGGGTTCGCGCGATGCCGCCGCCTGGCTGGCGGTCGAGACCCGCACCTCGCGACGCGAGGCCGTGCACGACTCGCGTCTCGGTACGTCGTTGGGTCGCTGGACGCAGGTGGCCGAGGCCGTCACCGCAGGGGCGGTCACGTGGGAGCAGGCCGACGTCGTAGTGGGTGCGCTGGAGTCGGTTCCCGCCTCGCTGGAGGGGGATCCCCTGGCCCGGGCCGAGGCCTACCTGGTCGACGAGGCGAGCCGCTTCGGGCCGCGGGAGCTGAGGGTCCTGGGCCGCCGGGTGCTCGAGGTGGTCGCCCCGGAGATCGCCGACGCCGAGCAGGAGGCCGCGCTGCGCGCTGAGGAGCGCCGGGCTCGCCGTACCACCCGGCTGTCCTTCCGCCCGCGAGGCGACGGCTCGACCGACCTGCACCCGCCTGCCCGATCACGTCGCCTCGCGGCTCCGGGCTTACCTGGACGCCATGACCAGCCCTCACCGCAACGGTCCTCCGGCCGCACCGTTGGGTGACGTCGACCGCCTGCCGCTCCCGCGACGCCGGAGTGAGGCGTTCTGCTCGCTGTTGGAGCAGCTGCCCGCCGACGGGCTTCCGCAGCATGGTGGCACCGCCACCGCGGTGATGGTGATCGTCGACCTCGAGACGCTGCGTTCAGGTCTCGGCCTGGCCGAGACCTCCACCGGCGAGCTGGTCTCCGCCTCGGAGGCGCGCCGTCTGGCCTGCCCCGCCGGCGTCCTTCCCGTCGTGCTGGGAGCGAAGGGCGAGGTCCTCGACCTCGGGCGCTCGCGGCGGCTGTTCTCGCCCGGTCAGCGCAGGGCGATGGCGGTCCGCGACCGCCGTTGTCGCGCCGAGGGCTGCGACGTCCCGGCCGCCTGGTGCGAAGCCCATCACGCTCGGAGCCCCTGGTCTCGCCGAGGGCGCACCGACCTGGCCCACGGCGTACTGCTCTGCTCGTTCCACCACCACCGAGCCCACAACGCCCGGTGGTGTGCCTCGCGCCTGGCCAACGGCGACGTCCGCTACGCCCGGCGGACGTGACGGCGAGAGCGGGCGCCTCACTGGGTGAGCCCTATCAAGGCTGGGGCGCACTCAGCCAGCAGCCGATGAGCGGTATCCCGATTCGGTAACTCTGATTGCTCGACCCCGGCTCAGGCTCCATGCTGCGGATACGTCGAGGAAGGGGCCGGAGTGGGACATCGCCGCTTGTGCGCGGGCCTCTCGATGGCTGCGCTGTGCCTTTCGGCCTGCGGCAGCGGAAGCTCAGCCGACGCCAACGACATTCCTACCGGCCTAGGAGCCACGTGCTGCGGTGGCTCGCGTGCTGGCCTCACTGGACGACTCGGCGGTGGAGGGCGTCGACGTGCTCCCCCCGCCCGGCGTCTACGGCTGTGGTTCTCCCTGCCTGCGCGTGCGGTTCAAGAGCAACGCTGATCATGGGGTCACCGAGGTCTGGCTCGGCCGATTGATCGAAGGAGCCGTCGGTGAGCTCGTCCGAACCGACCAGAAGACGCTCGCGGAGGTCCTCGGAGCCGAGGTCGTCACCCCGACACGAAGTGGGGACCGGGTGACGACGCCACTCGGGATGGGCTACTCCCCGCTCGGCCACAGGTTCCACTCGCCCAGTGACGCGGACCTGCGCCAGCGGACCGCCGAGGTTGCCGACACCTACGGCCTCACGGTGGATTCAGTGGACGTCCTACACCCACTCGACTGCGCGCTCGCCGTGACATTCACGGTGCCATCCGGCGCCGTCTCGTGGACGCTCTATCAACTCACTGACGCTCTGCTTGGCTCTCCCATCGATGTCGAGGGCCTCTCCATTCAGCTGAACTCTCCGAGCGGCCAGCCCCTGCTCCGCGTCGCGAGTGGGGAACGGGCCAAGGGCGGCGGTGGCTGGTTCGCTCCCGGACAGGACGACCGGTTCGGGTTCCAGCACGGCTGATCGATGCTCCCCTCAGGGCCGCTCCGGGCCGGAGCGCCAGAGTCGGTGACGCGGGTAGCGGTCCAGGGAGGCTACGCGCCGTCGCGGTGCAGGGCGGACTTTCTCCGACTGGTCCGGGCTGTCGGCGAGACAGGTTCTGGACTGTGCTCTACGTTTCCACCCGGATGCCCCATCCACCCAAGTGCCCCTGAGATCCAGGGGCAAGGAAAGAGAGAAGAGAACACATGAAGCTCAGCACCACTCGGTCTCGGATGTTCACCGTTGCGGGTATTGGCATCGCAGCGGTGGTCGTGATCGGCGGAACTGCGACTGCGGCCAGCAAGATCACGGCCGCCCAGATCGCCACGGGGGCGGCGACCAGCCGCGTGGTCGCCGACGGGGCGATCCACCAGCGGGACCTCGCACCCAACGTGAACGGCCTGCTCCACCACGGCCTCCAGGGCGCGTACTACTCCGTCGCCAAGTACGACGTGGGTGACACCAACGGAGGCGCAGTCGCCACGGTTGCGTGCAAGAACACCACCGACGTCGCCATCAGCGGTGGCGTTCAGACCCTCGCGCTCGGTGACAACGGGCTCAACGGCAACGTGCCGGTGTCTTCTTCGTTCCCGGGTCGCATGGACTGGGGCACCAACACCCCCCGGCCTGGCCGCCTCGACGGCTGGATCGTCCAGTTCGGTACCGAGACCGGGGCTGCTCCCAAGTACGTGAACATCTACGCCCTGTGCGTCCCCCGGGCCCACGTCCCGGTCGTGACCACGTACACCGAATCTGGCAGCTGACGCCGTGAAGGATGGCAAGCGGCTCACCCGACCGCTTGCCATCCTTCGTCACGTGGAGTCCGCTGGTGGAGTCTCGGGACCAGCGCAGGGAAAGGCCTCACCTGCACCTGCACCTGACGTTCACCGCGCTCGACTCTGGCGGGGCCGGGGACCGCAAGCCAACTCAGCAGCTGGGTGCAAACCTGTTCGACCGCGAGCGGCCGCCTCCAGGAGGAGTTGGTCCTGAAAGTGCGCCCACCGCCGCCAGATCCGCGGGTCTTGCGGTTCGACCAGGGTGTGGGCAGCAATGACGACCTAGGGCCCGGCGGTGAGGAGATCCTCGACGGCGCACGGACCTTCTCGCCCGGACGTGCCCGCGCCAGGTCAGAACTTGCCCAGTGCGATCTCCGAGAGCAGCAAGGCCAGGGGAAGAAGTCCGAACCCAGTGGCGAGCACCACCGTCCAGGACCGCTCGTGGTGACGGACCATCGCGATGAGGCCGGCCACGAAGGCGGCAACCGCGCACCCCCAGATCCCCACGCCCCAAGCGAGCTGTGCCCAGCTGTCGGTGTAGCTGTCGGCGGGTTCCACGACCCCGAACGCGAACGAGAGCACCAGCAGGGCGATGCCGGTGACGCTCAGGCCCGCGAAGGTGATCGCCCGCCGGCCGAGGCGGGACTCCGGCCCTCTCCGTATTTCGTGACGCAGGCTCGGCGTCGTCATATCGCGAGTCTCGTCGCGACGTCGCCCCTTCTCCAGAGGCCAAAGCCCCATCCGAGGCTCGTGGAGTTCCACCGACCGTCGAACCGGCAGGCATCCTGAGGGGCGACGCGTTCACAACAGGCCGTCGCGAGCATCGAGAGCACGGTGAACCCGCCGAGGAGGCAGATGCACCCCCACGCGAGCACGTCGACCCTCGCCGAGCTCCTGTTGACCTTCCTACGAGCGCACCACGACCACGGGGCAGTGGGCGTGGTGGACGCAATGGGCGCTGACCGAGCCCAGCAGCATCCCGGTGAACCCGCCGTGCCCGCGGGTGCCCACCACGAGGAGGTCGGCATCGCGCGACTGCTCGATCAGAACTCCTGCGGGGTGACCGTGGGCCACGACCTGATCGATGTCCTGATCGATGTCCTGATCGATGTCCGGGGCGCTGTCGACCGCTGCCTTCGCGAGCGCGTCGGCCAGCTGCTGCTCGGCGGCCCGCTGGGGGTCGGGCATGTTCGGTGCGACCCCTCCTTCAGCCGTGGTCAGAGCCGGGAAGTGCCACGCCGTCACCGCCGTGAGCCGACCGCCGACAGCCGCGACGTACTGCTGCGCCCATCGCAACGCCTCGTGCCCACACTCCGACCCGTCGACCCCGACGACGACCTTCTGCTGCCTGTTCTTCTCCACCGTGACTCGCCTCACCCCGGTTGTCGTGCCCCCTCACGACCCAGCATCCGCCGGGGCGCGCCGGATGCCGAGTGCCGAGGGTTGCTGGCTCACGAGTCGAAGGTCCCGCCTTCGCCCGGCCGTGGCAGGGTGGACCGGTGAACTCGGTCCTCTGGCTGCGTCGCGACCTGCGGCGCCGTGATCTCCCGGCCCTCGGCGCGGCGAGCGACGCGGGCGGCGACGTCCACGTGCTCTTCGTGGTCGACCCGGTGCTCTGGGACGGCTGCGGCCCGGCCCGGCGCGGCTGGCTCGCCGCCAGCGTGCGCGCCGCGGCCGCGTCGTACGACGGGCGCCTCACGGTGCGTGTCGGCGACCCCGCTCGGCACGTCGCGGAGTTCGCCGCAGAGGTCGGCGCCGGCTCGGTGCACGTCAGCGCCGAGACCACGCCCTACGGCGCGCGCCGCGACGAGACGGTCCGGGCCGCGCTCGAGCGGCGCGACGTCGAGTGGGTCGTCACCGGCTCGCCGTACGCCGTCGGGCCGGGGCGCGTGGTGAACGGCGAGGGCAAGCCCTACCGGGTCTTCACGCCCTTCTCACGTGCGTGGCGCGAGCACGGCTGGGCCGCGCCGGCCGCTGCGCCGCGCCGGCTCGGCCTCGGGGAGGGGCGCAGCAGCGAGGATGCGGTGAGACGCCTCGACCAGGCCCTCGCCGACTGCCCGGTCGAGCTCCCGGCCGCAGGGGAGGACGCCGCCCTGCGGCGCTGGCACGACTTCCGTGACCAGCATCTCGGTGACTACGACGGCGACCGCGACCGTCCCGACCGCCGTGGCACCTCCCAGCTCTCGCCCTACCTCAAGGTCGGCGCCCTCCACCCACGCACGATCCTGGCCGACCTGGTCGGCCACCGCTCCCGGGCGGCGAAGGTCTTCACCGACGAGCTCGCGTGGCGGGAGTTCTACGCCGACGTGCTCCACTCCCGCCCCGACTCCGCCTGGAGTGACCTGCGTCCCGAGCTGGGCTCGATGCCCTACGACGACCACGACGACCTGGTCGAGGCCTGGCGCAAGGGGGAGACCGGCTTCCCGATCGTGGACGCCGGGATGCGGCAGCTGGCGCAGAGCGGCTGGATGCACAACCGGGTCCGGATGATCACCGCCAGCTTCCTCTGCAAGGACCTCCACGTCTGGTGGCCCGAGGGCGCCCGCCACTTCCTCGCCCACCTCATCGACGGCGACCTGGCCAGCAACAACCACGGCTGGCAGTGGGTCGCCGGCACCGGCACCGACGCCTCGCCGTACTTCCGGGTCTTCAACCCGGTCACCCAGGGCAAGAAGTTCGACCCCGAGGGCGCCTACGTACGCCGCTGGGTGCCCGAGCTCGCCCACCTCCCCGGCAAGAAGGCGCACGAGCCCTGGTCGGCCGACGACGGCTACGACCACGGCTACCCCGAGCCGGTCGTCGACCACTCCGAGGAGCGTGCCGAGGCTCTGCGCAGGTACGAAGCCGCTCGACGTTAGGCTGCGCGCGTGCAGATCTGGCGGTCCCTGGACGACGTCCCCGGCGACCTCGGCCCCACTGCCGTTGTGATCGGCAACTTCGACGGGGTGCATCTGGGCCACCAGCACGTCGTAGCGCGAGGCTCGCGCGGCGGCCGACGCCGAGGGCCTGCGCGTCGTGGCCGTGACCTTCGACCCGCATCCGATGTCGGTGCTCCGGCCCGAGCACGCGCCCACGAGCCTGACCGACATCGAGACCCGGGCCCGGCTGCTCCACGACGCAGGCGTCGACGACGTCCTGGCGCTGCCGTTCGACCGCTCGGTCGCTGCCTGGACCCCCGAGGAGTTCGCCGAGCGCGTCCTGGCCGGCGCCCTGCATGCCGCCGTCGTCGTCGTGGGCGCCAACTTCCGCTACGGCGTGCGAGCCTCCGGCGACGTGGCGATGCTGACGTCGAGCGGGGATCGGCTCGGCTTCCGCGCGGTCGGCGTGCCGCTCGACGGGGGACCGCAGGTCTGGTCGTCGACCTACATCCGTACCTGCCTGGCGGCCGGAGACGTCGCCGGCGCGGCGCAGGCCCTGGGCCGGCCGTTCGTGGTCCGGGGCCCGGTGGTCCGCGGCGACCGGCGCGGCCACGAGCTGGGGTACCCGACCGCCAACGTCCCGACGCGCACCCTGGTCGCGGCTCCCGCCGACGGGGTGTACGCCGGGTGGTTGCGGCGGCTCGACACCGGAGAGCGCTACCCGGCCGCGATCAGCGTCGGCACCAACCCGACGTTCGAGGGAGTCCGCGAGCGGCGGGTGGAGTCCTACGTGCTCGACCGCGACGACCTGGAGCTCTACGACGTGGAGGTCGAGGTGTCCTTCGTCGACCGGATCCGCGGGATGGTCCGCTTCGACGGCGTGGCCGCCCTCGTCGAGCAGATGGGGGCCGACGTCGCGCAGGCCCACGACATCCTGGGCGTGCCCCGCCCGTGACACCGACCTCGGAGGCTCGTCGACCGGTCGTCGACCTGACCGACGCCGAGGCACGCCGCTCGCTCCTCCTCAAGTGGGGCACCGTCGCGCCCGACGTCCTGCCGGCGTGGGTCGCGGAGATGGACTACGCCCTCGACCCCGTCGTGCAGGAAGCCGTGGTGCAGGCGGTGCGCGACGGCGTGACCGGCTATCCCGTCTACCCGGCCGACCCAGCACTCGGAGAGTCCTATGCCGGTTTCGCGGCACGGCACTACGACGCACGGGTGGCGCCGGAGTGGGTGCTGCCGGTCGTCGACGTGACCGCCGGGGTGCGCTTCGTGCTCGACGTGCTCTGCGACCCGGCGCCCGTGGTCTTCCTGGTGCCGGGCTACTCCCCGCAGCTCGACGTGGCCGCCATCACCGGGCGCCGTCGGGTCGACCTGGTCCTCCCACCCGATGCCGCACGCGCCGAGGTCGACCTCGACGCCCTGGACGCGCTGTTCGCCGCCGGAGCGCGCACCCTGCTGCTGACCCAGCCGCACAACCCGTGGGGGAGGGTGCTGAGCCGGCCCGAGCTCGAGGGCATCCGCGACGTCGTGGTCCGGCACGGCGCCAGGGTCGTCTGCGACGAGATCCACGCGCCGCTGGTGCTGCCGGGCGCCAGCCACACGTCGTACCTCCAGGTCGAGGGCACCCTCGACCACGCCGTCGGGGTGGTCGCGGCGTCCAAGGCCTTCAACACCGCGGGCCTGCGCTGCGCCCAGCTCCTCGTGCCGTCGCAGACCGACCGCGCCGCCCTGGCCGCGGCGCCGATGGCGCGCAACGACTCGTGGTCGCCGCTCGGGGTGGTGGCGGCGGTGGCGGCCTACCGCGACGGTGACCCCTGGCTCGCCTCGCTCGTCGAACGTCTCGACCAGCTGCGCAGCCTGCTGGCCGAGCTGCTGGCCACCCACCTGCCGGAGGTCCGGATGCGGCCGCTCGAGGCGACCTATCTGGCCTGGCTCGACGCCCGTGCCTACGGTCACCACGACCCCGCAGCCGTGGCGCTCGACCGCGGACGGGTGAAGCTCGGTCCCGGCCACGACTACGCACCGGGGTTCACCGCGCATGCGCGGCTCAACCTGGCCACGAGCCCCGAGCGGCTGACGGAGATCGTCAGCCGGCTCGGGGCTGCGTGGAGCTGAGCCGCTGCGGTGTTCCGCCCCGGCTGCGAGCGGGCGGAACGTCCTCGCTCAGGCGTCGAGGTCCTGAACGACCAGGGCCGCGATGGCCTCGACGTCGGCCTCGTTGTCACCGGACACCTCGACCGTGTCACCCCTCCCGGCGCCCAGGGTCATGATCAGCAGGGCCGAGCTGGCGTCCACGGGCTCGTCACCGGGGATCCCGATCAGGACCTCGGAGTCGAGCTCGCCTGCCGCTTCGGAGATGATCGCGGCGGGTCGGGCGTGCAGGCCGACGGCCGAGCCGACGACGACGGACTTGGTGGGCATGGGTTCTCCTTCTGGTGGGGTGTGGATGCTGGGCAGGTCAGACGGTCGCGACATCGGTGTTGACCGGCCAGACCGTCTTGGCGATGACCACCGCGACGGCCCCGACGACGACACCGGCGGCCAGTGAGACCAGGTAGCCGGGGATGTTGTGCACCGCGAAGAGCACGAAGATACCGCCGTGCGGGGCCCGGACGCCGACGTTGAAGGCCTCAGAGAGAGCTCCGGTCACGGCGCTGCCGAGCATGATCGGCGGGATCACCCGCAGGGGGTCGGCCGCGGCGAACGGGATCGCGCCCTCGGTGATGAACGACGCCCCGAGCAACCAGCCGGCCTTGCCGTTCTCACGCTCGGCCACCGTGAACAGATTGGGCCGCAGCACCGTGGCCAGCGCGAGGGCGATCGGCGGCACCATGCCGGCGAGCATCACCGAGGCCATGATCTTCAGCTGGGGTGCGTCTGCCGCCAGGCTGGCGACACCGATGCCGGCGGTGGCGAACACGTAGGCGACCTTGTTCAGCGGGCCGCCCATGTCGAAGGCCATCATCAGGCCGAGGATCATGCCGAGCAGGATCGCGCTGCTGCCGCTCATGTTGTTGAGGCCGCGGTTGAGCTCGGTCATCACCCAGTAGATGGGCTTGCCGAGGACGACGATCATGATGAAGCCGGCGATGATCGAGGTGAGCAGCGGGATCACCATGACGGGCATCAGCCCACGGGCCCAGGCCGGCACCCGCCAGCTGGCGATCCAGTGGGCGATCAGCCCGGCGAGCACACCGCCGACGATCGCGCCCAGGAAGCCGGTCGCCGGGAGCGCGGTGCCGTCGGCCGCCGTCACGTTGAACAGGTTGGCGGCCAGGCCACCCATGATGAATCCGGGGGCGATGCCCGGACGGTCGGCGATCGCGTAGGCGACGTAGCCGGCGAAGGCCGGGATGAACAGTGCGAACGCGGTCTTGCCGATGACGAAGAAGAGGGTCCCGAGGTAGGCGAAGAGCCCGGACGCGAAGAAGCCCGTTCCACCGAGCATGTGGTGGAGGCCGTAGTGGTCGGCGTTCGGCAGGTTAAGCATCGAGTTCTTGGCGGCGATGTTGCCGTAGGCGTTGTTCAGCACGATCTCGTAGCCGCCGAACAGGAAGCCGAGCGCGATCAGCAGACCGCCGGCCGCGACGAACGGGATCATGTAGGAGACGCCGGTCATCAGCACGCGCCGGGTGCGGGCACCCCACGACTCGCCGGCTCCGCCACCGCTGCCCTCGCCGGCGGTGAGGTGACCCTCGACCCGGGGTGCGTTGGGGTCGTCGCTGTAGCGCAGCGCCTCGGCGATCATCGCGTCGCCCTTCCTCGATCGGGCGCTTCACGCTCGAGGAGACCACCGGCTTGCCGGCGAAGCGGCCGCGGTCGCGGACGCCGACGTCGACGGCGAAGATCACCGCCGAGGCTGCAGCGATCGTCTCGGGCGGCAGCGGCTTGGCGCCGGCGGAGCCCTGGGTCTCGACGGCGATCGGTACGCCGGCCTTGGCGGCCGCCGCCTCGAGGGCTTCGGCTGCCATGTAGGTGTGCGCGATGCCGGTCGGGCACGCGGTGACGGCGACCAGCGACTTGGCGGCGCTCGACGTGGTCGGGGCCGGGGCTGTGGCACCGGCCGCCGCGGAGGCCGGAGCCGGGGCGTCACCGACGACCCCGAGCACGAGGTCGACGACCTCCTGCTGCGTCGCTGGCGCTCCGCAGGCTCTCGACGAAGTCGCGCTTGACCAGGGCTCGGGCGAGCTTGGTGAGCAGCTGGAGGTGGGTCGCGTCGCCCCCCGCGGGCGCGGCGATCAGGAAGGCGAGGTCGGCCGGGCCGTCCTTGGCGCCGAACTCGACCTGGGGTGAGAGTCGTGCGAACGCGAGCGTGGGCTCGCTGACGGCCGTGGTCCGGCAGTGGGGGATCGCGATGCCGCCCGGCAGGCCGGTGGCGGCGGTGCCCTCACGCGCGATCGCGTCAGCGGCGAGCTGGTCGGCGTCGGTGGCGCGCCCGGCACTCGCGACGATCGCGGCCAGCGACCGGATCACGTCGTGCTTCTCGGCGCCGAGATCGTCGTCCAGCCGCACGAGGGCGGTGGTGATCAGGTCGGTCATGGTCAGTCTCCAGGGGTGAGATCGAGGCGGGTGACGTGCACGAGGTCCGTGCGCACCTGCTCCGGATGGGGGATGGTCGTGCCGGGCAGTCCGGCTGCCGCACTGCCGTAGGCCACGGCCAGTGCGAGTCTGTGGGCGGGGTCGCGTCCGGTGACGTCTCCCAGGAGGAAGCCGAAGAGGCTCGAGTCGCCGGCCCCGACGGTCGAGACGACCGTGGTCGGCGGGGGCGAGGCGTGCCAGGCGCCGTCGGCGTCGACCAGGACCGCGCCATGGGGGCCGAGGGTGACCAGCACCGACTCGACGCCCCGCGCCACCAGGTCGGTGGCCGCCCGAGCCGCCGCGATCGGGTCGGCCTCGAGGGCGTCGCCGTCGTGTCCGGTGAACGACGCGAGCTCCTCGCCGTTGGGCTTCATCAGGTGGGGGGCGCTGCTCGGGAGCGCGTCGACCAGCGCCTGGAGCGGTGCGTCGCTGGTGTCGACCGCGACCCGGGCCCCGGCGGCGCGCAGGTCGGCGACCAGCTCGGCGTACCACTTCGGCGGCGCGCCCGGCGGCAGTGACCCGGCCAGCACGATCCACGAGGCGTCGGTGGCCCGGCGCACCAGGGCCGCCGTGAGCTCGTCGAGCAGGTGGGGGGTGGCCTGGGGGCCGGGACTGTTGAGCTTGGTGGTGGTGCCGTCGGGCTCGGTGATGGTGATGTTGACCCGGAGGTCGCCCTCGTGGTGCACGGGGCGGCAGTCGATGCCGGCGGCGAGCAGCTCGAGCACGAAGGGGTCGTCCTTGGCCGCGGGCAGGACCGCGATCGACGGGATGTGGGCGGCGACGCAGGCGCGCGAGATGTTGACGCCCTTGCCGCCGGCCTGCGAGATCACCGACTCCGCACGCTGTACGGCGCCGCGCTCGAGCCGGCCGGCCAGGTTGACGGTGCGGTCGTGGCTCGGGTTGGCGGTGAGGGTCACGATCATGCGGGCCTCCTGGATGCTCGAGGGAGTGCTCATGCGACGACGACCTCGGTGCCGGTCCTGCCCAGGGCCCGCCGGTCGGCTGACGAGGTGCCCCGGTCGGTGACGACCACGGTGACGTCGCCGACCGCGGCGAAGCGGTTGGCGGTCTCGACCCCGAACTTGGAGGCGTCGGCCAGGACGACCACCTCGTGGCCGGCCGCGACGATCGCGCGCTTGACGGCGGCCTCGTCGGGGTCGGGGGTGGTCAGCCCGAAGTCGACGGTCAGGCCGTTGGTGCCGAGGAAGGCGACGTCGACCCGGAGGTCGGCGAGGGCGGCCACCGTGTCGGCGCCCACCGCCGCCTGGGTGGTACGACGGACCCGTCCCGGCAGCAGGCGCAGGTCGATGTGGCGCAGCCCGGCCAGGCGGGCTGCGATCGGCACCGCGTGGGTGACCACCGTCAGCGCGTGACCCGCGGGCAGGAGCGAGGCCAGCCGCATCGTCGTGGAGCCGGCGTCGACGAGGATCGAGCCGCCCGCCTGGGGGAGACGCTCGAGCGCCGCCTTGGCGATCCGCTCCTTGACCTCGGTGTTCACCTGGTCGCGCTCACGGATGCCGGCCTCGATCAGCAGCAGCGAGCTGGGTGGCACGACCCCACCGTGGACGCGTCGTACCAGGCCGAGGCGCTCGAGCGTGGAGAGATCGCGGCGGACGGTCTCCGTCGTCACGTCGTACTCCTGCGCGAGCTGGTTGACCGACACCCGGCCGCGCTGGGTGACCAGACGAGCGATCGCCTGCTGGCGCTCCTCGGCATACATCGTCAACGCGGCCCCCTGATCTGTGTATGTGTTGTTTTACGCCCGAACGTGTTGACTTGTCAAGGGGGTCGCGGAGTAGCGTGGCGCCATGAACGACCAGTCGTCCGCCCCGCTGCGCGGCACCCCCGTCGTCCCAGGCGTCGCCTTCGCTCCTGCACTGCTGGTGCGAGGAGAGGTCTCGCCCGAGGCGATCGCCCGCTTCGACGGGGCCGCTCTCGACGAGGAGAAGGCGCTCACCTCCTACGACGAGGCCGCCGAGGCGGTGGCCGACGGGTTCGTCCGGCGGGCCGACAAGGCCTCGGGTCACGCCGCCGAGGTGCTGACCGCGAGCGCCGGGCTGGCCCGCGACAAGGGCCTGCGGTCGGCGGTGCGCAAGCACCTGCGCAGCGGCGAGGACCTGCTGAGGTCGGTGCACGGCGGGGTCGAGCAGTTCGTCACCGTCTTCACCTCGATGGGCGGCCTGATGGCCGAGCGGGTCACCGACCTCCGCGACATCGAACGCCGGGTGGTCGCCCACCTGGTCGGCGAGCCGGAGCCCGGCGTGCAGCTGCCCGACGACCCGGTCGTCCTGGTGGCCGAGGACCTCGCCCCGTCCGACACCGCGACCCTCGACCCGCGGGTGGTCCTCGCCCTGGTCACCGAGCGCGGCGGCCCGACGAGCCACACCGCGATCATCGCCCGACAGCTCGCGATCCCCTGCGTGGTCGGCACCGCCGGGGCGATGACGATCGCCGCCGGCACCCCGCTGCTGGTCGACGGCGTCGCCGGTACGGTCGTCAGCGTCACCCGACCCCGACGAGGCCGAGCGTCTCGTCGAGGCCGACCGCGTCCAGCGCGAGGCGCTGGCGACGTGGACCGGTCCGGGCGAGACCGCCGACGGCACCCACGTGAAGATCCTGGCCAACGTCGCCGACGGCGAGTCCGCGCGGGCAGCGGCGACCGGCCCGGTCGAGGGTGTCGGGCTGTTCCGCACCGAGCTCTGCTTCCTCAACCGCGCCGACGAGCCGTCGGCCGACGAGCAGGCCACGATCTACGGCGAGGTGCTGGCGCCGTTCGCCGGCCGCTACGTCGTCGTCCGCACCCTCGACGCCGGCTCCGACAAGCCGGTCGCGTTCGCCACCCACGAGGGGGAGGAGAACCCCGCGCTCGGGGTGCGCGGCCTCCGGCTCTCCTTCGACCAGCCCGACCTGCTCACCCGCCAGCTCGACGGCATCGCCGCGGCCGCCCGCACCACCGGCACCGAGACCTGGGTGATGGCGCCGATGGTCGCCACCGTCGCCGAGGCGACCGACTTCGCCGCCGCGGTCCGCGAGCGGGGTCTCAAGCCGGGCGTGATGATCGAGGTCCCTTCGGCGGCGCTGCTGGCCTACCGCATGCTCGAGGTCGTCGACTTCCTCTCGATCGGCACCAACGACCTGACCCAGTACACGATGGCCGCCGACCGGATGGCCTCCGACCTCGCCCACCTCACCGACGCCTGGCAGCCCGCCGTGCTCCAGCTGATCGCGATCACGGCCGAGGCCGGCAAGCGCGCCGGCAAGCCGGTCGGGGTCTGCGGCGAGGCCGCGGCCGACCCGCTGCTGGCCTGCGTGCTGGTGGGCATGGGCATCACGTCGCTCTCGATGGCGTCGGCGGCGGTCCGTCCCGTGGGCGCCCGGCTGGCGTCGGCGTCGATGGACGCGCTCGAGGAGGCTGCCGAGGCCGCACTCGCCGCGAACGACCCGATGGCCGCCCGCGAGGCCGTGCGCGCCGTGCTCGGCTGAACCGCGGGGGCTCAGAGGGGAGCGGCCGCCTCGACGGTGACCGGTACGCCGCTCAGCGCGGCGTTGCCCGACAGGTCCAGCAGCGAGGGGTCGGTCAGGTCGTTGATCGACGCCCCGGCGACCCTGCTCGCGTTGCGCAGCCGGATGCCGTCGACCTGGTGCCCGTAGCCGTGGGGGAGTGAGACGACCCCCGGCATGAGGTCGTCGCTCCCGGCCACCTCGACGCGCACCGACCCGACGCGTGAGGAGACCGTGACCAGGCTGCCGCTCTCCAGACCGCGCGCCGCGAGGTCGTCGGGATGCATGAGCAGGTGGTGGCGCGGTCGGCCGCGGGTGAGCCGGGTCGAGTTGTGGAACCACGAGTTGTTGTCCTGCTTGTGCCGTCGCCCGATCAGCACCAGCGCGTCGTCGGGCTGCTGTTCGGGCCGGTCGCCGAGCCAGGTGCGCAGGCGGTCGAGATCACCGACGAGCAGCGGCGGCGTCAGGTCGATCCGGTGGTCTCGGGTCTGCAGGCGGCCGGGCATGGTCGGGCGGAGCGGGCCGAGGTCGACGCCCTCGGGATGACGCCGGAGCCGCGCCGGGGTGAGCCGTCGGCCGGTGAGCAGCAGGAGCTCCAGCTGTCGCGTGGGGCTGAGGGCCATCCGCGCCCGGCGCGTCAGCCGGACCTTCCGACGCGTGCGGCGCTTCAAGCGGGCCTCGAGCCGCGCGGTGAGGTCGCGGTAGATCTCCCACTCGTGGCGGGCGTCGTCCGGCTTCGCGAAGACCGCCGGGCTGAAGCGCGCGGTGTTGCGCACCGCCAGCCCGTGGAACACCAGGTCGTAGTGGTCGCGCTCCAGCGCCGTGGTCGGCGGCAGGATCACGTCGGCGTGGCGGGTCGTCTCGTTGAGGTAGAGGTCGATCGCCACCATGAAGTCCAGCGTGTCGAGCGCCTCACCGAGCCGGCGCCCGTCCGGCGTCGACAGCACCGGGTTGCCGGCGATGGTGACGAACGCCTTGAGCCGGCCCGGGCCCGGGGTCTCGATCTCCTCGCGCATGACCGCGGCCGGGAGCTCCCCGCCGTACTCCGGGAGGTCGCGCACCCGGCTGCGGTAGCGGTCGAAGTGGCCCCGGCCGACGAGCCCGCGGGCGACCAGGTCGACGGCGGGCTCGGGGAACAGCACGCCGCCCGGCCGGTCGAAGTGGCCGGCCAGCAGGTTCAGGCAGCCGATCGCCCAGTGGCTGAGGGAGCCGAACCCGGTCGTCGACACCCCCACCCGGCCGTAGACCACGCCGCCGTCCGCGGCGCAGAGCTCGTGGGTGAGCCGGCGTACGTCGGCGGCGGGCACCGCGCTGACCTGCTCGGCGAGCTCGGGGGTGAACGGCGCGACCAGGGCGCGCAGCCGCTCGACGCCGTCGACGTAGGCCGGGGGGCGGGCGAGCCCGTCCTCGAGCAGGGTGTGCAGCATCGCGAGCAGCACGACCACGTCGGTGCCGGGGCGGACGAAGTGGTGCTCGGAGGCGATCTTGGCGGTCTCCGTACGACGCGGGTCGAGGACCACGATCCGCCCGCCCCGCTCCTTGATCGCCCGGGCCCGGCGCGGGAAGTCGGGCGAGGTCATGATCGAGCCGTTGGAGGCCATCGGGTTCGCCCCGAACACCAGGAAGTAGGACGTCCGGTCCAGGTCGGGGGTCGGGAGGAGCAGCTGGTGGCCGAACAGCTGCCACGCCACCAGCTGGTGGGGTGCCTGGTCGACGGTGGTCGCGGAGAACCGGCTGTGGGTGCCCAGCGCCCTCACGAAGGGCAACGCGTGGGTCGGAGTGGACAGGGCGTGCACGTTCGGGTTGCCCAGGTAGACCCCCACCGCATCGGGGCCGTCGGTGTTGATCGTGTCGGCCAGCCGGTCGGCGACGAGGTCGAGGGCCTCGTCCCAGCCGACCTCCTCCCACTCGTCGCCCACCTTGCGCAGCGGTCGGCGCAGCCGGTCGGGGTCGTCGTACAGGTCGGCGAGCGCGACGCCCTTGGGGCAGATGTAGCCGCGCGAGAGCGGGTCGGTGGGATTGCCGCGGATGGCCGTCACGGCCCCGTCGGTGAGGGTCAGCTCGAGCCCGCAGATCGCCTCGCACAGGTTGCAGGCCGTCAGGCGGGTGCCGGTGTAGCGGGGAGAAACGGGCGGGACGGCGAGGGTCAGCCGCCGGAGTGGGGAGGGCACCGTGCGAGTCTCCCCCGAAAATCTCGAAAATCATCGGTTCGAGAAGGCATAACCGGGTCGGGAGTGGGAACAGTGTCCGGCGACGAGCCGCCGAACAGGCGCACCGACGAAGGGACGAACCACCATGGGATACGGACTCGGGGTCTTCCTCCTGGCAGTCGGGCTGATCCTGGCGCTGGCTGTGCAGGACGCCATCTCCGGGGTCGATCTGCAGCTGGTCGGCTGGATCCTGGTGCTGGCCGGAGTGGTCGTGATCGCGCTCACCGCCATCACCCTGGGCCGCGCTCGCCGGGCGAACACGGTCTCGCGCACCACCCATGCCGACGGCAGCCAGACCGTCACCGAGCAGTCGTCGCGACAGGACACGCCCCCGGTGGCCTGACGCGTACGACGGGCGGGTGGGCAGGCTCCCACGTTTTGGGGGCCTGCCCACCCGCTGATAATCTTCCCCGGTTGCCGTGAAACGGCCGCGGATCCAGAGTGCCCGGGTGAACAGGCCCCGGCGCGCCGCGCAACGGACGGGCCCACGTGGCCGGAAGGAGCCTTCATGTCGATCGGTACCGACGCGGAGACCAAGAAGAAGATCATCACCGAGTACGCCGTCACCGAGGGTGACACCGGCTCGCCCGAGGTCCAGATCGCGCTGCTGAGCCACCGCATCGCCCACCTCACCGAGCACCTCAAGACCCACAAGCACGACCACCACACCCGTCGTGGTCTGCTGCTCCTCGTGGGCCAGCGCCGCCGGCTGCTGAACTACCTCAACAAGACCGACATCGAGCGTTACCGCTCGATCATCGAGCGTCTCGGCCTGCGCCGATGACCACGGAGCGGCTGTCCCACCTGGGGCCGCCGCTCCTCTCATGTTCCGGGCCGAGTCGGCCCGGACGCCGACCGCTAGGGTCGAGACACAACTGAAAACGCAACCATCACCAGGAGCGACCCGCTCGCGTCAGCCCGGTCCTCGGTAGTGGTCTTCGGACAGCCCCCGCCCACCACGGCAGGGTGCCGGCCGCGGATCTCGATCGAAGACCGGCCAGGACCCGGGGCTCCTTCCGACGCTGTCGGAGGGCTCGGTCCTCGAGCAGTTTTCGTAGCAGGACGTCGCGGGGTCGCTCCGCGAAGAGAAAGGACAGGGCACGAGAGCCCATGTCTGAACCCACTATCACCACGGTCGAAACCGTTCTCGACAACGGCAAGTTCGGCCAGCGGACCGTCAAGTTCGAGACCGGGCTGCTGGCCCGTCAGGCCGCCGGCTCCGTCACGGCCTACCTCGACGACGAGACGATGCTGCTGTCGGCCACCACGGCCGGCAAGCACCCCAAGGAGCAGTTCGACTTCTTCCCCCTGACGATCGACGTCGAGGAGCGGATGTACGCCGTGGGGCAGATCCCCGGCTCCTTCTTCCGGAGCGAGGGTCGCCCCGGTGAGGACGCGATCCTCACCTGCCGTCTGATCGACCGCCCGCTGCGCCCGACGTTCAAGAAGGGCCTGCGCAACGAGGTCCAGGTCGTCATCACCGTGCTGGCGCTCGACCCCGACCAGCCCTACGACGTGCTCGCGATCAACGCCGCGTCCATGTCCACCCAGCTCTCCGGCCTGCCGTTCTCCGGCCCGGTCGGTGGCGTCCGCGTCGCCCTCATCGAGGGCCAGTGGGTGGCGTTCCCGTCCCACAGCCAGCTCGAGGGCGCCGTCTTCGACATGGTCGTGGCCGGCCGGGTCACCGAGACCGGCGACGTCGCGATCATGATGGTCGAGGCCGAAGCCACCGAGCAGACCTGGGACCTCGTCCAGTCCGGCACCCAGGCGCCGACCGAGGAGATCGTCGCCGGCGGCCTCGACGCCGCCAAGCCGTTCATCAAGCAGCTGTGCGAGGCCCAGAGCGAGCTCGCTCGCGAGACGGCCAAGCCGATCCAGGAGTTCCCGGTCTTCCTCGACTACGAGGACGACGTCTACGACGCCGTCGAGGCGGCCGCCAAGGCCGACCTCGTCTCCGCGATGACGATCGCCGACAAGCAGGAGCGCGAGCTCCGGGTCGACGAGCTCAAGGAGAGCGTCCTGGAGAAGGTGGCCCCGCAGTTCGAGGGTCGCGAGAAGGAGGTCGGCGCGGCGTTCCGCTCGGTCAACAAGCAGGTCGTGCGCGAGCGCGTCCTGCGCGACCACGTGCGCATCGACGGTCGCGGACTGGCCGACATCCGGCCGCTGCACGCCGAGGTCGGCGTGATCCCGCGGGTGCACGGCTCGGCGCTCTTCGAGCGTGGCGAGACCCAGATCCTGGGCGTCACCACCCTCGACATGCTCAAGATGGAGCAGCAGCTCGACACGCTGTCGCCGGAGAAGCACCGCCGCTACATGCACAAGTACGTCTTCCCGCCGTTCTCCACCGGTGAGACCGGGCGCGTGGGCTCGCCCAAGCGCCGCGAGGTCGGCCACGGCGCGCTGGCGCGCCGTGCGCTGCTGCCCGTGCTGCCGACCAAGGAGGAGTTCCCCTACGCCATCCGGCAGCTCTCCGAGGCCATGGGCTCCAACGGCTCGACCTCCATGGGCTCGGTCTGCGCGTCGACGATGTCGCTGCTCCAGGCAGGTGTCCCGCTGCGGGCCTCGGTCGCGGGCATCGCGATGGGCCTGATCTCCGGCGAGGTCGACGGCCAGACGCAGTACGTCGCGCTGACCGACATCCTCGGCGCCGAGGACGCCTTCGGCGACATGGACTTCAAGGTCGCCGGCACCAAGGAGTTCGTCACCGCGCTCCAGCTCGACACCAAGCTCGACGGCATCCCGGCGGAGGTGCTGGCCTCGGCGCTGACCCAGGCCCGCGACGCCCGCCACACGATTCTCGAGGTGATGGGCGAGGCCATCGACGGTCCCGAGGAGATGTCGCTCCACGCCCCGCGGATCATCAGCATCAAGGTCCCGGTCGACAAGATCGGCGAGGTGATCGGGCCCAAGGGCAAGGTCATCAACCAGATCCAGGACGACACCGGCGCGAGCCTGTCGATCGAGGACGACGGCACGGTCTACATCGGTGCGACCAACGGCGAGGCGGCCGAGGCCGCCCGCAACGCGGTCAACGCGATCGCCAACCCGACCATGCCCGAGGTCGGCGAGCGCTACCTCGGCACCGTCGTCAAGACCACGAACTTCGGTGCGTTCGTCTCCCTGCTCCCCGGCAAGGACGGCCTGCTCCACATCACCAAGCTCCGGGCCCTGGTGGGTGGCAAGCGGGTCGAGAACGTCGACGACGTCGTGTCGGTCGGCCAGAAGATCCAGGTCCAGATCGCCGAGGTCGACGACCGCGGCAAGCTGTCGCTGATCCCCGTCGTGGAGGACTCCTCCGAGGCCGCCGACGACGTGGCCGGGGCCACGGCCGACGAGGCTGCGGACGCCGAGTGACCCACGTGGTTCCCGAGACGACCGGCCGGCAGCCTGCTGCCGGCCGGTCGTCGGCTTCGCGTCCGAGTGGCACCACCCGCCCGGGTGGCACGACCCGCACGCTGCTCGAGGAGGACGGCGGGGTCGTCCGACGCACCGTCCTGCCCAGCGGTCTGCGGATCATCAGTGAGCGGGTCCCCGGCGCGCGCTCGGCGACGATCGGGGTGTGGGTCGGGGTCGGCTCGCGCGACGAGTCGCCGGCGCTCCACGGCTGCTCCCACTTCCTCGAGCACCTGCTCTTCAAGGGCACGGGGGAGCGCTCCGCGCTCGACATCTCCATCGCGCTCGACGCGGTCGGCGGCGAGTTCAACGCCTTCACCGCCAAGGAGTACACCTGCTTCCACGCGCGGGTGCTCGACGACGACGTGCCGCTGGCCGTCGACGTGCTCGGCGACATGATCACGTCGTCGCTGATCACCGCCGACGACGTCGAGGCCGAGCGTGACGTGATCCTCGACGAGATCGCGATGCACGACGACGACCCCGACGACGTCGCCCACAACCTCTTCTCCTCGCTGGCCTGGGGCGACTCGCCCCTCGGCCGCCCCATCGCCGGCACGGTCGCCTCGATCGAGGCGATGGACCGCGACCAGGTACGCCGCTTCTACCGCCGCCACTACCGCCCCGAGCGGATGGTGGTCTCGGTCGCCGGCAGCGTCGACCACGCTCGCCTCGTGCGGCTCGTCCGCCGTTCGTTCGCCCGCCAGGGCTTCCTCGACGGCACCGCCGAGCCGGTCGTCGCCCGGCAGCACGAGCGCTCCCGCAAGGCCGGGTCCGGCGTGGTCGAGGCGACCCGCCAGTTCGAGCAGGTCAACGTCGTCCTCGGCATGCAGGGACTGACCCGGTCCGACCCGCGCCGGTTCGCACTCGGCGTGCTCAACGCCGCGCTGGGTGGCGGCACCTCCAGCCGGCTGTTCCAGGAGGTCCGCGAGAAGCGCGGGCTGGCCTACTCCGTGTTCTCCTTCGCCAGCCAGCACGTCGACGCCGGACTGGTCGGGGTCTCGGTCGGCTGCCTGCCGGCCAAGCTCGACCAGGTCCTCGCGGTCGTGCGTGCCGAGCTGGTGAAGGTCGCCGGGGCCGGCATCACCGCCGAGGAGCTGGCGCGCGGCAAGGGCCAGCTCAAGGGCGGCCTGGTGCTCGGGCTCGAGGACTCCGCGTCGCGGATGACCCGCCTCGGCAAGTCCGAGCTGGTCGACGACGAGCTGCTCAGCATCGACGAGGTGCTGGCGCGGGTCGAGGCCGTCACTCTCGACGACGTACGCACGCTGGCCGCCGAGCTGTTCGCCGGTCCCGAGATCCTCGCCGTCGTCGGCCCGCGCTGACGCATGCGAGCCCCGCTCAGCGCCTGGTGACCACGTCGATCAGTCCGTAGAAGCCGGGCAGCCGGAACGGTCCGTCGATCGTGAACAGCACCTTCTGGCGACCCGGTTCGTCCGGCACGGTCACCTCGATCCGGAACGGCACGCTCGTGAAGGCCGGCAGGTAGGGGGTCCCGGCGGAGTCGACGTGGGGCACCGCCGCGCAGTTGAGCTGCCAGGTGTGGAACGCGTGGGTGCCGATCGCGACGTTGATGTCGGGGCACGGGTCGAGCGGCAGGTCGGTGGACGACTCGAGGTAGGCGGTGAAGGCCAGCGTGTCACCCGGGTGGACCCGACCCTTGATCTCGCCGGTCGCCGAGACCCGGTCGTAGGGGGTCGACCACGGTCGGCCGTGGCCCTGCGGCCAGGTCCGCAGGTGCGGGTGGGTGGCCGGGAGCGCGGCCCACGGCACCGTGCGGCGGCCGGTCGGTCCGACCTGGTGGGTGCTCGTCACCCACGGGGGCGGCACGCCCGGGCTCGGCGGGGTCGCGCCCGGACGCGTCGCCGCGATCGCGAGGCCGCCGCCGACGATGACGAGCACGGCCGCGGCCGCCGCGCCGACGTAGCGGGCGCGCTTGCGGGGGGCGGCGGTCAGCCGCTCGACCGGCACCTCGGGGGCCGGCGGCTGGGCGGCCTGCCAGCGGCGGCCGGCCTCGGCCAGGCGGTGCTCGAGCAGGTCAGTCATCGTCATCTCCCAGGATCTCGCGCAGGCGGCTCCGCGCCTGGTGCAGGGTGGCCTTGACCGTGCCGGGCGCGCAGCCCATCACCTCCGCCACGGTGGCGACGTCGAGGCCCACGAAGTAGTGCAGGTCGACCGCCTCGCGCTGGCGGCGGCTGAGGTCGTCGAGGGCACGCTCCAGGTCGATGTCGTGCGCGGGTGGTGGCCCGGGTGGCGACGGGGTGCCGCGCTCGACCAGCTCGACGAGCGCGGCCGGCTGCCGGGTGCGGTGTCGCCGGCAGCGGTCGGCCAGGATGCCGATCAGCCAGGCGACCGGTGTGCCGCGGTCCGCGTCGTACGTCGACCAGCGCTGCCAGGCGCGGATCAGCGCCTCCTGCACTACGTCGTCACGGTCGGCCGGTGCGACCTGCCGTGCGGCGTAGCGTGCCAGGACCGTCAGATGGGGCTCGACCCAGCGCGCGAAGTCCCCAGGGGTCGCGCGTTCGGTCATGTCCCGTCCTCCGGAGATCAGTGTCTCCATGACCTTCCTACGCCAGGAAGTGCCCTGGCGGTTTAGCCCCGCACCGAGAAGATCACGGCGCGAGGACCGCCAGCCCGGCGCAGCCGGCTGCCCAGAGCACGCTGGTGAAGGTGCCGATGATGAACCGCTCGGCGGCTCCGGTGTCCTCCTGGTTGCGCAGCTCGGGATAGCGGCCGAGGCCCTTCACCGCGAGCACGATCGCCAGGCCGGGACCCCAGCCGGCGATCAGGGTGGCGAAGACGGCCAGCCGTTCGAGCGCGCCGATCCACGCGCCGCCGCGCAGCACGTCGCCGGCGGGGCGTACGGCGTCGCCCTCGACCGTCGCGAGGACCTGAGTGGTCACCAGGCCGCCCCCCACCACCGCCAGGACCCCGGCCGCGAGGGCGACCGCGTGGGCGCCGGTGCTGGAGGCGTGGTCTCCGTCGCGGACCCAGGCCCAGAGCAGCGGGACCGCGAGCAGGACGACCGTGAGCAGTGCCCAGATCCGCTGTCCGCGTCGCACGACCAGACCCACGACCGAGCAGACCACCGCCAGCGGGACGAAGAGGAGGTAGCTGATCTGGAGCGGGCTCATCGATCTCCTCCGGCGGGGGACAGGGCGAGGCGGGCGAGGTGCTCGACGAGCTCGCGGGCCCGCCTGCCCTCGGCGATCCCGGCAGCGGCGGCGCGCTGGCTGACCGCCGACTGGGTGATGCCGAGGCGCTTGGCGGTCTCGTCGTAGGTGAGGCCCTGGTCGACGAGGTCGGCGACCTCCCAGCCGCGCGGCGTACGACGTGCCAGCAGCGCCGCCCACAGCCACACCGCCGACTCCAGCGCCCGGACGCCGGCGGCGTCGCCGGTCGCCGCGACCGCCCGCACCCGCCAAGGGCTGGACTTGGCCGAGGTGACCGCCTCGCGGGCGGCGACGTAGGCGGGTCCGCGGCCGGCCCGCGAGTGCTCGCTGAGCGGGGTCTCGATCGGGCCGACACCGAGCCCGATGTTCCAGGCGCCGTCGCGCAGCAGCCGCTCCAGGGCGCGGGGGAGCGCGGCCGGGTCGTCGAGCACGCCCTGGAGCTCGTCGCCCACGGTGCGGTCGAAGGCGAGGAGGGTCGGCACGTCGTCCAGCATCTGCAACGCGGCCGGTACCTGGTCGGCGCCGCGCCGACTGTCGTCCTGGTCGACGGTGAGGACGAGGACGTCCATGTCGGCTCCTCCCTGAAGGTCCTTCAGTTTAGGCAATAGCCTAATAAGAAGTCAATATCAGGAAATGACCTTATCTGCGCCCGATCAAGGCCACCACCGGGGGCGCCTTCTGGTCGATGACCGACACCCGGAACCCGCCCTCGGTGAGCGCGGCCGAGGCCTTGCCCACGATGTTGGGCACCAGCTCGGGCTGGGTGGTCTCGTAGAAGAGGTACACCGCTCCACCGGGCAGCACGCGCTCGTGCAGCAGGGCGACCTCGTCCGCGCACCCGCGCACCCAGAACAGGTTGACGTTGAACGCGAAGACCTTGTGCAGCCGCTTCACCGGCACCCGCAGCGTGGCCAGGTCGATCTGGCGCACCGTGAGCCGCCCGGCGTCGACGTACTTCTGGTTGCGGCGCCGCGTGCGGTCGACCCCCGACTCCGAGCGGTCGATCGCGAACAGCTTGCCGGTGGTGAGGCGCTGGCAGATCAGCTCTGCGCCGTAGCCGGCACCACAGCCGATCTCGAGGATGTTGTCGCCCGGCTGCGGGTCCATCAGGTCGACGGCCCAGATCATGCGCGGCGGGACCTGCGGCACTGGCATGGCCTCAGCCTGCCAGATCCACCACCAGGACTGGCCGCTAGGTTGGCACCGTGACGGTCGAGGTCGGCGTGCTGGGCGCCCAGGGACGGGTCGGCTCGGAGGTGTGCCGCGCCGTGGAGGAAGCCCCGGACACGACGCTGGTGGCCCGCGTCGACGTCGGTGACGACCTCGAGGCGCTCGCCGCGGCCCAGATCGTCGTCGACTTCACCCACCCAGACGTGGTGATGGACAACCTGCGCTGGTGCATCGCCCACGGCCTGCACTGCGTGGTGGGCACCACCGGCTTCGACGACGCGCGGCTCGACCAGCTGCGCGCGGCACTGGCCGACGCGCCCGGGGTCGGCGTCCTCGTGGCCCCCAACTTCTCCATCGGTGCGGTGCTGATGATGCGGTTCGCGGCGGCGGCCGCGCCGTTCTTCGAGTCGGTCGAGATCGTCGAGCTCCACCACCCCGACAAGGCCGACGCCCCCAGCGGCACGTCCCGTCGTACGGCGGAGCTGGTCGCGGCCGCGCGACGCGAGGCTGGTCTCGGGCCGGTGCCCGACGCGACCTCCACCGGTCTCGCGGGCGCGCGGGGCGCCGAGGTCGACGGCATCCACCTGCACGCGGTCCGGGCACGCGGCCTGGTCGCCCACCAGGAGGTCATCCTCGGCGGGCCGGGGGAGACCCTCACCATCCGGCACGACTCGATGGACCGCGCGTCGTTCACTCCTGGTGTCCTCGCCGCCGTCCGCGCGATCGCCGGCCGCCCCGGCCTCACCGTCGGGCTCGAGCAGGTCCTCGACATCGGCTGATCTCACCAGCCCGGGAAGAACACCCGGAGCAGCGCAGCGGCGAGGGCCGCCGCGAAGACCACCACCAGGAACGGCGCTCGGAGCAGGAGGGCCACGACCGCCACGGCGAGGCCCGCTGCTCGTGCGTCGATGGTCAGGTGGTGGCCGGTGGAGAAGACCTGCACCGCGACCAGGGCGGACAGGAGCGCGACCGGGATCAGGTCGGCGATCCGCTCCACGAGCGGCCGCTCGAGCACCTTGGCCGGGATCGACAGCCCGGCCAGCTTGAGCAGGTAGCAGCCGATGCCGGCGCCGATGATCGCCGCCCAGGTCACGGGATCTCCGTCTCGTCGACGGCGGTGCGGGTGAGCACGCCGGCCAGGAGGGCGACACCCCCCGCGACCAGGACGGGCACCCCGGCCGCCGTGATCGGAACGGCGCACAGGGCCACGGCGGCCGCGCACAGTGCCACCACCCGGTTGCGCCGGTCGGCCAGGCGCGGCCAGAGCAGGGCCAGGAAGGCGGCGCCGACCGCGGCGTCGAGCCCGTAGGTGCTCGGGTCGCCGATCAGGTTGCCCGCGATCGCGCCGAGGAAGGTGAACAGGTTCCACAGGCAGAACACCGCGACACCGGTGCTGAGGAAACCGACCCGCGCCGCCTCCTGAGAGTCGCGGGTGACCGACATCGCGGTCGACTCGTCGATGACGACCTGCGCTGCTGCCGGGCGTCGCCAGCCGCGGAAGCCCAGCAGCGGCGCGAGCTTGAGCCCGTAGAGCGTGTTGCGGGTGCCGAGCAGGAGCGCCGTCACCGCGCCGTTGATCGGTGCGCCCCCTGCCGCCACGACGCCGACGAACGCGAACTGCGACGCGCCGGTGAACATCACCAGCGACAGGGCACAGGTCTGGAGCACCGAGAGCCCGGCCGCGACGGCGATCGCGCCGAACGAGACGCCGTACAGCCCGGTGGCGAGGCCCACTCCGAGCCCGTCCCGGACGATCGCCCGCTGCTCGGCCGGGGTCATGCCATCGGTCATGCCATCGGTCATGCCATCGGTCATGCCATCGGTCATGCCAGTGTCGTGTGCAGGCGCACCTGCTTGACCTGGGTGACCCCGCTCCCGTCGAGGTCGAGGGTGCGGTGGGCGCCGTCGGGTGCCCAGCCGGCCTCGGTGAGGAAGGTGCGGGTGGTGTCGTCGTCGGCCACCAGCCAGATCACGGCCCGGGTGAACCGATCGGCCACCATCGTGTCGACCGCGGCCTGCACGAGTCGCGACCCGTGGCCCTTGCCCTGCTCCCCCTGGTCGACGGTCAGCTCCATCACCTCGCCGTCGCTGACCGCGTCGCAGTCGGGATCGGTGGCCGGCGTGGTGATCGCGAAGCCGACCACGCGGTTGCGCTCGAGGGCGACCAGCGCCCGGTGGCGCGCGTCAGCCGGGTGGGTGAGCGCGTCGCGCCACAGCTGCGCGAAGTCGGCGGGCCGCAGGTCGCCCGCTGCGGGCAGCAGCCCGGCGTACGACGTGGCCCAGGCGCGAGCCTGGATGGCGGCGATCGCCTCGGCGTCGTCGACCCACGCGACCCGGACCGAGACATCGCCAGTGGGCAACGAGGGGCTGCTCATGAGCCCATCCTGGCAGCCGGCCGGATGTTACACCGAAGCGGCAGAGATGCCGATAGGTGTCATAAGCGGTGGTAGCGTCGGGCGGGTGTACGGCAACGACTTCGGGACCGACCAGCCGGCTGAGGCGGAGACGCCCCACGACGAGCAGGCCTTCGCCGCGCTCCTCGCCGACGAGGGCCGCGTCGAGCCTCGCGACGACATGCCCGAGGCCTACCGGAACACCCTGATCCGGCAGATCGCCCAGCATGCCCACTCCGAGATCATCGGGATGCAGCCCGAGGGCAACTGGATCAGTCGCGCCCCGAGCCTGCGCCGCAAGGCGATCTTGATGGCCAAGGTGCAGGACGAGGCGGGTCACGGGCTCTACCTCTACGCCGCCGCCGAGACCCTCGGCGTCGACCGTGCCGACCTGGTCGACCAGCTCCACAGCGGCCGCCAGAAGTACTCCTCGATCTTCAACTACCCGACCCTCACCTGGGCCGACGTGGGCGCGATCGGGTGGTTGGTCGACGGCGCCGCGATCACCAACCAGGTGCCCCTGTGCCGGTGCTCCTACGGCCCCTACGCCCGCGCGATGGTGCGGGTGTGCAAGGAGGAGTCGTTCCACCAGCGGCAGGGCTTCGAGATCCTGCACACCCTGTCCCACGGCTCGCCTGCCCAGAAGGCGATGGCCCAGGACGCCGTCGACCGCTACTGGTGGCCGGCCCTGATGATGTTCGGACCGCCCGACGAGGACAGTCCCAACTCCGCGCAGTCGATGGCCTGGGGCATCAAACGCTTCTCCAACGACGAGCTGCGCCAGCGGTTCGTCGACATGACCGTGCCGCAGTCCGAGGCGCTCGGGCTGACCCTGCCCGACCCCGACCTGCGGTGGAACGACGAGACCGGCCACTACGACTACGGCACGATCGACTTCACCGAGCTGTTCGCGGTGATCAAGGGCAACGGCCCCTGCAACGCCGACCGGATGGCCCACAAGCGCAGGGCCCACGACGAGGGCGCCTGGGTGCGCGAGGCGGCCGGGGCCTACGCCGCCAAGCATGCGCGGGCCTCGGAGTCGGTCGCATGACTGTTCCCGACGGCCGCTGGCCCCTCTGGGAGGTCTTCCTGCGGGCTCGCCGCGGCCTGTCCCACGTGCATGCCGGCTCCCTGCACGCGCCCGATGCCGAGATGGCGCTGCGCAACGCCCGCGACCTCTACACCCGCCGCGGCGAAGGCGTGTCGATCTGGGTGGTCCGGGCCGCCGACATCGAGGCGTCGACGCCCGACGAGCGCGATCCGTTCTTCGATCCGGCGGCCGACAAGGTCTACCGGCACCCGACGTTCTACGACGTCCCCGAGGGCGTGGAGCACCTATGACCGACACCCCCCTGGTCGTCTACACCCTCGGTCTCGCCGATGACGCTCTCGTCTCCGCCCAGCGCATGGGCTGGTGGATCAGCCGTGCGCCCGAGCTCGAGGAGGACGTCGCCCTGGCCAACATCGGGCTCGACCAGCTCGGCCAGGCGCGCACCCTGCTGACCTACGCCGGTCAGCTCGAGGGTGCCGGGCGCACCGAGGACGACCTCGCCTACCTGCGCGACGACCGGGAGTTCCGCAACGTCTGGCTCGTGGAGCGGCCGATGACCGACTTCGGGGTCGCGATGGCCCGGTTGCTGGTCTTCGCGACCTACCAGCTCCATCTCTACCGCGCGCTGCTGGCCGGCGCCGACGAGACCTTGGCCGCGATCGCCGGCAAGGCGGTCAAGGAGGTCGCCTACCACCTCGACCACGCCGGTCACTGGGTCGTGCGGCTCGGCGACGGCACCGAGACCTCCCACCTCCGCATGCAGGCCGCCCTCGACGCCGAGTGGCCCTTCGTCGACGAGCTCTTCGCCCCGCTCACCCCGGCCCTGACCGGCCGGGTGGCCGACCCGGCGGCCCTGCGCACTCCCGTCCTCGACGACCTACGCCGCGTGGTCGCCGACGCGACGCTGTCGCTGCCCGAGGTGTCCCCGGCCGTCGGGGGCGGCCGCGACGGCCTCCACACCGAGCACCTCGGCCATCTGCTCGCCGACATGCAGCACCTCCACCGCTCTCACCCGGGAGCCACCTGGTGAACCCCCAGACGATGACCAGTCGCGCCCGGGCCATCGCGGCCACCGTGCCCGACCCCGAGCTGCCGATGGTCACCATCGACGACCTCGGCATCCTGCGCGACGTGACCGAGGACGACCAAGGCCGGGTCCACGTCACGATCACGCCCACCTACTCCGGCTGCCCCGCCATGGAGACGATCCGCACCGACCTGGTCGACGCGCTGACGCTGGCCGGCTACCAGCACGTCGACGTCGAGTTCGTGCTCAGCCCGGCCTGGACCACCGACGACCTCAGCGACGAGGCGAGGGCCAAGCTCGAGCGGGCCGGCATCGCGCCTCCGGGCCCGGCCGGCGCCGGTGGGGCCGTCCCGCTCGCGCTGTCGGTGCGCTGCCCCCAGTGCGGCAGTCTCGACACCCGTCAGTCCAGCCGGTTCGGGTCCACCGCGTGCAAGAGTCTGTGGGTCTGCCGCGCCTGCCGCGAGCCCTTCGACCACTTCAAAGCCATCTAAAGGGCCATCTGCTCCCGTGACCAAGCCCCAGTTCCACCCGCTCCGGGTGGCCTCCGTCGAGCCCCTGACCGACGACTCGGTCGCGATCACGTTCGCCGTGCCGCCCGAGCTCGCCGACGACTACCGCTTCGTGCACGGCCAGCACCTCACGATCCGCGGCGACGACGGCGAGCGCCGTAGCTTCTCGATCTGCACGACGCCGAGCTCGCAGGCGCTGCGGATCGGGGTGAAGAAGCTCCCCGGCGGCGTGTTCTCCGAGGGCGTCGTCGACGCCCTCCATGTCGGCGACGAGCTCGACGTGATGACCCCGGCCGGGCGGTTCACCACCCACCTCGACCCGGAGTCACACCGTACCTATGGCGCAATCGCTGCGGGTTCGGGCATCACGCCGGTCATCTCGATCGTCTCCACGATCCTCGAGCACGAGCCCCACGCGCAGGTGCTGCTGGTCTACGCCAACCGCAGCCATCGCACGGTGATGTTCCTCGACGACCTGCACGACCTCAAGGACCGTTATCCCGAGCGGTTCCAGCTGGTCCATGTGCTGTCCCGCGAGGAGCAGGACGTCGAGCTGTTCTCCGGGCGCCTCGACGGCGACCGGCTCAACCGGATCCTCAGCGCCCTGCTGCCACCCGACCAGGTCGACGAGTGGCTGCTGTGCGGCCCGCAGCAGATGGTGGTCGACCTCCGCGACGTGATCTTGGCCCACGGCGTCGACCCCCACGTGATCCACACCGAGCTCTTCCACGCCGACCCGGTGCCGCGCGCCCCGGAGGTGGTGGCCTCGTCGGTCGAGGGCGCCGCCCAGGTCACCATCAAGCTCGACGGCCGCACCTCCGACTTCGAGCTCCGGCCCGACGACGTCGGCGTGCTCGAGGCGGCGCTCCGGGTGCGCTCCGACCTGCCCTTCGCCTGTCGGGGCGGCGTCTGCGGCACCTGCCGGGCCCTGCTCGTCGAGGGCGCGGTCGCGATGGACGTCAACTACGCCCTCGAGCCCGAGGAGATCGAGGGCGGCTACGTCCTCACCTGCCAGTCACACCCGACCTCGGAGCGCGTCGTCCTCGACTACGACGCGTGACTCTGCCTAGCGGTAGCGGTCGGGCAGCTGCTGGCCGAGCTTGACCTGCGGCTTGGGCTGGCGCATGAAGCGCATCTGCATCGCCCGGATCACGGTGTAGTACGTCGTCCCGTTGAGCGGCTCGTCGGGGAACCGGGCCCGGAGCTCCTTGCGGATGCGCGAGCGCAGCCGCACCACCTCGAAGACGACGAGGAGGAGCAGGGCGAGCATCGCGGCGTTGAGGTAGCCGGCGAGGGTGCGGTTGCCCGTCCAGCCGAGCAGCACGACGACGAACATCAGCGGCAGCAGGAACTCCACCAACGTGAAGCGGCTGTCGATGTAGTCGCGGATGAAGCGCTTGACCGGGCCCTTGTCGCGCGGCAGCAGGTGGCGCTCGTCGCCGGTGCGCATGGCCGCGCGCACCTGGCTCGAGCTCTCCGCGCGTGCGGCCCGGCGGGCGGCGGCCTGTTCCTTGCGGGTGCGGGGCACCTTGGCCCTCGCCTTCCGGGCGGCCTCGGCCTCCTTGCGCGTCGGGGTGGGCCGCCCCTTCTTCTGGCCCGTGGTGGGCGTGAGGGTCTCCCCGACGGGAGCGGGCGTGTCGGTCTTCGTACGGCGGAACAAGGCGCTGCTTCCTGTGCTGCTCGGGATGGGAGGCCAACCCTACCGTCGGGCAGCGGCCCGACCCACGCGCCGTACCTTGACGTGAACCCATAGGCTGTGGCGCATGAGCATGTGGCAGCGCATCAGCCTGATCTTCCGCTCCAAGGCGAACAAGGCGCTCGACAAGGCCGAGGACCCGCGCGAGACGCTCGACTACAGCTACCAGCGGCAGCTCGACCTGCTGGCCAAGGTACGCCGCGGGGTCGCCGACGTGGCGACGTCCCGCAAGCGGGTGGAGCTGCAGGTCAACCAGCTGACGGCGCAGTCCGACAAGCTGCAGAAGCAGGCCGAGCAGGCGATCACGATGAACCGCGAGGACCTCGCCCGCGAAGCGCTGACCCGCAAGTCCGGGCTCACCACGCAGATCGCCGACCTCAAGGCCCAGCAGGCCCAGCTCCAGGGCGAGGAGGAGAAGCTCACCCTCGCCCAGCAGCGCCTGAGCGCGAAGGTCGAGTCCTTCCGCACCCGCAAGGAGACCATCAAGGCCACCTACACCGCGGCCGAGGCGCAGACCAAGATCAACGAGGCGATGTCCGGCATCGGCGAGGAGATGGGCGACGTCGGCATGGCGATCCAGCGCGCCGAGGACAAGACCGCCCAGATGCAGGCCCGCGCCGGGGCGATCGACGAGCTGATCGCGTCGGGTGCCCTCGACGACGCCAGCTCGCTCAACCAGGGCGACGACATCGCCCGCGAGCTCGAGGCGATGAGCTCGCAGTCCGACGTCGAGACCGAGCTCGCCCGGATGAAGGCCATGACCGCCCCGGCCCAGCCCGAGGCGATCGAGGCCGGGCAGGAGGGCGGCGACATCATCGAGGCCGAGCCCGAGACGTCGACCCAGACCACGACGGAGTCGAAGGACCAGTCGTGATCGTGCGGATCCTCGGCGAGGGGCAGTACGACCTGTCCGACGAGGCCGTCTCCGCGCTCAACGACCTCGACGCCGAGGTCGAGCGGGCGGTGGAGGACGGCGACGACGACACCTTCCGTACGGCGCTCGCCTCGCTGCTCGACGCCGTACGCACGGCCGGGGTCGCCCACGACGTCGAGTCGCTGTCGCCCTCCGACCTGATCCTGCCGATGCCCGACGCGACCCTGTCCGAGGTGCGCGACATGCTCAGTGGCGACGGGCTCATCCCCGGCTGACTTGGGCCCTGCGGGACACTGGAGCTCATGGCACGCACCCGTTTCGTCGGCGACCGAGGTCTCACCGTACGGATGACCTCCGTGATGTTCCTGCTCGGCGCCGTCTTCGTGGCGCTCGTCGTGGTGCTGATGCTCGTGATGCCGGTGCAGTACGCGCCCATCATCGGGCTGATCGGCATCGGCATCGCCTGGGGCCAGTGGTACTTCTCCGACACGGTCGCGATGAAGGCGATGCGCGCGCGCGAGGTCACGCCCGAGGAGGCCCCGGAGCTCCACCAGATGATCGACCGGCTCTGCGCGCTCGCCGACATGCCCAAGCCCCGGGTCGGGGTCGCCGACATCCCGGTTCCCAACGCGTTCGCCACCGGCCGCTCGCCCGAGCGTTCGGTCGTGTGCGTCACCACCGGCATCCTCGGCCTGCTCACCGCCGACGAGATGGAGGCGGTGCTCGCCCACGAGCTGAGCCACGTCGCCCACCGCGACGTCACCGTGATGACCATCGCCTCGACGGCCGGCATCGTGGCCGGCATGCTCACCCGCGGCGCCCAGTACGGCGCGCTGTTCGGCGGCGGGCGCAGGAGCAACGACAACAACGGCGCACCCGTGTGGATCATCGTCCTGGGCGTCAGCCTCCTGGTCTACGCGGTCAGCTTCTTCCTGACCCGGCTGCTCTCGCGCTACCGCGAGCTGTGCGCCGACCGGTCGGGTGCCTACCTGACGATGAAGCCCCGCCACCTCGCCACGGCCCTGCAGAAGATCTCCGGCGGAATGAACGCGATCCCCACCGCCGACCTACGGGCCTCCAGCTCGATGAACGCCTTCTTCATCACCCCGGCGATCAAGGGCGTCGGCCTCTCGCAGCTCACCTCGACCCACCCCTCCCTCGAGCAGCGGCTCGAGCAGCTGGCCAAGATCGAGGCCGAGCTGAGCCGCAGCTGATGGGCTTCTGGGACTCCGTCACCGGCCGCACCAAGCCGAAGAAGGCCGACCTCGACTCGCTGTTCCTGGTCCCCAGCGCCGCCGTCACCCTCGAGACCGCGGCCGGGCTGACCCCGACCGGCACCGGGTCGGTGTGCTTCCGCGCGGCCGACGGCCCGGCCTACCGGCAGGTCCAGGACGAGGTCCTCTCCCTGCTCCGGGGCAGTCCCGACCAGCCCGACGTCAGCGTCCAGACCGACGAGTTCGGATTCACCTGGATGGTGGTCGACCGCGTGGAGGACGACGTCGACGGCCTGTGCACCGACCTCCACGCCCTCAACACCACCCTCGCCGAGCAGGGGTTCGGCGACGGTCTGCTGTGCACCGTGGTCCCGTTCGCCGACAGCACCGGTCGGAAGGTCGGGCTGGTCTACCTCTACAAGCAGGGCACCTTCTACGGCTTCGCCCCCACCGGCCCGAAGGCGCGCGACAACCTCCTGGAGCTCCAGGTCCGCGACACCCTCGCCGCCGAGCTGCCCATGGAGCCCGACCTCCAGCGCTGGCTGGCGCTCTGGGGAGCGCCGGGTCTCTAGTCGCGGTGAGAGCGGCCGGGCAGCTCGAGCATCCGCTGCAGGGCGATCTGGGCGAAGTGCTCGGTGTCGGGGTCGACCTGGATCCGGTTGACGACGACGCCGTCGACCAGTGACTCCAGCGCCCAGACCAGGTGGGGGAGGTCGATCCGGTTCATCGTGGCGCAGTAGCACACGAAGCGGTCGAGGAACACGATGTGCTGCTCCGGATGCTCGCGGGCGAGACGCTGCACGAGGTTGAGCTCGGTGCCGATCGCCCACCGCGATCCCGGTGGAGCGCTCTCGACGGTCTTGATGATGAACTCGGTCGAGCCCACCAGGTCGGCCCGCGTGACCACCTCGTGGGTGCACTCCGGGTGCACGATGACCTTGAGCTCGGGGTCGCGGGACCGCAGCTCGTCGACCACGTCGGCGGAGAACCTGCCGTGCACCGAGCAGTGCCCGCGCCACAGGATCACCCGTGCAGCCGCGAGCTGCTCGGGCGTCACGCCACCGCCGGGCTGACGCGGGTCCCAGACCACGCAGTCGTCGAGGCTCATCCCGAGCTTGAGGACGGCGGTGTTGCGGCCGAGGTGCTGGTCGGGCAGGAACAGCACCTTCGCGTCGGGCACCTGGTCGAAGGCCCACTCCAGCGCCACGTCGGCGTTGCTCGACGTACAGACCGCACCGCCGTGGCTGCCGCAGAACGCCTTGATGTCGGCCGAGGAGTTCATGTAGGTGACCGGTACGACGCGCTGGTCGAGCCCGGCGTCCGCCAGTGCGTCCCAGCAGTCCTCGACCTGCGACAGCCGTGCCATATCGGCCATCGAGCAGCCGGCCGCCAGGTCGGGCAGCACGACCTGCTGCTGCGGCGAGGTGAGGATGTCGGCCGACTCGGCCATGAAGTGCACCCCGCAGAAGACGATGTACTCCGCGGCCGGTCGGGCGGCAGCGTCCCGGGCGAGCTTGAAGGAGTCGCCCGTGACGTCGGCGAACTGGATCACCTCGTCACGCTGGTAGTGGTGCCCCAGCACGAACACCCGGTCGCCGAGCGCGGCCTTGGCGGCGCGGGCGCGCTCGACCAGCGACGGGTCGGAGGGGGAGGGCAGGTCGCCCGAACACTCCACCCCGCGCTCTGCGCTCGGGTCGGACCCGCGACCGAGCGGGAGCAGGGGCAGGTCGACCGTCGTCATGCGG
This sequence comes from uncultured Actinomycetota bacterium, assembly GCA_963820015.1. Classification (GTDB taxonomy): domain Bacteria; phylum Actinomycetota; class Actinomycetes; order Propionibacteriales; family Nocardioidaceae; genus Nocardioides. The sequence goes on along the minus strand of CAWFYO010000017.1, from coordinate 86,005 downwards.
CCATCGTAGGAGCGCCGCTGTCGGCGACCGCAGGCGGCCGTCGGATCACATCAAGGCCCCGTGCGGGATGTACGGCGCGGGCGGCCGCATGTGCCGCAGCCCCGCGAAGCCGTCCAGGTGGAGCTCCAGCCGCGCCGCGAGCCCGACGTCGACCGCCCAGCTGTTCTCGGGCGTGAGGTGACCCGACAGCACATCTCCCTGGCTCGAGGCGATGGCCTCCCACAGGAGCCGGGCGGCGGTGCGCTTGTCGCTGGCGGCCAGCAGGGCCACCCCGTGGTCGAGATAGGCGTAGCCCTGCCCCGACGACGTCTCGGTGACCACCAGCCGGAACTGGCGCAGGAGGACCTGGTGGTCGACGCCGTGCGCCGCCCCGCGGGTGCGACGGTCGAGGGAGTCCATGAGGTCGATGTCCGACTCGGTGCCGTCGCGCAGGTGGTCGACCACCGGGATCTGCGACCGGTCGGGCCGTCCGCGGAGGACCATCTGGGGGTACAGCCGGAAGCCGGCCTCGTGGTAGCGCCGCAGGGCCCGTGGGTCGGTGGAGGCGTTGAGCATGCCGCGCAGGCACCCGCGCCCGTGCTCGAGGGCCGGGGCGAGGAGCGCCTTGCCGAGGCCCAGCCCCTGCGCCTCGGGCACCACGGCGTACGACGCGAGCAGCCAGAGCTTCTCGCGCACGAACGAGACGACGACCCCCAGGATCTCGTCGTCGATCTCCGCCACCCAGCACCCCCCGGGGTCGGTGCCGAGGAGGTGCTCGGTGCGCGCGATCCAGTTCGCCCCGCGCTGTGGTGGGCGGAGCTCGGGGTCGGGGTCGGCTCGTCGGACCATCCGGGTGTCCAGCTCGTGGAACCCGATCGCGGTGACCCGCTCCGCGCGGGGTACGTCGTCCGCGGTCATCGGCCGGATCCGCGCGTCCCCCACCCGACCAACCTAACGAGCGTGCGAGGAGAATGGAGGCGTGGCACCGGTGCGGAAGGTCGGTCTGGAGGAGGAGCTCCTGCTGGTGCATCCCGAGACGGGGGAGCTGGCCAACGCCGCGGGAGCGGTGCTGCACGACCACCGGGTCGGCCGCGGTGACGCACCTCCTGCCTGGGCCACCATGATCCTCGAGGGCGAGCTCCTGCGCGACATGCTGGAGACGCACACCGACCCGGTCGAGGACCTCGAGGAGATCGGCCGCCAGCTCCGCCAGGCGCGGCGTACGGCGATCGCGTCGGCCGAGGAGGCCGGTGTGGCCGTCGCGGCCACCGGCACAGCCCCGGTCGGCACGGCGCTCCCGGTCGTGAGCCCCGACCCGCGCTACGAGCGGATCGTCCAGGAGTTCGGCGACACCGGCCGTGGCGCCGGCACGCTCGGCATGCACGTGCACGTCGACGTGGCCGACGACGAGGAGGGGGTCCGGGTCATCGACGGACTGCGGTTGTGGCTGCCGCTGCTCACCGCGATCTCGGCGAACTCTCCCTACGCCGCCGGTCGTGACACCGGCTATGCCTCCTGGCGCCAGCAGGTGTGGACCCGCTGGCCGACATCGGGCACGGCCGAGCCGTTCGGGTCGGCTGCGGAGTATCGGCGGGTCTCGGACAGCCTGATCCGCCTCGGCGCGGCCCTGGACGACGGGATGCTCTACTACGACGCCCGGCTGTCGGCGTCCTATCCCACCGTCGAGATCCGGGTCGCCGACACGTGTACGGACGTCGACCACGCCCTCGTCGTCGCCGCGCTGGCCCGCGCCCTGGTCGAGACCCTGGCCGACGGAGCCTCGTCCGACGTCCAGCCCCGGTCCGACCTGCTCCGAGCCGCGTGGTGGCGCGCCGCGAGGTATGGGCTCTCCGGCGACCTGGTGCACCCGCAGACCTGGGAGCTGGTGCCGGCCGCCGAGGCGCTGAAGGCGCTGGTCGAGCGGGTGGCGGACCCCCTGGCCGGGGCCGGCGACACCGACCGGGTGAACGACGGGCTGGCGCGGCTGGCCTCGGCCGGCAACGGCGCCCGGCAGCAGCGGCAGGCCTTCGAGCGCAGTGGCGACCTGCACGGGGTGGTCGCGGACCTGATCGAGCGGACGGCTGACTCAGCCCGGGAGTGAGCCCCCCGACGCCCGACCGGCAGGATGGGCCCATGCGCGTGCTGGTGGCCCCGGACAAGTTCGCGGGCACCCTCACGGCGGTGGAGGCGGCCCGCGCGATCGCCGAGGGCTGGGCGCGCCAGGCGCCCCCCGACGAGCTCGACCTCGCCCCGATGGCCGACGGGGGCCCGGGCTTCGTCGACGTGCTCCACGCGGCGCTGGGCGGCGAGCTCTCCGCGCTGACCGTGACCGGGCCGCACGGCGAGCAGGTGCCGGGGGCGGTGCTGCACGTCGGTGAGCAGGCCTTCATCGAGAGCGCTCAGGCCTGCGGGCTGGCCCTGACCGGGGGAGAGCGCGCGGAGAGCGCCACCACCTGGGGCGTCGGCGAGCTGGTCATGCACGCGATCGAAGCAGGCGCCACCGACATCGTGGTCGGCCTCGGCGGCTCCGGCACCAACGACGGGGGAGCCGGGCTGCTCGGCGCCCTCGGGGCGACCGCCGACCGCCCCCTCGACGGCGGTACCGCGGACCTCGCCGGCCTGACCTCCCTCGACGTCACCACCGCCCGGAGCCGCCTCCAAGGGATCCGCCTGGTGGCCGCCAGCGACGTCGACAACCCGCTGACCGGGCTCTTCGGCGCCACCAAGACCTTCGGCCCGCAGAAGGGGATCGCCGACGACCGGCTGCCCGTCGTCGACGGGGTCCTCGAGGAGCTGGCCGCGGCCACCGACCGCCGTACCGCCCTCGACAAGGGGGCGGGCGCCGCCGGCGGGCTCGGGTTCGCCCTGCTCCTGCTCGGAGCCACCCGCAGGCCCGGGTTCGACGTCGTGGCCGAGGCCGTCGCTCTGTCCGGGCGTGCCCGGTCGGCCGACCTCGTGGTCACCGGCGAGGGCGCCTTCGACTTCTCCAGCCGCTCCGGCAAGGTCCCCTACGGCGTCGCGACCGTCGCCGCCGAGGCGCTCCGGCCCTGCGTGGCGCTCGCTGGACGGGTCCTCGTCGGAGCGCGCGAGATGCGCGCCCTCGGCATCGAGTCGGCCTACTCCCTGGTCGACCTCGTCGGCGAGGACCGAGCCCTCGGTGATCCCGCCGGCAGCCTCGCCGATCTGGCCGCGCGGGTGGCCCGCACCTGGTCGCACTGAGCCCGCGCTCCGCTCGCGGATCCCTCGGAATAACCGTCGCTGTGCGAGACTTGGCCCTGTCAGGACGCGTCTCGCCCGTGAGCCGGGGTGCGCCGACCAGACGTCGACGAAGGAGCAACCAGCATGACCGACCAGGTCACCGAGCGCCGTACCGACCAGATCAACCTGAGCCCGGTCGCGGCCACCAAGGTGAAGAGCCTGCTCGAGCAGGAGGGTCGCGACGATCTCGCGCTGCGCATCTCGGTGCAGCCCGGCGGCTGCAGTGGTCTGCGCTACCAGCTGTTCTTCGACGAGCGGAGCCTCGACGGCGACGTCGTGACCGACTTCGACGGTGTGGCGGTCGTCGTCGACCGGATGAGCGTCCCCTACCTCAACGGCGCGATGATCGACTTCGTCGACACCATCGAGAAGCAGGGCTTCACCATCGACAACCCCAACGCCACCGGATCGTGCGCGTGCGGAGACTCGTTCCACTGAGCCCGTCACTGAGCCCGTCACTGAGCCCGTCACTGAGCCCGTCACTAGGCCCGGTTCGTCGTCCGCTTCAGTCCAGGTAGAGGTTGAGCGCGTTCGCGATCCTGGCGGCCGCCTCGGTCACCTCGATGTCGCGCTTGCCGACCTCGCGAGGGAACGCGTCGTAGTCCAGGCGCGGTGCCCCGGCGACCGCAGCCTCGGCGATCCGCTCGAGGCGTAGGGCCCGGCCGACCGCGGCACCGTCGGCACGCAGCCGGCTCGGGGTGTCGAGCTCGTCGTGGGTCAGGTGCGAACCCGAGGGGGACGAGGTCTGGGCAGCGGCCATTCCTCAACGCTAACGGCTACCGATGGGTACGCCGAACCGAACCGCTGGGTAGTGTTCCGCTACGTGTCCCTGCTGATCTGCGGCTCCATCGCCACCGACCACCTGATGACCTTCCAGGGTCGGTTCAAGGACTCCTTGGTGGTCGAGCAGCTCGACAAGATCTCGGTCTCGTTCCTGGTCGAGGACCTCGAGATCCGGCGCGGGGGCGTGGCTCCCAACATGTGCTTCGGCCTCGGCCGCCTCGGGCTGAGCCCGGTCCTCGTCGGTGCGGCCGGTGAGGACTTCGGCGACTACCGCAGCTGGCTCGAGCGCCACGGCGTCGACTGCTCGACGGTGCGGATCTCCGACACCCTGCACACCGCGCGCTTCGTGTGCACGACCGACTCCTCCATGGCGCAGTTCGCGTCGTTCTACCCCGGGGCGATGAGCGAGGCCCGCCTGATCGAGCTCCTGCCGATCGTCGAGCGGCTCGGCCGGCCCGACTACGTCCTGATCGCCGCGGACGACCCCGAGGGCATGCTCCGCCACACCCGAGAGTGCCGGCACCGCGGCTACCCGTTCATCGCCGACCCCAGCCAGCAGCTCGCGTTCAGCGACGGGGAGCTGATCCGCGAGCTGATCGACGGCGCGACCTACCTGTTCTCCAACGAGTACGAGTCGCACATGATCGAGCAGAAGACCGGCTGGTCGGGCGACGACGTGCTCGCCCGCGTCGGCACCCAGGTGACCACGTTGGGTGCCGACGGGGTGCGGATCCTGGCCCGCGACGCCGAGCCGATCGAGGTCAAGGCCGCCATCGGCGTCACCGCGGTCGAGCCCACGGGCGTCGGCGACGCCTTCCGGGCGGGCTTCCTGGCTGGCCTCGAGTGGCAGCTGGGGCACGAGCGCGCGGCCCAGGTCGGCTGCGTGCTCGCGGCCTACGTCGTCGAGACGGTCGGCACGCAGGAGTACCGGTTCACCGCACCGCAGTTCGTCGACCGCATCCGCACGTCCTACGGCGACGAGGCGGCCGACGAGATCGCCGCCCACGTCGGGCGCGGCGTCAGCTGACCCGCCGTACGACGTAGCGGGGCACGCCGTCGTCGGCGACCTCCTCGCCGACGTACTCCTGGCCGGTCATCCGGCACCAGGCCGGCACGTCGTAGCGGGCTGCCACGTCGGTGGCGACCACCCCGAGCAGCTCGCCGACCGCGACGTCGTCCTTGTGGCGGGCCAGCTCGATGACCGGCGCAGGGCAGACCAGGCCGCGGCAGTCGATCTCGAGCGTCACCCTTCCCTCACAGCCGCGCTCACAGCCGCGCTCGGAGCTGCTGGAGGGCCGTCGGGAGCACGCTCAGGAACCGCTCGACGTCGTCGTCGGTGGTGTCGCGCCCGACGGAGACCCGCACGTTGCCGTGGGTGAGGGCGCCCATCGCGGCCAGCACATGGCTCGGCTCGAGCGTCGAGGCGGTGCAGGCCGACCCGCTCGCGACCTCGAACCCGAGCCGGTCCAGCTCGGTCACCAGGGCCTCTCCGTCGACGTAGAGGCAGGAGAACGTCGTCAGGTGGGGGAGCCGGTCATTGGGGTCACCGACCACCTCCACGTCGGGCAGACCGCTGACGACGCGGCGGATCCGGCCGACCAGGGCGTGCTGGCGAGGGTTCTCGGTGTCGCGCTCGGCGACGACCGCCTGGAGAGCGGCGGCCGCTGCGAGGACCGCCGCCACGTTCTCGAAGCCCGACTCGTGCACGCCCGACCGATCGTCGTCCGGGAAGGGGTCGCGCCACCTCGCCCCACGGCGTACGAGGAGCACGCCGACGCCGGCCGGACCGCCCCACTTGTGCGCCGAGGCGGCGACCGACGACCAGCCCTCCGGCAGCGGCAGCCGCCCGGCGGACGCGCAGGCGTCGACGAAGACCGGGACGTCACCGGCCCGCTCGGCGACCTCGGCCACCGGCTGGAGGGTGGCGACCTCGTGGTTCGCCGACTGACAGGCCATGACGGAGGCGTCGGTGAGGTCGAGGTCGTCGAGGCGCACCCGGGCCTGCTCGTCGACCGGCACCGTGCGGGTCGCCGCGCCCGACCAGGCCGCCGCGTGGAGCACGGCCGAGTGCTCGACGGCGGTGTGCACGAGCGTCCGTCCCCGGCGCTCGGCGCCCCCGTGGAGCCCGAGGATGCCACGGTGGACCGCCTCGGTGCCCGACGACGTGAAGACGACCTCCTCGGGGCGGACCCCCAGCGCCTCTGCGGTGGCGGCCCGGGCGTTGTCGAGGACGAGCCGCGCCGCGCGCCCGGAGTGGTGGATCCGGCGCGGGTCGGCCCACGCCGCGTCGAGGGCGGCTGCGAAGGCCTCCCGGGCCGCCGGGTGCAGCGCCTCGCCGGAGGCGGAGTCGAGGTAGACCCGCTGACCTGTCACGGGGCAACCTAACCACCCCGAACCGCCGAGTGACCCACCCCGCCGAGCGACCCCTGCTTCGGATAGTGTTCGGTCCTGTTGGTGCTGTCCGATCAGAAAGGCTCGTTCGTGGGTCGGCAAGTCCCCGCTTCGACTTCCGCGGCCGCGTCGTCGCGTCTTGCGCGCTCTCGGGGCATCGCTCTCCGCAGGGCCGCAGTCCTCGCCTCTGCCGTGTTCCTCGCCGTGGCCCTGACCGGTTGCGACCAGAAGACCAAGACGGAGTGGGGCAACTTCGCGATGCCCAGCCCGGCGACCGCCCAGGGCGAGCACACGCTCCGGCTCTGGCAGGGCGCCTGGTACGCCGCCCTGGCCGTCGGCGTCCTGACGTGGGGCCTGATCCTGTGGGCCGCCTGGCGCTTCCGCAGGCGCAGCGAGGACGACGTGCCGGTGCAGACCCGCTACAACCTGCCGCTCGAGATCTTCTACACGATCGCCCCGATCGTGATGGTCGTGGTGTTCTTCGTGCACACCGAGCGCACCCAGAACCTCATCCGCGATGAGGTCCCCAACCCCGACGTGACCATCTACGTCGTGGGCCAGCAGTGGACCTGGACCTTCAACTACATGCCCGGGGGCGAGATCAACGCCGCCGGCGACAAGGTCCTCTACACCGTCGGCGAGGCCGGCACCCCGCCGACCCTGGTGATCCCGGTCGGCAAGACGGTGGAGTTCAAGCTCCACTCGCCGGACGTCATCCACGACTTCGGCGTGCCCGGCTTCCTGGAGAAGATGGACGTCATCCCCGGCCCGAAGGCGCAGGACAACTCCTTCCAGGTCAAGCCGACCGTCATCGGCGAGTACGCCGGCAAGTGCTACGAGCTCTGCGGGGTCTACCACTCGCGGATGCTCTTCAACGTCAAGATCGTCAGCGACGCCGACTTCCAGGCCTACCTTCGATCGCTGGTGGCCCGAGGAGACGTCGCCGACCAGCCGCTTCTCGGCGGCATCACGTCACAGACCCAGGCCGGTCTCGAAGGATCCCAAGGAGGCTCGCAATGACCGCCACCACGTCGCCCACGCAGCTGGCGCGACCGCGGCGCGAGATCGGACAGTCGATCGTCAAGGTCCTGACCACCACCGACCACAAGGTGATCGGCAAGCTCTACCTGACGACGTCGTTCGCCTGGTTCCTGGCCGGCGGCATCATGGCGCTGATCATGCGGGCCGAGCTGGCCAACCCCGGCATGCAGTTCGTCAACGACGAGGTCTACAACCAGCTGTTCACGATGCACGGCACGATCATGCTGCTGCTGTTCGCGACACCGCTGTTCTTCGGGTTCGGCAACGTCCTGATGCCCCTGCAGATCGGCTCGCCGGACGTCGCGTTCCCCCGGCTGAACATGTTCAGCTACTGGCTGTTCCTCTTCGGCGGCTTGATCGCCGCCTCCGGCTTCCTGACCCCGGCCGGCGCGGCCGACTTCGGCTGGTTCGCCTACACGCCGCTGTCGGACGCGGTGCGCTCGCCCAGCGTCGGCGGGGACCTGTGGATCATGGGCCTGTGGATGGCCGGTCTCGGCACCATCCTCGGCGCGGTCAACTTCATCACCACGATCATCTGCATGCGCGCACCCGGCATGACCATGTTCCGGATGCCGATCTTCGTGTGGAACACGATGATCACCAGCCTGCTGGTGCTGATCGCGTTCCCGGTGCTGGCCGGCGCGCTGCTCTCGCTCGAGGCTGATCGAAGGCTCGGGGCCCATGTGTTCGACACGGCCCATGGTGGGCCGATCCTGTGGCAACACCTGTTCTGGTTCTTCGGCCATCCCGAGGTCTACATCATCGCCCTGCCGTTCTTCGGCATCGTCTCCGAGATCATCCCGGTCTTCAGCCGCAAGCCGATCTTCGGCTACGTCGGCCTGGTCGGCGCAACGCTCTCCATCGCGATCCTGTCGGTCGCGGTGTGGGCCCACCACATGTTCGTCACCGGCCGGGTCGACCTGCCGTTCTTCTCCGGGATGACCTTCCTGATCGCCGTACCGACCGGAGTGAAGTTCTTCAACTGGATAGGCACGATGTGGGGGGGATCCATATCCTTCGACACTCCCATGCTCTGGACGATCGGGTTCCTGGTCACGTTCCTGTTCGGTGGCCTGACCGGGGTCATCCTGGCCAGCCCTCCGCTCGACTTCCACGTCTCCGACTCCTACTTCGTGGTGGCCCACTTCCACTACGTCGTGTTCGGCACCGTGGTCTTCTCCATGTTCGCCGGCTTCTACTTCTGGTGGCCGAAGATGACCGGCCGGATGCTCGACGAGCGGCTCGGCAAGGTCCACTTCTGGATGCTGTTCATCGGCTTCCAGACCACGTTCATGGTCCAGCACTGGCTCGGTGTCGAGGGCATGCCGCGCCGCTACGCCGACTATCTACCGCAGGACGGCTTCACGACCCTCAACCAGGTCTCGACGGTCGGTGCTTTCCTGCTGGCGGCCTCGACATTCCCGTTCCTCTACAACGTCTGGATCTCGCGCAACGCGCCATTGGTCGAGACCGACGACCCCTGGGGCTGGGGTCGCTCGTTGGAGTGGGCCACGTCGTGCCCGCCGCCGCGCCACAACTTCGAGAGCATCCCGCGCATCCGCTCCGAGTCGCCGGCCTTCGACCTCCACCACCCCGAGGTCGCGGCGATCGAGATGGAGGACAACTTCGCGATGGCCAACACCGGCCCCGCGGACGCGCCCGACGTGGAGGGCCGCTCGGAGCACCTGCGTGAGCAGATGGACGGAGACGAGTCGTGAGAGTCGAGGCCTGGATCTTCGCCGTCACCACGGCGTTCTTCCTCGTGGTGAGTCCGGCCTACTGGCTGATCGCCGGCGACTGGACCGGCACCTCCGCGCTGGTGATGACCACGCTGCTGGCCGCCATGGTGACCCTCTACCTCGGGTTCCACGCGGCCAAGATGGACGCCCGTCCGGAGGACCGCAAGGACGCCGAGATCGCCGACGGCGCCGGTGAGCTCGGCTTCTTCCCGCCCTACTCGTGGTGGCCGCTGTGGTGCGCCGCGTCCCTCGGGGTCATCGTCTACGCCGTGGCGATCGCCGCGTGGTGGCTGGTGATCATCGGGTTCGGGCTCGGCGCCGTGGCGCTGTCGGGGTGGGTCTTCGAGTACTACCGCGGCGAGCACGCCCACTGATCTCGTCCGGCCTCGTTGCAACCCGAACGGCCCGGGACGCGTCTACATGATGTAAGGGTCCGGGGGGCTCGGCGATTCCAGGTTCTCTGGGGCCGCCGGGTTAGGCTGGATCGAGACCGTTTCTTTCGCCCGGGAGTGCCATGTCGTTCGTCCGCTCGCGCCGCTCGTTGGTGCCCGCAGCCCTCGTCGCGCTCTCTGTGGCGCTTGCCGGATGCGGCAGCGGGAGCAGTCTCAACCGCGCCGATACCGGCTCCGACGGCGGCCTCCACGACGTCCTCGGCAGTAGTCCGGCGACCCCCCAGGCCGCTGCGGTGGTGCTGCACACCAACGTCCGCCGTGGGGCGACCCACGTCCCGGTCGACCGCCGGCTGCAGGTGACCGCCGAGCAGGGCACCCTCACCGCGGTGCGGATGGAGTCCAAGTCGGGTGAGGTCGCCGGGAAGATCGCCGACGACGGGTCCTCGTGGACCGCCGGTGCGCTGCTCGAGCCCGGCACGTCGTACACCGTGACCAGCACGGCGCAGGGCGCCGACGGCCAGAGCGTCACCCGTCGCACGCGGTTCCGGACCCAGCCGCTGACCCTGGCGCAGCAGACCTACCCGTCGTTCGCGCCGCTGGCGGGACAGACGGTCGGTGTCGGCATGCCGGTGATCGTGAAGTTCGACGTGCCGGTGACCGACCACGCGTCGATCGAGAAGCACCTCCAGGTGGTCGCCAAGCCCGCTCAGCGCGGCTCGTGGCACTGGATCAGCGACAACGAGGTGCACTGGCGCCCGGCGTCCTACTGGAAGCCCGGCACCCAGGTGACCGTCAACGCCGACATCAACGGCGTCCCGGCCGGTCGCGGTATCTACGGCCAGCTGGACCGCTCCTCCTCGTTCACCATCGGTGCCTCCCACGTCTACAAGGTCAACATCGCGACCGACCAGCTGCGGGTGTTCGACAACGGTCACCTGACGCGGACGATCCCGGTCACCACCGGCATGCCCGGGTTCACCACCCGGTCGGGCACCAAGGTGATCGTCGAGAAGGACCGCTTCCACACGATGAACTCCGAGACCATCGGCATCGACCCCAACAGCGCTCTCGGCTACAACATCAAGGACGTCGAGTACGCCATGCGGCTCACCTACTCCGGTGAGTTCCTCCACGCCGCGCCGTGGTCGGTCGCGTCGCAGGGCCACGAGAACGTCTCCCACGGCTGCACGGGGATGAGCACCGCCAACGCCGGTTGGCTCTACCACCACACCCAGATCGGTGACGTGGTGGTCTACACCGGCTCCAGCAAGCAGATGACTCTCACCAACGGCTACGGCGACTGGAACGTGCCCTTCTCCCAGTACAAGACCGGCTCCGCCCTCAGCTGACCTGGCGATTGCGTCACGCCAGGAGACGCTGACCTGGCGATTGCAATCGATGTGTTCCGGTCGCCCGGTCATCGGGTACGACGGGCTGCTGTTCGCAGTGGCGAACGCATGCTGCTGCCGACTGAAATCGTCGATCTCGACGGACTGCGGGTGACCTCCAAGCTCCGCACCATCTGTGATCTCGGGATGCAGCTGCCCCGGCGCCCGGCCTTTGCAGCCATGTGCATGATGATGAAGATTGCAGACTTCACCCTGGCCGATATCCGTCGTCAGGCTGATACCAGGTTCAAGGGGTATCGGTGGGTGAACCAGCTCCGCTCGCTGGCGCCTCACGTCCAACCGCGACTCGACTCGCCCGGTGAGTGCTGGCTCGCGCTCTGCTGGCTGGATGAAGTCACGCTCCTCGACTACGAGCCACAGTTCGAGGTCCCGGGGCCCGGTGGCTCGTACTACCTCGACCTGGCCGTGCCGGAGCTCCGGTACGCCGCCGAGTACGACGGCGTCGAGTGGCATGGTCCCGACCAGGCGGCGTACGACCTTGCGAGGCGTACCTATCTCCGGGAGGAGCGGGACTGGATCATCGACGTCTTCGAGGCTGCAGACGTCACCGGTCCTGCGCCGCGTGCCGGCGAACGTCTTCGCGCCGGCCTGGCCCGAGCGCGTCGACGCCTGGACGGCGCGGCATGGATGCGACGGGGTGACACAACTGTAGGGTCAGCGCCCTACGGCGTGACACAACTGCCAGGTCAGCAATGCGGCGCCGTCTTCGAGGCGCACCATGGTGCGCGAAGATTCGGCGTCGCTTGTGGTTGCCGGCCGGTGGCCCTCGGCTGAGATTGGGTGGGTTCGTCGTGGTCGACCCCGAATGCTCTGTGGTGCCGGTGAGCCTGTAGGTCAGCATGGTGGTGGAGGGCTTCCACGGGAACCGTGGATTGGTGCCGTTGAGCCCGTGCGTCAGACTTCTTGTTTCTCCCTGCCCTCCCCGCGACGGACGTCTTGTCCGAGTGGGAAGGAGAGCAACTGTCATGGAAGTCGTGCACGCCCGCTGTGCGGGGCTGGATATCTCGAAGAAGGACGCCAAGGTGTGTGTCCGGGTCGCTGGGGCGGGTCGGCGCAAGACCGTGGAGACGGTCACGACCTGGGGGTCGATGACCAACCAGGTCCTGGCTCTACGCGACCACCTGGTCACCGAACGGGTCACGTGTGCGGTGATGGAGGCCACCGGTGACTACTGGAAGCCGTTCTACTACCTGCTCGAGGACGCCGGGTTCGAGGTGCTGCTGGTCAACGCCCGGCACGTGAAGAACCTGCCTGGCCGCAAGAGCGATGTCTCTGATGCGACCTGGCTGGCCCAGCTCGGCGCGCACGGGCTGGTGCGCGGTTCCTTCGTGCCGCCCGAGCCGATCCGGCAGTTGCGGGACCTGACCCGGGCCCGGACCGCGATCACCCGCGAACGGGGACGTGAGGCCCAGCGGCTGGAGAAGCTGCTCGAGGACGCCGGGATCAAGCTGTCCGCGGTCGCCTCCGACATCCTCGGTGTCTCGGGACGGCAGATGCTCGAGGCGTTGATCGAGGGCAACCACGACCCGGTGGTGCTGGCCGACCTGGCCAAGCGGCGGCTGCGCTCGAAGATCCCGGAACTGACCGAGGCGTTGACCGGACGGTTCAGCGAGCATCACGCCTTTCTGGCCCGGGTGCATCTGGACCTGATCGACCGCCACACCGCCGCGATCGAGACCCTGACCGGCCGGATCGAGGTGATGATCGAGCCCTTTCAGGGGTTCCGCGACCTGATCTGCACCATCCCGGGGATCAGCACCCTGACCGCTGATGTGGTGATCGCCGAGACCGGCGCCGACATGACCCGGTTCCCGACCGCCAAGCACCTCGCGTCCTGGGCCGGGACCACACCGGGCAGCAACGAGTCGGCCGGCAAGGTCAAGTCGAGCAAGACCCGGCCCGGCAACGCCTACCTGCAAGGTGCGCTCGGCGCCGCCGCAATGTCATGCGCCAAGAACCCACGCACCTACTACGGCGCCCGCTACCGCCGCATCGCCTCACGCCGCGGACCCCAGAAGGCCAACGTCGCGATCCAGCACTCCATGCTCACCGCGATCTGGCACATGGGCACCACCGGCACCCTCTACGAGGACCCAGGAGCCGACTACTTCACCACCCTGCACCCCGAGCGCGCCAAGAACCGCGCGATCCACCAGCTCGAAGCCATGGGCTACCGCGTCACCCTCGACCACGCCAGCTGAAACAAGCCGGCCTCTGACGCGAAGGGTGAATCTTCGCGTCAGCGCCCTACGGCGTGACACGAGTGCCAGGTCAGTGTCCGCGGAGGGGTACGTCGCCGGCGTCGCGTAGCTGGTGGTCGTCGAACTCGTGCCCCGACACGGGGTGGTCGAGGCCCGACTCGAGCTCGAGCTCGTGCTCGGCGTGGGCGTGGCCCTCCTCGAGTTCCTCGACCGTCGGCTTCTGCACGTTGTGCTCGAACATCGTGCGCGACAGCCGGGCCCGGACGTGGTCGGCCTTCGAGCCGGGGGCCCGGACGCCGTTCTCGTCGGTCTGCGACTCCGGCGTGTAGATCTCGTCGCGCTGCCGCGCGGTGAGGGTGTAGGCCGACGCCTCGCTGATCGGCAGGTGCCGCTCGCTGTACGCGCCGTCGGAGGAGCGCATGATGATGCCGGTCTCGTAGCCGTGCAGGAGCCGGTCGCGGTCGGCCCGCTGGAGGCCGATGCACCACACCCACGTCAGGAAGAACACGATCGGCGGGAGGATGAACACCGCGGCCCGCATGAAGTAGGTGATGGAGTTCAGGCTCATGTGCAGGTGGGTGGCCAGGATGTCGTTGCCGCCGGCGGCCCAGAGCAGGCCGTAGACGGTGATCATCATGGCCAGGAACCCCGTGCGGAACGGCGCGTTGCGAGGCCGCTGGAGCAGGTGGTGCTCGCGCTTGTCACCGGTCACCCAGGCCTCCAGGAACGGCCAGCCGATGACCATGCCGAACAGGAGGAACGGCGCGATCTGGCCGGGGATCATCACGTTCCACGAGATCGTGTGGCCCCACGCGGTGGTCTCCCAGTTGGGCATGATGCGCAGGAGTCCCTCCGCGATGCCCATGTACCAGTCGGGTTGGGAGCCCGCCGTCACCTTCGATGGATCGTAGGGGCCGAACTTCCAGACCGGGTTGATCGAGAGCAGGCCGCCCATCAGCGCGGTGACGCCGAAGACCATGAAGAAGAAGCCGCCGGCCTTGGCCATGTAGACCGGGAGCATCGGGTAGCCGACGACGTTGCCCTCGGTGCGGCCGGGTCCGGGCCACTGGGTGTGCTTGTGGAAGACCAGCAGCAGCATGTGGGCGCCGATCAGCGCCAGCAGCAGGCCGGGGATCAGCAGCACGTGGATGGTGTAGAGCCGCGGGATGATCGAGTCGCCCGGGAACTCGCCCCCGAACAGGAAGAACGACATGTAGGTGCCGACCACGGGGGTGGCCTTCACCAGGCCGTCGGCGATGCGCAGGCCGGTGCCGGACAGCAGGTCGTCGGGCAGCGAGTAGCCGGCGAAGCCCTCGAGGATGCCGAGCAGGACCAGCAGCGAGCCGATCACCCAGTTGAGCTCACGGGGCTTGCGGAAGGCTCCGGTGAGGAAGACGCGCATCATGTGCACGAACATCGCGGCGATGAAGAGCATGGCCGCCCAGTGGTGCATCTGCCGCATCAGCAGGCCGCCGCGCACGTCGAAGGAGAGGTGCAGCGTGGAGGCGTAGGCATCCGACATCGGCACGCCGCGCAGCTGGGCGTACGACCCTTCGTACGTCGACTCCGACATGCTGGGCACGAACCAGAACGTGAGGAACACGCCGGTCAGCAGCAGCACGACGAAGGACCACAGCGCGATCTCGCCGAGCATGAACGACCAGTGGTCGGGGAAGACCTTGCGCAGGTTCTTGCGCATGACGGTGGCCAGACCGAGCCGGTCGTCGAACCAGCCGGCGACGGCGCCGGCCTTGTTCGGTCCCTTCGCGGTGGCTGCCTTCGACCGGTTGGTGTCGGCGATCTTGCTGGTGTCGACGGACATGGTCACCCACGCTCCCAGAAACTCGGCCCGACGGGCTCGTCGAAGTCGTGCTGTGCGGCCAGGTAGCCGTCACTGTCCACGGTCAGGGGCAGCTGGGGGAGGGGCCGTGCGGCGGGGCCGAACAGCACCTTCCCGGCGTCGGCCAGGTCGAAGGTCGACTGGTGGCAGGGGCACAGGAGGTTGTGGGTGGTCCGCTCGTTCAGCGAGATGGGGCAGCCCACGTGCGTGCAGATCTTGGAGTAGCAGACGATGCCCTCGACCGACCAGTTCAGGGTCGCCTTCGACACGATCTCGCTCGGCACCATCCGGTGGAGGATCACCGCGGCCTTGGCCTTGTCGACCAGCAGCTGGGTGCCCTCGACCAGCGGCTGGCCGTTCTCGGTCGTGGCGAGGAGGACCTCGGGCTCGGCGTTGACCAGGTCGCCGATCTCGAGGTCGCTGACCTTGATCGGCGTACCGACGACGTCGCGGACGACGCGCTGGTAGGTGCGGTTCTGGGTGGCCCACCAGGCCTTCATCTCGGGGGTCCAGGTGTTCAGGTCCCAGACCGTGTGGTCGAGCTTGTCGCCCGGCAGCGGGCCGAGGTCGCGCAGCATCACGATCGGCACGATCCCGAGGAGGCCGCCGGCGGCGAGGAGCGAGTTGCGGATCATCGGACGCCGGCCGAGACCGGACTCCTCGAGACCGGTCTTGAGGATGCCGACGGTCGCCTCGCGGTCCTCCTCCGAGGACGACGCCGTGTGGCGGTACTCGACGATCTCGTGGTCGCCCATGAGCTTGCGAGCCCACTGGATGATTCCCGCGCCCATCGCCAGCAGCGCGACGGCCAGGGTCAGGCCCAGCGCGACGTTGGAGGCACCGAGGGAGCCGAGGGTCGAGGTGTCTTCGCCGATCTTGAAGACGAAGTAGGAGACCAGGAAGAGGATCGCGGCGACGAAGGCGAGCATGAACAGGCTGGCCACCTGGCGCTCCGCGCGCTTCTCGGCCTTCGGGTCGACGTCCGTGGGACGCCACTGGTGGGGGGCGAGGCCGGGGTTGGGGATCGGCTCCTCGACGGCGGCCGGCGCGTGGTCGCTCGTGGTCTCGGGAAGGTTGTCGTTCACGAGTCCGCCTTCGTCTTCGACGTACGGGTGGTGTGGGCCGCGATCCAGATCGCGATGCCGACCAGGGAGCCGATCCCGACCAGCCAGGCGAACATGCCTTCGCTGACGGGGCCGATGCCACCGAGGCCGAAGCCGCCGTAGTCGGGGGCGCTCTCGATCGACTGCAGGTAGGCGATGATGTCGCGCTTCTCCTCGGGCGAGAGGTTGCCGTTGGAGAACTTGTCCATGGCCTGGGGCCCGGTGAGCATGGCCTCCCAGATGTACTTCGGCTGGACGCCCTGGATGTTGGGTGCGTAGCCGCCGTGGGGCATCGCGCCGCCGGCGCCCTCGAAGTTGTGGCAGGCCGTGCAGTTGGTCAAGAAGATCTGGCCGCCACGGGCAACCGCCTCCTGACGCTGCTGCTCGGTCATCCCGCTGATGTCGTAGTCAGCGGCGTTGGGGACCTCGGGGCCGGGGCCGAGCGAGGCGACGTAGGCGCCGAGCGCGTCGATCTCCTCGGGCGTGTACGTCACCTGCTTCCGCGGGATCTGCGGGCCGGGCTGCTGGGCCGGCATCCGCCCGGTGCCGACCTGGAAGTCGACCGCCGCGGCGCCCACACCGACCAGCGAGGGGCCGAGCTGGTTGCCGTCGAGGGTCTTCACGCCCTGGCCGTTGTGGCCGTGGCAGAACGAGCAGCCCACCAGGAACAGCTGGCGCCCCTGCTCGACCTTGGCGGCGTCGTTGTTGGTGCCGGCCTGGGCCGGCGAGAACGCGGCGTAGAGGCCGCCGGTCAGCAGCAGGCCCAGCAGCACGACCAGGAGGCCGGCTACGGGTCCCCGACGGTGGCGGGAGAGGCGACCGAGAGGGCGGTTCAGGAGGCGCACGCTGAGTCCTTGCTGAGTCCTTGTGGAGCTGACGGTCGGGGACGGGTCATTGGATGAGGTAGATGGTGGCGAACAGCCCGATCCAGACCACGTCGACGAAGTGCCAGTAGTAGGACACGACGATCGCGCTGACGGCCTGCTCGTGGGTGAAGCGCCTGGCCAGGAACGTGCGTCCCAGCACGAAGAGGAAGGCGACCAGGCCGCCGGTCACGTGGAGACCGTGGAAGCCGGTGGTGAGGTAGAACATCGTGCCGTAGGCCGAGGAGGGGATGGTGATGCCCTCCTTGATCAGCGTGGCGTACTCGGTGGCCTGGCCGGCGATGAAGACCGCGCCCATGATGTAGGTGAGCACGAACCACTCGCGCAGTCCCCAGCCCTTGACCTGGAAGACCGAGCCGGTTCGTCCGACCTGGCCACGCTCGGCTGCGAACACACCGAGCTGGCAGGTCAGCGAGGACAGCACCAGGATCGTGGTGTTGCACGCCGCGAACACGACGTTGAGGTGCTGGGTGTTCTCCGCCCAGAGCACCGGGCTGACCGACCGGATCGTGAAGTACGACGCGAACAGGGCGGCGAAGAACATCAGCTCACTGGAGAGCCAGATGATCGTGCCGACGCTCACCATGCTCGGGCGGTCGGAATGGCCGTGGAGCCGTGAGGCCGGAATCGTCGTCGAAGCTGTCGCCACGGGCGCCATTATGTCCCGAGCCCTCGGCTTCGGGCACCCCGACCCCCTGGTGGTCACCGCATTGTTGGTGCGCTCGGTCCGCGGCCTATCCTCGCTGGCGTGGTCCCACCCCTGATGCACGGCTTCGAAGCCGGTGAAGAGGCGCTCCCTCGGTGGACCCTGGGGCGGGTCCTCACCGAGTGGGACCTGGTCTCGTGGGCCACGGTCGTGATCCTCCTCACGGCGGGCCTCTACCTGTGGGGCGTGGTGCGGCTGCACCGGCGCGGCGACCGGTGGCCCGTCGGCCGGACCCTGTCGTTCGTGGTCGTCGGGATGGGCTCGGCGGCGCTGGCCGTGCTCTCCGGCTTCGGGGTGTACGACGACACGCTGCTGAGCGTGCACATGGACCAGCACATGATCCTGACGATGGTCGTGCCGCTGGCGATGGCGCTCGGCGCTCCGATCACCCTGGCGCTGCGCACGCTGCACCGGCGGCCCCGTGGGTGGCTGCTGGCGGTGCTCCACTCCCGCGCGGCGAAGGTGCTCACCTTCCCGCCGCTGACCTTCACCCTGTTCATCGTCACGCCGTGGTCGCTCTACTTCACCGGCTGGTATCCCGCCACGCTGCACAGCGACTACCTGCACGAGGTGACGCACCTCCACATGGTGCTGATCGGCTGCCTCTTCTTCTGGCCGCTGGTGGGCATCGATCCGGTGCCCAACCGGGTGGACTACCCGTTCCGGGTGCTGCTGCTCGCCCTCACCCTGCCGTTCCACGCGTTCCTGGGCATCACGACCATGCAGCAGAAGGACCTGATCGGCGGGTCGTGGTACCCCGAGCTCCACGAGGGGCCGATGGGCGCCTGGCTGCCCCAGGCCAACGTCGACCAGCAGCTGGCCGGCGGGATCCTCTGGAGCGCCGGTGACGCCGTCGGCCTGCTGTTCTTCGGGGTGCTCTTCGTCCAGTGGGTGCGCTCGTCGATGAAGGAGGCCGAGCGCGAGGACCGCCGGCTCGACCTGCTCGAGGCGCGCGCGGCCCGTGCAGCCCGCGAGGCCGCGGCGGCCGACGGGCGGTAGCCTTCTGCCCGTGAGCGACTCCACCCAGGTCGGCGAGGAGCAGCCCCGGCTGCGCGTGCTCGTCTACAGCGACGACGTCGAGGTCCGGCAGCAGGTCATCCTGGCGCTCGGACGCCGGCCGCACCCCGACCTCCCTGAGCTGGAGTACGTCGAGGTGGCCACCGCGCCGGTCGTCCTACAGAACATGGACGCCGGCGGCCTCGACCTCGCGATCCTCGACGGCGAGGCAGCTCCCGCGGGCGGCCTGGGCATCGCCAAGCAGCTCAAGGACGAGATCTACCGCTGCCCGCCGATCCTGGTGCTGACCGGGAGGCCCCAGGACGCCTGGCTGGCCACCTGGTCGCGGGCGGAGGCGGCCGTGCCCCACCCGATCGACCCGATCCGTCTCGCCGAGGCCGTCACCGCGCTGCTGCGCTCGCGCGTCCCGGCCACCTCTTGACCGTGGAGCCGACGGCCTCCAGCTGGGCGGAGGTCCTGGGGACGCTCGTCCAGGGCGGTGACCTGTCCTCGAGCCAGACCGCCTGGGCGATGGGCGAGGTCCTCGAGGGCGCCGCCACCCCGGCCCAGATCGCCGGCCTCGCCGTCGCGCTCCGGGCCAAGGGCGAGACCATCGACGAGGTCACCGGCCTCCTCGACGCGATGTACGCCGTCGCGACGCCACTGACGATCCCGGGCCGGGCCCTCGACGTCGTGGGCACCGGTGGCGACCGCTCGATGAGCGTCAACATCTCCACGATGGCCGCCATCGTGGCCGCCGGTGGAGGTGCGCGCGTCGTCAAGCACGGCAACCGCTCCGCCTCGAGCGCCGCCGGCTCGGCCGACGTGCTCGAGGCGCTGGGCATCCGGCTCGACCTCCCGCCCGACCGGGTAGCGCTGTTGGCCGAGCAGGTCGGCATCACCTTCTGCTTCGCGGCGGCCTTCCACCCGGCGCTGCGGCACGCCGCCGTGCCGCGCCGAGAGCTCGGCATCGCCACGACGTTCAACTTCCTCGGCCCGCTGGCCAACCCGGTGCGCCCGGCCGCGCAGGCGATCGGCTGCGCCGACCCGCGGATGGCGCCGATCATGGCCGGCGTCCTCGCCCGCCGTGGTGTCGACGCGTGGGTCTTCCGCGGGGACGACGGCCTCGACGAGCTCACCACGACGACCACGTCACAGGTGTGGCTGGTCCACGACGGCATCGTCACGCCCACCTCGATCGATCCGGCGGCCCTCGGACTGGCCGTGGCCCGGCCCGAGGACCTCCGCGGCGGCGACGTCCAGCACAACGCCGACGTCGTACGCCGCGTGCTGGCGGGCGAGGGAGGCCCGGTGCGCGACGCCGTGCTGCTCAACGCGGCGGCCGCGCTCGCGGTCTACGCCGACCCCGCCGCGCCGGCAGAGGAGGCGCTGCCGGTCGCCCTGTCCCGTGCGACCGAGGCCGTCGACTCCGGCCAGGCCCAGGCCGTGCTCGACCGCTGGGTCGCTGCCTCAGCCGGCTGAGCCGAAGCCCGGCGCCACCGGGGGCGACGCTGCCGACCAGTCGGTGGGCGCCCGGAGCATCACCAGGTCGGGCGAGGAGTGCTCGACGACCCAGTGCTCCCGACCGGCGAGCACGTCGGACAGCGCTGACGGGCGCAGCACCGCGACGCGGGCGCCGCTCTCGCGCAGGTCGTTCTCCCAGCCGGGGCCCAGGGCGAGCAGCCGCTGGTTGCGGTCGAGCTCGGCGGTGGTGAACGTGTCGCCGTAGCCGTGCATCATCAGGTCGAGCTGCGGATGCCGCCACATCAGGTAGCCGCCGTAGGCCCAGTCGTCGAGCACCTTGGTGCCGGCCGGCAGGGCCGAGAGCGCGGGATCGACCCAGCTCGGCTGCTCGGGCGGGTCAGCCGAGGTGAACGGCACCGCGACGGCGAGGGCGCCGACGGCCAGGGTCACGGCCACCGCGACGGTCCTCCGCTCCCGCCGGTCGACCGGCGTACGCCGCCCGGCCAGGCCCTGGAGTGCGCCGGCCGCGAGGGGCGTGAGCATCGCGGCCGCGACGGGGACCGTACGGCGCGACCAGACCGCCAGGCCCACGGCGAGTACGAGCAGCACGACCTCGGTCCAGGAGAGGCTTCCCCGGCGCCACCAGCCGACGAGCGTGGCCACCACCAGCACCGTGAGACCGAGCGCCTCCCACGACACCAGCGTGGGCTGCTGCCACTCCACGAAGTAGGAACGACGTGACCCGACCGCGGCGATCGCGCCGTACAGCGGGGGCCCGATCGGCGTGAGCGCGGCCGCCACGGCGGAGGCGAGGGTGACGCCCGCCGCCCGCGCGACCACCGGGAGCGGGGCGCGGTCGAGCGCCAGGCCGACGACTGTGACGCCGCTGATCGCCAGGCCCACCGGCCACATGCCGTGCAGCATCGCCCACAGCCACACCAGCGGCACCAGCCACCAGCGCACCCTGTGGTCGTCGGAGGTCTGCAGCCAGGCGCCGGTCACCACGGCGACCAGGAGATAGCTGACGACCTGGGGGCGCATCGAGAGGCCGTACTGCATCGTCCACAGCGC
Source organism: uncultured Actinomycetota bacterium (assembly GCA_963820015.1). GTDB lineage: Bacteria > Actinomycetota > Actinomycetes > Propionibacteriales > Nocardioidaceae > Nocardioides. Next base: position 64,748 of record CAWFYO010000017.1, on the reverse strand, counting down.
GACGGCCGTGACCGGCATCGCCGACCAGGCGTCCGCGCGCCGGCGAGCGACGACGTAGAGCGCGACGAGCAGTGCGATCTCCAGCAGCCCGGACAAGAAGGCCAGCCCGCCCAGCCCGAACCACTGCTCGGTGCGGGCCATCAGGACCTCCGAGAGCCACTGGGTGGGGACCCAGGGCCGGGTCGCGAAGGTGCTGACGCTGCCCGGGTGGCGCAACGACCAAGGGCCGAGGAACTCCTCGCCGAAGCGGAGGTGGAAGTAGGTGTCGGTGTTGGTGAGCGGGCGTGCGGTGTTGACGACGAGCGCCACCAGGGTCCCGACGAGCACGAGCAGCGGGACGACCAGGCGGGCGCGGGCCATCGCTCAGGCCGCGGTGACGAAGTCGATGAGCTCCTCGACGCGTCCGAGCAGGGCCGGTTCGCAGTCGGCGTAGGACGTCACCCGGCTGAGGATCTGCCTCCAGGCGCGGGCGATGTCCGCCTGGTCGGCGTGCGGCCAGCCGAGGGCCTCACACACGCCGTGCTTCCACTCGACGTCGCGAGGCACGTCGGGCCACGCCGCGAGCCCGAGGCGCTCTGGCTTGACCCCGGCCCACACGTCGACGAAGGGATGGCCGACGACGAGCACGTGCGCGCCGACGGGGGAGCGGCGTACGTCGTCGGCGATCCGGCTCTCCTTGGAGCCGGGGACGAGGTGGTCGACGAGCACCCCGACCCGGCGTCCTTCGCCGGGGCCGAAGTCACTCAGGGCGCCGAGCAGGTCGTCGACCCCGCCCAGGTGCTCGACGACGACACCCTCGACCCGGAGGTCGTCACCCCAGACCTTCTCGACCAGCTCGGCGTCGTGGCGGCCCTCGACGAAGATCCGGCTCTCGCGGGCCACCCGTGCGCGCCGGCCGGTCACCGCCACCGATCCTGACGCCGTACGACGCGGAGCAGCCGGGGCGGGCCGCGTCACCGGCGCGGAGAGCACCACCGGACGGCCCTCGAGCAGGAAGCCGGGGCCGAGCGGGAAAGTGCGTCGCTTGCCCCGCCGGTCCTCGAGGGTGAGGACGCCGAGATCGCGGTCGACCGAGACGATCTCACCGCACCAGTCGGTCATGACCTCCTCGACCACCAGCCCCGGCGTGGCCTCTGCGGGTGTCGCCCGCCCGCGGGTCGGGGCGCGCCAGTCGGAGGACAGGACGTCAGGGCCGTAGCGATCCGAGCTCACCGGCCCACGCTAGGGAAGTCGGGGCCGGGGGTGGGTCGAGGCTCGCCGGGGCGAGCCCGGGTCAGTCGCCCGACCCGGACCCGGAGGACGCCTCGTCCGGCGACGTGGCCGACGTGTCGTCGTCCCCCGCCACGTCACCGTTCCCCGATGCCGAGTCGTCCTCCGGGCTCCCTCCCGAGCCGCCGTGCCCGACGCCCTGCGTGAGGATGTCGTCGGGCACGTCGTCGCCAGCCGGCTGGGCGAGTGGGTTGTCCTCGGCCGGCTGCAGGTCTGCGGGCAGGTCCTCGTCGGGAACGCTGGAAGGGCCGTCGGCGCCGTCGGTGGCGCCGGGGTCCCGAGAGTCCTGAGTCATGGACAGGTTTGTAAACAACGAAGGGGGTCCGGCGTCACACCCCGATGGGTGTGAATTCGCCGTGAATTCGCCGCAGTGGGGGCTGCTGAGGGTCGGACGGCCCGCAGGTGAGCGTCAGGCGAGCGGCAGGGAGCGGCCGCCGGGGGGCAGCTGGGCATAGCCCCGGACCACCGCGTTGACCAGGGCCTCGCGGGCGAACGGCCACTCACCCTCGGCCAGCGCGCGCTCGGCCGGGACCGCGGCTGCGGCCAGGTCGCGGAGCGTCTGGGCGGTGATCGCGACGTCCTGGCGCTGCTGCTCGACGAAGTCGCGGCCGACCAAGGCGCCGTGGCCGGGCACGACGACCGTCGACGGCCCGACCAGGTTGAGCACGACGTCGAGAGTCCCCGGCCACTCGAGCGGGTGGCAGTCGAGGCCGTAGGCCGGGGGGCCGCTCTCCTCGACCAGGTCGCCGGCCAGCACCACGTCTGCGTCCGGGACGCGCAGCACCGCGTCTCCGGCGGTGTGGCCCCGACCGGGATGGGCCAGTTCCACCTGCCGGTCGCCGAGATCGAGCACCCGGACCGAGGAGAAGGTGTGGTCGGCGACGACGATGTCGGTCTCCAGCACCTCCTCGCGGTGCGGGTCGTCTTTCTCCTCGGCGAAGCGCTCCTTGATCCACTCGCCCGCCTCGACGGTCTGCTCGGCAGCGACCTCGTGGGCGTGGATGGGGATGTCGCCGTAGGCATCGCGGAACGCGCCGTTGCCGAAGGTGTGGTCGAAGTGCTCGTGGGTGTTGAAGACCGCCGTCACCTCACCGATGCCGAGGGCCCGTACGTCGTCGACGATGGCCCGGGCGGCCCGCGCGGAGGCCTGGGTGTCGACCACGAGGAGGCCCTCGGACCCGCGGACCAGGCAGACGTTGAGGTCGTACCACTCCTGCCGAGCGACCCAGACCCGGTCGGCGACCTCCACGAAGTCCGTCATGCGCTCGACCCTAGTAGGCTTGGCACTCCGGGCAAGCGAGTGCCAGAGCGACGGCTGAGGAGGTGGCGATGCAGGACGAGCGCCGCCTCGCCGTGCTCCGTGCCATCGTCGAGGACTACGTCTCCACCCAGGAGCCGGTCGGCTCCAAGGCGCTCGTGGAGCGGCACGGCCTCGGCGTCTCCCCCGCCACGGTGCGCAACGACATGGCCGCGCTGGAGGAAGAGGGGCTGATCACCCAGCCCCACACCAGCGCCGGTCGCATCCCGACCGACAAGGGCTACCGGCTGTTCGTCGACCGGCTGACCACGATCAAGCCGATGAGCAGTGCCGAGAAGCGCGCCATCGCCACGATCCTCGACGGCGCGATCGACGTCGACGACGTCGTCCAGCGGTCGGTGCGGCTGCTGGCCCAGCTGACCCACCAGGTCGCGCTGGTGCAGTATCCGACCCTCTCCCGCTCGACGGTCCGCCACGTCGACCTCGTGCCGCTCACCGACACCCGGCTCCTCGTCGTGGTGATCCTCAGCACCGGCCGGGTGGAGCAGCGCCTGGTCGAGCTGCCTGCGCCGCTCGGCGAGGACGACCTGGCCGCCCTCCGGCTCCGCATCGCGGGTGCGGTCACCGGCTGCGTGATCGCCGACGCGTCCCTGGCCCTGACCGAGCTGCCGACCGCGCCGGGCGCCGGCGAGGTCGAGCGGACCGTCCAGGCCCGCCTGGTCGACACCCTCGTGGAGGCGATGTCCGACCACCGCTCGTCCGCACGGGTGGCCGTCGGCGGGGCCGCCAACCTGGCCCGGTTCGGCGACAGCTTCGAGGTGTCGGTCCGGCCGCTCCTCGAGGCCCTCGAGGAGCACGTCGTCCTGCTCAAGCTGCTCGGCGAGGCCCATGCCGGCGGCATGGTGACCGTCCGGATCGGCCACGAGGGCCCCTACCAGGAGTTCGCCAGCACCAGCGTCGTCGCGACCGGCTACGGGCCCGACGACGAGGCGCTCGGCAACCTCGGTGTCGTCGGCCCGACCCGCATGGACTATCCCGGGACGATGGCGGCAGTCCGTGCGGTCGCCCGTTACGTGTCCCGGATCCTCGACGAGGCATAAGGACCCCTACCGATACTCATGAGCGACCCAGATCTCTACGAGCTGCTCGGCGTCTCGCGCGACGCCGACGCCGACGCCATCAAGAAGGCCTACCGTCGGCTGGCCCGGCAGCTCCACCCCGACGTCAACCCCGACCCGCAGGCGCAGGAGACCTTCAAGGAGATCTCCCGCGCCTACGAGATCCTCAGCGATCCGCAGAAGCGGGCGGCCTACGACCGCGGTGGCGACGTCTTCGGCAACGCGGCCGGCTTCGGCGCCGGATTCTCCTTCACCGACATCATGGACGCCTTCTTCGGCGGTCAGCCGGGAGCCCAGGGCCGGGGGCCGCGTCCGCGCGTCCACCGCGGCCAGGACGCCCTGATCCGGATGGAGGTCACCCTGGCGGAGGCGGCGTTCGGGGTCACCCGCGACCTCAAGGTCGACACCGCCGTGGTCTGTACGACGTGCCACGGTGAGGGCGCGGCTCCCGGCACCCATCCGGTGCCCTGCGAGACCTGCCGGGGCACCGGCGAGGTCGCCCACGTGCAGCGGTCGTTCCTCGGCGAGATCCGCACGCTGCGGCCGTGCTCGGCCTGCCGCGGCTACGGCACCCTGATCCCCGACCCCTGCCGTGAGTGCTCCGGCGACGGTCGGGTGCGCGCCCGGCGCTCGCTGACGGTGAAGATCCCGGCCGGCGTCGACACCGGCACGCGGGTCCAGCTGGCCGGGCAGGGCGAGGTCGGCGCGGGCGGCGGCCCGGCCGGCGACCTCTACGTCGAGGTGCGCGTCGCCCCCCACCCGATCTTCACCCGCGAGGGCACCGACCTCCACTGCACGGTGACGGTGCCGATGACCGCGGCCGCCCTCGGGACGACGCTGACCCTGCCCACCCTCGAGGCCGACGTGGAGCAGACCGGTGAGTCCGGGCTCCAGACCTCGTTCGAGCTCGACGTGAAGGCCGGCACCCAGTCCGGCCACGAGCACACGCTGCGCGCCCGCGGAGTCCCCGGCCTGCGCGGTGGTCGCGGCGACCTCGTCGTGACTGTCGTCGTCGAGACGCCGACCCGTCTCGACGCCCGCCAGGAGGAGCTCGTCCGCGAGCTGGCGGCGATCCGAGGCGAGGAGAAGCCCGATGGCCAGATCTCGCCCGCCGGCCAGAAGTCCTTCTTCGGCCGCATCCGCGACGCCTTCAACCCCGACTGAGATCGCTGGTGTCCCGCTCATGACGCTGCCGGTCCACTGGGTCGAGTCCCTGGCCGGGGTGCGGGTCGGCGACGCCGTCGAGGTCGAGGGAGACGAGGCCCACCACGCGGTCGCCGTACGCCGGCTCCGCGTCGGCGAGCAGGTCGTGCTCACCGACGGCCGGGGCATCACCGTCACTGCGACCGTGACCGGCACCGGGAAGCGCAGGCTGGTGGTCTCCACCGACCTCGTCGCCACGGTGCCCGAGCCCGCTCCGGCGTTCACGGTGGTGCAGGCGCTGCCCAAGGGCGACCGCGGGGAGCTCGCGGTCGAGATGCTCACCGAGGTCGGCGTGAGCGACCTGGTGCCATGGGCGGCGTCCCGCTCGGTCGCCGTGTGGCGCGGCGAGCGGGTCGACAAGGGGCTGGCGCGGTGGCGGGCCACGGCTCGCGAGGCCGCGAAGCAGGCCCGCCGCTCCTGGTTTCCCGACGTGGCCGGGCTGGCGACCACCGACGACGTGGTCGCCCTCGTCCGGGCCGCCACCATGACCGTGGTGCTCCACGAGGAGGCCGATCTGCCACTGGCCGAGGTGGAGGTCCCGGCGAGCGGCCGGATCGTCGTCGTGGTCGGGCCCGAGGGCGGGCTGACCGACGAAGAGGTAGCCGCGTTGCACTCGGCCGGAGGGCACGCCGTACGGCTGGGCAGCGAGGTGCTGCGCACCTCCACAGCCGGAGTGGTGGCCACCGCGGCCCTGCTGGCGCGCACCGCCAGATGGAGCTGAGCGACCCCTACCTGAGGTGGATCACCTTGCTGTCGCTGTAGACGCGCCCGCGTCCGGAGGCGTCGTCGGTGGTGGCGACGAGCGTGTAGTCGCCCGGTGCGAGCGTGGTGGTGTCGAGGGGGATCTTCCACGGGTAGAGGCGGTCTGGCCCGAAACCGCCGATCCCGGGCTTCTTCCGCACTACCTTCTGGCCCTGCCTCAGCTCGAGCACCACCGTGCCCTCGAAGCTGTTGTTCACGCCGTCCACCACGAGCTTGCCGCGGGGCACGACAGCCCCGTCGGTGGGGTCGGAGATGTTGACCAGCGACAGGGTCGTCAGCACGCTCCCCTGGGCGAGCGGCTGGGAGGTGTCGACGCCGAAGACCCGCGGTGCCGGCCGGCCGTGGCGCAGGAACTGCACCTTCGCCCGGCTCTGCACGGCTGCCTGCAGGGTGTAGATCGCCTGCTGGATGGTCTCTCTCGCCTCGCGCGGGCCGAGCGACACCGGCCGCCCGGGCGTCGCGGCCGGGCCGACGTTCACCTCGATCACGCCGTTGCGCAGCCGGGCGGTGGTCAGCGATCCCTTCGACCACGAGGTGCGGTAGTCACCGTCGGTGGGCTCGGTCATCAGCCCCTGCACAGCGGCATCGAGTGGCTTGGTCGCTGCCGGCGTGGGCGTGAACTCGCGGAACAGCACGGCGCCGTGGGGCCCTTCGCCGACGTAGTAGAGGGCAGCGACCCTGGTCGCCGGAGTACCCACGGCCGGGTTGGGCGAGGTCGTCGCCGACGACGGCGACGCGCTCGAGGGGGCGACCGACGGTGTCTGGGAGACGCTCGGCTGGCCGGCCGGCGTGACCTCCTCGGCCTGGTCGAAACCGGGCACGGCGCCGGTCGCGAAGGCGACGACGCCGATCACGGCGGCGGTCGCGACGATGCCGCCGGCGTAGGTCCAGAAGCGGGAGCGGGCCATGGGCACCACCTTCGGGTCGGAGCGGACGGAGGCACGGATGGCGTCCAGACGATCGTCGGGCTCGACCTCGGAGACGGCGTCGGACAGCAGCCGGCGCAGGCGCTCGTCGTTCATCGGGTCTCCTCCAGGTGGTCGGCGAGGAGGCCGCGCAGGGCCGCTGCTCCCCGCGAGGCGTGGCTCTTGACCGCGCCCCGGCTGATCCCGAGCGTCTCGGCGATCTCCGACTCGGAGAGGTCGAGGTAGTAGCGCAGCGCCAGCACCTCACGCTGACGCCGTGGCAGACGGCGGAGCGCCTCGAGCACGGCGGACCGCTGCGCGCCGACGTGGGTCGTGTCGTCGGAGGCGGGCCGGGGCGGCAGCTCGCGCGCCGCGTGTCGTCGTACGACGACCAGGTGCCGCAGGTGCGAACGCGACCGGTTGACCACACTCTGGCGCAGGTAGGCCAGGGCCCGGTCGGGGTCGCGCAGGCGAGCCCAGTGACTGTGCATGGCCACGAAGCAGTCCTGCACGACCTCCTCGGCCACGCCCTGGTCGTGCACGAGCAGGTAGGAGAGCCGGACCAGCCGGCGCCAGTGCGCGGCGTAGAGCAGCTCGAGCGCCTCGTCGGCGCTCCAGCCACCGGGGGCCATCAGCCGCACCTCTGCATGTGCGATCACGGTAGTGGCACGCGCAGCCCGCCCCCTCGGTTTACGTGCGGGCGGCGTGGCGTGTTGCACGGCTTGTGGGACGATGTGCCCGTGTCCGAGGCCTGCCTGTTCTGCCGCATCGTCGCCGGCGAGATCCCGGCCGAGGTCGTCGCCACCACCGACGCCGCCATCGCGTTCGAGGACGTGAACCCGCAGGCCCCGTTGCACGTCCTCGTCGTACCGCGGACGCACGTGCCCGATGTGGCGGCGCTCGCCGATGCCGAGCCGGCCACGGTGGCCGGGCTGGTCTCCCTCGCGCGGCAGGTGGCGACCGACGCCGGCCACGAGAGCTATCGCCTGGTGCTCAACACCGGCGGCGACGCCGGCCAGTCCGTCTTCCACGCCCACCTGCACGTCCTCGCCGGTAGGGCCCTGACGTGGCCCCCGGGCTGATCCTGCGCAGCGCCCTCGCAGCTGCCTGCCTGGTGCTCGTCGCCGGCTGTGGCAACGCCCCGACGTCACCGGACGTTGCGCCGGCCACCGCCGAGGCATCCTCGCCGTCGTCCTCACCCACACCCTCGGCCGAGCCCGCCGACCCGGTCGAGGCGGTCAAGCCCGAGCCGCTGCGCCGCGGCGAGACCCGGATGGCGCTCCGGATCCCGAAGTCCTACACCCCTTCGGCGCCGAACAAGGTCGGCACCGACGACTACCGCTGCTTCCTGCTCGACCCCCACCTCACCCGGTCGACGTACCTGACCGGCACCTACGTCAAGCCCGACAACCGCAACGTCGTGCACCACGTGATCCTCTACCGCGCCGATCCCGACCAGATCGGCCCGGCGAAGGCACTCGATGCCCGCGACCCAGGGGAGGGCTGGACCTGCTTCGGCGACAGCGGCCTCCCCAACAGTGGCGACCTCGACAACGCGCCGTGGCTCGGGGCGTGGGCGCCCGGTGCCACCGAGGCGGTCGACCCGAAGGGGTACGGCGTGCCGCTCGCGGCCGGCACGCAGATCGTGATGCAGGTGCACTACAACCTGCTCGGCGGGCCCGGACCCGATCGCTCCGCGACCCTGCTCCGGCTCGCGCCCGGCAACCGACAGCTCACGCCGCTCCAGACGATGCTGCTGCCGGCGCCGGTCGAGCTGCCGTGCCGCCCAACCCACCTCGACAACCCGCTGTGCGACCGGCAGAAGTCGATCGCCGACGTGGTCCGCCGCTTCGGGCCGGTCGGCAACACCGACAACTACCTCTACCTGCTCTGTGGCGGGCATCCGCGCGAGTCGGAGGTCACCTCGTGCACGCGCACGATCACGCAGCCGACCACGATCCGCGCCGTCGCCGGCCACATGCACCTCCTGGGCAGGTCGATCAGGATCGAGGTCGACCCCGGTACCCCCCACGCGCACACGGTGCTCGACCTCCCCCTGTGGAACTTCGACAACCAGGGAGCCAAGCCGATCAAGCCGGTCCGGCTCGAGCCCGGGCAGAAGGTCAAGGTCACCTGCCGGCACGTGCAGTGGCTCCGCGACCGGCTGCCGGCGTTCAAGGGCCAGCCGGACCGCTACGTCGTGTGGGGTGAGGGCACCACCGACGAGATGTGCCTGGGCATCCTCACCGTCACCCACCCCTGAGGGTGCGAGTCGCGGAGGTCGGAGCCCCGTCACGCCCCCGTCACGGCCCCGTCCCGGCCCCCAGCACGGCCCCGGCACGTCCAAAGCGTTGGTCCGGGCACCCGTCGCGCCCGTAGCATGGGTGCCGAGATGACAGAGAGCCAACAGACTCCGGGGACCCGTCACGTCGTGGTCGTGCCCGGTTCCATCGACATGGTGCAGCTCCTCGGGCCCGGTGACGACCACCTGACCTTGATCGAGCGCTCCTTCGACCTCCGCCTCCACGTCCGCGGCAACCGGATCACGCTCGAGGGCGAGCCCGGCGAGGTCGCGCTGGCCGAGCGGCTGCTCGACGAGCTGGTGACGCTGATCCGCACCGGCCAGGGCATCAGCTCCGAGACGGTCGAGCGGGTGCTCGCGATGCTGCGCGCCGAGACCACCGAGCGCCCGGCCGACGTGCTCTCTCTCAACATCCTGTCCAACCGCGGACGCTCGATCCGCCCCAAGACGCTCAACCAGAAGCGCTACGTCGACTCCATCGACAAGCACACGATCACCTTCGGCATCGGCCCGGCCGGCACCGGCAAGACCTACCTCGCCATGGCCAAGGCCGTGCAGGCGCTCCAGGCCAAGCAGGTCAACCGGATCATCCTGACCCGTCCCGCCGTCGAGGCGGGGGAGCGGCTCGGGTTCCTACCGGGCACCCTGTCGGAGAAGATCGACCCCTACCTGCGCCCCCTGTACGACGCCCTGCACGACATGATCGACCCCGACTCGATCCCCAAGCTGCTGGCCGCGGGCACCATCGAGGTGGCCCCCCTGGCGTTCATGCGCGGCCGCTCGCTGAACGACTCCTTCATCATCCTCGACGAGGCGCAGAACACCTCGCCGGAGCAGATGAAGATGTTCCTGACCCGCCTCGGCTTCGGCTCCAAGATCGTGGTCACCGGCGACGTCACGCAGGTGGACCTCCCGGGTGGGGTGAAGTCGGGACTCCGGGTCGTCGAAGGGATCCTCGGCGAGATCGACGACGTGTCCTTCCAGCGGCTGACTGCCCATGACGTGGTCCGGCACAAGCTGGTCGGCGAGATCGTCGCGGCCTACGACGAGTTCGACGCCCGCCAGCCGCGGGTCTCGGGGCGTTCCGCCGACGACGCCCGGTAAAGGCCCCATGAGCATCGAGGTCCTCAACGAGTCCGGCCACGAGCTGGACGTCGCCCGGCTGGCTGCGCTGAGCCGGTTCGTGCTGGACCGGATGCGCGTCCACCCGCTGGCGGAGCTGTGCGTCAAGGCCGTCGACGAGCCCACCATCGCCGCCCTCAACGAGCAGTGGATGGAGAAGGAGGGCCCCACCGACGTGCTGGCCTTCCCGATGGACGAGCTGCGGCCGGGTCTGGTCAACGAGGAGCCCGAGGAGGGCGTGCTCGGTGACCTGGTGCTCTGCCCGGCTGTCGCCGAGCGGCAGGGCGCCGCGGCGGGCCACGGCACGGAGGCCGAGGTCGAGCTGCTCACCGTGCACGGCATCCTCCACCTCCTGGGCTACGACCACGCCGAGCCGGAGGAGCACCGGGAGATGTTCGGGCTCCAGGACGAGCTGCTCGCCGCCTGGCGCGCCGAACAGTGAGCGACCCACTCGCCGGCCCCACCGGACTCGTAGCGGCCGGCGTCCTCGTCGTGCTGGCCGGCGTCTTCTCCGCCGCCGACGCGGCGCTCTCGACGTACTCCCGTGCTCGTGCCGAGGAGCTCGTCGACGAGGGACGAGCCGGTGCCCCGGCGCTGGTGCGCCTGCTCGACGACCGGGCGCGCTACCTCAACACCGCGCTGCTGGTGCGGCTCCTCTGCGAGACCGCGGCGGCGGTCCTGCTGACCCTGGTGGTGCTCACCTGGTACGACGGGAACCGGTGGCCGGCGTTCCTGACCGCGGTCGTGGCGATGCTCGTGGTGTCGTTCGTCGTGATCGGGGTCGCCCCGCGGACCCTCGGCCGCCAGCACGCCGACCGGGTGGCGCCGACGGCGGCGGTGCTGCTCACCGGCGCGACGCGCGTCCTCGGGCCGATCCCGCAGGTGCTGATCCGGCTCGGCAACGCGATCACCCCGGGCCGCGGGTTCCGCACCGGCCCGTTCACCACCGAGACCGAGCTGCGCGAGCTGGTCGACTACGCCGAGGCGTCGGCGGTGATCGAGTCGGGCGAGCGGGCGATGATCCACTCGGTGTTCGAGTTCGGCGACACCATCGCGCGGGAGGTGATGGTGCCACGCGGTGAGGTGGTCTACATCGAGCGCTACAAGAACCTGCGCCAGACCATGTCCCTCTTCCTGCGCTCCGGCTTCTCGCGGGTGCCCGTGATCGACGACAACCTCGACCACATCGTCGGCTTCGCCTACCTCAAGGACGTCGTGCGTCGCGACTTCGAGGACCCCGACGTGCAGCTCACCCAGCGGGTCGAGGAGGTGATGCGGCCGGCGCTCTACGTTCCCGAGTCCAAGCAGGTCGACGCGCTGCTCTCGGAGATGCAGGCCTCGCGGCAGCACATCGCCGTCGTCGTCGACGAGTACGGCGGCACCGCGGGCCTGGTCACCATCGAGGACCTCCTGGAGGAGATCGTCGGCGAGATCACCGACGAGTACGACGCCGAGCAGGTCGAGGCGGCCGCGCTGCCCGACGGCTCCTTCCGGGTGCCGTCCCGCTACCCGATCGACGACCTCGACGACCTGGTCGGGGTCGAGGTCGAGGACGACGACGTCGACAGCGTCGGTGGCCTGATGGCCAAGCTCCTCGGCCGGGTCCCGATCCCCGGCTCGCACGCCGAGGCCCACGGACTGCGGTTCGTGGCCGAGGCCGCGGCCGGTCGTCGGAACAAGATCGAGAGCGTGCTGATCACCCGCCTGTCCGAGGACGCGGCCTCGAGCACCCCCTCCTGACGACGACCTCTACGCTCGTGCCCGTACTCGTAGAGTGTCGCCATGAACGACGAGTCGCACCCGATCGCCTACACCGCTCTCCTGCCCGGCACGCCCGTCCAGTGCAGCGAGGGCCACGAGGTCGGCAGGGTGGAGCGGGTCCTGGTCGACGAGAAGGTCGACGTCTTCGACGGCATCGTGGTCACGACCGCGGACGGCAATCGCTTCGTCGACGCCGACCAGGTGGGCCAGATCTTCACCTCGCACGTCTGTACGACGGTGCCGGCCGCGGACGTCCCCCACCTGCCGGTCACCGACCACGACCCCGCCCGCCGAGGAGACGCCCCGTCGTCGTCGTTGTCCCTCGGTGACCGCATCGGCCGGCTGTTCGGACGCGACAGCACCTAGCACGCCGTTGGCGGCGACCCGGGAGGAGACGCCCTCGATCACGCCGCCCGGGTCGTCACCGATGGTGTAGAGGCTGCTCCACCGGCCGCCGGCCGGCTGATACCTGCCGTAGAGGGAATACGTGCCAAAGGCGACCGAGGTGTCGCCGTCCTCGGAGCGTCACCGACACGAAGCGGGTCGCGATCGGGTCACGAAGTCGTGGGGTCCTGTGGATTCCGCGTGAACGGCGTCCCGACTGTCGGTGCTCGCGTCTAGCGTCGTGGTCATGAGGCAGGGCTCGGGCGTGGCACACAGCAGCGGAGGGCGCAGGGCGTCGTTCGACGCGGCGGCCGCGACGACCTCGCTGGCCGCTCTCGACCCGTGCGACTTCGACGAGGGCACGGCGCTCGAGGCCATCACCTCCCTGGAGCGGATGAAGCGTGCGGCCTGCGCAGCCCAGGCGAGGCTGGCCGTCCGGGTCGACGAGCTCGCCCGGCAGCGTCAGCGTGAAGCGGGTGCGCCCAAGGATCAGCTCGGCGCAGGCGTGGGGGCGCAGATCGCGCTGGCCCGGATGGAGAGCCCACACCGCGGGGGCCGTCATCTCGGTCTTGCGAAGACGCTGAGCTCCGAGCTGCCGGAGGCGTTGCGTCGGCTGGGGCAGGGTGACGTGAGCGAGTGGCAGATCACGCTGGTCGCCAGAGAGACGGCGTACCTCGACCCTGACACCCGGCGGGCGATCGACGAGCGCATCGCCGACCGCCTGTCGACGTGGGGCGACGCGCAGACCGTTCGCGAGGTCCGCAAGCTGGCGCAGGCCGCCGACCCTGGCGCGGCGGTCGCCCGACAGCGGCGAGCGGCCTCGGAGCGTTGCGTCACTCTCCGTCCCGCCCCGGACACGATGTGCTACCTGACGACCTTGGTGCCGGCGGTCCAGGGGGTAGCGGCCTATGCCGCCTTGGTCCACGAGGCCGATCGTGCGCGCACGGCCGGAGATCCTCGAGGCAAGGCCCAGGTCATGGCCGACACCCTCGTCGAGCGGCTCACCGGCCAGAGGACGGCCGCCGACGTGCCGGTCGAGGTCGAGATCGTGATGCCGGTCGAGGCGGTGCTGGGCGAGGCTGACACACCCGGCCACCTCGTGGGCTACGGGCCGCTCCCGGCCGCCCACGTCCGACGCTTCCTCCGCGACTCCGAGGCAGCGGCCTGGGTTCGCCGTCTCTTCGTGCGCCCCGATTCCGGCCAGCTCGTGGCGATGGACTCGCGCCGTCGGCTGTTCGGGGGCCAGCTCCGCCACTTCGTGGTGCTCCGCGACGAGTTCTGCCGGATGCCGTGGTGCGACGCCCCGGTCCGGCACGTCGACCATCCCGTTCCCCCATCGCGCGCACGGGCCCACCAGGGGCGACAACGCCCAAGGGCTCTGCGAGGCCTGCAACTACGCCAAGGAGGCCGACGGCTGGCAGGTCAGCACCGGAGAGCAGGAGGGCCGCCACCTGGTCGCGGTCACCACGCCTACGAGACACCGGTTCACGACTGCTGCCCCCGACCCGCCCGGCTTCTCGCCTGGAGTCCCGCCGGCGCCGTGGCGGCTGCAAGAGCCCGGGGTCTGGTCGGTCCAGCCCCGCGCGGGCTGAGGTGCCGTGGTTAGGCTCGGTGATCATGAGCGACCTCTCCGCCGAGGACCAGAAGCTGGTGACCCTGGCCCGCGCGACGATGGCGCGCACGCGCGCTCCTGAGGGAGCTGCCGTGCGTGACCTCGACGGGCGCACCTACGCCGCGGCGTCGGTGGCGCTCGACAGCCTGAGCCTCACGGCCCTGGAGGTGTGTGTGGCCATGGCGCTCTGCTCGGGCGCCCAGGGTCTCGAGGCGGCCGTGCGGCTCGGCGACGACGGTGAGCCCGACCTCCGGGCGGTGCGTGAGCTCGGGGGAGACGGTGTCGTCGTCCACCTCGGCGACGCCCGCGGCCAGCTCACGGCATGAGTCTCACGGCATGAGTCTCCCGGCTGCGGCAGCCGGCAGCTGGACCCTCGGGGACCGGGTCGTCCACCGGCTCGGTTTCGGCACGATGCGACTGACCGGCACCGGCGGGATGGGCCGCGGCGAGCACCGCGACCCCTCGCCGTACGGCGACGACCTCACCATCGTCACCGAGGTCGGTCGCGGCCGCGGTGGCGGCGCTCATGGCCCTGCACGACGAAGGTCTGCTCGACCACATCGGACTGTCCAACGTCAGCGCCGAGCCGCTGCGTCGGGCGCGTGAGGTCGCCCAGATCGTGTGTGTCCAGAACCGCCACGCTCCGGGATACGAGCGCTCCGAGTCCGCGGAGGTGCTGGGGCTCTGCGGGGAGCTCGGGATCGCGTTCGTGCCCGTCTTCACGATCGCCGAGCCGGCCCGAGAAGGCTCCGCCGTCGAGCAGCAGGAGGTCGTGCTGAGGGTGGCGGACGCCCACGACGCCACCCCGGCCCCAGGTCCGCATCGCGTGGTCGCTGGCTCTGGGCGATCACGTGCTGGCCATCCCAGGCACCGGAGACCTCGACCACGTCGAGCAGAACGTCGCGGCCGCGGCCCTGCGCCTGACCGAGGACCTGGCCGAGCTCTCCCGCGTGACCTGACCCACTCGGGCCACGGGTCAACCGGACCCCCTCTCCGTTCCGGCACCGGGCGGAGTAAGTTGCAGTTTCGTGCTCACCGGACGAGTCGCTCACGAGGCTGCGGTCGCGCGGCTGAAGGCGTCGTACGACGCCGTCCCGGCCGGACAGACGGTCCGGCTGGCGAAGAAGACCTCCAACCTCTTCCGCCCTCGCTCGGCCGCCGACGCCCCAGGGCTCGACGTCTCGGGCCTGACCGGCGTGATCTCGATCGACCCCGTGGCCCGGACCGCCGACGTGCAGGGCATGTGCACCTACGAGGACCTGGTCGACGAGACCCTCCCGCGCGGCTACCTCCCCTACGTGGTGCCCCAGCTGCGCACGATCACCCTCGGCGGGGCCGTCAGCGGCCTCGGGATCGAGTCCACGAGCTTCCGCAACGGCCTGCCCCACGAGTCGGTCGTCGAGATGGACATCTTCACCGGCGCCGGTGAGGTCGTCACGACCACGCCCGGCGACGACCTGTTCGACACCTTCCCCAACTCCTACGGCTCGCTGGGCTACGCGACGCGGCTGCGGATCAAGCTCGAGCAGGTCCCGGCCTTCGCGACCTTGCGGCACGTGCGTTTCGACGATGCCGGAATGATGTCCAAGACCATCGCAGACATCGTGCACCATCGCGAGTACGACGGGGCGCGGGTCGACGGGCTCGACGGGGTCGCGTTCCAGCCGGGGGAGTACTACCTGACCCTCGCCACTTGGAGCGAGGGGCCGCCGGGCGGGCAGCCCAGCGACTATGCCGGCCAGGAGATCTACTACCGCTCGATCCAGCAGCGGGAGAGCGACCTGCTCACGATGTATGACTACCTGTGGCGCTGGGACACCGACTGGTTCTGGTGCTCGCGGGCCTTCGGCGCCCAGCACCCCGTCGTACGCCGGGTGTGGCCGCGCCGCTGGAAGCGCAGCGACGTCTACTACCGGATGGTCCGCCTCGACCAGCGCTTCCACGTCGGCGCCTGGCTCGACCGCCGCAAGGGCAACCCCCGGGGCGAGCGCGTCGTGCAGGACGTCGAGATCCCGGTCGACCGGCTGCCCGAGTTCCTCGACTGGTTCGACGCCGAGGTCGGCATGCGGCCGGTGTGGCTGTGCCCGCTCGTCGCGAGCCAGAAGTGGCCGACCTACCCGCTGGCGCCCCACGAGACCTACGTCAACGTCGGCTTCTGGGGCAACGTCGCGGTCGGCCCCGACGCGCCGCACGCGCCCCGCAACCGCGCCATCGAGTCCGCGGTGCACGAGCTGGGCGGCCACAAGTCGCTCTACTCCGAGGCGTTCTACGACCGCGAGACCTTCGACCAGCTCTACGACGGCGCCCACCTGGCGCAGGTCAAGGAGCGCTACGACCCCGACCAGCGTTTGACGAGCCTCTACGACAAGGCCGTGAGGAGACGATGACCATGAAGATCGCCGACGCGTTCGAGCAGCTCATCCAGGGGCCCCTCCCGCTGCGCTTCACCGCGTACGACGGCAGTGCCAGCGGTCCCGTGGACGCGCCGTTCGGCATGGAGCTCAAGAACGAGCGCGGGCTGGCCTACCTGATGACCGCCCCCGGCGACCTCGGCCTGGGCCGTGCCTACGTGTCCGGCGACCTCGTCGTGACCGGCGTCCACCCGGGCGACCCCTACGAAGGGCTCAAGGCGCTCCAGAAGGGCCTGAAGCTGCGGGTACCGTCGCCGTCGGAGCTGGTCAAGATCATCTCCGGCCTCGGGCTCTCCCACCTCAAGCCGCCGCCGCCCCCGCCGCAGGAGCACCTGCCGAAGTGGCGCCGCCTGGCCGAGGGCCTGCGGCACTCACGCAAGCGTGACTCCGAGGTCATCCACCACCACTACGACGTGTCCAACACGTTCTACGAGTACGTCCTCGGCCCGTCGATGACCTACACCTGCGCGGTCTTCCCGACCGAGGACGCCACGCTCGAGCAGGCGCAGTTCTACAAGTACGACCTGGTGGCCCGCAAGCTCGGCCTCGAGCCCGGGATGACCCTCCTCGACGTCGGGTGCGGATGGGGCGGGATGGTCCGGCACGCCGCCGAGCACTACGGCGTCAAGGCGATCGGGGTGACCCTGTCGCGCAACCAGGCCACCTGGGCGCAGGAGAAGATCAAGGAGATGGGCCTCGACCATCTCGCCGAGGTACGCCACAGCGACTACCGCGAGGTCGCGGAGTCCGGCTTCGACGCGGTCTCGTCGATCGGCCTGACCGAGCACATCGGCGTGAAGAACTACCCCGCGTACTTCGCCTTCCTCCGCGACCGGCTGCGCCCCCAGGGCCGGCTGCTCAACCACTGCATCACCCGGTCGCACAACAGGCATCAGGAGACCGGGGCGTTCATCGACCGCTACGTCTTCCCCGACGGTGAGCTCACCGGCTCGGGGAAGATCATCACCGAGGTGCAGAACAGCGGTCTCGAGGTGATGCACGAGGAGAACATCCGCCTCCACTACGCCCGCACGCTGGCCGGCTGGTGCGCCAACCTCGAGGAGAACTGGGACGCCTGCGTCGACGAGGTCGGCGAGGGCACCGCCCGCGTCTGGGGTCTCTACATGGCCGGCTCGCGGCTCGCGTTCGAGCGCAACGAGATCCAGCTCCACCACGTGCTGGCGGTCAAGACCGACGACCAGGGGCGGGACGACTACCCGCTGCGGCCGAGGTTCCCGATGGAGGCGACCTACCCGGCCTGAGCCGGCTCGGAGGTCACGGCGCTGACGGCGACCGACGACGTACGGCGGAGCTGGCGCGCCCGCAGGTAGCGCCAGCCGCCGAGGACGACGAGGGCGTAGATGACGCCGGCGATCTCGTCGACGACGTAGTGCTCGCCGCCGTAGACCAGCGTGAAGCCCATGGCGAGCGGGTAGCAGGCGAGCAGGACCTTCTGCCACCACGTCTTGCCGAACATGAAGAAGCCGGCGGCCAGGGTCGCGTAGGCCATGTGGAGCGACGGCATCGCGGCAACCGGGTTGACGAGGTATTGGCCCTGGCTGACCATGCCGCCGACCATGTGCAGTCCGATCAGGTCGAAGCCCTCGGAGGTGTAGCGCCCGATGGTCGGCCCAGGGAAGACGCCTCCGGTGTCGGCCAGCCACGGCGGCGCCATCGGGAACAGGAAGTAGGTGGTGACGCCGGCGACGGCGAGGGCGATGACCATGCCCATCCAGGCCTTGAACCGCGGCCGGTTGCGGATCCACAGGACCACCGCGACGGTCGGCATCACCAGGAAGTGGCTGCAGTAGACGAGGCTGACCAGCACGCCGTACCACGGCACAGCGGCGGTCGGGTGGAGGTGCTCCTGCACCCACGTCGTGGGCATGGCGCCCAGCCCGAGGTGGTCGCCGATCCACCGGTCGGCGTGGATCGGGAACATGACGTGGAGCGGCAGCCCGAGCGAGTTGGTGACGCCGTGCACCGGGTAGGACTGCGCGTGCACCTGCTCGGCGGAGTAGGGCGAGGCGTAGCCGCGGCTGTAGTCGTAGGCCAGCAGGATCGCTTGGAAGGGCAGCCAGTCGACGATCATCTGCCACCACGCAGCCCAGCCCCGGCCCAGCACCACGATGGTCAGGAAGACCAGGATGCCGGCGTAGATCCCCAGGCGGTCGGTCGGCACGCCCTGGGTGGTGACGAACAGCAGGAGCCCCACGGTGTAGGCCGCGAAGGCCGCCCAGCGGACGTGGCTCCACCGCCATCCGGTCGAGCGCATGCGCTCCGGACCGCGCACGCGGTGGCCCGTCTCGATGGGGAGCTCGGAGCGGAGCTCGGTGGAGGTCACCCGGCGATGCTAACCAAGACCGGCCCCACTACTAGCCTTGACGACGATGAGCACGCGAGCCGAGCGGTACGACGCGGTCGTCACCGACCGCCGGAACCTCTCGCCGCACCTCCTGCGGCTGACGCTCTCGGTGCCCGGTCTCGAGTCGTCCGGCATCGCCGACGAGTGGGTCGGGCTGGTCGCGCCCGGCCAGTTCCAGGTGCGGTACTACACCGTGCGAGCCCTGGACGGCGACCGGCTCCACCTCGACGTGGTCGTGCACCAGGAGGGGCTGGTCACCGACTGGGCGACGGGCGACTGCGTGGGCGACCGCGTGGTCGTCACGGGCGCCCAGGGCTCGTTCGAGCCTCCCGATGGCGCTGCCTGGCTGATGCTGGTCGGCGACCTGACCGCGATGCCGGCGATGGCGCGGATCGCCGAGACCACCGCCCTGCCGACCCGGGTCTGGGCCGAGGTGCCCGACGACCTGACCGGCTACCTCCCGGACTCCGTCGACGTCAGCTGGCTGGAGTCCCCGGCCGAGGGACAGTCGCGCCTGGCCGAGGTGGTGGAGGGCATCGACTGGCCCGCGGGTGACGGCTACTTCTGGATGGCCGGCGAGTCGGCCCAGATGCGGGCGATCCGCAAGCACCTCATGCGTGAGCGGCGGCTGGCCAGCCCTGCGTACGACGTGATGGGATACTGGCGCGCCGTCGCGGCTCGCCAGCCGCGTGCGGTCGACCCCGGCCCGATCTGGCGCGCCGGCCGGGCCGCGGGGAGGTCCGACGAGGAGATCTGGGCCCAGTACGACGAAGCGCAGTACGACCAAGCGCAGTACGACGAGGCTCGCGATGGCTGACCGGCAAGGGACCTACCGCAGCGGCTTCGCCTGCTTCGTGGGCCGGCCCAACGCCGGGAAGTCGACCCTGACCAACGCGGTGGTCGGGCAGAAGATCGTGATCACCTCCGACAAGCCACAGACGACCCGCACCGTCGTGCGCGGCATCGTCACCCGCGACGACGCCCAGCTGATCCTGGTCGACACCCCGGGGCTCCACCGGCCACGGACGCTGCTCGGCGAGCGGCTCAACGACCTGGTCCGCACCACCTGGGCCGAGGTCGACGTGGTGGCGGTGTGCTTCCCGGCCGACGAGAAGATCGGGCCGGGTGACCGCTACCTGGTGACCGAGCTGGCCAAGGTCCGCCACACGCCGAAGATCGCGGTGGCCACCAAGACCGACCTCGCGTCGGGCGAGCAGATCGGCCGCCACCTCCTCGACATCGCCGAGCTGGGCCGCGAGACCGGCACCGAGTGGCAGGAGATCGTGCCCGTGTCGGCCGTCTCCGGCGACCAGGTGCAGCTGCTCGCCGACCTGCTGGTCGGCCTGATGCCCGAGGGGCCGCAGCTCTACCCCGACGAAGACCTCACCGACGCGCCCGAGGAGATCCTGGCGGCCGAGCTGATCCGCGAGGCCGCGCTGGACGGGGTGCGCGACGAGCTGCCGCACTCGATCGCGGTCGTCGTCGAGGAGATGGGCATGCGCGCCGACCGGCCGGACGACAAGCCGCTGCTCGACATCAGCGCCAGCCTCTACGTCGAGCGCTCGTCGCAGAAGGGCATCGTGATCGGCCACCAGGGCGCCCGGTTGCGTCAGGTCGGGACCGTGGCCCGCAAGCAGATCGAGTCGCTCTTCGGCACCCCGGTCTACCTCGACCTGCACGTCAAGATCGCCAAGGACTGGCAGCGCGACCCCAAGCAGCTGCGCAAGCTCGGGTTCTAGGCCGGCGCCCAGCACACGCCGTAGGTCTGGCCGGCCCTCCACTGCGCCTTGGTCGGCCACGTGTAGGACCACTGGTAGTTGAGCGGGTCGGTGGCGACCGCGCGGGCGGCGTCCTGGCACGGGGTCTGGCCGGCAGGCTTCACCGAGTCGACGCCCGGGTAACGGCCGGGGCGGAAGCCGACGGTGCGCAGCGACTGCCAGGTGTGGGGCCGCGAGCAGATGCGCTGCTCGAAGTCGGCCGCGCCAGGCTGGTCGGTGGCGCACAGCCCGTAGTGGCGCCGGCCGGCATCGGTGTCGAGGGCGCCGCGCACCGGCACGTCCAGAAGGGCGAGGTGCTGGTCACCGCGCACGGCGATCGCCACGCACTGGAACCACCGGGCCCCGAGGTCGGCCTGCTCGACGGTCGGGCTGAACCACACCGCCCGCAGGAGGCTCAGGCGGCGGTCCTCGCGGGTGCCGCCGACGAACGACGCGAACCGACGTGGACAGACCCGCGCCTCGGTCCGGTGCACCTGGGTGCCGTCGACGGGCAGCCCCTTCGCGAACCGACCCACGAAGTAGGTGATCGCCGAATGTGGCCCGGAGCAGCGCACCGGTTCGAGGCGGTTCGTCGGGGCCAGGGCGGCGTCGTACCCGAGCCGGTAGCAGGCGTGCGGGGGCGGCGGCGGGTCCGGCTGGGGCGGGGGCGTGGGGCTGGACGTCGTGCTGGTCGTGGGTGACGGGCTCACCGCGGGCGTCCGATCGGCCGTCGGGGCCGAGCTGCCGCTCCCCGAGCACGCGGTCAGGGTCAGCGCGGAGACGACGAGCCCGGTGAGCAGGGCCGGCAGGTGCCTCATCGATCCGTCCTCGCCCAGCACACGGAGCGGCGGTTGCCGGCGTCCCACTCGGGACGCTGGAACCAGGAGTAGCCGAAGTTGTAGTCGACGGGGTAGTCGAGCCAGGCGCCGACGGACTTGGAGCAGAAGTCCTTGGTCCGCTTCTGCACCACGATGTCGCCGGGGTAGGCGTCGGCGGCGCTGCCCAGGACGATCGTGGTCACGGCCCGCCAGGTGTGCTTCGCCGAGCACGGCACCTTGACCGCCCCGGCAACGGTCGCGCCGTCCGCACACACCATCCAGCGGTCGGCGGGCCGCCCGAGGAGCACCCCCTTCGCGTCGGGGGGCAGGTCGACGTAGCTCTTGGCCTGGTCGCCGCCCCCGATCACGTCGCAGCGGAACCACCGGGCCCCCGAGTCCCACGCGGCCTTGCTCGGACGGAACCACGCCCAGCTCAAGATGGTGCGCATGGCCAGGCTCTCGTCGGCCCCGGTGAAGTCGATGAAGTGGTCGGTGCAGTAGCGGTAGGCGTAGGCCGCCACCCGGCTGTCGTCGTACGACGCGTCGCTGAGGTCGGCGGGCACGCTACCCACCGTGAAGGTCTGGGCGGTGTGCGGCTCGCTGCAGTCGACGGCGGCGGTCTCGTTGCTCGGCTGCGCGACGTCGTCGGGGGTCAGCAGGCGGCAGGCCCCGAGGTCGGGAGCGGCGGCGTCGGCAGCCGAGGCGCCGCCCTGCGAGAGGCCGAGGCAGCCGGTGAGAAGGGTGAGCGCCGCCACGGACACGAGGAACGGCGCGACGGCTCGCCGGACGATCGGCATGATCTCCGGGACTCTACCCACCGCCTCCAGCCCGTTAGCATCGGCGCGTGCTCGAGGTGCGGCAGGCGACCGCCGCCGACCGCCGCGACGTCGTCCGGGTGATGGCGGCGGCCTTCGACGACGACCCGGTCACCCGGTGGCTGCTGCCCGAGGGTCGCTCGCTCGAGCCCCTCTTCGCCGCCCACGCCCGCTGGGCCCACGCGGCGCCGGGAGGCACCGACCTGGCCGTCCTGGACGGCGAACCGGTCGGGGCGGCGTTCTGGGACCCGCCCGGCTACCGGCTGTCCGCCGTTCGCCAGCTGGCCTCGATCCCGGCGTACGCCTGGGCGCTGCGGCGCCACCTCGCGCGGGGTGCCGCGATCGAGACCCTCATGCACCGGGCCCGACCGCACGAGGAGTTCTGGTACCTCGCGGGCGTCGGCGCCGTACGCCGCGGCGAGGGCATCGGCTCCGCGCTCCTGCGCTACCGGCTCGAGCGGGTTCGGGGGGCGGCGTACCTCGAGAGCAGCAAGCAGGACAACATTCCCCTGTACGAGCGCTTCGGCTTCGAGCTCCGCGACCCGCTCCGGGTCCCGGACGGTCCGGAGCTGTGGCCGATGTGGCGGAAGGGGTGACCGCGGCGTGAAGACTCTCGACCTGGAGACCGTGCGGCTGTTCCTGCACGTGCTGGCGGCCACGGTGTGGGTGGGTGGCCAGATCACCCTGGCCGCGCTGGTGCCCGCGCTGCGGCGCACCGCCGAGGGGGTGATCAAGGTGGCGGCGCGGTCGTTCAACCGCATCGCCTGGCCGGCGTTCGCCGTGCTGGTGGTCACCGGGATCTGGAACGTCATGGCCATGGACGACGACAGCCAGGCCTTCCACCGCACGCTGATGCTCAAGTACGCGCTCGTCCTGGCCTCCGGCGTGACGGCGTACGTCCACCAGAAGGCCACCACGCCCCGGATAATGGCGATCTTCGGCGCCCTCACCGGCCTGACCGCCCTCGGCGCCCTGTTCGTGGGCGTCTGGCTGGCCGAGTAGGTCTGCCGTGGCCATCACGCTCTACCGCGCCGGCTGGGTCGTCGCGTTCCAGGACGGTGAGCACCGGATCCTGCGCGACGGCTGTGTCGTCGTCGAGGACGACCGGGTCACCCATGTCGGGCCGTCGTACGACGGGCCGGTCGACCGCACGGTCGACGTCCCCGACCGGATCATCACACCGGGCCTCATCAACACCCACTCCCACCTCGACGAGTCGCCCATCGACAAGTCGGTTCAGGAGGACGTCGGCAACCGGCAGTTCTGGCTGACCGGGCTGATCGAGATCCTCCCGACCGAGATGGCCGGTCTCGACGACGAGGGCGCCCGGGCATGCATCGACTACTCCCTCATCGAGCTGGCGCGCACCGGCACCACGACGGTCGTGCAGATGGGCGGGCACGAGGACTACGCCGCGGACGCGATCGAGGCGAGTGGGCTGCGCGGCTACGTCGCGCCGATGTACCGCTCCGGACGGTGGTTCACCCCCGACGGGCGACGGGTCGACTACGACTGGGCGCCGGACGACGGCCGCGGGGACTTCGAGCGAGCCGTCGCCTTCGCCGAGCGGCTCCGCGGGCGGGCCGACGGCCGGCTGGGCGGCCTGCTGGCGCCGGCCCAGGTCGACACCTGCAGCGAGGCCCTGCTCCGTGACTCGCGTGCCGCGGCCGACGACCTCGACGTGCCGATCTCGCTGCACGCCTCCCAAGGCGTCTGGGAGTTCCAGGAGATGACCCGGCGACACGGCCGCTCGCCGGTCGAGTGGCTCTCCGACCTCGGCTTCCTCGGGCCGCGCACCCTGCTGGGCCACGCGGTCTTCGTGACCGGGAACTCCTGGGTGAACTTCGCCGGTGACGACCTGGCTCTCCTCGCGTCGTCCGGGACGTCGGTCTCCTACAACGCGTGGTGCTTCATCCGGCGCGGGCTGGTGATGGAGTCGTTCCCCGGCTACGTCGAGGCGGGCATCAACATGTGCCTCGGCACGGACACCGCACCCCAGTCGATGATCGAGTCGCTGCGATGGACCGCCATCGCCGGCAAGGTCGCGGCGCGCCGTACGGACGTGTCGACCGCACGGCAGGTCTTCGACGCGGCGACGGTCAACGCGGCGCGGGTGCTCGGCCGGCCCGACCTGGGCCGGGTGGCACCGGGCGCCAAGGCGGACCTGCTGTTCTGGCGGGCCGACGGCTTCACGATGACGCCGATGCGAGACCCGATCCGCAACCTCGTCTACTACGCCCAGCCCTCCGACCTCGCCGAGGTGCTCGTCGACGGCCGGACGGTCGTCGAGGACGGCGTGGTGCTGGGGGCCGACGTCGCCACGGCCACGCGGAGCGTGCAGCAGGCGGCCGAGCGGATGTGGGCACGGTGGCCGCAGGGCGACTGGGCAGGCCGCTCGATCGAGGAGGTCGCGCCGCAGACCTACGCCGACTTCGAGGTCGCAGCGCCCCGGAACGTCCGCCGGTAGGCCGCGGGGGAGACGCCCGCCTGGGACCGCAGGTGCGTGCGGAGCGAGGCGGCGGTGCCCATCCCGGCTCGGGCAGCCACCACGTCGATCGCGAGGTCCGTCGCTTCGAGGAGGTGCTGGGCGTGGCGCACCCGCTGCTGGATCAGCCAGGCGCCGGGGGACTGGCCGGTCTCCTCGCGGAAGCGGCGGGCGAAGGTGCGCTCGCTCATCCCGGCCCGACGAGCCAGCGTCGGCACGTCGGCGTCGAGGTGCTCCAGGGCCCAGTGGCGCGCACTCGCGGTCGACTCGTCGGGCCGCTCGGGCACGTGCCGCTCGATGTACTGCGCCTGGCCGCCGTCGCGCCAGGGCGGTACGACGCAGTGCCGCGCCACCCGGTTGGCGACCTCGGAGCCGTGGTCGCGGCGGATCAGGTGCAGGCAGAGGTCGACTCCCGCGCTGAGCCCGGCGCTGGTGAGCACGTCGCCGTCGTCGGTGAAGAGAACGCCCGCGTCCGTCCGGACGCGTGGATAGAGCTCGGTGAGCCGGTCGGCGTACTCCCAGTGGGTGGTCGCGGGCCGGTCGTCGAGCAGCCCGGCCGCGGCGAGCACGAACGCGCCCGTGCAGATCGAGACCATCCGGGTGCCGCGGCGTACGGACCGGAGGGCGGCGAGCACGTCGTCGGGGATGGTGGCGCTGCGGCGCGGCCCGGCGAGCTGGGTGCCGGGCACGATCACGGTGTCGGCGGTGCGCAGCGCACGGGCGTCGTGCTGGGGAACGACGGCATAGCCGGACGGCGTGCGCACCGGGGCGCCGTCGAGGCTCGCCATGGTCACGTCGTAGAGGGGTCGCCCCTGGGAGTCGACCGCCTCGCCGAGCAGCTGGGCGGGAATCACCGCGTCGTAGCCGATCAGGGGCTCGAGGAGCAGGACCACCACACGATGGGGTCGCGAGCGGGTCATGGCAGGATTCTTGCACAGAATGGCAATTCTGCCACTCGTCGACGGACCGGTTCCTGCCGAACCATGGACCCATGACGGTTCTGGACCCCGGCCGCCCGGCCGGCCGACTCCACTGGGCATGGGTCGTGGCGTCGGTCAGCTTCGTGACCCTGGTCGGGGCTGCGGCGTTCCGCAGCGTGCCCGGCGTGCTGATGGACCCGCTGCACATGGAGTACGGCTGGTCGCACGGCACGATCGGCCTGGCCGTGTCGGTGAACATGGTGCTGTTCGGACTGATCTCGCCGTTCGCGGCCGCGCTGATGGACCGGTTCGGGATCCGGCCGGTGGTGGCCTTCGCCCTGGTGATGGTGGCGCTCGGCAGCGCGCTGACCGTCTTCATGACAGCGGCCTGGCAGCTGGTGCTGTGCTGGGGCGTGCTGGTCGGGGTCGGCGCCGGCTCGATGTCGATGGCCTTCGTCGCCACGGTCGTCAACCGCTGGTTCGTCGCACGGCGCGGGCTGGTCAGCGGCATCCTGACCGCCGGCAACGCGACCGGCCAGCTGGTGTTCCTGCCGCTGGTCGCCTGGGTCACCACGCAGCACGGATGGCGGGCAGCGGCTCTGACCACGGCCGCGGCCGCGCTGGCCGTCGTACCGATCGTCGTGCTGCTGCTGCGCGACCACCCCGCCGACCTGGGGCTGCAGGCGTACGGCGCGACCGCCGAGGACCCCGGTCCGCCGCCCCACCAGCGGGTGGGCTCATCCGCGGGACGCGCCGTGTCGGTGCTGGCGAGTGCGGCGAGGTCACGCAGCTTCTGGCTGCTGGCCGGCGGCTTCGCGATCTGCGGGGCCACCACCAACGGCCTGATCGCCACCCACTTCATCCCGGCGGCGATGGACCACGGCATGCCGCCGACGACGGCGGCCGGTCTGCTGGCCGTGGTCGGGATCTTCGACGTCGGCGGCACCATCGCGTCGGGCTGGTTCACCGACCGGCTCGACCCGCGGCTGCTGCTGCTGGCCTACTACACCCTCCGCGGCGTGGGGCTCGCGGTGCTGCCGTCGCTCCTGTCGCCGCACACGACGCCCGGCACGTGGGTCTTCATCATCTTCTACGGCCTCGACTGGGTGGCGACCGTGCCCCCGACCGTGATGCTGTGCCGCGACCTGTTCGGCGCGGAGGACGGGCCGATCGTCTTCGGCTGGGTGTTCGCCTCCCATCAGATCGGGGCTTCGGCCATGGCGTTCGGCGCCGGGGTCGTTCGCGACCACACCGACTCCTACGACCCGGCGTTCTACACCGGCGCCGTGCTCTGCGTCGTCGCCGCAGTGCTGTCGCTGAGCATCCGGCGGGTCGCCCCTGCGGTCGTCGTACGACGTGACGAGGTGGAGGCCTCGCTGTCCTGAACCGCGTCAGCGGTGCTTGGTGAAGCGCACCGTCTCCGCGACCTTGCGACAGCCGAGGGCCTCGTTGATCGCGATCATCGGGGCGTTTCCCGGTGCGTTCCAGGTGTCGACCGCCTCGACGTCGGGACGCAGGGCGCGCAGCTGGTCGAGCATGGCCAGCTTCATCCGGAGCCCGAGGCGGTGGCCGCGATGGCCGGCGACGACCGAGGTGTCCTCCTGCGCGGCGATCGACGGAGTCAGCTCATAGACGCACACGATCGTCAGGCCCGCGGCCTCTCCGGTCGCGCGGTGTCGCGCCACCATCGTGTACGCCGTCTGCTGTTGACCCGCGAGCCACTGCTCGTAGCGGCGGATCCGCTCCGGTGGGTAGGCCTCGAACTCGCCGTCCTCGGGGGCGTCGTTGATGGTCTCGCGCAGGACCTGGAGATCGGGGAGCAGAGCGTCAGGGCAGGCGCCGACGAAGGACTCCAGCTCGTAGTCCGCGGCTGCGGTGTCCGCAGCCGTGACCAGCTCGGTCGGATGGTGGTCGTGGAGCCAGAGGCGGCGTACCTCGTGCGAGCTGTGCGCGACGTAGCCCAGCCGCGGCACGGCCTTCTCGCCGGACGTGCCGACCCAGGCCGGCGCGCGGAGCCGCGGACGGTCGGTGGCGGCCTGGGTCGCTTGCATCAGGGCTCGGCCCACGCCCCGCCCCTGGTGGTCGGGGTGCACGCCACCGAGGATCTTGGCTCCGTCGAGGTTCTCGAAGAGGTTGAGATGCAGACCCGACCAGCCCACGAGATCGCCGTCCACCAGCGCCAGCCAGAGCGCCTGCAACGGGCCCTCGCCCTGGTGGTCTTGCACGTCGAGCAGGAACGTCTCCGCGGTGTGGCGGCGTAGTGGCACTGCAGCCAGGGCGGCGTTCTGGAGCCTGGCGAGGTGGCCGGCGAGCTCGAGGCCGAGATCGTCGACGGAGATGCGCTCGACGCTGACGCTCACAGGGCGATGAGCTCCAGGTAGGCCAGCCCGAGCACGCCGCGGTAGCCGCCGTAGTAGGCCGCGTGCTGGCGGGCGGCCATCTGGCGGACCTCCTCCCCGGCCGGGTCGTCCGGCTCGTGCTCGGCCAGCCAGCGGGCGTAGCCGGCGGTGAACCCGGACTCGAAGACGTCCCACTCGTCGAGCGAGGCCTCGTGGGCGGCCATCACCGCGAAGCCGTGGCTCTCGGCGAGCTCGACTAACCGTCCGAGCGGCACGTACTCGTCGTCGCGGCCCGACAACGACGCCGTGGCCTCTGGGGTGGGCGGAGCCGACCAGATCCCCTCGCCGTACACGAGGCGCCCGCCGCGCGGGAGCAGCCCACGCAGGGCGGTGAGGGCGGCGACGTAGTCGAGCGGTTGGTTATCCTCGACCGCTGCGCCCCAGATCTGCGAGGCGCCGATGCAGGTGACCGCGTCGAAGGTGCCGTGCAGCTCGCGGGCGTCGCGGGCCTCCAAGGTCACCCGGTGTCCGACCCCCCGACGTTCGGCCACCTCGCGGGCCGTGGACAAGGCGTGCTGGTCGAGGTCGATCCCGGTGCCGGTGGCGCCCGGCGTCGCCTCGAGCACGCGCAGGAGCAGCTCGGCCCAGCCGCAGCCGAGGTCGAGCACCGACGACGGGTGGCCGTCGGCCAGGAACGACACCAGTCGCCCGGCGCGGTCCTCCGACAGGGGGGCCAGGAAGGCCAGGTCGTCGTGGAGCGGTGTGAAGGTCGGCATCGCCGTCAGTTTCGCGCATCACTCGAGTCGGGGGCGGTATCTCATCCAGGTGCGTTGCTTGCCGAGGCGGGGTGGTGGGGAGAACTCGGGTTGTCGGTCTTTGGGGTTGAGTCGGGTCTGCCAGGGCGAGTGGTGGATGACGCGGTGGTGGTGCCCGCAGAGGAGGACGAGGTTGTCCAGGCGGGTGGGGCCGTGGTCGGCCCAGTGGCGGAGGTGGTGGGCGTGGCACATCACCGGTGGTCTGGTGCAGCCGGGGAAGGCGCAGTGCCGGTCGCGGGCGACCAGGGCGTGCCAGATCGGGACGGTCACGGTCCTGGTGGTGCGGCCGACGTCCAACAATTCGCCGTGGCTGCCGAGGACGACGGGGATGATCTCGGCGTCGCAGGCCAGGCGGCGGACCACGCCGGGTGGGAGGTCGAGGCCGTCGGCGGTGATCGCGGTCGTGGTCTGAGCCTGCGCCAGGTCCTCGAGGAGGGACTCGCGGGTCATGGTGACCAGAAGCCGCGCGGGGGCGCCGTGGGAGTCCGGGACGTTCTCGCTGTTCAGGGCGTGCTGGAAGACCGCCGTGGCGGCGTCCCAGGCGCGCGCACCGTGGTCGCGGGGGTCGTAGACCGGCCCACCACCATCTGCCTCGTCGACCGCCGGCACGGGGCAGGTCAGGGGGAGGATCACGGCCTTCCAGATCGCACCGTCCTCGACCGACCCGCGGCCCTTGATCCGGACCCCGCCGGCGCCGTCGTCGGTGATCGCCAGGTGGCGGTCGGCGTGCGCGGCCCGGTCCTCCCGCTCGAGCTGGGCCTCGAGCTTGCGGTCGGTGCCGTCGGGGTCGACCACGGCCAGGAGGTGGCGGCCGGTGCGGGCCAGGTCGGTGGCGTCGAACCTGGTCGCGTACCGGACCAACGTCTTCTCCGCCCGACGTCGCAGGTGGGCCGCGCCGGGGAGGTCGGCCACGGATCGGACGATCACGTCGGCCTGCTCCGGCGACACCGTGCCGGCCACCATCCGGGTCCGGGTCCGCTCCAACGGCCCGGTCACCGCGACCGCCCGCCGCACCAGCCGCCGGCCTTCCCCGCGCCGGAGCCCGCACAGGTGGGTCAGCCAGTCCCCGGTCGACCCGAAGTGCAGCCGCTTCTTGGCCAGGTCCCGAGCCTCGACCTCGGCGACCGCGGCAGCCTGGACCGCGGCCAGGGTCGCGGTCAACCGCGCGACCTCGGTGACGACGTCGACCACCTCGCCGTCGGCCTGGGCCGCCCACAACAGCTCGGCGAGCTCGGCGACCTCGGACCGCACCCGAGCCAGGACCTGCGCAGGCTCGGTGTTGGTGGGGCGTCCCGAGATCGACATAGGGAAAGCCAATCACCGACCACCGACAATTCAGCCGATATCCACAGGCCTTATCCCGCTATTCGAGATAATCCACAGAAGATATTTTCGGGAACTGCGAGAACGGTGTTCCTCGGTTTCGAGACGGTCGCCAGAGCGACCTCCTCAACCAGCGGAGCACCCCGCGGCTCCTTCAACAGCTGGGATCGCCGGTTGAGGAGGGCGTCCTGACGCCCGTCTCGAAACCAGCGACCCGCCGGGTCCGGTTCCTCGGTTTCGAGACGGCGCTGGCGCGCCTCCTCAACCAGCGGAGCAAGCGCGCCTCCTCAACCAGCGGAGCTACCCGAGTTTCCTCGCTGCCGTCGCCGGTTGAGGAGGGCGTTCTGACGCCCGTCTCGAAACCAGCGACCCGGTCCTGTTCCTCGGTTTCGAGACGGCGCTGGCGCGCCTCCTCAACCAGCGAGCATCCCGACTCCTCGACCAACAGCACAGCCGCGCGGGCGGCGCCGTACCGCCGCTGCTAGGGTGAACCCCGTCATGACGCGCAGCCTCCTTCTTCGCTGCCGCAGCGGGGCCTGAAACAGCCGGTCCTCCTCGCTGCGGAGTGATCGCGTGCGCCGGCACCCGCCCACCAGCGAGCAGGGATCGATCCATGACTCTCCAGCACACCGGCTTCGTCAACACCCAGCAGCCCAGCCCGATGCCTTACCAGCGCTACCGCGCGTTCGAGCCGATCGACCTGCCCGACCGCACCTGGCCGAGCCGGCAGATCACGCATGCGCCGCGCTGGCTGTCCACCGACCTCCGCGACGGCAACCAGGCGCTGATCGACCCGATGAGCCCGGCCCGCAAGCTGCGGATGTTCGAGCTCCTCGTGCGCATGGGCTACAAGGA
Organism: uncultured Actinomycetota bacterium; assembly: GCA_963820015.1. GTDB lineage: Bacteria > Actinomycetota > Actinomycetes > Propionibacteriales > Nocardioidaceae > Nocardioides. The sequence continues at coordinate 34,149 of CAWFYO010000017.1, read as the reverse complement.
GATCGAGGTCGGGTTCCCGTCGGCGAGCGAGACCGACTTCGCGTTCGTGCGTCAGCTCATCGAGCAGGACCGGGTGCCGGAGGACGTCACGATCTCGGTGCTGACCCAGGCGCGGGACGACCTGATCGAGCGGACGGTGCACTCGCTGGTCGGCGTGCACCACGCCAACATCCATCTCTACAACGCGCTGGCACCGCTGTTCCGCCGGGTCGTGTTCCGGGCGAGCAAGGACGAGATCAAGGACATCGCGGTCCGCGGCACCGAGCTGGTGATGAAGCACTCCGAGAACGTCCTGGGGCAGACGATCATCGGCTACGAGTACAGCCCGGAGATCTTCACCGGGACCGAGTTGCCGTTCAGCGTCGAGGTGTGCGAGGCCGTCAGCGACGTGTGGCAGCCCGACGACGGCCGCGAGATCATCCTCAATCTGCCGGCGACGGTCGAGATGGCGACGCCCAACGTGTACGCCGACCAGATCGAGTGGTTCTCCCGCCAGCTCAGCCGGCGCGAGTTCACGACGATCTCGCTGCACCCGCACAACGACCGAGGTACGGCGGTCGCGGCCACCGAGCTGGCCGTGATGGCCGGCGCCGACCGGGTCGAGGGCTGCCTGTTCGGCCACGGCGAGCGCACCGGCAACGTCTGCCTGGTGACCCTGGGCATGAACCTCTTCAGCCAGGGCGTCGACCCGCAGATCGACTTCGCGATCGACGGAGGCATCGACGAGATCCGCCGCACCGTCGAGTGGTGCACCCAGCTGCCCGTGCACCCCCGCCACCCCTACGCCGGCGACCTGGTCTACACCGCGTTCTCCGGCTCCCACCAGGACGCGATCAAGAAGGGGCTCGAGGACCTCGACCGCCAGGCGACCGAGACCGGCCGTCCGGTCGGCGAGCTGCCCTGGGAGGCGCCGTACCTCCCGATCGACCCGAAGGACGTCGGCCGCACCTACGAGGCGGTCATCCGCGTCAACAGCCAGTCCGGCAAGGGCGGCGTCGCCTACGTGCTCAAGGCCGAGCACAAGCTCGACCTGCCGCGCCGGGCCCAGATCGAGTTCAGCCGGGTCATCCAGGAGCGCACCGACACCGAGGGCGGCGAGATCAGCCCGGCAGACATCTGGGAGGTGTTCCAGGGCGAGTACCTCACCCGCGAGACCCCGCTGAAGCTCAACTCCGTGCACACCTCGTCGGCGGCGGGTGAGAAGGACCGGCTCACGGTCAACGTCTACGTCGACGGAGAGCTGCGCGAGCTCACCGGCGAGGGCAACGGTCCGATCGCGGCGTTCGTCGACGCGATCAACGCCGTCGAGCGCCCGAGCGGGCGCTTCGACGTGCGGGTGCTCGACTACGCCGAGCATGCGCTGAGCGCGGGCGGCGACGCCATCGCGGCGGCGTACGTCGAGTGCGCGATCACCGCTGCCGACGGCGAGACCGAGGTCCTCTGGGGCGTGGGGCTCGACGCCAACATCGTGACCGCCTCCCTCAAGGCGGTGATCAGCGCGGTCAACCGGGTGGGTTGAGCGTCCCGGCCCCGGCCGCGGCCCCGGCCGCGACTGGGACCGGCGCACGATCGATGCGGCGTCAGGCCGTCCTCCGGGCACGCACACCGCGCACCGCGACGTAGACCGCGCTGCCCAGGAAGGCGAGCGCCGTGAGCAGGAACGCGAACCACGCGATGGCGCCGAGCCACCCCGGGCCGTTCTTCCAGAAGCTGTCGGGCTGACCCGACGCGCTGAGCATGAAGAAGCAGAACGCGACCACGAGGAGCATGGCGAGACTGCGGATCGGGTGAGTGGTGAGCTGTCGGAACATGACATCCCCTCCGTGAGCTGCGCGGCCCGGTGCCGCGACCGGACCAGGCTGGAGGACGCTCGGACGCGCGGGGAGGGACCGGTGTCCCGGTCGACCCGGGACGGTCTCCCGGCGGCCCGAGCCGACGAACCGGTGCGCTCCTCGCCCGCGCCGCCCAGAATGTGCTCATGCACCAGAGCCGGGCCGCACTCGCGGGCGTCGTTCTCGCCGGCACGGGCGCGGTGCTGTCGGTCGCGGGGTTCGCGCTGGCCTGGGGACCCGGAGACCGGTCGCTGTCGGGGCTGGTCGGCGACAACGTGCTCAACAATGCCGCCAACGGCGTCACCCTGGCCGCCCTCGCCGCTGTCCTGCTGTGGCTGCGGCCGAGCAACCGCCTGGGCTGGCTCGTGCTGCTCATCGCGCTGGCCAACAGCATCACCATGTTCGGGACGGGCTGGGTGCTGGCGTCCTACCACGTGCCGCTGCCGGGCCGGACCTGGTTCGCGTGGTGGGGGTCCTGGCCATGGGCACCGGCGTTCCTGCTCGGCTCCTCGCTGGTGCTGCTCCTCTATCCCTCCGGTCGTACGGTGTCGCGGTTCGGGCACCGGCTCGCGGTGGCCTCGGTCTGCGCCTCGGCGGGGCTGGTGCTCGGGATGGGGCTGCTGGACGCTCCGTACGACTCCGTGGGCACAGGCCACGAGCTGGGTGTCAACCCGCTCAGTCGTGGTCACGCGCAGGGACCGTTCCTCGTCGTGACGCTCGTGTCGGCTCTCGCCGGGCTGGTCATCGCCGTGCTCACCTGGGGCCACACCGCGCGGCGGCTGTGGCGGGCCGGTAGCCCGGAGCGCGAGCAGCTGTCATGGCTCGCCGCAGCGGTGGTGCCCACATTGCTGGTCGCTCCGCTCAACGCAGCCTGGGTGGAGCTCGCGGTCAACCTCTTGGCGACGGCAGCACTCGCGATCGGGATCGTCCGCTACCAGATCTTCGACATCAAGGTGGCCCTGCGCAGCGGGCTGGTCTACGCGGCGTTGACGGCACTCTCGGTCGGCGCCTACTTCGTGGTGGTCGCGATGATCACCGCCTTCACCCCCAGCGGACCCGTCCCGACGCTCTTCGCCGTCGCGGCCGTCGGGCTCCTCGTGGTGCCTGCCCACCGTTGGCTGCAGCGATTCTTCGGTCGGCTGGTGTACGGCGACCGCGCCGACCCGATCCGGGCTCTGGATCGGGTCGGGCGCGGGATCCGCACGGCCACCGGGACCGGACTGGAGCCGATGCTGGCCGCTGTGGCCGAGGCGCTGGGCAGCCCTCGCGTCGCGGTCGTGGACGGCACCGGTGCGGTCGCCGAGGTCGGCTCGGCAGGCCAGGGTCACCCGGAGCACCGCGTGCCCCTGGAGTACGCCGGCACGCACGTCGGCGAGCTCGTGGTGTGGGCACGGACCGAGCGCGACCTGCTGAGCAGGGCCGACCGTCGCCTCGTCACGGCGCTGAGCGGCCCGGTCGCCGCGGCCGTCAGCGCGGCCAGGGCGGCCGAGGAGCTGGCGGAGTCCCGGGCCCGTGTGCTCGCCGTGCGCGAGGCCGAGCGCACCCGGCTGCGGGCGGACCTGCACGACGGGGTGGGACCCTCGCTCTCCGGGATCTCGCTGGGCCTGGAGGCCGCGCGGGGGGCGGCGCGCGGCGGGCCCGAGCGGGTGTCGGACATCCTCGACGTGGTGCACCGCGAGGTGGACTCCCTGGTGGCGGAGGTGCGAGGCATCATCGACGACCTCGGCCCGGCCGAGGTCGACCTCCTCGACTCGTTACGCAGCCAGGTCGAAGCGGTGGCGACCTCGGGGGTCGACATACGCCTGTCCCATCGCGCCGTCCCGATCAGCATCACCCCGGCCGTCGCGGTGGCGGCGCAGCGGATCGCGCGCGAGGCGTTGGCCAACGCCGTCCGGCACGCCGAGGCGACCCGGATCGAGATCTCGGTCGATGACGAGCCGGAGGGACTCGTGGTGATCATCCGGGACGACGGCCGTGGGTGTGCCCTGCCGCGACCCGGGGGCGTGGGGCTGGCCTCCATGCGCCGACGGGCCGAGTCCGTCGGTGGCACCTTGGTGGTGGAGACGGCGCCCGGGGCAGGCACCCTGGTCCGCGCCGTGCTGCCGTCGGTGGAGCTCGCATGACGCCGACGGTGCGGGTCGTGCTCGCCGATGACCACCCCATGTATCGCTACGGCGTGGCTGCGGTGCTGGCAGACTTTCCGGACATCGAGCTCGTGGCTCAGGCGGCGTCCGGGCAGGAGCTCCTCGCGGTGGTCGAGAGCACCCGACCGGACGTCGTGCTGACGGATCTGCGGATGCCCGACCTCTCGGGGATCGAGGTGACCCGAAGGCTCACGTCCACCCAGCCGGACCTGCCCGTGCTGGTCCTCACCATGCACGACGACGACGAGAGCGTGTACGGCGCCATGCGCGCGGGCGCGCGGGGCTACCTGCTGAAGGGCGCCGACGGGGCCGAGCTGGTCTCCACGATCCGGACGCTGGCAGGAGGCGGGACGGTCTTCGGGCCCTCCGTCGCGCGCAGGATCGTGGGGTTCTTCCTGGAGACGAGCCAGCACCAGCGCAGCGGGACGTTCCCGGACCTCACCCGGCGGGAGCGGGAGGTGCTCGACCTGGTGGCCGCCGGTCACCGCAACTCGGTGGTCGCAGGACGGCTCGGGCTGTCGGAGAAGACGGTGCGCAACCACCTGTCGGCCATCCTGCTCAAGCTCCAGGTCGAGGACCGGTCTGCCGCGATCGTCCGGGCCCGGGAGGCCGGTCTGGGCCGAGAGGACAGCGAGGGGGCATGAGGGATCACGACCCCCGGAGCACCATCCGCTCGATCCGCTGCTCGGAGCCGGGGCGGAGGGGCTCGAGCTCGCCGGTGCCGACGAACCCATAGCGCTCGTAGACCGTCCGGGCGTCACCGTTGGTGACGTTCACGTCGAGCTCGGCCGCGGTGCCGTGGGGGATCAGCGCATCGAGGATCGCCCGGGCGTGGCCACGGCCACGATGGGCCGGGTCGGTCCACATGCCCCACACATGGGCGACGCCGTCGCGGTCGAAGATCCCGCCGATCGCGACCGGGGCCGGGTCGTCGACGGCGTACACCGGCCCGTCGAGCCGCCGCCGCCAGTCGGCATCGGTGAAGCCCTGCTCCCGCGCAAGGGTCGAGCCGAAGGCGTCGGGGGAGTCGGCCAGCGAACGCAGCCGGATGGCGCGGAGGTCATCCCAGTCGTCGGGCCCGAGCCGCCGCAGCGTCGCCATGCCGCCAGGCTCGCACCGGTGACACAGGCACAGCCACTAGATTTCGGTTCATGTTGGTCTCCGAGCGTGTCGGACAGCTCTTCTTCGACAGCGGTGCGGGAAGAGAGCGCCTCGAGTACACCGAGTACGGCGCCGGGACCCGTTGGGTGGTGCTCCTTCACGGGCAGCTGATGCCGCGCCGCATGCACCAGCCGCTGGCCCGTGCGCTTGCCTCGGAGGGCCTGCACGTCGTGACCCTCGACCTCCTCGGCCACGGTCGCTCCGACCGGCCCGCCGACCCGCTCGTCTACTCGATGACGGCGTTCGCCCACCAGGTCGTGGCGCTGCTCGACCACCTCGGCGCCGACCAGGCCGTCGTCGGCGGGACGTCGCTGGGGGCCAACGTCTCGCTCGAGGTGGCGGTCGAGGCGCCGGAGCGGGTGCGCGGCCTGATCATCGAGATGCCCGTGCTCGACAACGCTCTGGAGGCTGCGCTGGCGGTCTTCGTGCCGGTGCTGTTCGCCGCCCGGTTCGCGCCGTTCACCGTGAACGGGCTACGCATGCTCACCCGGCCGATCCCGCGCGGGCTGGTGCCGTTCTGGACCGGCATCGCCCTCGACACCCTCGACCAGCACGCCGACTCCGTGGCGGCGGTCCTGCACGGCGTCGTCTTCGGCCGGGTCGCCCCGTCGTCGCGGCAGCGGCGCACGATCACCGCGCCGACGCTCGTGATCGGCCACTCCTCCGACCCGCTCCACCCGTTCGCCGACTCGCGGATGCTGGCCGAGGAGCTGACCACCTGCGAGGTCGAGCAGGCCTCGAGCCCGCTGGAGTGGCGGGTGCGGCCCGAGCGCCTGACCCGGCGCGCGACCGACTTCGCCCTGGCCTGCTGGCAGACCCCGCGACGCAAACGCCGGACGGGGTCCTAGGCCCTGCTCCGGCCCACCGGCAGAATGGACCGGTGCCCCTCTACCGTGACGAGGCGATCGTCCTGCGCACCCACAAGCTGGGTGAGGCAGACCGCATCATCACGCTGCTGACCCGTCAGCACGGTCGGGTGCGGGCGGTGGCGAAGGGGGTGCGCAAGACGACCTCGCGGTGGGGCTCGCGGCTCGAGCCCTTCACGCACGTCGACCTCCAGCTGGCCGAGGGGCGCAATCTCGACGTCGTCACCCAGGCCGACACCCTCGACGCCTTCCCGACCCGGCTGGGCGGTCACTACGACCGCTACACCGCGGGCACCGTGATGCTCGAGACGGCCGACCGGCTGGTGACCGAGGAGAAGCAGCCCTCGCTCCAGCAGTTCCTGCTCCTGGTCGGCGGGCTCCGGGCGATGACGGCCGGAGACCGTGCCCCGGCCCAGGTCCTCGACTCCTACCTCCTGCGCTCGCTGGCCGTCGCCGGCTACGCACCGTCGTTCACCCACTGCGCCCGCTGTGGCGACCCCGGCCCGCACGGCTGGTTCTCCCCGGCCGCCGGCGGTGCGCTCTGCAGCGACTGCCGGGTGCCCGGCTCGGCCTCGCCCGCCACCGGGACGCTGGAGGTGATGGGTGCCCTGCTGGCCGGTGACTGGCCGGTCGTCGGGGCCGCCGACCCGCGCCACCTGCGCGAGTCGTCCGGGCTGGTGGCGGCGTTCCTGCACTGGCACCTCGAGCGGGGGCTCCGGTCCTTGGAGTACGTCGAGCGATGAGCCTGCGCAGCGCCCGGCGCGACGTACGTCCGCCGAACCCGCACCCCTCCGGCGCGCGGCCGCCCGTGATCCCGGCCGAGCTCGTCCCTGGCCACGTGGCGATCACGATGGACGGCAACGGCCGCTGGGCCAAGGCGCGTGGTCTGCCGCGTACCAAGGGCCACGAGATGGGCGAGGCGGCGCTCTTCGACGTGGTGGAGGGCGCGATCGAGATCGGGGTGAAGGCGATCTCCGCCTACGCCTTCTCGACCGAGAACTGGACCCGGTCGCCCGAGGAGGTGCGGTTCCTGATGGGCTTCAACCGTGACGTGATCCGCCGGCGTCGCGACGAGATGAACGAGATGGGCGTGCGGGTCACCTGGTCCGGCCGCGCGCCGCGGCTGTGGCGCTCGGTGATCAAGGAGCTCCAGGTCGCCGAGGAGCTCACCCGCGGCAACGACGTGCTGACGCTCAACATGTGCGTCAACTACGGCGGCCGCGCGGAGCTGGCCGACACCGCGCGGTCCATCGCCCGCGAGGTGGCCGCCGGGCGGCTCGACCCCGAGAAGGTCGACGCGAAGGTCTTCGCCCGCCACCTCTACGTGCCCCACCTCGCCGATGCGGACATGCTCTGGCGCACCTCCGGGGAGCAGCGCCTCTCCAACTACATGCTGTGGCAGGCGGCCTACGCCGAGCTGGTGTTCACCGACATCCTGTGGCCAGACGTCGACCGGCTCGCGCTGTGGAAGGCGATCGAGATCTACGCTCGCCGCGACCGGAGGTTCGGGAAGGCCTGAGCGACGCGCTCGGCGGCGGCCAGCACGTCGGCCGGCACGTCCACGTGGTCGAGGAAGCCGGCCCCGCGCGGGCCGTAGCCGTCCTTGTCGTCGCGGAGCCGTCGTACCTCACCGAGGGCGAGCGCGGTGAAGCGGTCGAGCGTCCACGAGGCAGGTCCCGTCTGGTCACCGACCCCGTCGAGCCCGACCCCCGGGACGAACGGGGCCTGGCTGACGACTTCGAACGACGTACCGAGCAGGCGCTGGTGGTGGTCGACGCTCGCGTGCGTGCGGCGCTGCATGGTGGGGTCCTGGACGAGCAGCACGCTCGCGACGCCGCCCTGGGCCGCCAGCAGGCGCAGCGAGAGCTCGGCGTTCGCGCCACAGTTCGTCGCCTCATCCTCGCAGGTCACCGCCTCGGCGGGGACGCCGAGATGGCGTCGCAGGACTTCCGCGATGACCGCCGCCTCGGGTCGTCCGGCGGTCCGTACGTCGTGCCAGGCCGGGTGGGCAGACACGGCCTCGGCGAGATAGGGCGTCGAGTGGCCCACGCCGCCGGTGACCAGGATCCGGGCGGCGATCTCGTCGTGGACGGCCCGCGCTGCCGTCTCGACGGTGGCCGGCACGCCGCTCCCACACAGCACGAGCACGTCGAAGGACCGCCCGACCGCCGCGGGGTCGAGCGAGGCCAGGTCCCGACGGGCGAGCCACCGCCCGACCATCTCGAGGTCGGAGCCCGTCATCGGCAGTCGGGGCAGGTGCCGACGATCTCGAGGGTGTGGGAGAGGTCGGAGAAGCCGTGCTCGGCGGCGATGGCCGACGTCCACCGCTCGACGGCCGGGCCCTCCACCTCGACGGTCGCGCCGCACGAGCGGCACACCAGGTGGTGATGGTGGGTGTCGGAGCAGCGCCGGTAGATCGCCTCGCCGTCCTCGCGCCGCAGGACGTCGACCAGGCCGTGGTCGGCGTAGAGCGCCAGGGTGCGGTAGACGGTGGCGAGCCCGATGCCCGACCCGTGCGAGGCCAGCAGCTCGTGCACCTCCTGGGCCGACCGGAAGTCCTCGACCTCGGCCAGCGCGTCGACCACCGCCTGCCGCTGGGGGGTCGGCCGGGGTGGCCGGCTCTGCCCGGGCTGGTGCTCAGTGCTCGTCATAGTGGCGTCCCTCCCCGGTGACGTGGACGGCGTGCCGGTGGCCGTCGTGGACGTAGTCGATGTGGTCGCCGTGCTCCACCGCGAGGTGACCACAGTTGGGCCCGTGCTCGTGGCCGTGCGACTCCGCGATCTCGGTGTGGAGGGTCAGCGACGCGTCGAACGGCGCCTGGGCGCGGCGGCGCCGCTGGAGCACGAGCCCGACCGGAGCGGTGGCGGCGAACCCGGCCAGCGAGACGAGCACGATCGTGGGTCCGGGCGGCAGGTTCAGGAACGCCGAAACGACCACGCCGCCGAGCGACGCGACGAGGCCGCCGGCCATCGCAGCGAGCGCCGTACCGCGGAAGCTGCGCGTGAACTGCTGGGACGTGGCGACCGGGATGATCATCAACGCGCTCACCAGCAGCAGCCCCACCGTGCGCATCGCGACGCTGACGGTGACGGCGGCCAGCACCGAGATGAGCATGTTGTAGAACCAGACCGGGAGCCCGCTGGCGTGGGCGAAGTCCTCGTCCTCGGTGACCGCGAACAGCTGCGGCATCAGCGCCAGCCCGACCACGATCACGATCCCGGCCAGGATGACCGAGACCACCACGTCGTCGTGGGAGATGGTCGTGATCGAGCCGAAGAGGTAGCCCTGCAGAGCGAACGCCCCGTTGCCGGCGAGCTGCACCAGCACGAGTCCGCCGGCGATGCCGCCGTAGAACAGCAGCGCGAGAGCCAGGTCGCCCGAGGCTCGGCCGGAGGTCCGGATCAGCTCGATCAGCACCGCGCCGAGGACGGCGACCACGACGGCGGTGTACGTCGGCGAGGTGCCGGTCAGCAGGCCGAGCGCGACCCCGGTCACGGTGATGTGACCGATGCCGTCGCCGAGCAGGGAGAGGCGCCGCTGGACCAGATAGGTGCCGATGCCGGGCGCGGCGAGGCCGGTCACGCCCGCTGCGATGACGGCTCGGATCATGAACGGCGCGAGCAGCAGGTCCCACATCAGCGTTCACCTTCCAGGGGAGCGTTCATCGGCGGTACGACGACGGGTGGCGACTCCCGCTCGTGGTGGACGTGCACGTGCCCGTCGACCAGCTGGTCGGGGGGCCCCTCGAACACCACGCGCCCGTCCTGGAGGGCGACGACGCGGTCGATCATGGGGGCGAACGGCCCGAGCTCGTGGAGCACCACCACGACGGTCGCTCCCTGGGCGGCGCGCTCGCCGAGCGTCCGCGCGATCGCGTCCTGGCTCTGGAAGTCGACACCGGCGTTGGGCTCGTCCAGCAGGAGGAGCTCGCCTTCCCCGGCGAGCGCACGGGCCACCAGCACCCGCTGCCGTTGACCGCCGGACAGCGTCGCGACCGGGCTTGCGACCCGATCGCCCATGTCGACGGCGGCCAACGCGGTGATGACGGCCGTACGGTCGGCACGCGTCAGCGGCCGGAACGGCGTACGCCGCCCGATGCGACCGCTGGTCACGACCTCGCGGACGGTGGCCGGGACGCCGGCGCCGGCGAGGTCGGTTCGCTGCGGGACGTAGCCGACCCGCTCCCAGTGTCGGAACCGGGGGAGCGGGGTGCCGAACAGCTGCACCGAACCGCGGCTGATCGGGTTGAGCCCGACCAGGGCCTTGACCAGCGTCGACTTCCCGGACCCGTTGGCGCCCAGGATCGCCACCACCTGGCCGCGCCCCACCTCGAAGGAGACGTCGCGGACGATGGGCCGGCCGCCGAGGGCGATGCCGACTTCGTGCAGGGAGACGACGGGATCGGTCATGAGCACTCGTTGGCCTTCGTGAGGGCGGCGAGGTTCTGCCGCATGAGCGTGAGGTAGGTGGCGTGCGGGTCGGCCGACGAGAGCCCTTCGATCGGGTCGAGCACCGCGGTCTGCACGCCGGTGTCCGAGGCCAGCGAACGAGCCAGATCGGGCGTGGCGAGCGTCTCGAAGAAGATCGTGGTCACCCCTCGGTCCTGCACCAGCGAGGCCAGGTCGTGCAGCCGTGACAGCGAAGGCTCGGCATCCGGCTCGAGGCCGGCGATCGGTACGACGTCGAGGTGGTAGCGGCGGGCGAGGTACTCGAACGCGTCGTGGCTGACGACCACGGTCCGGATCCGGCACGAGGCGAGCCCGCGCGCGTAGTCGCGGTCGAGGGCGTGCAGGTCGCCCACCAGCCGCCGACCCTGCGCGCGGTAGTACGCCGCGTGGGCCGGGTCGGCGTCCGCCATGGTTACCGCGAAGGCGACGGCGACCTGGCCCAGCAGCACCGGGTCCTGCCAGAAGTGCGGGTCCTTCGCGGCCGCGGTCTCCTCGCCGTACCCCGCCGCGGGCGCGACCAGCGGCACCACCGACGACACCTCGAGCCGGTGGTCGGGGGAGTCGTTGACCATCGCCTGGTCGATCGACGGTGCGATGCCCTTCAGGTAGAGGCCGACCCGCGCCTCGTCCACCTTGGCCACCTGGCGCACGGTGAGCTCGTACTCGTGCGGCTCCACGCCCGTGGGCGTGAGGTCGACGACGTCGTTGTAGCGGCCGGCGATCCGCTCGGCGACGAAGTAGAGCGGGTAGAAGCCGGCCACCACCGTCGGCCGTCCCGACGAGGGGCTCGGCAGCCGGCAGGCCGTGAGCCCGGTGGCGAGGGCGACGGCGGTCACCAGCGCTGCCAGACGTCTCGCCCTCATGAGAATCATTCTCAGCCAGTCTGAGAATGATTGTCAAACCAGGTCAGCGGTGTCCGGCCCAGGTGCTCGCGTGGGCCGCTTCGGCGACCACGTCGGCCAGGTCGTCGTACCCCTCGCGGATCGAGGCCGTGGTGAGCCGGATGTGGGCCTTTGGGGGGCTCGAGATCCAGAACGGGTCGCCGCTCGCCGCGCGGACCCCGGACGACGCGAGGTGCAGGAGGGCCGCGCCCTGCTCGGCGACCGGCACCCAGAGGTTGATGCCGTCGCGCCCCGGCACGTGGACGCCGCGCCGGGCAAGGGCGTCGCTCATCGCGCAGGTGCGGGCCGCGTAGCTGCGCTGCGCCTCCGCGACCTGCTCTCGCGACGTGGGGTCGGTGAGCAGGTCGAGCAGGATCGACTGCACGAGGCGGCTGCTCCAGCCCTGGCCGAGATAGCGGCGCTCGACCAGCGGATCGACCACGGCGGCCGGACCTCCGATGGCACCCAGCCGCAGGTCGGGGCCGTGGGTCTTGGAGAAGCTGCGCACCAGCACCGTGTGCTCAGGCAGGAACGCACCCAGGGAGACCTGCTCGCGCGACGGCGTACCACCGGCCGAGTCGTCCTCGACGACGACGACGTCTCGGCCCGCGAGCGCCGCGGCGAGCCGCTCGGCCCGGCTGCCGCTCACCGACTGCCCCGACGGGTTCTGACCCCAGGGCTGGAAGAACAGCACCTTCGCACCCGCGTCGAGCGCGGCCACCACGTCGGCGACCACCGGCCCCTCCGTGTCGTAGGCGACGCCGATCGCCACCGCCCCCGCCATCTCCAGCAGGTCGAGGAGCGGTGGGAAGCACGGCTGCTCGACCGCGACCCGGTCGCCGAACCGGAGATGGGCGGCGACGAACTGGCTGTGGGCGTCCATCGCGCCGTCGACGACGGTCAGCCGCTCCGCGCGGTAGGGCCAGGCGCCGAGCAGGACCGCCCGCAGCGCGGGTACGACGGGCTCCTCGAGGTAGGAGTGCGGGGTGTCGTCACGGGGCACCCGCTGCATGGACGCGTGGAGGTCGGGCAGCAGATGCGGGTCGGGGAGCCCGGTGGAGAGGTCGATCCGATAGCCGGCCCGGGAGTCGAGCGCCCGGCGGTAGCGGCGCGGACCGACCGACGCCTCCCGGACCCGGGTGCCACGGCGGCCGTCGGTCTCGATCAGGCCGGCCCTCGCCAGCTGCGACCAGGCGGCACTGATGGTGGCGGGCGCGACCTGGAGGTCGCGCGCGGCCCGGCGGATCGGCGGCAGCTGCTCACCGGCTCGCAGGAGGCCGCGGTCGATGCCGCGCGAGAGGCTCAGGGCGATGCCCTTGGCCGACCGATCGTCGACGGTGTCGACCAGCTCCTGCCACATGGGTTTGTACCATAGCGAACTCGCCATTGTGCTACCCCAGCCAATGCCATACTTTCCCGTGAGGTTACCCGTGCAGGCGGAGCTCGACGTCGCCGTCGCCCGAGCCGACGTGCCGATCGCCGCTTCCTGCGCCTGCCGAACGGTCCCGGCCGCTGACTAGGCTTGCTCCCGTGATCCTCTCGTGATCGTGGTGAACCGGTTCCGGGTCCCCGAGCCGGACGCGGCGACGTTCCGGGCCGACCTCGAGCGCGCCCGCGAGACGCTCGGCGTGCAGCCGGGCTACCTGCGGGGCCGGATCGGCCGCAACGTCGACGACCCGGGGCTCTGGCTGCTGACCACCGAGTGGGAGGGACCGGGCGCCTACCGCCGCGCCCTCTCGTCGTACGACGTGAAGCTCGGCGCCGTGCCCACCTTGAGCCGGGCGATCGACGAGCCCAGCGCCTTCGAGCCGGTCGAGCCCGGAGCCGCCCTCAACGTGGCGGGAGCCAGGTCGTTAGGCTGACGATCCGTTCAGACCGACAGCCAGCCGGCCGACCCCAGGAGTCATCCCCGTGGCCAAGCCACCTCCGAGCACCCTCGACACCGTCGTCTCCCTCTGCAAGCGCCGCGGGTTCGTCTTCCCGTCCGGTGAGATCTACGGCGGCACCCGCTCCGCCTGGGACTACGGCCCGCTCGGCGTGGAGCTGAAGGAGAACGTCAAGAAGCAGTGGTGGCGGTCGACGGTCACCACCCGCGACGACGTGGTCGGGCTCGACTCCAGCATCATCCTGCCCACGAAGACCTGGGAGGCCAGCGGCCACCTGGCGACCTTCACCGACCCGCTGGTCGAGTGCCAGTCGTGCCACAAGCGGTTCCGGGAGGACCACCTCCAGGAGGACTACGCCGGCCGGCACGACGTCGCCGACCCCGACACCGTCGACATCAACGAGTCGGTGCCCTGCCCCAACTGCGGCAACCGGCACACCTGGACCGAGCCGCGGCTGTTCAACATGATGCTGAAGACCTACCTCGGTGTGGTCGAGGACGAGTCGGGGCTGCACTACCTGCGCCCCGAGACCGCGCAGGGCATCTTCCTCAACTTCGCCAACATCGTCACCAGCGCCCGGATGAAGCCGCCGTTCGGCATCGCCCAGATGGGCAAGTCGTTCCGCAACGAGATCACGCCGGGCAACTTCATCTTCCGCACCCGCGAGTTCGAGCAGATGGAGATGGAGTTCTTCGTCAAGCCCGGCGAGGACGAGGAGTGGCACCAGTACTGGATCGACGAGCGCACCCGGTGGTTCACCGACCTCGGGATCAGCCCCGACAACCTGCGCCACTACGAGCACCCGCAGGAGAAGCTCAGCCACTACGCCAAGCGCACCGTCGACATCGAGTACCGCTTCGGCTTCTCCGGGCGCGAGTTCGAGGAGCTCGAGGGCATCGCGAACCGCACCGACTTCGACCTCACCCAGCACTCGAAGGAGTCCGGGCAGGACCTGTCCTACTTCGACCAGGCGAGCGGCGAGCGCTACGTGCCCTACGTCGTGGAGCCGGCGCTCGGCCCCAACCGCGCCATGATGGCGTTCCTGCTCGACGCCTACACCGAGGACGAAGCGCCCAACACCAAGGGCGGCGTCGACAAGCGGGTCGTGCTGCGGCTCGACCCCCGGCTCGCTCCGGTCAAGGTCGCCGTGCTGCCCCTGAGCCGCAACGCCGACCTGTCGCCCGAAGGCGCGCGACCTCGCAGCCGAGCTGCGCGGCCACGGCTGGAACGTCGACTTCGACGACTCCGGCGCGATCGGCCGCCGCTACCGGCGCCAGGACGAGATCGGCACGCCGTACTGCGTCACCGTCGACTTCGACACCCTCGACGACCACGCCGTCACGGTGCGCGAGCGTGACTCGATGGACCAGGAGCGGATCTCGCTGGACCAGGTGAGCAGCTACTTCGCCCAGCGCCTGCTCGGCTGCTGAGGGCCGTCCGACCCTCGGCGGGGCGGCTCGGATTCCTTGGTGGCTCGGGCACAATGTGCGCGTGATCCGGCCCTCCCTGCTGTCTGCTGCGTCCGTCCTGGCTGCGGCGGCACTCGTCCTGACCGGCTGCGGTGGCTCCGGTTCCTCGAGCCCGGGCGCCCAGTCAGGTCCGACCAGCGGGGGCGCCTCGGGTGGTGCGACATCGGGCGCCTCGCAGGCCGTCGTCCAGGGCGTGAAGCTGACCCCTGACGGCTCGTCGCTCAAGGTCGGCGACACCGCCCACGTCTCGTGGCAGCCCGACCAGAAGAAGACCGGTGTCATCGCGGTGCGGGTCACCCGGCTCCAGAAGGTGCCGCTGTCGGCGTTCAAGGACTGGCGGCTCACCGGCTCGGTGCTGAAGTCGACGCCCTACTACGTCCACGCGACGGTGAAGAACCTCGGCACCAGCAACCTCTCCGGCATGCCGGTGCCCCTCTACGTGCTCGACGGCGGCAACACCCTGCTGGAGTCCTCGACCTTCCGCGCTCGGTACGCCGCCGTGCCCGAGCCGGCCCTTCCCCTCGAAGTTCACCCAGGGCCGGACGACCTCGGTCTGCCTGGTCTACTTCGCGCCGGACCACGGGAAGCTCGACGCGGTCAGCTTCCGCCCCACCCAGGACGTCGACGGCATCACCTGGCGCGGGCCGGTCGCCGTCGTGAAGCGCTGACCGTGTCACTCGCCCTCGGACCCCTGACCGTGCCCGTGCCGGTCGTGCTCGCGCCGATGGCCGGCATCACCAATGCCGCCTACCGCCGCCTGTGCGCCGAGCAGGGCGCCGGTCTCTACGTCTGCGAGATGATCACCAGCCGCGGGCTCGTCGAGCGCGACCCCACGACCCTGAAGATGCTGGTCTTCGACGACCTGGAGACGACCCGGTCGGTGCAGCTCTACGGCACCGACCCGTCGTACGTCGCGAAGGCGACCGAGATCCTCTGCGCGGAGTACGGCGTCCACCACGTCGACCTGAACTTCGGCTGCCCCGTGCCCAAGGTGACCCGCAAGGGCGGCGGGGGAGCGCTGCCGTGGAAGCGCGGGCTGCTGGCCGACATCCTGCGGGCGTCGGTCGCCGCCGCCGCGCCGTACGACGTGCCGGTCACCATGAAGACCCGCAAGGGCCTCGACGACGACCACCTGACCTACCTCGACGCCGGCCGGATCGCGGAGGACTCCGGCATCGCTGCGATCGCCCTGCACGGCCGCACGGTCGCGCAGGCCTACTCGGGCCGCGCCGACTGGGACGCCATCGCCGGCCTCGTCGAGCGCGTCGACATCCCGGTGCTCGGCAACGGCGACATCTGGGAGGCAGGGGACGCGCTGCGGATGGTCGAGCAGACCGGGGCCGCGGGGGTCGTGGTGGGTCGCGGGTGCCTGGGGCGGCCCTGGCTGTTCCGCGACCTGGCCGCCGCCTTCTCGCGGCGACGAGGTGCGCACGCTGCCCACCCTCGGCGAGGTGCGCACGATGATGCGCCGCCACGCGGAGCTCCTCAGCGACCACATGGGGGAGGAGCGGGGCTGCAAGGAGTTCCGCAAGCACGTCTCGTGGTACCTCAAGGGCTTCCGCGCCGGCGGTGAGCTGCGCCACTCGCTGGCCCTGGTCGACTCGCTGGCCGCGCTCGACACCCTGCTCGCGGCCCTCGACCCCGACGAGCCCTTCCCGGTCGGCGAGCTGGGCTCGCCCCGCGGCCGCCAGGGCTCCCCGCGGGAGCGGGTCGTGCTCCCCGAGGGCTGGCTCGACGACACCGACGGCTCGTCGCTGCGCCTCACCGAGGACGCCTCGGAGACCACCGGAGGCTGACGCCGGGACGTCTGGTCCTGATCTCAGGGACGACTCACCCGTTTGCTGGGGTGTCGATTGGGGCAGGCTCAGGGCCTGTGCTTGACTCCTGACCGTGTCCACCTGAGCGCCTCTCTCGGGCAGAGGTGCGGACACGGCCCCCGACAACGACAGCTAGGAATCAGCGCTGTGGCACATCGTCGCCACAAGCGGGAAACCAAAGCCCGCAGGTTCAAGACCCTCACCGGGTCGCGAGCCGCCACGATCGCCGCCGGCATCGCCGTGGCCGCCACCGTCCCCGCCGTGGGTCTGGGAGTGCTGGCCGCCGATCCCGTCGCGGCGCCGGCCTCGATCGTCGACGCCCAGCAGGCGCCCACCCGGCTCGACCCGAGCCGCTACGACGCCGCACCGGTGTCCCGCGCACCTTCGACCGCGCCGCGTCGCGGGAGTTCCAGCAGGGGATGGCCACCCAGCGGGCCACGGCCCGGGCGGTGAAGCGTGCCCACGTCCAGAAGTGGACGACCGTCGACCTCAACCTCTGGTCGAGCCCCTCCCAGGCGGCCCACCAGGTCGGCCTGATGAAGGCCGCCCAGCACGTGCTCGTCACCGGCCGCGCACAAGACGGCCGCGTCGAGCTGGTCGTCCACGGCCAGTCGCGCTGGGTGACCGCGGGCTACCTCGCCGACACCAAGCCCGACCCCTCCACCGGGCGTCACTGCCGCGGCTGGGCTGTCGATGTCACCGTGCCCCGACGGGTCGGTCGAGTACCGCCTCACCCCGGCCGCGGTCTACGTCTACCGCTCGGTGTGCCACGCCTTCCCGCAGATCACGTCCTACGGCGGGTGGGACGCCCACGGCGAGCACGCCTCCGGCAAGGCACTCGACATCATGACCAGCGACAAGGCCCTCGGCGACCAGATCGCCGCCTTCCTCCAGTCGCACGCCGCCGAGCTGAACCTGTACGACGTCATCTGGTGGGACCGGATCTGGACGCCCGTCCGCGCGTCCGAGGGCTGGCGCGCCTACGGCAACCACGGCTCGCCGACCGCCAACCACATGGACCACGTGCACGTCTCGGTCAACTGACCTCCGACCGGCCGGCCGACTGCCCGGACGAGCACCGGGGGCGGCGCACTAGTCTCGCACCGATGCCCGACCTGACCACGCCGTACGACGACGCCGCGCGCGAGCGGTGGGTCACGGAGCCACCCAAGCGGGTGCCCGCGCCCGAGCGCACGCCGTTCGAGCGTGACCGCGCGCGCGTCGTCCATGCCGCGGCGAGCCGGCGGCTGGCCGCCAAGACCCAGGTGGTCGGGCCGCAGAGCGACGACTTCGTCCGCAACCGGCTGACCCACAGCCTGGAGGTCGCCCAGCTCGCCCGCGACCTGGCCCGCGCCCTCGGCTGCGAGCCCGACGTCGCCGAGACGGCCGCCCTGGCCCACGACCTCGGGCACCCGCCGTTCGGGCACAACGGCGAGCGTGCGCTGGCGGAGCTGAGCCAGGATGCCGGTGGATTCGAGGGCAACGCGCAGACCCTGCGGCTGCTGACCCGGCTCGAGGCCAAGACCTTCGCACCCGAGGGCCGGTCGGTCGGGCTCAACCTGACCCGGGCCACGCTCGACGCCTGCACCAAGTACCCCTGGCCGCGCACCGGCTCCGGCCCGGGTGAGAAGTTCGGGGTCTACGACGACGACCGCGAGGTCTTCGACTGGCTGCGCATCGGGGTCGATGGCCCGACGCCCTGCTTCGAGGCCCAGGTGATGGACCTCGCCGACGACGTCGCCTACTGCGTCCACGACGTCGAGGACGGCATCGTCGCCCGGCGGCTGGACCTCAGCCGGCTCGACCTCCCGGCCGTCTGGGGGACCGTGCGCGACTGGTACCTCCCGGAGGCCCCCGACGAGCGTCTCGCGGAGGCGCACGAGCGGCTGCGGTCCGTCGCCGGCTGGCCGACGACGCCGTACGACGGCACCCGCCGGCAGCAGGCCGCACTGAAGAACCTCACCAGCGACCTGATCGGCCGGTTCTGCTCAGCCGCCCAGGAGGCGACCTTCCGCGACCAGGACGGCCCCTTCGTGCGCCACCTGGCTGCCGTGAGCGTGCCCCTCGACACGTCGCTCGAGATGGCCGTGCTGAAGGGGATCGCCGCCCACTACGTCATGCGCGCCGACGACCGGCTCAGCCTGATGGAGCGCCAGCGCTCCCTCCTGACCGAGCTGGTCGCGGTGCTGCTCGACCTCGGGTCCGGAGGCGTTGGAGCGACCGTTCGCCGACGACTGGCGGGCCGCACCTGACGATGCGGCCCGCCTGCGGGTCGTGGTCGACCAGGTGGCCTCGCTCACCGATGCGAGCGCCGTGGCCTGGCACGCGCGGCTCGCAGGGTGAGCCGGCGCCTGGTCGGCTGACGGTCGAGAGCTAGGGCAGGTCCTGCAGTGCCCAGGACATGTGGGTGGGCTGGCCGTTGTCCGACCCGTGCGCTCCGCCCACCTTCGCCGCCGCGGCGGAGGCCGCCGAGGTCGCGGCACTGGTGACCTTGTCGGCCACGAGGGGTGCCTGCTGCTTGGCGACGCCCACGGCCTGCTGGGTCTTCTCCTGCACCCGCGGGTCCTGGCGCACCTTGTCGACGGTGCCCATGATCTGGTGGTAGCGCTCCTGCCCGGCCCGGGCACCGAGCACGTAGCCCGCCGCGAACGCAGCCAGCATGGTCAGCTTCTTCATGAGTCGTTCTCCTTCGTCGTCGTACGTCGATGGCTGCCGCTCGCGGACGCGGCGGCCTCATCCGTCTCATGCGTCTCGGTCTCCGACCGGTCGGCCCGGGACTCGGACTGGTGCTCGGCCAGTACCCTGATCCGGCGGCCGCGCGCGATGTCCTTCTGCTCCTTCTTGCGGGCCTTCTTGATGCCGCGGGTGTCGCGCGCCGGCAGCTGGAGCTCCTCCTCGGCCGCGATCCCCGCCTGCAGCTGACGGCCGCGCTCGAGCTCGGAGTCGAGCTCCGCCCCGAACAGGAGGGCGATGTTGGTGATCCACAGCCACAGCAGTCCCACGACGGCGCCGGCCAGCGAGCCGTACGTCTTGTTGTAGCCGCCGAAGGTGGAGACGTAGAACGCGAAGGCGACCGAGGCGAGCACCCAGACCACGATCGCCACCACCGCCCCGACCGAGAGCCAGCGGAACTTCGGCTGCTTCACGTTCGGGGTCGCGTAGTAGAGGATCGCCACGATCATCACGACGAACAGCACGATGACCGGCCACTTGGCGATGTTCCACGCGGTCACGGCCTGCGAGCTGAGACCGATCACCGAGCCGATCGAGGCCGCCAGCGGGCCGGAGACGATCAGCATCACGAGCACGACCGCCACCAGGAGGACCGCGAGCAGGGTCACCACGAGCATCAGCGGGCGCAGCTTCCAGAACGGCCGGCCCTCGTCGATCTCGTAGACGGCGTTCATGGAGCGGCCGAAGGCGCTGACGTAGCCGGAGGCCGACCACAGAGCACCCACGAGACCGATCACGAGCCCGAGGCCCGCCGCCTGCGAGGACGCGATCCGCTCCAGGGCGGGTTGGACGGTGTCCAGCGTGCTCGACGAGACGAGCGGCTTGAGCACCTCCACGACCTTGTCGACGCTCGTCTGGGCGTTCCCCACGACCCCGACCAGCGAGATCACCGCGATGGCGGCCGGGAACAGCGACAGGACGGCGTAGAAGGTCAGCGCCGCCGCGAGATCGGTGCAGTGGTCGTCGCCGAACTCCCGCCACGTCTTGCGCAGGACATAGATCCAGGATCTGCCGGTGAGCTCCTTCGGCGAGCCCGCCTTGCGCTCGTCGTCGGGCTCCGGCATCTGCTCGTCGCTGCGCTCGGCGCCGGAGCGGTCGTCGTAGGTCATCGTCGCCGGCTCCACAGGAGGATGCCGGTGAGCACCAGGGCCACGGCTGTGGCGGCGACCAGCTCGGGGCGCGGCTTGCCGTCGGCGGTCGTGGCCCGGTCGGCCACCAGCGCGGCGCGCTCCTTGGCCTGGGCCTTGACGTCGAGCTTGTGGGTGAGCTGGTCGACGGTCTCGGCGAGGTGGTCGCGCTGCGCCGCGATCTGCGCCTCGAGCTCGGCGGTCCTGGGGTCGGTCATCGGTGCTCTCCCTTCACCACGGCGATGTCCTCCTTGACGCCCTCGATGGCGTGCTCGGGGGCCGGCGGAGTCGCCTGCTGGACCTCCTTCTTGCCGACCAGCGCCATGACGCCGGCGACCAGGAACAGGACGATGCCTACGAGCAGGGCGGCGAGCCAGTCGGGCAGGGCATGGGCCAGCGCGAGGATCGCCGTGGCGATCACGCAGGCGAGGCCGAAGAAGGCGAGGAGGCCGGCGGCACTGAACATGCCGATGCCGAGGCCGGCACGCTTGCCCTTCTCGGTCATCTCGGCCTGGGCGAGCCGGAGCTCGGAGCGGATCAGCTCCGGTACTTGCTGGGTGAGATCGTGTACCAGGGCACCGAGGGTGGGGTCCTCCGCTGCGGTGTGAGCCGGAGTCCCCGAGGTCGACGTACTCATGGCAGGGCCGTACCCCCAACCCCCGGTGATATCCGTCCGGTCCTGTCGCACCCCGGCCGTAGACTCCCCGCGTGGCCGGCCGGATTCGTGATGACGACATCGCGGAAGTGCGTGAGAAGGCCAAGATCGACGAGGTCGTCTCCGAATACGTCACCCTGCGCCCGGCCGGAGGGGGCTCGCTGAAGGGGCTGTGCCCCTTCCACGACGAGAAGTCCCCGTCGTTCAACGTCAACCCCCAGCGTCAGTTCTTCCACTGCTTCGGCTGTCAGGAAGGCGGTGACGTCATCTCCTTCCTGATGAAGATCGACGGGCTGACCTTCGGCGACGCCGTCCAACGCCTGGCCGACCGCTACGGCGTCACGCTGCGCCGCGAGGAGGGCGACGTCCGCGACGACCGGCCGCGTGGGCCGCAGCGCAGCCGGCTGGTCGAGGCGCACAAGGTCGCCCAGGCGTTCTACGCCGACGCGCTCGCCACCCCCGACGCGGTCGCGGCCCGGCAGTTCCTCGGCGAGCGCGGGTTCGACCAGGAGGCGGCCGAGCGGTTCGGCGTCGGCTTCGCCCCGCGCGACGGCGATGCCCTGCTGCGCCATCTGCGACAGAAGCAGTTCACCGATGAGGAGACCGTCGCCGCCGGCCTGGTCGCGATCGGCCGTTCCGCCTACGACCGCTTCCGCGGGCGCCTGCTCTGGCCGATCCGCGACTCCAGCGGCGACACGATCGGGTTCGGGGCCCGGCGGATCTTCGACGACGACCGGATCGAGGCGAAGTACCTCAACACCCCCGAGACCGCTCTCTACAAGAAGAGCCAGGTCCTCTACGGCATCGACCTGGCCCGCCGCGAGATCGCGCGGAGCTCGCGGGCCGTCGTCGTCGAGGGCTATACCGACGTCATGGCCTGTCACCTGGCCGGCGTCGGCACCGCCGTCGCCACCTGCGGCACGGCGTTCGGCGACGACCACGCGCGGGTGCTGCGCCGCTTCCTCAACGACCACGAGGAGTTCCGCGGCGAGGTGATCTTCACCTTCGACGGCGACGCCGCCGGCCAGAAGGCCGCCCTGCGCGCGTTCGGCGGCGACCAGAACTTCGTGTCCCAGACCTACGTCGCCGTCGAGCCGACCGGTCTCGACCCGTGCGACCTGCGCATCCAGGAGGGCGACGCCGCCGTCCGCGAGCTGATCGCGCGCCGGCGCCCGCTCTACCGCTTCGTCCTGGAGAACGTCGTCTCCAAGTACGACCTCGACCGGGCCGACGGCCGGGTCGACGCCACCCGCGAGGCCGCCCGGCTGGTGTCCTCGATCCGCGACCGCTCCAAGGTCGAGGCCTTCGCGCGCGAGATCGCGAGCATGGTCGGGGTCGACGTCGAGCAGGCGCGCACCGAGGTACGACGCGCGGCGGGGCGCAGCCCGGCGCCGGCGACGACGCCGCCCGCGCGAGGGGCGGCTGCTCCGCCCGCGCCGACCGCTCCCGCGGCGCCCCCGCTGCCCGACCTGCGTGACCCGCGGTTCGCCCTCGAGCGCGAAACCCTCAAGCTGGTCGTCCAGGAGCCGGCCGCCGTGGCCCGCACCAGTCGCGACCTCGGGGCCAACGACTTCATCCACCCCACCTACCGCACCGTCTGGGAGCTGGTCGAGCAGCTCGGCGGACCCGGTGCCGCCGACGCCTCCTGGGCCTCGCGCCTCCGTGACCGTGCCACCGACCCAGCCGTCAGCGGTGCCCTCTCCGCGCTGGCCGTCGAGCCCCTGCTCAGCCGCAAGGGCGCCGACGACGCCTTCGTCGCCAACACCGTCTACCGGCTCCAGGAGCTGACCGCCCAGCGCCGGATCGCCGACGTGAAGTCGCGCCTCCAGCGCACCAACCCGGTCGACCACGCGACGGAGTACAACCGGATGTTCGGTGAGCTCACCGCCCTCGAGCAGCACCGCCGCCAGCTGCGCGACCTCGCCCTGGGAGCCTCCTGAGATGAAGATCGCCCGCCGCGAGCGACCGCAGGTCGAGCTCGGTCCCGGGGAGCGCGCGCTGGCGTGGGCCGCCGTCGAGCGCGGCGGCTGGGTGGTCGGCACGCGCGACGCCCTCTACGTCCCCGCCGGTCGCGTCCCCTGGGAGCAGGTCGAGGCCGCCGACTGGGACGACGAGCTCGAGCGGCTGCGGGTGACCGAGATCGGCACGTGGGGCGAGCGGCGCCCCCTACATCTCCTCACCCTGAGCACCAAGGGCGCCGACACCCACCGTCTGCTCCAGCTGGTCCGCGAGCGGGTGACCGCCAGCGTGCTGCTGGTGCGTCACGTCCCCGTCACCGGCCGCAAGGGCGTCCGGGTCGTGGCTCGGCGCGCACCTGCCGGCACGTCGCCGGTGCTCTGGTTCTTCGAGTACGACGCCGGCATCGACCCCGACGACCCCCTCGTACGGGCCGCCGCCGAGACCGCCCTCGACGCCGCCCGCGCCGACATCGGCGACACCTGAGTCGACCTGCGACGCGCGGCCTCGCCCGATTCGCAGGCCACCGAGACCCCTTGCTAACCTGTGCGGGCTCCGAACGATCCCCTGTAGCTCAACTGGCAGAGCATTCGGCTGTTAACCGAAGGGTTGTTGGTTCGAGTCCAACCGGGGGAGCCAGCGAGCAGGGCCCGTGACCTGCGGAAACGCAGGTCACGGGTCTTCTGCTTGGGAGCTTGCATCGGCTATGCATCGCTCACGGGTGTCGTCGTGATCGAGCCACGGCCGATGTGGAGCCATACGCTGTACGGTCTCGCGCCATCATGCATGACGAATCAGGCTCCACAATGTCCACGAGGCCGCGCGAAATTGCGTCGTGGGCACCGCACGCTGGGGCGACCCAGCTACGGCCTTCTTAGGATGCGTGCCGCCAGGAAGGTAGGGGGGTGAAGGACGGATCGGGACCGGTGATCGGAGGGGACTTTGGGAACCGTGAAGGATCAACTGTTGTCGGTGTGAGCAGGGCGTCGGCGTTGGGGAAGACCCCTACGACTTCGATGCGGCGCTCGACTTCTTTGCTGAGGCGCTCGATTTGAGGCTGGTCGCCCAGATCTTGCGCCAGTGCGCGAGCGGGAAGTGGGAGAACGCGGTCAGGTCGGCCGTGGCGTCGCGGAGCGTCTCGGCTACCCGAGGGTGACTGGCCTGGAGGGTCTCAGCGACGTGGTTGCGCTGGGCGCGGACGGCTTGGGGGGTGCCCATGGTGACGATCGTGCGGATCAAGGTCACGCCCATGTCGGCGTCGACTTGGGGACCTTCATCAGCACGTTACGCATGAAGTCGACCCGGCAGCGTTGCCAGGCTGGGCCCTGCAGGACGGTGTCGACTGCGGCGACGAGGCCGGCACGAATCAGCGGCCTGAGTTACACCACTCCAGTCTCTCCCTGCCGGGAGCGCGCCAGCCCTGAGTCGAGTCTCAGGCGCGTATCTGCAACGGGGCCCGGGAGGGTTGACGACAGTCGCGCACCGGGGGTAAGACATTGGGGAGGAGGGGACGAGGCGCTTCTTCTGGCGCAGTTCTCAGACCAACTCGCCCCTTCTCGGTTGAAAAGTGCACGACAATTTGGTTTCTACTCGGAGGGAGCAAAAAGCATGTCGACAACGCACACTCGGGAATACTCACAAATGATCGAGAATCTGATTGCGTCTCGACCAAAGACGTCACGGCTCATTGTGATGGACTTCGATCTTGATTTCACGCTCAACGGGCGCGACGTAGGGCGAGTGGCCTGTGGCGTTTACGACCTCACCGAAAACAAGTGGTTCGGTCACTACGAGTTCAACGATGTTCCGGAGTTCGGGAACGCTTGGGCCTACCTGAGTTCGACCTCCGTTGTGAGTTCGAGCTGCTGCATCGGGTCCCGTGAGCGAATGGGTGCACAGAATCTTTTGTCCCTCATCGACAATGAGTGGAGCACCGACGTTCGCTTCAGTGTCGTGAACAAATCCGGCGAGATGGTTGGCCACGCCACGCAGCGAATTGAGGCCAACATCGACCGTAGCGAAGACAACCGTTACGAAGTCAGGGGTTCCATTCGGATGAACGGCCAGGTGCCCCTGGAGTTGCCGTCCCTGCGTAAGTTGCAGGACAACATGAAGGGCTACGCCGTTTATCTGCGACAGGTAGCTCCCGGCCAGGTTGAGGGGACTACTGCCTACCCCTTCTTCGGCGGTGATTCCGAGGCCCGTGACTCTCTGGGCACCGTTGCGGCAACCCGCAACTACAACTTCGGTAACGACCGCACGTTGCCCTTCCCCGAGATCCAGACCTACAGCGTCGAGAGTTTCGAGGTGAAGGTCAACGATGGAAAGCGCGTCTGTGACTGGATGTCACAGGCCTACTATGCGCCCCTGGGCTACCGCGAGGAGGGTGAGTTCGAGATCGGCGCTGTGACGGACGGCAACTAGTCACGCCGTCGAGTCTCTTAGAAGCACTTGACGTCTGACTAGAGGACTTCATGATGACCGTGTCTGCCGTCGACACTCCAGAAGCGCCGTCCCTATGGCGCAACCGAAATTGGGCCATGTTGTGGTCCGCGGACGGTCTGTCGACGTTAGGCACGGTCATGTCGATGTTCGCCATGCCATTGGTGGCCTTGCGCGTGACCCATTCGACGGTGCAAGTCGGTGCAGTTGCTGCCGCGTTCGCCTTTTCGACTCTCATCGCCCGCCTACCAGGCGGGGTACTTGCAGACCGCGTTTCTAGACGCGCCCTCATGCTCCTCACGTCCAGCGCCAGCGCCATAGCCTTCGGCGTCCTGGCGTTCACCCTTGTCATCGGCGTATGCAACTTCGCCCTCCTCATGGCGTGCTCAGTCGTGACGGGAGCTGCGTCTGCAATCTATCAACCGGTGGTGATGGCTGTTATTAGAGACATCGTCCCCTCGCCTCAAATCCCAAGGGCGATGTCTCGGCTACAAGCGCAGCAGGCCGGTGCGCATCTCCTGGGGTCTCCGTTGGGTGGCTTTGTGCTTGCCTTAGGTGCGGCGGTCCCATTCGTCCTTGACGCAGTCTCGTACCTGGCAATATGTATCGCCGTTCCATTCATGCGGTATGGCTCGCACACGTCCGCGGAAGGTCACGTAAGGGATACTTTCCTGGGAGACGCCAGGGCGGGCCTGAAATTCATCGGAGAGCGAGCATTTCTCAAATCAATGCTGACTTTCGCATGTCTCGCGAATTTCGCGACAAGCGGATTCTTCCTTGTGGTCATCCTACGGTTGGCCCAGGCTGGCTGGAGCCCTGCCCGAATCAGCCTAATCCCGCTATTAATGGGGCTGGCCGCTTTAACTGGCTCGATATACGCGGCTCGCGCGGCCGAACGCACTCGGCTCGGGCACGTAACGGTCCTTACGGGCGCCAGCGTCGTGGTGGGCTTTGGATTGTGCCTTTTCCTCCATGATCCCCTACTCATCGGGCTCGCCCTTGTCCTTCCGATGGCAATGGTCCCAATCCTCGAGGTGGTTAGCGCAAGTTATGTGATCGCTATAACGCCAGCCGGCCTGCAAGGGCGCGTCAACGCTGCCATTGGATTTAGTGCATCGCTTCTCATGCCGTTCGGCCCGGTTGCAGGCACATTCATCATGCACGTCATCGGCGCGGATTTCGCCCTTGGCCTACTGCTGGGAGTCATGGTAGCGGCACTCCTGCCTCTGGTGTTGGTTCGTGAGGCTCGCCAACTAGGGACGTCACGAAGCTGGTCGAAGGATATCGCCGATAGTGGTGCGCAAACTGAGAAGATCTCATCCTGAGAGTCGTCGCACTCGTCCGCTGGGACCTGCTTCAATAGTCGGGAAGTACCCGTGATGCGAGGGGGACGCGGCTGCCGTTATGGCCGGCTTCCTGACCGATATGGGTTAGATCCACAGCATCGGCGACATCGTGGAAGAGGACGAGGACCGCGACGGCCTCCCTTGGGGCAGTTCGCTCAGCCGTCGACCGATCTAACGCGGCTCTTCACCATCGACGGTGTAGCCGGGGCGGGAAGCCGCCGGTCTCGAGCAGCGATCGGGCGATGTAGTTGGTCAGGTTGCGGAGTCCGAGGACGGAGCCGCGTAGGTGTTCGACCCTGCCTTCCGCGCGGCCAAGACGCCCTCATTCGGTCGGATCGTGAGACAGCGATGAAGGAACTTCGAGTACTGGCTGGTACCCGTTGCCACCGAACGTCTCGGACTGTCTCTTGCTGGCTTGGGGTGACCTCGGGTGCGTCGTCGGCGTCCCTTGACGAGAAGCAACGTCCGACTCACTCTGGAAGGTCCCTGCTGATCTTCGGCGGCAGGAATATCTTGAGGAGCATGTCGTGTCCGTTGCCGATCGCCTTGGTCTCGATGATCCCGACTGCACTCAGATGCACGCCGCTCGGACCGCGTGGGTGCGATGGTCGACAGAGCGGCCAGAGCTTCGAGTCGTGGAGGACCTCACCGACATCCACATGTGGACACGGTCCGTTTCGTCGGGCGAGGCGAACGAGATCCTCGGCGTACTGGCGTCCATGACCGACTCCGAACCCGAAGCGATCACTGCCCTGATGTGGGCGCTGCTGCCTGGGGCTGAAGCGCTCGCTCGTCGCCTGGCTGACCTACCCGGCGACAGCGAAGGCCTGGTCGCCGGTCAGCTGTGGATCGAGGCCAGCCAAGCCCACCTGCTTCGTACTCGATGTGTCGCCGGCGTGATCTTGGCGTGCACCCGCCGTGAGGTGTCCGCTGAGCTGGGTGTTGGCGACCTCGCGATGAGGCGCGATCGAGTCTGGGCTGAAGCGGTCTGCGTCGCGGATGTTGCCGAGCGGGAGCCTCCGGGGGATGACTACGAGTCCCCAGACGAACTGGTCGGCCAGGTTGAACGCCTGGAAGTGGAGGCGATGGAGGCGCACGCCATCAACGCCTTCGACGCATGGCTCCTCGATCGGCTTGCCAGCATTGCCGCCCGGCTGGAGGTGCGGGGCCATCGCGGTCGGATGGGACTGACGACTCCCGCGGTCGTGGACGAGCTCGGGCGCATCGTGCACCTGTCGCCGCGCGCCATCCGACGCCGCGCCACGACGGCGCTGGATCGGTTGGCCGAGTACGTGAAGGTCCGAGACGATCCCAACAAGTTCGCGGTCTGGCGCGCACAGCACCCGACTTGCCCGGTGACGCCGGCCGAGGAGATGCAGTTGGTGATCACGGACGAGTGCGACGCACACTTCTTCAGAGTTCGAGACCTGCCGCCGGGCGCGTGGGCGCCCGACGTGTCTCCGGAGCGTCGATGCCCCGCCACTGGGTAGCCATCCGCCGGACCCGGTAGGTGAGTGCTTCGACCGTGTGCTGGTCGGGGAGTGGCTTTCGCGTCGAGATCGCCCGGCGGAGTAGGAGCCCGGCGTTCACCCCGGTGTGATCGAGGCGCTCGAGCTCACGGGCCAGGTCAAGCGTGTGTTGGTCGCGGCGATCGGGTTCGCCGATGGCGACCGCGACGCTGGCTTCCCATCGACGGACCGAGGCGGGATAGAGCGCATCGATCTGACGCTGCAGGTGGCGGGCGTAGCGGTCGGCGGCGAAGTCGCCCGTGCGTGGGCCAACGAGGCTTCGGTCGCTGTCAGGTACGCCGTTGGCGGCGCGCCACACGATCACGTCTTGTCTGAGTTGGTCGGTCAGGACGTCGTCGAAGCGCCGGATCGGTGACGGGAGATCCCTACTGCGGCGTAGGACGTCGGCCAGTGTGGCGACGCGGTTGCCGCGCGCGGAAAGGTAGGTCGCCCGTTCAGGGTGATTGTGCAGCTCGATCGGGATGCCGGGGAGCCATGGCAGTGGTCCCGAATCGGCTGCCTCCAGGGCGTCCTCAGCGCTTGGCCCGAGCAAGCGGTGCGCGGCATCGGTAACGGCATCGGCGTACCTGCTCACTGCCTCGCGAAGCTGGGTCGCGGGATTGATGGCGTGAGCGGCTTCGGTGGTCGCGGAAACCGCGGTGCCGTCGCGGGCCACGATCCTGTCGAGGAGCTCGACGGCGGTGAGCTCCTCGTTGATGCCGGGCAGGAAGTGCTCGGCATCAGGGTCGGCTGCATCAGCGATGACGTGGAGGTGGTTCTCGGCGCGGCCGCGGGTGAGCATCGTGTAGAGCAGTTGCCGGTCCTCGGAGCCGGTGAGGATGCCGTGCATGACGTCGGAGGTGGAGCCTTGGGCGGCGTGGACGGTGGTGGCGTAGCCGAGTTCGACGTGGGCGGTGACGTACGCGGCGGGCAGCGTGGCTTGGAGTCCGGAGCGCAGGTGGCGCACGCGAAGGGAGCCGTTGCGATTGAGGGCGGTCACGGTCCAGCGGTCGCCGTTCTTGACCCAGTCGGTGCCGCTGACGCCGAGTCGGCGGTCGTTGCGCCGGGTGAGGATCGTGTCACCGACGCTGACTTGGTTGCCGTCGGCGAGGGTGACGTTGGATGTGGGTGACTCGCCGGCCAGACGGTTGGCCCGAGCGTCGTGGTTGAGCCGGGTGACAAGGTCGCGGGTCGGGGCCAGCATCAGGCACTCGCGTCCGGCGGCCTGCTCGTTGCGCCAGGCGGTGAGCACGTCGTTCAGGCAGGTGTCGGCATCGCCGGCGTGGACGCGGTCGTGGTCCAGGTAGTACCCGAGGGCGGCGCTGTCTCCGTCGCGCAGGTCCAGCGATGCCTGCGCCTCGACGGTGTCGTCGAAGCGGACGACGTCATCGAGGCGTACGGCGCCGTGGGTGTTGGCGATGTCGCGCAGTACTCCGCCTGCACCGACTGCCGCGAGCTGTTGGTCGTCGCCGATCAGCCGCACGCGGGCCCCGCGTTCGAGGCATGCGGTGACAACGCGGTCCAGGGTGGGAGTGTCAGCCATGCCCGCCTCGTCGATGACCACGACCGTGTGCGGGCCGAAGCCGGGGTCGACCCCCGTGGCGAGGGTGTGGTCGAGCATCGCGAGCGTGTCGGACTGCATCTCGGTCGCCTCCACGAGAACCGCTGCGGCGGCCGCGGAGGGGGCGAGCCCGACGGGGTCGTACCCCAGGTCCTGGCACACCCGCGCGAGCACGCTCATCGCCGTCGTCTTGCCTGCACCCGCGGGCGCAAGCGCGAGCGCGACCTGCCGCGGGTCGCTGAGGAGGGCTCGGACGAGCTTGCGTTGACCGTCGTTCAACATCGGCCCGTCGACGGAGGCCCCCAGCAGGGCGAGTTCGACATCGACGGGATCCGGAGTGGTGGCGGTGGTGCGGCCGGCGGCCTCGACGATCCGCTGCTCGGCGTCGAGCATCCGCTGGCTGGTGTAGTGGTCGGCTCCAGTGTGACGGTAGACGCTGACGCCATCGGACCGACGAAGCATCTGGGGGTCGATGACCGGGTCGAGGTCGGGCGTCAGGTTGATCAGCGAACCGGTGACCGTGTCGACCAGATGCTCGACGACCTGGCCGACCTGCTCGCTCGGCACGTCGAGCTCGCGGATCTGGCGTTGGGCCTCGGCATAGATGTGCCAGGTCTGCCAGGTAGCGCGATGGGCCTCGAGCTCGGTGATCACCCGCTCGCCTGCTTCGGCCAGCCACGCGCTGGAAACCTTCGTGCGAGGGGTGGGTGTCGGGGTGAGTGCGGCACGGATCATGCGATCGATGCCCATGGTTCCCATCTCCTGCAACGCCTGCTCGTGCCAGGTCGCGCGCTGCCCGGTCTCCGACCGGGCTCGTGCTTTGCCTCGCGGGTCTCGAGGTTCGCACGTTGCGCGAGTGCGATCGACTCCTTCGCGCTGGGGCGCCGTCCGTGCCGGATAGTGAACTCCTCGGCCAGCTCGCCCTGATGGTCCTCGATGTCGGCCCGGCGTCGCGACCACCGTGCGCACAGCGCGGCATCAACACCGGAGATCTCCCGCACCGGGCGCTTGCCGCCCGCCCGCGGTACGTCGACGGAAATGGACGCCGAGGCCTTCTCGGAGGTGGACCTCGAGCGCGGTGTTGTAGGCCTCCGATGTGGCGACGACGTGCTGATGCAAGGACCGTGCCGTAGATGGAAAGCCACTTGCCCTGCGGGACTGGACTTTGTTCGCCACCGCCACATGAGTATGCAGATCGGGATCGCCGGCGCGGGAGTCGCGGTGGAGGAACGCCGCTGCGATCAAGCCGCGGGTCTCGATCCTGGCGGGCACTGCCCGTCCCCTCGCGGGTGAAGAATCGCGTGAGTCTCCAGAAAGTCGGACTGCGTCGAGGACCGCGGCATTGTGGGCTTGGCGGATCCGCTGCGCGACCTCGGGCGGCGCCACAGCCCACAATGCCGAGACCGACTTCGCCGGCGAAAACTGTCAAATCGAACCCGGCCACCGACCCCGACTGAAACTCCCTCCCCAGCGCGGCCCCGGTCGCGGGTCGAAGCCCTCCCCGAACAGGTCCTTCATCTGCTGGTCGGTGACGACGTCTCCGTCCCCAAGGCCGTCGATGCCGACCAGGCCCGAACCGATCCAACGGCCGGGCGCCTCGCCCTTCGCGGCGTAGTAGTCAGCCAGCGGCATCGACCCGAGCTCGGTCGGAATCGGGAACCGCGACCCTGGCAGGTCAGGTATTCATACCCCGAGCCCGGCCGCGAGCTTCTTCAACGACATCGTCACACCCAACAAGGCCGGAACGCAGCCACGAGTGGCCACCCCGATTCGTCCGTGAAAGAGGTGTGTTCGGGAAGAAGAGGTGAGGAAGGAGGAAGAGCGGAAGAAGGAGGAGAGGCGGATGGGGGGGAGGTATCGATGGCAGGGAAGGGTGGAAGGGAAAGAGAGAAGGGGAAATGGAGGGGAAGGATGCGGGAGGGTGGTGAAAGTCGGGTGGCCACTCGAGGACAAGATCGGGCCCTGAGGGGTGAAGGCGGCCTAACCGGGCCGCCCCCGAACCCAGGAGCACCCATGGCATCGACCGCCGCGACGCCCCGTCGCTTGATCTCCTTGGCCGACGCGGCAGACGCCCTCGCCGTCTCGACCAAGACGGTCCGCCGCTACATCGCCGCCGGCAGAGCTCGACGCCGTCCGGCTCGGTCGCCGAACGATCCGCGTGCGGGTCGACTCGCTCGACCTGCTGATCGATGGGCACCCGTTGAACACCTGGCGCGGGCGGAGCGCGTGACGGTGGTCGAGAGTCAGGCGACGGCGTGGAACTCCAGTTTCAGTCCGAGGGCGCGGGCCACCTTGAAGATGGTGGCGAAGCTCGGGTTTGCCGTTGTTGGACAGCGCCTTGTCGAGGCCCTCGCGGCTCATGCCGACCTTGCGTGCGAGTTCGCTGAAGTTCTGGGAGCGGGCGATGACCCCGATGGCGTGGGTGATGAATGCAGGGTCGTCTCCGGCCTCGTCCGGAGCGGCCTCGAGGTAGTAGGCGATGTCCTCGAGCGACGTGAGGTGATCCGCCGAGTCATACTGTGTGAACTTCTCAGCCATGCTGCTCCCACTCCTTCGCGATTCGCTTCGCGTTCTCGATGTCCCGTTGCTGCGTGGACTTGTCGCCGCCGCACAGCAAGATCACGACGATGTCGCCGCGTCTCTGGAAGTAGACCCGGTAGCCGGGGCCGTAGTCGATCCGCATCTCGGAGATGCCGTCCCCGACAGGCTTCACATCGCCGGGGTTGCCGGCAGCCAGCCGATCCACCCGGATCGCGATCCGTGCTGCCGCGCGGCGGTCCCTCAGGCCATCAACCCATCTTCCGAACGTCTCACTCTTGAGAACCTTGATTTGTTGTGTCAACTGTAGTTCACACTTCCGCGATCGACAAAGCTCATGTGTCCCGCCTCCACACGTGTCGGCGAGGCAGCCCTCTCACCGTTCCGTCGCTCCGAAGCTGAGCCCTGCGAACGCCGCCGCCGTGAGATCGTCCATCCGGCTCTGGGTGGCGCGGACGTACCGCTCGGCGGCCTGGGACGAGGAGTCGCCGAGGAAGGCCTGCACCTCGGCGACATGCGCGCCCTTCTGCGCGAGTCGGGTGGCACCGGTCGCCCGGAGGTCGTGGAAGTTGACCGGCCGGCCGACGGCCTCGCGTACGTCGCGCCATCCGCCTGCCAGGTCCCGGAACCGCGTGGGCTGCAGCCAGTCGCCGGACTGACCGGGGAAGAGCAGTCCGTCGCGGCCGGTGACGTAGGTCCGCAGATGCTCGGTGAGGACCTTGCCCACACCTTCAGGGATGCGCTGGTCGCGGATTCCGGCCCGTGACTTCGGCTCCTTCTCGTATCGCTTGCCGCCGGGGCCGGTGCCCACTGCCCGGCGAACCCCCCGACGGCGGCCTGGCCCGGAGGTCCACGTCGGCGTTTCGCAGTGCCACGATCTCCCCGAACCGGAGGCCGCAGGCCGAGTGCCAGGGCGATCATGGCCCGCCATTCGAGGCGGACCGTGGCCAGGATGAGATCGAGGTCGGCTTCCTCGATCACCTCGGTCCGCTTGTCCGCTCGCTTGCCGATGGTGCCTGCACCATCGATGGTGAACGGGTTGCGGCGCCGGGGAGCGCGCCGTCCGCGGCGGTCGCGGACTTCATGATCGCTTTGGCGAGCGCGTAGCACTCGCGCACGGTCTTTCCCTTGCCGTGGGGGAGCCCTTCGTACCAGCGCACCACATCGGCCGCGGTGATCGTGTCCAGCGACATCTCGCCGAACGTCGGCAGAACGTACTTGCCCAGCCAGATCAGGTCGCCCCGCTCGGTGGACTCCTGCAGCGGCCGCCCCGCACCTTGCGAGCGCGCAGCCAGACCTCGGCGTACTCGGCGAACGTCGGCGCCGTCTCGGCTGCGGTGCGGATCCGGTCGGCCTCGGCATGCTCGGCCAGCGTGCGCCACGACGCGCCCTCAGCGCGCAGGCGCAGCTCCTCGCTCGGAGCCAGTCACCGGCAGCCTCCCGGCCGTAGGTGTTCGGCTCGAAGGTGTGAGGGGCGGTGACGATCTGTCCGCCACGGCCGGACGGATGATCCAGCGGAACGGTGAACCGTGCCTGCCAGCAGCCCGACCCGCGTCTTGGTGACCTGCCCGAAGCGGCGTCGGGAAGCCTTCGCTGTCATCGTTGGACGGCCCACCTTTGCATCGGCTATGCATCGGATCATACGTCAATTCCGGCCCTCAGGTGACCTATTGGATAGCAGCGGATCCACCATGTTTCCGCAGTTCAGAGCGGTGTTTGTCTGCTCGTGTCCACTCGGGTCCAACAATGCCAAATGTTGGTTCGAGTCCAACCGGGGGA
>CAWFYO010000016.1:0-312521 GCA_963820015.1 uncultured Actinomycetota bacterium | reverse complement strand
TCGAGTGGGCAACCTGCTCTTCGGAGAAGCCGGCTTCAGCAACCGGGTCTGACAGCGCCCAGCGCTGCTCCGAAGGAAGCGCCGTCAGCGGACTCGGGCCGCGCATTGGGCGACGTCCGTGGAGATTTCGAACCTCAGTTTGGCTACGTCACTTCGCCCACTGTAGGACCGCAGCTCAGCGCCCAAGTGACGAGCGAGCAGGAAGCGGCGACGGGCTCCCCTCGCGTTGTCGAGGCCGTGTGGCTACGGCGACCCAGGCGACGCATCGGGTATTGGGCCTACCCCTGACTCCAGTACGCCCCCCAGCCCTCCTCAAATTGGCCCTTACGCTGGATCTATCAGGGTCATGTGGTCAGGTGACAGGAAGGTCGCGGGTGAGACGGTGCCAGCGAATACCCCGGCGAACTCGTCCATGGCGCCCTGGTTCCCGGCGGCCGCTCCGAGCATCTGTTGGATCGGCTCCGGGGGTGGGTCGAGTGTGGCCAACTGGGTCGTGAAGTCGAAGATCTGCGCCACCTGCTCGTCGCGGATCCGCTGGTAGGCGGCCATGGCCTCGTCGAAACTGCGTTCCCCGGACAACCACTGGTGAACCGCTCGCGAGCAGTGCTCGGCGTCCAGGAAGGCGTCGCTGATGCCTTGTGCCGTGACAGGGTCCTTGAGGTATCGGGCATCTCCCACGAGCGCCCAGCCGGTCCCCGCAGCGGTCCGGAAGTGGTTGGCGCAGCCGCGGCCGACGACTCGCTCCTCCTGATGCGCACCGGTCAGCAACTCGGGGTACGCGTCGTGTACGGCAGCGAGGTAGGCGGCCCGCATGTCCTGCTTGACTGCTGGGAGCTCTGAGCGCGGCCAGGCCGCGAGAACCATGGTCAGCCCGTCGTGGGTGGGGAACACGCCGAAACCGCGGCCGGGGCGGACGCCCCACGATGCGACTCGGACCGGAGCCCCGCTCCAGTAAGAGTAGTAGGCGCCGGCCAACATCGGCTGTGCTCGGTAGAGGTCTGCTCCGACGAGCTCTGCGATGGTGGAGTGGGCGCCGTCAGCTCCGATGACCAGCCTGGCATGCACCGTTGTGGTGGTGCCCTCCGGGCCGCGACCGCGGATCCCCGCGACCCGGTTCCCGTCGCGGACGAGGTCCTGGACGCTGAACTCCTCGCGGACCTCAGCGCCCGCCTCACGCGCGGCGTCGAGCAGGAGCTGGTCCAGCACGATGCGGCGGGGGCACAGCGCAGGCGGCGCCCCATCCTCGCGCCCGCGATCCTCGGCGGGTGGGGTTCCGGTGAGCACGACCGGGCCGAAGTCGAAGCGGTAGGTGTCGATCGGGGGCATCCGGTGGCGACCAGGCGGTCGAGCAGACCCCAGCGGCGCAGAGCGGCGATGCCCGGCCAGTGGATCAGATGGGTCGACACCGTGTCGGACGGGAACCGACTGCGGTCCACCACGAGCACGTGATAGCCCAGGCGAGCCAACAACATGGCGGTCGGGGAACCGCCGCAGCGCGCACCGACGACGATGACGTCGTAGGGCTCGGCGGCGGTCATGACCGAACCTCGGGGCCGGGTGGACCCAGGCCGCCTGGTGCCGCGCGGCGATCCGATCCAGGAACTCACTGTCAACAACGCCGCGCAGGTCGCCCTCGGCCAGTTCGCGGAAGAAACCCTCGAACCCGCCGGGGGTGAACAGGGTGAGGATGCGGCCGACGCGCGGAACCAGCCGCTCCTGCGCATGCGGCACGCCCCTCGGCCCGAACACCAGGTCGCCGGGACCGGCGTGGTAGCCGGTGTCGCCGACGGTGATGACGTGCTCGCCCTCCAGTACGTAGAAGAGCTCGTCGTGCCCGTGGTGCACGTGCATGGGCACGTCGATGGGGTCGATCTCCTCCAGCACGGTGAAGGCGCCGCCGGTCGACTCGGTGGACGCCCGAACCAGCACCTCCATCCCGCTGAACCTCAGGTGCTCGCCCTCACCGGCCGCGACGAGGTGCGCCAGGCGCCGGCCCGCGGCCGCGTTCCTGGCGCGGGTCGGGTGGCGATGGTCGAGGTTGCTTGGAGCGCTTGGTGGGTTCTGTCTGGGACATGTTGTCCTCCCTCGTGGTTGTAGCGTCCACGCTCGCCAAGTTGCCTTTCATCTGGCTTACACGCTCGGATGGGGCGACGATGGGTGGATGGCTGGCCTCGCCTTCGAGGTGCTGGGGCCGCTGCGGGTCAACCGCGACGGCCGCACCGTCACCGTGCCGGAAGGACGCTGCCGGTCGGCGCTGGTCTGCCTGCTCCTGAATGTCCCCGAAGCCGGTCTCCGCCGAGGCGCTCATCGAGGCGGCGTGGCCCCAAGGCCAGCCACACGACCCGCGGGCCGCGCTGCATACCGTGATCTCCCGGCTTCGGTCCCTGCTCGGCGGCGACGCGATCGTGGCCGAGACCGGCGGCTACCGGCTCGACGTGCCCGCCGAGGCGGTGGACGCACGCCGGTTCGAGCGGGTGTGCCGGGAGTCGGTGGCGGCACCGCCGGAGCAGGCGGCCGCCCTCCTTGACCTGGCCCTGGAGCTGTGGCGGGGGCCGGCCTACGCGGACCTCGCACGGTCGCGACGCGACGGTTGCCGAGATGAGCCGACTTGACCTGCTGCACGCAGACGCCCAGGAGGAGCGGGCCCGGCTGGCTCTCGAGCTGGGCGACCCGGCGGACGCGGTGCGGCGGCTCGAGTCCCTGCTGCGCGAGAGGCCGTTCCGCGAGCATGCTGTGGAGCTGCTCATGAGGTCGCTGCACCGGTGCGATCGAACGGCGCAGGCGTTGGCCCGGTATCGGGAGCACCGTGCCCTGATGGTGGACGAGCTCGGTCTCGAGCCGTCGACGGCGGTGAGGCAGCTCAACGTCCGCCTCTTGGCCGGCGACGAGTCCAGCGTGAGCCCGGGGCCTGTGCCGGTGCCGGACCACCCGGTTCCCGCACTGGGTCGACACCTCGACGCTCTTCGTCGGCCGGGAGTACGACGCCGCGAGCCTCACGGCAGCGGTGGCCGCCAGTCGGCTCGTCACCGTGACCGGACCGGGCGGCGTCGGGAAGACCCGGCTGGTCGCCGAGTCGCTGCCACGGCTTGCCGCTCTGACCGGACTCCCGGTCGTCGTGGCTGAGCTCGCGAACGTGGAGCAGCCGGACCTCGACGTCGCGCTCGCCACGGCGATCGGGCTCACGGACCTCGCCGGCGCCGACGGAAGGCCTGCGCGCCGCGCTGGTCGCACGGCTGCGCGCCTTCCGGCACTGCTCGTACTGGACAACGCCGAGCACCTGCTCGAGGACCTGACGCCCGGATCGACCTCCTCGTACGTCGGGTTCCGTCGCTGCGGGTCGTGGTCACCAGCCGCCGCCGCACCGGGCTTCGCGCATGAGAGCGTGCTCGAGCTCGCCCCCCTCCCGATGCCGGCCGGGGACGACGCGCCCGCCGTGCAGCTCGTCCTGGACCGGGTGCGGCATGCCCGTCCCTGCCCTTCGACCGTCACTCCCGAGGTGGTCGCGGCCATCGCCGACATCTGTCGCCGGGTCGACGGACTGCCCCTGGTGCTCGAGCTCGTGGCCTCCCGCATCGCCGCCCTGGGCGCCGATGGCAGTGCGCGACCGTCTCGAGCGGGACCTCACGATGCTCGACCCCGACCGCGTGACGGCCATGGTGGACTGGTCGACCCGGCTGCTGCCTCGCCCCGAGTACGAGCTGTTCGCACTGCTGTCCGTCTTCGCCTCGCGGTTCGAGCTGGATGCCGTCGAGTCGCTGGCGGCCGCCATGCCCGAGCCCCCGTCGATGCCGGTCGCGCCGATGCTTGCCGACCTCGTCGACGCCAGCCTGGTCACGGTCGCCGATACGTCCGACCCGCCGCAGTACCGGATGCTCACCGTCGTCCGCGCCGAGGCGGCTCGGATCCTGCATGACTCCGGATTGACGGGAGCCGCCCGGAGGGCACACGTCCGGTGGGTCGTGGACCTCACCGACCGGGCCGCACGGGACGTCACCGGCCCGCGGAACGCGGGTGCCCTCGCCACTCTCGACCGGTATCACGAGGACCTCGAGGTCGCCTTGCGACGCGCTCTGGATGAGCCGGACCTCGACCTCGCCTCGCGGATCAGTGAGGCCCTGGGCGTCTGCCCATTCTGGTCCGCTCGCCCTCGCCTCCTCGACCTGGTCATCAAGACCGGCGATGCCATCGCCCACGATGGAGGATCGCACCCGGGTGGCGTCGCCGCGGGAGCCATGGCGCTCGCCGGGCGGGGTCGGCTCGCGCGATGCCGTGAGCTAGCCGAGCCGCTGCTCGTCGGCTCGAACGGGCCCTTGAGCGTCCGGGCGCGGTACCTGGCTCAGACCGCGTTGGGCGTCGCCGCGCTCTACGCCGGTGACCTGGCGGAGGCCGAGCGGCAGTGGCGGTCGATTCTCCGGATCACGGACCTTGCACCGGCACTGCAGGCCGAGGCGCACAGCAGTCTCGCTCTGTTGCTCCGCTATCAGGGGGACACCGAGCACGCCACCGACGAGGGGACGGCGGCGATGCTGCTGGCAGAGTGCTCCGGGTCCGCGTCCGTGCAGGCGTTCGCGCGCTACGCGGCGGGTGAGGCGGCGTTCCGAAGCCCCGATCGCGGAGCGTCGCTGCTGGCGGCCGCCGCTGAGGAGGCGGCAACGATCGGGGCCAGGCATGTCGAGCTCGTCGCCCGGGTGGCCCTGCTCGCCGCGCTCGTGCGCGCCGGGAGGCACGACGACGCTGCTTCGGAGGTCACCAGGACCGTCCGGATCGCCCTCGAGACCGACGCCTGGCCTCAGCTGTGGACCTGCCTACGCATCGTCGCCGAGTTCCTCGCCGCCATCGGCCGCCCGGAACAGAGCGCGTTCCTGCTGTGTGCCTGCCAGGGCGCCACCGATGCGCCGCCGCTGATGGGTGACGACATCCCGAGGTACACCGCCGTGCGCCGTCTGCTCGAGGACGAACTGGGCGCCACCCGACTGGAACGGATCCACGAGGCGGCGAGTGTAGTGGGTGGATACCTGGCGGCGCAGCGGGCTCTCGCCTGGTTCGATCGGACGTCCGCCTAGTGGGCCAGTCGTCCGAAGGCGCCCGATGTCTAACCTCGCCGCACTCTGGGGTGGTGGCGAAGGGCAAGTGGTTCGAACCCCCCTGTCGCCGAGAAGGATTCGACGGCGGCCCATTCCGGCGGTGGGATGGCACCGAGGACCACAAGGGCCTCGCCATGCCCCTGCCCCCACCGTGCCAGCGCGCGCCGGGCGGTCTGCAGAATGGAGGGACCCAACGGATCTTGCAGGGGCACCGTTGATACCGAGGGCTCATAGAGCCATGCCCTGCCTCACTTCGTCGGGACAGCGGATGTGTGTCCCTCCGTCGCGATGTCCCGAACTCGGTCGTCATCAGCCTCGGTCGATGGCCGACTTGTCAACCGAACGCCCAGGCTTGGGCGCCGAGTGCGCTCACCATTCGGCAGGATGAATGAACGCTGCCGCGGGTCGGCCCAGCCACTGCGTGACTCCGAGTACGAGGCTCATCTCCGCCATCCGTGCCGAGCGCAGATTCGTCAGCCGTGACGGGCTACACCCGAACTCGCGGCCCAGTTCTGCCCCAGGTCAGGCCCCGCTGCCGCCGCTGCTGGTCAAGCGCAGCGTGCAGCTGCGCGAGATCCCAGCGCAGACGCTGGTCTGCTCCCGCTTCGGCAGTGAGACATCACCAACGTCGACGGTTGATCCCATCAGGAACTCCTCGGGAGCCATCGCGAGCCAGCGAAGCATGAACAGCGGCGTACTGGCACGACGTCGAATCCCGCACTCTCAGCCGCTGCACCGCCCCACCACACAGTCGGTGATCACCCTCCCGCTTCGCGTTGAGAACCGCGGACTGCTCCCACAGCAGGTCGGCCAACTCGTACCAGCCGAGACCGCGAGCAGTTCGTTGCTCGTCCAGCGCGTTGTACAGGGCTTCACAATCAAACGTCGCGCGAGGCTCCATGCCTACGAGGCTACGAGCGCCACGCGGAATGTGCAGCAGCGTGCCCTCATTCCGCCGGCTGTCGGCGCGCGGCAGGAGCGTACGGCTATGCCGCATCGTGTGCGGATGGTCGGTCCGGTGCCGCGCATGAAGGGACCACGCGTCTTGACTCACCTGTAGCGCACTGATGAGCGAAGCGGGGCACGCGCCGACGCGCAATTGAGACTAGAAGTGAGACTGAGGGCCTGAACCCGACGAACGCTGATGCGGCCCGCTCCGGGCTACGCTCGACGTTCTCGCAGGTCAGGTCCTGCGTCACGCGGCGGAGGATAGGGGATTCGAACCCCTGAGGGCTGTTAACCCAACCCGCTTTCCAAGCGAGCGCCATAGGCCACTAGGCGAATCCTCCGCGGAGGAGGCTACCGGGGGCCGGACACCCCGGCGAAATCCGCTGCCGGGGTCGCCCCGCGCAACAAACTGGTCGTCGGACCGTTGTTCTGGTCCCTCTCGATCTGCGGTCTGACGACCAGTTGGTGCCGGTGGCGGTCCGGGGGAGGGCAGCGGCCGCGAGTTCGTCGGCAGTACGACGGTCGCCTAGACTCCCGGCAACCCCCCATGCGGCGGCATCTCGCCGAACTCCCCCAGGGCCGGAAGGCAGCAAGGGCAAGCGGGCTCTGCCGGGTGCGTGGGGGGCCTCTTCATGTCCGGACCGACCCGCGCCGGTCGCGAACGGCCGTCGAGACCGCCCCGGTCTAGCCTTCGCTCGTGTCGTTCCTCGACCTGGCGGTCGTGTGCGCCGTGGCCCTGGCCGGCCCGCTCCTGGCCACACCGCGGCGCTGGCACCTCCCGGTCGTCCTCGGCGAGCTCCTCGCCGGTGCGGTGCTGGGCGCCAGCGGGTTCGGGTTGCTCGACGCGGCAGACCCGACGTTCATCTTTCTCGGCAGCTGCGGCTTCGTGCTGGTGATGTTCGTGGCCGGCACACGGGTGCCGGTGCGTGACCCGAGGCTGCGCCCCGCGATGCGCACCGGCATCGGGCGCGCGCTCGCCGTGGGTACGGCCGCAGCCGTCCTCGGGTACGCCGTCGCCCAGCTGGTCGGCATCTACCACGCCCCGCTCTACGCCGTGCTGATGGCGTCGTCGTCGGCCGCCCTCGCCCTGCCCATCGTCGATTCGCTGGAGCTCGGCGGACCCGACGTGATCGACCTCCTGCCCCAGATCGCGATCGCCGACACGGTCTGCATCGTGCTGCTCCCGCTGGTCATCGACACCCAGCACGTCCTGCGCGCCGCGATCGGGGCGGTCGCGGTGCTGGTCACCGGGTGGGTGCTGTTCCTCGGCCTGCGGGCCATCGAGCGCAGCGGGCTCCGGCACCGGGTGCACGAGCTCTCGGAGGAGCGCAACTTCGCCATCGAGCTGCGGGTGAGCCTGGCCGCGATGTTCGCGATGGCCGCGCTGGCGGTGGCCGTGCACGTCTCGCTGATGCTGGCCGGCTTCGTCTCCGGTCTGGTGGTGGCGGCCGTCGGTGAGCCGCGCCGGGTGGCCAGGCAGCTGTTCGCGGTCACCGAAGGCTTCTTCGGTCCGCTCTTCTTCGTCTGGCTCGGCGCCGGGCTCGACCTGCGCGACCTCGTGCACCACCCCTCCATGGGCCTGCTGGGCATCTGTCTCGGGGTCGGGGCCGTGCTCGCCCACCTGGCGGGGATGCTGCTGCGCCAGCCTGCGCCGTACGCCCTCCTGGCGAGTGCCCAGCTCGGCGTACCGGTCGCCGCCGCCACCGTCGGCCGCCAGCTCGGTGTGCTCGAGCCGGGCGAAGGCTCCGCCCTGGTGCTCGGCGCCCTGATCGTGCTGGCGGCCACCGTCGCGGGCGGTTCCTTGGCTGCCCGTACGACGTCCGCCGAGGTCGCCAGACCCTCGTGAGCGGGAGGTGGAGCGTCCTCGCCTGCCCGCTTGTCGGCGAGGCTGGCTAGGGTTCAGGAGTGGACGCCCCGCTCGCGCTCTATCGCCGCTACCGGCCCGAGACCTTCGCCGAGGTCATCGGGCAGGACCACGTGACCGAGCCACTCCGGGCGGCGCTCGCGGGCAACCGCGTCAACCACGCCTACCTCTTCTCCGGCCCCCGCGGCTGCGGCAAGACCACCTCCGCACGCATCCTGGCCCGCGCCCTCAACTGCGACCAGGCGCCGGTCGCCGACCCCTGTGGCGTCTGCGACTCGTGCCGCGACCTCGCCAGGGGAGGTCCGGGCTCGATCGACGTCATCGAGATCGACGCCGCCTCCCACGGCGGCGTCGACGACGCCCGTGACCTGCGGGAGAAGGCCTTCTTCGCGCCGGTCCGCAGCCGCTACAAGGTCTACATCATCGACGAGGCCCACATGGTCTCCACCCAGGGCTTCAACGCCCTGCTCAAGCTGGTCGAGGAGCCCCCGCCCCACCTGCGCTTCATCTTCGCGACGACCGAGCCGGAGAAGGTCATCCCGACCATCCGCTCGCGCACCCACCACTACCCGTTCCGGCTGATCCCGCCGCGCCTGCTCTCGGCCTACCTCTCCGAGCTCTGCGAGCGCGAGGGCGTCCAGATCGAGCCGGCTGCCCTGCCGCTGGTGGTCCGGGCCGGTGGCGGATCGGCGCGTGACACCTTGTCGGTGCTCGACCAGCTGATGGGCGGCGCCGGCCCCGAGGGCGTCACCCACACGCTCGCTGCCGGCCTCCTGGGCTACACCCCTGACTACCTCCTCGACGAGGTGGTCGACGCGTTCGCCGCCGGCGACGGGACGGCGGTCTTCGGGGTCGTCGACAAAGTCATCGAGACCGGACAGGATCCTCGCCGCTTCACCGAAGACCTCCTCCGCCGGCTCCGCGACCTGGTGATCGTCTCCGCCGTGCCCGACGCCCCGGCCACCGGCCTGATCGACATCGCGGAAGACGCGGCCGAGCGTCTCGTCGCGCAGGCGGCCCGCTTCGGGCCGGCCGAGCTGAGCCGGGCCGCCGACCACGTGGCCACCGGCCTGACCGAGATGCGCGGAGCCACCGCGCCGCGGCTGCTGCTCGAGCTGGTCTGCGCCCGGGTGCTGCTGCCGGGTGCCGACCACTCCACCGACGGCGTGATGGCCCGTCTCGACCGGCTCGAGCGCCGGATGACGATCACCGGTGGTGACCCGTCGCCGCCCGCTCACGTCCATCCAGCCGTCGAGAGTCCCCGCGATCCCGCGCCTGCGCCACCCGCCCTGCCGCAGACCTCCGCGGCCGCAGCGCCCACGCCGTCCGCCGGGCCCGCCGAGGCAGCCGAGGCCGCCGAGCCCGCCGAGCCCGCCGAGCCCGCAGCACCGGCGCCCGACGTCGCGTCCGAGGTCGCCGCCGCCGAGCCGGCTGCCACTACCCCCGAGCCGGTCACGACCGGTGGTGGCTCGCCGCTGACCCTGGTCGACGTACGCCGCCTCTGGCCCGATGTCGTCGAGGCCACCAAGCAGCGCCGTCGCGTCACCTGGATGATCCTCACCCAGCAGGCCCACGTGGTCGCCGTCGATGCCCAGACCCTCACTCTCGGCTTCGCCAACTCCGGGGCCCGCGACTCCTTCGACAACGGCGGCAGCCCCGAGATCGTGCGCCAGGCCGCCATCGACGTCGTCGGCCACGACTGGCGGATCGAGACCATCGTCGATCCCGGCGGCGAGCAGGGTGGCGCCGCGCCCACGCCCACCGCGACCCCTGCGACAGCCCCTCCGGAGAGCCGGCCGGCCGAGCCCAGCCCCGCGGACGCGGCGCCCGACCAGGCGCCCGACCAGGCGCCCGACTGGGCCCAGCCCGCTGCGTCGACGACCCCCACCTCCGAGACCCCCACCTCCGACGACGAGGCTCCCGCCCCGGAGCGTCCGATCGACAGTGCCCGCCAGGCCATCTCCCAGGGCCGCCCGGCCCCCGCCGCGCCGGCCGACGCCACCGGCGGCGCCAGGCCCGACGACGACGAGCTGGAGTCGTCCGGGCTGGCCGGCGCCCAGCTCCTCCAGGAGACGCTCGGCGCCGAGGTCATCGAGGAGATCCCCCACTCATGAGCGCCCGACCAAGACAGACCACGCCCGCGGACAGAGAGCGACAGGTGACCCCATGACCGACAACCCCTTCGAGGCACTCGGCGGTGGCGGGGGCTTCGACCTCGAAGGCCTGCTCGCCCAGGCCCAGCAGATGCAGGAGCAGCTCGAGGGTGCCCAGCATCGGCTGGCCGAGGCCCGGCTCGAGGGCACCGTCGGCGGCGGCGCGGTCACCGTGACCGTCAACGGCGTCGGCGAGCTCCAGGCCGTCGCGATCCGGCCCGGCGGGTTCGACGGCTCCAGCGAGTCCGACCTCGCCGACCTCGCCGACCTGATCGTCGCCGCCTACCGCGACGCCAAGGGCCAGGCCGACGACCTCGCCTCCACAGCCCTCGGACCGCTCTCGGGCGGCATGCCCGGCCTCGGCGGCCCGGGCGAGGGTGGCGCCCCTGGCCAGCTCGGCTTCGGCCCGAGCGCCTGAGCGGCCCAGACCTTGTACGAAGGCATCGTCCAGGACCTGATCGACGAGCTCGGGCGACTGCCCGGCGTGGGCCCCAAGGGAGCGCAGCGCATCGCGTTCCACCTG
Organism: uncultured Actinomycetota bacterium; assembly: GCA_963820015.1. Classification (GTDB taxonomy): domain Bacteria; phylum Actinomycetota; class Actinomycetes; order Propionibacteriales; family Nocardioidaceae; genus Nocardioides. The sequence continues at coordinate 301,949 of CAWFYO010000016.1, read as the reverse complement.
TTGCAGGCCGAGCCGACCGACGTGCGCCGGCTGGCCGAGGTGCTGCTCGAGGTCAAGGCCCGGGTGCGGTTCTGCGCGACCTGCTTCAACGTCTCCGAGGACGAGCAGTGCCGCATCTGCCGTGACCCTCGGCGCGACCAGACGGTGCTGTGCGTCGTGGAGGAGTACAAGGACGTCGTTGCGATCGAGCGCACCAAGGAGTTCCGCGGCCGCTACCACGTGCTCGGCGGCGCCATCTCGCCGATCGACGGCATCGGGCCCGACCAGCTCCACATCCGCGAGCTCTTCACCCGGCTCGCCGACGGCTCGGTCTCCGAGGTGATCCTCGCGACCGACCCCAACCTCGAGGGGGAGGCGACGGCGACCTATCTCACCCGTATGCTCAAAGATCTCGACCTACGCATCACCCGACTTGCGAGTGGCCTGCCCGTCGGCGGCGACCTGGAGTACGCCGACGAGGTCACCCTCGGTCGGGCCTTCGCCGGGAGGCGATCAGCCGAATGACCGACCAGACCACCGAACAGCTCCTCGCGGGCGGGTCCACCCTGCCGCCCGTCGAGCCGGCCGACGAGTTCGCCGCCCAGATCGCCGACCAGGTGGAGAGCTTCCTGATCGCCTTGCGGGCGGTCGCCGTCGAGGGTGACCCCGGCACCGGGATCTCGCTCCTGCTGCTCGAGATCAGCCAGATCCTCCTCGCGGGTGCGCGTCTCGGCGCACAGGTCGACTTCACGCCCGCCAGCGACTACCAGCCCGACGTCGGGCCCGAGGCCGACCTCGACGGGCTGCGCCTGCGGCTCGCCGAGCTGTTCGGCGGCGTCGACACATACAGCTTCGTCTTCGACCCCTACGACCCCGAGCAGGTCGAGAGCCAGCTCTCCGACGACCTGACCAGCATCGCGGCCGACCTCGAGAACGGCCTGCGCCACTTCCGCAACGGCGACACCGCCGAGGCGCTGTGGTGGTGGCAGTTCTCCTACGTCTCGTCCTGGGGCAACCTCGGGGGAGCCATTCTCAACGCCCTGCTGTCCATCGTCACCCACGACCGGCTCGACGTGGAGTTCGTCGGCGAGTCCGACCAGGTCGCGGCCGCCACCGAGATGCTCGAGACGGTTCCCGAGACCGAATAGAGGCCCTGGCCGCGGCCGCTGAGATGCCCCCGGGTCCGGCGAACCCGCCCCGGTAGACTCGGCTTCCGGTCGCAGCGCCACGCCCACCGTCCGCCCGCCCTTCCCGACGACCTCGGAGAGCCCCGCATGAGCATTGTCGTGCAGAAGTACGGCGGCTCCTCGGTCGCCGATGCCGACGGCATCAAGCGTGTGGCCCGGCGCATCGTCGACACCTGCGCCGACGGTCACGACGTGGTCGTGGTCGTCTCGGCGATGGGCGACACCACCGACGAGCTGCGCGACCTCGCCGAGCAGGTGAGCCCGTCCCCGCCGCCGCGCGAGCTCGACATGCTGCTCACCGCCGGCGAGCGCATCTCGATGGCCCTGCTGGCGATGGCGATCGCCGAGCTGGGCCACACCGCCAAGTCGTTCACCGGCTCGCAGGCCGGTGTCATCACCGACTCGGCGCACGGCAAGGCCAAGATCATCGACATCACCCCGGGCCGGATCGAAGCAGCCATCGCCCAGGGCGCGATCGCGATCGTCGCGGGCTTCCAGGGCGTCTCCCAGGACACCAAGGACATCACCACCCTCGGCCGCGGCGCCTCCGACACCACCGCGGTGGCCCTGGCCGCGGCGCTGGGGGCCGAGGTCTGCGAGATCTACAGCGACGTCGACGGCGTCTTCACCGCCGACCCGCGACTGGTCCCGACCGCCCGCAAGCTCGACCGGATCTCCACCGAGGAGATGCTGGAGATGGCTGCCGGCGGCGCCAAGATCCTCCACCTGCGGTGCGTCGAGTACGCCCGCCGCTACGCCATCCCCGTCCACGTCCGGTCCTCCTTCTCCCAGAAGGAAGGGACCTGGATCGTCCCCGCGTCCCAGGAGGGAGCAGAGACCATGGAGCAGGCGATCATCGCCGGCATCGCCCACGACCGCAGCGAGGCCAAGATCACGGTCGTCGGGGTTCCCGACAAGGTCGGTGAGGCGGCGCGGATCTTCGAGGCTCTGGCCGACGTCGAGATCAACATCGACATGGTCGTGCAGAACGTCTCGGCCCAGGCCACCGGCCTGACCGACATCTCGTTCACGCTGCCGCGCGCCGACGGGCAGACCGCCATGTCCGCCCTGGCCCGGCTGCAAGGGGCGGTCGGCTACGACCGCCTGCTGTACGACGACGAGATCGGGAAGGTCTCGTTGATCGGGGCCGGCATGCGCTCCCACCCCGGCATCACCGCCAAGTTCTTCGCCGCCCTGGCCAACGCCGGCGTCAACATCGAGATGATCTCCACCTCCGAGATCCGGATCTCCGTGATCGTCGACGAGGGCGAGGTCGCGGCTGCGGTCCAGGCCGCCCACACGGCGTTCGACCTCGACAGCGCGGAGGTCGAGGCGGTCGTGTACGGCGGGACTGGTCGATGAACCACCCCACGAGGTCACGACAGATGAGAGTGGGAGTTGTCGGCGCCACCGGGCAGGTCGGTGCCGCCATGCGGCAGATCCTGCTCGAACGTGAGTTCCCGGTCGCCTCCGTTCGGTTCTTCTCCTCGGCCCGCTCGGCAGGCACGGTGCTGCCCTTCGGCGACCGCGAGGTCGTCGTCGAGGACGCCGACACCGCCGACCCGGCCGGGCTCGACATCGCCCTGTTCTCGGCCGGTGCGACGGCGTCCCGCGTGCTCGCTCCTCGCTTCGCTGCGGCGGCCGTCACGGTGGTCGACAACTCTTCTGCCTGGCGGATGGACCCCGACGTCCCCTTGGTCGTCTCCGAGGTCAACCCCGAGGCGATCCACGAGGCCCGGAAGGGGATCATCGCCAACCCCAACTGCACGACCATGGCCGCGATGCCGGTGCTCAAGCCGCTGGCCGACGACGCCGGGCTCACCCGCCTGGTCGTCTCGACCTACCAGGCCGTCTCCGGCAGCGGTCTCGCCGGCGTTGACGAGCTCGCCGAGCAGGTGACGGCCGCCGGCGACAAGGCGCGCGAGCTGGCCTACGACGGCTCGGCCGTGGCGTTCCCCGAGCCGGTGAAGTACGCCCGCACCATCGCCCACAACGTCATCCCGCTGGCGGGCTCCATCGTCGACGACGGCGAGGGCGAGACCGACGAGGAGAAGAAGCTCCGCAACGAGTCGCGCAAGATCCTCGGCCTCCCCGACCTGCTGGTCTCCGGCACGTGCGTGCGGGTGCCGGTGTTCACCGGCCACAGCCTCTCGATCAACGCCGAGTTCGCCCGGCCGCTCTCCGTCGCCCGCGCGACTGAGCTGCTCGCCCACGCTCCCGGGGTGGAGCTCTCCGAGATACCGAACCCGCTCCAGGCCGCCGGCCGCGACCCGTCCTACGTCGGTCGCCTCCGGCAGGACCCCGGCGTCCCCGAGGGTCGAGGGCTGGTGCTGTTCGTGAGCAACGACAACCTGCGCAAGGGCGCGGCTCTCAACACGGTGCAGATCGCCGAGCTGGTGGCCGCCACCCGCTGATCCGCTCGAGCTGGAGCTCGTTCGAGTGTCCGCGGACGCTCGCGTGAGCACGCTCGCTTCGCTGCTCGCTGCGGTGCTCCGTTCCACCTACCTCGGATCGGAGCGTCCTCGTTCGGGATGCAGCCGCTCGCCGAGGGCGGAGGCCGGCAGCACCTCGTCGTGGTGGTCGACCTGCAAGGTGGTGTGGTCGATCGCGAAGCGCTCCCCGAGCAGCGTCTCGATGGCCACCCGCCGTTCGTGGCAGTCGGCCGCGGTGTCGACCAGCACGTGCGCCGACAGCGCGGGGAAGCCCGAGGTCACCTCCCACACGTGCAGCTCGTGGACCCCGGTCACCCCGTCGAGCCCGCGGACCGCGGCCTCCACGGCGGCAGGCTCGATCCCGCGCGGGGCGGCTTCGAGGAAGATCCGGGCACTGTCGCGTAGCAGGCGGTAGGCCGCCACGGACATCAAGGCAGCGACGAACAGCGCTGCGACTGCGTCTGCCTGGTTCCAGCCGGTCAGCACGATCACCAGGCCCGCGACCAGCGTCGCCACGAAGGCGGCGAGGTCGGTGACGATGTGCCAGTAGGCGCCCTGGACGTTGAGGCTACGTCGCTCGGCCCGGGCCAGCAGGTGTGCGGCCGCCAGGTTGACCAGGATCCCGATCGCAGCCACCACCGCCACCGCGCCGCCGGGGACCTCTGGCGGGTCCAGGAGGCGGCGCACGGCCTCGATGACGAAGACCACGGCCAGCACCGCCAGCGTGATGCCGTTGACCTGGGCGGAGAGGATCTCGGCGCGCTTGAGGCCGTAGGTGTACGCGCCCGCCGCCGGTCGGGCCGCCAGCCGCATCGCCAGCAGCGCGAGGCCGATCGCGGCGGCGTCGGTGAGCATGTGCCCGGCGTCGGCCAGGAGCGCCAGCGAGCCGATCACGAACCCGACCACGACCTCGGCGAGCATGAAGGCCAGGATCAGCGTGAGCGCCCACCCAAGCAGGCGTCGGTCGGTGTCCGCGCCGATCCCGTGCTCGTGAGCCATGTCGCCTCCTCCGGTCGCCTCCCATCCTGACACCAGTGGGCGTCAGCCCCAGTGCGCCGGTCGCTCGAGCACGGCCGGGACCGTCGTCGTCGCATCACCCCGCGCCGACCCGAGCTGTCTCCGGGTGAGGAACAGCGCGCCCTCCAGCCGCGCGCCGCGCAGGTCGGCCCCGCGGAGGTCGGCGCCCAGCAGGTCGGCGACCCACAGATCGGCCGCACGGAGGTCGGCGCCGATCAGCAGGGCACCTCGGAAGCAGGCTCCGCGCAGGTCGTGACCGCGGAGATCGAGGCTGGCCAGGTCAGCCTCGGCCCGGTCCGGGCCGTCCAGGCCCGCCCGTACGCCGGCACTCGCCGTACGCAGGAGCGCGGCCACGCTGCCCTGCAAGGCAGCGACGTCGGTGTCGAGCAGCAGGGCGGGCGGTTGGTCAGCGGCGGTCGACACCGCCACCACCGCGGCCCGGAGCGCCGGCACGTCCGCGTGCGGCCAGGTGAGCGCCTCGTGGAGGTACCAGAGCAGCTCGTGGAGTCCGCGCAGCACCGGGAACGCCGCCATCATCGGCGCCACGACGTCCGGATGGGCCCGCCAGTCGCGGCCGTCGAAGGTCTCCTGGGCCAGCCGCTGGCCCGCCCCGAAGCAGTCGAAGGCCACACATCCCGGGAACCCGGACGGGATGAGCCGATCGTGGATCGAGCACCCATGGTCGTCGGCCAGGTGGAGGCACGGCACCCCGGCCGGCTTGTCGATCGCGAAGTCGGCCGACCGGGTGAGCTCGGAGGCCACGCAGCACAGCGCGAAACACCGCGAGCAGTCGGCACGCAGCTCGGCGCGCGCATCGGTCCTCGGCTCGCCCACGTCCGCAACCTAGTCCGCCAGACGCAGACGGCCCCGTCACGAGGACGGAGCCGGCGCGGTGGTCGGGCTGACAGGATTTGAACCTGCGGCCTCCTCGTCCCGAACGAGGCGCGCTACCAAACTGCGCCACAGCCCGATTGCCAATCCGGCGTGGACGGCCGGGCGACAAGCATCGGCGAGCATACCCGAGCGCCGATGGCCCTCCGAATCGGGAGTCAGTCCGCAGGAACCAGGGTCACCAGGGTCGCCTCGGGCCGGCAGGCGACCCGGATCGGGGCGTACGGCGAGGTGCCGAGCCCGGCCGAGACGTGCAGCCACGACGACCCCGGATCACCCTGCCGCGAGCCGGCCGGGATGCCGGTGGAGCCCCTTGGCCCGGGCCGGCTCGAGGTCGCAGTTGGTGACCAGCGCGCCGTACAGCGGCAGGCAGACCTGGCCGCCGTGGGTGTGGCCCGCGAAGACCGCGTCGTAGCCGTCGGCGGCGAGCTGGTCGAGCACCCGGAGGTACGGCGCGTGCGTGACGCCCACCCGGAGGTCGGCCGACGCCTCGGCCGGGCCCGCGATCGCCGCCAGGTCGTCGTAGCTCCAGGTGCGGGTCGTCCACGCCTGCCCACGCGACGGTGAGGTCGCGCACCTGCGTCGTGGCGCGGACGTTGGACAGGTCCGTCCAGCCGGCCTTCTCGAAGGTCTCGATCAGCTCGCGCCACGGCAGCGTGGCGCTGCGGGTGTTGCGGGTCCCGTCGTCGGGGAGCAGGTAGCGCAGGGGGTTGCGCAGGCGCGGCGCGAAGTAGTCGTTGGAGCCGAGCACGAACACGCCCGGAACGTCGAGCAGCGGCCCGAGCGCATCGACGACCGTGGACAGGGAGTCGAGGTGGGCGAGGTTGTCGCCGGTATTGACGACCAGGTCGGGCTCGAGCACCGCGAGCGAGCGGACCCACTCGCGCTTGCGGGACTGGCTCGGCGTCAGGTGGATGTCACTGAGGTGGAGCACACGCAGGGGGTCGGCACCCGCGGGCAGCACCGGCATGGTCACCGAGCGCAGGGTGTAGGCGCGCGCCTCAGCCAGGGCGTACGCCGTGACCGCGGCACCGGCGAGGGCACCGACGCCGGCGGTGCGCGCCAACAACCGTGCGGGGGTCATCGGGCAAGGCTGCCACAAGGCGGCACAATGACTCCCATGAGCGCCCTCAAGGACCGGCTGCGCAGCGACCTGACGACCGCGATCAAGAGCCGCGACGAGCTCCGCTCCTCGACCCTGCGGATGGTGCTGACCGCGATCACCAACGCCGAGGTGGCCGGCAAGGAGGCGCGCGAGCTGAGCGACGACGACGTCATCGGCGTCTTGTCGAGCGAGGCCAAGAAGCGACGGGAGGCGGCCACCGCGTTCGCCGACGCCGGCCGGGCCGAGCTGGCCGACAAGGAGCGTGCCGAGGCGGCCGTGATCGCCGACTACCTCCCCGAGCCGCTGGACGCCGCCGCGATCACCGCGCTGGTGACTGCGGCGATCGAGCAGACCGGCTCGGCCGGCGAGGGCCTGCGGGCCATGGGCAAGGTGATGGGCGTGGTCACGCCGCAGGCACGCGGTCGCGCCGACGGCGGCGTCGTCGCGGCCGAGGTCAGGAGACAGCTCGGTCAGTGACCTTGCCCCGGGTTGCCGTTCCCGTGGCCGTTGCCGTGGTTGTTTCCCGCCACCCCCGTGCTGGACGGGCGCCGGGGTGCCGTCGGAGCGGTAGATGGTGATCGAGGTCCCGCTGGCGACTTGCCCACCGGCACCCGGGCTCGTGTAGGCCACGGTGTCGGTCGCATAGCTGGAGTCGACGTAGCCGCCGTCGTTGACGACGAAGCCTGCTGACTCCAGCTGCTGCTTGGCCTGGTCGAACGGCTGCCCCGCGACGTCGGGGACCGTGGTCAGCACGCCGTTGACGTCCTGGCCGTTGGGCGGCGTGAAGGTCGCGTCGGGCAGCCAGTTCTGGATCTTGCTCATCGCGCCGTACCACATCGGGCCGGCCGTGGTGGAGCCGTGCGCGACGTCGGTGTACAGGCCGCCGATGGTCTGGCCGTTGAGGGTGATCCAGTGACCCAGCTGGTTGGCACCGGCCACCATCGCCGCCGTGGACAGGTTGGGGGTGTAGCCCATGAACCACACCGACATGTTGCTGTCGGTCGTGCCGGTCTTGCCGGCCGACTCCTGGTTGAGCATCAGGTTGGCGCCGAACCCGGTCGGTGCCATCACGCCGCGGAGCACGTCGTTGACCGCGTCGGCCACCGGAGCGGCGATCACCTGCTGGCACTGCGCCGGGTAGCTCTTGAGCGTGTGGCCGTTGGAGTCGTCGATCGACACCACCGGTCGCGGGTCGCAGTGCATGCCCCGCGCTGCGAACGTCGCGTAGGCGTCGGCCAGCTCGAGCGGGCTCACCGAGGCGACGCCGAGGGTGAACGACGGCACCATCTGGTGGGGCGGGTCGTTGAGCGGGAGGCCCATCTTCTGAGCCAGGTGGTAGGGCGCGCACAGTCCGGTCTGGAGCTCGAGCTGGGCGAAGAACGTGTTCACCGACTCCTGCGTGCCGGTGTAGGCGTCCATGTTGCCGGAGATCGTCGAGCTGTGCACCGGCCAGGTGTCGGTGCTGGCGTAGTGCTTGTTGCCGCACACGCGGTACTGGCTCATCGGGATGTTCATCGACATCGGCGAGTTGATCTTCTGCGTCAGCGGGATGCCCTGCTGGATCGCCGAAGCGAGCACGAACGCCTTGAACGTCGAGCCGGGCTGGAAGCCGTTCGAGTCGCCGTACTTCTGCGGGACGACGTAGTTGAGGAACGTCTGTCCGGCCTTGCGGTCGCGGCCCATCGGGCGCGACTGCGAGATGGCCTTCACGTTTCCGGTGCCGGGCTGCACCATCGCCAGCGCCCCGATCGCCTGGTCCTTCGGGAAGACGTGGTGGCGCACGGAGTAGTCGGCAGCCTTCTGGTCGCGCAGGCTGATCGTGGTGTGGATCGTCAGACCGCCGGTGTAGAGCAGCTTCTTGCGGGCGGACTCGGTCTTGCCGAGCGCGGGATCCTGCTCGAGGTAGCGCACGACGTAGTCGCAGAAGAACGGCGCCACGGAGTTCAGGCACCCGTTGGGGGTCGGGACGGGGTGCAGCCGGAGCTTCTGGTTCTTCAACCGGTCGGCGTGGTGCTGGGAGATGACGTTGAGCTGCGCCAGCCGGTCGAGGACGACGTTGCGGCGCGCGAGGCCGCGGTCGGGGTTGGTCAGGGGGTCGTAGCCACTCGGGTTGCGGACCAGGCCGGCCAGGGTCGCGCCCTGGGCCCAGGTGAGGTCCTTGGCGTTGGTCCCGAAGTAGTGGCGGGCGGCCGCCTGCACGCCGTAGGCGCCGTCACCGAAGTAGGCGATGTTGAGGTAGCGCTCGAGGATCCAGTCCTTGGAGTAGTTCTGCTCGAAGGCGATCGCGTAGCGCAGCTCGGTGAGCTTGCGGGCGTAGGTGTCGGCGGTCGCGGCCTTGCGCTGGGCCGCGGTCTTCGCCTGGTCGAGCAGCGTCATCTTCACCATCTGCTGGGTGATCGACGAGCCGCCCTGGACGACGCCGTTGCTGGCCTGGTTGGTGATCAGGGCGCGCAGGGTGCCCTTCAGGTCGAGGGCGCCGTGCTCGTAGTAGCGGTAGTCCTCGATCGCCACGATGGACTTGACCATCTTCCGCGAGATCTGGCTCAGCGGGACGTTGATGCGGTTCTGGTCGTAGAGGGTGGCGACTGTGTGCCCGGCGCCGTCGAGGATCGTCGTCTGCTGGGCGAGCGGCTCGGTGCGCAGGTCGGCAGGGAGCGCCTCGACGCTGTGGGACAGCGACTTGGCGCTGATCCCGAGCACTCCCGCGAAGGGGATCACGAGCCCGGCGACCACGACGCCCATCACTGCCGCGACCACTGCCATCACGGCCAGGTGGGAGGCCACGCGAGCGGCAGGCAGGCGCTCGTCAGGAGGGACCGACATGGGCTTCAGCGTACGTGACGACCACACAAGTGACCCATTTCATGACCGAGGGGACTAGTCCCAGGGGACTACGCCGATCAGTCCTTTGGGCTCTGTCGGAGGCCCTTGACCTTCTTTACCTTGGAGGTCGACCAAGCATCCGCTCCGGTGGATGGGCTTCATGGGGAAGCATCGGTCACTGACGATCGTGGGGACGTCATGAATTGGAATCAAGATTGGGCAGCCCAGGCAGCGTGCCGAGGGCAGCAGCCCGACAAGTTGTTCGTCCGCGGTGCGGAGCAGAACAAGGCCAAGCAGGTCTGCGGCGCGTGCTCAGTGCGCACCGAGTGCCTGGCTGAGGCTCTCGACAACCAGATCGAGTGGGGCGTCTGGGGCGGGATGACGGAGCGTGAGCGCCGTGCCCTCCTTCGTCGTCGTCCCAACGCCTCCTGGCGGGCAGTGCTCGAGCACGCCCGCGAGCAGCACGTGGGTGTCGTCATCAGCGCCTGAGCCGCGCTGACGAAGACATCGACACAGTCGGGATCACCACACCACGACTGCGTCAGGTCGGCCGCTCGCCCGCCAGCAGTGTGCCGACCTGGCGCAGCCCGTCCAGGTCGTGCACGTCGCCGGCGAGCGCCGGCACCGTGACCGTGGGCACCTGCGGGTGAGCCGCCTCGAAGCGGTCCCTCAGCCTCGACTCGCGCTCCACCATGCGCACGCGGTCCGCATGCAACCGGAGCAGACCGGCCGTCAACGACTCCGCGTCGTCGCGCCGTAGCCGCGCGGCCGCCGCCATCGCCTCCTCCGCGGAGACGTCCCCCTGCGGGGGCGGGCTGGCACGGTTCACCACCAGCCCGGCCAGCGGCATGTCGTCCTCACTGAGGCGCTCCACGAAGTACGCCGCCTCGCGCAGTGCGTCGGGCTCCGGCGCCGCGACGACGAGGAACGCCGTCCCGTCGGCCTGGAGCAGCTCGAAGGTCTTCTGGGCGCGGGCCCGGAACCCTCCGAACAGTGTGTCGAACGCCGACACGAACGTCTGCATGTCGCGCAGGACCTGAGCGCCCAGGATCTTGGTCAGCGCGTTGGTCACCACCGAGAAGCCGGCCGTCATCAGCCGGGCCGGCCCGCGAGCAGGAGCAAGCAGGAGCTTGATGAACCGGCCGTCGAGGAAGCTGGACAGCCGCTCCGGAGCATCCAGGAAGTCCAGCGCCGACCGCGAGGGCGGGGTGTCGACGACGATCAGGTCGTAGGTCCCGTCGCGGCGCGCGTCGGCGTGGATCTGCCCGAGCTTCTCCATCGCCATGTACTCCTGGGTGCCGGCGAACGAGCTGGACAGAGCGATGTAGAAGGGGTTCTCCAGAATCTGTCGCGCCTTCTCCGGGCTGGCCTGGCCCTCGACCACCTCGTCGAAGGTGCGCTTCATGTCGAGCATCATCGCGTCGAGGCCGCCGCCCGAGCCGAGCTCGAGGCCGGCCACCGGACGCGGCGTGTTGTCGAGCTCCTCGATCCCCATCGACTGCGCGAGGCGGCGGGCCGGGTCGATGGTGAGCACGACCACCCGCCGACCGCGCTCGGCGGCCCGGAGCGCCAGGGCGGCGGACGTCGTGGTCTTGCCGACCCCGCCCGAGCCGCAGCACACGATGATGCCCGTGTGGGGGTCGTCGAGCAGAGCGTCGACGTCGAGGGTGTCGCGGCCGGAGAGCGTCTGCGGACCCATCCGGCTACGGCTGCGGCTCGGCTGCCGCTGCGAGGACGGCCGTGGGGTGCTCGTCATGCCAGCCCCTGCTCGCGCAGCATCTCGGCCAGCTCGTAGAGCCCGCCGAGGTCGACGCCGCCCACCAGCAGCGGGAGCTCGTACGTCGGGCTGTCCAGCGCGAGCACGACCTCCCGCTGCGCGTCCTCGAGCGCGCGCCGTTCGGCATGGTCCTCCGCCTCGGACAGCAGGCCCAGCACCAGCTGCGCCGACCCGGGGAGCCCGGCGCGGACCAGGTCGGCCGACACCTTCTTCCTGGGCACCTTGTGGGCGCGGATGGCGTCGAGGTCGGGGGCGCGCAGGTCGCGGGGACGCACCTGGTTGACCACGACCCCGCCGACGGGCAGGCGGTGCTTGCGCAGCTCACCGATGCCGTCAGCGGTCTCCTGCACGGGCATCTCCTCCAGCACCGTCACCAGGTGCACCGCGGTGCGCGAGGAGCGGAACAGCGTGGTGACCGAGTCAGCCTGGCTCTTGATCGGCCCCATCCGGGCCAGGCCGGCCAGCTCGTTGTTGACGCCGAGGAACTGTGCGATCCTCCCGGTCGGAGGCGCGTCGAGCACGACCGCGTCGTAGGTGACCGCTCCCTTGTTGCGGGCGTTGCGCCGGGTCGCCTCGTACACCTTGCCGGTGAGTAGGACGTCGCGGACCCCGGGCGCGATCGTGGTCGCGAACTCCACGACGCCGAAGCGGTCGAGCGCCTTCCCCGCCCGCCCGAGCTTGTAGTACATCGAGAGGTACTCCAGGAGCGCGGACTCCGGATCGATGTGGAGGGCATGCACGACCCCGCCCCGCTCGCCGTCCTGGCTCGGCAGGCCGGTGGCGATCCGGCGCTCGGCGTAGGGAAGGGGCTCGACGTCGAACATCCGGGCGATGCCCTGCCGACCCTCGACCTCGCACAGCAGCACGTTCTGTCCGGCGCCGGCCAGGGCCAGCGCCAAGGCGGCCGCGACCGTGGACTTCCCGGTGCCCCCCTTGCCGGTGACGATGTGCAGGCGCACGTCGGGGAAGTCACGGCTGGGCACGACGGGAAGCCTAGGCCAGGGCGTGCGCGCAGGGCGCTGTGCCTTTCGCGGGGTCCGCCGCTCCGGCTCCGCCGGATCGTCGGTTCCTGGCTCAGGTGAAGCCTTCGCGGACTCCCGGCGCGAAGGGCCTCCGCTCGGCTACCGTCGTCCGCGGGGGAGTACATGGACTGGACCACACTCCAGGTCGACGGTCGCGTCACCGCGATGCGTCACGGCCTGGCCGCAGGCGTCACCGACGACGGGAACGCGTTCGTCGCGCCGTTGTGCCTGCCCCATCCCGAGCCGACGCGGTACGACGGACTCGTCCTCGACTCCTTCGGGGTGCTCGGCGTCGCCCCGGGGGAGCAGACCTGGCTCACCGGCCGCGGCGCGGACGGGCGCCTCCATCTCTGGGCGACGTACGTCGACGGGTCGATGTTCGTGCCGCACTCGCTGGACTCGATCGAGGCCATGTGGGCGACCCCCGTCCTCGACGGTGGCGGCGGGCGGGTGCTCACCTCTCGGCTGGACGGTGGGACCTGGCGGCTGCGGGTCTTCGACCGCGAATCGGCGGTCCTCGGCGGCCGGTCGCTGGGGCGGGACCTCGTGCTCGGCGGCCCGCCGGACGCTGCCCTGACCTTCGGCCCCGCCCACCACGGCCCGCTCGTGGTGGCCGGCGCCGTCGGTGGGGCCGGCACGGTCTCGGCCTGGGCGCTCGCGTCGGTGGACACCGGTCCCGGGCGGGAGCCGGGCACCGAGTGGCGCCGGGTCCACCTGATGCCGGCTCCCACCGACCTGTGCTCGGTGGCCGCCGCCGTCGACGGACGCCATACCTGGGTGGCCGGCCACGTCGACGGCCGGTTGTCGGTGCACGCCGTGCTGCCGCTGCCCTTCCGCGGACCGGTCCGCTCAGCCGCGGTGTCGCTGCCCCCGGTGGACGTCGTGACCGACGCCGGCCTCCCCGTCGTGCTCGTCGGCGACGTGCCCGGTCCCTTGCCGTGGTTCGTTGCGGTGACGGCGCGGGGGCTCCGGCTGTGCTGGCACGACGGCACCGAGTGGAAGGCGCACCCGGTGCCGGACGGCCGGCTGCGCGGAGCGACCTTCCACGAGGGCTCGGTCCACGTCTGGCTCGACGACACCGTCTGGTCGCTGCCCGATCCCTCCTGACGCGCTCGCGGTCGCGCGCACCCGCCCCGACCCCGGCGGCGCAGACCCGCGGCGCGTGGCAGGATCACCCACCAGGAGGTGGGTGGATGGACAAGGTCGTGGCGAGTGCTGCCGACGCGGTCGCGGACATCCCGGACGGCGCGACCCTGGCGGTCGGTGGGTTCGGGCTGTGCGGTGTGCCGTCGGTGCTGATCGACGCGGTGCTCGAGGCGGGTGTGCAGGACCTCGAGGCGGTGTCGAACAACTGTGGGGTCGACGAGTGGGGTCTGGGCCGGCTGCTCATGGAGAAGCGGCTGCGCCGGATGATCTCCTCCTACGTCGGAGAGAACCGGGAGTTCGCCCGGCAGTACCTCTCCGGTGAGCTCGAGGTCGAGCTCACCCCCCAGGGCACGCTGGCCGAGCGGATGCGCGCCGGAGGCTCCGGGATCCCGGCGTTCTTCACCGCGACCGGCGGCGGCACCCAGGTGGCCGAGGGCGGCCTGCCGTGGAGGTACGACGACTCCGGCAACGTGATCGTCAGCTCGCCCCCGAAGGAGACCCGCGACTTCGCGATGACGGGGGAGAGCCGGGAGTACGTCCTGGAGGAGGCGATCGTCGCCGACTTCGGGCTGGTGCGGGCCTGGATGGGCGACCGGCACGGCAACCTGGTCTACCGGGAGTCCGCGCGCAACTTCAACCCGCTGGCCGCGATGTGCGGGCGGGTCACCATCGCCGAGGTCGAGCACCTCGTCGAGCCGGGCGAGATCAAGCCTGAGGACGTCCACACGCCGGGGGTCTACGTGCAGCGCGTCGTTGCGCTGACCCCCGAGCAGGCGGCGGACAAGCAGATCGAGAAGCGGACCACCCGGCCGCGGCCCCAGTCGACGGTGGAGGGCAGCTGACATGGCCTGGACCCGCGAGCAGATGGCCGCCCGCGCGGCCTCGGAGCTGACCGACGGCTCCTACGTCAACCTGGGCATCGGGCTGCCCACGCTGGTGCCCAACTACGTCGCCGACGACGTCGAGCTGGTGCTCCAGTCGGAGAACGGCATCCTCGGCGTCGGCGCCTACCCCTACGAGGGCGACGAGGACCCCGATCTGATCAACGCCGGCAAGGAGACCGTCACCTTGCGCAAGGGGGCGTCGTTCTTCGACTCCGCGACGTCGTTCGGGATGATCCGCGGCGGCAAGATCGACGCCGCGATCCTGGGGGCGATGCAGGTCAGCGCCAAGGGCGACATCGCGAACTGGATGATCCCCGGCAAGATGGTCAAGGGCATGGGTGGCGCGATGGACCTGGTCCACGGCGCCAAGCGGGTGATCGTGCTGATGGAGCACGTCGCCAAGGACGGCTCGAAGAAGATCCTCAACGAGTGCGACCTGCCCTACACCGGCCGCGGCGTCGTCCAGCGGATCATCACCGACCTGTGCGTCCTCGACATCGAGCCCGAGGGTCTTCGGCTGGTCGAGCTGGCCCCCGACGTGACCCTCGACGAGGTCCGCGACAAGACGGAGCCGGAGATCCTGGCATGAACCTCCCCTCTCGGGTCCGCCCCGGCTCCGCCGTCCGGGGCGCCGGCGTCGCCCTGGCCTGCCTGCTGCCGAGCCTGTCACTGCGCACCCGCGCCGTGCTCGGGTCCTACGGCGTGGGGTGGCCGCTCGACAAGGCCGGCCTGCAGCTGCTGGTGGTGGTGCCGGACGAGGACGCCGAGCCCTGGCAGCGGATCGTCCTCCCGTTCGCGACGTCGGCGGTGTCCTGGACCGTCCTGATGACGGCCGCCGCGACCGTCGCACGACGCGCCCCGCTGCCGACCCAGGTCACGGCCGCGCTGCTCGGCGGCGCGGTCGCCGTGGCTGACTCCGCCCTCGTCGACCTCGGCGAGCGGATCAGGTCTCGGGTCACCGTGGTCGCCTTGGACGCGGTACCGGCCGACGTCACCCAGCCCTGACCCATCACCCTGCTGCGTCGCTCCGAACAAGAGGTGGCGTACCTCACATCGGGCGCCACCTACGGGAGGGGCTCTGATGAGCGAGACCAGCAGAAGGAAGCTCTTGGCGGTCGGGGGAGCAAGCGTGGCGGCCGGCACGGTCGGGCTGACGATGGGACCCGCGCAGGCGGGGGAGGCGCGACGTACGACGTCCAGCGCGCAGGAGGCGGTCGTGGCCTACGTCGCCGACCATCGCTCGGGGGAGCTGAGGCTGATGGTGGGGGAGCGCGAGGTGGTCGTCCACGACCGCGACCTGGTGACCCGGATCCTCAACGCGGCGGGGAGGAGCTGACATGTCCTCGCACCGCGAAGCACCCGAGATGGCCAAGGACCCGGTCGCCGACAGCACCGACGTCTACGCCTTCGTCAGCCCCGAGCACCCGAAGTCGGTGACGCTGATCGCCAACTACATCCCGTTCCAGGCGCCCGACGGCGGCCCGAACTTCTACGAGTTCGGAGACGACGTCACCTACGACATCAACATCTCCAACCGGCACAAGGGCGCGGCGGACGTCATCTACCGCTTCCGCTTCCACACCCGGGTGCGCAACGAGAAGACGTTCCTGTACAACACCGGACCGATCGACTCGATCGACGCCGCCACCTGGAACCGGCCGCAGTTCTACACCCTGACCCGCATCAAGAACGGCCACTCCAAGGTGCTCGCCACCCACCTGGCGTGCCCGCCGGTCAACATCGGCCCACGCAGCACTCCGGACTACCCCGCCCTCGCGGCCGCTGCCGTGCACAAGGTCGGCAGCCGCAAGGTGTTCGCCGGCCAGCGGGCGGACGCCTTCCACGTCGACCTCGGCAGCGTCTTCGACCTCGGCACCCTGCGACCCTTCCAGCACTTGCACCTGATCCCGAGCGCCGACGCGGTGGGCGTCAACTCGCTCCAGGGCTTCAACGTGCACTCGATCGCGATCCAGGTGCCGATCACCGAGATCTCGAGGAACGGCAACCTGCCGACCGACCCGATGCGGCCCGGTGCCGTGATCGGGGTGTGGGCGTCGGCCAGCCGCCGGGCGTCGCGGATCTTCGACCGGCCCACCGGGTCGTACGTCGGGCACGGGCCCTGGTCGCAGGTCTCCCGGCTGGGCAACCCGCTGTTCAACGAGGTCATCGTGCCGATGGCCCACAAGGACAACTGGAACGCCCGCGCGCCCAAGGGCGACGGCCTGTTCGCGAAGTACGTCAACCACCCGGAGCTGGCCCGGCTGCTGCCGGTGCTCTACCCGGGCGTCTTCTCGAACCTCGCGGCGTACCACAAGGCGCGGGCCGACCTGCACGCCATCCTGCTCACCGGCCTCCCGTCGGGCGTCGTACCGGGCTTCCAGAACTACACCGGGGCAGTGGAGTCCGACATGCTGCGGCTCAACCTGGCGGTCCCGCCGTCGTCGAGCCCCCACCCGCTCGGTCTCGTGGCCGGGGACGCCGCGGGCTTCCCGAACGGCCGCCGGGTCGACGACGACGTGGTGACGGTGGAGCTACGCGCCGTGGCCGGCCTGACCATCCCGCTCGTCGACCCGTCCTTCACCCCGGACGGCGCGACGTCCGGGGTCGCGGACGGGACGTCGGACACCAACGGCGGGACGACGGCGACGTTCCCCTACCTGGGCAGCCCGGGCGGCGGCTACCAGACGCAGCCGAGCGCGTCCTCGGCGTCGTGACCGCGACCGCACCGGCGCCCGCGCCCGAGAACGCGTGGGCGGGACAGGGCGCGGTACTGCTCGACATCGGCGGCGAGGTCGGCGCTCTCGTCGTCACCATGCCGTCGTCGATGGTGGGCGCGGAGGTCGAGATCCGGCCGTTGCGGGGGACCGCCGGCGTCATGGCGCACCAGCACGACCACCAGCACCACCACCAGCACCACGGGCACGACGGGCACCACGGCCATCTGGCTCATGTCGCGGTCGTGGCGCGCCCGATCGCCGGAGGCGAGGTACCGTCGTTGGTGTTCCCGGAGCTTCCCGACGGAGGCTACGAGCTGTTCGGCAAAGGACAGCCCACCGCCGTGACGCTCCGGGTCGACGTGGTCGGCGGAGAGGTCACCGTGACCGACTGGCCCGGCTGATCTCGTCGTGACCCACGACCGGACCGTCCGGCCGCCTCTTCTCCCTGTGCGGCCGGGCGGTCCTCGTCGGCTCGGGCCTTGCTGAGCGCCTCCGGACCGGGAGCCGGCCGGGGGTAGGGTCGCGCCCATGGCTGAGACTCAGAGGTGGGAGTACCTCACCGCCCCGATCCTCGTGCACGCGGCGAAGCAGATCCTCGACAACTTCGGTGCCGACGGATGGGAGCTCGTGCAGGTGGCCCCGGGCATGAACCCGGAGAACATGGTCGGCTACTTCAAGCGCCCGGTCGGGGCCTCCTGATGGGCGCGGTCGAGGACCGGCTGGCCGAGCTCGGGCTGTCGGTGCCCGACGTGGCCAAGCCGGTCGCGTCGTACGTCCCGGCTGTGCGGTCGGGTTCCTACGTCTACACCTCGGGCCAGCTCCCGATGCGCTCCGGTGAGCTGATGGCGACCGGCAAGGTCGGTGGCGAGGTGACGCCCGAGCACGCCGCGACCTGCGCGGAGCAGTGCGCCCTCAACGCGATCGCTGCGGTCAAGGTCGAGATCGGCGACCTCGACCTCGTGAAGCGGGTCGTCAAGGTGGTCTGCTTCGTGGCCTCGACGCCTGACTTCACCGGCCAGCCGGGGGTCGCCAACGGGGCGTCCAACCTGCTGGGCAAGGCCTTCGGCGGCGCCGGGGTGCACGCGCGCTCGGCGGTCGGCGTACCGGTGCTGCCGCTCGACGCCCCCGTCGAGGTCGAGATCCTCGTCGAGGTCTGAGCGTGCGTGTATCCCTGCCCCCGCAGCTCGTCGAGCACGCGCGGGAGTTCGCCGACGGCCGCCGTACGCCGGCCGAGCCGCGGGACGCGGCGACGGTGGTCCTGACCCGCACGGGCAGTGACGGGCTCGAGGTCTACCTCCTACTGCGGCAGACCTCGATGGCGTTCGCCGGCGGGATGTGCGTGTTCCCCGGTGGTGGCGTCGATCCGCGCGACTTCGACGCGTCGGTGGCGTGGGCCGGGCCCGACCCGGCGACCTGGGCCGCCCAGCTGGTGACCTCGGAGGAGATGGCGCGGGCGCTGGTGTGCGCAGCGGTGCGCGAGACCTTCGAGGAGTCGGGCGTGCTGCTGGCCGGCCCGTCCGCCGACGAGGTCGTGGCCGACACGACAGGTGACGACTGGGAGGCCGACCGGCAGGCGCTGGAAGCCAAGGAGCTGTCCTTCACCGCGTTCCTCGACCGGCGCGGGCTGGTGCTGCGCACCGACCTGCTCGGCGTCTGGGGTGCGTGGTGCACGCCGGAGTTCGAGCCGCGGCGCTTCCGCACGTGGTTCTTCGTCGCCGCGCTGCCACCGGGACAGCTCACCCGTGACGTTTCGTCGGAGTCGTCGTCGGTGACCTGGCTCTCCGCGACCGAGGCCTGCGACGCCGTCGACGCCGGCGACCTCGGGATGATGCCGCCGACCTACCTGACCTGCCTCGAGGTCTCGGCGCACTCCACCCCCGACGATCTGTTGGCGGCCGCGTCCGGCCGGGTGGTGGAGATGTTCACGCCCGCCGTCGAGGGCGAGGGCGCTGCCGCGACACTGTCGACGCCCGAGCGGCTGTGGCCGCTGGTCGAGGCCCGGGACGCGCGTGGCTGACGCGCCGTGGGCCGGCGGGTCGTTCGGCGAGGTGGCCGAGTGCGTGCTGGCTCCCAACGCGTCGCCGATGACCCTGGACGGCACGAACACCTGGGTCCTGCGCGACGGGTCGTCGTCACGATCGGTCGTCGTCGACCCGGGGCCCCTGGACGAAGGTCACCTGTCTGCGGTGGCGCAGGCAGCCGGTGAGGTCGCGGTCGTGCTGCTGACCCACCACCACCTCGACCACGCCGAGGCCGCCCGGGCGTTCGCCGACCGGGTCGGCTGCGGCGTGCGCGCGCTCGACCCGGCGTACCGGCTGGGCGACGAAGGTCTCGTCGAGGGAGACGTGGTCAGCGTCGGCGACCTCGAGATCCACGTGGTCGCCACCCCCGGTCACACCTCCGACTCGCTGTCGTTCGTGGTCCCGGCCGAGCGGACCGTGCTCACCGGCGACACCGTGCTCGGCCGCGGTACGACAGTCGTCGCGCACCCCGACGGCGAGCTCGGCGCCTACCTCGGCTCGCTCGAGCGGCTCCGGGCGCTGGCCGAGGCGCACGAGATCGAGGCGATCTGGCCGGGCCACGGACCGGTGATCGGGCAGGCCCTGCCGGTGCTGGACCACTACCTCTCCCACCGCCGCGAACGGCTCGACCAGGTCCGCGAGGCGCTGCGCTCGCTGCACGCCGAGGCCCGCGACGGCGTACCGCTCGACCACGACGCCTTGCCCCGCCGCATCGTCGAGATCGTGTACGCCGACGTCGACGCCGTCCTCTGGCCTGCCGCCGAGCTCTCCGTCCGCGCCCAGCTCGACTACCTCCGCCGCACCTGACCGACGGTCGGTCCGCAGCGGATCGCCGCACGCCCGTCACTAGCATCGCAGGCATGGACGGACGGCGAGTCACGGCGCAGGAGGTCGATGCCGCGGCGGACACGATCGCCCAGGCCTTCCGCAGCGACCCGGTGTGGGGCGTCGCCCTGGGTGCGGACGATGCCGCGGACGCCGATCTGCGTGCGTTCTGGCGGTTCTACGTCGAGGGTGCGCATGCCCATGGCGCGGCGTTCGCCGGGCTCGACGCCCGGACCGTGTCGATCTGGATCCCCCCTGGCGAGGACGAGCTGTCGGCCGAGCAGGAGCACGAGGTGCATCTCCTGGTCGAGCGCACGCTCCCCGCACGCCTGGCGACTGCCATGGCCGAGCTGTGGGACCGGTTCGACCGGCAACGCCCGCGTGAGCGGCCGCATGCCTACCTGAGCCTGTTGGCGACGCGGCCCGACCACGCCGGCCACGGCTACGGCATGGCCCATCTGGCAACAGACCTGGAGCGGTGGGACGAGGCCGGCATCCCGACGTACCTCGAGTCGACGAACCCCGACAACGACCGCCGCTACGAGCGACAGGGGTACGCCGCGATCGGCCGGTTCGAGGCAGTGCTCGACCGAGCAGTCGTCACCACGATGTGGCGGCCGGTCGGCGGCTGAGGAGGGCGCCTGCTACCGCCAGATCTCCGAGATCGGGGCGACGTCGGCGGCGTGACCGACGTAGTGGATGAGACCGAAGCCGTCCTCCAGCGTCCGGAGCAGGCTGTAGTGGAAGTGCGTCCCGTCGTACGCGCCCGGCCTGACGAGCGGGCTCAGGACCGCGCACACCACCGGACCACCCGACCCGAAGCCTTGCTTCTTGGCCAGGCCGTCCTTCCGCTGGTCCTCGTCGTAGGTGATCACGATGACCCCGTCGCTGCCGAACGCCGGGGACGCCTCGATCTTGGGGACCTCGCGAGCCAGGAAGTCGTCGAACTGCCGGTAGCGGTTGTTGGTCGGCTGGCAGTTGCCCTCGCCGTTCTCGCAACCGTTCGGCAGCACCAGGTTGAAGTCCGGCACGTCGCCCGACCCGAGCGCGTCCTCGAAGTCGCCCATCGGGGCGTCCTCGGGTCCGGCGTAGATGTCGTTGCGCAGGCATTCCTCGGACTTGTTCGTCGCCGACCAGACGCCACCTGCCCCTTCGATGTCCGCGTAGTTGATCGGCGGATTGCCCGTGGTGTAGAAGCCGGTGAGCGGGCAGGGGCCTTGCGGCGGGCAGGTGCTTCCGGAGCCCGTGTCGCACTTGGCCGTGCCGCCCTCCAGCCAGGTCGTCCACGTCTGATGCGTGACGTCGAGCTGGTGGAAGATGTTGTTCACGTCGTCATGGCACGCCGACCCGTAGTCGTGCTGCTCGCACAGCGTGAAGCGTCCCGAGGTGAGCGCGATGTAGTTGGCCTGCGACCAGTGCGTGGCCGCGCGATAGTGCGTGAGCCACGCCGACCGCGGACGCAGCTTCCCCATCAGGTACGGCGCGTTCGTGGTGTCCAGGTGCGAGTACGTCGTGTTCTCGCCCACGATGACGAACACGTGGCCGAAGCGCGGGACCCCTTCCAGGGCGGTGCTCGAGGTGGTGCTCGAGGTGGTGCTCGAGGTCGGCGCTCGTGCGCTCGGCCGGATGGGCGGCCTCTGCCCGGAGTGGGCCGGCAGCGCCCAGGCACGCCGCCAGCGCGACGGTGACGAGCAGCAGCCGACGAGCCATAGCGCCTCCAAGGTCGCGGAGCGACGCGGGAGTCCGCACGCTACACCTGACTGAATCGTTGTTCAACGACAGCGCACGAGACCTCAGTCGTCGTAGGCGTCGTCCTCGTCGATGACGTGCATCGCTGCCTCTTCGGCGCTGGCGCCGGCGCCGTCGATGCCGGCGTCGGTGGCCCAGAGCTCTGCGTCCTCGTCCTCTCCCGACCCCTGGTTCTGTGCGACCAGTCGACCGGTGCGATCGCCGCCGACCTCGTCCTGGGCATCGGTGCCGAACGTGTCTGCGTCGTCGTCCTGGTCCGGGTCCACCCGGGCGTCGGGCTCCTCCTCGGCGAGGCGTTCGTCCAGCGTCTCCGGCTCGTCGACCTCGTGCGGGTGACGGAGCCGGGCCGGCTCTCGGTCGGGCGGGGAGTACCCCTCGTCCAGCACGTCGTCCAGCCCGCGGTCGTCGAGGGTGTCGCTGGGCTGCAGCTGGTCTTCGCTCACACCCCGAACCTACTCGTCGCTCAGGGTGGGGGAGGAAGGGTCTCAGCCCTTCGAGCCGAGGTGCACGTCTGTCTTCGCGCCTCCGGCCGGGTCCGGTGCCCCGGCGTCGGCTAGCGACGGGGGAGCACCAGCAACGTGATCGAGGACGCGGGGCAGGCCGCTGCAGTGGGTCCGCACGATGCGCGCGTGGGTCAGGCAGTACTACCCCGGCACCAAGACGGACATCAGCGAGGACAACTGGGGGCCCTCGACCTGGCTGATCCAGGACTCGTCGACGGACTCGGGTCCCACAGCGCGCGCGTGGATCACAACCGGCAGCGCCTGCGTAGCGGCGTCGCCGGCGGGGCCGAGCGCGACGCCGCTCTCCTGCGGGTACGTGAGGCGCCCTCAGCCGTTCTTCAGCTCCTGGGCGAGCATGACGAGGATGCCGCTCGGGCCGCGGAGATAGGTCAGCTTGTACACGTCCTCGTACGTCGCCACTCCGCGTAGCGGATGGCAGCCGTGCCGCGCGGCGATCTCCAGGGCCTCGTCGATGTCGTCGACCGAGAAGGCCACCCGATGCATGCCGATCTCGTTGGGCCGGGTGGGCTCCGTCTCGATCGCGTCGGGATGGAGGTACTCGAAGAGCTCGAGGCGACCACTGCCATCTGGCGTCTGGAGCATGGCGATGTGGGCGTGGTTGCCGTCGAGACCGACCGCGGTATCGGTCCACTCTCCACTGACGGTGTCCCGGCCGAGGACGGTGAGTCCGAGGTCGCTGAAGAAGGCGATCGCCGCTTCGAGGTCGCGGACGGCGATGCCGACGTTCTCGAGTTTGATGGGCATGCTTCGCACGCTACCCAGTCACCCGACCGCTGCCCGCGGTGTGGATCACCGTGCTTCCCGGCGCCCACGCCGGTCAGGTCCCCGCTCGGGTGAGCCTGGTCCCGTTGCGCGACCCTCGCCATGATGAGCATGTTCCAGAGCGTCGGAAGCCTGACGCTCCCTTGCCGCCCTGGGGTCCCTCGCCCTCGCAGCGGCCTGCTCGACCGCTCGTCGACGAGTCACGTGCCCGGCGACCCACGACTCGTCATGCGATGATCCACGCGTCGGTGCTCGCTGGGAGGGCCGAGTCCGGAGGTGACCCGAGTCCATGACGTCCACCGCCGTCCTCATCTTGCTCGGCGTGATTCTGTGTTTCTGGGGCGCCAAGTCATTGCGTCTGACGGTGTTGGCTGCCGGCTTCGCGGGATCCTGGGTGCTGGCCGAGGCCTTCGGCGCCTCGCTCGGCGTCGCCGCGATCGTGGCCGTGGTGTGCGCCCTGGCCGTGCTGGTGCTCACCTTGGTCTTCGCCCGGTTCCTCTTCTTCATCGTCGGCGCGGGAGTCGGCGTACTCATCGGGGCGCGACTCTTCACCCTGCTCTCGTCACGATCCGAGAACGGGCGCGGCGACGTGCTCCTCGGCCTGCTCTTCGTCGCCGCGGTCGCGATCGTCTGCGGGTTCCTCGCCAACCGCTTCCGCCGCTGGTTCGTCGTTTGGACCACCGCGCTCGCGGGCAGCGCGCTGCTGCTGGCGGGCATCGGACACCTCGGTCCGGGTCCGGGGGAGCTGGCACGGCCCGGCTCGACGTCGAGCTCCGTCATCACCGGCGTCCTCTGGCTGGCGATCACCTACCTCGGCGCCCGAGTCCAGAGAGTCAAGACCTGAGGGGGCTGGAGCTCACCAGACTCGCGTCTCGCCCGTGCGGGACACGGTCGCGTGGCGAGAGGATGCGCCAAGGGCGGGCCGGGGATCGCCGCACGTCCGGCGATCGGGTCGGTGACGACCTCGGCAGGCGCCCTTCAGGCCCCGGGCGTGTTCTGGTGGGCGAAGATCGCCTCGAGCGCGCTCGGTAGGCCCGACTCCGCCATCGGCTCGGGCTCTGCGGGTTCGACGGAAGGCTTCGGAACAGGCTGGAGCGCTGCGACTGGCTCCGGCGGGTGAGCCAGCTCGATCAGCGGCGGAGCCTTCGTCGCCAGCGCCGGATCGGTGGATACCTCGAGAGTCACCCGCGGCCATCGGCGACCGTGATCGTGACGCGCCAGGACGGCGGCATCGTCGAAGCGCGCCTCGATGTAGCGCAGCGCGGATTCGAAGGAGCTCGCCGTGACGTGCCACCTGTCGTCGTGCCATGAGACCTCCACGCGGTCGCGAAGGTCGGCCACCGTCTCTGCAATGACCCGCCCGAGTGGCATTGGGACACCCCCTGCCTTCGTGTCACCTCGAGGCTAACCGGTCACGGCGCCGGGAGGGCTCATTCAGCTCGGTGGAGGTGTCTTGCGCGGCGGCGATGCGGCCACCGACGCGGCGGCGGGGGTTGAGTCCGCGCTCAGGGGCTGTCAGTGAGATGGCTCGCGCGATCCCGGCGGAAAGGCGTGCCTCCAGGCGGCAGCTGCGTGCGCTTCTTCCGATTACGGTTCAGGGATGGAGTCGACGGAGGATCAGGGCCCTTTCCAGCCACGGACGCCGCCGATGGCCATGGATGACCCGGTGGTGCAGTGGCTCCTGGAGGGCGATCCGGCGATCCGTTGGCAGGTGCTGCGTGATCTCCTCGATGCCTCGGAGACCGTGGTGGCGACCGAGCGGGCGCGTGTGGAGCACGAGGGCTGGGGTGCTCGCCTGCTGGCACTGCGGGCTCCTGACGGGCTGTGGGCGAACGGAGCCTGCTTCCCAGGTACCGCTGCGTTCGCAGCGGCCACCGCACGAGCTCTGGCTGCCGGTGAACCACCGCCGCCCTGGCCGTCGTCGGACGCGGGAACGGCCGAGGCGCCGACCGACGGGTCGGGTGCCGATCCGGGCCAGCCGTGGACCGCGACGTACCGGGTCCTGCTCGACCTGTGCGACCTGGGCGTACCCCCGGACAGCCCGGTGATGCAGGAGACCGCACACCTGGTGGCCCGCAACTGCCGCTGGGAGTGCGACGGGCTGCCGTTCTTCGCTGGCGAGGAGGACTGCTGCATCAACGCCGGCACAGTCCTGATGGGCACCTACCTCGACGTCGACGTCGAACCGGTGGTGGAGAGACTCCTGGCCGACCAGATGCCGGATGGCGGCTGGAACTGCTGGGCCGAGACGCGTCCGGCGCCGTCCTCTTTCGCCAGCACCCTGGACGTGATCGACGCTCTGCTGAGCTGGGAGCGCCACACCGGCGGGTCAGAGGAGGTCTACCGGGCTCGCCGCGACGGTGAGGAGTACCTGCTACAGCGCAACCTGTTCCGGTCGTTGCGCACGAGCGAGGAGGTCAACCCGCAGTGGGCGTTGTTCTCTCATCCCCCGCGATGGCACTACGACCTGCTCAAGGCCACGGAGTACTTCGCCAGGCGCGGGGGCACCCCTGATCCGCGGCTGGCCGAAGCGATCGAACGCGTCCGCGCCAAGCGCCGGCCCGACCGGCGTTGGTTGCTCGAGAACACCCACCCCGGCGCGGTCCACTTCCGGTTCGAGGAACCTGACGGCGCGCCGAGCCGGTGGAACACCTTGAGGGCGCATCGGGTGCTGCGCTGGTACGACGCCTCCGCTCACTCCACCGACGCCAGCCAGGCGTCTTGACAACAGATGGCGCCATCACGACGGACAGTGGCCTGTCGGTAGAACCCTCGGCCATCCGCCCCCGGCGGAGCGTCTCTGTGCAGGTTCCCTCCTTCGCGGTTAGCGTTCGGTGGGTGCGCCGGAACATCTACGACGTCATCGAGCTGGTTCTTTCCCTGCCGCGCGCGGAGCGGAAGGTGGTGATGGAGCGGCTGAAGGAGAGTCTCGATCAGCCTGATGTCCCCGGCGGCATCATCGTGGAGCCGCGGGACCTCGTGGAGTTCGGCGCGCGTTACGTCTTTCCGAAGAACGACCGCTACCAGCGGGAGACGGTGACACTGACGGCGAAAGCCGGGCCCACGTTGTCGATGAAGTGGGGAGCGATCGCCATCGCCGACCCCTGGTACCCGGAGGCCGCGCCGACGACTCCTGCGGTCGGCATGGGTGCGAAGGACTACCCGACAACCGTCGTCGTGATCGCGCGCACCCGTGCCGACACCGGAGCCAGCGAAGTTCGGCCGGTGGCGGCCGCGGCGGGCGCGGTCGCCGAGGTGGCTGTGTGGCAACCGCTCGCCGACGAGGGCCAGTTCCAGCTCGACTCCGACTCCTCGCTCGGAGCCTTCTACGAGATCACCGACGCGGAGGTCCTCCAGCCACTCTTCGAGGACGCCGTGTACATGCAGGGGATCTTCAACCAGGCACTCGAGGAGTCGATCGTCTCGATGGAGATCGACGGACGGACGGTCGCGGCGGCGTTCCTGTGCGGCAAGGATCTGCACCCGGCCTGGATGGGGTTCGACGCGAACGGCGTTGCGGTCGCCGTGCTCCTCGACTTCGGCGTGCTCTCCGGGGCGCAGGGTCGCGAGGACCGAGTGACCCGCTGACCCGGCGTCGAACCCGGTGGCGTGCTCGGCGAGATCTGACGGAGGTCCCAAGCCACCGACGGAGTCCCGGACGACCACAATGCAGACATGGTGGAACAGAGCGCGTGGATGCGGAAGGTGGCGGCGGACCCAGACCACTCGTCCTGGTACGTCGAGCGCTTCCGTTCGATGGCAGCAGCCGGTCGCGACCTGGCTGGAGAGGCCCGTCTGCTTGACGCGATGGTTGGGCGCGGGGCGCGCATCCTGGATGCGGGCTGTGGCCCTGGCCGGGTCGCCGCTGAACTGTCCCGCCTCGGACACGACGTGGTCGGCGTCGACGTCGATCCGGTGCTGATCGAGGCCGCGATCGAAGATCATCCCGGCCCTCGCTGGGTCGTCGAGGACTTGGCAGAGCTTGACCTGCCCGCTCGCGGCATCGCGGAACAGTTCGATGCCATCGTGTGTGCCGGAAACGTGATGACGTTCCTCGCGCCGAGCACTCGCGATGAGGTGCTGCGACGCCTCAGAGGGCATCTTCATCCGGAGGGCCGGGTCGTCATTGGCTTCGGGGCCGGCCGTGACTACGAGTTCTCTGCGTTCCTGACCGACGCCCGCCAAGCGGGGTTGGAGGCTGACCTGCTGTTGTCCACGTGGGACTTGCGTCCGTGGCGTGAAGATTCCGACTTCCTGGTCGCAGTCCTCAGACCCGTCTAGACCGCTGCGTCTTGTCGCGGACCTCAGGGGGAGGTGGCGGCGTGGTCGCGAACCAGACAGAGCCGGGAGCGCTGGGGGATCCAGACAAAGGGTGGACCGGTTCGCGGCGAAGTCGCACACTGCGCGGGCTGAAGCATCGCAGCGCCGCTCGGTGCGACTCTTCGTACCCACGCACCGGGGCTGAAGCGCCGAAGGTCAGTGCACGTAGAGATCGTCGGCGCGTTCAGTGACCTCGCCTCGGCCGAGAGGCAGGACCCTGGTGAGCGCTTTGAAGGCCGCCTCCAGCCCCGGCACTCTGGCGAACATCCCTTGCGGACCACGGACCATGCGCCCGGTGTGGACGTCGTACTTCGACTGGTGCCACGGGCAAACCAGACAGCCGTCCGCATCGATGCTGCCGTTGGCCAGGTCGGCGGCAAGGTGCCGACATCTACGGGTGACTGCGAAGTACTCGCCGTCGCGGTTGCCGACGGCATAGGGACCGGCGCCCACCACCTTGCCCGGGGGCAGTCCGCCGGTCGGTCCGAGGCCGTACTCGGTGCCCATGAGGTCACCCTAGTCCTGGTTCCTTCGTGCGGCGAGCAGACAGGGAGGTCGTCGTGGACGGGTCAGCCGTGGTCGCCGGGCACATCGGCGTCACCGGCATCCGCCGACTTTCGTCACCGGACCGGTAGGTGTCTCGAGGCCGGCGGCTCCGGCTGCCCTGTCACCGAAGACGCAGGGTGTAGAAGCGCGGTGCGGTCTTCCGCATGGGTTTCGGCATGCCGCTGGCGTCGGCGGGTTCGGTGGCAAGCAGGTCCCAGTCGGGGTAGGCCTCCTCGAGGTCGCGCTGGCTGATTCCGTCGGGGACCAGGGGGAGGCTGTTCGGCTGGAAGGCCAGCAGCACCATCTGGGAGCCAGGGCGGGCGAGGCCGGTGACCTGCCGAGCGACGTCCGCGCGTCGCGCACGGTCGAACACGTGGAGGCAGCCGATGTCGAGGAAGAAGTCGAACGACTCAAGGCCGAGCGAGGCCAGGGCGGTCACGTCCCCGCACACGAACGTGGCGTCACCGCCGCCCGCGCGGGCCCTCTCGATGGCGAGCGGGACGAAGTCGACGCCAGTGGCGTCCCAGCCGCGGCGGGCCAGGTCGTGAGTGTGTGTGCCGGTCCCGCACCCGATGTCGAGGGCACGGCCGAACGGTGGGGTGCGGTCGGTCTCGATCTTGTCCAGCAGAGCGCCGAGCTGCTCCTGGCCCTGTTCGGCGGCGCGTTCCCAGGGCGTGAGGCCGAGGCGGTAGGCGAGTTTCCATCCCAAGCTCATGGCTGCCTCCAATTCATTCGAGTAATACCTGATCCAATTTGGCCTAGAGTGGACCCCGTGCCAGAGGCTGTCAAGGGCAAGCGTGCGTACCGCTCCGCGCTACGAGAGGAACGTGCCCGCGCCAACGCGTCCGCGATCCTCGCTGCGGCCTACCGCCGCTTCCTCGACGACGGCTACGCCGCCACCTCGATCGCCCGCATCGCCGAGGAGGCGGGCGTGAGCGAGGACCTGGTCTACAAGCTGTTCACCAACAAGCGCGGGCTGCTGGTCGAGGTGCTCAACTTCGCCGTCACCGGCCAACCCGACAGCCCACGGGTGCTCGACCAGGAGGGGCCGCAGCGGGTCCAGGCCGAGCCGGACCAGCACAACAAGCTGGCCATGTTCGCCGCGGAGATCGCCGACCGGATAGCCCGGGCCAGACCGGTCGACGACGTCATGCGCTCAGCGGCCGAGATGGATGCCGAGGTGGCCACCAAGTACGCCTCCATGCACCGCACCCGCTTGCGGAACCTCACGGCGTTCGTGAGGTCGCTCGCCGACGCCGGCCCACTGCGGCCAGAGCTCACCATCGAACAGGCCGCCGCCACCACCTGGCTGCTCTGCAGCCCAGCAACCCACAAGCAGCTCACAGATCAGCTCGGCTGGGACCAGCCGCAGTACGCCGACTGGCTGCACGCGACACTCGCGGCTGCCCTCCTCCAACCCCCGACGGACTGACCGGGGGCCGGCACTTCCGCCGGACCAGAGTGCCCGGACCGCCCTGCTCGGTCCCCGGGATGAACCGGCGCTATGACTGGACCAGCAGGCGGCTTCGTGCGGGCGCCTCCTTCTCTCGCGCGAGGTGGACAGCACGTTGACTCGCCTGAAGAGGTGCCTTCCGGGGCAGACGGGCGATGCAGTCAGGCTCAGTGGGGGATGAGGTGCAACGATCCGACCTCGCTGGACGGGAACTGTCAGAGGCAGCCCGCTGGCCGCAACGCCCAGCCTCAGCGGCCCGGACCCAGGCCCCCCCGGGCGCGCTCCGGTCGTCCGGGGCGACGCCGGCGCACGGCGAGCGCCGCGAGATCACGGACAGCTGGGGATGGCTCGTCGTCGGAACGCCAGGCGAGGGCCAGGCGCGACGGTGGTGCATCCGCAACGGGGACGAAGGCCAGGCCGGGCCGTGCGTATTGTGCGGCGAGCCCGGCCGGCACGAGGTTCACCCCGCGTCCGAACGCCACCTCTGCGAGCCACTCCTCCACGGTTCCGGACGTGCTGGTGACGGTGCGGGCTCCCGAGGGCCTCAGGGTCCGTAGGTACCAGTAGTCGGCGAAGACCGGGTCCGTGACCGCGGCAGCCTCGAGGATTGGCTCGTCCGCGATGCGCGACAGGGTCACCTCGACCTCGTGCGCGAGGGGATGGTCTGCAGAGAGCACGGCGTAGACCGGCTCTCGGGCCAGGTCCACGTACTCGAGCCGGTCGGCTCCGCGGAAGGGCGGGCGCACCAGGGCGGCGTCCACCTCGTGGCGGAGAAGCCCGGCCGAGGGATCGTCCCACTCGTACTGACGGAGCTCGACGGTCACCTCGGGCGCCTCCCGGCCGAATGTGGTGAGCAGGTCGCGGGACTCGGCCGTGAGCGAGAACGCCAGGAAGCCCAGGCGCAGGACGGTGGCGCGGTGGTGGGCGATTCGCTCGGCCGCCGATCGCAGGTCGGCGGCCGCGCCCAGGGTCGCCTGCGCCACGGGTAAGAGCTCGCTCCCGGCGGCGGTGAGCGTCGCTCCGGACGAGGTGCGGTCGAACAGCCGGACGCCGAGGTCTCGCTCGAGTGCCTTGATCTGCTGGCTGAGTGACGGGGTGGCGATCAACAGGCGCGCAGCAGCCCGTCCGAAGTGCCGCTCCTCCGCCACGGCGACGAAGTAGCGCAGCTGACGCAGCTCCATGACCAGGCATGTTAGGCGTTGCCTCACGACCGTGAACGAAGAAGTCGTGGATCCCGAACCCGACGCTGCTCCATCGTGGTCGCACCCGAATCTCCCCGGAGACCCGAGCCACAGGAGCCCCACATGAGCATCATCGAGTCCTCGCCCGTCACCACCGACGCCGTGGCCGACCTGGCAGCCGCCGTGACCGGTCCCGTCCTGCGCGCCGGTGATCCCGGCCACGTGGCCGAGGTCGCCACGTTCAACCTCGCCGTGACTCACCGGCCGTCCGTCGTGGTCGGCGCAACCGGCGCCGCGGACGTGGCAGCGGCCGTGCGCTGGGCGGCCGCACAAGGACTGCCGGTGGCCGTGCAGGCGACCGGGCATGGTCCGGTGCAACCGGTGACCGACGGGCTCATGATCACCACGTCGCGGATGAGCTCGGTGCAGGTCGATCCCGAGCGCGGCACCGCCGTGGTGGGAGCCGGTACGCGCTGGCACGACGTGCTCGCCGCGGCGGCGCCGTACGGCCTCGCGGGCATCTGCGGTTCCTCCACCCAGGTCGGCGTGGTCGGGTTCTGCCTCGGCGGCGGCATGGGCCCGCTCTCGCGTCAGTTCGGATTCGGCGCAGACCTGGTACGCCGGATCGAGGCCGTCACCGCCGACGGACGGATCCGCAGCATCGACGAACGCCACGACCCGGAGCTCTTCTGGGCCATGAGGGGTGGCAAGGGCAACTTCGGCATCGTGACCTCGGTCGAGCTCGACCTGGTGCCGGTCGCCCAGATCTACGGTGGCGCGGTGTTCTTCGCCGGCGAGTCGGCGAGAGACGTGCTGCACTCGTTCCGCGGCTGGGCGCCGACCCTGCCCGACCATGCCGGCGCCTCGATCGCGCTGCTTCAGCTGCCGCCGTTCGAGGAGCTGCCGGAGCCGATCCGCGGGAAGTACGTCGTGCACCTCCGGTTCTCGGTCAACGGAAGCGAGGCCGAGGGCGCCGAGCTGCTGGCGCCGATGCTCGCCTCCGGCGAGGTGCTGCTGTCGGGCGTCAGCGACCTGCCCGTGACCGCGATCGACACCATCCACCAGGACCCCCGGGACCCGATGCCGGTCGAGGAGAGAGGAGCGCTGCTCGCGGGGCTGACTGCGGACGCGGTCGAGCGCCTCCTGCAGGTCGCCGGACCCGCCTCAGGCAGTCCGCTGGCGATGGTCGAGCTGCGTCTCATGGGCGGGGCGCTCGGACGCGAGCCGCGGGTTCCGAACGCCGTCTCCGGCCGCGGGGCCGCCTATTCGCTGCTCACCCTCGGCGTGCTCGCACCCGGACTGGAGGACCTGGTTGCGCAGTCCGGTGCCGGCGTCCACGACGCCCTGGCTGCCTGGGCCACGGACACCGTGCCGGTGAACTGGCTCGGCGACGCCACCACGCCCGAACAGGTCGCCCGCGCCTGGCACCCCGATGTGCACGCCCGGCTGCTGCGCGACAAGCACGAGTTCGACCCGGCCAACCTGTTCCGGTTCGGACACGCCCTCGTGTGAGGTGTGCAGATGATCCCCCGCGACGCCGCGGTCGCCTACGACCGGTTCACCGGCCGGTTCTCCCGGGCACTCGCGCACGAGTTCGTCAACGTCGTGGATCCGCGTCCACCTCACCGTCTCCTCGACGTCGGCTGCGGCCCCGGCGCGCTCACAGCTCTCTTCGTGGATCGCCTGGGCGAGCACGCCGTCGCGGCCGTCGACCCCCATGCGCCGTTCGTCGAGGCGACCCGCACGCTGCTGCCGGGCGTAGACGTCCAGCGCGCAGCCGCCGAAGCGCTCCCGTACGCCGACGACACTTTCGACGGCACCGCCGCACAGCTCGTCGTGCACTTCATGACCGATCCGGTCGCCGGGCTGCGCGAGATGGCGCGCGTGACGAAGCCAGGTGGAGTGGTGGCCGCGTGCGTGTGGGACAACAGCGGCGGCGCCGGACCACTCTCCCCGCTCTGGAAGGCGGCTCGCGAACTCGACCCCGACGTCCGAGACGAGTCCGGGGCCGCCGGTGCCCGGGAGGGCCAGCTGGCCGAGCTGGCGCACGACGCCGGCCTGGTGCGCGTCGAGTCCTCGCGGCTCACCGTCGAAGTCCCCTTCCCCAGCTTCCACGAGTGGTGGGAGCCACTCACGCTGGGTGTCGGCTCCGGCGGAGCCTATGTGCAGGCACTGGACCGGCGGCGCCGCGAAGCACTCCGGGGCCGGATCGAAGCGGCGGTGGGAGCGACATCGTCCATGGCATCCGCGGCTGCGTGGTGCGTCCGCGCGGAACGGAGCCAGTAGAAGGCGACGCTGCTGTTGACCCGGCGGCATGACTCAGGTGCATGACTCAGGTGCATGACGCTGAGCTCCGGGGTGCTGGAATCTTGACGCCGGATGCTAAGACATTGTAAAAGATAACATGACAGTGTCTCAGGCGCCCGGTGGTTGGCGAGCAGAACGACGCGAGTCGGCTCGCGCGGTCATCCTCGAGGCAGCCTGCTCCCTCGTGCGCGAGGAGGGGCTGTCCGGGCTGTCGCTGCGAGATCTGGCCCGGCGGGCAGGCACCACCACTCCGACCGTCTACCAGTACTTCGCGTCCAAGAACGACATCTACGACGCGTTGTTCGCCCAGGGCGCCGCAGCGTTCGAGCAGGCCAACGGCGCACCTTATCCCGACCAGGAGCCTCGGGCAGTCCTCCTCGAGGGGTTCCGGCGCTTCATCGAGTTCTGCACCTCCGACATCCCGCGGTACCAGCTGCTGTTCCTTCGAACCATCCCCGGCTTCGCGCCCACGGCCGAGGCCTATGCGCCAGCGGTTCGTGCCCTGGAGGAGACCCGGGCCAGGCTTGTCCGCAACCAGATCACAGACCCGCGCCACGTCGATCTCTGGACAGCCTTGACCACCGGCCTGGTCGATCAGCAGATCTCCAACGACCCGGGCGGGCACCGGTGGACCCGTCTGGCCGAGGACGCCGTGGACATGTTCCTGGCCCACTGCCGCGGCGAGGCCACCCAGAGCCCGACCAAACGGACGAGGAGACATCGTCAATGACCGGCTTCGCCCTGCCCAGCTTCCACCACGTCGCGCTGACCGTCACCGACATCGACAGCAGCATCGAGTGGTACCAGGCCGTCTTCGGCATCCGTCAGCAGGCCGACATCCCCCATCCCGGAGGGGTCGGCAAGCTGCTCGCGGACGACGACCGGGCACTGGTGATCGTCCTCCACGCACACGACGACAACGACACATCCCTGTTCGCCGAGACCACGACGGGTCTCGACCATGTCGGGCTGGCCGTGACAACCCGAGCCGACCTCGAGGAGTGGGAACGCCACCTCGAAGCGCACGGAGTCGTGCGAGCCGACATGGCCGACAAGCCCCTGACGCACTCCTCGATCGTCGACGCGCCGTACGCCTCGGTGCTCGTGCTTCGCGACCCCGACAACATCCAACTGGAGCTCTTCGCCCCCGCCGCCACCCGAGGCACGGTGCCCAACAGCCACGGCGACTGAACGGTTCTGAGCACCCGAAAGGCCGCAGCATGAAGGGCAGAGGATTGTGCACGGCAAGGCGGGCAAACCTGCGCCGTGCGTTCAGTGCTCTGCCAGGGCACTTCGGCGGTTGCGGATGACCTGGACCCACGCGACGAGGCCTACGAGGCCGAAGGTGGTCTGGACGACCCCATCGCTCACCGAGGTCTTGGAGTAGAACGGGATGCCCGCGACGTTGACGAAGAGCATGGGCGGGAACACCGGCGTCCCGCAGTTCGCGGGGGAGGGACCGACGGGTTCTTCGTCCGGCACCTCCGCTGGTCGTTGCCTGGCCCCGCCGTCACGCACATGGCTTGCGGCCTTCTCAACTCGAATCGCCCACAGATCGATGAATGAGACCCGTTCGCGGCGGTATGACTGCACGGCTTGGGAGAAGGAAGGCGCCGCGTCGGAATGGACGCCGGCCGCCACTACTCTCGCGATGTGCCCGAGTTCAGCTGGCGAGCGGCCAACGAAGTGACGAGCGAAGACGTCGAGGCGATTTTCGACGCCGGCGGCGCCCGCAAGTGCCGCTGCCAGGCACTCAAGGTCCCGGGCTGGATCTGGCGCGACACAACCCAGGAGGAGCGCGACGCCGCGCTAGACGGTATGGAGTGACCGGCTCGGACTGAGACGGTTGCGGGCCGGGGCCTCACTCACAAGATTCGTGGGTTACCGAGCAGGGGCTGCCTGCTCGGCCTATCCGACAATTGTGGGAGGCCCCGGTTGTTTACCGAGCGTACGAGTGTGGGACTCGACGTGCACGCCAGATCGGTCGCGGCGGCGGCGATCGATGGCGTCACGGGCGAGCTGTTTCAAGCCAAGCTGACGCCGTCCTATGACCTCATCACCTCCTGGCTGCAGGACAAGCCAGGGCCGGTGGCAGTGGCCTATGAGGCCGGGCCGACCGGGTTCGGGCTGTATCGGCACCTGACCGACGCGGGGATCCGTTGTGAGGTGGTCGCGCCGTCGAAGCTGCAGAAGCCGTCCGGCGACCGGGTCAAGACCGACGCCAAGGACGCGATCCACCTGGCCCGGCTGCTGCGGCTCGATGAGATCACCGCGGTGTCAATCCCCACCGTGGAGCAAGAAGCCGCCCGGGACCTGGTCCGCGCTCGTGAGGACTGCCGCGGTGACCTGATGCGGGCCCGTCACCGACTGTCCAAGCTGCTGCTGCGCAACGGGATCGTCTACTACGGCGGGGACGCCTGGACTGGCAAACACGACACCTGGTTGCGCCGCGACGCGCTGCCGCAGCTGGCCTGGCCAGCGACCCGGCTGACCTTCGAGAACGACTACGAGGCCGTGGCGGCCACCTTGGCTCGACGAGGCCGCCTGGATGCGGCGATCGCGGAGATGGCCGGCGGATCCGAGTTCACCCCGCTGGTACGGCGACTGGGCTGCCTGCGCGGGATTGGCACCCTGACCGGGTTCGCGTTGGCGGTCGAGATCGGCGACTGGCACCGATTCACCGGCAACTCGATCGGGTCCTTCGTCGGGCTGGTCCCCAGCGAGCACTCTTCGGGCGCGACCCGCAGCCAGGGGTCGATCACCAAGACCGGCAACACCCACGTCCGCCGGCTGCTCGTCGAGGCCGCCTGGCACCACAAGCCCCGCTATGTGGTCGGCAAGACCATGCGCGACCGCTGGGACCTGGCCCCGGCAACCGCAAGGGTCCGCGGCGATCAGGGCAACCGACGACTCCATGCCCGCTGGACGCGGTTCACCGCGCGGAAGAAGCGCAACACCATCGCCGACGTCGCCATCGCCCGCGAGCTCGCCGGCTGGTGCTGGTCCCTAGCGATGCTCGAGGAGTAGCAACCCACGATCTGCTTCGTCGTCCACCGGACCGGTGGCAGCGCTTGGAGCGACCCGCGATTCAACTATGAGCAGCGAGCCCTTACTCGCCACGCTCGACCCTAGACACGCGGTCGCGCTCCTGCCGAAAGCACCGTCCTGCGGTAACCAACCCGCGCATATCAGTCTGACCGCGCGTCGCCAACGACACGCTCACCAGTCCCACCACGACGAAGCACGAGGCGCTCGCCCCGAAACCCTCGGAGCGGGCGCCTCACCCTGCCCCTTGACAGGTAGTCACTCCATATCAGTTGAGCAGGCCGGCTGCGGCACGAGCGGCCCCACGTCCGGCCTCGTTGGATACATCGACAGCGAGCCGGCCGGCTGGGTCGCGGTCGAGCCGCGGGAGAACTACCCGAGGATCTGGGCCCGGCAGAAGTCATGGATGCGGATGGACCCCAACCTCGAGGGCGTCTGGTCGGTTACCTGCTTCGTCGTGCGCAAAGGGTTTCGAAGGCAGAGGCTGATGTACGAGCTCGCCGCCGCCACCGTCGAGTACGGCCGGCAGGCCGGCGCTCGCGTCCTTGAGGGCTACCCCACCGAGCCGCCGCCGGGGAAGACGGTGATCTGGGACGAGGCGTCAGTCGGGGTACTCCAGGTCTTCCTCAACGCCGGATACGAGATCGAGGCGTCGCCCACTCTGCGCCGAAGGGTGGTGCGACACCGACTCGGTGCGTCGCCCTGACGGTCGTTCGCGCGCACCTGGGCGACTCCTGGGCCGAGTACGGGCGACGGGTGCCGCACTTGGCAGAGCGCCCACGCGGCATGACGCACGTTGTCACGGTCGTGAGTGCACGTGTGGACTCTCCGACGTGCAACATATGACGGCCACTCACTGCTCTTTGCAGCCCGCCTGCCCCGGTCCTTGGGGCGGCGGGTCAGGATGGCGGCATGGACAGCGCGGCCGAGCGACTTGCCGCTGAGCGGGACCGCACCCTGCAGCGCCTGAGCAACCTCACCCACGACTTCGAGTCAGTTGTGTCAGCCTCCCGAGACACCAACGCAGACGACGAGCACGATCCTGAAGGGGCGACGATCGCCTTCGAGCGATCACAGATCGCGGCCCTCGCCGGACAAGCCAGGCACCGTCTCGATGAGGTGGAGTCAGCGCTGTCCCGCATCGATGGCGCAACCTATGGGCTGTGTGAGTCCTGCGGCAAACCGATCGCACGGGACCGTCTCGAGGCCCGACCGACGGCGCGGGCCTGCATGCGGTGCGCAACGTCATGACCCGCCTCGTCTGGGCATGAGGACGCCGACGCAGTGCGGCAGTACGACAGGTCAGTCGACCCGATCTCTGGATCGTGATCGGAGCCCTCTCGTGCCGCTGCAAGAATGTGCGCGTGAGTGGGACCTCTTCCGATCCGCTGAGCGCACGCATGCCCGAGCTCGACCTGGACGCCGTGGTCGGCTCGCTGTCGGCTGTGTGGGGACTGGACGGCGACCTGGTGGAGGTGCACGGGGAGCGCGACCGCAACTTCCGGGTCGAGACCGGATCTGGCCGCTACCTGCTCAAGGTGCACAATCCCGTCGAGGCCGAGTCGGTCCTCGACCTGCAGGACTCCGCGCTGCGACACATCCGGGCCGTCGACCCGGGACTCCCGGTGCCCGACGTCGTGCCCACGGCAGACGGCCGACCGTGGACCGAGCTCGCCGGCACTGATGGCCGTACGTCGCTCGCGCGGGTGATGACCTGGCTCGACGGACACCACCCCGACCTCGACCGCCTCGATGCCACCCGTGCCCGCGACTGGGGCCGCACGTCCGCGCGACTGGGCCGCGCCCTGCGTGGCTTCGTCCACCCGGCCTGCTCCTACCCGATCGCGTGGGACCTCCGGCGACTCCCGCAGTTACGCTCCTGGCTCTCCGCGGTCGACCCCGAGCGCCGACCCGTCATCGAGGCCGTGCTGGACCGTTTCGACGACCGCGTCGCGCCGCGGCTGCGCACTCTGCGCGCCCAGGTCGTCCACAACGACCTCGCGCCGACGAACGTGCTGGTCGACGACGCCTGGCGGGTCACCGGGATCACCGACTTCGGCGACATGACTCACACCGCACTGGTCTGCGACGTCGCAGTCACCGCTGCCGACCTGGTCGTCGGCCGCTCGGACGGCATGGATCTGGCGGTCGAGGTGGTGGCCGGCTACCACTCCCTGACCTCGCTCGAGCCGGCCGAGGCCGACCTCGTCGCCGACCTCGTCGCCGCCCGCTACGCCGCCACTGTGCTGATCACCGGCGGCCGCTCGCGCGACCAGGGGTGGGCGCCGGAGATCGACGACGAGGCGTTCCGCCAGCTGCAGGCGATGCTCGAGGCGGACCTCGACGTGCTCGCTGCACGTTTCTCGTCCGTCGTACGCCGTCGCGCCGGCGCCGGCTCCGGCTCGGCCTCTCCGGCTCGCAGCACCGCCGACCTCCTGGCGGCCCGGGCGCGCACCCTGGGGGCCCTCGAGCTCAGCTACGCCGAGCCGATCCACCTCGTCGCCGGCCAGGGAGTCTTCCTCGAGGCAGCCGACGGCCGTCTCTACCTCGACGCCTACAACAACGTCCCCGTGGTGGGGCACTCCCACCCGGCGGTGGTCGAGGCGGTCAGCGCCCAGCTGGCCACCCTCAACACCAACAGCAGATACCTCCAGCAGGGCTCGGTCGAGCTCGCCGAGCGGCTCCTGGCCACGCTCCCGGACCGCTTCGGGCGGGTCCTCCTGGTGAACTCCGGCAGCGAGGCCAACGACCTGGCCTGGCGGATCGCCCGCCACGCCACGGGCAACGCCGGCGGGATGGCCACCAGATTCGCGTACCACGGCATCACCGAGGCGGCGTTCGCCTTCAGCCCGGAGGGCTGGGGCGCTGCCGAAGCTCCCGGCTTCATGCGCCTGGTCGAGCCGCCCCCCGCTGCGGCCACGGGGGTCGCGGCGGCCGCCCACAGTCTGGCCGAGGACGGCTCGGGTGTGGCCGCCATCCTGGTCGACGGGGTCTTCACCAGCGACGGGATCCGCGGCCCGGCCCATGCCTGGACGCGGGAGGCCGCGGACGCGGTCCACGCGGGAGGGGGTCTCTACGTCGCGGACGAGGTACAGGCGGGTCACGGGCGAACCGGGGACTCCCTGTGGAGCTTCCTGGCCGGAGACGTGCCTGCCGACCTGGTGACGCTGGGCAAGCCGATGGGCAACGGTTATCCGGTGGCGGCGGTGATCGGCCCTGGCGAGCTGGTCGACCCGTTCATCGAGGAGACCGACTACTTCAGTACCTTCGGCGGCGGCTCCGCTGCGTGCGCCGCCGCCCTCGCCGTCCTGCAGGTGATCGAGGAGGAGCGGATCCTCGACCGGGTCGCCTCCGTCGGGGCCGAGCTCCGGCACCGGCTCGACGAGCTCGCGGAAGCATTCGACTGCGTCTCCGCCGTGCACGGTTGGGGCCTCTCGATCGGGGTGGACATCGTCGACCCCGCCACCGGCGGGCCCGATGCCGGTCGCACGCGGCGGATCGTGAACGGCGCTAGCGAGCGCGACGTCCTGATCGGTACGACTGGCCTCGAGCGCTCCACGCTCAAGATCCGGCCGCCGCTCGTGTTCGGTCCCGAACACGTCGCGATGCTGACCAACGCCCTCGAAGGGACACTGACCTCGCTGGCCGGGTGAGCTCGGGTCGCTGAACCTCGTCGCCGATGGTCTACGAGCCGCCCGAGCGCTGCTAGGACGCCGGGGCCGGCCGAGCCCTCTTCCGGCATAAGGACGCGGGCCCGGGAGGTTTCGCAGGGGCAACGTCGGGACTCCGGTGGCTGTTGCCGGCCCGGGAGGTCAGCCGTCGCTGCCGTTCGGACGGGTGATGATCTCCAGCCAGTGCCGGTCGGGACCCTCCCAGTAGAGGCCGCGGCCGCCGTCGTCGTGGTTGATCTCGTGAGGTTGACGCTTGAAGGGATCCGCCCACCACTCGCGGCCGCTCTCCCGCAGGCGACCGAGGATCAGGTCGTTGACCTTGGTCATCGGCTGGGAGGCCTTCATCGCACTCCTCGACGTACGCGGGCTGACCCCGGCTCGAGCAAAGGCCGTGACCCTGCACGCTGCCCACGCCATCCTCGACTCCGCCACCGGGTCACCCTGAACGACCCAGCTCCTCGGCCGGAGTGCCGGACCCGGCGCGTGCAGCAGCGCCCACTCGGACTCCTGGCGCGTGCGAGGGAGGCCTCCCGAGCCCGGATCCGAGGTGGCCAGCGAAACCCGGACGGATCACACTCGCCGGGTGTCGTAGGCCCACATCGCGATCTCGACGCGGTTGCGGGCGCCGAGCTTGGTCAGCAGCGAGGCGACGTGGGTCTTGACGGTGCTCAGACCGATGAAGAGCTCGGCGGCGATCTCGGGATTGGTACGGCCTCGCGCCACCAGGGCCAGCACCTCCTCCTCGCGCTCGGTGAGCGGCTCGATCGGCTGGACCGGCACCGCAGGAGCCTGGTCGGCGAAGGTCGTCAGCAGCCGACGGGTGACGTTGGGGGCGATCAGCGCGTCTCCGTCGGCGGCGGCATGGATGGCCTGCACGAGGAGCTCCGGGCCGGCGTCCTTGAGCAGGAAGCCGCGGGCGCCGGCGCGCAGCGCGCCGAGGACGTACTCGTCGAGGTCGAAGGTGGTGATCACGACGACCGCCATCGGGTCGCTCACGTCCGGCCCGGCCAGGCGCCGCGTTACCTCGACGCCGTCGAGGCCGGGCATCCGGATGTCGACGAGGAGGACGTCGGGGCGTAGGCGGGTCGCCAGGTCGAGCGCCTCGAGCCCGTCTGCTGCCTCGCCCACGACCTCGAGGTCGTGTTGCGCCCCGAGGATCATCACCAGCCCGGTCCGTACCAGGTCCTGGTCGTCAGCCACGACGACGCGGATGCTCATGCCGGCGCCTCGACGGGCAAGGTCGCCTCGACCGCCCAGCCCCCCTCGGGACCAGGTCCGGCGCAGAACGACCCGCCGAGCAGCTGTGCACGTTCGGCCATGCCGAGCAGCCCGAACCCGGGCTTCGGTGCCGGTCCCGGCTCGGTCCGTCCGTCGTCGCTGACCCGCAACCTGACGGCGTCGCCCTCTCGGCGTACGTCGATCCGGACGCAGGTGGCGGCCTCCGCATGCCGTACGGCGTTGGTCAGGGCCTCCTGCGCGAGCCGGTAGACCGCGGCGTCCACGGGTGGCGCCAGGCCGGTCAACGAACCGGCCAGCGAGACCTCGACGACGGGCATCGCGGTGGCGTTCGCCAGGGCCGGCAGGTCAGCCACGCCCAGCTGCGGTGAGTAAGCGACCGCGTCGTCGTCGCGCAGCACCCGCACCATGGACCTCATCTCCGCCAGGGTCCGCGACGCCTCCGACTCGATCGCAGCCAGCACCGCGACCGCCTTCTCGGGCTGAGTGCCGGCCACGACGCCACCGGCCTGCGCCTGGACCGCGATGGCCGAGACGTGGTGGGCCACGGTGTCGTGCAGCTCGCGGGCCAGCGCCACCCGCTCCTGGTTGCGGATCTCGAGCTCCTGGCGACGCCAGAGGTCCGCGCGGTAGCGGAACACCGCAGCGAGCGCGACGAACAGCAGTAGGAACACGGTGGCGCCGAACACGTCTGCCCAGCCCACGAAGGAGACGTAGAGCCCCAGCGCGACCACGACGCTCACGAACGCCATGCCCAGGACGACCTCCCGTCCCGAGCCCCAGCGCACGAGCGCGTAGAGCAGGATCAGGACCACCATCATGGAGTAGAGGCCCAGGTCGCCGGTGTCGACCGCCAGCTGGAGGACCGAGAGCAGGCCGGCGACGCCGAAGCCGATCAGCGCGGCCAGCAGCGGCCGGCTCCGCCGCAGGAGCATGGCGGGGATCGTCACCACCGCGAGCACCGTGACCAGGGGCCGCAGGGGCACGTCCGGCCGGACGATGCCCTCGATCAGGGCGGCGGCCTCGAACGCACCCACCAGGAACCAGTCGAGACGGCCGACCGGCGGGGCGCCGGACGGTCGCGGCTCGTTCCAGATGGAGCGCCGAACTGTGACCACGACCCCAGCGTAGGGATCCACGAGCCTCGGCGTACCCGCCGGAAGAACGAGCCATGCCCCAGCCATCAGGAGGACCGGAGTCCGGCCTCGACGCCGATCCGCCCGGCCCCCTTGCGCGGGAGCGTGGAGGTGGCCGGGCACGAGTCCGGAGCAGTCCGATCCGAGGAGGCTCCCATGTCACACATCCTGTACCGCTGGGGTCGTTGGGCGGCCGGTCACCCGTGGAGGACGGTGGGCGTCTGGGTGGTCCTCGCCGTCGCCGTGACGGCCCTGGGGAGCACGGCAGGGCACCCTCTCGACAACACGATGGCGGCCCCGGGCACCGACTCCAAGGCGGCCGCCGACCTGTTGACGCGTGCCGGGACCGGCATCGGCGGCCTCACGTCGTACGTCGTGGCGACGCCGCGCGACCCGGGTCAGACCTTCCTCAGCTCACCCTGGGCACGGCGTGACCTCGCCACCGTCGAGCAGCACCTGACGGGCCTGAAGGACCAGCTCGACGCAAGCGACCCGGCGGGCATGCTCGTCCAGGACCCGCAGGCGGCCGTCGCGGCCCAGATGGTCTCCTCCGACGGTCGGGTCGCGATCATCCGGCTGCAGTACCCCGTGATCGAGAAGACCGACAAGTCCGCACTCGCCGCGCTGACCGCGGCGATCGCCCGCGCGCAGTCAGGGTCGAGCCTCCGGCTCGAGGGAGGCGGTGACCTCTTCTTCACCTTCTCCGAGGCGCCGATGAGCCTCTACGAGGCCGGCGGCATCCTTACCGCTCTCGTCATCCTGCTCCTCGCCTTCGGCTCGCTCGTCGCAGCCGGCCTGCCCGTCGTCATCGGCCTCTTCGGCCTGCTGGTCGGCACGAGCGCGCTCTCGCTGGTGGCCTACGGCGTCGACATCCCCGAGTGGGCACCGGTCATGGCCTCGATGGTCGGGCTGGGCGCCGGCATCGACTACGCCCTCTTCCTGGTCACCCGGCACCGCGAGTACCTCGCGACCGGGCTCTCCGTCACCGAGTCCGTCGGCCGTTCCCTGGCCACGTCGGGCCAGGCGGTCCTCTTCGCCGGTGGCACCGTCGTCGTCGCCATCCTCGGCCTGGCCTTCGCCGGCCTGCCGTTCGTGGCCGCCGGCGGCATCGGGATGTCCCTGGTCGTGCTGATGATGGTGCTCGCCGCGCTCACCCTGCTGCCCGCGATGCTGGGCCTGGCCGACAACCGGATCACCCGGCGGCGTGCGCGTCGTACGTCGAGGGCGACGCAGCGCTGGACCCGCTGGGGTGCCCACGTGACCCGGCACCCAGTCGCCTACCTGGTCGGTGGCACCGCCATCCTGCTCGCGATGGCCGCGCCCGTGACGGCACTGCGGCTGGGCATGCCTGACGAGGGGAACTACCCCCAGGAGCGCACGGAGCGTCGTGCCTACGACCTGATCGCCGACCGGCTTCGGCCCCGGCGCCATCAGCCCGTTGGTCATCGCCGTCGACCCGGCCGGTGACCGAGGCGCCGCGGAGCGCATCGCCACCGCGGTGGCCAAGGACCCGGGCATCGCCACGGCCTCGGTGGCCAGCAGCGCGCCCGACCTGGGCGTGGTGACCGCGCAGGCCACCACCACACCGCAGGACGAGCAGACCCAGCAGACCTTGCAGCGACTGCGGTCCGACGTCATCCCCACGGCCCTGGACCAGAGCCCGGCCACGGCCCACGTCGGCGGCTACACCGCCACGATGACCGACATGAGCGCGCGGGTGCAGGACCGGCTCCCGGTCTTCCTGGTCGCCGTCGTCCTGCTGTCCTTCCTGCTCCTGGTCGCCGTGTTCCGGTCCATCGCCGTGCCGGCTAAGGCGGCCGTGCTCAACCTGCTCAGCGTCGGCGCGGCGTACGGCGTCCTGGTGATGGTCTTCCAGTGGGGGTGGGCCAAGGACCTGATCGGCCTCCACGCGACCGTGCCGATCATCTCGTTCATCCCGCTGTTCATGTTCGCGATCCTGTTCGGCCTGTCGATGGACTACGAGGTCTTCCTGCTCTCGCGGATCCGCGAGGAGTACCTCCGCACCGGCGACAGCGACCACTCCGTCGTCCACGGCATCGGCGTCACGGCCCGCACCATCTCCGCCGGCGCCGCGATCATGGTCGCGGTGTTCGCCGGCTTCGTCGCCGGCAACGACCCGGTGATCAAGATGCTCGGCCTCGGGCTCGCGACCGCGGTCCTCGTCGATGCCACCCTGGTCCGGCTCGTGCTGGTGCCCGCCGCGATGAAGCTGCTCGGGCCCCTCAACTGGTGGCTCCCCGCCTGGCTCGACCGGCTGCTGCCCGCGATGGACGGGCACCGCCTTTACGACGCTGATACTCCCGCCCTGCACCCCACCCCCGACCCGGCGCCCGGAGCCGTCCCGGCCGGCTGAGCATCGCGTGACCTCCGAGGGAGAGCCAGGCACTCGCCGGCTCTCCCCCGGACGCCGCGTGGCGTCGGGTGCGCGACTAGCGGCAGAAGAGGTTCCTTTGCCTGTCCGGGGTGGGATGCGTACGTCGGTGACCACGAGGGCCGGGACGCTGGACGGCGGCCCGAAGGGCGCCGGAGAGAGGCCACGGCCTTGAAGCCGATTCACCGAGCTGCCACCCGAACGCAGTTTGAGCCTCGTCAGCCCGCGCTCGACCTGCGCTCTGTTCCGGCGGTGTGACGCACCCCTCATCGCCGGCAAGTGAAACGGCTGCCGGCGGACAACGTGTCCTACGAAGATCGAGCTGCGTTTCGCGCCGAGGATCGGGAAGTCTCCCGATGTCGAGTCTGCGTCTTAGGTCGAATGTGAGTGGTCAGAAGGTCGGACAGTCCGGCCGCTTAGCCAGGAACTGACCATGACGGCCACCTCGATCAGCCACTGCACACCTATTCCGCGGCGGCGGCAGCGGCCATCGTCGCCGCCCTGCGGCGGGAAGCGCCGTTCTGTCGTTCTCGGGGTCTTTCCCGCTGGCAGGCTCGGGGTCAGACCGGCCGGCCATGGTCCAGGCACGGAACTACAACGCGGACCCGCCCGGCGGTCTGCGCCCGGGTTGCACATCAGTCCACGACCGCCGGAGGCCGGGTGCGGCTCGGTGAGTAGCCGGCTCGAGACTTGTCGAGGGGGGCCGCTTCCCGTGGCGCCCTCTG
Source organism: uncultured Actinomycetota bacterium (assembly GCA_963820015.1). Taxonomy (GTDB): domain Bacteria; phylum Actinomycetota; class Actinomycetes; order Propionibacteriales; family Nocardioidaceae; genus Nocardioides. The sequence goes on along the minus strand of CAWFYO010000016.1, from coordinate 257,076 downwards.
GTGGGCCATGCCTAGCATGTTTGGTCTCGGAACTTCCACAGACCCATACCTAGGGCGGTGGACCCGGATGCTTGGATCGCAGGACATGCCGCACCTTCTCGGCCGTGACGCGGAGCTGGCCGCGCTAGACGAGACCCTGGAGGCCACGGCACAGGGGGCTCCGCACACCGTTCTCATCGGCGGAGATGCTGGGATCGGCAAGACCGCGCTGGTGGGGGAGGTGCAACGTCGAGCTCTGGACCGCGGCTTCGCCGTCGCCGTTGGACACTGCCTGGACCTTGAGACCGGTGTCTCGTTCGCGCCTGTGCTCGAAGCGGTGCAGGCTCTTCTCGCCGAGGTCGAGGACCTGGACGAGCGTCCGTCCGCGCGGCGTATGCGCAGACTCCTGGACCCCGATGTGCCGCGGAGCGGGGAGACCTTCGAGGTGCTGGAGGACCTGCGCCAGACCGTCCTAGAGGCGGCCGCCAGCCAGCCGCTGCTGTTCGTACTTGAGGACATGCACTGGGCGGACCGGTCGACCGAAGACTTCGTGACGTCCGTGTCCCGCACGGTCCGTGGCCGGCTGCTCTTGCTGCTCACCTTCCGCAGCGACGGCCTGCACCGCCGACACCCCTTCCGTGCGTCGCTGACCGAGATCGGCCGGGCTCCTGGGAGCCGACGCCTCGACCTCGGCCCCTTGAGCCGCAGCGAGATCGCCCACATCGTCTCCGCACACCTGCACCGGCCGGCACCCTCCGTGGTCGAGGAAATATTCGCGCGGTCCGAGGGCAACCCCCTCTTTGCCGAGGAGCTAGTGGACGCCGTCCAGCCGGGGATGCCGGAGCTGCTCGCGGATCTGTTCCTGGCGCGGATGTACGCCCTCAGCGAGGACACACGGACCCTGCTGCGACTCGCCTCGGTCAGCGGGATCCGCCTCGACACCACCACACTCCTGCCCTTGTCCGGCCTGGGGCAGGACAGGGTTGGGAGCCTCCTCCGCGAGGCTCTCGATGCCCGGGTCCTGCGCCAGACCTCGGACGCCCTGGAGTTCCGACACGGCTTACTACGCGAGGCCGTCTACGACGACCTGATGCCCGACGAACGCAGCCGAATCCACGGGGAGCTCGCCGCCATCCTCCAGGCCCGGCTGGACGCCCAGCCGGATCCCGAGCTCACAGCCCTGAGCCGGGCCGCCTTCCACTGGCACGCCGGGCACGACCTGCCCCACGCCCTAGCGGCGTCCGTCCGCGCAGGAACCGCGGCCGCGCGCCTCGGCGCTGCCGAGGAGGTCACCCACCGAGAGCAGGCATTGGCCCTGTGGGACCAGGTGCCCGACGCGGTGTCCGTGGCAGGGCTTGCGAAGATCGAGCTCGTGGTACGGCTCGCGGAGTCGTCCTGCGCACAGGGCGACGGCGACCGCTGGTACGCGCTCGCTCGCCGAGCCGTCGACATGGTCGAACCCGACACCAGCCCCCTCCTGGCCAGCCGCGCGTACTCCGCGCTGGCCTTCAGCTGCTTGTTCCACACCGACCCCACCGGCACCGACGAGGCGGTGCATCGCGCCCTCGACCACGCGGGCGAGTCGCCCTCCGAGGAGCTGGCACGGGCACTGATCGCCTCAGCGGCCCTACGCATCTTCCGCGACGAGTTCACCCCTGCGCTGGCCGACGTCGAACGAGCAGCGGACATCGCCCGGACGGTCGCGTGCCACGAGGTCGAGATCGATGCCCTGGGCTGGCGGGCCCAGGTGCTCTTCATCATGGGCCGCATCAGGGACTCGCTCGCGCAGCGCGAGCACGTGGTGGCGGCGGACCGACGGGCGGGAATGCTCGGACACGCCCTCTACGAGGTCGAGAACCTGGCACACGCATACACGGCTGCAGGGCAGGTGGAGCGAGGCATGGCCCTGGCCTCAGACGGCTTTGACGAGGGCATCGCTACTGGCCTGGTCCAGCAGGCCGTCGCCTGTGGGGACGCCTACGTCGAGGCACTCATCGGGCTTGGCCGACTCCAGGAGGCGGAGCAACGGCTCAACTGCTTGCGGACCCTGGGGCTGCCCGGAAACCGAGAGCGCCGCCTGAGCGCCGCCCTCCTGCTGGCGCGCGGTGACGTCGCCGCCGCGGCGCCCGCGGTCCGTGCGGAGGTCGCCGCCGAGGACGAGCTGGAAGGGCACCCCGACGCCGAGCAGGTGTTACGCGTCGTCGACCTCGCCGCCATGCTGGACGACAACGAAGGCGCTCTCGATGCGGCGACCTCGTACCTCCGTGACCTGCAGGAGTGTGATTCACCCCTGCTGGCAGGTGCGGCGGCGCGGATCGGCTTCCAGGCCCTGACCTTGAACCGGGCGACCACCGGACCTGCGGTTGACCACCTGCGCCAGCTCGCCGATCGCCAACTCGAGCGAGCAACAGCGGGTCTCACCGACGAGTGGCGCGGCAGCTACTACGGCGTCCAGCTCGCGCTCGCCGAGGCCTACGCCGCGCGAGGCGCGGGCGAACCGGCAGTAGAGCAGTTCCGCGAGGCGGCTTCGCTGGCCGCTCCGTTCGGGGCCTACTTCGCCCTCGAGCCACGGTTGAACCTTGCAGAGCAGCTGCTGGCGCACGGCGGGAGGGACGAGGGTCGAGAGCTGCTCGTCGAGTGCTGGCGCACCGCCCACGACATCGGCGCGGGTGAGCTCGAGCGCCGCGCGTTGAGGCTCGCCACCCGCACCCGCATACCCCTCCCGGAGGCGGCGGTGCAGGAAGGACCATTGAGCCGACTGACACCCCGTGAACGCGAAGTCCTCGGCCTCCTCGCCAAAGGCGCCTCCAACAAGACGATCGCGGCAGACCTGTTCATCAGCGAGAAGACGGTGAGTGTGCACGTCTCGAACATGCTCGCCAAGCTCGGCGTCGCCAACCGAGGCGAGGCCGCCGCCCTGGCCCGCCATCTCGTCGGCTGAGCCTCACCTACTCCGGACTCGATCGCATACGGCCAGTCCAGCCAGACCCTGACGTCCCTGTCCAGCTCCCGTGTGAACTCAGGGAGCCACGCGAGGTCGGTTCACGGCGCCCACTGCCGGCGATGTGACGCCGGTCGAGATGCCGCCAGATCCGGGCTATGACGCGCCCTCTGAGTGGCAGGGAGGCGAGGTGTCGGATCAGGGCGTGTTGGCATCGGTGCCGGACTCGAGGTACGTGACGACGGCTCGGACCCTGCGATGGGTGCTGCCGTCGTCGTACAGGTCGAGCTTGCCGAAGACCGAGCGCATGTGGGTCTCGACGGTGCGCTCGGAGAGCCCCAGCGTGGTGCCGATCGCGGTGTTGGAGTGGCCCTGCGCTACGAGGGCCAGCACCTCGGTCTCCCGGGCAGTCAGCCGGGCGAGTGCGGGCGACGGGCGGGTCACGACGAGGGCCTGGACGACGTCGGGGTCGAGGGCGACACCACCCCCGGCGACGCGTCGGAGTGCGTCGTCGAACTCGTCGAGCCGGAGCACCCGGTCCTTGAGTAGGTAGCCGAAGCCCGCAGTCCCGATCAGGTCCAGGCAGTGTCGGAGCTCGATGTGCTGGGAGAGGAGCAGCAGGCCGACGTTCGGATCCTGGGCGCGGATCAGGGTGGCGGCCTGTGCGCCGTCGAGCTCCTGCTGAGACGGCATCCGAACGTCGACGATCGCGAGGTCGGGGCGGTCGTGGTCGACCGCCGCCAGCAGCGCGGGGGCGTCGCTGACCGCGGTGGTGACCTCGTGGCCGAGGTCGGTGAGCAGCCGGAGCAGCCCCTCCCGGAAGAGGACCGAGTCTTCGGCGACGACGACCCTCACTCAGAACACCGCTCGCACGTGGGTGCCCTGCCCGACGGGGCTGGCCACCACCAGGTCGCCGTGCAGCGGCTGGAGCCGGTCTCGCAGACCGACGAGCCCGTTCGTCGCGACCCCGCCGGTGCCGTCGTCTCGGACCTCGACCACCAGGCGACCATCCATAGCTTCGACGCAGACCTCGATCCGGGTCGCTTGCGCGTGCTTGTGCGCGTTGGCGACCGCCTCGGAGGCGACGAAGTACGCCGTGAGGGCGCGCACGTCGTCGAGGTCGGGCAGGTCGCCGACGCAGACCCGCACCGGCACCGGCGCGTCGGCGCGCAGCGAGGCGAGCGCGGCGGGGAGGCCGTCGTCGAGCCGGCTCGGACGCACGCCGTGCGCGAGCTGCCGCAGCTCGGCCACCGTGGTCTCCAGCTCGCGGACCGCGAGATCGATCTCATCCGAGTCGGCGGAACCCAGGTGTCGCTGGAGGGACCGCAGCCGCATGCCGATCGCGACGAGCCGCGGCTGTACGCCGTCGTGGAGGTCGCGCTCGAGCCGGCGCCGCTCCACGGCGTTCGCCTCGGCCACACGCTCGCGGCCCGCCTCGGTCTCGGCGAGCGCGTCCCGCAACCCCAGTCGCAGCCGGCTGACCTCGATCGGCACCCAGCCGGCAAGCGCCAAGCTCGTGGCCCGCCGGCGCGCTCGGGCGGAGTCGTGGGCGAGCGAGATCTGCGCGATCTCGGAGCCGTGGGACCGGACGACGAGCGCGTCGTGAAGGACCACCGGCTGGCCGAGGAGATCGGCCCAGGTGCCGTCCGGTCTGGCCAGGGCCACGCGCAGTCCCGGGTCCCGCTGCGCCTCGCGGAGGACGTCCTCGACCTCCTCGGGCGCCCGGGTGCCAGCCCGCACCTCGGCCGCGAATCGCTCGACGAGACCGACCGCGACGAACCGATCGCGGTCCAATAGGCGACCGGTGGCGACGGCGAGGTGGCGCTGGAGAGGAAGCAGGGCGAGGGCGGTGACGAAGGCAGCGATGGCGGGAGCCACCCCGGTGCTCGCGCCGAGGGTGCGGCTCGCGGCGAGCACGACCGCGGCGTACGCGGCGGCCGAGACGAGGAGGGTCAGCACCCAGGCTGTGGTGGTGCTCAGCACCCGGTCGATGTCGAAGAGGTCGTGGCGGACGATGGCCACGCCGACAGCCACCGGCAGCAGGATCACGACGCCGACCAGGAAGGGGGTGAAGGCCAGGGGCAACAGGGCTCCGAGGGCAAGGGCGACCCAGCCGAGCATGAGGGTGGCGACGGTGACGATCGCGGCGACCACCAGGTAGCGGATCTGCTCGCGCCTCAGCGGGTCGCCCTGGCGATAGCGGGCGACGACGCCGACCACGGCTGCCACCAGACAGACCCCGATCGTGAGGACCCCGAGGAGGCCGGTCACGACCGCCAAAGGGGCGGCCGGTCCACCGACGATCCGGTTGTCGATCTCCCGGGCACCCCAGGAGCTCGCGACGGTGAGGCCAGTGCCGACGGCGTACCCGGCCACGACCATCCACGACCGGCGGCCCGCGAGCCGACCGTCGGGGAAGACCAGCAGCAACACCGTGAGGCCGGCCAGGTTGACCGGCCACATCCCGACCCACAGGGGCCGGACCACCTCGGCCAGGGGATACGGCGAGGGCCCGTACGCCGAGCCCGCCAGCAGGTCGACCAGCATGACGCAAGCGACCCCGGCACTGCTCCACGCCAGCGCCGGACCGACCGCGGAGATGGGCTCCCGGTCGAGGATGACCCATCCAGTCGCCACCGCCACCAGGCCCGCGAGGCACGCGACCGTGGCGGGGAGGTCGCCGCCGACCAGTCCCAGACCGATGCCGGAGACGGTCACCAGCGTCGCTCCGGCCGCCCAGGCGCGCATCGCCAGGGCGCGGCTGCTCGCGGGGGCCATGGCGACATCGTCTCGCACCGCGCTGCCGTGGGAACCAGTGCTGGCACCTAGTTCGGACAAGTGCCCAGCCTCGGGGCGCGCCCCGATGTCGGGGACGTCTCGAACGACCACGCTCGGTCCATCACTCACTCCCACCCCAGAGGAGACGACATGAACATCATCTACACCGTCCTGGTCGCCTTTCCGCTCGGCTTCTTCATGGCCCGCCGGTCGACCGCCCTGCTCTCCTACCTGGTCGTCGGCTCGTTCCTGTTCACCTGGCAGAGCCTGGGCGTGCTGCTCACCTGGATGTCGGGTGGTACCGGCCTCGGCGGCGCGTCCGGCTTCGGGGACTCCCCGTCCGGTCAGTTCCCGATCAGCTACGCAAACGGAGAGCTGATCGCGTACGGCGTGGTCAACGCGATCATCACCCTGGCCGGCGTCGGACTCGTCGTCGTGGGCTCGCGCGTCCGTGCACGCCGTACGGCGCACTCGCCCCTGAACACCGTCGACGTCCCATAGCCGACCCGCCGGCACGGGTCACGCTGCCAGCGTGACCCCCGGCGAAGTGACGCATCTGCCGACGACCTGATCTGGCTACATCCGGCCCGGCGGGGGTGCCGTCCTTCGAGTGTGCTGTTCTGCCTCATCTAGTTTCGTGGCGGCGTCACGCAGGCTCTTGAGCTCGGCCTCGTAGTAGCCGATCTCGGCCGTGTCGAAGGCGTGTGCGGCATCGTCGGGTGTTACCCCGGCTGCCTGGATCGTCTCGGCGACCAGGATCTCGATCTGGGCTTCATGGGCAATGGCGGACAGATCGGGACTGTTCGGAATGTTGGTCATGAAGGGATGACCAGCGACCGACGGCGTCTGTGACAGCGCGAACTCTGAGGACGTTCCCGATTCGTCACTTCGTGCCGGGTCCCGCCACCAGGAGTGGCGGCGGGACCCACCTGTCAGGAGGACTCCTTCGCCCACGTCTCGTAGGTGGTTGTTCCCAGTTCTGCGCCGGCCCCGGGCAACAGGCTGTCGTCGGCCAGTTCGGTGCCGAAGTAGGTGGCGTGCTCGTCGACGACGACTCCACGCTTGTCACCGGACTCTGCGAGCGCGGCCGGGATGAACTGGTCCATGCGCACTCGCTCAGGCCCGCCGATCTCGGTAGTGCGGTTCTGCGGTGCGCATAGGGCGGCGCGGCTCACAGCCGATGCGACGTCGTCTGAGGCGATCGGCTGATAGTGCACTGGTGGGAGGTGCAGCTTCCCGGCGATCATGGACGCGTCGGCGATCGCCCTGGTGAACTCGAAGAACTGAGTCGCGTGCACGATCGAGTACGGGATGCCGGACTGCCGGATGATGTCCTCCTGTGCGGCCTTGGCGCGCAGGTATCCGCTGTCGGGCAGGGTCCCGGTGCCGACGACGGAGAGGGCGACGTGGTGTTCGACGCCGGCCTTCTTCTCAGCGTCGAGGATCTTCGTGGTGGCGGTGACGAAGAAGTCCATGACATCTTCGTCGGCGAAGGACGGCGAGTTGGACACGTCGACCACGACGTCGGCGCCGAACAGGGCGTGGTCCAGTCCCTCTCCAGTGAGGATGTTGATGCCGGTCTGGGGCGCGGCAGGTACCGCGTGGTGACCGTGTGCGTTGAGCTTCTCGACGACCTTCGAGCCGATGAGCCCGGTTCCGCCGATGACGACGACCTTCATGGTGACCTCTCTGGTTGTAGGGGAGGCCGATCCAGCCTCCGCCTTACTGACCAGCGAGTCCTCGCTGGTGTGACATCGACCCCGACCCCGCGTTTGCCTACGCGGGGACGTGGGTGAGCTTGTCGGGCGCCATCACCCACATCAGCTGGTCGATTCCGGAGTCCGACGCGCTGGCGCTGAGGAGGACGGCTGGGGCGCCGTCACGTCGGGCGAGCACCGAGATCGCCCCGTTCGTCTCGACCCAGGAGATGGTGGTGCCCTCCCACCAGTCGGACCAGCCAGCGATGAACCGCGCCACATGGTCCCGGCCGGCGACCGGGCGGCGTGCTGCCCGCGGGGCCTCGCCGGCACTGTCGGTGATGCTGACGACCTCCGCGGAGAGAACCTCCTCCAACCGCTTCACGTCGCCGTCGCGGGCGGCCGCGACGAAAGCTTCGAGCAGCCTCCGATGCTGGGCCTGGTCGACGGGTTCCTTGCGATCGGACCGAACCGCCTTCTTCGCGCGGCTGACCAGCTGACGGGCGTTGGCGGTGGAGGTCTCGAGGATGTCGGCGACCTCCTCGTAGGAGTAGTCGAAAGCCTCACGCAGCACGTAGGCCGCGCGTTGGTCAGGTCTGACCTTCTCCAGAAGCATCAGCACCGCTGACTCGAGCGCTTCGGCCCTTTCTGCACCCAGGCCTGGGTCCGCACTGGTGTCGACGGGCTCTGGCAGCCAGGGGCCGACGTACTGTTCGCGTCGAACACGTGCGGACTCGGCGGTGTTGATCGCCAACCGGGAGGTGACAGTGGTCAGGAACCCTGCAGGATTGCGTACGGCCGTGCGATCCGTCCCCTGCCACCGCACCCACGCCTCCTGGACGATGTCCTCGGCCTCCGCGACGCTGCCCAGCATCCGGTAGGCGATGCCGAACAGGCGAGGCCGGGACTCGTTGAACGCGCCGACAGCGGCCTCGATGCTTGCGCCGGACTCGACCCCACCCTTGCTTGCCGTCACCTTGCCCTCGCCTTCGCCCGCGATCCCATCGACGAGACCACCACGAACAACCGGCGGTAGTGGCGGCCCAGCACCTGACGGCATCGTCCCACCGAGGCACCCGGGCCGCCAGATCCGCTGAGCCGTCCTGTTCGGCAACTCCGCCTAACCAAGAGTTCTATGACGCGCGGCCCGCTGATCACCTCCACGCCAGGATCCGGTACCTGGCACTCATAGGGGCGCGCGGCGAGGCGATTAACCATCTGCTCGCCGAGGGGTTCGAGTTCGGGAGGATCAGCCTGGCCCCGGGAGGATCGGCAGATGGGGCCGAACTCGCCTACGTGACAGCGGAGGCTCAGGCAGTCTTCCACCATGCAGCGGAGGCCCTGCTTAGGCTCTTCATAGCCCACCGGGGACTCCCGGATTGCCCGGTGGGTCGAGCTCGCGCGCCTTACAAGCTCCGGCGCATTCAAGGCCCAGGTCGAAGGTCTCACCGAGCAGACCTGGACGTCGACAAACGCCAACGCTCTCCAGCCCGTGTTCCTAGGACAGGTAGAAGCCCCCAAGCGAGAGCTTGATGAGGCTGCACGGGTACTGGAGCAGTTCCTTCGCATCATCGCCCGCCACTACCTGGACGGCGGCCGCATGTACAACGCCATCAAGCACGGATTTGCGGTACAGGCGGGTCGGCACCGCGTGACAGTCGGCGACCCAGACGGTTCAGATCCGTTCTTTGACGTCGCCGGGGAGACAGTCACGTACCTCGAGCACAGCTCAGCCCTGATCCACCGATGAGAGTGGCGGTGTGAGCGTGGCGTAGAACGAGAATGCCCTTGCTGGGCAGGAGAATCGGAGTTCTCACACACACGATTCGCAGCCGAGCAAGGGACACCTCGTAAGTGAAAGCCTCTCACACGATCCGAGCTGTGTTCGATGATCCGAACCTGGTGTCGGACGCGGGTCTGGTGCCGGTGCTCCGGTTGGCCGAGTCCGCCGGCCTGCACGACCTCCTCGAGCAGCAGTTGAGCGTCGCCTCGCCGAATGCGACGGCGAAGGCGACCAGTGTGGTGGGCGGGATGCTCGCCGGCGCGGACAGCATCGACGATCTCGATCTGCTGCGGCATGGCGGGATGCCGCGGCTGTTCTGCGGGGTGCGGGCGCCCTCGACGTTGGGCACTTTCCTGCGCTCGTTCACCCACGGGCACGTGCAACAGCTCGACGCCATTGGTGGAGGCCTGTTGGCGGGTCTGACCACTCGGGTGCCCGGTGTGGTCGCTGGCGCCGAGGGTACCGACGGGTTGGCGTGCATCGATGTCGACGACACCATTCGCGAGGTCCACGGGTACGCCAAGCAGGCTGCCGCCTACGGCAACACCGGGGTGCGGGGGCTCAACATCCAGCTCGCCACGGTCTCCACGCCGCTGGCCGCGCCGGTGATCGCCCGGCCCGGCTCCGCAACGGCAGCACGGCCTCGGCCAAGGGTGCAGGGCGCTTGCTGGCCCAGGCCATCAGCACCGCCCGGGCCTCCGGGGTGCGGGGTCAGGTCCTGTGTCGGGCCGACTCGGCCTACTACGGGTGGGCCTTCGTCGGGACCGCGATCCGCGCCAAGACCTGGTTCTCGGTAACCGCCCGGATGACCAAGACCGTGACCACGGCCATCGCCAGCATCGAGGAGTCCGCCTGGCACCCGATCAAGTACCCCAAGGCCGTCTGGGACGAGGAGGATCAGCGGTGGGTGTGACGCCGAGGTCGCCGAAGTGCGCTTCGTCGCGTTCACCGGCCGCCGCAAGGCCGAGCACGTGACCTGCCGGCTGATCGTGCGTCGGGTCAAGCGGCTCCAGCGGCTGGCCTCGGACGGCACCAAGCAGGGCGAGCTGTTCGCGACCTACCGGCACCACGCCTTCATCACCAACTCCACGCTGTCGGTGGTCGAGGCTGACCAGCGACATCGTGACCACGCGATCGTCGAGCAGGTCATCGCCGAGCTCAAGGACGGGCCGCTGGCGCACCTGCCGTCGGGGAAGTACGCGGCCAACGCCGCCTGGGTCTCCCTGGCGGTGATCGCGTTCAACATCGCCCGCGCCGCCGCCGTCGCCGCCGACCTGGCCAACGCCAGATGGGCCACCCTGCGCAGGAAGATCATCAAGATCCCCGGCCGGACCGCCTCCACCGCCCGCCGGCTCGACCTGCATCTGCCGACCCCACTGGCCCTGGGCCCACGGCTGGGAATCACTGCACGCCGTCGCCACCGGGCCGCCCGTCGCCGCAACGAGCTGACCACCCAGCCCCAGCGGGCGCGACCCAGGACCTCGAAGTGGAAGAGCCGGACCCGACCGGCAGGTCAGCCGCGCCACCACTCACAGCCTCACCGCGATTCACCGAAATCACCGCTCAGGTATCAGCGCCGGTGGATCAGGGCTGATTCAGACTATCCTCGAACGTCCGCAACGGCCGGCGTTCGACGGCAACGGTAGGGGAGCGCCCATGGCAGGCCGCGGCGGAACTGACGACGAATAGGGCCGAGGGCGCACCAGATGTTCCTCGCGATCGTCGAAGGTCTCTGGATCAGACGTTGATCGACCCGTTCTCCCTACTGAACGGGTCATTCTGGGCCGGAAGGGGCGTGGCTGACGGGCCGAAACACGCCCGCGCGCGAGTGTCAGCGGGCGCGGCGGCGGAGCCGGTCGATCTCCATGATCACGACCGAGCGGGGCTCGAGGCGGAGCCAGCCGCGGGAGGCGAAGTCGGCCAGGGCCTTGTTGACCGTCTCGCGGGAGGCGCCGACCAGCTGGGCGAGCTCCTCCTGGGTGAGGTCGTGGTGCACGTGGACCCCGTCGTCGGCGGTGCGGCCGAAGCGGTCGGCCAGGTCGAGGAGGGCCTTGGCCACGCGGCCCGGTACGTCGGAGAACACCAGGTCGGCGTTGACGTCGTTGGCCTTGCGGAGCCGGCCGGCGATCTGCGCCAGGAGGCCGCGGGCGACCTGGGGGCGGCCGTCGAGCCACTTGAGGAGGTCCTCGTGGGAGAGCGAGAGGAACGACGAGTCGGTCACCGCGGTCACCGTCGCCGAGCGCGGCCCTGGGTCGAACAGCGACAGCTCGCCGAACATCTGCCCGGGCCCGAGGATCGCGAGGAGGTTCTCCCGGCCGTCGCTGGAGGTGCGGCCGAGCTTCACCTTGCCGTCCATCACGATGTAGAGCCGGTCGCCGGCGTCGCCCTCGTGGAAGAGGACGTCGCCCCGGCGCAGCTTGGTCTCGCTCATCGACTGGCGCAGGGCCGTGGCAGCCTCGTCATCGAGCGCGCTGAACAGCGGTGTCTGACGCAGTACGTCGTTGTCCACGACCACCCTCCATGCCCGCGTGTGCACGCCGTACGTCGGTCGTCGCAGCCAGTGGGCACGCTGATCCTATCGAGTGGCCCAGGTCACACCAGCGCACGCCCATGACTTCGACGCGCGGAGGAGCCCTGGGCGCGCCACCGTAGGCTGTGCGGCGTGCCAGCCGTCTCCGCGCCCGAGACCCGCACCGGGCTGGTCCGCCGCGCACGCAGGATCGACCGGGTGCTCGCGGAGACCTACCCCGACGCCCGCATCGAGCTCGACTTCGACGACCCGTTCCAACTGCTCGTCGTGACCGTCCTGAGCGCCCAGACCACCGACCGCCGCGTCAACGCCGTGCGGCCCACGCTCTTCGCCGCCTACCCCGACGCCCGCGCCATGGCAGCGGCCCCACGCGAGCACCTCGAGCAGATCATCGGACCCCTCGGGTTCTTCCGCGCCAAGACGGACGCGCTGCTCAAGCTGAGCGCAGCCCTCGTCGAGCGGTACGACGGCCAGGTGCCACCCCGCCTCGACGACCTCGTGGCCCTCCCCGGGGTCGGCCGCAAGACCGCCAACGTCGTCCTCGGCAACGCCTTCGGCGTCCCTGGCATCACCGTCGACACCCACTTCGGCCGGCTGGCGCGGCGCTTCGGGTGGACCGACGAGACCGACCCGGTCAAGGTCGAGCACGCCGTCGGCGCGCTGTTCCCGCGCAAGGACTGGGTGCTGCTCTGCCACCACCTGATCTGGCACGGCCGGCGGATGTGCCACGCCAAGAAGCCCGCGTGCGGCGTCTGCCCGCTGGCCCGGATGTGCCCGTCGTACGGCGAGGGGCCGGTCGACCCGGGCGTGGCGGCGAAGCTGGTGAGGACCGAGGGGCCGGCATGAGACGGACCCTGCTGGTGACCCTCCTGGTGGCCCTCCTGGTCGCCGCGCTGGCGACGCTGTCGGCCTGCTCGGGTCAGCACCCGCCGAGCTACGAGGGCGACAAGACGCTCACCGTCCCTGCTCCCGACCTGGTGGCGAGCAAGAAGCACAGCGACATCCCCAACTGCCCCCGGACGGCGGGCGGCTCGGTCGACGGCGGGATGCCGGCCGTGACCGTGCCCTGCCTGGGCGGTGGCCGCCCGGTCGACGTGGCCGGTCTCCGCGGGCCCATGATCGTGAACTTCTGGGCGTCCTGGTGCGGGGCGTGCCGCGACGAGATGCCGGCCCTCGCGGCGTACGCCAAGAGCCAGTCGGCGGTGCAGGTCCTCGGTGTCGACTTCCTCGACCCGCAGCCCGCCGCCGCCCTCGACCTGGCCAAGCGGAGCGGGGTCACCTACCCCTTGGTGGCCGACCCGAAGGGGGCCCTCGACCGCGCCAGCCCGCTGCCCCACATCTCCGCCATGCCGATGACGCTCTTCCTCGACGCGAAGGGCGCGATCGCGCACGTCGAGGCCAAGGCCTACACCAGCCGGCGGGACGTCGCCGCGGCCGCGCGGAAGTACCTCGGGGTCGGCGGGTGATCCCCGACTGGCTGGAGCCCGTCGCCGAGGCTGCCCGCACGATGTCGGCCGACGACCTGACCAAGTTCGTCGCGCCGGAGGACTCCGACCCGCGGCGGGGCGCGGTGCTGATGCTGTTCGGCTCCGAGCAGGACCTCCTGCTCACCGAGCGGGCCCACGACATGCGCTCCCACCCCGGCCAGGTGTCGTTCCCCGGCGGGGCGATCGACACCGGTGAGACCCCCCGCGAGGCAGCCCTGCGCGAGGCCTACGAGGAGACCGGGCTGGTGCCGGAGGGGGTCGAGGTGTTCGCCGAGCTCCCGGAGCTGTGGCTGCCGCCGAGCAACTTCGCGGTCACGCCGGTGCTCGGGTGGTGGGAGCGGGAGAGCCCGGTCGGCGTCGTCGACCCGGCCGAGGTGCACGCCGTCTACCGTGTGCCGCTCGCCGACCTGCTCGACCCCGAGCACCGCGTCTCGGTGCGCCATCCGAGCGGCTGGGTCGGCCCGGGGTTCCTGGTGGGGCCCGACCACGACCTCGTCCTGTGGGGCTTCACGGCCGGGATCATCTCCCGGCTCCTCGACTTCCTCGGCTGGACGCGCGGCTGGGACGAGCGCCGGGTCCGTGATCTGCCCGCCCACATGCTGCAAGGTGGACCCCGTCCGGCGGCGCCCCCGCCCGCCGTACCCCGGCAGAGCACCCAGGAGACGCCGTGAACGCACTCGACTGGGTGCTGATCCTCGTCGTCCTGCTCTACGCCGTCTCCGGCTACTGGCAGGGCTTCATCACGGGGGCGTTCGCGACGGTCGGGCTGCTGATCGGTGGCCTGATCGGGGTCTGGCTGGCGCCCACCGCCCTCGGCAACGCCGCGCCCTCGATCCTGGTGTCGCTGGCCGCCGTGTTCATCGTCATCCTCTGCGCCTCGCTCGGTCAGGCGCTCTTCCAGGTCGTCGGGGCGCGGATCCGGGCGCGCATCACCTGGCAGCCGGTGCGGGCTCTCGACGCCGCAGGCGGAGCGGCGCTCAGCGCGGTCGCCGCGCTCCTGGTCGCCTGGGCCCTCGGCTTCGCCCTGTCCGGCTCGGGCCTGCACGGCATCACGCCCCTGGTCCGCAGCTCCAAGGTGCTGGCCGAGATCAACAACCTGCTCCCCGACTCCGCGGGCTCGCGGCTCTCGGCGTTCAACGACGTCGTCGGTACGACGTTCTTCCCGCGCTACCTCGAGCCGTTCGCGCCCGAGCGGATCGTCGCGGTGCCGCCCGGACCCCACCGGATGCTGACCGACCCAGACGTCAACCGCGCCCAGCGCGGCGTCGTCAAGGTGCAGAGCACCAACAGGTGCGACCAGGGCATCGAGGGCTCCGGCTTCGTCTACGCCCCCGACCGCGTCATCACCAACGCCCACGTTGTGGCCGGGGTTACCGACCCGATCGTCGACGTCGGGGGCACCTCCGAGACGGGCAAGGTCGTCTACTACGACCCGCGCACCGACGTCGCCGTGATCGCGGTGCCGACCGGCACGGTCCGACCGCTGCGGTTCGCCACCGCCGCCGCCGGGGACGGGATCGCGATCCTCGGCTACCCGCAGAACGGCCCCTACGACGTGCAGGTCGGCCGGGTCCGGGCCGACCAGCGGCTGCGCTCACCCGACATCTACGGGCACGGCACGGTGATCCGCGACGTACTGTCGCTTGCGCGCGCTGATCCGGCCGGGCAACTCCGGCGGACCGGTGGTCGACTCCTCCGGCCACGTCGTCGGCGTGGTGTTCGCGGCGTCGGTGACCAACAGCGACACCGGCTACGCCCTGTCGGCCCAGCAGGTCGGCCAGGCCGCCGCGCGCGGCCGGATCAGCTCGAGGGCGGTGTCGACGCAGGGCTGCGCGGCGTGATCTGCGGGCTGCCGGACCCCGGTCGGGGGCCGGTGAGCATCTGCTTGGCCTGCTCGGCCTGCTCGATCGCGCGTTGAGGAGCGCGGACCTTCTGGATCTTCTTGTAGCCCACGAACGCCAGGATCGCGGTGACCAGGAGGTAGAAGGCGAAGACGATGGTGAACGCCCACATGAGGGGCAACCCGTCGCCGTTCCAGTTGATGAAGTAGGCGATCGCCACCGACAGCATGATCAGCGCCATCACCAGGAAGAACACTGCGGCGGCGAAGAGGGCGATGCCGGCGCCGCCGGCCTGGGCGCTGAGCTTGAGCTCGGACTTGGCGAGCTTGATCTCGTTGGAGATCAGGCTCGAGATGTCGCGGCTGGCATCCGAGACGAGCCGACCGATCGTGGGATCGGTGTCGTGCACGGGTTCTGTCGCCATCTGTCCTCGGGCTCCCTGTGGGCGGCTGTCCGAGCCGACCCTACAACGAACGTCGGGTACCCCCGACCGCCCGGTCCCGACGGGGATAGCCTCTGTGCGGAGGCCGGAGCGCGGTCCCGGCAGACTGATCCGTCGTGGAGGAGGACCGTGTCCGTCGTACGCCGGATCCTGCCGTCGCCCGAGCCGGGTGAGGTCGGTTTCGTCAACGACCTCCTCCGCAGCGAGGTCACCGGTGGGCTGCTCGCGCTGGCCGCGGCCGTGGTGGCGGTGGTGTGGGCCAACTCGCCGTGGGAGGCGTCCTACCAGTCCTTCGTGTCCTTCGACCTCGGCCCGCTCGACCTCGAGCACTGGGGCGCCGACGGGGCGCTGACCCTCTTCTTCTTCGTGGCCGGGCTCGAGCTCAAGCGGGAGTTCGTGGTCGGGTCGCTGCGGCGACCGGCCGACGCCGCGGTGCCGGTGGCCGCGGCGCTGTGCGGGGTCGCAGTACCGGCCCTGTTGTTCCTGGTGGTCAACCTGGTCGCTCCGTCGGGCGAGCCCGGCGGCTGGGCGATCCCGGCCGCGACCGACATCGCGTTCGCACTGGCGGTGCTGGCCGTCGTCGGGTCGCACCTCCCGCCGGCGCTGCGGGCCTTCCTGCTGACCCTCGCGGTCGTCGACGACCTGGTGGTGATCGCGATCATCGCGCTGGTCTTCACCGACGAGGTCCACGCGGTCGACCTGCTCGTCGCCCTGGCACTCGCCGGGTCGTGGGCGCTGCTGCAGCACCTGCGGCTCGGGCCTTGGCCGGTCTACCTGGTGATCGCGGTCGTGGGCTGGTGGTTCATGCACGAGAGCGGCGTGCACGCGACCATCGACGGCGTCATCCTCGGGCTCCTGACGCGCGTACGGCGCGACCCGGGCGAGGACCACTCACCGGCGGAGTCGATGGAGCACACGCTGGCGCCGATCTCCTCGACAGTGGCCGTGCCGTTCTTCGCCCTCGTCTCAGCTGGGGTCTCCCTGTCCGGCGGCTTCTCGCTGCTGAGCGACCCGATCGTGATCGGAGTGCTGGTCGGACTGGTGCTCGGCAAGCCCCTGGGCGTGCTCGCCGGCACCTTCCTGGTCACCCGGCTCACCCATGCCGAGATCAACGACGACATCACCTGGTCGCAGCTGGTCGGGGTCGCGGTCCTGGCCGGGATCGGCTTCACCGTCTCGCTGCTGGTCGCCGAGCTGTCCTTCACCGGTGCCCAGGCCGAGGCCGCCAAGGCGGGCGTCCTCGCAGCCTCGGTCATCGCCGCCCTGGCCGGCGCCGGCATCCTCCGCCGCCCCGGGGCTTCCCCCGCTGACCTGGCGTTTCCGTACGCGGTATCCGCGCTGACCTGGCGTTTCCGTACGCGGTATCCGCGCTGACCTGGCGTTTCTGTACATGACGCGAGTGCCAGGTCAGCGTCGTACGGCGTGACGCGAGTGCCAGCTCAGCGTCACTCCTCGTCGCTGCCGGCGGCCAGGCCGGACTGGATGGAGTCCATCACCGCGGAGTCCGCCAGCGTCGTCACGTCACCGACGTCGCGCTTCTCGGCGATGTCGCGCAGCAGGCGCCGCATGATCTTGCCCGACCGGGTCTTGGGCAGCTCGGCGACCACCAGGATCGACTTGGGCTTGGCGATCGGGCCGATCTCCTTCGACACGTGGTTGCGCAGCTCGGCGACGATCCCCTCGTCGGCCTTGCCGTCGACCAGCGCCGACTCGCGCAGGATCACGAAGGCGTTGACCGCCTGGCCGGTGTCGGGGTCGTTCGCGCCCACCACCGCGGCCTCGGCGACCTTCGGGTGGGAGACCAGCGCGGACTCGATCTCGGTCGTCGAGAGGCGGTGACCCGACACGTTCATCACGTCGTCGACCCGGCCGAGCAGCCAGATGTCGCCGTCCTCGTCGAGCTTGGCGCCGTCGCCGGCGAAGTACATGCCGGGGAAGCGCTTCCAGTAGGTGTCCTCGTAGCGCTGGTCGTCGCCCCAGATGGTGCGCAGCATGGCCGGCCACGGCTGGGTCAGCACGAGGTAGCCACCCGAGCCGGGGCTGACCGCGTGCCCCTCGTCGTCCACGACGAGCGCGGAGACGCCGGGCAGCGCCTTCATCGCCGAGCCGGGCTTGCCGTGCGTGACGCCCGGCAGCGGGCTGATCATGTGCATCCCGGTCTCGGTCTGCCACCACGTGTCGACCACGGGCGCCTGGTTGCCGCCGATGTGCTCGCGGTACCACATGTAGGCCTCCGGGTTGATCGGCTCACCGACCGACCCGATGATCCGCAGCGTCGAGAGGTCGTACTTCGCCGGGATGTCGGCACCCCACTTCATGAAGGTCCGGATGACCGTCGGCGCGCAGTAGAGCAGGGTGATCTTGTAGTCCTGGATGATCTCCCACCAGCGACCCTTGTGGGGGGTGTCAGGGGTCCCTTCGTACATCACCGAGGTCGTGCCGTTGGCCAGCGGCCCGTAGACGATGTAGCTGTGCCCGGTGACCCAGCCGATGTCGGCCGCGGTCCAGAAGACGTCGTCGTCCTTGAGGTCGAAGACCGCCCAGTGCGTCCACGCACACCCGACCAGGTAGCCGGCGGTGGTGTGCAGGATCCCCTTCGGCTTGCCGGTCGTGCCGGAGGTGTACATGACGTAGAGCGGGTGCTCGGCGTCGAAGGCCTCGGGCGTGTGCTCCTTCGAGGCGCCGTCGACGGCGTCGTGCCACCAGAGGTCGCGGCCCTCGGTCCACCCTCCCTCTCCCAGGTCCTGCCCGGTGCGACGTACGACGAGCACGTTGCGGACGTCGGGGCACTGCTCGAGCGCCTCGTCGACCGCAGGCTTCAACGCGGCCGGAGCCCCGCGCCGGTAGCCGCCGTCGGCGGTGATCACGACGCGGGCGTCGCAGTCCTGGATCCGGTCGCGCAGGGCGGTGGAGGAGAACCCGCCGAACACGACCGTGTGCGGTGCTCCGAGGCGCGCGCAGGCCAGCATCGCGACCACGGTCTCGGGGATCATCGGCATGTAGATCGCGACCCGGTCACCGGACCTCACGCCGAGGTCGACCAACGCGTTCGCCGCCTGGCAGACCATGTCCTTCAGCTCGGCGTAGCTGATGTCGCGGGTGTCGTTCTCGGGCTCGCCGACCCAGTGGTAGGCCACCCGGTCGCCGTTGCCGGCCTCGACGTGGCGGTCGACGCAGTTGTACGCCGCGTTGAGCTTGCCGCCGACGTACCACTTCGCGAACGGCGCGTCATCCCAGTCGAGGACGCGGTCCCAGGTTGTCTCCCACGACAGGCGCTCGGCCGCCTTGGCCCAGAACGCCTCCAGGTCCGCGTCGGCCTTCGACATAGGCATCGGCCTTGACGTTGGCGCTGGCGGCGAGCTTCTCCGGGGGGTCGAAGCGGCGGTTCTCGTGCATCAGGTTGGACAGCGTCTCGTTACTCACGGCTCCTCGTTCTCCTCTTCGATGCCAGGCTGGGTCCCTCGCAGACGGGACCATCCGTCCAGCCTAGGTCTGCCGGGTTGGATCGGTGTTGGTCCCGACTGCCAGAAGACAGGGGCGCGACTACTGCCGCGCACCCACCGGGACGACCGCCCGGCCCCAGGTGAACGCGACGACCCCGGCGAACGAGGCGTAGAGCGCGGCTAGTGCCGTGGCGACACCGATCCACCCGCCCAGCTTCCCCAGGCCCGTGGAGGTGGCGAAGTCGCCCCAGGCGAGCACCAGGAACGTGATAGTCAGAAGCACGAACACGACCAGGACGGCGACGTTCACCCGGAACGCGGCCACGGACATGTACGCGGTGAAGATGCCCCAGGCGAGAAGGTACAGGCCGGTGGCCTTGTGCGCGTCGGCAGCGGGCAGCTCGGTGACGTTGTGGGCCGTGAGCCACCAGTAGGAGACCCAGAACGCGCCGTAGGAGCAGAAGGCGGTGGCACCGAAGGTGTTGCCCTTGGCGAACTCCCACAATCCGGCCGCGAACTGGGCGATCCCGCCGTAGGCCAGCGCCATCCCGAACACCACCGGTAGGAGCGTCGGCGGGATCCAGTGGGCATTGATCGCGCTGAGGACCAACGTCGTGAGCCCGAACCCGGCCAGGCCCAGGGGTGCGGGGTCGGCGATGTGCGCCCCGGGCACGCGGGCTGCGGGGGTGGTCGATGTTTCGGACATGAGGACTCCTGTCTCTGTCGTTGGACAGCCCGGACGGTAGGAGGGTCGCCTTCGAAGTGACAGGGGTCACGCCCCGTGTTGCGCCCAACGGGCGCCCGACGGCGCCGTGCGGGACCAGGTGACGCGACGAGCGGTAGCGCTGGCACGACGAGCGGTCAGCTGCCGTTCCGGGCTGCCATCGGGTGGTAGCTGCCCCGATCGACCTCCACGGCCTCGGGCAGGTGCAGCCGCACCATCGCCCGGCCCACGTGCAGCGGCCGGTGCGCACGGTCGGCCAACGAGACGCCGACCATGAGGGTGAAGGCCAAGGGGACGGTCAGCAGGGCCGGCTGCGCGAGCAGCGCGCCCGGCCATCCCGGTGGGCTCGCCCCGAGCATCACGGCCAGCACGGCGGTCCCGGACGAGACCCCACCGCCGACCAGCCCCGCGATCGCGCCGAGCGCGGTCAGGCCGCGCCACCAGATCCCGAGCAGCAGCAGGGGACAGAACGTCGACGCGGCGACCGCGAACGCCAGCTCCACCGCGTGCGCGACCGGAAGCCCCTGCGAGCCCAGGGTCAGCAGCAGGGTGCCGCCCACGGCCACGGCGCTTCCGATCCGGAAGCCGGTCACGCCGCCGAAGCGGCGGCCGAGCAGGTCCTGCGAGAGCACGCCGCTGATCGAGACCACCAGGCCCGACGACGTCGACAAGAAGGCAGCGAACGCGCCGGCACCGAGGAAGGCGGTCAGCAGCGTCGCGGGAGTGCCGGGGAGCACCCGGTCAGGCAGGGTCAGCACGACCGAGTCCGTGCGTCCCGAGGCGACCAGGTCAGAGGCGTAGACCCGGCCCAGCACGCCGTACGCCGTCGGGAGCAGGTAGAAGACGCTGAGCATGACCAGCACCACCAGGGTCGTCCGCCGCGCCGCCCGGCCGTCGTGGTTGGTGTAGAAGCGGACCACGACATGGGGCAGCCCCATCGTGCCCAGGAAGGTGGCGAGGATCAGCGAGTAGGTCAGGTACGTCGCGTGCGGCCCGGTCAGCGGCTCCACCCAGTCGCGGGTTTGCAGGTGGTGGTCCGGCGAGCCGTCGTGGTGCCAGGCGAGCCAGAGGAGGAGCAGAGGGACCAGCAGCGCGCACAGCTTGAGCCAGTACTGGAACGCCTGCACGAGCGTGATGCTGCGCATGCCCCCGGCGGCGACGTTGACCAGCACCACCAGGGCCACGACCACGGCGCCGACCCACGTGGGGGCCCCGGTCAGGGCGGCGAGGGTCAGGCCCGCGCCCTCGAGCTGGGGGACCAGGTAGAGCCCGCAGATCAGGCACACCAGCCAGCTCGCGACCTGGCGGGCGCGCGCGGACTCGACCCGGAACTCGGCGAAGTCGGGCAGCGTGTAGGCACCCGACCGGCGCAGCGGTGCGGCGACGAAGACCAGCAGCAGGAGGTAGCCGGCGGTCCAGCCGATCGGGTACCAGAGCATGTCGACCCCGCGGGCGAGGACGAGGCCCGCGACGCCGAGGAACGACGCGGCCGACAGGTACTCCCCACCGATCGCCGAGGCGTTGAGGAACGGCCCGACGCGGCGGGAGGCGACGAAGAAGTCGCTCGTCGTACGAGAGATCCGGAGTCCGAAGGCGCCGACCGCGAGGGTCGACACCACCACCACAGATATCGCGAGCAGGGCGGTCGCCTCTCTCACGGTTCGCCCGGCCGTTCGACGAGATCCTCGAACGCCGCCTCGTTGCGCTCGGCGCGACGGACGTACCACCAGGCCAGGGCCAGCAGCCACGGGTACACGCCGATCCCGAGCACGAGCCAGGGCAGCGGTGCGCCGAGGACGTGGACCTGCCCGAGGGGCAGCCCGCGGAGCGCGACCGGCAGGACGCCGAGGGTGAGCGCCAGGGCGAGCACGACGTAGCCTGCGAGGCGCAGCTGGGCACGCATCAGGCTGTCGACGTAGACCTCCCCGAGCCGGGTCAACGCGTCGATCTCCGAGGCGTTCGAACGCCGCGGGCCGGGGCGTGCGTGAGTGGTGCGGGGGCTGGTGATCCGGACCCGCTGCACCGGCGCGTCGCTCACGGCGCACCGTCGCGGTGTCGGCGCAGGAGCATCCGAACGTCGGGCAGGTGGCGCCGGCTGACCGGCAGCTCGACTCCGTGGACGACCACGGACGGCTTGGCCGACCCGAGCCGCACCTCGTCGACATGGGCCAGCGAGATCAGGATGCTTCGGTGGATCCGCACGAAGCCGGCGTCGCGCCAGCGCTGCTCGAGGGCGCCCAGCGGCATCCGCACGAGCGGGTCGCCGGAGGCCGTGTGCAGCCGGACGTAGTCGCCCTGCGCCGAGGCGTAGCGGACCTCGGAACGGCGGACGAAGCGGGTCACTCCAGCCAGCTCCACGGGCAGCTGTTCGTCGCGCTCGGCCGCCCCGGCCTCGTCGGTGACGCGACGGATCGCCTCGCGAAGTCGATCCTCCCGGACCGGCTTGAGGAGATAGTCGGCCGCCTGCAGGTCGAAGGCGTCGACGGCGTGATGCTGGTGAGCGGTGACGAAGACGACCGCAGGGCAGGACCGGAACTGCTGCAGGACCGAGGCCAGCTCGAGGCCGCTGAGACCGGGCATCGCGATGTCGAGGAGGACCAGGTCGACGTGCTCGCTGCGGAGGATCCGCAGGGCGTCGGTGGAGGAACGGGAGGTGAGGACGTCGACGATGCGCTCGTCGCGGCCCAGGAGGAAGACGAGCTCGTCGAGTGCCGGAGCCTCGTCGTCGACGGCGAGCACCCGCAGCCCTCGGCGCTCGCTCACCCGCGCACCCCCGCTGCGTACTTGGGCACCCGGACCGTGACCTTGGTCCCGGCTCCGGGTGCGGTCTCGACCACCAGTCCGTACTCGTCCCCGAACGCCGAACGGAGCCGCTCGTCGACGTTGCCGAGACCGATGGAGTCCATCGACTCGTCGCCGGCCAGCGCGCGGCGGACGCGCTCGGGATCCTCGCCGACGCCGTCGTCCTCGACGGTGATCACCGCCTCGTAGTCGTTGTCCTCGGCCAGGATCGTGATCGTGCCCGGCCCGTCCTTCGCGGCCAACCCGTGCCGGACCCCGTTCTCGACCAGGGGCTGCAGCGCCAGCACGGGGATGCTGACCCCGAGCACCTCGGGGGCGATCCGCAGCATCACCGAGAGCCGCTCCCCGAACCTCGCCTGCTCGAGCACGAGATAGCGCTCGATCGAGCGGAGCTCGTCCTCCAGCGTCGTGTAGCTGCCGGCACGCTGGAAGGAGTGCCGGGTGAAGTCGGCGAACTCCAGGATGAGCTCGCGGGCCCGGTCGGGATCGGTGCGGACGAACGACGCGATCGTGTTCAGGGCGTTGTAGACGAAGTGGGGTGATATCTGTGCGCGCAGGGCGCGGACCTCCGCCTCCATCCGCGACGTCCGTGCGGCGTCGAGCTCGGCGAGCTCGAGCTGGCCGGACACCCACTGGGCCAGCTCGACGGTGGCGCGGACCAGGCCGGCGGAGACCGTGGTGGTGAAGGCCATCAGGGTGCCGACCACCGCGTCCTCGACGGTCAGCGGCGCCACGATCGCGTGACGCAGCGGACATCCCGGCTCGCCGCAGGGGAAATCGCGATGATCCCGCACCGTCGTCGTTCCGTCCGTGACGCACCGCTCGGCCAGGGCCCGCACCGAGTCGCCGTGGGCCGCACCCCGTCCGTGCCAGGCCAGTGTCACCTCGGTGTCGGTGACCGCGACCGCGGGGCAGCCGAGCAACGTCGCCAGGTGACGCACGCTCTGCTCGGCGGAGCCCTGGGTGAGCCCGGTCCGCAGCACGCTGGTCATCTGCGAGGCCGTGTGGAGGGTGCGGAACGTGGCTCGATCGGACTCGGTGCCGAGGTAACCCGGACGGAACAGCCGCCACCGTGGCATGTGCACAGCGTATGTCCCGTGCCACACTGCGGCCCGTGAGCACGCAGTCGCGCGTGGCCAGGGCCACTCGCTCGGCGCCCACGCTGGAGGAGGTCGCGGACCGGGCCGGCGTCTCCCGGGCGACCGCCAGCCGGGTCCTGCGCGGAGACAAGAAGGTCAGCGAGCACGCCCGCACCGTGGTGCTCGAGGCTGCCCGGGAGATCTCCTACGTGCCCAACCTCGCAGCGCGGTCGCTGGTGACCGGACGCAGCGACTCGGTGGCGTTTCTGGTCGAGGAGACCGAGGAGCGGATGTTCGCCGACCCGTTCTTCCTCGGGATGCTGCGCAGCGCCCAGGAGACGGTCGCCGACGCCGGTCTCCAGCTGGTCTTCACGGTGATGACCCGGCCCGAGGACCAGGAGCGCTTCCTGGCCTACGCCGCCGGTGGCCACGTCGACGGCGTGCTCCTGCTCTCCCTGCACGGCAAGGACAAGCTGCCCCAACGCCTCGAGGACCTCGGCGTGCCCACGGTCCTGAGCGGCCGTCCGCTCAGCCGCCGCCGGATGCTCTGGTACGTCGACGCGGACAACGTGGGCGGCGGCGCGCTCGCCACGACGTACCTCCTCGAGCACGGCCGGCGTCACGTCGCGACGGTCGCCGGGCCGGGCGACATGTGCGCCGGCCAGGACCGGCTTGCGGGCTACCGGCGGGCCGTCGAGGCCGCGGGCCTGCCCTACGACGACACCCTGGTCTCGGTGGGCGACTTCACCGCGGTGGGTGGGTACGACGCCGCGAAGCGCCTCCTCGTCGCGCGCCCCGACGTGGACGCCATCTTCGCCGCCTCCGACCTCGCCGCCTTCGGCGTGGTCCGTGCCGTGCTCGAGAGCGGGCGCCGGGTCGGTGACGACGTGGCCGTGATCGGCTTCGACGACATCCCCGCCGCGGCCGAGCAGCAACCGGCCCTGACGACGGTCCGGCAGCCCATCCCGGAGCTCGGCGCGGCCATGACCCGGCTGTTGCTCGAGCGCATCTCGGGCCACGAACCCAAGGCCCGCTCGGCCATCCTGCCCGTCGAGCTGGTGCTCCGGGAGACCGCGTAGCGCTGCCCGGCAACTCGCTCGCCGTCGACCCTTGACACAGCGACGGCGGAACCCCATCCTGAAGTCGTCCGCTCGTGAGAGCGCTCTCACAACTCCGGGGTCCCCCCGACCCCGGGTCTTCAACAGGAGGATCCATGCTCCGAAGTACGACACCGCGTCGCCGGGTCGCATCACTGCTGGCTCTCGCGACCGCGGGCGCCCTCACCCTCGCCGGCTGCGGCAGCAGCAGCTCCTCGGACACTGCAGGCGCCGGAAGCAGCCCGGCCAGCGGCGGCCCCTGCGGGACCACGGCGGACACGACTCTGACCGTCGGGCTCTTCGGGACCTTCGGGTTCAAGGAGGCCGGCCTGTGGGACGCCTACAAGAAGGTCTGCCCCAACATCACGATCAAGGAGGACGTCGTCGAGCAGTCGGCTGACTACTGGACGCGCCTGAAGACGCGACTGGCCTCGAGCAGCGGGCTGGACGACGTCCAGGCCATCGAGATCGGCTTCGTGGCCGACGTCGTGCAGAACCACACCGACCAGTTCGTCAACTGGAACACCGTGCCCAACTCCGCGGCGGACAAGGCGGAGTTCTACCCCTGGAAGTGGGAGCAGGCCTCCACCAACGACGGCAAGACGACCGTCGGGCTCGGCACCGACATCGGCCCCGAGGCGATCTGCTACCGCCGCGACCTGCTCAAGGAGGCCGGCCTGCCCTCCGACCCGAAGACCCTGGCCACCAAGTGGACCACCTGGGACGACTTCATCAACTTCGGCAAGCAGTACGAGGCCTCGAAGAGCAAGCCCTCCGGCTCGCACTTCGTCGACAGCGCGGCCAGCATCTTCTCCACCGCGGTCTACCAGGGCGGCGAGGCCTACGCCAACGCCAACGGCGAGACCGACGTCGAGAACAGCGACGGCGTGAAGAACGCCTGGAGCTACGCGACCCAGGCCGCCCAGGACGGCATCACCGCCGGCCTGCAGCAGTTCACGCCCGCGTGGAACAAGGCCTTCTCCAGCGGCGCGTTCGCAGCGCTGGCCTGCCCGACCTGGATGATGGGTTACATCCAGGGCCAGGCCGGTGACGCCTACTCCGGCAAGTGGGACATCGCTCCGGTGCTCCCGGGTGGAGCGACCAACTGGGGCGGCTCGTGGCTCGGCGTCCCGACCGCGGCGCACAACAAGGATGCCGCCATCGCGCTGGTCGAGTGGCTCTCCAACAAGGACCAGCAGGTCACGATGTGGACCGACGGCGGACACTTCCCGTCCAACTCCGACGCGGCGGCCCAGCCCGCTGTGAAGAACGCCAAGAGCGAGTACTTCAGCAACGCGCCCGTGGGTGAGATCTTCGGGAACATCGCGGCGCAGATGAAGGTCCCGCCGATCGGCCTGTACGACACCCAGATCCAGCAGGCTCTGACCACGCAGCTGACGAACGTCGAGACCAAGGGCACCTCGCCCGACGACGCGTTCCAGGCCGCGCTCGACCAGATCAAGCAGATCACCGGCTGACCGACCCCCGGGCCGCCGACGTCTCCTGCGCACGTCGGTGGCCCGGGCCACGCCGCAAGTCGCAGCTTGTTCTTCCGCCCCCTTCCTCCGCGTCGTCGGCCGGGTTGCTCCCGCGCCGCCGGACGAAAGGTGAGCATGAGCGTCGTGACCCAGACGACCGCCGACGCCGTACGTCGTACCTCCCGCTCGGAGGGCCGCTCGCGGCGCCACCGTCTCCCGGGCAGCCGCATCGGCTACGTCTACGTGCTGCCGTTCTTCGTGATCTTCCTGGCGTTCAGCGTCTACCCCTGGCTGGACACCGCCTGGGTGTCCCTGCACGACACCCGGCTCTCGACCTACGACCAGTCGAGCTTCATCGGGCTGGAGAACTACCGCAACCTGTTCACCAACCAGTTCTTCTGGAACGCCTTCCGCAACACGATCACGATCGGCATCATCTCGACGGTCCCGCAGCTGTGCATGGCCCTGGGCATCGCCCACCTGCTCAACTACAGCCTCCGCGGCCGGACCTTCTTCCGGGTCGCCATCCTGATGCCCTACGCGACCAGCCTGGCCGCGGCCACCGTGATCTTCGTCGAGCTCTTCGACCCGCACCTCGGCCTGATCAACTGGGGCCTGCACGCCGTGCACCTGCCGGAGGTCGACTGGCAGGGCTCGAAGTGGCCGTCGCAGATCGCCGTGGCGACGATCGTGACCTGGCGCTGGACCGGCTACAACGCACTCATCTACCTCGCCGGCATGCAGGCGATCAACACCGACCTCTACGAGGCGGCCGCCATCGACGGGGCCGGCCGGTGGGCGCAGTTCCGCCACGTCACGATCCCGGGTCTGCGCCCGGTCATCCTGTTCACGATCGTGGTCTCGACGATCGGCGCCTCCCAGCTCTTCGGTGAGCCGCTGCTCTACCACAACGGCCTGCCCGACGGCGGCACCCAAGGGCAGTACCAGACCCTCGGCCTGCTGATGTACCAGCAGGGCTGGACCAACGACCGGCTCGGCCTGGCCTCGGCCACTGCCTGGACCATGTTCTTGATCATCGTCGCCGCGGTGGCCGTCAACCTGCTGCTCGCACGGCGGCGTGAGCGCAGCCTCGGTGGCTCCCGACGCCGCCGTGGCGTGCTGGCCGCGACGGCCCCGGAGGTGAAGGTCCGATGAGCGCCTCGACCACGAGCGGGACGACGATGAAGGCCGGCTGGGGCACCTACGCCGCCGTCGGCGTGGTGACCTTGGTGTCGATCTTCCCGCTCTACTACACGATCGTGATGGCGTCTCACACGAACGCCGAGATGGCGGCCAAGACCCCGCCGTTGCTGCCCAACTCCTCGATCTTCGACAACACCAAGAAGGCGCTCGAGCTCGCCCCGCTCAACCACGGGCTGGTCAACTCCGTGATCGTCTCCGGGCTGGTCACCCTCGGCACCGTCGCCTTCTGCACGCTGGCCGGCTTCGCCTTCGCCAAGCTCCGCTTCCGCGGGGCGACCCTCCTGCTGGGCATCTGCATCGCCACGATGATGGTGCCGCTGCAGATGGGGGTCATCCCGCTCTACATGCTGATGGCGCGCCTCGGGATGGCCGGACACCTCTCGTCGGTGATCCTGCCGACGCTGTGCACGGCGTTCGGGGTCTTCTTCATGCGGCAGTACGTCGCGAGCGCGGTGCCGGATGAGCTGATCGAGGCCGCCTGGATCGACGGCGCCACCCCGTTGCGCGTGTTCTGGGCCGTTGTCGTGCCGGCGGTGCGGCCGGCCATGGCGGTGCTCGGGATGCTGACGTTCCTGATGTCGTGGAACGACTTCTTCTGGCCGATCATCACGCTGAGCTCGCAGAACCCGACCGTGCAGGTCTCGTTCCAGAGCCTGGCCACCGGGTATGCGCCGCAGCAGTCGATCGTGATGGCGGGCACGCTCTACGGCACCATCCCGGTGCTCATCGTCTTCGTCCTCCTCGGGCGCCAGATCGTCGGCGGAATCATGCAAGGAGCAGTCAAGGGATGACCACGCACACCAGTCTCCGGTTCCCCGACGGTTTCGTCTGGGGCGCGGCGGCCGCGTCGTACCAGATCGAGGGCGCGGTGGCCGAGGACGGCCGGGCCCCCAGCATCTGGGACACGTTCTCGCACCGCCTGGGCACCATCGACCACGGCGACAACGGTGACATCGCCTCCGACCACTACCACCGCTGGCGAGAGGACCTCGACCTGATGGCGGAGCTGGGCCTGGCGTCCTACCGCTTCTCGGTGTCGTGGTCGCGCGTGATGCCCGACGGGCGCACGGTCAACCAGGAGGGGCTCGACTTCTACCGGCGGCTGGTCGACGGCCTGCTCGTGCGCGGGATCCGGCCGCTGATGACGCTCTACCACTGGGACCTGCCGCAGGCGCTCGACGAGGGCGACGACGCCGGCTGGCTCTCACGCGACCTGCCCGACCGCTTCGTGGACTACGCGCTGGTCCTCGGCAAGGAGCTGGGCGACCGGGTGCTCGAGGTGACGACGCTCAACGAACCGTGGTGCTCGGCCTACCTCGGCTACGCCACCGGTGAGCACGCCCCGGGCCTGCGGAGCGTGCCGCTGGCCTACCGGGCCGCCCATCACCTCAACCTCGCCCACGGTCGCGCCGTCCGCGCCCTGCGAGACGTGCTCCCGCACACCGCGGACATCTCGGTGGCGCTGAACCTGCTGCAGGTCGAGCCGGCCTCCGACCGGCCGGAGGACCGCGCGGCGGCCGAGCACTGTGACCTGCTGGCCAACCAGATCTTCCTGGGCCCGATGTTCGGGGGCGGGTATCCCGAGGCGCTCATCTCCACGACCGAGGGACTGACCGACTGGGCGTTCGTGCATCCCGGCGACGAGGCCGAGATCGGCGCCCCGATCGACTCGGTCGGGATCAACTACTACAACCCGTCGCGCGTCACCGCCGAGGTGGACCGCAGCCGGCTGTTCCCGGGCACCGACCACGCGTCGTACGCCGAGATCGACGCGCCGACGACCGTGATGGACTGGCCGATCGTGCCGTCGGGCCTGACCGACCTGCTGCTGCGCGTCCAGCGCGACGTCGGTCTGCCGATGCGGGTCACCGAGAACGGCATGGCCGACCGCGACGTGGTCGTCGACGGGCGGGTGCATGACGACGCGCGGATCGCCTACCTGCGCGACCACCTGGCCGCCCTGCACGACGCGATCGAGCGGGGTGCCGACGTGCGGGGCTACTACGTGTGGACGCTGCTGGACAACTTCGAGTGGGCGTGGGGCTACGACAAGCGCTTCGGGATCGTGCACGTCGACTTCGAGACCCAGCAGCGCACGCTGAAGGACTCCGCGCGCTGGTACGCCGACGTGGCCGCGCGCAACGAGGTGGCGGTCAGCGGAAGTCGATGAGGAGCGTGCCGTCGGGCCCGTCGTCGGACGCGCCCTCGGCGTCGTCCTCGCCGGCGCTGCTCTTCGGCTCGTCGTACGCCGGCCGGTCGAGCACCTGCGCCCGGAAGCATCGCGTCACGTAGGGCAGCTGCATGCCGTCCATACCGCGGCCGTACTCGTCGTAGAAGGCGACGACCGCCGCGAGCTTGGCCCGGCGGGCCTCCTCGTCGAGGACGGCGACGTTGGACCGCGAGAGCACGAGGTCCTGGATCGTCTTACGGTCGATGGTCTGCCAGTGGCTGAACTCGTGGTCCTCGACGAAGCCGAACAGCTCACTGAAGATCAACGCCTCCGCCGGGTCGCGCAGCTGCTCCTGGGTGCCGATCAGCGCGCCGAGCCGGCGTACCCACGGGATCTTCTCGTTGCGCTGGTTCCACAGGAGACAGAGCATGCCCTCGGGGCGCAGGACGCGGGCGATCTCGGGCAGGGCGCGGTCGAGGTCGAACCAGTGGAAGGCCTGCGCCGCGACCACGGCGTCGACCGACCAGTCAGGGAGCGGGATCTCCTCGGCCGACGCGACCGCCGTCCGGACTCCGGGGAGCCGAGCCTCCAGGACGGCGAGCATCTCGGCGTCGGGGTCGGTGGCGTGGACGTCGTGGCCGAGCCCGACCAGCACCCGGGTCAGCTTGCCCGTGCCGGCGCCGAGCTCGAGGACGGTCAGCGGCTGGTCACCGAGCAGCCAGCGAGCCGCCTCGGCGGGGTAGGTCGGGCGGCCGCGCTCGTAGGCCTCCGCCACGGCGCCGAACGAGTGGGCCCAGTCGGGCTCGGCTCCGGAGGTCTGCTGGTCGCTCATCGGGACCGAGGCTACCCGTCGCGGACCGCGCCACCGGTGGTTGAGGAGGGCGCTTCGGCGCCCGTCTCGAATCCACTCGGGGCGCGGGCGGCCGTTACGGTGGCCGACGTGGAGCGGCTGGACGGTGTCGAGAGCCTGGAGGGCGTCGCCTCGGCGTACGCCGCGGCCCGCGACGGGGTCGACACGCTGCTGCGCGACCGGGGCCTCCGCCGTACCTCTCCGGAGCTGACCATCGAGTCGTTGCTCCGAGGCGCACATGCCAGCGCCGTGCTCGACGGGTCGGAGTCGACGCTCGAGTCGGTCCGCGCGGGGGGCGGCGACGAGGTCGCGCAGGCCGCGCTCCGGGTCTCGGTCGAGCTCCTCGGGCTGGTCCCGGTGCTCGCGCGCTCGCCGCTGCAAGCGCTGGCGCGGCTGCACGCCCTGGCGGCTCCGGCCTCGTCAGGTGAGGAGGAGCGTGGACGTCCTCGCGACGCAGAGGCCGCGGCGCTGCTGTCGGAGACGCTGGGCATCCTCGAGGCCGACCACCCGGCCCTGGTGACCGCAGCGCTGGTCCACGCCGAGCTGCTCACCACCCAGCCCTTCGCCTCCGCCAACGGAATCGTGGCCCGGGCGGCCGAACGACTGGTCCTGGTCGGGCGCGGCGTCGATGCGAAGTCGCTGGTCGTGCCCGAGGCCGGCCACCTGGCGCTGCGGCCGGCGTACGAGTCCAACCTGCGGGCCTACGCCACCGGCGGCCGCCCCGGCGTCCAGGCCTGGCTGCTCTACTGCGCCGAGGCCTACGCCGCCGGCGCGGAGGCCTCCCCCCTCCGCGGCGGGTGAGGGTGCCGGCGGTCGGGATCCCCGGCTGACCGGGGATCCTGTCACTTGTCGGCGGTTGCAACGCCTGACAAGTGACAGGAGTAACCACGTCGTGATGCCGTTGATGCGCCTGGGGCGCGAGCGTCGGCGCGGAGGCATCGGCGAAGGGGCTTCAGCCCCGAGCATGCGAGCGGCACCCGACGAGTCGGGTGCCGCCCCTCACACACGGACCCGGCTACCAAGCGTGCATCTACTCTGGATAGCCGCCCCGGAAGTCTTCCGATGACGGGCGCCCTGTAGGAAGGGTGGATCGCCGCGTGGGTACCCGGTCCGTGTGCTGGTTCTTCAGTTCTGATGTCCTGTCTACGCCTCCGGGCAGAGCCTCACAAGGGCAGGTGAGACTTGACTTTCACCCATGCTGGTGGTCGCGCGTGTCGCGCCCGCGTTGACCGGGATCCGCAGTGCAGCAGGCCGCGTCAAGCACCCAGCCGACGACGGCGGTTGAGCCAGATCGCCCCGCCCAGCGTGAGCGCCGTACCGACGGTGAGGGCGGCGAGGGTCGGCTTCACCGGGATCCGGCTGCGCAACGTGACCGGCCGCGTGAACTGCAACACCGGCCAGCCCTTGCTCGCCGCCAGCTTGCGCAGCTCCTTGTCGGGGTTGACCGCGTGCGGGTGGCCGACCACCTCGAGCATGGGGGCGTCGGTGATGGAGTCGCTGTAGGCGAAGCACTGCTCGAGGTCGTAGCCCCGCTCGGCCGCCATCGCCTCGATGGCGTGGGCCTTCTCCTCGGCATAGGCGTAGTAGTCGATGTCGCCGGTGTACTTGCCGTCGGCGATCTCGAGTCGGCTCGCGATCACGTGGTCGGCCCCGAGCATCTCGCCGATCGGCTCGACCACCTCCGCCCCGCTGGCCGAGACCACCACGACGTCGCGGCCGAGCGCGTGGTGCTCGTCCATGAGGGAGACAGCCTCGTCGTAGACGATCGGGTCGACGACGTGGTGGAGGGTGTCGGCGACGATCTCCTTGACCGTCTCGACGTCCCAACCCTCGACGAGCTGCGACATGAACGCCCGGATCTTCTCCATCTGGTCGTGGTCGGCACCACCGACCAGATAGACGAACTGCGCGTACGCCGAGCGCAGCATCGCGCGGCGGGTGATCAGGCCGCCGGCCTGGAAGGGCTTGGAGAAGGCCAGGCTGCTCGACTTGGCGATGATCGTCTTGTCGAGGTCGAAGAACGCCGCCGACCGGTGCTGCACACGCAGCGGGCGTGCGGATCCGCGGCGCTCTGGCATGGTCCTCATGGTAGGTCGCCCCGCCGCCTCCGGCCCGGCGTTCGTGCACAGGTGCGTTTCGCGCACCCCTCGTCCACAGGTCCCGGCCCTCGGCCGCCCGGCCATCCGTCGTACGACGGAGGGTGGCGGCATGAGCACGTCACCCCCTCCGCTGCTGGTCACCGCCGACGAGCGGCTTCTCGACGAGCTGCTGCGGCTCGCGGCCGCAGCCGGCTCCACCCCCGAGGTGGCCCGCGACGTCCCGGCCGCGCTGCGGGCGTGGCCTCGGGCGCCGCTGGTGCTCGTCGGCCACGACCTCGCCGACACCTTGGCGCGCGCCTCGCCCAGCCGGCGCGAGGGGGTGTTCGTGGTCCTGCTCGCGCCCACGCCGGATGCGGTGTTCCGCTGCGCGCTCGCCGTCGGGGCCGAGAGCGTGGCCGAGCTGCCGCGGTCCGAGGGCTGGTTGGTCGAGCGCCTCACCGACGTGGTCGACACCGGCCCGGCGCGTGGCCTGACCTTGGGAGTCATCGGAGGGTCAGGCGGCTCCGGAGCGACGACGTTCGCCTGTGCGCTCGCGCAGGTGGCCGGGCGCACGGGTCCGTCCGTGGTCCTCGACGCCGACCCGCTCGGTCCGGGCGCCGACCGGGTGCTCGGGCTCGACCTGGTCGAGGGCGTCCGTTGGGACGGCGTCGGCCACACGACCGGGCGGCTCAGTGCTCGAGCGCTCCGTGACTCCCTGCCACGCCGCGCGGGCGTGGCCGCCCTCACCTGGTACGCCGGACCGGCGCCGCCCACCCTCCAGGCTTTCGCCGTGCGTGAGGTGCTGTCGGCTGCCCGGCGGGGACACGACACGGTCGTCATCGACCTGCCTCGCGGCCCCGATCCCCTGGTCGACGAGGTCGTGTCGCGCTGCGACCGGTTGCTGGTGATGGTGGTGCCGACCGTTCCGGGGCTGGCCGGGGCAGTGCGCATGTGTCGGAGGTTCAGCGATCACGGTACCGTCGCCACCGTCGTCCGCGGAGGCTCGATCGACGACGATGCGCTCCGCCGGCTGACGGGCGTCCCGGTCGCAGCCCGGATGCCTGACCAGCGAGGGCTGGCCGAGTCGATCGACCTCGGTCTCGGTCCGGTGCGCACCCGGCGCGGTCCTCTGGGTCGGGCCGCCAGAGAGGTGCTCACCGCGCCCGGCGTCACCGACCGGGCTGCCTGATGACCGCTGACCTGGTCGAGCAGGTGCGCGAGCACCTCGCCCGCGATCCCGGGCCGCTGACCCCGCACCGGGTGGCCGAGGCGTTGCGGGCTTCGGGCCGGCCGGTGGGCGATGCGACGGTCCTCGAGGTCCACGACCTCTTGCGCCGAGACGTGCTCGGTGCGGGCCCGCTCGAGCCCTTGCTGCGGCTCCCCGGGGTCACCGACGTGCTCGTCAACGGGCCCGACCAGGTCTTCGTCGACCGCGGTCACGGCCTCGAGCTCACGGATGTCAGGTTCGTGGGAGACGACGCCGTACGCCGCCTGGCCCAGCGGCTGGCTGCATCGGGCGGGCGACGGCTCGATGATGCGACCCCCCACGTCGACGTCCGGCTCCGTGACGGCACCCGCTTCCACGCCGTCCTCGCGCCGCTCGCGCGGCCGGGCACGCTGCTTTCCCTGCGGGTGCCCCAGCAGCGGGCGCTGACCCTCGACGAGCTGGTGGCTTCCGGCACCGTCACCGAGCAGGGCTCGCGGCTGCTCCGCGAGATCGTCGGACGGCGCCTGGCCTTCCTGGTCAGCGGCGGGACCGGATCGGGGAAGACGACCCTGCTCGGGTCACTGCTGTCACTCGTGCCGCCCGTCGAGCGGTTGGTGATCGTCGAAGACGCCTCCGAGCTCCGGCCCGAGCACCCCCATGTCGTTGCCCTCGAGTCGCGGCCGCCCAACGTCGAGGGTGCGGGCGAGGTGACCCTCCGGGCCCTGGTGCGCCAGGCCCTCCGGATGCGTCCCGACCGGCTCGTGGTCGGTGAGGTCAGAGGGGCGGAGGTCGTCGAGATGCTCGCCGCGATGAACACCGGCCACGAAGGAGGGTGCGGCACGATCCACGCCAACTCCGCCCGCGACGTACCGGCCCGGGTCGAGGCCCTCGCGTTGGCAGCCGGGTTGGGCCGCGAGGCCGCCCACAGCCAGTTCCTCGCCGGTGTCGACGCGCTGCTCCATCTCGGACGCGACGCCGACGGGCGGCGGGTCCTCCGCGAGGTCGCCGTCCCCGTACGCCGCCCCGACGGGCTGTCCGACGTACGCACCGCCCTGTCGTTCGGTCTCACCGGAGCTGCCACCACCGGGCCCGGGGAGGGCGACCTGGTGGAGCGGTTGTGCCGGTGAGCGCGCTCACCCTCGCCACCCTCTCGGCGGGCCTGGGGGGATGGCTCCTGGTGCCGGCCCGAGCGCGCCTGCCGTCCGCCACGTCTCCGTCCGACCGCTGGCTCGGCCTGGCTGTGGTGGCCGCCGCGGTCCTGCTGGTGGTGCCGACCGACTGGCTGGTCCCCGGCGGCCTGCTCGGGTGCGCCAGTCTCGCCGGCCGTGCCCTGTGGTCCGGCCGCAGCGCCGCACGCCGCGCGGAGCAGCGGTCCGAGCGGCTCGCGGAGGTGTGCGACCTCCTCGCCGCCGAGCTCGCGGCAGGCCGCACTCCCGACGTCGCCCTGACCGAGGCCGCGACGGCGTGGCCCGAGCTGAGAGGCGTGGCCGACACCTGTCGGCTCGGGGGCGACGTCCCCTCGGCCCTGCGCGACCTGGCGCAGCAGCCGGGCGCGGACGGCCTGCGACTGCTGGCCGCTGCCTGGCAGGTGTCACAACGCCTCGGGGCCGGCCTGGCCGGCAGCACCCAGCGGGTGGCCGAGGCCGTACGCCGCGACCAGGCCACCCGGCGGGTGGTGGCCGGCGAGCTCGCATCCGCCCGCGCGACGGCGCGGCTCATGGCCGTCCTCCCCGTGGTGGCCCTGCTCATGGGCAGCGGTGCGGGCGGCGACCCGTGGTCCTTCCTGCTTCGGACACCGGCCGGGTGGGTGTGCCTCGCGGGAGGTCTGGCACTCGGCTTCGCCGGGCTCTGGTGGATCGAGGCACTGGCGCGCGAGGTCGACCGCTGATGGCCTGGCTCACCGGGCTGTCAGTGACGATCGCCTTCCTGCTCGCCCTCCCCGCGAGGTGCGTCGACGTTCCGCCGCCGGAGGGTCTGCGACCTCAGAACGAGGTGCCGATCGACGAGCCCGGCTGGTTGCTGCGGTGGCGAGCCGGGTGGGCTGCGAGCGCCGCGGCCGGCGCCGGCTGCTTCGTCTCGGGGCGTTGGGGAGTCCTGGCAGCGCTTCTCGTGGCGGGGGTCGCCTGGTGGGCGATCGGCCGCACCGAACCCAGGGGGCTGCGTCGTCGCCGCGAGGCGGAGGCGCGTGATCTCCCGGGGCTGGTGCACCTCCTGGCCGCGGCTCTGGAGACCGGCGCCGACGTTCCGGGTGCGCTGCGACTCGTGTGCGGTGCCCTGCCCGGGCCTGCCGCCGAGGCTCTGGGCCGGGTGCCTCCCCGGCTCGAGCTGGGGCTCGACCCGGCCGCCGCCTGGCGGCCGGTGCTCGACCGGCCCGGGTTGGCGCCCCTGGCGCGCGCCGTGGTCCGTGCCTCGCGCTCGGGCTCGGTCGTGGCCCCCGAGGTCGACCGCCTCGCCCGTGACCTGCACGAGCGGTCACGGGGAGAGGTCGAGCAGCGCGCTCGCACCGTCGGGGTGCGGGCCGCCGTACCGCTCGGTCTGTGCCTGCTCCCTTCCTTCGTCCTGCTCGGGGTCGTCCCCGTCGCCGCAGCCCTCCTCCGGTCACTCGCTCTGTGACCCGGCACCGGCCCGCTGACCCTCCACAGGCGACCTTGGCGCGACCCTCCTCCACACCTCGATGTAGCTGCGCCCCCTTGCGGTGGTGCCGCGTACGACAGTCAGGTCAGGCCGCACCGCGCGGCTCGATCCGATCCCGAAGGAGCACCGATGCACCTCCCCTTTCCCGCCCCCGCCACGACGACCGCCGGCCGTGGCGACCAGCGCGGGATCACCACCGCCGAGTACGCCGTCGGCACCGCCGCCGGAGCCGGGCTCGCCGGCCTGCTGTTCAAGCTCCTGACCGGCGGTTTCGGCGAGCAGCTCCTCCGCACCCTGTTCGCCCATGTCCTTTCCTTGCTGGGCATCGGGTGAGGCGTGACCAGCGCGGAGCGGTCACCGCCGAGCTCGCGCTCGGGATCCCGCTCCTCCTCTCGCTGACCTGGGGGTTGGTGTGGCTGCTCTCCGTAGGCGAGGCGCAGGTGCGGATCGTCGACGCCGCCCGCGAGGCGGCTCGCGCTGCGGCCCGAGGCGAGGCGCCCGCAGCCTGCGCGGCGCGAGGTCAGCAGGTCGCACCCGGGTCCACGGTCGTGGTCACCCAGCGCGACGGGGAGGCCGTGTCGAGCGCTACCGCGTCGGTCGCCGCGCCCGGCGGGTGGTGGGGCTTCCTGCCGCCTGTCCCTCTGCACGCCGAGGCGGTGGCGGCCGTGGAGCAGCCGTGAGGGGCCGCGACGAGCGCGGGTCGGCCACCCTGCTGGTGCTCGCGATGGCCGGAGTGCTGCTCCTGATCGGCGCTGCCCTGGGGGTCGTGGTGGCGATGGTCCGTGCTCATCGCACCGCTCAGTCCGCGGCCGACCTGGCTGCGCTGGCAGGGGCCCAGGCCGTCCAGCGGGGGAGTGACGCGTGCGGGCGCGCCACGGAGATCGCTCGAGCCAACGACGCCCGCATGTCGGCATGTTCCTGTCGAGGATCGGTGGTGACGGTGCAGGTCACGGTGGCC
Organism: uncultured Actinomycetota bacterium; assembly: GCA_963820015.1. Lineage (GTDB taxonomy): Bacteria > Actinomycetota > Actinomycetes > Propionibacteriales > Nocardioidaceae > Nocardioides. The sequence continues at coordinate 219,875 of CAWFYO010000016.1, read as the reverse complement.
GGTCCCCACTGGCTCGGGCAGACGGCAGACCTGTCGGCCGAGGCCCGCGCGGGCCCGGCCCTGGCGGTCAGCCCTGAGGGGGCGGGTCCGCCGTCGGGGTCGCTCCGCCTGACTGCGCGGCCTCGCGCGCCTGGAGCTCGCGCAGCCGGCGGCTCTCGCGACGGTGTCGGAGCTCCCGTTTCGCGCCCACCCGGGTGAGCGACCAGCCCCAGAGAAGGGCCAGCCCCGAGGCCAGGCCCAGCAAGAAGATCGTGCGGGCGCCGAGGTCGGCGCCGAGGAAGGAGGCGGTACCACTGGTGCTCAGCAAGGCGGCCAGCACGCCGATCACGGCCACTGCCATCAGCAGGAGCCCGAGCAGCATCATGCGGGAAGGCTATCTTGCGGGGCGTCGGCGAGGAGCACGTCGAGCAGGGCGATCGCCCCCTGCTTGTCGAGGGGGTGGTTCTGGTTGCCACACTTGGGCGACTGCACACATGACGGACAACCGTCGGGACACTCGCACGACGCGATGGTCTCGCGGGTGGCGGTGAGCCAGGCCGCGGCGGCCGCGAAGCCACGGGCACTGATCCCCGCGCCGCCGGCGTGACCGTCGTACACGAAGACGGTGAGCCGGCCGGTGTCGAGGTGGTGGGCGGTCGACACGCCGCCGATGTCCCAGCGGTCGCAGGTCGCGAAGAGAGGGAGCAGCCCGATCGAGCAGTGCTCGGCGGCGTGGGCGGCGCCGGGCAGGTCGGGCGCGGCGAAACCGTGCTCGGCCAGCAGGTCGTCGGGCAGCGTCCACCAGACGGCCTGGGTGATCAGGGTCTGCTCGGGAAGGTCGAGCCTCACCTCCTCGAGCACCTGCCCGGAGGGCTGCCGACGACGGAGGTAGGCCACGACCCGATGGGACACCTCCACGGTGCCGAACGAGATGCGCGCCTCACCCCAGCGGCAGTGGTCTAGCTCCTCGACGAGGGTGATCGCGGTGACCTCGCGTGCTGTCGTGGAGTAGTCGACCTCGGCCCGCTCGATCGTGGCCACGTGGTCGTCGAGGTCGAGCGAGTCGACCAGCCAGGTCTCACCGCGGTGCACGTACACCGCTCCGGCGTGGGCGGTGGCGTGGGCCGACGACGCGTCGACGGTGCCGACCACGCGCCCGGTGGACCCCTCGACCAGCGAGAACGGCCGACCACCCCCGGAGCGGATGTCGGTGAGCGCGTGGGCGGGCTCGGCATGCGTCCAGTACCACCCGTGCGGCCGGCGTCGGAGGCGCCCGGCGGCGGTGAGCTCCTCGACGACCTCGAGGGCGGTGGGCCCGAACAGCGCGAGGTCGGGCTCACGCAGGGGCACCTCCTGGGCGGCCGCGCACAGGTGCGGCCCGAGCACGTAGGGGTTGGTCGGGTCGAAGACGGTCTGCTCCACCGCCTGGTCGAGCAGCGCCTCCGGGTGCGCGACCAGGTAGGTGTCGAGCGGGTCGTCTCGGGCCACCAGCACGGCGAGGGCGTCACCGGCGTTGCGGCCGGCGCGGCCGACTTGCTGCCACCAGGCCGCTCGCGTGCCGGGGAAGCCTGCGACCAGCACGGCGTCGAGGCCCGACACGTCGATCCCCAGCTCGAGGGCGTTGGTCGCCGCCAGCCCGAGCAGCCGGCCGTCACGGAGCGCCTGCTCGATCTCGCGCCGTTCCTCGGGCAGGTAGCCACCGCGATACCCGGCGACGCGCGAGGGGAGCGACGGGTCCACCTCGGCGAGCAGGCGGGCGGTGGTCGCCGCCACCTGCTCGGCCGCCCGCCGTGAGCGGACGAAGGCGAGGGTCCGCACGCCTTCACTGACCAGGTCGGTGAGCAGGTCTGCCGCCTCGGACGACGCCGCACGGCGCACCGGTGCGCCGTTCTCGCCGATGTAGGCGGTGAACCGTGGCTCCCACAGGGCGAGCGCGGTCTCGCCGCGGGGCGAGTCGTCGTGGCTGATCGCCTTCACGTCGAGTCCGGTGAGCCGCGACGCGTGCTCGGCCGGGTTGCCCACGGTGGCCGACGCCAGCACGAAGGTGGGTTCCGAGCCATGGGCCGCGCACACGCGGCGAAGGCGGCGCAGCACCTGGGCGACATGGGCTCCGAACACCCCGCGGTAGTGGTGGCACTCGTCGACCACGACGAAGTCGAGCGAGCGGAACAGCCCGGCCCAGCGGTCATGACGTGGCAGGAGTGAGCGGTGGAGCATGTCGGGGTTGGTCAGGACGTACTCGCCGTGCTCCCGGGTCCAGTCACGCTCGTCGTGCGACGAGTCGCCGTCGTGGGTGGCGACCCGCACTCCGAGACCGAGGCCGGCGACCGCGGCGAGCTGGTCCTGGGCCAGGGCCTTGGTGGGGCTGACGTAGAGAGTGGTCGACCCGCGTTCACCGCGCACGCCCCTTCGCTCGAGGACGGCCGTGAGCGCCGGCAGCTGGTAGGCAAGGGACTTGCCCGATGCTGTGCCCGTCGACACCACCACGTGCTGACCATGTCGCGCCGCCTCGGCGGCCACGACCTGGTGGCGCCAGGGCAGGTCGATCCCGCGTCCCCGGAAGGCGCGTACGAGGTCGGGCCGGGCCCAGTCGGGCCAGTCGGCCGTGGTCGCCGGACGTGGGGGGAGGACGCGGAGGTGGCGCAGGCAGTCGTCGCGCCCGGGCCCGCTGGCGAGGCGTCGGCCGAGCTCGACCACCCCCCAGGGGGCGACTCGTCGGGGTGGCCGTCGCACGCGTGAGGCCCCCCGCACCGTCCGCGACTCCGGCCACGGCTTCAGTCTCGCAAAGGCCGCCGACCACGCGCAGATGAGCCCGCCGGGGGCGACCCATGTCCAGGATTCGCCAGGCCGTGGTTTGATAGGTCCGACTGTTCCGGGCCCGGTGGGGCGGCACCGGAATCGAGCTCAGGAGATAGACACGTGGATCTGACGATTACGACGCGTGAGGCCGAGGGCCGCACCGTCGTCGCGGTCGCGGGCGAGATCGATGTCTACACCGCACCGCGGCTGCGCGAAGAGATCACCGAGCTGGTGGCGGCAGGCACCTACCACCTCGTGATCGACATGTCGGAGGTCGAGTTCCTCGACTCCACCGGGTTGGGTGTCCTGGTCGGCGGCCTGAAGAAGGTGCGCGCCCATGACGGGTCCCTCCAGCTCGTGTGCAACCAGGACCGGCTGCTGAAGATCTTCCGGATCACCGGGCTGGCCAAGGTGTTCGTCATCCACGACACCGCCGAAGGGCGCGCTCGCCGCCAGCTGAGGGCCGCCGGGTCGCTTTCCGTCGCCCGCGGACCACGCCGTACGTCGCGCTCGTGACGGCCGGAGGCCTCGCACCCCCTGTGGGTCACGCCGCCGCGGTCTGACATGATCCCCGGGGCGCATGGCACAATCCGCGCCGTCCTATGCGATGAAAGCATTCCCAGGAGGAGACCCATGACCGGGATCAGTCCCGCCGTCGTGCATCTCTCCGGTGGCAACCTCGTGCTGGCCATCATCGTCCTCCTGATCGCGCTCGGCGCGCTCGGGATGGCGTTCATGTTCCGCCAAGAGGTCCTTGCCGCCGGCGAAGGCACCGACAACATGAAGAACATCGCCCATGCGGTGCAGGAAGGCGCCAACGCCTACCTGACCAGGCAGTTCCGCACCCTCGCGGTGTTCGCAGTGGTGGCATTCCTGCTCCTGCTGGCCCTGCCGGCCGACGATCTCACGGTCCGGGCCTTCCGCTCCGTGTTCTTCCTCGTCGGTGCCGGCTTCTCCGCGGCGGTCGGCTACTTCGGCATGAATCTCGCCGTGCGCGCCAACCTCCGCGTCGCCGCCGCGGCCAACGAGGAGGGCCGCGATCCCGCGATGCGGATCGGCTTCCGCACCGGCGCCACGGTCGGCATGCTGACGGTGGGCCTCGGCCTGCTCGGCGCCTCCATCGTCGTCATCGCCTTCGGCAACGAGGCTCCCGCCGTCCTCGAGGGCTTCGGCTTCGGTGCCGCGCTCCTCGCGATGTTCATGCGGGTCGGCGGCGGCATCTTCACCAAGGCCGCCGACGTGGGCGCCGACCTGGTGGGCAAGGTCGAGCAGCACATCCCCGAGGACGACCCGCGCAACGCCGCCACGATCGCGGACAACGTCGGCGACAACGTCGGCGACTGCGCGGGCATGGCCGCCGACCTGTTCGAGTCGTACGCCGTGGTGCTGGTCGCCGCGCTGATCCTCGGCTCGCAGGCCTTCGGCGCCAAGGGGCTGGTGTTCCCGCTCCTGATCCCCGCGATCGGTGCGCTGACCGCCGTGCTCGGCATCTACCTGTGCAGGCCGCGGGCGGGTGAGAACGGTCTGACCACGATCAACCGCGCCTTCTACATCTCCGCGGCAGTGTCCGCGGTCGCCTGCGTCGTCCTCTCGTTCGTCTACCTGCCGACCAGCTTCCACAAGTTCACGGCCGTCCGGCTCACCACGCTCGACCAGGTGGTCGGGGTGACCCATACGTCGGGCAACCCGGCGCTGATCGCGTCAGCCGCCGTGGTGATCGGCATCGTGCTGGCCGCAGCGATCCTGGCCCTGACCGGTTACTTCACCGGCACCGAGTACAAGCCGGTGCGGGACGTCGGCCGCACGTCGCTCACCGGTGCTGCCACGGTCATCCTGTCCGGCCTCGCGGTCGGCTTCGAGTCGGCCGTCTACACCGCTGGTGTGATCGCCGCTGCCGTCTTCGGTGCCGCCCTCCTCGGTGGTGCCTCGCTGACCGTCTCGCTGTTCTGTGTGGCGTTGGCCGGTGCCGGCCTGCTCACCACCGTCGGCGTGATCGTCGCGATGGACACCTTCGGTCCGGTCTCCGACAACGCCCAGGGCATCGCCGAGATGTCGGGCGACGTGAGTCCTGAAGGCGCTCAGATCCTCACCGAACTCGACGCCGTCGGCAACACCACCAAGGCCATCACCAAGGGCATCGCGATCGCTACCGCCGTCCTGGCCGCCACGGCGCTCTTCGGGTCCTACGCCACCTCGGTCATCGACAAGCTCGCCGAGTCCGGCGGGGGCGCCGACGCGGGCAAGCAGCTGCTCAACTTCTTCGTGTTCAATCCCAGGGTGCTGGTCGGCGTCCTGCTGGGATCGGCGGTGGTCTTCCTCTTCTCCGGGCTGGCCATCAACGCCGTGGCTCGCGCCGCGGGTGCCGTCGTCTACGAGGTGCGCCGTCAGTTCCGGGAGATCCCCGGGATCATGGAGGGCACCGGTCGACCGGAGTACGGCAAGGTCGTCGACATCGTCACCAAGGACTCCCTGCGTGAGCTGATCACCCCGGGTGTCCTGGCGGTGCTCGCACCGATCGCTGTCGGCTTCGGCCTCGGCGTGGCGTCCTTGGCCGGGTTCCTGGCCGGGGCCATCGGCACCGGCACCCTGATGGCGGTGTTCCTCGCCAACTCCGGTGGCGCCTGGGACAACGCCAAGAAGCTGGTCGAGGACGGCAACCACGGCGGCAAGGGCTCGGATGCCCACGACGCCACCATCATCGGCGACACCGTCGGCGACCCGTTCAAGGACACCGCTGGCCCCGCGATCAACCCGCTGATCAAGGTGATGAACCTGGTCTCGCTGCTGATCGCCAGCGCCGTCGTCTCGCTGAGCGTGGGGAAGGACCAGAACGACTTCCTGCGCTACACCATCGCGGTCGTGGCCCTGTTGATCATCGTGGGCTCGGTCTACGTCTCCAAGCAGCGGGAGGTCGTGCTCGGTGACGGCGATTCCGGGACGCCGGCCCCGCCGCCGCCCCCGGCCCCGATGGGCGAGCCCACCGCACCGCCTGCTCCCGCGGACGACGCGCCGGCCGACGAGAGCACCCGGCAGTACGAGTCACGGACGTAGGCCCACCCGGCCCACGCCGTACGACGACGCCAGGCCCGCCCGGAACCTTCCGGGCGGGCCTTCGTCATGCCCCACTCGCTGTAACGCTCCGTTATCCACTTTGGGGCGCCCCTGTGCGGGCGCCCACGTGCAGATAACGGAGCGTTACAGCGGGGCCTCGGTCGAGCGGTCAGGGCACTGGCGGTTGCCGGCCGCTGACTCGGTGTGGCTGAACGTCTCCTGGCGGAGGGTCCCGTCGCCGCAGCGCTTGTCGGAGAGCCGGAACGAGCGGCCGCGGATGAGAGTGCCGGCGTAGTCGTCGAACTGCCGGAGCGAGGAGGTGCCGTCGGGCAGCCACCTGTGCACATTCTCGCAGGGCTTCGTCGCGTACGGACCCGGAAGGCCCGAACCGGCCCGCCAGTCGTCGTGCGCCACGAGGACGGCGCCGACCAGCGCGCATGTCGCCAGCGCCGAGACCAGGACACCGAGCACACGAGACGTGCCTCGATTCCAACACCGCCGGCGCGGCTGCCACCATGAGGCGGTGGCCCGCGCCGTCCCCGACCCTTCGCTCGCACCCCTGCTGCACGACGCGCTGGCAGCGGCCGACTACACCTACGAAGCCGTCGAGGCGCTGCTCGGCGAGACCGCCCAGCAGGCCCTGCACCGCAACGAGACCACCCCGGCCCTCCGGCGTACGACGGACGGGTCTGCCTTGGCGACCCTGGTCAGGCTGTTCCTCCTCCAGGCCCCCGTCCCGCGGTACGACGCCGAGCGCGCTCTGGGCTCCGCCGGCGCCCACCCCCTGTACGACGCGCTGGTCGCGGCCGGCGCGCTCGTCGGCGGCGGCGGTGAGGTCCGGGCGGCCATCGACGTCCGCCCGTACGCCGACGACGACCACGCGTGGTGGATCGTCAGCGACCTCACGCCCGGCCTCGACGGCGAGCCCATCCGGGTCGAGCCCGACCACGTGCTGGGGGTCAGCCCCGCCTCGACGTCCCTGGCCCAGCTGACGATCCGCGACCGGGTCGGCATCGCCTTCGACCTCGGAACCGGCTGTGGCGTCCAGTCGCTCCACCTGGCCGGTCACAGCGACCGCGTCGTCGCCACCGACGTCAACCCGCGGGCCCTGGCGATGGCCCGCTTCAACGCCGCCCTCAACGGGATCGCCCTCGACGTCCGCGACGGCTCGCTCTGGGAGCCGGTGGCCGGCGAGCGGTTCGACCTCGTCACCACCAACCCGCCGTTCGTGATCTCCCCGGCCACCGAGCACCGCCTGGTCTACCGCGACTCCGGGCTGCCCGGTGACCAGGTCGTCGAGGCCGTCGTCCGGGGCGCGCCTCCGCACCTGACCGACGGCGGCTGGTGCCAGGTCGTGGCCAATTGGTCGATCGTGCGCGACCGCCCCTGGCAGGAGCGGCTCGAGGAGTGGCTCGCGGACGACTGCGACGCGCTCGTGGTCCAGCGTGAGGTGCTCGACCCAGCGGCGTACGTCGAGCTCTGGCTCAAGGACGCCGGCCGCCACGGCGGCGTCGGCTACCTCCAGGCGTACGACGCGTGGCTCGGGTGGTTCGAGCGGCAAGGCATCGAGGGGGTCGGGTTCGGCTGGGTCAACCTGCGCCGCGGCGGCAGCGCCCACGAGCTGCTCGACCACCCCTACGCCGTCGAGCAGCCGGTCGCACCCGCCGTCGAGGCCTGGGCGAGGGACAGGACGACGGAGGTCGGCCGGACCGCGCGGCTGCGGGCGCGGGTCGACGTCGTCCAGGAGACCCACGGCGCGCCGGGCGCCGAGGACCCCGAGACGATCGTCCTGCGGCAGCGTCGCGGACTGTGCCGGGCCCGTCAGGTGGACACGGTCGAGGCTGCCCTGGTCGGCGCCAGCGACGGCGACCTGACCGTCGGTCAGCTCCTCGACGCACTGGCGAGCCTGCTCGGGCGCGACCCGGACGAGCTCGCGAGTGCGTACCTCCCCGCGGTGCGCAGCCTGGTGGACGAGGGGTTCCTCACCTCTGCGTGATCGTCGCCTCCTGGCCGGTGCGCCCGGCGACCGCCTGCGCCCGGAGGGCCCGCTCGCGCGCCCGCACGAGGTGCCGTCTGGTCGAGGAGATGAGCAGCTCGGTGCGACCGACCAGGAGCAGGTCGGGCATCGGGATCGGGCGGGTGGCGTACATCTCGATCCTCCCGAGCGGGTGTGTGGGTGGACGCTGGCACAGATCCGCGACCGGCACCGCCGTTCTCCACAGAGCCCCGGGAGGCACCGCTGGAGGAGTGTCCGGGCGGCACCCGAGACCGACTGGGACACGGCTCGGGAACAAGGCGCTGGGCCGGACGCGCTACCGTGAGCGGCCGTGGCCCCCCGGACGACCCCGTGGCGACCATTGACGGAGGTAGGGAGAAGCAGTGGCACACAAGCTGGTGATCGTCGAGTCGCCCGCCAAAGCGCGGACGATCGGTGGCTACCTCGGCAGTGACTACGTGGTCGAGTCGTCGATCGGCCACATCCGCGACCTGCCCAACTCCGCCGCCGACACCCCGGCCTCCATCAAGGACAAGCCCTGGGGTCGGCTCGCCGTCGACGTCGACCACGGCTTCACTCCTTACTACGTCGTGCCGCGCGACAAGAAGAGCCACATCGCCAAGCTCAAGAGCCTGCTCAAGGACGCCGACGAGCTCTACCTCGCCACCGACGAGGACCGCGAGGGCGAGGCGATCGCCTGGCACCTCCTCGACGAGCTGAAGCCGAAGGTCCCGGTGCACCGGATGGTCTTCCACGAGATCACCCGGGGGGCGATCCTCGAGGCGGTCGCCAACCCGCGTGAGATCAACGACGACCTCGTGGAGGCCCAGGAGGCCAGGCGGATCCTCGACCGCCTCTACGGCTACGAGGTCAGCCCGGTCCTCTGGAAGAAGGTCATGTCCGGCCTGTCGGCGGGCCGCGTGCAGTCGGTGGCGACCCGGCTGGTGGTCGACCGCGAGCGGGAGCGGATCGCCTTCCGCGTCGCGTCCTACTGGGACCTCGAGGGCACCTTCGACGCCGGCTCCGGCAAGGAGCCCCGGATGTTTCCGGCGAAGATCTTCTCCGTCGACGACCTACGGGTCGCCGGTGGCTCCGACTTCGGCACCGACGGTGAGCTCAAGGGCAAGCGCGCCGACGACCGCCTCCACCTCGACCGCGACGCGGCCGAGGGCCTGGTCGCGGCCCTGCACGACACGTCGTACGACGTGCGGTCGGTGGAGTCCAAGCCCTACCGCCGCTCGCCCTACGCGCCGTTCCGCACGACGACGTTGCAGCAGGAAGCCAGCCGCAAGCTGGGCTTCTCGGCGAGCTCCACGATGTCGGTGGCACAGCGGCTCTACGAGAACGGCTTCATCACCTACATGCGGACCGACTCGACCACGCTGTCGAGCGCCGCGGTCGACGCGGCCCGGTCGCAGGTGCGCGAGCTCTACGGGTCGGAGTACCTCCCCGACGCGCCCCGCACCTACGCCTCCAAGGTCAAGAACGCCCAGGAGGCCCACGAGGCGATCCGGCCGTCGGGCGAGCGGTTCCGCACGCCGGCCGAGACCGGGCTGAGCGGCGACCAGTTCCGGCTCTACGAGCTGATCTGGATGCGTACCGTCGCCTCGCAGATGAAGGACGCCGTCGGCCAGTCGGTGACGATCCGGATCGGCGGCGCGACCTCCGACGGACGGGACGTCGTGTTCACCGCGAGCGGCCGGGTGATCACCTTCCACGGGTTCCTCAAGGCCTACGTCGAGGGCAAGGACGACAACAAGCGTCAGGACGACGCCGAGACGCCGCTGCCCGACCTCGCCCAGGGCGACCCGGTCTCGGCCGCCTCGCTGACGCCGCAGGGACACGAGACGAAGCCGCCGGCGCGCTACACCGAGGCGACCCTGATCAAGGAGCTCGAGGAGCGCGAGATCGGCCGCCCCTCCACGTACGCCTCGATCATCGGCACCATCCTCAACCGCGGCTACGTCTACAAGAAGGGCACCGCGCTGGTGCCCGCGTGGATCGCGTTCTCGGTGGTCCGGCTGCTGGAGGAGCACTTCCCGCGGCAGATCAGCTACGAGTTCACCGCCGACATGGAGGACGTCCTCGACGAGATCGCGGGCGGCCGCAAGGACCGCGTGACCGAGCTCGGCGAGTTCTACTTCGGCTCCGACCGGGTGGTCGGGCTGCACCAGCTCGTCAACGAGCTCGGCGAGATCGACGCCAAGGAGCTCGCGACGTTCCCCGTCGGAGGCCCCGAGAGCGGGATCGTGCTGCGGGTCGGGCGGTACGGCCCCTACCTCGAAGGCCCAGGTGACGGTGAGGACGGCGCGGCCGTCCGGGCGAACGTGCCCGACGACCTGCCCCCCGACGAGCTGACGCTGAGCAAGGCCAAGGAGCTGCTCGCCAACCCGGCCGGGGAGGAGAAGCAGCTCGGCGTGCACCCGGAGACCGGGCTCGCGGTGGTGGCCAAGAACGGTCGCTACGGGCCCTACGTCACCGAGGCGCTGCCCGAGGGCGCTCCCAAGTCGGCGAAGCCGCGCACGGGCTCGCTGTTCGCCTCGATGTCGCTCGACACCGTCTCCCTGGACGACGCCGTGAAGCTGTTGTCGCTCCCGCGGGTCGTGGGCACGGACGCCGACGGGATCGAGATCACGGCACAGAACGGCCGCTACGGGCCCTACCTGAAGAAGGGCACCGACTCCAGGTCGCTCACCTCGGAGGACCAGCTGTTCACGGTCACGCTGGACGAGGCGCTGGCGATCTACGCCCAGCCCAAGCAGCGTGGTCGGGCAGCGGCTGCGCCGCCGTTGAAGGAGCTCGGCCCCGACCCGGTCTCGGGTGCGCCGGTGGTGGTGAAGTCGGGCCGGTTCGGCGACTACGTCACCGACGGTGAGTACAACGCCACCTTGCGCAAGGAGGACAGCGTCGAGGCGATCACCCTCGAGCGCGCCGCCCAGCTCCTCGCCGAGCGCCGTGAGAAGGGGCCGGCGAAGAAGGCCGCCAAGCGGGGCGCCAAGAAGACCACCGCGAAGAAGACCACCAAGAAGACTGCGGCCAAGAAGACGACCAAGAAGGCAGCCGCGAAGCGCTGACCGGCCGACCCGCCGGTTCAGGAGGTCGCTCGGGCTCACCGCTGGTCGAGGAGGTCGCTCGGGCTCACCGCTGGTCGAGGAGGTCGCTCGGGCTCACCGCCGGTTGAGGAGGTCGCTCGGGCTCACCGCTGGTTGAGGAGGTCGCTCAGCGAGCGTCTCGAAACCCGGTGACGGCACTGAGGCCGCAGGAACCGGGACCGGGTTTCGACTCGTGGTGAGGTCGGAGCAATCTCCGACCTCCGTCGCTCAACCGGGACCGCGCCGCCAGAACGACGTCGCCATGATCACGCAGAGCCCGACCAGCGGGGCGAGCCCGAAGATCTGCGCGACCGGCACCAGCACGGGCGCGAGCACCAGCGCGATCTGGACGACGTTCTCGATCGCGTTGCCCGCGCTGGCGGCCACGACCAGTCCAGCGAAGGTCTGGTTGATCGTCACTGGGCAGCACCGTAGCGAGCGCCGTGGATGCAGCCGGTCGACGATGGCAGTAGGTGGTCTCGACTACGCTCGCCACCGAGTCAGGGTCCGGCAGAAGGCGAGCAGCGTGCACACCACCAACGGGGTCTTCGTCTGCTTCGAGGGCGGCGAGGGCGGCGGCAAGTCGACGCAGTCGCGGATGCTCGCCGCGCGGCTCGCCGAGCGCGGCTTCCACCCGGTGCTCACCTTCGAGCCCGGTGACACCGCCGTGGGCAAGGAGGTGCGCCGGATCGTGCTCGACCCGGCCACCGGAGAGCTCTCCGACCGCACCGAGATGCTGCTCTACGCCGCCGACAAGGCCGAGCACGTCGACACCGTCGTCCTGCCCGCGCTCGAGCGCGGTCACGTCGTGATCACCGACCGCTACGTCGACTCCACGCTGGCCTACCAGGGCGCCGGCCGCACGCTCGCGATGGACGAGGTCGAGCACGTCGCCCGCTGGGCCACCCGCGACCTCCGCCCCCACCTGACGGTCGTCCTCGACCTCGAGCCCGAGCACGGTCTCGGACGGTTCGCCGAGCGCGACCGGATCGAGGGCGAGGGCGAGGAGTTCCACGTCCGCGTGCGCGCGGCGTTCCTCGAGATGGCCGGGGCAGACCCCGACCACTACGTCGTGCTCGACGCGCGACGTCCCGTCGACGACATCGCGGACGAGGTCTGGCGGCGCGTCGAGCCGCTGCTCCGACAGGCACGCCGATGACCACCGTGACCAGGCCGACCGGCACCGTCTGGGACACCCTCGTCGGCCAGCGCCGCGTCATCGAGGCGTTGCGCTCCGCTGCCGCCGGGCACGGCATGAGCCAGGCGTTCCTGTTCACCGGGCCGCCCGGCTCGGGCCGGTCCAACGCCGCGATCGCCTTCGCGGCGGCCCTGCAGTGCGAGCAGACCACCCCGGGCTGCGGCACCTGCCACTCCTGCCACACCGTCCTGGCCGGCACCCATGCCGACGTCAGCGTGATCCGCACCCAGCGGCTCTCGCTCGGGGTCGACGAGGTGCGCGACCTGGTCCGACGTTCCGCGCTGGCGCCGGTCGGCCGCCGATGGCAGATCCTGATCGTCGAGGACGCCGACCGGCTCACCGAGCAGGCCAACAACGCCCTGCTGAAGGCGATCGAGGAGCCCACCGACCGCACCGTGTGGATGCTGTGCGCGCCCACCGTCGAGGACCTCCTGCCCACGATCCGCTCCCGGTGCCGGCTGGTCACCCTCTCCACGCCGTCGACCGACGAGGTGGCCGACTTCCTGGTGCGCTCCGCCGGCATCGACGCCGCCCTCGCCTCCTACTGCGCCCGGGCCAGCCAGGGCCACATCGGTCGGGCCCGCGCGCTGGCCCGCGACGAAGACGCCCGCAACCGTCGCCACGAGGTCGTGAGCATGCCGGCCAGGCTGATCAGCCTGGCCGCCTGCCTCGACGCCGCCACCAACCTGGTCGAGATGACCCAGGAGGAGGCCGACTCGATCACCACCGACCTCGACGCGCGCGAGCGGGCCGACCTCGACGCGTCGTACGGCGTGGTGGAGCGCGGGCGGCGCCCCCGCGAGTACGCCCCCGCCGCGGCGGCGCTCGAGAAGGCGCAGAAGGGGCGCGCCAAGCGGCGCCACCTCGACGCCGTCGACCGCACCTTGATGGACCTCGTCTCGGTCTACCGCGACGCGATCGCCCTCGCCACCGGCGGGGTGCCCCTGGTCAACGAGGAGATCCGCCGCGACGTGGAGACCATCGTCAACGGCTCCACGCCCGAGCTCAACCTGCGTCGGATCGGGTGGATCTTCGACGCCCGCGAGCAGATGCTGGAGTTCAACGTGCCGCCCGCGCTTGCGCTCGAGTCACTGATGGTGGCGCTCAAGGCTCCGAAGGCTCCGGCCCGGTGAAGCGGGTCGCCGTCGCGATCGCCCTCCTGGTGGTCGTGGTCCTCGTTGCAGGGGCCGGCGTCGTCGTCGCCCTGCACGGCAACGACTCGACCGGCGCCGCCGGTGGGCCGACGCCGGTCGCACCCTCGACGGGTGCGCCGGCGACCAAGGCGCCTGACGCCGGTCTCGCTCGCTTCTACGACCAGAAGCTCGACTGGTCGGAGTGCTCCAACGGCCACCAGTGCGCCAAGCTCACGGTCCCGCTCGACTACGCCCATCCCGACGGGCGCACGATCGAGCTGGCGCTGCTGAAGGTGCCGGCGTCCGGCAAGCGCATCGGCGCGCTGGTGGTCAACCCCGGCGGCCCGGGCGAGCCCGGCACGTCGTTCGCGGCCCTGGGCCCCGGGCAGTTCGGCGAGCCGTTGCTCCAGCACTTCGACATCGTCGGGTTCGACCCGCGCGGCACCGGCGCCAGCGCCCCGGTCGACTGCCTCAGCGACCAGGCCCTCAACGCCTACCTCGGCCAGGACCCCGAGCCCTCCACGCCGGCCGAGGTCGCGTCGTACGCCCGTGCGCAGCGCGCCTTCGCCGCCGGCTGCAGCCGGCTGTCCGGTGCCCTCGCCGGTCATGTGTCCACGGTCGAGGCCGCACGCGACATGGACGTGCTGCGTGCCGCGTTGGGGGAGTCGACGCTGAACTACCTCGGCTCCTCCTACGGCACCAAGCTCGGCGCGACCTACGCCCAGCTGTTCCCAAGCCGCGTCGGCCGCTTCGTGCTCGACGGTGCAGTCGACCCGACCCTCGGCACCCTCGCGTCGTCGGTGCAGCAGGCCGCCGGGTTCCAGCGGGCCCTCGACGCCTACGCCGCCAACTGCGTCGCGTCGGCCGGCGGCTGCTTCCTCGGCAAGACCGTGGCCGAGGTGGAGCAGAAGATCAGTGACCTCCTCGACCAGCTCGCCCAGCACCCGCTTCCGGCCGGCAACCGCGAGCTGACCGCCGGCAACGCCTTCTACGGCGTCGCGGTCACCCTCTACAGCAAGGCCTACTGGGTCCTGCTCAGCAACGCCCTCCGCATGGCACTGGCCGGAGACGGCACCGGCCTGATGGTGCTGGCCGACGCCTACGCCGCCCGCAGCTCCGACGGCACGTTCGAGAACAACTCCATGGAGGCGTTCGTCGACATCTCCTGCCTCGACGACCCTTACGCCGTCCCGGCATCGCAGGTGCCGTCGCACTATCCCGCCTTCGAGAAGGCGTCGCCGGTCTTCGGCAAGGTGTTCGCCTGGGCCCTCACCTCGTGCACCGGCTTCCGGCCGCGGGCCGAGGACAAGCCGCCGGTGATCCACGCCAAGGGCGCCGCTCCGATCGTCGTCATCGGTACGACGCGCGACCCGGCCACGCCCTACCCCTGGGCCGTGCACCTCGCCCGCGTCCTCGACTCGGGCGTGCTGGTCACCCGCGACGGTGACGGCCACACCGGCTACCACACCGGCAACTCCTGCATCGACGACCTCGTCCACGCTTACCTGGTCTCCGGCGTCGTACCGTCCAACGGCACCCGCTGCTGACCCGAGTCATCGCAGCGATGCCGATTCCCGGACCGCCGACGGCCCTCCGTATACTTCCGGCCGTTGCCCGAACCGCCTCCTCGCCGAGGTCGTCTGGGGCAGCAGGCCGCCTTAGCTCAGTCGGTAGAGCGATTCACTCGTAATGAATAGGTCGTCGGTTCGACTCCGACAGGCGGCTCCACTGAGATCCCGGCTCTGACCAGCGCAGACGGCGCCAGGACACGGTGCCTCTCACAGGCACAGCTGCGCGTCTGGGGGGTCAGATGTCCCCCCGGCGGCCCCCCGCGGAATGTTGAGCCTCTCCAGCCCGCTCGGTGGGCGCTGGTCCCGAGGAAATGCAGGTACAGGTTCGTCGTCGGGATCGACTCATGACCCATCCACGCCTGCACGGTGCCGGGGTCTACACCCCGGGCCAGCCACAGGCACGCAGCGGTGTGGCGAAGGTCGTGGATCCGGCGTCCGACACCGGTCTCGGTCCAGTTCACGGCACGAAGCACGGCGGTCCGGTGGAGTTGGCCGCCACCGGTGGTGGTGGTGAAGAGGAGGTCGCCGGCCCGCTTGTTCTCGGCCATGCCCAGCACGAGCGGCAGCACTCGGTCAGCCAGCGGCACTCGCCGGGATCGCCGGCCCTTGGTCGACTTCAGTCCGACGCCCTCGGGCGCGGCTCGCCGGATCAGCAGCCCCGGCGTCGGAACGCGGGCTAGGTCCTCCACGCGGACTGCGCGAGCCTCGCTCCACCGCAGGCCGGTCCAACCGAGCACAAGGAGCACGTCGGCGAGCCGCGCGTTCATCTCGTGCCACCCCAGGTAGGCCGCTTCGAGCCCATTCTCGGTGAAGGGGGACATCTCGGTCGGAACGTTCGACCCGCGCGGCACCCGCACCCCGGTGACGGGGTTGAGAAGGATGTACCGCTCCCGTGTGCACCAGCCGAAGAATGCCGACATGCTGGCCCGGTAGCGCACCGCTGTGCGCTCCGCGAGGCCGCCGCTGATCCAGTATTCGAAGCAGCGGGCAATCTCACGCTCGCCGACCGATGCGACCTGCAGCGCGAGCAGGCTCGTCGGGAGGACCCGTTCCAAGTCTGCGTCGATGCGGTAGGTGTTCGCGGATACAGAAGTGCGGCGAGACACGAGCCATGGCTCGAGCAGAGTCCGAACCCGTTGCTGCCCGGCCCGGGGATCGATACCGCGGACCAGGGCCGCGCGCTCCCGGGCGAGCCACTGTTCGGCCTCACGCTTGGTGTCGAAGGTCTTGCTCGCGACGTTGGTTCGTCCGCTCTTGAGGCGCGCCCGGAATCGCCCGTTGGGTTGCTTGTGGACGCTCACGCGCGGCCCCGTTCCATCCATCGCTTCACGTCATGCCATGCGTAGCGAGGCATGCGCGCTGACAGCCACAGAACGCGTGGGCCGCGGCCCGTCTCGCGCCAACGACAAAGAGTCGCCTGCGAGACCCGGAGGAGGGCCGCGACCTCCGCGCTCGTCATCAGCTCGTGGACCCGAACGAGCGGGGGTTCCTCACCGGCTCGGTCGCCCGAGCGTGCCGACTCGCATGTCGGCGGCGTGTGAACCATGGTCAAGCCCCTTCCGAGAGTCGTTGATTGTCGCGTGCCGACCGGCAACGTGGAAGGGTCATCGGCGCTCCTGTGGACGGTTGGTCTGTTCGGTGAGCCAGAGGATGAGGTCGGCGCGCCAGTAGCGGAGGGTGCCTTCGGGGATGCGGAGGTAGGCGCAGGCTTCTTGGAGGGTGAGCATCTCCTCGCCGAGGTTGTTCGAGTGGCGGTGGTTGTCGTCGGGGTTTGACTGCTGCGCGGTCATGGTGGTGCTCCTGACTGGTCGATGAGGCCAAGCGGTTCTCGACCTCATCCAGTAGGTGTGCAGGCACTTCCAATGGCCATGTACCCGGCGGAGCGGAGGAAGACGGTGATCGAGGTCGCCCGCAGGGCCGCGGGTGTGTCCCAGGCGCAGTTGGCGGTGTGGGCGGGGACCCAGCAGTCGTCGGTCTCGGGTATGAGTCTCGGCGTAAGTCCCCGACCTTGGAGGTGGTGGAGCGACTGTTGGCGGCGGTTGACTACGAGCTCGCGATCAGGCCGGTCGTCGACTTCGACGTCCGGCAGGACCCCGAGATGGGCCAGTATGTGGTTCCCGAGCGGTTGTGGTCGGTGCCGATGCCGGACTGCTTCAGCAAGATCCAGGTGTTCGGGCCGCTGTTCGAGTCCCGCCGGCCGCGGGTATGGGACCTGTCGGTCGAGGCCGAGCGCGTCGAGTTCTACGAGTGGGTCATCGGGCGGGGGGCCATCGATCTGATGCTGGACTCCGTCGACGGGATCTTGTTGATGCAGGTCTGGGACCGCCTGAGCCTCCCGGCGGTGATCCGCGAAGCCTGGCAGCCGGTGATCGACGCGGCCATCGCCCCTCAGGACATGGCCCCGCGCGACCCGGCCGGGTTCAGCGCCTGGCTCGCCAAGGAGGTTGGCGTGGAGTGGCGGCCGGTCCGACGGCGCAAGCCGCGTCACTGACTCACAGGCCGATCTCCAGGCGGATCTCCCGGGGGATCTCATAGGCTCATCCCGCCGCCGGATGCCGGGATGGGTCGACGCGGTTCCTCGACCCTGGGAGTTGGTGGTCGGCGACGCTGCTGGATGCCGTAGAGATCGACCGCCTCGATGGCCTGCCGCTTCGCGTGGGCCGGGCCGAGGTCGGCGCGGTCACGGGCGAAGACGACCCACTGTCTGGCGGCGTCCTCGACGGTCTCGGCGACGAGGTGTGCGGTGTTGTCGTTCCGCCCTCGGGTCATCGCGACGTAGGCCGCGGCGGCGCCCGTGGTGTCCCCGATCGCGACGTGCGCCCTCTCGACGGTCTCGCCCTGTGCGCCGTGGACGGTGGTGGCGTAGGCGAGCTCGACGAACCTGCCCGCATACCCCGCTGGGATCTCGCGGTCGCGGCCCTGTCCCCTGCCGGTGTCACGGAGGGTCAGTCGGCCCTCGTCCCCTATGCCGGTGACGGTCCAGGTCTGCCGGTTCGCGACTCCGAGGTCGGGGTCGTTGCGGCGGGTGGCGACGCGGTCCCCGAGCCCGATCCGTTCGCCGCGCGCAGTCACCATCGAGGTGGAGTGAGCGTGCGTGGCTCGGCGATGGTCACCGATTGCGGCGTTCAGGCGGGCGACGTGCTCGCGGGTGTCGGCGACGACGAGGTCGCCAGCCGCGCCCACGGCGCCGATAGCGGCGAGGGCGGCGGTGCGCTCGGCCTCGCTGGGATGGATCACGATCGATCCGCGGCTATGCAACGCCTCGAAGACCGTCGCGGGGTCGTCGCCGGTGCGCATCCGCAGGCTCAGCGCGGCGTAGCCGGGGTCGGTGAACCGGTGCACCGTCTCCAACGACACGACCGCGGTCGGCTGAGCCCACGCGACGGCGTGGTCCAAGACGCCGCCGCGGCCGACCGCAGGGAGCTGGTGTCGGTCGCCGACCAGGGCGATCCGGGCGCCGGTCTCGTCGGCGATCGTGAGCAGGGCGCGGGCGGTGTCCTGGTCGAGCATTCCGGCCTCGTCGACCAGCAGCAGGTCCCCTGGTCGCAGCCGGGCGGCCGGGTCGGGGCCGGGGCCGGGGGTGGGGGTGGGGCTGGGGCAGGGGTTTGGTTGTCGGGCCCAGTGGCCGTCGTCGTCCCAGCGCCAGCCGTGCTGGTGGATCAGCCACGCGGCGGAGTGTCCGTCGGCGCCGGTCTCGGCGGCGGCGACCTCGGCCGCCTCCAACGTCGGGGTCACCACCAGCAGCCGGTGTCCTTGCCGTGCCAGGACGGTCTGTGTCGACCTCAGTGCGGTGGTCTTGCCGGCACCGGCCGCGCCCTCCACGACCACCAGCTGCCCGTCACCGGCCAAGGCGCCGACCACGGCGGCCTGGGCGGGGTCGACCCGTACCAGCCCGCGCCCCTGCGGCCGGACCCGCCTAGCGGGGGGCTCGGCGCGGCGGGCGAGGCGACCGACGAGGTCCGCCTCGATCCTCACCACCTGCTGGGAGGTCAGCGACCGAACGTGTTCCGGCACGTCGGGCGAGGTGAGCAGCCGGACACAGCGCGCGGCGGTGCGGGCGGTGATGTCCTCGGCGAGCTCGATGCGAGCGGCGGGTTCGGCGACCACGTTGGCCTGGGCCAGCAGGACCTCGACTCGACCGCGGATGTCGGCGGCGTTCCACGCCGACCGTCTCGCCCCGAGCTGAGAGATCACCCAGTCCGCCGCGCCGTCCCGGTCGATCCAGCCCACCTGCGTCGCCTCCAACACGGCCGGCACGGCGGGGGCGTCGCGTGCGGCCGGGTCGCGGTAGCCCAGGGCACGTAGCTCGGCGTTCCACCGAGCCACCAGGTCAGCTCCGTCGGTGGGGACGACCTTGTCCGGCCGCGCCTCGGCCCACGCCCGCCGATCCCACACCTCGCGCAGCCGCGGCCCCGGCTCCTGCCCGGGATGCTCGCGCCGCCACCCGGCTTCGTAGCGGTCGATGGTGCGGCCGATCTGGGCGGTCCGCGCGCTGAACGCCCCCACGTACGGCGTGAGCGGGGTGATCTCGCCGGTCTCGGGGTCCAGGGTGAGTCCGTGTGCGGCGAGCACGGTGCGGAACTGTGGGTTGGTGGCGACTGCGGCGTGCCCGATCCCGTTGATCGCCTCGATCGAGTCCCGCACACCCACCGAGTGCAGACCACGCCACCCGCCGGCCGCCCAGACGCGGGCGTTGACCTGAAGGTGGAGGTGCCGGTGCGGATCACCGGCACGAGAGGTGTAGTGCCGGATCACCGCCGCGCCGATCCGCTCCACCGGGACCTGCACCTGCCGACCGCGAGGTCCGACCCGTGTGGTGGCGTGCTGGGCGACCCACCGGACGATCTCGCCGGCCGCCCGGTCCTGGGCTGCATCCAAGGCGGCCGAGATCTCCGGATGCATAGCAGCCGCCAGCGACCGGGTCTTCGGACCGTTCACGGTGACCTCGACGAACCGCAACGCGTTCGCGTCGTCGCGGACCCGACCCTTCTTCAGACCCGTGTCGAGGTCGATCCCGGCGACCCACCGCTCATAGGTCTCACCGTCCATCGACCCCACCTGCTCGACCCCGTCCGGGGTCGCTGTCAGCCGGACCGCGACACCGGTGCCCTCGGCGAGGTAGTAGTCGTCCGCCCGCGACCGGTCCCGCTCGACATAGGACCGCGCCGCCTTCGCCGCACCGCGGTAGAACTTCACCCCACCATGCACCCGCACACCCCGAATCAGCCGGTCCACGACGTCCGTCGATAACCAACGGACCCCTAGAAATGCCGTGTGGGCCGCCCCAGGAGGGGCGACCCATCTACGAACCTTCGTAGCATGCGTGCCGCCTGTAAGGCAGACGGGGAAGGCGGATTCGGGAAGGAGATTCGGGACGATTCTGCGGATCGTGAAGAGCCAACGATGGCCGGTGATTCGGGGGTGGATGAGGCGCCGGGGGGAAGGAAGGCGGAACTCGGCCTTGGCATCGCTTGCATACGAATTGAACGCATATCCGGGATGCTGCAGCCATGACGCGCTCGCCCGGTGGCGCGGTCTACAGTCCGTTCGACTTGAGGGCCCCAGTCCGGGGGTTCATCCGGATCGGACGAGTCGGACGTCGCGGAGAACGGCTTGGATGTGATCGCGGGCTCGCCGAGGCCGCATCCCGTTCCGGTGCTGGCCTGACCCGGACTGCCCGTGAGCGTCAACACTGACCGGAGGAAGCAACTTGTTCAACAACAACGGCTCGTTCCTGCTCGCATTGTTCGAGTTCTTCGTGCTCTTCGCGTGGTTCATGTGCCTCTGGTGGATCTTCGGTGACCTGTTCCGCAGCCGGGACATCGGTGGCCTCGCGAAGACTGTCTGGACCCTGTTCATCATCATCCTGCCGATCATCGGCATGCTCGCGTACATGATCGCGCGCGGCCACGGGATGTCCGACCGGGCCATCGAGCAGCAGCAGGAGATGCAGAAGCGCCAAGCGGAGTACATCCAGTCGGTCGCCGGTGCCCCGGCCGAAGCGGGCGCGGCGGACCAGATCGCCTCGGCCAAGGCGCTGCTGGACGCCGGGACGATCACCCAGGCCGAGTTCGACCAGATGAAGGCCACAGCGCTGGCCTAGCTCTCCCGCCTCTCAGACCGCGGGGCCCGCACCTCGTCGCGGGTCCAGCGTCGTCGAGCACGATCCGCCTCGGCGGAGCGCCGGCTGTGGCACGATGTCCGGGCCCGTAGCCGGGTAGAGGGAGGGGGGCCCGTGTCGGTATCCCCGCGCCCCGACGATCCGCTCGCCGTGCTCGGCCCCACCGGGTCCGGCTCGGTGCCGAGGGCAGCGCTCGTCGACCAGCTCATCGACGCGCACCAGACGGTGGCCGTGCTCAGCGGTCCGGCGGGAGCGGGCAAGACCACCCTGGTCGAGCAGTGGGTCGGTGTAGACCCTCGTCCCCACCAGCTGCTCCGCTTGGCGACGCATCTCGACGACCCTGCCGTGCTGGCTGATGCGGTAGTCGCGGTGCTGGGCGCACTGGGGCCGTCGGAGCGTGCGGCCCGGGCCCTGGTGACCGCTCAGGAGCCGACGTTCTCCTCGGTGGTGCTGCCCGGACTGGCGAGGCTGGCGGCGAGCCGGGACACCCCCTACGTGCTGGTGCTGGACGACGTCCACCTGGTCCAGGATCCCGACTGCATCCGGATCGTGAGAACGCTCGCCTATGCCGTACCTCCGGGTTCGGTCCTCGCACTGCTGTCACGGCAGTCGACGCCGCGCTGGCTGGCCAGGCTTCGCGCCGCGGACCGGTTGCTGGAGCTCTCGACCCAGGACCTGGCCTTCGACCAGGACGAGCTCGCGACCCTGCTCCGCTCGCTCGCCGTGAGCCTTCCCGAGGAGGCTCAGGAGAGTCTCCTGCGTCGGACCGAGGGCTGGGCCGTGGCGCTCTACCTCGAAGCTCTCGCCCTACGTCGCGTGGGTCCCGGCTCGGTGCGCGCCCGCCCGAGCACGGCCGGCGACGTGGCATTCGCTCGCGACTACATCGAGGACGAGATCCTCGATCCGCTCCCAGCACCGTCTCGCGACTTCCTGGTGCGGACCTCGATCCTTGCCGAGATCAGCCCGGGTGCCTGCGACGCCGTCCTGGGCCGCACCGACTCGGCTGTCGTGCTGGACGCGTTGTGCCGCAGCACTCCGCTGGTGGCCGCCGTCGGCTCTCAGCAGAGTGCCTACCGCTACCACCACCTGCTCCACGAGACCGCACGGAACGTCCTGGCGTCGACCGTCGACGCCTCGTCGATCGCCGAGCTACACCGACGCGCGGCCGCGTGGTTCCGACGGGAGGGCGACACGGAAGCGACTGTGCGACACGCATCCCTGGGCGGCGACTACAATGCCGCGGCGGATGTCATCTGGCCCCAGGTCGTGGTGTCAGTCACCAGAGGGCAACCCGACCAGCTCGCGCGTTGGCTGGACGACCTGCCCGAGCACGAGGTCCAGGCCCACCCACTGCTCTCCCAGGCGTCGGCGTGGTCGGCGATGCAGCTGGCCGACCACGACGCGATGCGACGCTGGATCCTCCGCTCGGAGTCGCACGCCGGGAGCGGGTGGCGCGATCGGGTCAGCAGCGATCCCTATGCGGCCTCCTTGGCGACTCTGGAGGCGATCGTGGGCCACGTCGGCCTGCACGAGATCGCCGCGCTCTGTACCGATGCGCTCGACGGGCTGCGCCGCGACGATCCGTTCCGCGCGGCGGCGGCGTTCGTGGGCTCTGTCGCCTTGACCCTGATGCGCGATCCGAGCGGCCGGCCGATGTTGCTCGAGGCCTACGACCTGGCTCGGGCTCTGGACGTCCCCCTCATCGAGGCGGACGCGCTCTCCTGGCGCGGACTCATGTCGATCATGGCCGGCGACGTGGGCGAGGGCACGAGGCTCATCTCGCAGGCGATCGCGCTGGTCGAGGAACACGACCTCGTGCGCCTGGTGACCTCGGCCCACCCCATCACGGCCCAGGCGCTCGCGCACGCGCTGCGTCAGGAGCCGGAGCTCGCGAAGACCGCGCTGGCGACCGCTCGGCGCCTCACGCTGGCCGCCACTGCCATCGCTCCCTGGTTCCACGTCTGCGGCCGGCTCGTCCAGGCACAGGCCGCGCTCTACATCGGCGAAGGGGCGATGGCGAGGATGCTGCTGTCCGAGGCGCGCGCGGGTCTCACCTCCGACCTGGCGGACTCCTTGGCGATGGAGCTCATGGAGTCGACGGAAGAGCTTCTCGCGAGCGCTGCGATGCACGCGTCGTCCCTCACACCGCTGACGCCGGCCGAGATGCGCGTCCTGCAGTTTCTGCCGAGTCACCTCACCTTCCGACAGATCGGCGAGCACCTCTTCCTGTCGTCGACCACCGTCAAGACCCACGCCCTGTCGGCCTATCGGAAGCTGGGGGTTTCCTCGCGCGACGAGGCGGTCTCGCGGGCCCAGTCACTCGGCCTCGTCGAGTCCCCCATGCACCCGTGACAAGGCCGAGTCGTGGTGAGAGCGCTCATGAGGCTGCGGGTTTCTGGCTCGGCGCCTTGGCGGACGTTGCGGACCACTTCGACCCTGTCTGAGCCATACGCTTGCCGAACGCGGTGAGGCACGCTCCTGAGAGGAACTCCTTGACGCTGCAGTTCTGGCCCTGCGGAGCGGTGAGTCCCATCCCGTTGAACTGCGTCACCGCGGCGCTAGGCGGGTCCTGGGGCAGTGGCAGCGACGTGTTGGCCGACTGCGGGCACGGTGCTCCCTGGGTGACGTCGTTGGCGCTCAGCGCGTGCTTCCACTCCGCGTTCTGGCCCTTCTCGCGGATCACCAGGTTGTTCGGCGCGAAGGAGGTCTGCACGCCGCTCTTGAGGATGTTCCACCCGTTCGCCTTGGCCACCGCGGCGATCTGCTGGGCCTGAGCCGGCGTGGCCGACTGCGGCCAGAGCACCACCGTGGCGCTGCCATCGGGTGCGACCTTGATCTGGGTGTTGCCGATCTGCGAGTTGTTGATGCTCCCGACCGCGTCCACCTGCTTGGTCGCCCCGTAGATGACGACCGAGTAGAACTGCACCTGGAAGTCGGTCGACTTGTTGATCGTCTTCGAGTTCGCCCCGGAGTAGACCGGGAAGCTCGGCAGTTGGGGAATGTGCACCAGCGACACGACGTCGTTGGGCAGGTTCGCCATCACGTAGCCACCGCAAGCGTCCGGTGGGTTGCCGGGCGCGGGGGCGGACTGCACGTCGGCGTACGGAGCGGCACTGGCAACGTTCCGGTAGAACTGAACCTGGCTCGCCACCGGGGCGGGCGAGAACTCCTTGCCCATCGACCCGGCGACGGAGCCCGTCTGCACCAGCCAGTGCGGGATATCGCCCAGCTCCTGCTTGGTCGGGACCGGTGCGTTCTTGAACGTCACCACCGGCGAGTTGGTCGTCGGGTTGTACCAGGCCGGCTTCGGCAGCTGGCTGGCTGAGCCGCAGTCGTCGACGGGCGTCTGGGTCAGCTCGCCTGTGGTGGAGTTGGTGAGAAAGGCCCTGATCGTCGGCACTGGCGTGTTCGAGGGGCCGTGGTAGCCGAACCGGTCGTAGTCCCCCAGGCCGTAGTTCGAGAACGACCAGTAGCTGCGACTCACGATGGTCACGCCCGGGGTCGACGAGCTCTTCGGCAGCAGGGCCACGTTCTTGCCCGCGGACTGCATGCTCTTCACGACTGACGATGGCGTGGTGCTCGGCATCAGGTAGACGTGGTAGCTCCGAGGAGTCGCGAGGATCTTGTTGCCCACCACATAGGGGTTGGTCGATCCCGCGTCAGGGAGGATGGCCGAGTCGGAGAACTTGAAGAGAGGGACGCCCTTGGTGTTGTAGAGGTACCACGCCATCCACTGCGAGTAGGGGAAGTCCCCGGAGATCACGTAGGCCCAGTTCGCGGTGCTGCTGTCGAGCTTCTGGGCGGTCGCGGTGTAGCCCGCCGAGAAGCTGGGCTGGATCGGGTAGAAGTCGGCCTCGGACGCATCGAGCACCTGGGGGCACACATTGCCGCTGACGGCGGTCGACGTCCCGGTCGACGCGCCGGCCGGCGAGGCTGTCGCCGAGGACGCCGGACGGTGCGACACCGACGCGCTCGGATGCGACGAGCCGGATGATCCGCAGGCCGACAGGGCCAGGCCCCCCGCCAGCAACGCGGTCGCCGTACGAGCTCGCATCTGCCCCACCCCTGTTCGGTCGTCTGCGCTGTTCGAAGAAGACCGGCGCAGCGTGCCGTCATTGTGGGTGGACCTCCACCCGAGGCGGATCATCCGGATCGGATGATCCGCCAGTCGCCGCCGCGGTCTATACCTGGCCGCGGGCTCGGGATCACGAGCGACGGCCGTCGCCCCACCCGATCACCCAGGCAGGAGCCACCATGAAGTCGATCGCGGGCGTCGACGAGGTGCTGGGCGAGCACGAAGACGCCGGTCGACGGTTCAGCGCCGGCGGGGTTGGTTCGTTCGCGCTGCGATCCGGAGCCGGTGAGCCGGTCGTGCTCATGCACGGCGTGCCGGCGTCGAGCTTCCTCTATCGCAAGGTGATCCACGAGCTCGCCGACCGCGGGTACGACGCGCTCAGCTTCGATCTTCCCGGGCTCGGTCTGGCCGACCGTGGACCCGACCTCGACTACAGCATCGGCGGCCTCGGGGCGTTCTCGGCCGCGGCCGTCGACGCGCTGGGGCTCGCGTCGTTCCACCTGGTCGTGCACGACGCCGGTGGGCCAGTGGGGTTCGAGCTGTGTCGACTGGTCGGTGAGAGGGTGCGCTCGCTCACTATCCTCAACACCGCCTACGAGCTGAGCAGTATCCCCTACCCCGGCGAGCTGTTCGCTCGCGTCGTCGGGCGCATGCCCGGCCCGATGAACCGGCCGGATGTCTGGCGGCTGATGATGCGGCGGGTGGGGGTGTCCGACGAGCACTCCCTGTCGGATGCCGAGCTGGACGCCTGGCGGGTCCTGGCGATGGGTCCGGACCATGGAGCCGGCTACCTGCGCATCATGAAGAGCCTTCGCCCGAGCCATCGCCATGACAGGTTCGCGGCCGTGGTCGATCCCCGTCGGGCCGGCTACCCGGTGTCGGTGCTCTGGGGCGCTCTGGACCCGATCCTCACCCTGCGCCGGCAAGGGCTGGCCGTGCTCCGGGCAACCGGGCTGTCGTCGATGTCTCTCGTTGCGGGCAAGCACTATCTCCAGGAGGACCACGCAGCAGCTGTGGCGGAGCTCGTGGACGCAACCGCTGCGAGAGCCTAGGTCGGGAGACGTGGCCTGGTCGTCCGGCGGGTCCGGTCCCGGCACTGCCGGGCCGGACGCGACGTTCGTCCTCCTGGCACGAGGAGCCCGTCACGAAGACGCGGTGCTCGATCTAGTCGACCTCGATCCCGCCACGCTCCGCGTCTCCTGGACCGGGAGCCGACGAGTCACCTGCCTGAGCACCGGGCAACTGCTCGACCTGTGGTGCATCGAGCGGCTCGCAGTCGCCCCCGCGACCTTCAGCTCGCTGGGCGCGCGTCTCGTCGGCGACCAGCCGGTCCGGCTCGACGTCCGGGAACCGCGCATCGTCGGGTCCGGATTGCGCTGGACCGTCACAACGGACGGCAGGCTGCCCCGCTCGTCCGGCGCGTGCGCGCTCGTCCTGAACCCCCCTGAACAGGGTGGCCGCCGACCGGCGTCCTTCCTGGCGGACCTTCTGAGCGCACGGCCTGAGCCCGACTACTGACGAGCCATGTGGGCCTTCAGCTCGGCCTCCGGATCGGTGATCAGCTCACCGCTGACGTCGACGGTGACCGTGTGCAGGGTGCCGGTGAACCTGAAAGGGCTGAGGTACGCCGGGGTGATCGGCGAGCCCGGGTTCATGCCGCAGCTGAGCGCCCCGGGGTTGAGTGCGAACGGGGTCGTGACCGTGGCCTCGCCATTCGCGACCAGCTCACCGTCGACGTACAGCTGGAGCCGGCCCGGAGCTCCGCGCCCGGTGGCGAGATCGGGTGGTCCCGTGGGCTCGAACTCGAAGCGCAGCTCGTGGGCGCCCGGGGTCAGCGCCTCTGGCGAGGCCACGTGGTGAAGGCTCCGGCCGACGTAGTTGTGGACGTAGTGCAGCCGTTGGCCCTGCACGTAGAACGAGTAGCCGCCTGCGGCAGTGCCCTGGCAGAGCAGCACGCCCTCAGCGCCTTCCTCGGGGATGACAACAGAAGCGGTGAGGCTGTGCGGACGGTTGAGGACGCGGGGTCCGGCGAAGAACGGCACCGACTGGGTGTTGGGTCGGAACGTGTAGTGGTCGCGCGGGGGCGCGACGAGTGGCTTCTCGGAGACCATCCGGGCCAGTCCGCTTCCGTCGATCGGCAGCACGCCGTGCTTCCCGGCCTCGACGTACCAGGTGCTGATCATGGCGATCAGCCGGTCCCTGTTCTCGGCCGCCACGTCGTGGTTCTCGGCCGGGTCCTCGGCGACGTGGTAGAGCTCCCAGCGGGTGGCATCGAGCTCGGACAGGCGTTCGGCACTGATCGGCTGGCCGAACCCGACCCCCGCCTCGGTGAACGACGGACCCGGCCACGGGCACACCGCACGCCAGCCGTCGTGGTCGATGGCGCGATGGCCCAGCATCTCGAAGTACTGCGTGTGATGGCGAGTCGGGGCGTCCGCGTCCCGCAGGGCGTCCGCGAAGCTGACCCCGTGCATCGGTGCCTGGGTGACGCCGCGGATCGTGGCCGGCGGGTCCACTCCGATCAGGTCGAGGACCGTGGGCACCATGTCGATGATGTGGGCGTACTGCCCGCGGATCTCTCCGCGGGCGGCGAAGCCGGCAGGCCAGGACACGATGAACGGGTCGGCGGAGCCTCCGCGGTAGGTCTCGCGCTTCCAGCGCCGGAACGGGGTGTTGCCGGCCCAGGTCCAACCCCACGGGTAGTGGTTGAAGTGGTTGGGCCCGCCGAGCTCGTCGATGACCTTGAGGCTGTCCTCCATGGGCTCCTGGGCGTTGTTGAAGAACTGCGCCTCGTTGGTGGTACCGGTGGGGCCGCCCTCGGCGCTCGCTCCGTTGTCGGAGACCACCATCACCAGAGTGTTGTCCAGCTCCCCCAGCTCCCTGAGGAAGTCGAGCAGCCGTCCGAGGTGGTGGTCGGTGTGGCTGAGGAATCCGGCGAAGACCTCCATCATCCGGCTCGAGAGCCGGCGGGCGTCCGGCGAGAGGGAGTCCCACTCGGGCACGTCAGGGTCGTGACGGGACAGCTCGGTCCCGGGCGGCAGGATGCCCAGCTCAAGCTGGCGGGCGAAGACCTGCTCGCGGTAGGCCTCCCAGCCGCCGTCGAACGCGCCGGCGTACTTGTCGATCCACTCCTTCGGAGCATGATGCGGAGCGTGGGTCGCTCCGAAGCACAGGTGGAGGTAGAACGGCTTGTCCGGGTCGACCTGCACGCGGTCGGAGATGAACT
The DNA here is from genome assembly GCA_963820015.1 of uncultured Actinomycetota bacterium. Classification (GTDB taxonomy): domain Bacteria; phylum Actinomycetota; class Actinomycetes; order Propionibacteriales; family Nocardioidaceae; genus Nocardioides. The sequence goes on along the minus strand of CAWFYO010000016.1, from coordinate 191,634 downwards.
CGATCGACTTGTCGACGAGGTCCTCGGTCAGGTGGTAACCCTCCTCGGGCGTCCGAGGGGGCTCGACCTGGTGGTTGTCGTAGACCAGGTCGGGGTACCACTGGCTGGTGTCCCCGCCGAGGAAGCCGTAGAAGCGTTCGAAGCCTCGGCCCAGCGGCCATCTCGTGTAGGGCCCGGCCGCGGTCTCCTGGCTGCTGGGGGTCAGGTGCCACTTGCCGACCATCAGCGTGTTGTACCCCTGCTCGAGCAGGATCTCCGAGAGCATGCCGTTCTCGAACGGCATCACCCCGTTGTAGCCCGGGAACCCGGTGGCCAGCTCGGTGATCGCGGCCATGCCGTTGCTGTGGTGGTTGCGACCGGTGAGGATGCAGGACCGACTCGGCGAGCACAGCGCCGTCGTGTGCATGTTGTTGAACCGCACGCCGTCGGCAGCCAGGGCGTCGAAGTGCGGGGTCTCGATCGGGCTTCCGTAGCAACCGAGCTGGCCGAAGCCGGTGTCGTCGAGGACGACCACCAGCACGTTCGGTGCTCGCTCGTCCGCCCGAGGTGAAGCCGGCCACGCCGGTGTCGACTCGTCAGCGGTGCGGCCGATCAAACCGGGGAACGGCGTCCCGGCCGGGTACTCGACAACAGGCATGCGTGATGGCTCCTTCGAGGCTGTTCGCTTCAGATCCGCCGGCGGCGGCCCGGGGTGACGGCGGCACCGACGACGGCGGCCTTCGCGACCGGTGAGGGCCCTGGGGTGACTGCCTTGGTCACCACAGCGGCCTTGGCCACGGGGGCGCCGACGACTCCGCGGCGGCCGATGCGAGAGGGACGTAGCGGCATGTCAGTCTCCTACTGTCTCGAGCTCGAGGTCGGCCTCGATGGCCGCGACGATGGCCTGGATCGGGATCCGGCCATTGGCGATCAACTGCCCGCCGGCACGTCGTGCCGCCGACGCGAAGGGTGCGGCCCAGAGGTTCTCGTAGATGACCACGCCGGCCGTGCTGCCCGGGTCCATGGCTGCGGCGAGGTGCGCGACGTCCTCCTCGGCCAGCAGCTCGGCGAGCTGCGCCTCGAGCACCTGCAGCTCGCCGACATCGCCGAGGTCGGCCAGCTCCAGAGCATCGACGCTGCCGTCGGCGTCCTTGACCAGGATCAGCATGTCGATGACCCGGATCGTGCCGGCCTCGACGAGCGAGAGCAGCTCGTCGGCGATCTCTCCGGTGAAGTTCGACGTCTCCTCGGGGAACTCGACCACCAGGAAGTCCACGGGTCCGAGCTGGTCGAGCGGGGTCTGGGTCTCCACGATCACTCCTGTAGGTAGACGGGTCGGCAACGCTCGACGGCTGGTCGCGCCTGCCTGGGACGAGCCGGCCGCCTTCGGACCTGGGCCGTCGCAGGGATGCCCTTGGGTCAGCAGACCACCGCGCCAGGTCGCGCGTCGTCCTCCCAACGGGATGAGGCGACGTCGAGGCCCGGCCGAATGCCGAGCGCCAGGGTGACCCGCGGAAGGGCGGTCGAGGGGTGGACGCAGAACCGACGGACCTGGGTCCGGACCTGCCACCCCCGCCACTGGCCGCCGGAAGGCTGGATCGCGCGAAGGCCAGGGCCAAGGCAAGTGCCGGCCGAAGTTCTGCCTGGGCTTCGGAGGCGCGCGAGGGCCACGCTTCCGTGGACGTCGGCTTTCGGCTGGCAGATCGCGACAAGCGGGTGGCCGCAGGGGTGCTGGCCGGAGGCGTGGCCTACCGCTTCTTCTTCTGGTTGCTGTCCTGCTTCGTCCTCCTGACTGGTGGTCTCGGACTCGGCACCGGTCCGAAGGTCGAGGCCACGGTCAGCTCATCGGGACTCGACCCGCAGGTGGCCCAGGTGGCCCAGGTGGTCCTGGACTCTTGGAACTCCACCCAAGGCTCGCACTGGTGGGTCTTCATGGTCGGCCTCTGGCTCGTGCTCTGGACTGGTTACCTGGTGGCGTCGGTCCTGGTCCATGCAGCGGTGTGGGGCGTTGCGCCGCCACCCGTTCGGAACCCCCTGCGTGCGTCCTTGGCGTTCTCCGGGACCGCCTGGGCCTTCTGCGCCTGCGCCTCGGGCTCGCCCGCTGGGTGCGTTCGGAGTCGCCCTGGCTCGGGTTCGTGGCCACGATCCTGGTGGTCGCGGTTCCGTTCGCCGTTTCGCTGGCTGTAGCGCAGGTCCTGCCGCACGGGGACGTCGGGTGGAAGGGCCTCGTGCCGGGCGCCGTCCTGTTCGCGCTCGGTGTGCAGGGACTCCACCTCTTCACGGTGTACTACCTGGTGTCGAAGCTGGGCCCCTCCACCGAGCTGTACGGCGTCCTCGGCATCGTCGGGACACTCCTTCTGTGGCTGTACATCACCGGGCGGTTGGTCGTGGCGGCAGCGACGCTCAACGCGTCGCTGCACGAGCAGCGTTCCGGCGAGGCCACGCAGCCGGCGCGGCGCCTCTCCTGATGGACCCGGTCGACAACACGGGCTGTGGTGAGCCCTGCCGCCCTTGAGGTCCGGCGCGTGTCCCCCCGGCGGCCCCCCACGCCGGAAGACCTGCATCGGGGCCCCCATTTCAAGCGGGTTCCACGCTCACCAACGAGTACCAGCAGGCGCTGGCTCCCGCTCGTAATGAATAGGTCTCGGTTCGACTCCGACAGGCGGCTCCACAAGGTGACCACAGAAGTCACCGCCCGCATCGGGGCTTGGCGCCAGCCGTGCGGCCTCGCCCGCAACGCCCTATGCCGATTGAGGGTCGACGTCAGGATCGCTCCCGGATTCTCAATGCCGAGACCCAGCACTCATGTTTGGGACTCAGTCAATCCCAGCACCTCACGCACCTGAGCCGACAGATCCCCTGGGGAGTCCGACGCCGAACGGTTCAGCGCCGGCTCTCAGTTTCCCGAACTAATGGGAATCGCGACCCAAGGGATCTTGTGCAGGCAGGTCCTACCGGCTCAGGGTCACGCCCAGCGTCTGACTCCGCCGGGCAGACGGATACACCCCAGTCGACTGGGTCCGCGATGCATTCAGCGCGGTACAGCCGACCCTCGTACAGACCGAGGAGCTCGTCGACGAGGAACAGCAACGGGAGTGGGGGGCCGTACTCGTCGAAGTACGCCTTCTCGTACGTCTCGTAGAGGTTGGTCCGGCTATGCGGATCGCGTACCGGGACCCGCTCCATGCCCTGGACCTGCTCGGGAAGCTTGCGCCACGCGATCGTGCCGCCAGCGAGCAACCGCCAGAGGTCATCGACGGCAAGGGATGGCTGGCACAGCCTCGAAGAAGGCGGAGGGGCTGGCGAGCGCCGCGGCACAGACCGTCTCGCGAACCAACCTTCGTACCACTTCTCGTCGAAGCGGCCGTGGAGACGGACCCACTGCAAGAAGGCTCCCAGAGCCACGGGAGGTGTTCGCTTCGAACTTCGGTGTGCAGTCCCAAGAAGTTGTGCAGGGTTTCGATGGGAGGCTGCATGCGGTCGGTCAGATCGTTCCAGCCATCGATGTCACGAGGCGAGACAGTGAACTGCGCACGTAGCCACGTCCGCGGAGTCCGACGCGGTGGCAGGTGGACCTTGGTGACCTCCTCAGCCGAACCCGTCCTCGGACGACTTGGGACCCATCACTTGCTCAGCAAACGGTATGACCGCCGGACGCCGACCCTCTGTTGGGAAGCCAACACATACGCCGGGCTCGACTCCACCCTTCGGTCGGGAAACGACCGCCATGCCGCTGTCCGGAAGTCCTCACATGGCTGAGCGGTCGCCCCGCCGGCAGACCGAATAGTGTCTGGATCCAGTCGAGCCAGACGATGGAGACAACCGTTGGCCCCGCGCGTTCAACCCGGGTACGCCTTCAGCATTGTGTGTGACCTGGGCTTCGCCACCCCGGATGTCACGGCAGTCAGTTGGCCACTCGTCCTGATGCGCTGCGGGGAGGTGCGCGTCGTTGCGGTGGCCGCCTCAACCTGGACCTCTGTCTGCCTCCGCCGCGCAATCGTCACAGCGCACGAGGTCGCGGCCTTCCTCAAGGAGTAGCCAGCCGTCAAGACTCCGACCCGGGGGTAGCCGTAGGTATCGCAGGACGCGACGTGCCGATCGCAAGCCGCGAGACGGTTTCCGCGAATCCGCGACCTTGACTCCGCGTATCCGCGAGCGAATCGTAATAACTGGCGCCTCGACCTCGACCTGACCCTCGACGCCGACGGGCGGCTCCACAGCTGGTCGTCCGTCCGGGGTCACTATCCCGCAGGACACGGGCAGCCGAAGCGGGTGTGGATCCGCGCGTTGGCCTGCCTCATGGCGGTGATCACGTCCGGGCCGAGGGAGCGGCGGGCGAAGAAGTAGGCACCCGGGCCGTGCCCGACCTGGACGTAGTCGGCCTCGACCCGGTGTCGCCAGTGCCCGATCTTCATCTCGTCGCCGTTCATGGCGACCAGGTCGGGTTGCTGGGCCAGGTTCCAGGCCACGAAGGCCTTGATGCCCCCGGGCCACGTGTGGTCGATGTTGCGACGGAGTCCCTGGGCGAACAGCTGGTAGCGGGTGACCGCCTTCTGATGATCCAGGACGAGGTACTGCGGTGCCTCGATCGACCAGATCCGCGCGCCCGGGTCCTGGGCGAGGATCTCCTTCAACAGGGCCCGCTGGAGCAGGAGCTGGTCGTCCCGCGTGGCCACTGAGTACTGCACGGCCAGCACGGTGGGGAGGGCGATGACCAGAGCGCCGACCACCAGTGCCGCTCGCCGCGGCAGGTGCTGAAGGAGCCACGCGGTCCCGGCTCCGATCCCGAGCGCGGCGAGGGGCAGCACCGTGAAGGCGTCCTCCCAGCTGTCGAAGTCCACCTCCATCCACAGCAGCGAGCCCACCGTGACGACGGCGACCGCCACCAGGGTGGCGGTGGCGCGGTCGTGGCGGGTCGCCGGGTCGAGCCACCGGAGGACGGCGATCGCGACGATCAGCACCAGGCCGGCCAGCATCAGCCACAGCGAGACGCCGTACCCCTCCTTCATGGCCACCCCGACCGCCCAGATGCGCGCGGTCACGCCGCGGCCGTGGGTGTAGCGGAGATTGAGCAGGAGGAAGCCGTCCAGCAGGTCGTGGAGCGCGCCGTACGCCACGAAGTAGACCAGCAGGACGGCGACCGGGATGGCGCCGCCGACCGCCAGCCGCACCAGGTCCCTCACCCTTCGCCCCGGACCGACCAGCACGATGCCGACCACCGCGCCCGCGAGCAGCGGGAAGAACGCGACCTGCAGGGTCAAGGTGGCCAGGCTGATCGACACCCCGGTGAGCAGCCAACGCCGGTGCGACAGGGCCCAGATCGCAGCCAGGATGAAGAGGACCATCGGCGTCTTCTCCCGCGGACCGTCCGTGGCGAGGTCGATGAAGCCCTGGAAGCTGAGCATGGTCGCGGCGGCCGCGAGGCCGGCGGTCCGGGACGAGAAGAGGTCGCGGGCGACGATGTAGGTGACGACCACGGAGGCCACCGCGATCACCAGGTACCACGCGCGCATGCCGATCAGCTCGTCGCCGCCCACGATGCGGGCGGCGACGATCCCGGGCGCCGGCAGCATGTGGGCGAGCGGGCCGGCCCGGTTGACGATCCCGACGTACGGCGGCTCGCCGGCCAGCACCTGCCGCGCGCCGTACGCATAGACGCCGAGGTCACGGGTGAACAGTCCTTGGAACCCGTGGAGGAGGTAGATCACGAGCGCGATCAGGGCCACCGCCGGCACCAGCAGATCGAAGCGCCTGTGCAGGGCGACGCGAACGGCCGGTCCGGCGCGCGGATCCGGGGACTCGTCGTCGTTCAGCTGCACGGGCCGACGTCCATGTGGCACATCCTGCCTCCTCGACGACCGAACGCGGACAGGGCACGACGTGTCGCGCGCGGGCTCGGCCCCGGGCTCGGACCTACCCGCAGCCTGGCGCCCGGGCCTACGGTCGTCCCTGTGACTCCCCACCCGGACTCGATCGTCGGCGGCTGACCCATGACCGGCGAGCAACCGAGCGGCTCCGGCGTCCCTCAGATAGCCACCCTCGGCGAGCTGACGGCACGGGCTCGGCGGCTGCCGCCGGGCACCGACCGGCGCGTCATCGGCGTCGTCGGCAGCCCCGGTGCCGGGAAGACGACGCTCGTCGAGGCGCTGCTCGGCGCTCTGGTCCCGACCGCGGGCCTGCCCGAGGGATGGGTCGCGCACGTCCCGATGGACGGCTTCCACCTCGCCGACGCGGAGCTCGTCAGGCTCGACCGGTTCCGGCGCAAGGGGGCGCCCGACACGTTCGACGCAGCCGGGTACGCCGCCCTGCTCCGCCGCATCCACGTCACGCACGGCACGCGCGAGACCGTCTACGCCCCGGCCTTCGACCGCGGGATCGAGCAGCCCGTGGCGGGCGCCATCCCGGTCATGCCGGAGTGCCGGCTCGTACTCACCGAGGGGAACTACCTGCTCGTCGAGAACGACGCGTGGCCCCTGGTCAGGGGCCAGCTCGACGAGGTGTGGTTCCTGGACGCCGACGAGGAGGTCAGGCGGAGCCGGCTCGTACGCCGACATGTCCGCTTCGGGAAGGCGCCGGACGTCGCCGAGGCCTGGGTGGCCGAGGTCGACGAACCCAACGCGCGCCTGGTGGCGTCGACGCGAGACCGGGCCGACCTCGTCGTGTCCGACTCGTTGCTGCAGGCCCGAGCCGGCGCGGGTCCCGGGCACTAGGACCCGGGCGACCGAGGCGTTCCCCTCTACCGGCGCCCCGTGCGCGGCGCGATGGTGGAAGGACTCGGCCACGACCGTTCGAAGGTGCTCGGAAGATGTCCACCCATCATCCCCTCCTCGGGCTGGCCGCCCTGGCGGCGGCCATCCCGCTCTGCGTCGGCGCAGCCGCCGCTCTCGGCGCCGCTGTGACCTCTCCGGCGCCGCACACGCCGCTTGCGCACAACGTGATCGTGCTTCTCGACGACGGCGGCGGCTATCGGCAGCACGAGGCGGGGAGTCTCTACGACACCGGCGAGCGGGTCGGTGAGGTGTACCAGAGCTTCCCGTTCCGGACCGCCATGTCGACGTACTCCTACGGCGTCGTCCCGGTACACCACTGCCCGACCGAGCCGACGGGGTACGACGCGGCGCGCGCCTGGTCGGAGTGGGACTACGTGATGCAGGGCTACACCGACTCCGCGGCTGCGGCCACCGCGATGGCCACGGGGGCCAAGACCTACAACGGTGCGATCGGCGTGGGGTGTGACGGCGAGGAGCTGCGGCCGAACCTCGTGGAGTCCTTCGAGCAGGCCGGGAAGTCCACGGGCCTGGTGACCAGCTCGGCCGTGAGCAGCGCCACCCCCGCCGCCTTTGCGGTCCATGACGTCAGCCGTGACCAGGAGCCCGCGATCTCCACCGCCATGGTCGAGACCACGGGGCTGGACGTGGTCATGGGAGTGGGGCACCCGTTCTTCGGAAAGAGCAACAACCCGCTGGCCAAGGCCCAGTACGACTTCCTCAGCAGGCAGGCCTGGGACGAGCTGGTGGGCGGCACCCCCGAGAGCGATGCCGACGGCGACGGCGTCCCCGACGCGTTCACCCTGCTGCAGACGCGGGACGAGTTCCGGGCCCTGACGACCGGCGACACCCCGAAGCGCGTGTTCGGCGTGCCGGAGGTGCACAAGAACCTCCAGACCGACCGTGCGGGTGACCCGATGGCCGATCCGTTCGTCGTCCCGCTCCTCGAGGGTGTCCCGACCCTGTCGGAGATGGCTCTCGGCGCGCTGAACGTCCTCGACCAGAACTCCGAAGGGTTCTTCCTGATGGCGGAGGGCGGCGGCACCGACGTCGCCGCGGCCGACCACCAGCCGGGCCGGATGGTGGAGGAGGAGATCTCCTTCGACCGCATGGTCGACGCCGTCAACGGCTGGGTCCAGGAGCACAGCAACTGGGGCGAGACCCTGGTCGTCGTGCTGTCGGACCACGAGACCGGCTACCTCACGGGTCCCGGCCCGGGGCCCACGACCGAAGGTCCGGTGTGGACCGAGCTGGCGAACAACGGGCACGGCGTGCTCCCGGGCCTGCACCTCAACAGCACCCACCACACCAACAGCCTGGTCCCGGTCTTCGCGAAGGGAGACGCAGGTAGGCTCCTGCGCACGATGGTGGTCGGGACCGACCCGGTGCGCGGCTCCTACCTCGACAACACCGCGATCCATCGGTTCCTGCTGGAGGCTGCCGGCGTTCGGTGACTGCAGGAGCCCCCGGCAGATGCCAGGATGGCCCGATGCAGGGTCGCCGGGAGCCATCGGGCACCGTGTCCGAGGTGATCGCCGGGCTCGGGACGACGTTCGCGGTGTTCGACCAGCGCACCCAGGACTCCGGCCACCTCTCCTACGGCGTCCAGACCCCGGACGGCCGTCGCGTCTTCGCCAAGACCTCGGGCGGCCCGGCGGACAGCCCGGGCGGTACGAGCCGGGCCGCGCGGGCCGACGCCCTGCGTCGCACGGCCGGCATCCACGGCGAGGTCGACCATCCCGCCCTGGTCGCGGTGCGCGACGTCGCCGAGGCCGACGACGGCGTCGTCGTCGTCCACGACTGGTTCGACGGCGAGCTGCTCCACTGCCCGGCGGCGCGGCGTCAGGACCCGACCGAGGCGCACCACCGCTTCCAGGCGCTGCCGGCCCCCGAGATCGCGGCGGCGCTCGACCAGGTGCTCGCCCTGCACGTCGCTCTCGAGGAGGCGGGCTGGGTGGCGGGCGACTTCTACGACGGGTGCCTGATGTACGACTTCAGCACCCGGCAGATCAAGGTGGTCGACCTCGAGTGCTACCGCAAGGGGGCCTACCTCAACGACCAGGGCCGGCTCCCTGGCTCCAGCCGGTTCATGGCCCCGGAGGAGCACGAGCTCGGCGCCACCATCGATGCGAGGACCACGGTCTTCAACCTCGGGCGCATGGTCGAGCTGTTCCTGCTCGGTCGCCACGACCTGCCGGGCGTCGCCGCTCTCGCGGCCCGGGCGACCGCCGCCGAGCGCGACGCCCGTCCCGCCACGGTGGCCGACCTCTACGCCGCCTGGACCGCCGCGCGGCTCGAGGTCAGGGCCGCGACCGCCGACGACGTCGCGGAGGTGGCGCGCATCGAGGTCGAGGCCGGCCGCCTCTTCCTGACCGTCGACATGCCGCTGGTGGCCGGCGACGAGGTCGACGAAGCAGCGCTGAGCCACGCGATCGCCGAGCAGCGGGTGTGGGTGGCGTCGTACGACGGCGCGGTCGCGGGCTACGTCGAGGCCTCGGTCGTCGACGGACGGGCACACGTCGACCAGGTCTCGGTTCTGCCCGCCGCCGGACGCCGCGGCATCGGCCGCGCGCTGGTCCGGTACGTCGAGGCCTGGGGACGGGAGCGCAGCCTCGACGGCACCACCCTGACCACCTTCCGCGACGTGCCCTGGAACGGCCCGTTCTACCGCCGGCTGGGCTACCGCGAGCTGGCCGAGGCAGAGATCGGACCCGAGCTCCGGGCGGTGATGGAGCGTGAGGCGACCTGGCCCGGCATCGTCCCCGAGCTGCGCTGTGCCATGTATCGACCGCAGGTGCGACCAGTGGGTGAAGCGACCCGTGACGTGGAGACCCGCGGCGGCGTAGAACACTCCTGACCGGTCTCGGACCCCGACGAGGGAGAGCACATGTCATCTGCCACCGACCAGCTCCGTGCCGCTCGCGACGGGCTGCTCGCCGTACGCGAGGACTACGCCGCCGCGGCCCGCGACTTCCGCTGGCCCGACGTGGGCGAGACCTTCAACTGGGGCATCGACTGGTTCGACGAGATCGCCCGCGGGAACGACCGCGCGGCGCTGGTGATCGTGGAGACGGACGGCAGCCACACCGAGGTGTCCTTCGACGACATGCGGCGCCGGTCCAACCGGCTGGCTCGCTGGCTGGCCGGGCATGGAGTGACCGAGGACGACGCGGTGGTCGTGATGCTCGGCAACCAGGTCGAGCTCTGGGAGACGATGCTCGCGGTGATGAAGCTCGGCGCGGTCATCATGCCGACCACCACCGCGGTCGGACCAGCCGACCTGCGCGATCGCCTCGACCGCGGTCGGGCGCGCCACGTGGTCTGCAACGCCGCGGACGTCGACAAGTTCGACGAGGTGCCGGGTGACTACTCGCGCTTCTGCGTCGGTGAGGCCGACGGCTGGGCGGCGGTCGCCGGCGCGTCCGGGCAGGACGACGGCGACCTCGAGCACCCGGGCACCGCTCCCCAGGACCGGCTGCTCCTCTACTTCACCTCCGGGACCACGAGCCTGCCCAAGCTGGTGGAGCACACCCAGGTCTCCTACCCGGTCGGCCACCTGACGACGATGTACTGGCTCGGCGTGCAGCCGGGCGACGTGCACCTGGCCATCTCCTCGCCCGGGTGGGCCAAGCACGCCTGGTCGTGCTTCTTCGCGCCGTGGCTCGCCGAGGCGACCGTGTTCTGCTACAACTACGCGCGCTTCGACGCGGCGGCGCTCCTCGACCAGCTGCGCACGCACCGGGTCACGTCGTTCTGTGCCCCGCCGACCGTCTGGCGGATGCTCATCAACGCCGACCTGTCCGGCGGCCCGGGCGCCCTGCGCGAGGTGCTGGCTGCGGGGGAGCCGCTCAACCCCGAGGTGATCGCGCAGGTGCAGGACAAGTGGGGCCTCACCGTCCGCGACGGCTTCGGCCAGACCGAGATGACGGCGGCGATCGGCAACAGCCCGGGTCAGCGGCTGATCCCCGGCTCGATGGGCCGGGCACTGCCCGGAGTCCCGGTCGTGCTGGTCGACCCCGTCTCGGGCGAGCGGCTCGCCGGATCGGGCGCCGAGGGCGAGATCTGTCTCGACCTGGTCGGCCCGACCGGGCGGCCACTGCCCTTGATGACCGGCTACCAGGGCGACCCGGAGCGCAACGACGACGCCATGGCCGGCGGGCTCTACCACACCGGTGACGTCGCGACCCTCGACGCCGACGGGTACATCACCTACATCGGTCGCACCGACGACGTGTTCAAGTCCTCCGACTACAAGATCAGCCCGTTCGAGCTCGAGAGCGTCCTGATCGAGCACCCGGCGGTGGCGGAGGCCGCGGTCGTGCCCGCGCCCGACCGGGTCCGGCTCACCGTCCCGAAGGCGTACGTCGTGCTGGCGCCGGGCTACGAGCCCACCCGCGACACGGCGTACCAGATCCTCAAGCACGCCCGGGAGAACCTCGCGCCCTACCTGCGGATCCGGCGGCTGGAGTTCTTCGACCTGCCGAAGACCATCTCCGGCAAGATCCGCAGGGTCGAGCTCAGGGCCAGGGAGAGCGACCTGGCGGGTTCGGGGCAGACGTTGGACGGCGAGTGGCGCGACGACCAGTTCCCCGAGCTGAAGGGTGCCGGCGCGAGCGGCTGACCGCACTCGGCGAGATGCTCGCTCTGTTCAGGCGGCACCGACCTCATTGCCTTGACCCCTGGACACGGCGTCGGGGACTGGCGTCGTGACCGGGGGGAGATCCAGTGGCTCGACTGCTGCATCGTCTCGGCCTGCTGTGTGCTCGCCGACCCCTGATCGTGCTCGGCATCTGGTTCGTGATGCTGGTCCTGATCATCGGTGCGGTCCGCGTCGTCGGCTCGGTGACCAGCAACGACCTGTCCCTGCCGGGTACCGGGAGCCAGGAGGCCAAGGACCTGCTGCAGGAGAAGTTCCCGCCCCAGCAGAACGGCGCCAACCCGATCGTCTTCAACATCACGTCGGGAGCGCTGACCGACAGCGAGTACCAGCAGGCGATCAACGACTCGGTCAAGGCGATCGCCAAGCAGCCGCACGTCTACAGCGTCACGAACCCGCTGAGCAGCAGCGGCCAGACCGCCGGGCTGCTGTCCCAGGACAAGCAGACCGCCTTCGCGCCGGTGCTGATGGACGTCGCCTCCAGCGACCTCACCACCGAGATCGCGCAGAACGTCATGGACGCCACCGACCCCGCCCAGAAGGCCGGCGTGCAGGTGGCCGCGGCCGGCAGCATCGGCTCGACCCTGTCGACGGACGCGTCCGAGACCAGCGAGATCATCGGCATCCTGGTGGCGATGCTGATCCACAGCCTCGTGCTCGGAAGCCTGGTGTCCATGGGGATGCCGATCCTCACCGCGGTGCTCGGGCTCGGCGCGGCGCTGGCCCTGGTCGGGCTGGCCGGCCACGCCGTCTCGATCCCGACCAGCGGCCCGACCCTGGCCACGATGATCGGCCTCGGGGTCGGCATCGACTACGCCCTGTTCCTGGTCACCCGACATCAAGAGCAGCTGCGCGACGGCATGGCGATGGACGACTCCATCGCCAACGCCGTCGCCACCTCCGGCAGCGCGATCGTCTTCGCCGGCGGCACCGTGGTGATCGCTCTCCTCTCGCTGGCCGTAGCGGGCATCCCGCTCGTGACCGCCCTCGGCCTGGCCTCCGCGATCGCCGTCGTCACCGCCGTCCTCGGTGCGATCACGCTGCTGCCGGCTCTGCTCGGCCTGCTCGCCCACCGCATCCACTGGGCGAGGCTGCCGGCCTTCATTGCGCCGCGGCCCAAGAAGGACGAGGGGATGTGGCGCCGCTGGGCCGGCGTCGTCCGCCGTCACCCGGATCATCAGCGTGGTCTCGGTGGTCTGCCTGATCCCGCTGGTGATCCCGGCGTTCTCCCTCGAGCTCGGGCAGGAGGACATCGGTGCGACCAACCCGTCGACCACGGAACGGCAGGTCTACGACCTGATCACGGCCGGCTTCGGGGTCGGCTACAACGGCCCGCTCCAGGTCGCCTCGTCGATGAGCCCGCCGGCGGCTCCCAGCGCGGAGTACACCAAGAAGTACGACCAGGCCCAGGCCCTGAAGAAGGAGCTCGACCAGGCGCAGAAGGAGCTGCCGAAGCAGCAGAGGCACCTCGAGCAGCAGCAGAAGGAGCTGGAGCAGCAGCAAGCGGCCCTGGAGAAGCAGAAGAGCCGGCTCGAGTCCGAGCAGGCGTCGCTGACCGCGCAGGCAACGAGCTGAAGGCCCAACAGGCCGCGCTGGAGAAGCAGGGCGCGGCGCTCGAGGCCCAGAAGGCGAAGCTCCAGGCACAGCAGCGCAAGCTGGAGCGCGAGCAGGCGGCACTGAAGCGCCAGGCCAAGGCCCTGGCGAAGAAGATCAAGCCGCTCGTACGTCGTCTGGCGGTGCTGGAGGCACACCAGAAGGTGCTCGAGAAGCGGATCGCGGAGAGCCAGGACGATCCTGTCCGGCTGGCCCGGCTCGAGGCGCGGCTCGACCGGGTGAAGGCCCGTGAGACCGAGGTGAGACAGCAGCTGGCTCCGCTCGAGAAGAAGGCGAAGAAGCTGGCCCACCAGGCGCAGATGCTCCAGTCGCAGGCGGCCGCCCTGCAACGACAGGCCAACCGGCTGCAAGCACAGGCACAGCGGCTCAACCGCCAGAAGGCGAGCCTCGAGTCCCAGGCAGCCGAGCTGCAACGGCGGGCTGACGCCCTGCAGGCACAGGGCGACCAGCTCAAGCAGCAGGCCGACGAGCTGCAGGCCCAGGGCGACCAGCTCCAGGCCCAGGCGAACGAGCTCAAGGCCGAGCAGAAGCAGGCCGAGCAGGAGCAGCAGCAGGCCATCGCCCTGCAAGACCAGCTCACCAACATGCTCACCGCGGCCGGTGGCGACGACCGCGGCACCGACCCGCGGGTGGTCGACCTGCAGCACGCCCTGCTTGCCACCAAGGGTGTCGTCTCCTTGACCCCGCCGCAGATCAACAAGGCGGGCAGCGTCGTCCTGCTCTCGGCCGTCCCGAAGACCTCGCCCGCCTCGGACGCAACCGCCTCGCTGGTCACCGAGGTGCGCGACACGGTGCTGCCCCCGGTCAGCCCGAAGGGGATGACGTCGTACGTCGGCGGCGACACCGCGTCGTACGTCGACCTGGCGGCGCTGATCACCGCCCGGCTGCTGCTGGTGATCGGGGTGGTCATCCTGCTCGTCTTCCTGCTGCTGATGATCGCGTTCCGCTCGCTGCTGATCCCGCTCCAGGCGGCGATCACCAACCTGCTCTCGGCCGCCGCGTCGTTCGACGTGCTGACGGCGTGCTTCCAGTGGGGCTGGGGGATCTCGCTGGGTCGGGATCGACACCCCTGACTCGTCCGTGCCGATCGCGAGCTATGTGCCGCTGATGATGTTCGCCGTTCTCTTCGGGCTCTCCATGGACTACGAGGTCTTCCTGGTCAGCCACGTGCAGGCCCATCACCAGCAGGGCGAGGAGGCGCGTCAGGCGGTCGCGTCCGGGCTCGGGTCGAGTGCCCGGATCACCTCGGCCGCCGCGCTGATCATGTCGTCGGTCTTCGCCAGCTTCATCCTCAACGACGACCCGGTGATCAAGCAGTTCGGCGTCGGGCTGGCGACCGCGGTGCTCCTCGCCGGCATCCTCGTGGTGACGCTCGCGCCGGCAACGATCATCCTGTTCGGGAACGCCGCGTGGTGGCTGCCGGGCTGGCTCGACAAGATCCTTCCCCACATCTCGGTCGAGGGAGAGACGATGCCCGCCGAGGGCGAGGCTGAGCCGCCGGACGAGCCCGGGGCCGAGCCGGAGCCCGCGCCCGCGCCCGCCTGAGCGTCGTCCTGCGGGGCGCCCCCGGCCCGGCGAACCCGCGAGATCCGGCCCCTCGTTCACGGAGCGACGATCCCCGGCGCCTGCGTGGCTGCGCAGGTAGCATGAGGCCGCGCGAGAGGTCGGAGGGGGTTCGATGACCATCGAGCCGTCGGCCGCGGCTCCGGAGCACGGCGAGACGACGCTGCTGCACACCCGGACGACCGCGCCCCGCCCCAACATCCGCACCATCGCCCGGCCCGATCTGCTCTCGCTGCTCGACAAGGGCACGACGCACGCCGTCACGCTCGTGTGCGGGGGTCCGGGTTCGGGGAAGACCCAGCTCGTCACCGCATGGGTCGACTCGGTCCGCGGCCGCGCGGTCCGCGTGGCCTGGGTGGCGCTCGGGCCCGACTGCAACGACCCCCAGCGACTCTGGTCGCTGGTCACCACCGCGCTCTCCCGAGCCACCGACGGCCTGCCGGCCGACCTGCGGGCGCCGGCCGGCGCCGACGAGGACTACGTCGCGCGGCTGCTCTCCACCTTCCAACCGGACCACACCTCCGTCGTACTGGTGCTCGAGGACCTCCACGAGGTGCAGGACCGCGAGTCGCTGCGCGGCATCGACCTGCTCCTTCGGATGTTGCCCGACATGGTCCGCGTCGTCCTGATCTCCCGGTCCGACCCCGCCCTGTCGCTGCACGGCCTCCGCGTTTCAGGCGAGCTCACCGAGATCCGCCAGGCCGAGCTCGCCTTCGACCGCGACGAGGCGATCGACCTGTTCGCCCAGCACCGGGTCGAGCTCGACGAGGGCGAGGTCGCCGTGCTGCTGGAGCGCACCGAGGGATGGGCCGTCGGGCTCCGGCTCGCCGCGCTCTCCCTCGAGGGCCGCGACGGCGCCGAGCGCGCGGCCGCGGTCGCCGCGTTCGCCGGAGACAACCGTGCGGTCGCGGGTTACCTCGTCGCCGAGGTCCTCGACCGGGTGCCCGACGAGCTGCGCCGGTTCCTGCTGCTGACGAGCGTGGTCGAGCGCGTCGACGGAGCCTTGGCCGAGCACCTCACGGGTACGACGGGTGGCGCCGCCGCACTCGAGCAGCTGGAGCGCGACGGCGTCCCCCTGGTCCCGCTCGACGAGCACCAGCAGTGGTATCGCTACCACCGCCTCGTCCAGGACGTCTGTCGCCACCGGCTCTCGGTCGAGGATCCCGAGCTGGTGCCACGGCTCCACGTTGCGGCCGCCGAGTGGCTGGCCGACACGGGGGAGTACGAGGAGGCGCTCCGTCACGCGCTGGCCGCGCGCGACTGGACCCTCGTCGGCCGCCTCGCGGTCACCCACGCCGGCCCGATCGCCCTAGGGCACGCCGGCCGGTCGGTCCGCGCGCTGCTCGAGCGGCTCCCCGACGACGTGGCCGGCGGTGACCCATGGGTCGCCACCGCTCGGGTGCTGGCCCTCCACGACGAAGGTCGCTCGACCCGTCTCGCCGAGCAGCTGGAGCTGGCCGACGCACTCCGCACCGAGCTCCAGGGCTCCGACGCGATGCTGGTCGCCGCAGTGCTGGCGCTGGTCCGGGCCAGCGCTGCTCGGGCGCTCTACGACGTCGACCTCGCGGCCGAGGAGAGCCGCCGAGCCGGTGAGCTCGTCGCCACCGTGGCCGTCCAGGTCGACCCGGTGCGCGCCGTACCGGCGCTGCCCGCCTACGCCGCGCACGCCGACACGCTGCTCGGCAAGAGCCTGGTGTGGCTGGGCGACCTCGAGGGCGCCGAGGATCACCTCCGGCGGGCCGTCGCCGCCTCGCCGGCCGACCGGCCCGACCCGGTGGACACTCGCATCCTGGCCTGCGCCTACCTGTCGCTGGTGCTGGCGATGGGCGGGCAGATCCGCGAGGCCGGCGAGCTGGCCGAGGAGGCGCTCGGTCTCGGTCGGGCGTCCGGATGGTCCGACGACGTCCAGTCCACGAGCGCCTGGCTGGGCCTGGCCCTGGTTCGCCTCCAGCGCAGCGAGCGCGAGGGGTGCGCGGCCGCGCTCGACGAGGCGGCCCGGATGCTCGAGCGGCGTCCCGACCAGCTGCTGGATGTCGGTCGCTGGCTGGCCACCGTGCGGTTCCTCGCCGAGGACGGCCGCGACACCCGGGCCCGCGACATGCTCGTCGACGTACGCCGGCTCCTGGCCGAGCTGCCTCCCAACGGGTTCCTCTCTGCGTGGTACCTGCTCGTGTCGGCCGAGCTGGAGCTCGCGGCCGGTCGCCCCTCCCAGGCACGCAGCCTGCTGGAGGCCGAGCCTTCGGTGCTGGCTGCTCCCGCGGCCCGGATCGTGCGCGGGCAGGCGCTCGTCGACGAGGGCCTGCCGGAGGAGGCGCTGGCCGAGGTCGAGCCCCTGGTCGACTACCTCGAAGGTGGGCTGCGATCGGTGCAGGCTCTGGTGATCTGCGCCCAGGCCAACGACGATGCGCGTCGCGACGCGAAGGCCCTGCAGTGCCTCATCGACGGCCTCGCCCAGGGGACGCCGGAGGGCTACCTGCGTCCGTTCTACCGCAACCGGATCCGGCTGCTCCCGCTGCTCCGGCGCTGCCGCCTCAGCGGGGCGCCCCATCTCGACGTGGTCAACGCGATGCTCGGCCTCGACGACAGCTACGGCCACCGGCCGATCGAGTCGCTCACCGACCGTGAGCTGGCGGTGCTGCAGCTGCTGCCCAGCATGATGAGCAACGAGGAGATCGCGACCGAGCTCTTCGTCTCGGTGAACACCGTGAAGGTCCACCTGAAGTCGCTCTACCGCAAGCTGGGCGTGAGCAGCCGGCGGGAGGCCGTGATGGCCGGGGCCGGGCTGATCGAGCGCTGAGGGTCGGAGCCGGCCTCAAGATCCTGCCGGGTCGGCATCCGGGTCGGCGTCCGGGTCGTCGGCAAGCTCCCGGATGCTCACCAGCTCCAGGCCGGCGTCGCGGATGCGGTGGCGCAGCGAGGCCAGCTCCGCGTCGTCCGCCACGTCGCCCACGAGGGTCGTGGTGACGGGCTCGACCATGGAGGTGAACCCCTCGAAGAGGGACCGCCCGTAGCCCCCGAGGTCACCCACCACCCGGATCTGGACGCGGGTCATGGCTTGCCCTTCGGTCGGCGGCTGACCTCCACGACGTGCAGGCCGAGCCGGGAGAGGCGGTCGAGCGCACCGTGCAAGGCGGCCTGGTCGACACCGCGCGCGGTGAGCACCGTCGTACCTCCACTGGTCCGGACGTCCCAGCCGTCGAACTCCGCCCACTCGGCTGCGGGCAGAACGCTGTCGCAGGTGATCTGGACGACCGCGGCGGACGGCTGCCCTTCACGAGGCGGCATGGTGTGACTGTGCTCCATCCCACGCGGGTCTCCATCACCCGTGCCGGGTGATGGAGATGTGCCCTGGGACGACAGTCACTGGAGGGCGGAGGTCAGCCGCATCACGGTGTCGACGTACTTGGCGCCGTTGGAGCGCCCGCTCCACTCCTCCATGGTCAGCGGCCGGCACACCGACCGGTAGGAGTCCTCGATCTCGCGCAGCCGGGGGACGGAGTCGCCGCCGATGAGCACCGTGATGATCTCGTAGTTGAGGGCGAAGCTGCGCATGTCCATGTTGCTCGAGCCGATGACCGCGATGTCGTGGTCGACGGTGAAGTGCTTGGAGTGCAGGATCGCCGGTGCCGGGTAGAGCCAGATCTTGATCCCGGCCTCGAGCAGCGCCTTGTAGTACGACGCCTGGGCGTGGCCGACCATGAACTGGTCGGAGGCCTCGCTGACGAACAGCTCGACGTCGACGCCGCGCTGCGCGGCCGTGGTCACGGCGTACAGCAGGGACTCGTCGGGCACGAAGTAGGGGCTGGTCAGCGACAGTCGACGCTGGGCGCCGTAGATGAGGGTGTTGAACAGGCGCAGGTTGTTCTCCATCGCGAACCCGGGCCCGGACGGGAGGACCTGGGCACACACGCCGTCGGAGCCCAGTGCGGCCTCGCGGTCGTGCAGCCGCACCTCGCGGAGGTCTCCGGTCTCCTTCTCCCAGTCGAGCGCGAAGACCGACTCCAGTGCGGTGACCATCGAGCCCTCGACCCGCATCATCAGGTCGACCCAGTGCCGACCGGACTCGTGGTTCTTCGGCTTGTTGTAGCCAGCCTCGATCAGGTTCAGCGAGCCCATGAAGCCCACGCGCCCGTCGACGACGAGGAGCTTGCGGTGGTTGCGCAGGTCGGGCCGGCGCCAGGTGCCCTTGAGGGGGTGGAGCGGAAGCATCGGGTGCCAGGCGATCGTGGTCTGGTCGAGGCGCTGGACGAAGTCCTTGTAGCCCGGGATCCCGCGCGAGCCGAGATGGTCGAAGAGGAACTGCACCTCGACGCCGCGCCGCGCCGCCTCGGCCATGGCGGTGAGGACCGGATCGGTCACGTCGTCCCAGGCGGAGATGTAGAACTCCACGAGCACATACCGCTCGGCGGCCCGCACTGCCTCGGCCATGATCTCCATGGTCTCGTTGTAGTTCGGCAGGTACTCGATCGTGTTGCCGCCGGTCATCGGGAGCGAGCCGAGCGCGCGGTTGAGATGCACCGAGGTCGCGAGGTACGGCGGGCCCTCCAGGCCGGCAGGCAGGTCCGGGAAGTCGCCGATCCGCTCGGCGATCAGCCGGTTGGCCTGCTCCTGCTGCTTGCGCCGCTTCGTCCCGACGTTGGTGCGGCCGAAGAAGGCGAAGGCGATCAGCCCGAGCCAGGTCGAGAGCATGACCAGCATCAGCCAGGCCAGGCCGGTGGAGGGCTTGCGGTTCCGCGGCACCACGCCGAGGGCCAAGATCTTGATCAGGATGCTGACGACGGAGAGGAGAGCCAGGATCAGTGCTGCCCAGCTGCTCTTGCTCACCGGGAGCTCCGCCTGGTCGGCGGACGCAGGGTCTCGTGCATGAGCACAGCCTCGGACACCGCGGCCCGGCGGAGCGTCACCCGCCCAGGGTGAGCCGCCCCGCCCGGGATCGTGCGCGCGGGGTCGTGCGCCCGAAATGCTGATCCCGGCGCGGGTGAGGCGGACGACCGGTCCAGGGCTCGGGGACCAATGGCCCTGAGCGGGCCGGAGCACGCGCCGTACGGTCGAGACAGCTCCTCCGACAGGGGAGGGCCCGCGCTTCATCGGGAGCAGCCATGTCCTCAACCACAGACCAAGACCCGGTTACCACCCTCGGCGACGACGAGTGCTGGGAGCTGCTCGAGGCCGAGGAGTTCGGCAGGCTCGCCTACCGACTCGTCGACGAGGTCCACGTCGTCCCGATCAACTACGTCTGCGACGAACGTGCGCTGCTGTTCCGGACGGCGTCCGGCAACAAGCTGCTCGCCGCCGCGATGCACTCCGCGGTCGCCCTCGAGATCGACTGGCACGACGACCACACCGCGTGGTCGGTGGTCGCGCGCGGCCACCTGCGCCAGCTCGAGGAGGACGAGGAGCACCGGGTGGAGTCACTGCCGCTGCACCCGTGGGTGCCCACGCTCAAGTACGACGTGGTCGAGCTGGTCCCGGAGACGGTGAGCGGCCGCTTCTTCCGGCTCCGGCTCGACGAGTCCGAGGAAGAGTCGGGCAGCGACTGACCGGTCGTGGGGGCGAAGCCGCCGAAGACCTCGAGAAGAAGGAGACCCAGATGTCCGCTGAGGGCCACGGCCGTGCCGTGCTCGACGAGCTGTCGCCTCTGCACCGCGAGCTGCGGCGGGCCATCCCCGACGTCTACAAGGGCTTCCGGGAGCTGCATCACGCCTCTTTCGCCGAAGGCGCCCTCGATGTCCGGACCAAGGAGCTGATCGCCCTCGCCATCGGTGTGGTCGAGGGCTGCGACGGCTGCATCGCCTCGCACGCCGAGGCGGCCGTGAAGGCCGGTGCCTCGTGCCAGGAGGCCGCCGAGGCGATCGGTGTCACGTTCTTGATGAAGGGTGGCCCCGCCACCATCTACGGGCCGCGGGCCTATGCCGCCTTCTGCGAGTTCGCCCAGGCGCGGCAGCCCGCGCCGGTGTGACCGCCCCGCACCGGATGCGAGGGGTCACGCGTCCTGCTCGTCGAGGAACCTGACGGGTGGCCGGTTGTCGACCGGCCCGCTCTCCTCGGGGTTCACGTTCGTCTCGTCGAACGCGATGATCGTGCGCCGGAGGTACTCCCGGTCGACGACGGTCGCGTCCTGCGTCCCGATGATGAGGATCGGCGACGAGGGGCCGGGCTCGGAGTCCGGCGACACGTCGTAACCCTCGGACTGCAGGTGGTGCAGCACCGCGGCCGGGTCCTGGCCCGGCGGCACCTGGTAGCGCACGCTGTGCCGGTGCGCGAACTGCAGCTGGTCGCCGTGGTCGACCTCCCGCCGGGAGAAGGCGCGGGTGGCCACGACCGCCAGCACGACCACGATCGCCACCAGAATGACAGGAACGAGGACGGCAGCCATGGTGGGCCCGTGCCCCGTGCTCCCACGGGTATGCATCGAGCTCCGCGTTTGGGCCGCGTTTGGGCAAGGGACGGTCGGGTACCGGACTGGGAAGTGGACGATGAGAGGAGACACCGTGAGTGAGTCCGTGCACGACCGCCAGCGGGCGGCGCAGCTTCCCGAGGGCGACGTGATCGCCGTACTGCTGGAGCAGCACGCGCAGATCCGAGAGCTCTTCGCCGAGGTGAAGGCGGCACCGGACGCCTCGCGGTCGGAGGTCTTCGACCGGCTCCGCGCACTGCTCGCGGTGCACGAGACCTCCGAGGAGCTCGTCCTGCGGCCCGCCGCGGAGCACGACGACTGGAAGGAGGTCGCCGAAGCCCGCAACGCGGAGGAGAAGGAGGCGAACCAGGTGCTCGCCGAGCTCGAGGACCTCAACCCCGCCACCGAGAGCTTCCTGACCAAGCTCGAGGCGTTCGAGAAGGCCGTCGACGAGCACGCAGAGGCGGAGGAGACCCAGGAGTTCCCGAAGGTCCTTGCCGAGTGTGACGAGGAGCAGCGGCAGAAGATGGGCGAGCGCCTGCGCGCGGTGCAGAAGATGGCACCCACGCACCCGCACCCGTCGGCTGCCGGCTCATCGGTGGCGCAGGCCCTGACCGGGCCCTTCGCGTCGATGGCCGACCGCGTACGCGACGCGCTCAGCCGCTGACGAACCCGGCAACCGGCCGGAGGCCAGGATCGCGTCCAGCCTGTGGCTAGACGGTATGACGTGACCCGGTCGGTCTGACGGGGTTGCGGGCCGGGGCCTCGCTCACAACATTCGTGGGTTACCGAGCAGGGGCTGCCTGCTCGGCCTATCCGACAATTGTGGGAGGCCCCGGTGTTCACCGAGCGTACGAGCGTGGGGCTCGACGTGCACGCCAGATCGGTCGTCGCAGCGGCGATCGATGGCGTCACGGGCGAGCTGATCCAGTCCCGACTGACCCCGTCACCTGAGCACATCCGGTCCTGGCTCCAAGGCCTCCCCGGCCCGGTCGCGGTGGCTTACGAGGCCGGGCCGACTGGTTTCGGCCTGTCCCGGGCACTGGCCGCGGCCCAGATCCGGTGCGTGGTCGTGGCTCCGTCGAAGTTGCAGCGACCATCGGGCGATCGGGTCAAGACCGACGCCAAGGACGCGGTCCACCTGGCCCGGCTGCTACGGCTGGACGAGTTCACTGCGGTGTCGGTCCCGAGCGTCGACCAGGAGAACGCCCGCGACCTGGTCCGGGCTCGTGAGGACTGCCGGGGCGATCTGATGCGGGCCCGGCATCGGTTGTCCAAGCTGCTGCTGCGCCAGGGGATCGTCTACTCCGGTGGCCAGGCGTGGACCGGAGCCCACGACGCCTGGCTGCGGCGGCAGCGGTTCGACTCGCCCGCCCTGCAGCTGGCCTTCGAGTCCGACTACGACGCGGTGCTCACCGTCAAAGCACGTCGGGATCGACTCGACCAAGCGATCGCGGCGATGGCTGCCGACAGCGAGTTCACTCCGATGGTTCAACGCCTGGGCTGCCTGCGTGGTGTCAGCACCCTGACCGGGTTCGCGCTCGCCGTTGAGATCGGCGACTGGCACCGGTTCACCGGCAACACCATCGGCTCCTTCGTCGGCCTCGTGCCATCGGAGTACTCCTCGGGCCAGTCCCGGGTCCAAGGGTCGATCACCAAGACCGGCAACACCCACGCCCGCCGCCTGCTCGTCGAGGCTGCCTGGCACCACCGCACCCGCTACGTCGTCGGCAAGACCATGCGCGACCGATGGGACCTTGCCAGCCCCGCCGCTCGGGCACGAGGCGACGCCGGGAACCGGCGCCTGCACCAACGCTGGGTCCGGTTCAGTGAGCGCCGCAAACGGCACGTGGTCGCCAACGTCGCCATCGCCCGCGAGCTGGCCGGCTGGTGCTGGTCGCTGGCCGTGCTCGAGGAGTAGCCCCACGATCCGGTTTCGTCGACCACCGTGGTGGAAGCAGCGCGTGGAGCGACCCGCGTAACAGCTATGAGCAGCCCGGACCCACACCATCGGCCGGGCGACGCTCGACTCTAGACACGCGATCCGCTCCTGCCGAACACCCCGTCCTGCGGTAACCAACCCGCGCATATCAGTCTGACCGCGCGTCGCCAACGACACGCTCACCACCACCACGACGACGAAACCAGAGGCGCCCGCCCCCACCATCGGGGACGGGCCCCTCACCCTGCCTCTTGACAGGAGGTCACTCCATATCAGCTGTCGACGACGTACGGCGTGTGCCCGGCCATGCGGGTCACGACGATCCCGGTCAGCACCATCGCCAGCGCGACTCCGGCCAGCACGACCAGCTGGAACTGGGCGGCGACGACCGGTGACGCGCCACCGAACAACGCTCCGACGAAGGCTCCGGGCAGCGTGACCAGGCCGGTCGACTTGGTCTGGTCGAGCGTGGGCAGCAGCGATTCGCGGACCGACTCGTGCCCGATCTCCTCGTGCGCCTGGCTCGCTGTGGCGCCCAGCGAGAGCCACGCCTCCACCTCGTCGCGGCGGGCCCGGGACGCGCGGCGGAAGTTGCGGCCGGACAGGGTGGCGGCGCTCATGGAGTTGCCGATGATGATCCCGGCCACGGCGACCAGGTTGCGCACCTCGAGGTCGACCAGCCGGAGCGCGAAGATCACCACGAGGGCGCTCAGCGCCCCCGCGAGCACCCCCGCCACGGCGATCCGGCGCCCGTGCCAGAGCTCGGAGGTACGGCGCGCGGAGGTCCACGACGCGGTGGTCAGCATCAGCACGACGAACGCCACGACCGTGCTGGGGTACGACAGGATCCCCTTCAGCAGGAGGGCGACCACACTCAGCTGAACGGCTGCCCGCACCACCACGACCAGCGGGAACCACCCCAGCCCGATCCGGCCGAGCCTGGCAGCCAGGACGGTGAGACCGGTCAGCGCGAGCAGGCCGGCCCCGAAGCCGGTGTACGACGCGATCCCCTGCACCGGCACAGTCTCGCCTACCGGTCGTCCGGCCCGAGCCGCGCGGCTAGCG
This sequence comes from uncultured Actinomycetota bacterium, assembly GCA_963820015.1. Lineage (GTDB taxonomy): Bacteria > Actinomycetota > Actinomycetes > Propionibacteriales > Nocardioidaceae > Nocardioides. Next base: position 167,650 of record CAWFYO010000016.1, on the reverse strand, counting down.
TGAACCGGGTGAGGACGCCGGGGCTCGCCGTACGCGTGCTCAGGGCTGCGCTGGCGGCCTTGCTGCTGGCCGGGTGCGGCGGCCGCGGAGCGCCGCGTCCCACCCTCACCTGGACGCCGGCCGAGCTGCCCGCCCCGGCGGGCTCGCGGGCGATGCCTCGGGACGCCACCTGGTGTGCCGGGCGCTGGGTCGTGGTCGGCGCGACCGCCGATGCCGCCGGGCTGACCCGGCCGGCGGTCTGGTCGAGCACCGACGCCCGGACGTGGCGGCCGATGACCCTCCACCCGGGCCGCGACTACTACGCCGAGCGGGCGATCCTCGGTTCGGTCGGCTGCCACGGCAACCGGCTGGCGGTGCTGGGTGCGATGGCCGGCGGCGCGCACGGCATGCCGCGCACCGCGACCTGGCGGCAGCGTCCGGACGGTTCGCTCACCGTCGTCCGCGCGCCGTACCTCCTCTACGGCGGCACCCAGTCGGTCGACGTGAGCCGGATCGTGGGTGGGCCCGACGGGTTCCTGATCGCCGGCACCCGGACCAGCGGCGCGGCCGTCTGGACGTCCCGGACCGGCGCGACGTTCCGGCTGCACGCGGGAGTGCCGGGGCTCGCGAACACGCAGGTGACGCGGACTCAGGCCACGGACGCCGCGTGCGACGGGCGCCGCTGGGTCGTGGCCGGCACCAGTACCGACATCCTGGGTCGGCTCTACGCGACGGTGTGGACGCCGGTGGCCCCCGAGCGCTGGAGACGCGAGACGCTGCCTGGCGGCCGCAGCGTGACCACCGCCGACCGCGAGCTGTCCCTGGGCAGCGCGGTCGGCCCGGTGGTGGCGGGCGTCCTCGACGAGCGGTTCGGGCTGTGGCTGCGGTCAGGCGGGTCCTGGAGCCTCGAGACCGCGTTCGGCGAACGAGACCCGGACGGCACCGACGCGCCCTACGTGGCCGGGCTGGTCCTCGTCGGTGCCCAGGTGCTTGCTTCCTACAGCGACGGCGCTCACTTCCGCCTGGCCCTCGGCGGCGGTCGGGGCCTGACCGACCTGCCGTTGCCCACGACGGTCACCGTCACCGGCGACCACACCGCCACCCTGGCAGCGCACGTCGACCAGGCCCTCCTGCTGACCGACGACGGACAGCGCGGCCGCGTCTGGCTCGCCCACGTCCCCGGCTCCTCCGGCTGACCATCACCGCTGACCTGGCACTTGCGTCAGCCCCAGGGGCGCTGACGCGAAGATTCGCGGCGCGCTGTACAAATTGCACAACGAACAGGGCCAGGCGCCGCTCATCTTCGCGCACCATGGTGCGCCGGAGGCGCCGCGTTGCTGACCTGGCACTTGTGTCACAGATCCGGACCGGTCGGTGTCTTCATGGGCGACCACCCAGATCGAGCAAGGAGGACCACGATGCCCAGCACGTTCCGGATCCCGAAGGCCGACCTGAGCACCCTGCGCGGGCGCCTGGTCGCGGCGTACTCCCGTCGCACCTACGGCCAGGTCGCCGACGTCGTCTACGTCGGCATGCACCACCCGCAGCTGATGACCGCGGTCTTCAGGTTCGAGCAGAAGGTCGCCAAGTGGGACGCCCTCGACGCCAACCTCAAGAGCTTCGCGCAGATGGCCAGCGCCGCCATGATCGGCTGCAGCTGGTGCATGGACTTCGGCTACTTCATGGCGCACAACGAAGGGCTCGACGAGGCCAAGGTGCGCGAGGTGCCGAGGTGGCGCGAGTCCGACGTCTTCACCTCCACCGAGCGCCGCGTGCTGGAGTACGCCGAGGCGATGACGGCGACGCCCCCTGTCGTCACCGACCAGATGGTGGCCGACCTGATCGGCGACCTGGGGGTCAAGGCGGTCGTCGAGCTGACCGAGATGGTGGCGCTGGAGAACCTGCGCTCCCGGTTCAACGGCGCGGCGGGCCTGGCCAGCCAGGGGTTCAGCGACGTCTGCGAGCTGCCTCTTGCCATGGCGCCCGGCACCGGCGGGAGGATCTCCTCATGAGCTCGGGCGCGACCGACACCTTCGTCCTGCACCGCAACCTGCTGTTCACCGTCGCTTACGAGATGACCGGCTCGGCGGCCGACGCGGAGGACGTCCTCCAGGAGACCTGGCTGCGCTGGGCCGAGGTGGCGCACGACGAGGTCCAGGACGCGCGGGCCTACCTCGTCCGCATCACCACCCGGCTCTCGCTCAACCGGCTCCGCACCGTCCAGCGCCAGCGCGAGACCTATGTCGGGCCGTGGCTGCCCGAGCCGCTGCTGACCACCCCTGACGTCGCCGAGGACGTCGAGCTCGCCGACGCCGTATCGGTGGCGATGCTGCACGTGCTCGAGACCCTGACGCCCTCGGAGCGCGCGGTGTTCGTGCTGCGCGAGGTCTTCGACCTGCCGTACGACGACATCGCGGCCGCCTTGGACAAGTCGACCGCCGCGGTCCGGCAGATCGCTCACCGGGCTCGCAACCACGTCGAGGCCCGCCAGCCGCGGATCGAGGTCTCGCTGCGCGAGCGGCAAGCCGTCGTCGACCGGTTCCTGGCCGCGGTCGGCACCGGCGACATCCAGTCGCTGATGGACGTGCTCGCCCCCGACGTCGTACTGGTCACCGACGGCGGCGGCAAGAGGCGGGCCGCCCTGCGGCCGATCCTCGGGCGTGACAAGGTGATGCGCTTCATGGGTGGGGTCGCCGACCCCCGGGCGGTGGCCGAGCAGCGCACCGTGAACGGCAGCCCGGCACTGTGCGTCCTGATCGACGGGGAGGTGGACACGATCGCGACCTTCCTGGTCGAGGACGGCCTGGTCACCGGGGTGTACGCCGTCCGCAACCCCGAGAAGCTCCTTCACCTCGCCGAGCCGGTCACCTTCGCCCGCTGACCCGCTGGTTTCGAGACGGGCGGAGAACGCCCACCTCGGCCGGCGACCGGTGCGGCGTAGGGTGGGAGCACAAAGACAGGGGAGCCCCCTCAGGGGGCTGAGAGTGCGGCGCCGCCGCAGACCCTCCGAACCTGATCCGGTTAGCACCGGCGAAGGGAGTCAGCTCCATGGCACCCACCCACCCCCGCCTGCGCGCGCTCGCGCGGTCCGCGGCCTCGGCGGTGACGGTGACCGCGACCGCGGCCGCCCTCGCCGCCTGCTCCTTGGTCGGGGCCGGCACCACCCACGACTCCGGCACCAAGGACGTCGTCCTGGTCACCCACGACTCGTTCGTGCTGCCCAAGGCGCTGATCCGGCAGTTCGACCAGCAGTCGGGCTACCACCTCGTCGTCCACGCCGCCGGTGACGGCGGCACCCTCACCAACAAGCTGGTCCTGACCCAGAGCAACCCCACGGGCGACGTCGCGTTCGGGGTCGACAACACCTTCGCCACCCGCGCTCTCGACGCCGACGTCTTCGCGCCGTACGACGTGAACCTGCCGCCCGGCGCGAGCCGCTACCTGATCCCCGGCGACGGCCACCGCCTCGCCCCGATCGACAACGGCAACGTCTGCGTCAACATCGACACCGGCTGGTTCGCCGACCACCACCTGGCCGCCCCACGCTCGCTCGACGACCTCGTGAAGCCGGCGTACCGCAACCTCCTCGCCGTCCCCGGGGCCACCACCAGCTCGACCGGGTTGGCGTTCCTGCTCGGCACCATCGGCAAGTACGGCGACGGCTGGCAGACCTGGTGGAAGAAGCTCGTCGCCAACGGCGCGACCGTGACCGACGGGTGGTCGCAGGCCTACGAGACCGACTTCACCCAGGGCGGCGGTCACGGCGCCGACCCCATCGTCGTCTCCTACGACTCCAGCCCGGCTTTCACCGTCGCGAAGGGCAGCGACACCAGCACCACCCGGGCCCTGCTCGACACCTGCTTCCGCCAGATCGAGTACGCCGGCGTGCTCACCGGCGCGCACAACCCCGAGGGTGCTCGCGCGTTCGTCGACTTCCTCCTCAGCCCGCAGGTGCAGCGGGCGCTGCCGAACGCCATGTACGTGTTCCCGGTCCGCCAGGGCACCCCGCTACCCGCGGCGTGGGCCAAGTTCGCGGTCCAGCCGCAGCATCCCTACGACGTCAGCCCGGCCGAGATCACGGCCCACCGCGAGACCTGGCTGCAGCAGTGGAGCGACATCGTCAGCGGATGAACGCCCTCCTCGACAGACGCGTCGCCGGCCTCGTCGCGTCGGCCCTGATCCCCCTGGCCGTGCTGGGGGTGTTCTTCGTGCTGCCCGTCTGGGGGATGCTCAGTCGCGGGCTGTTCGTCGACGGCCACCTCGACCTCGGCGCCGTGCTGGCGGTGCTCGGGCGGCCGGAGATCCGACGAGCGATCTGGTTCACGCTCTGGTCGTCGACCGCCGGTACGACGCTCGCGCTCGTCCTCGGCCTGCCCGCGGCCTACGTCCTCCACCGCCTCCACTTCCCCGGCCGGGCCGCCCTCCGCGCCTTCCTCGTCGTCCCGTTCGTACTGCCCACCGTCGTGGTCGGCGTCGCGTTCGAACAGCTCATCGGCCGCACCGGCCCGCTCGGCTTCCTCGGCCTCGACGGCACCCCGGCCGCGATCGTGGCCGGGCTCGTCTTCTTCAACGCCTCGGTGGTGATTCGCGTCGTCGGCGGCGCCTGGGAGTCGCTCGACCCGCGCCCGGCCGAGGCCGCCGCCGCCCTGGGCGCCGGCCCGTGGCAGGTGCTCCGCGACGTGACCCTTCCCGCGCTGCGCCCCGCCCTCGTCTCGGCGGCCACCGTCGTCTTCCTGTTCTGCGCCACGGCGTTCGGCATCGTGCTGACCCTCGGCGGGCTGCGCTGGTCGAGCGTCGAGACCCAGATCTACCTCCTCACCACCAACCTCCTCGACCTCCAGGGCGCGGCCGCCCTCTCGATCCTCCAGCTGCTCGTCGTCACCGGGCTGCTCCTCGCCGCCGCCCGCGCACGCCGTACGACGGACCCGACGGTCGCCCGCGACCGCGCGCGCCGGCGCCGCCCCACCCGCGGCGACCTCCCGGCCGTCGTCGCCACCGGCCTCCTGCTCGTCCTGGTGGCCGCCCCCGTCGCCACGCTCGTGGTGACCAGCCTGCGGGTCGACGGCACCTGGAGCCTGGCCTACTACCGCGCCTTGCAGACCCCGGGCAGCCACCAGGCGCTGCTCGTCCCGGTCACGACGGCGCTGGTGAACTCCGTGCGGATCGCCGTCGACGCCACCTGGATGTCGCTGGCGATGGGCCTGTCGATCGCCCTGATCGTCACCCGCCGCTCCCGCACCCGCCCCGAGCGACGCCTCCGCGGCGTGCTCGACGGGCTGTTCATGCTGCCGCTCGGCGTCTCCGCGGTGACCCTGGGCTTCGGGTTCCTGATCACCCTCGGCAAGCCGCCGCTCGACCTGCGCGACTCGCCCCTGCTCATCCCGATCGCCCAGGCGCTGGTCGCCCTGCCGCTGGTCGTGCGGATCCTGGTGCCCGTCCTCGGTGGTGTCGACGACCGGCTCCGCCAGGCCGCGGCCACCCTCGGCGCATCCCCGTGGCGCACCCTGCTCGTCGTCGACCTCCCGGTCGTCTGGCGCCCCCTGCTCGCGGCCGCGGGCTTCGCCTTCGCCTGCTCGCTCGGTGAGTTCGGCGCGACGTCGTTCCTGGTGCGCGACGACCGGCCGACCCTGCCGGTCGTCATCTACCGGCTGATCGGCCACCCTGGCGCGCTCAACTACGGCATGGCCCTCGCCGCGTCCGTCGTCCTCGGGCTCGCCACCGCCCTGGTGATGCTCGCCGTCGAACGCCTCCGTGTCCCGTCCGTCGGGGCCTTCTGATGCCCGCCCTCGCCGTACGACGCGTCTCGGTCTCCTACGACGGCGTACCGGCCGTGCACGAGGCCGACCTCGACCTCGACGCGGGTCGCGTCCTGGCGGTGCTCGGCCCCTCGGGGTCGGGCAAGTCCACGCTCCTGCGGGCGGTCGCCGGTCTCGAGCAGTCGTCCGGCCAGGTCTCCTGGAACGGCGCCGACCTCACCCACACACCGACCCACCGGCGCGGTTTCGCACTGATGTTCCAGGACGGCCAGCTCTTCGCGCAGCTGAGCGTCGCCCGCAACGTCGGCTACCCGCTGGCGCTGCGCCGGGCCGGCCGCGCGCGCACTCGCAGCCGGGTCGCCGACCTGCTCGCCCTGGTGGGCCTCAGCGGCTACGACGACCGCCTCCCCGGCACGCTCTCCGGAGGCGAGCGGCAGCGGGTCGCCCTGGCCCGTGCTCTCGCCGCGGACCCCCGGTTGCTCCTGCTCGACGAGCCGCTGAGCGCGCTCGACACCGGGCTGCGGCAGCGCCTCGCCGAGGACCTGCGGCGGATCCTGGTCGGGGCCGGCACCACCGCGGTGATGGTCACCCACGACCACGAGGAGGCCTTCACCGTCGCCGACGACCTGGCCGTGATGCGGGAGGGCCGGATCGTGCAGGCCGGCCCGATCGCCGAGGTGTGGCGCGCCCCCGTCGACGCTCCGACAGCGCTCTTCCTCGGCTACGCCCGCGTGCTCGAGGGTCTCGACGCCGCCGGGCTCCTGGAGTCCGCGGGGCTCCCGCCCGCCTCCGCGGTCGCCGTACGCCGCTCGGCCCTGGCCGTGGCCGACGACGGGCCGCTGGCGGCCGAGGTCCTGACGGTGCGGACGACCCCGGGACAGGTGCGGCTGGTGTGCCGGACCGCCCTCGGCGACCTCGACGCCATCGCCTCCCTCGACCGTCGGCTGGTTCCCGGCGACCGGGTGCGCCTGGCCGTGGACGCCTCCCGGACGGCCGTCATCGGGACGGAGCAGGCTTCCACGCGGCGGCCCTAGACTGACCGGCGTGTTCCGCCGCGCCCATGTGCTGATGATCTCCATCGCCGTGGGCATGGGGCTGCTGGCGATCGCCACCTCGGTGATCTTCGGGCACCCGCTGGTCGACCCCGACGGGTTCATCGGTCCCTCCTACCTCCGGCTGCCGACCGTCCTCCTGCTGGCCTTCGCGATCGACCTGGTCCCACGCACCCTGTGGTTCTCCAGGCTCGACCCGCGCCGGATGCCCGGGGTCTTCCGCACCCGGATTCGCGAGCACTGGACCAAGCCACGGCTCCAGCTGGTCGTCAGCGGGATCCTCTGCTTCTACATCACCTACGTGAGCTACCGAAACCTGAAGTCGCAGCTGCCTTTCATCCTCGGCAAGGACCACAAGTTCGACCGTGAGCTGTTCACGATCGACCGGGCGCTGTTCCTGGGCCACGAGCCGGCGATCGTCCTGCACAACCTGCTCGGCGACGGCATCTCGGCGCAGCTCCTGTCCACGGTCTACCTGTGGTTCCTGCCGCTGGTGCCACTGGCCCTGGCCGGGTGGCTGGTCTGGTCGCGCAACCTGGCCTACGGCTACTGGTTCGCCTCGTCGCAGTGCATCGCCTGGAGCCTCGGCACCGTTTCCTACTACGCCCTGCCCACGCTCGGGCCCGGGCTCTACCACCCGTGGCTCTACACCACCATCGACAACACCGCCGCCGGCAAGCTCATGGACTCGCTGGCCAACAGCAGGTTGTTCGCGATCAACACCACCGCCCACTCCCTGGAGGGGCTGACCGCGACCCTCTCCTCGGTGGCGGGCTTCGCCAGTCTCCACATCGCGATCACGCTGCTGGTCGCGCTGATGATCCAGTACACGACCACCGTGCGGTGGCTGAAGATCGTGTTCTGGGTCAACGTCTGCCTGACGGCGGTCGCCACCATCTACTTCGGCTGGCACTACGTCTTCGACGACATCGCCGGCGTCGCGATCGCCCTGGTCGCCTTCTACGTCGGCGGGCTGGTCTCGAACCAGTCGTTCCGCAGGCATCCGGCGACGGCCGAGGAGCGTTCCGCGGAAGTTACAACGGTGTAGTTTTCAAGTCGACACGCCGGTAACTTCTGGGAATTTTGTGAAAGTTGTTCCTTTTGTGACGAAAGCGCACTAGCGTGCTGCGAGTTGTCAGGGGTGGAGAGGAAGCCACCCGAGGCAACACCCGCCACACGGCCTCCATGGGGGAGGCCGTTCGACGCAGGAGGACTCGTGCACCGAGCAGGGCTCGCCGCTCTCGCCCTGGCCATGGTGACTGGTCTCGGTGGCGTCGCTACGGCGGCCGTGGCATCCCCCTCGGGGGGGCACCACGTGTACCCGAGCAGGGAGCAGGTGCACGCAGCCCGTGACCGCGCGGCCCACGCGGCTCACGACGTGAGCGGCATCAAGGCCGCGCTGGCCGCCGCCGACCTCCGGCTCCAGACCGCCTCGATGCGCGCCGAGCAGGCCGCGGAGGCCTACAACGGTGCGCGCTGGCAGTTCCAGCAGTCTCGCCGCGCGGCCCGGATCGCCGACCGCCACGCACGTCTCGCCGGCGCCGACGCGACCCGGCAGCGCGACGCCTACGCCGCCACGGTGGTCACGTCGTACGAGCTCGGCCCGTCGCTGAGCCCGCTCTCGGCGGTCACCGACAGCAACGGTCTCGACGCGGTCGTCAGCAAGCTGTCCACCATCCAGACCGCCCAGTCGACGATGGACCACACCTACGACTCCTTCGTCGCGTCCTCGACCCTGGCGAAGGTGGCCAGCGACCAGGCCGAAGCCGCCCGCGCGCAGGCCGCGACGCTGGCCGCCCGGGCCAAGCAGGCACGCGACCAGGCCGAGGCGGCGGCTGCCTCAGCGGACGCCGCAGCGCAGTCGATCGCGACCCAGAAGACCACCCTGATCCACCGGCTCGCCCGCCTCCAGCACGTGAGCGTCGCGCTCGCGGAGCAGCGCCGGACCGGGATCGAGCAGGCGGCCGAGGAAGCCGCCCGCCAGGCGGCGCTGCGCGAGGCGCGGCGTCGAGCACGCGCACAAGCAGCGCAGGCCGCCCAGCAGGCGGCCCAGGCACAGCAGGACAGCACCTCCGGCTCCACCTCGGGTACGACCGGCACCCAGACCAGCGACCCGACGCCGGAGCCAACCTCCAACCACCCCACCGTCATCGCCCCCGACGACGGACCCCCCGGCTCCGGCGTCGGGCGCTAACGCTGCCATCGGCTTCGCCCGCTCCCAGATCGGTGACCCCTATGTCTGGGGCGCCGCCGGCCCGAACGCGTGGGACTGCTCGGGGCTGACCATGGGCGCCTGGCGCGCCGGCGGGATCGCGCTGCCGCACTACTCCGTCGCCCAGTACCTCCAGTCGACCGCGATCTCCCGGTCGTCGCTGCGACCCGGTGACCTGGTGTTCTGGGGCTCCTCGAGCAGCCCGTCGTCGATCTACCACGTCGCGCTCTACGTCGGGAACGGCATGATCATCCAGGCCCCCCGCACCGGCCGGGACGTCGAGGAGGTCTCGATGTACTACTGGATCCCGCCGAACTTCTTCGCCCGGCCCTGACCCTTGCGGCACCGCAGGGGTGCGCCGTGAGACGGCGGTCCATGAGGATCCCGGGAATCCAGGCCACGTCGTTCGCACCCGACGGAGACGCTGTCGGGACGGCGTATCTCGTGCCGGGCCGCGCCTACCCACCGGTGGCGCCGCTGCTGTTCTTCGCCCAGAGCGTCCTGCTGCAGCACCGATGGGCGGTCCGGCAGGTCTGGTGGGACCCGCCGGCGCACTCGAGCGACGAGCAGACCGGCACCTGGGTGCGCGGTCGGGTCGAGGGGGTGCTGCCCGACTCCGGCCGGGTCCTGCTGGTCGGGAAGTCGCTCGCGACGTACGCCGCCCCGCTGGCCGCCGAACGCGGCTTCGACGCGGTCTGGCTCACGCCGCTGCTCCAGGTGCCTGCGCTGGTCGAGGCCCTGGCCGCGAACCCCGGCCGGCAGCTGCTGGTCGGGGGCTCGGCCGACCACATCGCCTGGCGGCCGGAGGTCGCGCGGCGGCTGGCCGGTGCCGGGTGCGAGGTGCTCGAGGTACCGGACGCGGACCACGCGATGCTGGTGCCGGGCGATGCGGTGCGCGGCGTGGGGATCCACGGCGAGGTCGTGCGAGCGGTCGACGACTTTGTGCGCCGGCTCGCGTCTTGACTGACTGTTCAGTCGAGGGCCAGAGTGCGCTCATGACCACCCTGCTGACCCCGCACCTCGCCCACGCCGTCCATGCCGAGCTCGAGGACTGGGGTCCCCTGGAGGAGGCGACCGGCGAACCGATGGCGACCAGCGGCGTCGAGCTGTGGGTCGACGGCGAGTCGTCGGCGGGGATCTGGGAGTGCGCGCCCGGCCCGTCGTACTGGACGTTGGAGACCCACGAGGTGATCCATCTCGTCGCCGGCCGGATGACGGTCACCCCCGACGGCGGGGAGCCGACCGATATCGCGGCGGGCGACGCTGCGGTCTTCCCGCGCGGCTGGGCCGGCACGTGGGACATCCACGAGACGGTGCGGAAGGTCTACGCGATCTTCGCCTGACTCGCCGCGCCGGGGCCGACGCCGAGCCGGCTCAGAGGTGGTCGGTGACGGTGTCGGCCGCGGGGCTCTCCGGATGGGGGTCGCCGGCCGGCGGCGGAGTGGGGGAGTGCTCGCCGGAGTCCTTCAGCCGCTCGAACGACGCCTGCACCTCGAGCTCGGCGTCACTGCGCCCGACCCAGTCGGCGCCCTCGACCGACTTGCCCGGCTCGAGGTCCTTGTAGACGGTGAAGAAGTGCTCGATCTCGAGCCGGTCGAACTTCGGCAGGTGGTTGATGTCGCGCAGGTGCTCCAGCCGCGGGTCGGAGACCGGGACGCAGAGCACCTTGTCGTCGGCGCCCTTCTCGTCGGTCATCCGGTACATGCCGATCGCACGGCAGCGGATCAGGCAGCCGGGGAAGGTCGGCTCGCCGAGCAGCAGGACCAGCGCGTCGAGCGGGTCGCCGTCCTGGCCGAGGGTGTCCTCGATGTAGCCGTAGTCGGCGGGGTACTGGGTCGCGGTGAAGAGGGTCCGGTCGAGGCGGATCCGCCCGCTCACGTGGTCGACCTCGTACTTGTTGCGGCTCCCCTTGGGGATCTCGACCAGCACGTCGAACTCCAGCACGTGACCCTCCCAGGCGATCGGGTCGGCGGCCCCGACCCTCGATCTGGGCCCAGTCTCCCGCAGAATGAGGCCGCGTGCCCAACCGGGCACGTCTCCGTGAGAGCAGGACGAGAGGCGAGCGACGTGTCCCGGAGATCGCGACGTGCTCCACGCCGTCGCGGACGTCGCATCCTGCTGGTCACCTCGCTCGTCGTGGTCGTGGCGCTGGTGGCGGGAGCCGCGGCGGCGTACCGCTACGACCTGCTCGACCGCTGGCTCGGCGCCGAGGCCCCGGCGGCCGTCGCGCCGCCCCCCGGTTTCACCCTCGCCCCGCAGCCCACGCCCCGCCCGGTCGCGCGCCCGGCCCCGGCGACCGATCGGACCACCGGCCCGACCGGTGCCGCGGTACGACGTGCGCTCGGCGACGCGGTCGACGACCCGAAGCTCGCCGACCTCAGCGTCGTGGTCGCCGGCCTCGACGGGCTCCCCGGCGCCCGGCCGCTGGTGGTCGACGGCCGCCGCCTGGTGATGCCGGCCTCGACCCTCAAGCTCCTGACCACCACCGCGGCCCTCGAAGCGCTCGGCCCCGACCGCAGGTTCGCGACCCGCGTCGTCGGCGGGCGACGGCTGACGCTGGTCGGCGGTGGCGACCCGTTCCTGGCCGGGAAGCAGCCGACCACCGGCCCTCGACGCGGCGACGCGAGCCTGCAGACCTTGGCCCGGATGACCGCGCGACACCTGCACCAGCGGGGGATCGACCGGGTCCGGCTGTCCTACGACACCTCGTTGTTCACCGGGCCGGAGGTCTCGCCGACCTGGCCGAAGACCTACCTCCCCGACGTCGTCACCCCCGTCACGGCGCTGTGGGCCGACGAGGGGCTGAACCCGGACGGGCCGGGCCGGGTGGCCGACCCGGCCGCGTCCGCGGCGGCGACGTTCGCGTCGTACCTGGGCAAGGACGGGGTTCGGGTCGTCGGCACTCCAGGCGAGCGCTCCGCGCCGGCCGGGGCACCGGAGGTCGCGCAGGTGACGAGCCGCCCGGTCGCCGACATCGTCGAGCAGGTGCTGCAGTACAGCGACAACGAGGGCGCCGAGGTGCTCGCCCACCAGGTCGGGCTCGCCGTCACCGGCCGCGGGTCGTACGACGGGGGCGTGGCCGGGGTGCGCCGGACCCTCCTGCGGCTGGGGATCGACCTGCGGGGTGCGCGGTTCCACGACGGGAGCGGGCTGTCCCGCGACGACCGGCTCGACCCTCGGACGCTGGTCGACGTGCTCCGTCTCGACGCCGGGCCCGACCACCCGGAGCTCCGGCCGGTCATCACCGGACTGCCGGTCGCGGCGTTCGACGGGTCCCTGGCCGGCCGGTTCCAGGACAGTGAGGGACGCGGCTGGGTGCGCGCGAAGACCGGCACCCTCACCGGGACCAGCGCCCTGGCTGGTCTCGCCACGACCCGCCGGGGGCACACGCTCGTGTTCGCCCTGGTCAGCAACCGCATACCGGTCCTCGACACCCTCGATGCCCGCGACGCCCTCGACGGCCTGGCCTCCCGGCTCGCCGCCTGCCCCTGCTGACCACCACGGGCGGGGGCTTTGTGTAACCGACCCTTCAGGCGTCTGGCCACCCCTTGGGGCGCGGCGTGTCGCGCCACAGGGGTCGGTTACACAGGGCTCCGGCCCATCTCAGAGCACCCCGTAGGCTCGCGGCATGACGGAGATGGTCGACTGGGAGCTCGCGGTCTCGATCGGTTCGCGCCTGGCCGGCCCAGGGCCGGAGGTGAGTGCCGGCGAGGCGGCCGCCGTGGTGGCCGAGCTCCGGACGGGCGCCGACCGGGCGACGTCGTACGTCCGGGACTTCACCGGCCTCGATGCCGGCGAGGGTACGGCGCCGGTGCTGGTCGTCGACCGGCCGGCGTGGATCCGGGCCAACACCGAGGGCTTCGCGACCCTGCTCGCCCCGATCGTCGACAAGGTGACCGCGGCCAAGGGTCCGCCGGGAGGGATGACCCAGGCGGTCGGCTCCAAGATCACCGGCGCTGAGGTCGGCGGACTGCTCGGGTTCATGGCCGGCAAGGTGCTGGGCCAGTTCGACCCGTTCCACGACCCACGTGGGCGGCTGCTGCTCGTCGCGCCCAATGTCGTCCACGTGGAGCGCGAGCTCGAAGCCGACCCCACCGACTTCCGGTTCTGGGTGTGCCTGCACGAGGAGACCCACCGGGTGCAGTTCACGGCGGTGCCGTGGATGCGCGACCACATCTTCAGCGAGGTCCAGGCGCTGGCGGAGACCGTGGAGCCGCAACGGCTGCTCGAGGACGGCGTCCAGCGGGTGACCGAGGCGCTGCGCAACCTGGGCAGCGGCTCGAGCGGCGGGATGCTCGACCTGTTCAGCACGCCCGAGCAGAAGCAGATCATCGACCGGATGACCGGAGTGATGTCGCTGCTGGAGGGCCACGCCGACGTGGTGATGGACGGCGTCGGGCCCGGCGTGATCCCGACCGTGGGGTCGATCCGGATGAAGTTCAACGAGCGGCGCAAGGGCGCCGGCAGCCTCGACCGGCTGGCCCGCAAGCTGCTCGGGCTCGACGCCAAGATGGCGCAGTACCGCGATGGCGCGGCCTTTGTGCGGGCCGTCGTCGACAAGGTCGGTATGGCGGAGTTCAACGCGGTCTGGGCCGCGCCCGACCACCTGCCCACCAAGGCCGAGATCCACGACCCCGATGCGTGGGTCGGCCGGGTGCTGTGAAGATCCGGGGATGACGACGCTCCATCCCTCGGTCGCGGCCGTCCGCAACGCCGTCCGACGGGGGCTGGCCGACCTCGAGCCCGGGGCCCGGGTGGTGGTGGCGGTCAGCGGCGGAGCCGACTCGATGGCACTGGCATCGGCCACGGTCTTCGTCGGCGCCGAGCAAGGGTGGTACGTCGTCGGCGCCACCGTCGACCACCGCCTGCAGGAGGGCTCGGGGGAGGTCGCCGGGGCCGTGGTGGCGCGCCTGGCCGCGCTCGGGGTCGACGAGACCATGACCGTCCGCGCCACCGTCGACGCCCCGGGCCTGGGACCCGAAGCAGCCGCGCGCGAAGCCCGCTACGCCCTGCTCGAGCAGGTGCGGGAGAGCTACGACGCCGAGGTCGTGCTGCTGGGTCATACCCGCGACGACCAGGCGGAGACCGTGCTGCTGGGGTTGGCCCGCGGATCGGGTGGGCGGGCCCTCGCGGGGATGCGTCGTAGGTTCGACCACTATCGTCGCCCGCTGCTCGACGTCTCCCGCACCGACACGGTCACCGCCTGCCAGGTCGAGGGGCTCGAGGTGTGGGACGACCCGCACAACGCCGATCCGTCCTACACCCGGGTGCGCGTGCGGCAGCGGCTCCTCCCGATCCTCGAGGACGAGCTCGGCCCCGGGGTCACCGAGGCGCTCGCTCGTACCGCCGACCAGCTGCGGCCCGACATGGAGCTGCTCGACTCCTACGCCGCCGAGGCGCTCGCCGCCGCGACTCGGGAGGGCGGGCTGTCCGTCGAGGTGCTCGACGCGCTGGAGCCTCCCATCCGCACGCGCGTCCTGCGCCGGGCCGCGGTCGCGGTCGGCGTGCCCTCGGGCGAGCTCTTCCACCAGCACGTCGTCGCCGTCGACGCCCTCGTCACCGGTTGGCACGGCCAAAAGTGGGTCGACCTCCCTGGCCACCTGCGCGCCGTACGACGAGAGGGGCTGATCGCGTTCGATCCCTCCTGACCCACGAGTCCCACGGCCGGGGCACTCCCTGCACTTGTCAGGGGTTGCAACGGCCGACAGGTGCCGGGATCCCCGGCTGACCGGGGATCCCGACCGGCGACTCCGACCGACCCGGCCGCCCACCACGACAGTCCCCTAGTGTTCTCGCCATGGACGCCTCCCACGTCGACCACGACCTGGTCAACATCCTCTTCACCGAGGCGCAGATCCAGGAGCGGCTGGCGGAGATGGCCGAGCAGATCGCGGCCGACTACGACGGCAAGGACCTGCTGCTCGTCGGCATCCTGCGCGGCGCGGTGATGGTGATGGCCGACCTCGCCCGGGCGCTGCCGCGCCACGTCGAGATGGACTGGATCGCGATCAGCTCCTACGGCTCAGGCACCAAGAGCAGCGGCGTCGTCCGTCTGCTCAAGGACCTCGACACCGACATCACCGGACGCCACGTCCTGATCGTCGACGAGATCGTCGACACCGGCCTCACCCTCAGCTGGCTGGTCAACAGCCTCGGCAGCCGCAACGCCGCGAGCGTGGAGATCGCCACCCTGCTCCGCAAGCCCGAGGCGCTGACGATGCCGGTCGAGCCGACCTACATCGGCTGGGACATCCCCAACGAGTTCGTGGTCGGCTACGGGCTCGACTACCGCGAGAAGTACCGCAACCTGCGCGACATCGGCACCCTCGCGCCCCATGTGTACAGCTAGGAACTCACGCCGTACGGCGCGTGCCCTGGCCGCCGCAGGTGGACCCAGGCCAGCACCACCATCAGCACCTCGGACAGCACCGCCGGGAAGCCCAGCGGGTCGCTCCAGTTCCCGACGTCGTCACCGATCTGCGGCAGCCCGATCGTGCGCGACGCCAGGAACCCCACGACGGCGGCCAGGCACACGGCACCACTGACCACCCACACGCTGGGACTGTCGACGAACAGGATCGCCACCGCCAGCACGATGCACACGACGCTGAGCATGATGAACAGCCACCCGATGTAGGGCGCCTCCTCGAGGTGGGCGCGGATCAGCGGGATGTGCGTGCCGGCCGCCACGAGCAGCAGGAACGACGCGAGCCACTGCGCCGGTGACGTCGTCACGGACATGTCCACTCCTGGGTCGGGTTGATCCTGGCGCACATCGTCCTGGACGAGCGGCGCTCCCGGCATACGCCTGGAGGATGATTCCGGCGGGTCATCGGACGCGCAACGTTCCGTGCATGTCGCTGTGGAACAGGCAGTGGTAGGCGTAGCTCCCCGGTTCGCTGGGCGCCACGAACGTCTCGCTGGCACCCGGCGCCACGGTGACATCGAAGCCGCCGTCGCCGTCCGCGGTCACCGAGTGGGTCTCGGAGTCGGCGTTGGTGACGGTCACCGTGCTGCCGGCCGCGACCATCGCTGCACCGCCGAAGGCGAAGTCCTGGATCGTGATCGTCGAGCCGGCGCCGGCCGGGTGCGAGGACATCGACCTGTCGCCGCCGCGCGACATCGACATCGACATCGAAGGGCCGCCGGGGACGGAGCCGGCGGCGGTGCCGGAGTCCGTGCCGGAGTCGGAGCCTGAGCCGCAGCCGGTGAGCAGGGTGGCGCAGAGGGCGGCGACAGCGAGGGCATGGGTACGACGTGTGGACACGTGGTCCTCCTGGGAGCGGGTGGCTAGGCGGTCGGCGCGGTGGCGTGGACCAGGTGTGCGAAGACGACCTCGTTGCCGACGTGATGGCCGATGGAGGCGTCGAAGTCGCTGCACGTGATCAGCCGGAGGGTCGGCTGCCCGAGGTGGCGACCGCCGTAGACGAGGGTCGTGGGGAAGCGGTCCTTGAGGAAGTCGCGGACCGCGTCGACCCGGAAGGTGAGCACCCGCCCGTCTGCGCGACGCACCACGACGCGGTCGCCGGGGCGGACAGCTCCGAGACGGAGGAAGACCGACGGGCCGGACTCGCTGTCGACGTGCCCCTCGATGATCGCGGGACCCGGCTGGCCCGGGGTCGGAGAGTTGCGGAACCAGGCCGCCTCGTCGAGGTGAGGTCCGGGCTGCGGCACCGCGAGCGAGCCGTCGGCGGCCAGCCCGATCGGGTTCACCACCGTGTGCACGCCGATCGCCGGGATCCTCAAGGAGACCGGCCGCGCCGGACCCAGCGGAGCCGGACCGGGCGCGGCGCCGTCACCGCCCGCCCCCGCCGACGCGTGCAGAACCCCCGGGTCGATCTGCCCGGCCACGTGCGGAGCCGGAGCCGACACCTGGGCCCGGAGGGCCACCACGCCGAGCCCGACCGCGGCCATCACGGCCGCCAGGGCGAGCGTGAGCACGCCCCGGCGGCCGCCCCCGTTCATGGCCGGCCCCATCCGGTCATGTCGGTCAGGCCTTGACGGTCTTGCGGCGAACCGTGAACAGCGCCGTCCCGGCTCCGGCCACGAACAGGCCACCGGCCAGGACGAGCAGGGCGGAGTCCTCGACCCCAGCCGTCGACCCGGTGCCGGTGGCCACGCCTCCGGCGGGCATCGCGTGGACCGTGCCGCACAGGGCGGGCGACGTCGCCGCGAGCGGGAGGGTCGGGACCAGGTCGCTCTTCTCCTTCTGCGCCTTCGCGCTCAGGGTCGCCGGGTCGTCACCGTGGACGACGATGACGGCGGTGCCGTCCTGCAGCGCGGAGACGACGGTCGGGTCGAGCCGGATCACGCGGTGGTAGTCGGTGCTCCCGCCGGCCGGCGCGATCTTGATGTTCGTGCCGGCATCGGGCGACGTGTCGCCCTTGGTGGACAGCGTGGTGCCGATCCCGCCGTACGACGCGGCACCCTCGGTGGTGCTGACGACGCCGTCGCCGTTCTTGTCCGCCGCCATCGTGGGGCAGACACCCTTCGCGCCGATGTGGATGTGCTGCACGTGCGGGTAGGCGCCGCCGTTGAACGACGTGGCCAGACCCGACCAGCTCTCGTCGATCGTGGCGGTGTCGCCGCTCAGGGTCAGCATCAGCATGCCCGAGCCGGACTGGTGGTTGATCGGGTTCAGGGTCGCCTGGTACGACGCCCCCGAGTCGGCGAGTGCAGGTCCCGCGGCAAACGCCAGAGGTACGGCGGCTGCGGCGAGAGGAGCCAGTACGCGAAGCGACTTCTTCATCGTTTCCTCTTCCTCGTGATCGACCCAGCGGGTGTCCCCGTCGGGCTCTGGGTAGGGGTTCGCATCGGTCGACCGCGCGGTTTGGTCGAGATTTCCCAAGCCCGCTTGGAGATTCGTGATCTCGGAGCAGATCTGCGTATCACCAACCCGTGATCGCCGCCGCGCCGAACCCCCTGTGGAGCGCCCCTGACCTCGGGGCCGGAGGGGAACCCCGTGAACCGTCGTACCGCCCTGGCCGTGGCGGCCCTTCCGCTCGTCGCCGGGACGCTGGCCGGCTGTGGCTCCTCGTCGTCGCGGCCCGACGCGACCCACGTGATGCCCGACGGGCAGACCATGAGCGGCAGCTCGATGCCCGGCTCGGGGGGCATGGAGCCTCTGGCGGCCCCGGAGGGGAGCGGCACGGGCGCGGCCGGTCCGTCAGCGGCGGCCGCGATGGTGTGCAGCGACGAGACCCGCGATGCCGTCGCCCTCACGCTCCAGCTCGACCGCGCACCACACGGCCTCCATTCCTGGGCTCACGACCGCTACCGGTGCAGCTACCTCCTCGGAGCCGGCGAGCTCCGGCTCTCGGTCGAGGACCTCGACGTCGCCCGAGCCGGACGCGCCTACTTCGACGACCTGCGTGCCCGATTGCCGCTCACGTCGAGCCTGCGTGGCGTCGAGTCCTGGGGCTCCCGTCGTTCGAGACGCCCCAGGGAGACGTGGTCTTCCGCAAGGACCACAAGACTCTGTGGGTCGACGCCGGCCGACTGTCGCGGGGCGGGCTGCCCACAGGGATGTCGCGCACGGACGTCGCCTACGGCGTCGCGGCCGCCGTCGTCGCCTGCTGGTCCGAGTGAAATCCTGCGGCCCGGAGTGGGAGTTCCGGGCGTCTGAGGGGACAATGGGCGTTGAAAGTGACGTGTACCGTCGTCACTCTCACCAGACCGGAGCTCCGCGGGCCGACCCGAGGAGCCGGTGCGTCGTCGTCGAGAGAGTCCTGTGAAGCGTTTCCTCCGGAGCCCCTGGCTATGGATCGTCGTGGCGGTTCTCGGCGTCATCTTCGCCCTGCAGTACCTCGCCCCGTCGGGCGGGTACGACGAGGTCCCCTACTCCCAGATGACCAGCTACATCGACACGGGGCAGGTCAAGAGCATCACCCTGATCGACGGCGACCAGCAGATCAAGGCCACCCTCGAGCCCGGCGCCCGGTCCGGCGGTGACCAGGTCACCGCCCACTGGCTCGAGGGCACCCAGCAGCAGCTGGTCGACAAGATCCAGGCGCAGATCCCCAAGAGCATCCCGGTCGACGGCTACAACAACAAGATCGCCAAGCCGAGCATCCTGGCGGGTGTCATCACCACGGTGCTGCCGTTCGTGCTGATCGTGCTGATCTTCCTGTTCCTGATGAACCAGGTCCAGGGCGGCGGCGGCCGCGGTGTCATGCAGTTCGCCAAGTCGCGGGCCAAGCTGATCTCCAAGGACATGCCCAAGACCACGTTCAACGACGTGGCCGGGTGCGAGGAGGCCGTCGAGGAGCTCGGCGAGATCAAGGAGTTCCTCCAGGAGCCGGCGAAGTTCCAGGCTGTGGGCGCCAAGATCCCCAAGGGCGTCCTTCTCTACGGCCCTCCGGGTACCGGCAAGACGCTGCTCGCCCGCGCGGTCGCCGGCGAGGCCGGCGTCCCCTTCTACTCCATCTCCGGCTCCGACTTCGTCGAGATGTTCGTCGGTGTCGGTGCCAGCCGGGTGCGCGACCTGTTCGAGCAGGCCAAGGAGAACGCCCCGGCCATCGTCTTCATCGACGAGATCGACGCCGTCGGCCGCCACCGCGGCGCCGGCATGGGCGGCGGTCACGACGAGCGCGAGCAGACCCTCAACCAGCTGCTGGTCGAGATGGACGGCTTCGACGTCCGTGGCGGCGTCATCCTGATAGCCGCGACCAACCGTCCCGACGTGCTCGACCCGGCGCTCCTGCGTCCCGGTCGGTTCGACCGCCAGATCCAGGTCGACGCCCCAGACCTGTCGGGTCGACACCAGATCCTCCAGGTCCACGCACGCGGCAAGCCGCTGGCGCCCGGTGTCGACCTCCTCGCCGTCGCCCGTCGCACGCCGGGCTTCACCGGCGCCGACCTCGAGAACGTCCTCAACGAGGCCGCTCTCCTCACGGCTCGGGGCAACGAGAAGCTGATCACCGACGTCGCGCTCGACGAGGCGATCGACCGGGTGATCGCCGGACCCCAGCGGCGTACGCGCCTGATGAGCGAGAAGGAGAAGCTGATCACGGCCTACCACGAGGGCGGTCACGCCCTGGTGGCTGCCGCGTTGCCCGGCAACGACCCGGTGCACAAGATCACGATCCTGCCCCGCGGCCGGGCCCTGGGCTACACGATGATCCTGCCGGACAACGACAAGTACTCCCAGACCCGCAGCGAGATGCTCGACGCGCTGGCCTACATGATGGGCGGCCGGGCCGCGGAGGAGATGGTCTTCCACGACCCGACCACCGGCGCCGGCAACGACATCGAGAAGGCCACCGCCGTGGCGCGGGCGATGGTCACCCAGTACGGCATGACCGACCGCCTCGGCGCGATCAAGCTGGGCGAGAGCAACGGCGAGCCGTTCCTGGGCCGCGACTTCGGACACACCAAGAACTACTCCGAGGACGTCGCCGCGATCATCGACGAGGAGACCAAGAAGCTCCTGGCCAACGCCCACCAGGAGGCCTTCGACATCCTCGAGGAGAACCGCGACGTGCTCGACGCTCTCGTGCTCGAGCTGATGGACAAGGAGACCCTCGACAAGGAGGAGGTCGCCTCGGTGTTCGAGCAGCTCCGGCGCCGACCGGCACGTCCGGCCTGGACCGGGTCTCCCGACCGGAAGGCCTCGCAGATCCCGCCCGTCGAGATCCCCCAGGCGATCCGCGACCGCGCCTCCAGCAACGGCACGGCGCACGAGCCCGACTCGGGTGCGGTGCTGACGCCCCCCGGGGCCGGAGGCGACATCCACGGCGGCCCCATCGGCCCGGGGCCCGCCGTGCCCGAACCGCCGGCACCGGTCTGAGCATCCGCGGATGACCGACACGATCGCCTGCCCCGACCGGAGCCCCGCGGACATCCCGCCGTTCGACCACGACCGCGCAGCGGCGGCGGTCCGGGAGCTGCTGATCGCGATCGGCGAGGACCCCGACCGGGAGGGGCTGCGCGACACCCCTGACCGGGTCGCCCGCGCCTACGCCGAGCTGACCGCGGGGCTGCACTCGAAACCGTCCGACGTGCTGACCACGACGTTCGACATCGGGCACGACGAGATGGTGCTGGTCCGTGACATCGAGCTCTGGTCGATGTGCGAGCACCACCTCGTCCCGTTCACGGGCGTCGCCCACGTGGGCTACATCCCCGCCGAGAGCGGCAAGATCACCGGCCTGTCCAAGCTGGCCAGGCTCGTCGACGTCTACGCCAGGCGGCCGCAGGTGCAGGAGCGCCTGACCACGCAGGTCGCCGACGCCCTCGTGGAGGCCCTCGAGGCACGCGGTGTGATCGTGGTGATCGAGGCCGAGCACCTGTGCATGACGATGCGCGGGGTCCGCAAGGCCGGGGCGCGCACGATCACCTCGGCGGTCCGCGGCCAGATGCACAACGCCGCCACCCGCTCGGAGGCGATGGCCCTGATCACGGCCCACCGGGACTGACCGTGGCGTCGCCGGTGCTCATGGGCGTCGTGAACGTGACGCCCGACTCCTTCTCCGACGGGGGACGGTGGGACACCGCCGAGACCGCGATCGCGCACGGCGCCGAGCTGCTCGCCGACGGCGCGGACATCCTCGACATCGGCGGCGAGTCGACCCGTCCGGGCGCGACCCGGCCGCTGGTCGAGGAGGAGCTGTCGCGGGTGGTGCCCGTGATCCGCGAGCTCGCCTCCCGTGGCGCGACGGTCTCGGTCGACACCATGCGGGCCCGGGTCGCGACCGAGGCGATCGCCGCCGGCGCGACGATCGTCAACGACGTCTCCGGCGGCCTGGCCGACCCAGGGATCCTCGATGTGGTCGCCGCCACCGGCGCGACGTACGTCTGCATGCACTGGCGGGCGCACAGCGACCACATGCAGGACCACGCGGTGTACGACGGCCCGGGCGGCGTGCTCGCGGCCGTGCGCGACGAGCTGTGCGAGCGCGTAGACGCGGCCCGCGCCGCCGGCGTCCTCGACGAGCGGATCGTCCTCGACCCCGGCCTCGGGTTCGCCAAGCGGGCCGACCACAACTGGCGCCTCCTCTCCGGGGTCGCGGTCCTGCAGTCGTTGGGCTTCCGCCTGCTGGTGGGTGCGAGCCGCAAGTCGTTCCTCGGCGCCCTGCTGGCCGACGCCGACGGCACCCCGCGGCCCGTCGACGAGCGCGAGAACGCGACCACCGCGCTGACGGTGCTGCTCGCCCAGCAGCGGGTGTGGGGGTTGCGGGTGCACGACGTGCGCGCGAGCCGGGACGCGCTGCGCACGTTCGAGCGCTGGGAGCAGCGATGACGGACCTGTTGTCGGTCACCGGGATCGAGTGCTTCGCCCACCACGGCGTCTTCGAGCACGAGAGACGTGAGGGGCAGGTGTTCATCGTCGACCTCGTGCTGGGCGTGGACACCCTTCCTGCGGCCCGGTCCGACGACTTGCACGACACGGTCGACTACGGGAGTCTCGTCGCGCGGGTGAAAGCCGCCGTCGAGTCGGATCCGGTCGACCTGATCGAGACACTGGCCCAGCGAATCTCGGACGTCTGCCTGTCGGATGGTCGGGTCGCCTGGGTCCGGGTCACGGTCCACAAGCCCGGGGCCCCCATCGACGCGATCTTCAGCGACGTGACGTTGACGATCACCCGTCCCTCTCCCCAACCGAACGAAGGCAGCGAGGTGCGATCGTGACCGAGACGCCCAACCCCCACATCATCGACGCCGACACCCTGACCGGCGAGATGCGGCCGATCCGGCGTGCAGTGGTGTCGCTGGGCTCCAACCTCGGCGAGCGCCTGACCAGCCTCCAGGGTGCGATCAACGCCCTGGCCGACACCCCCGACGTGTGGGTCACCGAGGTGTCGCCGGTCTACGAGACAGAGCCTGTCGATGCGCCCCGTGGCTCCGAGCCGTTCCTGAACGCGGTCGTCCTGCTCGACACCACGCTGGCTGCGACTCGCCTGCTGGAGCGTGCTCACGCGATCGAGGACGCCTTCGGGCGCGACCGCAGCGACGGCGACAACGCTCCGCGCACCCTCGACGTCGACGTGATCGTGGTCGGCGACCGGCGGCGCGACGACGACGTGATCCGGCTGCCCCACCCGCGGGCGGCCGAGCGCGCGTTCGTCCTCCAGCCCTGGTACGACGTCGAGCCCGACGCCGAGATCCCCGACGCCGGCCCGGTGGCCGAGCTCCTGGAGAAGACCGACCGGTCGGGCCTCACCCGGCGAGACGACCTCGCCCTCCAGGTCCAGTGACCCCGCCGAGTCCCCTGCGGTGACCGTCGAGCCTCCCGAGGAGCCGCCCCGGCCCGAAGGCCGGCTGCGTCCCATGCGTGCCGGGGTGCTGGTCCTGTGGGGACTGGTCGGACTCGTCGCCGGCTGGCTCTACCACCGGATCATCGACCAGGGCACCGGCACCGCCCCGCTGGTGTCGTGGGCCCAGCCGACGGCTCTCGTGCTGGTCGCGGGCGTCCTTTTCGTCACCGCCTGGTCCACGCGCCGTACCATCCGGCTGCGGCCCGGTGGCCTCTCCCCGGCCCACGCCGTCAACCGCCTCGTGCTGGCTCGCGCGTGCGCCTACGTCGGTGCGCTGGCCGGTGGGGGTTACCTCGGGTACGCCGTCAGCTGGGTCGGCGTCCAGAGCGATCTGGCCGACCAACGGGCCCTCCGGTCGGCCTGTGCGGCTGTCGCGGGCATCCTGATGGTCATCGCGGGGGTGCTGCTCGAGCGAGCGTGTCGCGTCCCTCCAGAGGATCCCGCGCCCTAGCCTGACCGCATGTCTTCCCCCAAGGCTCGTCGTCGGCAGCGCTCCACCCGCGTGGTGGCCGCTTCCGCACTGGTCGTGATTGCGGCGGTCGTCGTCCTCGGCGCCGTCCTGAGCGGGTCCTTCCCGCTGGTCTCCCTGTCAGCCGTCGTCGCCGTGGCCCTCGGGGCCGCTGCGGTGCGCATCATCTACTCCGAGCTGGTCGCGGCCCGCCGCGAAGCAGCCGCCGACCGGGCCCGCCAGGCCCAGGCCTACCGCAAGATCGCCGAGCAGCGCTCGGCCGAGCACCGCGAGTTCGCCGAGGGCATGCAGGTCCGGGTCGGCCGCGCCGAGCACGCGGTCACCCAGCTCGAGGGGGCTGTGATCGCCTCTCAGAGCCGGGCCGCCGAGGCGATGCGCAAGCTGGGCTCCGAGGCTCGTCGCGCCGACCTCGCGGAAGCCGAGGGCACCCGGCTCGCGGCCGCGCTCGACGAGTCCGACGAACGCGCCGCCGAGGCGATCGTCCGGTTGGCCGAGCTCGAGCAGGACAACGACGGCCTCCGCGAGGAGAACACCGTTCTCCGTGCCGACCTCGAGGCCGCTCACTGGCCCCAGGCCCGCCACGCCTGACGCTGACCTGGCGTTTGTGTCACGTCGTACGGCGCTGACCTGGCGTTTGCGTCACGACACAAATGCCGGGTCAGCGCGCGTGGGCGTGACACACGTGCCGGGTCAGCGTCCCTCGGGCGTGCTGGTGGACGCCGACTCGGCGAGGGAGGCGCGGAGGGCCTGGTGGATGCCGTCGGGGGTGAGGACCCCGACGAACGCCGCGCCGTCGCGGACTCCGACCACTGCCCGGTCGCCACGGAGCAGGACCGCGAGCGCCTGCTCGAGGGTCGAGTCGAGCTCGATGGTGTCGCCGAGGTCGCCGGTGGTGACGCCGTCGAGCGGCTCGAGGTGGCGCGGGTCGAGCTTGGTCACCGCGAGCCGGCGCAGCCCCTTGGTCGAGCCCACGAAGTCGGCGACGAAGTCGTCGGCCGGGTGGCCGAGCAGCTCGGCCGGGGTGCCGAACTGGGCCAGGTGACCGCCCTCGGCCAAGATGGCGACCCGGTCTCCCATCCGCACGGCCTCGTCGATGTCGTGGGTGACCAGGACGACGGTCTTGTCGAGCTCGTCCTGGAGGCGCAGGAACTCGTCCTGGAGCCGGGCCCTGACGATCGGGTCGACGGCCGCGAACGGCTCGTCCATCAACAGCACAGGAGGGTCGGCAGCCAGGGCCCGCGCCACCCCGACCCGCTGCTGCTGCCCGCCGGAGAGCTGGTGCGGATAGCGGTCGGCGTACACGTCGGGGTCGAGCCCCACCAGCGCGAGCAGCTCGCGGGCGCGGGCGCGCGCCTCCTTCTTCGGGGTGCCGAGGAGTGAGGGAACGGTGGCGACGTTGGTCGCGATCTTCTGGTGGGGGAACAGGCCGACCTGCTGGATCACGTAGCCGATCCGGCGCCGCAGCTGCACGGGATCCTCACCGGTGACGTCGCGGCCCTCGAGGAAGATCCGGCCGGTGGTGGGCTCGATCAGCCGGTTGATCATCTTCAGCGTCGTCGACTTGCCGCAACCGGACGGGCCCACCAGGCAGACGACCTCACCGGGCTGCACCTCGAGGTCGAGCGCGTGCACGGCCGTGGTGCCGTCGGCGTAGCGCTTGCCCACGCCCTCGAGCCGGATCATCGCTCCGGCGGCGTCGTCCCCCGGGCCCGTACGACCGCGAGCCTCCGAACCGGCCTCCGAACCGGCCTCCGAGAGCGGGGTAGCGTTCATGTCCGTGACCCTACTCGTGGAGGATGCGGGCTCGATCCAGCCGAACTGCTACAGCGCGCTGACCAACCACTGGATCTGCGGGGCCTACCTCCACGACCGCTACCACGACCTGGTGCACGCCACCGTCCAGCACCTGTGGATCACGGCCTATGCGCTGGCACTCGGGGTCGTGATCGCCTTCCCCCTCGCGCTGCTGGCCCGTCGGATCCCGCGCCTGCAGGCCTACGTCGTCGGCACCAGCACTGCCGTCTACACGATCCCCAGCCTCGCGCTGTTCCCGTTCCTGGTGCCGTTCACCGGCATCACCGCCACGACGGTCGTGATCGGACTGGCGCTCTACGCCCTGACCATCCTGGTCCGGGCCATGCTGGCCGGGCTGGCCGGCGTGCCCGACGAGGTGCGCGAGGCGGCCACCGGACTCGGGTACGGCGCGGGGCGGATGCTCCTGCAGGTGGAGCTGCCGCTGGCGCTCCCGGTGATCATGGCCGGGCTGCGGGTCGCCACCGTCTCCACGGTCGCGCTCACCACCGTCGGCACCCTGGTCAGCTACGGCGGGCTGGGCAACCTGATCCAGGACGGCGTGCAGAACAACTTCAAGGCCGAGCTCCTCGCGGCCAGCGTGATGTGCGTCGTGATCGCGGTCGTGCTCGACGCCCTCGTCGTCGGGATGCAGTGGCTGGCGACCCCCTGGACCCGGAAGCAGGCTGCATGAACCTCAGCAACGTCCTCAGCCTGACGTGGAGCTACCTGACCACCGGCTCCCACTGGCGCGGGTCCGACGGCATCCTGACGCTGCTGGTGCAACAGCTGCTCCTGAGCGTGACGGCCCTGGTGATCGCCGTGGTGATCGGCCTGCCCGTCGCGCTGTGGCTCGGCCACATCGGCCGCGGCAGCTTCCTGGCCATCAACGTGTCCAACATCGGCCGGGCCGTGCCGACGTTCGCCCTCCTGGCCATCCTGGTCACCACCGAGACCCCGGGCGTGAAGACGTTCGGGCCCTACGGCCGGGCGGGGATCTCCACCCTGATCGCCCTCACCGCCTTCGCCCTGCCACCGATCATCACCAACGCGAACGTCGCGATCCGTGAGGTCCCTGGACCGGTGAAGGAGTCGGCGACCGGCATGGGGATGACGGGGGGGCAGCTGTTCCGCCGGGTCGAGCTCCCCCTGGGCATGCCGCTGATCGTCTCGGGCATCCGGTTGGCGCTGGTCCAGGTGTGGGCGACCGCCACCATCGCGGCCCTGGTCGCCGGGCCCGGCCTCGGCAACCTGATCACCGAGGGCTTCTACCGCACCGACTACGGCAAGGCACTAGGCGCCGCCGTGGTCGTCGCCGTGGTCGCCTTCGTGATGGAGATGGGCGGCGCGGTGGTGGAGCGAGCGGTCGATCCGACGCGCAAGGCAGGGGCCGATGGTCGCGAGGTGGCCGTCGTTGGGACATGATGGGCCGACTACGCCCTGCCAGCATGGGGGGCACCGGACACGCGCGTCGGCTCGGCGCGGGGCACAGAAGGTGGGAACCATGCAGAAGCGTCATCTGGTGGGCGTGGCACTGGCAGCGGGGGCTCTCGTGCTGGCGGGCTGCGGCACCGGCAGCTCCGACGGCGCCGGGAAGTCGGAGCACGGCATCGTGCACATCTCGGGACAGAACTTCCCCGAGGCCCAGATCATGGCCGAGATCTACGCAACCGCGCTGCGCGCGAACGGCTACACCCCCGACGTCAAGCTGGTGGGCAGCCGTGACGTCTACATGCAGACCTTCCCCAAGACCATCGACGTGGTGCCGGAGTACGTCGGCGGCATCGTCGACTTCCTGATCACCCAGGACAAGGGACCCGACGCGCCGCTACCGACGTCGTCGGACCCCGCGACGGTCATCTCGCAGGCCCAGCCGCAGCTCGACAAGGCAGGCATCACCCTGCTCGACCCGTCGGAGGCGGCCGACACCAACGCCTTCTTCGTCACCAAGAGGTTCTCCGACGCCAACAACATCACCAAGCTGTCCCAGCTGAAGGGCAAGAGCGTGGTGCTCGCCGCGGCGCCCGACTGCAAGGGCCGGCTCGACTGCGCCGGCGGCCTGGAGGAGAAGTACGGCATCAAGATCACCAAGATCCTGCCGCTCGGGTTCGCCAGCCAGCAGACCTACAACTCGGTCAAGACCAACGAGTCCCAGCTCGGCGAGACCTCGACGACCGACGCGACGCTGGCCAACCAGAACCTCGTCCTCCTCGAGGACGACAAGCACATCCAGCCCGCACAGAACCTCGTGCCAGCCGTCGGGTCCGACTTCCTCAAGGCCAATCCCGAGGTCGCCACCATCCTCAACAAGGTGATGGCCGCGATGACGACGCGCGAGCTCACCCAGCTCAACTTCGACGTCACCGTCAACCGGCAGTCGCCGGCGGTCGTCGCCCAGGACTGGGTCCAGGGCAACCGCTGAGGTGAGGCGGGTCCGGAGCCTCCGGGCCCGCTACTCCTCGGTCGGGCGTACGGCGATCGCGTCGCGCGCCACGGAGTCGGGGTCGAGCCCCGGCACCTCGAGCCGTACGCCGTGCTGGTCGCGGACCCGGGCGACCCGTCGGCCGTCGAGGCTCCGCAGGTGTCGGATCACGGTCTCGGCGTCCGCGCGCCGGTCGTGGGCGACCAGCCACCCGGCCAGTCGGTGCACCGGCGGCAGGACGCTGTCGCGGAGCCCGTGCTCGCCCCACAGGTCGCGCACCCCCTCGACCAGGAGCGCCCACCACGCGTCGTCGGCCTCGGGGATCAAGGTGAAGTAGCGCCACAGGTCGGCCGGGAGGATCCGGTCGAGGAGCACGTCGACCAGTGCCGGCGTCCCCTCGCGCCGTACGGAGTCGAGGGTCATCTGCTTGGTCACCCAGCGGTCGCGCAGGTCGTCGATCTTCGCGCGTTGCTGGGTGATCGACGACCCGTCGGAGCGGATCCGCCACTGGTAGACCACGTCGGTCATCACCGCGACCCGCCTCGCCCTCAGGTAGGCCAGGGTCATCGCCGGCTGGTCCTCGTAGTACAGACCTTCGGGCCACGACAGGTCGGCGTCGTCCCAGAAGCTGCGCCGGAACATCTTGTTCCAGGCGAAGATGTCGCCGAGCAGGTCGGGGGCGTCGCCGATCACGATCGTGCTGTCCACCGGGTGCAGCCGGGTGACCCAGGGCAGCGGCGAGACCCGGTCATCCTCGAGCCGGGCGACGTCACCGGTCACGAGGTCGGCCCCGGTCTTGTCCAGCCGGCGCGCCATCGCCGCGTAGGCCCCAGGAGGGACGACGTCGTCGGAGTCGGCGAAGGTGAGCAGGTCGCCGGTCGTGTGCTGGAGCGCCAGGTTGCGGGCGGCGCTGACCCCGCATCGTCCGATGTGGAAGACCTTCAGGCGCGGGTCCCGCGCGGCCACCGCGTCGGCCACCTCGCGGGTGTGGTCGGTGGAGCCGTCGTCGACGACCACGACCTCGAGGGGAGGACCCGTCTGGCCCAGCACGCTGCCCAGGCACTCCTCGAGGTAGCCGGCGACGTTGAAGGCCGGGATGACGACGCTGAGGAGAGAACCCTCGATCCGTCGCCGCATGGGGGCGCAATCTACCGGGCCGGGAGCGGCCCCTCTCGGTCGCTACCATGACCGGACGCTCGAGACACCCGGTCCGGGCGAGGAGGAAGTGTCTCGATGCGCGGAGGGGTGCGGCTGCGGCGCGGCCTCCACCGGCTCTCCACCGAGGCCGTACGACGCACCCACCTGCCGGTGCGAGTCCCGCGACTGCTGAGCGTCGTGGTCACACTGGGAGATGAGGCACCCGTCGGCGAGTGCCTCGAGTCCCTGCGCGCCCAGCACCACGACGCCTGCGAGATCCTCGTCGTCGACGTGGGGGCGCCGCCGACGACCCGTGCGGTGGCCGAGGCCCACGCCCGCGCCGACCGCCGCGTCCGGGTGCTCGAGCACCACGGCGGTCTGGGCGCCGGCCGCAACCACGGAGCCGCCGCGGCCGTGGGCGAGCTGCTCGCGTTCGTCGACGCCGACGACGCGGTCACCGCCCACGGCTTCGCCCTGGCCGCCGCGGCGCTGCGCGAGTCGGGCTCCGACCTGGCGGTGACCGCCCACCGCCCGCTCCGCCGGGGCCACTGGCTGCCGGTCGCCGACCGGGTCCGTGAGGTGCACTCGATCCGCCGGCTCGGCACGACCCTGGACGACTTCCCCGACGCGGTCGCCGACACCGTGACCGGGTCCCGGGTCTTCCGCCGTCGCCGCTACGACGAGCTGGGCCTCGCGTTCGACGATGACCTGCGCGCGTGCGACGACCTGCACAGCGCGACCGCCTATCGCCTGGCGCGTTCTTTCGACGTGCTGCCCCATGTCGGCCTGCTACGGCGGGTCGACCTCGACCGCTCCGCGCTCACCCGGCTGGCGCCCGACACCGACGGGCTGCGCGCCTGGTGGTCGGGGGTCGACGCGGCGCTGTGCGCCCTTCCCGAGGCTCCAGCCCGCGTCGCAGCGGCCGAGGCGGTCGCGGGGCCGCTGGTGCCGTTCACCGACCGGGCCTGGCGCTGCTCCGACGACTACTGGGAGGCGCTGGTCGAGGTCGTCGAGCGGCTGCGCAGCCACGCCGGGTCGCAGTCTGGCCCCCGGGTGCCGGCGTACCAGAAGATCGTCTGCCGTCTGGTCGCCGACGGCGACCGCGACGGCGTACGACGGCTGCTCACCGAGGTGCGCCCCACGGCGCGGCGCCACCCCACGGAGGTCTCCGCCCTCGGGGGACGTCCGGCCGTGCTCCTCGACCTCGGAGCCGGCTGGCAGTCCCTGGATCGGGCCGAGCGCGTGCTGAGCGGGAGTGAGACCGCCGTCCGGGCCGAGCTGACCTCGCTCCGTGCGGTGGGCGAGGGCCGGCTGGAGGTCCGCGGCTGGGCCTACCTCGACAACGTCGACCTCACCGACCGGTCGCCCGAGCTGGGGCTGACCCTCCGCTCGGGTGAGGCCCGCGTCGAGGTGCCCGTCACCGCCCATGACGAGCCCGAGGCGGACGTGGCCAGCGAGCTCTGGTGGGCCGACGTCACCGGGTCGGGCTTCCGCGCGGTCGTCGACACCGGTGCGCTCCAGGGTGGCACCGGCGTCTGGCACGTCGACGCCTCGGTGTCGGTGGCGGGGCTCTCCGCGACCGGCCGCGCCGTCGTACGCCCCTGGACGATGGCCGGCGTCCCTGCCTGGTCCGACGCCGCCGGCCGGCGCTGGCACCTCGACCACGACGACGCCCAGCAGGCCGAGCTCCGGGTGCGCCGTACGCCGTGGCCCGAGGTGGGGTTGTCGGTCGAGGGCGACACGCTCCGCCTCGAGCTCCCGTCGGCGGTCCGGTCCGTGGCGGCCGAGGCCCCCGGACGCGAGCGGGTGTCGCTGGCCCTCGACGGCACGACCGCCACCCTTCCGCTCGGGGCGCTCGACGCCGCCTCCTGGACCTTGCGGGCGGTGGGCACCAGCGGATCGGCGCACGACGTGATGTGGCCGGCCGCCGGGGTCGACGACGTCCGGGTGCGCCCCCACCGCAAGGGCGCGGTCACGGTCGCGCGGCACGGAGCCGAGGTCGTCGGTGCGCGCCTGGACGGGGAGACGATCGTCGTCCGGCTCCGGGCGAGCGACCCCTTGCAGCCGGAGGTCGCACTGCTGGTGGGGCAGCAGGCGATGCCCGGCGTGACGCGGGTCGACGGCGACGTGGTCGAGGCGACCCTGGCGCTCGCCGGCACGCGCTGGGGCCACACGGACCTGCCGCTGCCGTCGGGGCGCTACGCCGTCGCCGTGCGCCACGCCGGCGGGCCGTGGACCCACGCCGGTGTCAGTGCCGAGCTGTGCGCGACGCTGCCGATCGAGGAGCTCCAGGACCGGATGCGCCTGCGGATCGAGGCGTTCGCGCCGGATCGGCCGGGCGTCCGGGTCGTGGTCGGGCCGCCGCTCGCTGATGACGAGCTCGGCCAACGGCGGCAGCGCCTTCTCCGCGAGCAGGCTCGGGTCGAGACCGCCGACCGCGACAGCGTGTTCTTCCGCGCGATGTTCTCCGAGCATGCCCACGGCAACGGGCTCGGGGTGCACGAGGAGCTGGTCCGGCGCGACAGCCCCTTGGAGCGGATCTGGTCGGTGCTCGACCGGTCGGTGCCGGTGCCGCCGGGCGGGATCGGTGTCGTCGAGCGCAGCCGGGCCTGGCACGACGCCGTGGCGCGCTCGCGCTTCCACGTGGTCGACGTGCACCAGGTCGAGTGGTTCGTGCGCCCCGAGGGCCAGACCCTGGTCCAGACCTTCCACGGGTACCCCTACAAGGTGATGGGGCACGAGTGGTGGGAGAAGCTGGGCAACCCGGTGCAGGAGATCGGCAGCCTCGACCGCCGCACCCGCGACTGGAGCGCCCTGGTCAGCCCCGCGCCGTACGCGACACCGCTGCTGCGGCGGGCCTTCCTCGAGCCGGCCGGCGCCGACGACGTGCCCCTTCTGGAGATCGGCTACCCCCGCAACGACGTCCTCCTGCGGCCGGAGGCCGCCGACCTGCGCACCCGCACCCGCGCGCTGCTCGGGCTCGACGACGACACCATCGCCGTGCTCTACGCGCCGACGTTCCGCGACTACCTCTCACCGGAGGACCGCACCGCCCGCACCGTCGACTTCTTCGACGTGGGGGAGGCACTCGACCTGCTGCCCGAGCGTTACGTGGTCCTGATGCGCGGCCACGCCTTCAACGCCCGCGTCCCCAGCGAGCGGGTCGCCTCCTCGGCCCGCCTCGTCCACGTCACCGACCACCCCGACGTCAACCATCTGGTCCTGGCCTCCGACGTCGGCGTGCTCGACTACTCCTCGCTCCGCTTCGACTACGTCCTCTCCGGCAACCCGATGGTCTTCCTGGTGCCCGACCTCGCGGCGTACGACGCCAGCCGAGGCGGCGTCATCCCTTACGCGCCCACGGCTCCGGGGCCGCAGGTGACGACGACCCGCGAGGTGACCGAGTGGGTGCGCGACCTCCCCCGGCTGCGCGAGGAGTACGCCGGCGCGCGCGCCCGGTTCCGCGCCGACTACGTCGGGCTCGAGGACGGCCATGCGGCCGCTCGCCTGGTCGACGCGCTGTTCGGCAGTTAATGGGGGGGCGCCGACCGGGTCGTCGCGCGCCGACTCGGCGTCAGGCGTCGCCGCGGGGGGCGAAGACGGCGTCGACGAGCCGGGCGGAGGCGTGGCCGTCGTCGAGGTCGGCGTAGGTGCGGACGAAGCGCGCCCGGTCCTCGGCGGTACGGCGGGCCAGGGCGTCGAGGTCGTGGAGCCGGCCCACCACCTCGCGCGTCGTGGCGACGTGCGGCCCCGGAGCCGTCGGGCCGTAGGGGATCACCCCGCCCCGGACCGCGTCGTACTTCTCCAGGTCCGGCACCAGGAACACCATCGGCTTGTCGACCAGCGCGTAGTCGAACCGGAGCGAGGAGTAGTCGAGGATCGCGGCGTCGGAGGCCAGGATCAGGTCGTTGACGTCGGGGTGTGGCGTGACGTCGAGGACGTGGGACCCGCCCTCGTGGCGGCCACCGGCCCGGGCATTGAACGCGTGCCCCCGCACCAAGAACGTGTAGTCCGGCCCCAGCTTGCGCGCAGCCCGGTCGACGTCGAAGAAGTCGATCCGCTCGGCCGCCATGTCGTCGGCCGACAGGTAGTCACGGAACGTCGGGGCATACATCACGACCCGCTGACCCTCGGCGATGCCGAGCAGCCGGCGCACCCGGTCGCGGATCGCCGGAGCCTCGTCGGACTGCAGCACGTCGTTGCGCGGGTAGCCGATCTCGAGGATCTCGGGGGTCGCCCCCGCGGGTGCCAGGAAGGCCTCGGTCAGCAGCGGGGTCGCGTACGTCGCGGGCGAGACGAAGTAGTCCCAGTCCCGCGCGCGGCGGTCAAAGCTGTTGATCTGCCCCGACGGGAAGCCGCCCTTCTCCCACCACTCGTGACCCATCACCTTGTACGGATAGCCGTGCATGGTCTGGATCAGGACCTGGCCACGTGGCTTGCGGTACCACTCCGGCTGGTGGACGTTGACCATCACGTAGCGCGACGTCGCCAGCGCCTCGTGCCACTCCGGGGTTCCCTCGACCAGCGCCACACCACCCTCGGGCACCGGCACCGCGTGGTCGCGCACCGACCAGTAGCGGGTCAGCGAGGTGCCACGGCGGCCCAGCTCGTGGTGGACGCCGAGCATGTTGCAGTTGGCGACCTCGCTGTACAGAGCGCGGAAGAAGACGCTGTCCTGGGCCGCCTCCTCGACCCGTGCGGCCTCCCGGAGGCGGTGCTGGTTGCGCTGGCCGCGCTCGTCGTCGGTCAGCGGCTCCTGCACGTGGAGGCTCAGCGTCGGGGGCCGGTGCGGGATCACCTCGACGATGCCGCGGAAGCGGGACATCGGCTGTTCCACCGGCAGCGTGTCGAGCAGCCCGGAGGACGGCGCCACCGGGAGGTCGTCCACGCGGTCGTCGCCGGGCGCGCGCACCCGGACTGCGTAGTGGCCCAGCGGCAGCGCCAGCCCGTCGTACCCCCAGCGGGAGCCGACGAGGGGGAAGGTCAGCTGGTAGCCGCCGGCGTCGAGCCGGCTCAGCTCGCCGACCACCTCCTCGTCGCGCGTGGTCAGCACCGGGGTGAAGGCCTCGAGCGGGAGGCTCGTGTGGACGTGCACGGTGAAGCGTTCGTCGGACAGGGAGTACGACGTGGCGGTCGGCACGCGGTCGAGCACCTCGAGTCCGCCCTGCCTGCTCCGCGTCAGCCGACGTACGACGCGCGGGTCGTCGACGACCGCGGGTGAGGGCTCGGTGCCCGGCGGCGCCAGCAGCTCGCTCGGATCGCCACCGCGGTGGCGAACGTGGACCCGTTGCGGCCGCGTGATCGGCCCGGCCGGGGTCGTGTTGGACGTGGGCATCGGCAGGGCGCCGAGGTCGAGCCGCACCTTCCACTCACCGGGCACGCCGGCGGGTTGCGGGATCGCCGAGAGCAGCTCCCGCCTGCCCTGGTCGAGGTGGTTGACCACCACCCGCTCGGGGTCGGCCGCTCGGAAGACCACGGTGGCGATGCCCTGCGCGTCGAGCTCCTCCCAGACGGCGTAGGCCGGGTGGTGGGCCACCTCGAGGACCAGGTGCCCGTCGCTGCCCCGGTGCACGGTGCGGGCGACACCGCCGCTGTCGACCTGCGTCTGCGCCACGGCGCTCGAGCCGGCGGTCGAGAGGTCGCGGAGCCGGGTCGTGCGGGTGACGCCGGCCGCGGTCATGGTGAGCTCGAAGGCCCACTCCTGGTCGAGGTCGGCCGGCACCTGCGACGTCGACAGGCGGGCTCGGAACCCGCCGCCGCGGTAGTCGCAGTGCCAGTGGCCGGCGAGGTCGAGCCGAGGCTCGCGGAACGTCTCGACGGCCATCGGGACGAGCGTCGTGCCGTCGGCGGAGACCAACGTCATCGACACCTCGTGCGGGTTGTCGGCGAGGTCGATGTTGCGGATGTAGGCCCAACCGCTGACGGTGAGCTCGTCGCCGTCCCAGACGACCCGCATGACGCGGCTGATCAGCTCGAGCTGGCGGTCGGACATCAAGGTGACGTCGTCCGGCAGCCCCTCGGTCAGCGGCAGCTCGACGCGCATCCCCTCGGGGGTGGCGTAGGTGCGGTGGCGACGGGTGTCATTGCCCCAGTCCTCGAGGTAGGCCACCGCGGCCTCCCGGCGGTCGCCGGCGATGAGCTCGGCCAGCACCTTGTCGTGCGCGGCCACGCTGTGCACGAACTCCTCGCGGGAGACCCGCGGCAGCAGGTCCATGAGGCCCTCGCGCAGGTGTTGCCAGAACTCCGGGCCACCCTTGGCCAGGTGGCGGGTGAAGAACGGCATGTTGTAGGAGATCAGCTGCAGCGCACGCACCTGTACGGCGCGCTCCTTGCCGGCGGCGCGCAGCGCCACGAACGACGCGGCGACCGACTCGTTGTGCGCGGCGAGGTTGTCGGCGGACCAGGCGCTCTGGGAGATGGAGGACCGGTCGTTGCGGATCCGCCAGGACACCCCGACCTCCGGGACGACGTCGAAGGCGCGGGCCTGCGCGTAGGCCGCGGCGCTGACCGGCTGGTCCTCGTAGATGCTGCCCTCGGGGAACCGCAGCCCGGCCCGGTCCCAGAACTCCCGGCGGTAGGTCTTGCTCCACGCCACCGCGTTGACCATGGCCTCGGGAAAGGTCTCGAGGTCGACCCCGAGCCGCCGCTCGAGGTGGGCGTGGCGGATCCAGGAGCCGGCCGGCACCCGCTTCTTGTTCTCCAGCCGGTCATAGCCGTTGACCACGAAGTCGGAGCCCGACTCGGTCAGCGCGCCGATCGCGCTGGTGTAGGCGTCGGCGGTCACCACGTCGTCGGAGTCGACGAAGGTGAGGAACTCGCCGCGCGCGTGCCCGATGCCGGTGTTCCGGGCCGCGCTGAGCCCGCCGTTCTCCCGGGTGACGACGCGGACCCGCAGGTCGCGGCGAGCGTGGCTGCGGGCGATCTCGCCGCTGCGGTCGGGGCTGCCGTCGTCGACGACGATGATCTCGACGTCGCGGTAGTCCTGGAACCGGAGCGAGACCAGGCACTCGTCGATGAAGTCCTCGACCAGGTAGCACGGCACCACGACCGAGAGCAGCCTGGGCACGTAGCCACGACGGTGGACCGCGCGCCGGGTCCGGATCCGCACCCCGTCGGTGGCGCGCCCGACGCGCTCCGGCGCACTCCGGGCGAGGCGCGTGACCCGGTCGAGGGGTGGCCCGGAGCGCCGGGTGGACGGCTTCAGCGTGTCTCGCATCGATCCCTTGGGTGGTGGTGTCACGGCAGCATCAGGGCAGTAGCAGGGGAGCATCAGGGGAGGTCGTCGGTGTCGATCGGATCGGCCAACGGGTCTAGCTTGCGGAGGTCGACGACGTGGCCGGTGCCCGCGGAGAGCAGCATGTCAAGGGAGGCCTGTGCCACCGACTTCGACTCCAGCAGCGACTCGGGCGGCTCGTCCCCGAACGCCTTGGCCCGCATCGGGGTGCCGGTGCGCTCGGGGTTGATGCAGTTGACCCGCACGCCGCTCTCACCCCACTCGTCGGCCAGCGCCTGGGTGAGGTTGACGATCGCGGCCTTGGCCGAGGAGTAGAGGCTGTAGCCGCTCCGACCCCGGGTGTAGCTGCTCGACGTGAAGAGCAGCAGGCTGCCCGCGGTCTCGCGCAGGTGGGGGAAGAAGACCTGGGCGATGAACACCGGCGCGAGGTAGTTGACCTCGGTGGCGGCGAAGATCGTCTCCTCGGTGGTCTCCAGCAGCGAGCCACGGGGGAGGACCCCAGCGCTGGCGACCACGAAGTCGATCCGGCCGTGCTCCTCGACCACCTGCTCGGCCACGGCGACCAGGTCGGCACGCCGTTCCACATGGGTGTTCGTGGTGGAGCGGCTGAACGTCTCGACCGTCGCCCCGTGCTCGCGGGCGAGGGCGGCGATGTCGGCGCCGATGCCGTAGCTGCCGCCCAGGACGACCATCACCGTGCCCTCGAGCATCGTCCGGTACTCGTCGGTGCTGTGGCCCTCGGGCAGGTAGCTGCTGGTGAGCTGGAAGAGCTTGTCGGCCAGGAAGACGTCGATCGGGTCGGTCACCTTGAGGTTGCGCTCCTCACCCTCGACCACCCAGATGGGCACGTCGGGGAGGTAGCGCAGCACGACGCCGCAGTCGTCGGTCGCGGTGAAGCAGGGGTCCTGGGCCGCGTGAGCGTAGGCCTGCTTCAGCACCGAGGCCCGGAAGCCCTGCGGGGTCTGGCCGCGGCGCAGGTCGGCCCGCGGTGGGATCGCGCGGATCGTGTCGTCGGAGGAGACCTGGATGATCGTGTCGGCCGACGGGATCGCGACGTCGACGGCGTCGTAGCGCTCGAGTGCGTCGTAGCACTCGGTGATGATCCGGGCGCTGACCAGGGGCCGCACCG
This sequence comes from uncultured Actinomycetota bacterium, assembly GCA_963820015.1. GTDB lineage: Bacteria > Actinomycetota > Actinomycetes > Propionibacteriales > Nocardioidaceae > Nocardioides. The sequence continues at coordinate 130,214 of CAWFYO010000016.1, read as the reverse complement.
CGTCGTGGAAGAGCACGCGAGCCCCGTCGGGGATCTCCGCCAGCGCCTTGAGCGTGGTGCCGTTGCGGGTCTCGGCACCCTCGAGGACGCGAGTCACCTTGGCGTAGCCCCCGGCCCGGATCATCGCCCGCACCGCGTCGAGATGGCCCGGCGCCATCATCACCACGATCTCGTCGACCATCGGATGGGCCTGGAACGCCGCGAGCGTGTGCTCGAGGATCGTCCGGCCGGCGATCTTGATCAGCTGCTTGGGGATGTCGAGGCCGACGCGGGTGCCGACCCCGCCGGCGAGGAGGACGGCGACGCGGGGTGGGGTCACGAGCTGCCCCGGAGCTTCGCCTTCGCCCGCTTGCCGAACGTGAGCAGGCGGCCGTCGGAGGACGCCTGCACCGACCGCATCTCCTCGCGCACGCGTCGTACGGCCTTGCGCTTCTCCTTGCGGGTGATCGCCCCGGTCCGGTTGCGGGCGACGTCGAAGCACTCGTCGTAGTACGCCGCGAGCTCGGCCGTCAGGTCGTCCAGCTCTGCCCGGGCGTCCCCCTGCTCCTCCGCCGCTACGCCGACCAGCCGGCCGTAGGTGTCGTAGGCGCGGGTGACCAGGTCGAGCGTGCGGAGCGGGAGCTCGAGCTCCTCCCACTCGGCGGTCGACCGACGGAGGGTGGGGTCGACGAGGTCGTCGGCGTCGGCGATCTGCTCGGTCGTGGCCTGCTCGAACAACCGCATCCCGATGGTGGAGTCGGCCTCGGTCAGCGCCGCCCTCCAGTCGACGAGGAGGTCGTCGTAGCGCACCGTGGCACGGGGCAGGTCACGCGTGCGCCGCTCGATGCCGAGCATCATCGTCAGCCAGCCGATCGAGCGGGTGGTGTTGTTGGTGCGCGTGCCGTAGGCGATCTCGCGCGAGCGCATCACCTCGGCCGGATGGCGCAGCAAGGTGGCGACCCGGACGTCGGCCCCGACCCGCGCCGCGGCAGCCCGGTGCAGCTCGAAGAACCACGCCAGCCGCGGGTCCTTGACCACGATCCGGGACGACTCGGCGAACTGGGTCTCCAGCCAGTCCACCAGCGCCTGGAGCGCCTCGGGCTTCCGAGCGACCCGGTCGGTGAGCTCCCAGGCCTCGGGTCGCCCGTCCTCGACCCCGACGTCGACGGAGGCGAGCAGCTCGTTGTGGTAGTCGACCAGCCACCGAGGCTCCCCGAAGCCACGCGGGTTGGAGCGGTTGGCGCTCACCTCGGGCTTCGGGATGTGGACGCCCAGCCGTCCGGTCAGGCCGGTGAACAGACTGGTGCCGCTGCGGCCGGAGCCCGCCACCACCAGCATCTCGCGGCCGCCCGTCGAGGACGCGGGATCGTGCATGGGGGAACTCTGTCACACCGGGATGGTGGCCCCGTTCGACGGACACCTGCCTCCGAGCCTCCCCGTTAGACTCGCGCGGGCCCCGACCGGAGGAGTGGGTGATGGCGACGGAGGCGCGAGCGCTCCCTGCGGGATCGGTCCTGGTGCACATCGGCCCCTACAAGACCGGCTCGACCGCGATCCAGCACTCCCTCGCCGCCCACCGCGACGACCTCGAGCAGTACGGCGTCTGGTACCCCGGCCCGCACTACCGCCACCTGCGCCCGAGCTGGGCGGTCGTCGAGCGTCCCATGCGCGGGGTCGCTCCGGTCCCGATGTCGGAGTGGGACGACTTCGCTGCTGCTGTCCGCGCGCGCTCGGCCGACCGGGTCTGTGTCAGCAGCGAGGACCTCGTGATGGCCACCGAGCAGCAGGCAGCCCGGGTCGTCGGCGACCTCGGCGGCGACCGGGTGCACGTGCTGCTCGTCGCCCGGCGTCTCGACCGGCTGCTGCCGTCGGCATGGCAGGAGCGGGTCAAGTCCTCCAACGAGACGCTCTCCTACGACGGCTTCCTGGCCGCGACCACCGACCCGGCGCGCGCCCACCCCAGCAGCCAGGACTTCTGGTTCAACCACGAGCTGTCCGCGATCCTGGACCGCTGGTCGCGGTCGGTCCCGGCCGAGCGGATCCACGTCCTGGTCGCCGACGAGGGTCGCCGCGACCGGACGGCGCGGGTCTTCGAGCAGCTCCTCGGGCTTCCCGACGGGCTGCTCACCCCCGCGGGCCGTCGCAACGCGTCGCTGTCCTTCGAGCGCGTCGACCTGGTCCGCCGGCTGAACCAGGTCTTCGACGAGCGCGGGTGGCCCGACCGGGCCCGGCTCAGGCTGATCCACCGAGGCCTGGTGGGTGGGCTCGAGGACGTGCCGCTCGGCGCCGGTGAGACCGCCATCCCACCGGTGCCCGGCTCGGCCCGGGCCCGGCTGGCCGAGCTCGACGACGAACGGGTCGCTGCGCTGCTTCGCCCCGGACTCGACGTCCTCGGCGACCCCGAGCTGCTGCGCTCGCACCCCGAACCCGGCGCCGGCACCCAGACCTCCGGCCGCCTCGACATCGAGGTGGTGGCCCGAGCGGTCGAGGGTCTCCTCGCAGCCCGGATGAAGCAGAAGGGCACGCGGGCCGAGCCGCCCCTCGAGCCTGTCACGCCACCGGCCGACACGGTCGAACGTCCCGCCCCCGAACCCGGCGCCGCTCCGACGGCGGGGCCGGCGACGCTGCTGCCCGAGGGCGCCGTACTCGTGCACATCGGGCCCTACAAGACCGGCACGACCGCAATCCAGAGCAGCCTGCACGAGCACCGGTCCGAGCTGGCCGCCGCCGGCGTCACCTACCCCGGCACCCGCCAGCGCCAGATGCGCCCGAGCTGGGCCCTGCTCGGCCGCAGCCGCCTGGGCGAGGCCGCCGTCCCCGAGTCCGAGTGGGACGAGCTGGTCGCCGAGGTCCACGCCGCCCCCGGGCGCGTGGTGATCAGCAGCGAGGACTTCTCGTCGGCCGGCCCTCGGCAGGTCCAGCGCCTGGTCGACGACCTCGGGGCCGACCGGGTGCATGTGCTCGTCACCGCCAGGCGCCTCGACACCCTGCTCCCGTCCGCCTGGCAGGAGCGGGTGAAGTCGGTCAACGAGACCCGCACGTACGACGAGTGGCTGCGCGAGATCCTCGACCCGGACCGCGTGACCCAGGCGGCACGCGCGTTCTGGCACAACCACGGCCTCCGGTCGCTGATCGAGCGGTGGCGCGGCGCCCTTCCGGCCGAGCGGGTGATCGTGATGGTCAGTGACGAGAGCGACCGCCGGCTCCAGGCGCGGACCTTCGAGCAGATGCTGGGGCTCCCCGAGGGGCTGCTCACCCCCGGTCCCCACACCAACACTTCGCTCTCGATGGAGCGCATCGAGCTCTGCCGCCAGGTCAACCTCGCCGTCGAGCAGCGCGGCTGGGTCGGGTCCCAACGTCTCAACGGGCCGCGGCGCGGCCTGCTCACCGGGCTGCGCGCCGCTCCGCTCGCCGACGACGAGACCGTCATCCCGCCGCTTCCGGGGTGGACGTCGTCGCGCCTCGAGGAGCTCAGCATCCAACGTGCCGAGGCCGTCGCGGAGTCCGGAGCGCTGGTGGTCGGGGATCCCGACCTGCTGCGCCACGGCGCCCGGGCCGACGCCCCAGATCTCGGCGAGCCGCCGACCTGGCTGCCCGTGACCGCAGCGGCCGGTGCCGTCGAGCACGCCTTCGCCCGGATGCTGCAGCAGGCGCAACCGCAACGCATGGCCGCCAAGCCTCCCGCGGCCGAGCCACGTCCTCCGGCCGACCCGCTGGTCGGGCTCTCGAGCCGACGGCTCCTGCGCGAGGTGGGTCGGCGCCAGGCGGCTCGGCTCCGCGGTCGACTGCGCCCCTGACCGGCACCGGTCGCGCAAGGTTGCCTTCGTCACATCGGCGACCGATACCGGCGGCAGGTGTGCGCGGCGTACCGTGGAGCCGTTCCCACAACGTGTGGTACCCACACCGGCCCTGCCCAGGGTGGTCGGAGGGACCTGAACGCGAGGAAGCCTTGATGACCCCACTCCGCGTGGGCGTGATCGGTGCCGGCCGTGTCGGCTCCGTGCTCGCCGCCGCTCTGCGCACGCACGGCCACGAGATCGTCGCCGTCGCCGGCGAGTCCGACGCCTCGATCCGGCGGGCCGCGGCGCTGCTGCCCGGCGTCCCGATCCTGAAGCCGACCGCCGTCGCCCGCAGGTGCGACGTCCTGCTGCTGACCGTCCCCGACGACATGCTCGGCAACGTCGTCACCCAGCTCGCGGCGAGTGGCTCGCTCCACGAGGGGCAGTACGTCGTGCACACCAGCGGCAGTCACGGGCTCGCCGTTCTCTCGCCGGCCACGGTCCTGGGCGCGCGACCGGTCGCCCTTCATCCGGCGATGACCTTCACCGGCACCGCGATCGACCTCGAGCGGCTCGGGCAGTGCGTCTTCGGCGTGACCGCCGGGGCTGCCGAGCGTCCCCTCGCCGAGGGGCTCGTCGCCGACCTCGGCGGCGAGGTGATGTGGGTCGAGGAGCAGCTCCGCGGGCTCTACCACGCGGGCCTGGCCCACGGCGCCAACCACCTGGTCACCCTGGTCTCGCAGGCGATGGAGCTGCTCGGCGCCGCCGGAGCCGACGACCCCGCCGCGATCCTGCGCCCGCTCCTCGAGGCGGCGCTCGACAACGCACTGGCCGAGGGAGACGCGGCGCTGACCGGCCCGATCGTCCGCGGTGACGTGAACACGGTCCGTGCCCACCTCGCCGAGATCGCGGCCACCGCGCCGGACACGTTGCCGTCCTACCTGGCGTTGGCCCGGGCCACGCTCGACCGGGTCGTGACCGACGGCCGGGTGCTCCCGATCCGGGCCACCGCGATCCGCCGAGCGCTCGACGCGGCCCAGGCCGCGGCCGAGAGCGACCCGGCCCACCGGACGCCGCAGTCGTGACCTCGGCCCCACACCTCGCGTCGAGCCGCGAGGCGCTGACCGATGCCCTCGCGCCGGCGCGGGCCGCGGGCCGGCCCGTCGTCCTCGTGCCCACGATGGGGGCGCTGCACGCCGGTCACGCCGCATTGCTCGGCGCGGCCCGGGTGCGCGCAGGCGACGGCACCGTGGTCGCCTCCGTCTTCGTCAACCCTCTCCAGTTCGGTGAGGGGGAGGACCTCGAGCGTTACCCGCGCACCCTCGAGGCCGATCTGGAGGTGTGCGCCCGAGCGGGGGTCGACGTCGTCTTCGCTCCTGCGACCGAGGAGATGTACCCCGGCGGCGACCCGGAGGTCACGGTCGATCCCGGCCTGCTGGGCGACGTGCTGGAGGGCGAGGTCCGGCCGGGTCACTTCCGCGGCGTGCTCACCGTCGTCGCCAAGCTCTTCGGGCTCAGCCGTCCCGACGTCGCCTGCTTCGGGGAGAAGGACTACCAGCAGCTGGTCCTGATCCGCCGGATGAGCCGTGACCTCTGCCTCGGCGTCGAGGTCGTCGGCGTGCCGACCGTCCGGGAATCCGACGGGCTCGCCCTGTCCAGCCGCAACCGCTACCTCGACCCCGCGCAGCGGGCCAGTGCCGCGATCCTCTCCCGCGCCCTCGACGCCGCCGCCGAGCGATCGTCGTACGGCTGGCCGGCCGCGCGCTGGGCAGCCGAGCGAGTGCTCGACGAGGACGCCGAGCTCGACCTCGACTACCTCGCGATCCGCACGCCCGAGCTCGAGCGGGTCTCCGACGAGCACCCCGCCGGCCCCACGGAGGCGCGCATCCTGGTGGCGGGCCGGATCGGGGAGACCCGGCTCATCGACAACCGGGCGATCGTGCTCGGCGGTCTGGGCTGACCGGCGCCGTCAGCCGGTCAGGCCGAGCCGGTCGCACAGCCGGTCGCGCAGTGCGCTGACCTCGAGGGTGCCGTCGGCTGCCTGCTTGGTCGGCCAGCGGCTCACGTCGAGCCCGGAGAGCTGCTCGAAGAGCCGCAGGTCCACGGCGTAACGGCGCACCAGTCCTCTCGATCGCGGCCGCGGAGGGGCGGCCGCCGGGGTTGGACGCGGGCGAGGCCATCCGGTGCGGCATCGAGGGGTACGTCGTGAACCGGGGCAGGCCGAGGTGGTCGGTCGCCTGGTCCAGGACGGCGGTCGGCTCCTCCAGCAGTCGCCGGAACTCCACGAACAGCCACTGCTCGCGGGGGTAGGAGGTCAGCGCCCGCACGAGCTGCGCGCCGTACAGCCCGCGGGCGAACGGCGAGCCCTGCAGCAGCGGGCTGGGTGAGCCGCCCTCCGGCGCTGAGGTCGGCAGGTCGTCCTCACCCCAGCGCTCGATGGCCTCGGGCAGGTCGGGGTAGTGCTCGTGGCGGCGTCGCTCCATGGCCCAGTGGGAGAACGCGCGCTCCAGCGGGTCGCGGAAGCTGGCCAGCAGCCGCATCGAAGGGTCGTAGCGGTGCATCCGCTCGAGGGCGCCGGGGTAGAACAGGTAACCCGGGGTGGCGTCGCCGGCCAGGCGCGCCCTGCCCTTCACCGGGCGACGGTACGTGCGGTAGTCGGGGCTGCTCCAGTCGTGGGGCTCGAGGAAGAAGCGCAGCTCCTTCTGCGGGCCACCGACGATCGCGGGGTGGCGAGTGAGCATGGTGTAGAGGCTGGTCGTCCCGGCCTTCTGCACCCCGACGATCGCGAAGCCGATCGGCAGCGAGCGCTCGGCCGTGGCGAGGGCGGCGAGCCGCAGCTCACGGCGGCGCGCGATGGCCGTCATCCACGCTCCTCACGCCTGCACGGACGCCTCAGCCCCGGCGTCGGGGCGCTCAGGTTATCGCGGGGTCATCGCGGGTCATCGCGGGTCATCGCGGGCGCGGGGCCTGGGAGGCGGGCCGCTAGCCTGCCTGCGTGACCGTACGACGCGTGGTCGGCCGCCTGCAGGCACCCGATCCCGGCTGGTCGGTGAGCGCCGACGTGGTGGTGGTCGGGTCCGGGATCGCGGGCCTGACTGCCGCGCTGCGCCTGCGTGGCCGGGTCGACAAGGTGCTCGTGGTGACCAAGGACGTGCTCGACGCCGGGTCGACCCAGTGGGCGCAGGGCGGCATCGCGGCCGCGCTCGGCCCGGGCGACACCCCTGCGCAGCACGAGCGCGACACCCTCGTCGCCGGTGCGGGGGCCTGTGACCTGGACGCCGTACGGGTCCTGGTGACCGAGGGTCCCGATGCGGTCCGCGAGCTGATCGCCCTGGGTGCCAACTTCGACCTCCACCCCGACGGCGAGCTCAGCCTGACCCGCGAGGGCGGCCACCACCGCGACCGCATCGCCCACGCGGGTGGCGACGCGACCGGCGCGGAGATCCAGCGCGCCCTCATCGCGGCGATCGCGCGGGCGCCCGAGATCGAGGTGGTGGAGCACGCGCTCGCGGTCGACCTGCTGCGCGCGGACGACGGCGGCGTCGCCGGCCTGACCCTCCACGTGATGGGCGAGGGCCAGCGCGACGGCGTCGGTGCGGTGCGCTGTCGTGCGGTCGTCCTGGCCAGCGGCGGGCTGGGTCAGGTCTTCTCCCAGACCACCAACCCACCGCGTGGCGACCGGCGACGGGATGGCCCTGGCCTACCGGGCGGGTGCCGTCCTCCGCGACCTGGAGTTCGTGCAGTTCCACCCGACCGTGATGTGGCTGGGCTCGGACTCCCGCGGGCAGCAGCCGCTGATCTCCGAGGCCGTCCGCGGCGAGGGCGCCTTCCTGGTCGACTGGGAGGGCCACCGCTTCATGCAGGGGCTCCACGAGCTGGCCGACCTGGCGCCGCGGGACGTGGTCGCCAAGGCGATCACGCGACGGATGATCGAGACCGGGCACCCCCACATGTGGCTCGACGCCCGCCACCTGGGCCTGGCTGCGAGCGGAGCGAGCGACGGTGATCGAGCCGCGAGCCAGGCGAGCGCGTCGAGATTCTGGGAGAGCCGCTTCCCCACCGTCCTGGCCATGTGCCGACGCCACGGCGTCGACCCGGTGACCGAGCTGATCCCGGTCGCGCCCGCCTGCCACTACGCCTCGGGCGGGGTCGCCACCGACGTGTGGGGGCGCAGCAGCCTGCCGGGCCTCTACGCGACGGGCGAGGTCGCCTGCTCGGGCGTCCACGGCGCCAACCGGCTGGCCTCCAACTCCTTGCTCGAGGGCCTGGTGTTCTCCCGGCGGATCGCCGAGGTGCTGCCCGGCGAGCTGCGCCCGTGGGCCGACGCGGCGACCGACCGTCGTACGACGGGACTCGTCGACGGCGACTGCACCCGCGCGCTCCAGGAGGAGATGACCGCCCGCGCCGGCGTGCTGCGCTCGGCCGACGGGCTGCGCAGCGGAAGGGAGACGCTGGTCCGGGCTCGCCGACACCCCGGCGGCCGGGTCGACCAGGACGCCTGGGAGGTCACCAACCTGCTGACCGTGAGCACCCTGCTCGCCGAGGCGGCGCTGCTGCGCGAGGAGACGCGCGGCTCACACTGGCGTGAGGACTTCCCCGAGCGCGACGACGCCGTCCAGTCGGGCCACCACGACTGGTGGCTCGAGGGCGAGGAGCCGCGGCACGCGTTCCGCCCGGCTGCGCCGACCGACGTCGAGGTCGGGGTGACGGCGTGAGCCCGGACCCCGGTGTCCTCGACGCGTTGCTGGAGGAGCTGACCGAGGCGGGGCTCGATGCCGCCGCGGTCCTCGCCACCATCGACGCGGCCCTCGAGGAGGACCTGCCGGGTGGCTCCGTGGACGTGACGAGCGTCGCCACGATCCCAGCTGACGCGACGGGCTCGGGGGTGTTCGCCGCCCGCGAGGAGGGTGTCGTCGCCGGGCTCGGGGTGGCCGCGCTGGTCTTCCTCCGGGTCGACCCGCGGGTGGCGATCCACGACCGCGTGGTCGAGGGAGCCCGGGTCCGCGCGGGCGACGTCGTGATGCGGGTGAGCGGCCCGACCGGGTCGCTGCTCACCGCCGAGCGCACCGCGCTCAACCTCGCCTCCCACCTGTCCGGGGTGGCCAGTGCCACCGCGCGGTGGGTCGACGCGCTCGCCGGGACCCGAGCCCGCGTGCTGGACACCCGCAAGACGCTGCCGCGGCTCCGCGCCCTGCAGAAGTACGCCGTGCGCTGCGGCGGCGGCGTCAACCACCGGCTCTCCCTGTCGGACCGGGCGATGGTCAAGGACAACCACGTCGTCGCCGCCGGCGGCGTGGTGCCCGCCTACCAGCGGGTGCGCGCGGCGTACCCGGACCTGCGCGTCGAGGTGGAGGTCACCGACCTCGACCAGCTGCGCGAGCTCCTCGACGCCGGGTGCAGCGAGATCCTGCTGGACAACATGGACACCGCGACGATGGCCGACGCCGTCCGGCTCACCGCCGGCCGCGCCACCTTGGAGGCGTCCGGGGGGCTCACCCTCCACCGCGCCCGCGAGGTGGCCGAGACCGGCGTCGACTTCATCTCGGTCGGTGCCCTGACCCACTCCGCGCACGTCTTCGACCTCGGGCTGGACCTCACGTGACCACGCTCCTGGCCGCCGACATCGGCAACAGCCACACCGTCCTCGGGCTGGTCCGGGGCACCGAGGTGGTGGCCGACTGGCGGGTCGCGACGGTCGAGTCGCGCACCGCGGACGAGTGGTCGGTGCTGATCCGGGGCCTGCTCGGAGACCGCGAGGCGGAGGTCGGCGGGATCGTGGTGTGCGCGACCGTGCCGTCGGTGCTCCAGCAGTGGCGGACGATGCTCGCCGACCACTTCGGCGGCCTGACCAGCGTGGTGGTCGAGCCCGGCGTGCGCACCGGGGTGTCGGTGCTCACCGACAATCCACGCGAGGTCGGCACCGACCGGATCGTCAACGCGTTGGCTGCTGCGACCCGCTACGGCGGGCCGGCGGTCGTGGTCGACTTCGGCGGCACCGCGACCACGTTCGACGTCGTGAACGCGCAGGGCCAGTACATCGGGGGCGCGATTTCCCCGGGTATCGAGATATCGCTCGAGGCGCTCGAACGGCGCGGTGCCCAATTGCGGATGGTGGAAATACGTCGGCCTCGCACCGTCATCGCCCGCAACACCGTCGAGGCACTCCAGTCGGGAATGGTGTTCGGCGTCGCCGCGCAGGTCGACGGAATTGTCGCCCGGATGATCACCGAGCTCGATGCGGAGGTCGAGGACGTCACGGTCGTGGCCACGGGGTACCTCGCATCCCTGGTGTACGACGAATGTGCGTGCTTCACCGCGCACGACCCGTGGCTCACGCTCCGCGGCCTCGAGCTGGTCTGGGCCCGCAACACCTGAATTCCGGCATCACAATTCAAGTTCTCCACAGTGGATTAGTGAGTTGATTTGCGGGTGATCCGGTCGCCCCACTATCGTGAAATCCAGCCCCGACAACCGTGGACGGATATCACGTATCCGCCATCCCCCGAAAGGCATCACCACATGGCGCAGAAGGTGCACATCACGCTCGAGGACGACCTCGACGGCGGCGACGCCACCGAGACGGTCGCGTTCGGCCTCGACGGCCGCAGCTATGAGATCGACCTCAACGACAAGAACGCGAAGGGACTGCGAGACGCCCTGGCGAAGTACGTCGCCGTGGCCCGTCGTTCCGGCGGCCGCGCAGCCAAGGCGAAGACCCGCACCCAGGTCGGCACCAGCGCTCGGGAGATCCGCGACTGGGCTCGCTCCAACGGCCACCCCGTCCCCGATCGGGGCCGCATCCCCTCCGGCGTCCGCGAGGCCTTCGAAGCCGCGCACTGACCGGACCGTTGGTCGAGGAGGCGGGTGAGCGCAGTCTCGAAACCCGGTGACGGTGCCTGGGCCCGCAGGCACCGTCACCGGGTTTCGTCTCGCCTGGCACGGCTTCGCAAGCTCAGCCGCGGGCTCGCTCAACCTTCCCGCGCCCACGCCGGACAAGCAGTCGGGCGTTCGTCCCTCACGCCCGACTGCTTGTTCGCTGTGGGCGGACGGCTCTTGTCTGCGGCCAGGAACACGTAGGCTGGGACCCCAGTTGGAACAGATGACGCCCTCTCCCGTGGCCTGCCACTCGACCGGACGTCTCCTTGTTCTCGTTTGCGGGCGAAACCATCGCCCGCGCTAGGAGCGATTGGCATGTTCGAGCGGTTCACTGACCGAGCCCGGCGGGTGGTCGTGCTGGCCCAAGAAGAGGCCCGCATGCTCTCCCACAACTACATCGGCACCGAGCACATCCTGCTCGGCCTGATCCACGAGGGCGAAGGGGTCGCCGCGAAGGCTCTGGAGAGCCTCGACATCTCGCTGGAGGCCGTGCGTGCGCAGGTCGAGGAGATCATCGGTCAGGGCCAGCAGGCGCCGTCCGGCCACATCCCCTTCACCCCGCGCGCCAAGAAGGTCCTCGAGCTGTCGCTGCGCGAGGCGCTGCAGCTCGGTCACTCCTACATCGGCACCGAGCACATCCTGCTCGGCCTGATCCGCGAGGGCGAGGGCGTCGCGGCCCAGGTCCTGCAGAAGCTCGGCGCCGACCTCAACCGCGTGCGTCAGCAGGTCATCCAGCTGCTCAGCGGCTTCCAGGGCAAGGAGCAGACGGGGGCGCAGGCGGCGACCTCCGGGGCCCCGGCCGACGCCCCGTCGTCGTCGCTGGTGCTCGACCAGTTCGGCCGCAACCTCACCCAGGACGCCCGTGAGTCCAAGCTCGACCCGGTCATCGGCCGCGAGCAGGAGATCGAGCGGGTCATGCAGATCCTGTCGCGCCGTACGAAGAACAACCCGGTCCTGATCGGCGAGCCCGGCGTCGGCAAGACGACGATCGTCGAGGGCCTGGCCCAGGACATCGTCAAGGGCAACGTCCCCGAGACGCTCAAGGACAAGCAGATCTACACCCTCGACCTCGGCGCCCTGGTGGCCGGATCGCGCTACCGCGGCGACTTCGAGGAGCGCCTGAAGAAGGTGCTCAAGGAGATCCGCACCCGCGGCGACATCGTGCTGTTCATCGACGAGATCCACACCCTCGTCGGTGCCGGCGCGGCCGAGGGCGCCATCGACGCGGCGTCCATCCTCAAGCCGATGCTGGCCCGCGGCGAGCTGCAGACGATCGGCGCCACGACCCTCGACGAGTACCGCAAGTACCTCGAGAAGGACGCCGCGCTCGAGCGCCGCTTCCAGCCCATCCAGGTCGCCGAGCCGTCGATCGCCCACACGATCGAGATGCTCAAGGGCCTGCGCGACCGCTACGAGGCCCACCACCGGGTGACGATCACCGACGAGGCCCTGGTCTCGGCGGCGACGCTGGCCGACCGCTACATCAGCGACCGGTTCCTGCCCGACAAGGCCATCGACCTCATCGACGAGGCCGGCTCCCGGCTCCGCATCCGCCGGATGACCGCTCCCGCCGACCTGCGCGAGTACGACGAGAAGATCGCCGAGGTTCGGCAGCGCAAGGAGGCCGCGATCGACGGCCAGGACTTCGAGGCCGCCGCGCGCCTGCGCGACGAGGAGAAGCAGCTGACCGCGAAGAAGGTCGAGCGCGAGAAGCAGTGGCGCGCCGGCGACCTCGACGAGGTCGCGGAGGTCGACGAGGAGCTGATCGCCGAGGTGCTCGCCGTGGCGACCGGCATCCCGATCGTGAAGCTGTCCGAGGAGGAGTCCACGCGGCTGCTCAAGATGGAGGACGAGCTCCACAAGCGGGTCATCGGCCAGGAGGAGGCCGTCAAGGCGCTCAGCCGGGCGATCCGTCGTACGCGTGCGGGTCTGAAGGACCCCAAGCGCCCCGGAGGCTCGTTCATCTTCGCCGGCCCGTCCGGTGTCGGTAAGACGTGGCTGTCCAAGACCCTCGCGGAGTTCCTCTTCGGTGACGAGGACGCGCTGATCCAGCTCGACATGAGCTGAGTTCAGCGAGAAGCACACCGTCTCCCGGCTCTTCGGCTCGCCTCCGGGCTACGTCGGGTACGAGGAGGGCGGCCAGCTCACCGAGAAGGTCCGGCGCAAGCCGTTCTCGGTGGTCCTGTTCGACGAGGTCGAGAAGGCCCACCCCGACATCTTCAACAGCCTGTTGCAGATCCTGGAGGAAGGTCGCCTGACCGACTCCCAGGGCCGGGTGGTCGACTTCAAGAACACCGTCATCATCATGACCACCAACCTCGGCACCCGGGACATCGCCAAGGGCCAGAACCTCGGGTTCGCCCAGAGCGGTGACGTGGCCGGCTCCTACGACCGGATGAAGACCAAGGTGCAGGAGGAGCTCAAGCAGCACTTCCGTCCCGAGTTCCTCAACCGGGTCGACGAGATCATCGTGTTCCCGCCGCTGTCGCAGGAGCAGATCATCCACATGGTCGACAACATGATCGCCTTCGTCGAGCTCCGGCTGAAGGACCGCGACATGTCGCTGGAGCTGACCCAGCCGGCCAAGAACCTCCTGGCCACGCGCGGGTTCGACCCGGTGCTCGGTGCCCGGCCGCTGCGCCGTACCGTCCAGCGCGAGATCGAGGACGTCCTGGCCGAGAAGATGCTCTACGGCGAGGTGGGCCCCGGCCAGATCGTGCTGGTCGACGTCACCGACGACACGCCCGACCGCCGAGTTCACCTTCAAGGGCCAGAAGATGGCCGAGCTGCCCGACCTGCCTCCGCTGGAGACGGTTGCCGTCGAGCCGTCGCCCGGCCCGTCCGGCCGCGGCGAGGGTGACGACGAGACGCCCGGCCCGGCCGACGTCGAGAAGGCTGCGCCCACCGACTGACCCGGCACTTCTGTCACGTCGTACGAGCCTGACCCGGCACTTCTGTCACGACAGAAGTGCCGGGTCAGTGCGATTTCGGGTGACGCGAGTGCCAGGTCAGTGGGCGGTGTGGAGGTTGAGGACGACCACGCCGAGGATGATCAGACCGAGGGCGGTCACCTTGACCAGGTCGATCCGTTCGCCGAGCACGAGGGCGCCGACGAGCGCGATCGCGGCCGTGCCGAGCCCGGACCACACGGCGTACGCCACCGAGACCGACATCTGGCGCACCACGACGGCGAGCATCCAGATCGAGACGGCGTAGCCACCGAGCACCACGATCGACCACGGAAGGTCGTGGAAGCCGCGGGTCTTCGGCAGGATGGTGGTCGCGCCGACTTCCACGCCGATGGCGGCGAGCAGGACGACGAACGGGCTGAACATGACGGGCTCTTTCGGTACGACGAATGTAGCGGTTGCTACATTCATACTGTAGCGGACGCTACAGACCGTCACAAACTCTTTGTCGGAAGGAGGCACGGTGGGGACACGGCGTGAGGAGCTGGCCGAGGCGGCGACCGACTACGCCCTCGAGCACGGGCTGATCGGCCTCAGCCTGCGCCCACTGGCCGAGGCGCTCGGCACGAGCGACCGGATGCTGCTCTACCACTTCCGCGACAAGGACGACCTCGTCGCGACGATCCTGCGCACCTCGACCGCCCGGTCGATGGAGAGCATCCGGGCTCTGCCCACCGCACCCGACCTCCGCGAGGCGGTCCGCTCCCTGTGGCGCGAGGTGACCACCGGGCGTCAGCAGCGGTGCCAGCGGCTGTACGTCGAGGCCGCGGCGCTCGGCCTGTTCGGGCAGGAGCCCTACGCCGCGGAGGTGCGCGACGCCAACACGGGCTGGATGTCGGCGCTCGCCGGGCACTTCACCCGCGCCGGGCTGGGCTCGGCTGCCGCACGCCGGGCCGCCGCCCTCGTCGACGCGACGTTCATGGGCCTCCTGCTCGACCAGCCCCTCGACTCGCCCGCCCGGCAACGCCGTACCGTCGCCGACCTCGCCGACGTCGTCGAGGCCCGCTGGGGTCCCTTCGGGACGCCTGGTTCCTCGGCTCCTCAGGACCAGCACCCCGGCAGCGCGTAGCCGCCGCTGACGGCGACGAGCAGCCCGTCGTCGAGCAGGGAGGCCAGGCACCTCGCGCGCTGGTCGTCGTCCGGCCAGGCGCGCTCCATGCCCCGCTGGGTGACCGCAGCCTCCGCCTCACGAGCGAGGGCCATCAGCTGCCCGCGGCACTGCCGGTCGGTGCCGGCCCAGGCTTGTCCGCGCCGCGGCGGACCGTCGTACGCCGGGTGACCGGCGGCCCGCCAGGCGCACGAGGAGGCGACGGGGCAGGAGTTGCACGCGGGCGAGGCTGCGGTGCAGATCAGCGCACCGAGCTCCATGAGCGCGACCGACCAGGTGGCCGCGGTGGGCTCGTCGTCGGGCAGGAGGTCGACCGCCACGGACCTCTCGGCAGCCGTCACGCCCGTCGGCGGGAACTCCACCCCGGTCACCACCCGGGCCAGCACCCGCCGGACGTTGGTGTCGAGGACCGGTCGGCGTCGCCCGAAGGCGAAGGCCAGCACCGCCGAAGCCGTGTAGTCGCCGACGCCCGGGAGGGCCAGGAGTGCCTCGTAGGTGTCGGGCACCCGGCCGTCGTGCCGCTCGGTGATCGCGGTCGCCGCCGCGTGGAGCCGGATCGCCCGGCGGGGGTAGCCCAGCCGTCCCCAGGCCCGGATCGCCTCGCCTGCGGGGGCAGCCGCGAGGTCACCTGGCGTGGGCCATCGCTCCAGCCACGCGTCGTACACCGGGAGGACCCGGGCGACCGGGGTCTGCTGGAGCATCAGCTCCGAGACCAGCACGCCCCACGCCGTCGCCGTCGTCCGGCGCCACGGCAGGTCGCGGGCGTGCTCGTCGTACCACCGGAGCAGTGGTGCGTGCAGCGCGGACACGGCGCGAGCCTACGGCCCGCCTCGCGAGCAGGCTCACGTCGGCCGTGCCGCCGGCAGCCCGCGTGGCAACCACGCCGGAAGGCGGTCGCTGGTTAGCGTTCCCGGCATGAACCGGGCGACGCGCAGGAGGCTTCCGGCGCGCGTCTACTGGGTGCGCCGGCTGATGGTGCTGGGCATCGCGACGTTGCTGGTGGTGGGGATCGCCCAGCTGCTCGGAGGTTCGAGCGGCGGCTCATCGGGACCCGACCAGGCCACCCCGGCGGCGCAGACCTCCCCCCTGAGCTCGGGGACCACCCTGCCCGCCTCGGGGTCGACTGCGGGTTCGTCTGCCGGCTCGTCTGTCGGCTCGTCTGTCGGCATGGGGCGCCACGCCCAGGACTCCACGTCGGCGACCCCGCTGGCGATGCCGAGCGGGCCCTGTGCGGCTGACGACGTGGCGGTGGCGCCCTCGGTGCCGCGACCGGTCGCGGGCAGCGACATCTCGCTGCTGCTGGACCTCTCGACGATCGCCTCGCCTGCGTGCGACTGGACGCTGTCGGGCCGGACCCTCGCGCTGCGGATCACCTCGGGCCCGGACCTGATCTGGACGACGGTCCAGTGCGCCAAGGCCATCCCGACCCGCGACCTGGTGCTCCGCAACACCCAGGTGACCCCGGTCCGGGTGACCTGGAACGCCAAGCGTTCGGCGCCGGGCTGCCCGCGGATGACGGCGTGGGCGATCGCCGGCACCTACCACCTCTACGCGGCCGCCCTGGGCGGCGAGCCGCAGGAGACGACGTTCGAGCTGACGACGCCCGCGCCGGCCACGGTGACCCGCACCGCCCACCCGAAGACGCCCAACCAGCACCACCAGGGTGGCTGAGGCCAGTTAGTCGCTCAGACGTACCGCTCGAGGATCGACGACTCCGCGAGCCGGGACAGGCCCTCGCGCACGCTGCGAGCCCGCAGCTCGCCGACACCTTCGACGGTCTGGAGGTCCTCGACGCCGGCGGAGAGCAGCTTCTGCAGTGTCTCGAAGTGTTCGACCAGGCGCTCGACGACCGCGCCGGGCAGGCGCGGCACCTTGGCCAGCAGCCGGTAGCCGCGCGGTGCGACGGCCCCGTCGAGGTGGTCGCCGAGCCCGAGGGCCCGAGACGCGGACGCCGGGTCGACCAGGTCGATGGACGAGAGGGCCTCGAGCCGGGCCAGCGCTGCCTGGGGCCCCTTGGCGCGCCGTCCCGAGGGCAGGTAGTCGCGGACCACGAGCTCGCGCTCCTGGTCGACGCCGGTGACCAGCTCGTCGAGCTGGAGGGACAGCAGGCGGCCGTCGGTGCCGAGCTCGAGGACGTAGTCCTCGATCTCGCGCGCGATGCGGATGACCATCTCGAGCCGTTGGGCGACGACCGCGACGTCGCGCACGGTCACCAGGTCCTCGATCTCCAGGGCGGACAGGGTCGCGGAGACCTCGTCGAGCCGGAGCTTGTAGCGCTCGAGGGTGGCCAGTGCCTGGTTGGCGCGGGACAGGATCTGGGCCGAGCCCTCGATCACGTGCCGGATGTCACCGACGTACGCCGCGATGATCTGCATCGACTGCGACACCGAGATCACCGGCCACCCGGTCTGCCGGGCGACCCGGTCGGCCGTGCGGTGGCGGGTGCCGGTCTCGTCGGAGGGAATCGCCGGGTCGGGCATCAGGTGGACCGCGGCGCGGGTGATCCGGCTGAGATCGCGGTCGACGATGATCGCGCCGTCCATCTTGGCCAGCTCGCGCAGCCCGGTGGCGGTGAACGGTACGTCGAGCGTGAAGCCGCCGGTGCAGATCGACTCGACGACGCGGTCGTGACCGAGCACGATCAGGGCGCCGGTGCGGCCACGCAGGATGCGCTCGAGCCCGTCTCGGAGGGCGGTGCCGGGAGCGAGCGCCGACAGGACGAGGCGCAGGCGCGCGGTGTCGTCGTTCCCCGTCCCGCCAGCCACGGTGCCCGCCCCTTCGTCTGCGTGTGTGCTGCGGCCTGAGCCGCGCGGGCGTCAGTCTAGGGGCTGGCCCGGCCCGCGGAGCCGACAACGCTCACGAGCGTGGGCGCGGTGACCCCCGCGACCCCAGCGCCTCAGACGCTGCGCAGCGGAGGCCACTCGTCGGGGTCGTCAGGTGGCTCGCCCGGCTCCGGCATCGTCCAGTCGTCGAGGGAGCCCGGGTCGAACGCCGCCCCTTCGCCGGGCCGCGCGGGATCGCCGGGCTCACCGGCCTCGTCGGGCCGGCTGCCGAGCGGCTCGCGGGGCTCCTCGGCACGCGGCTGGGCGACCGCCTCGACCGCCGGGCCGTGGCGCTCGCGGGTGGCGGTCATCCCGAGCAGGCGCAGGGCGCCGAGCAGGTCGGGGGTCTCGAGGACAGTCATCCCGTCGACGGTGTGGCTCCGGCCGGGCGCACCCTTGCGACCGGCAGCGGTCGGGACCACGGCGACCCGGAAGCCGAGCCGCGCGGCCTCGGCGATGCGCTGGGGGAGGTCGCGCACCTTGCGGACCTCGCCCGCCAGGCTGATCTCCCCCAGCGCGACCACGCCCTGGGGTGGAGCCGCGCCGGTGCCGGCGGAGGCCAGGGCCACGGCGATCGCGAGGTCGGTGGCGGGCTCGGTCAGGCGCGCGCCGCCGACGGTGGAGACGAACACGTCGCTTCCGAGCAGCGAGACGCGGCAGTGCTGCTGGAGGACCGCCAGGATCATCGCGACGCGCGACCCGTCGAGCCCCGACGTCGTACGGCGGGGGCGCTCGAGGGCGCTCCTGGTCACCAGCGCCTGGACCTCGGCCAGCATCGGCCGGCGGCCCTCCATCGTCACCGCCACGCAGGTGCCCGGGACGCGGTGCTCGTGGTTCTCCACGAAGAGGCCGGTGGGGTCGGTGACCGCGGTGATGCCCTCGGCGGCGAGGTCGAAGCAGCCGACCTCGTCGACCGGGCCGAACCGGTTCTTCAGGGCGCGGAGCATGCGGAAGCGGGAGTTGCGGTCGCCCTCGAAGTGGAGGACGACGTCGACGACGTGCTCGAGGACGCGCGGTCCGGCGATCGAGCCGTCCTTGGTGACGTGGCCGACCATGATCGTGGTGATGTCACGGGTCTTGGCGACCCGGATCAGCGCGGCCGCGACCTCCTTGACCTGGGTCACGCCGCCGGGGACGCCGTCGACGCTCGCCGCCCCGATGGTCTGCACGGAGTCGACCACGACGACCTCGGGGCGCACCTGCTCGATGTGGGTGAGGATCGCGCCGAGGTCGGTCTCGGCGGCGAGGTAGAGCTCGTCGTGGACGCCTCGCGTGCGGTCGGCGCGCAGCCGCACCTGCGATGCGGACTCCTCGCCGGTGACGTAGAGGGTGCGTCGGGCACAGCGGGCGGTCTGGGCGGCCACCTCGAGCAGCAGGGTGGACTTGCCGACCCCCGGCTCGCCGGCCAGGAGGATCGCAGCGCCGGGGACGAGACCGCCGCCGAGCACCCGGTCGAGCTCGGGAACGCCGCTGCTCCGGAAGGTCGAGGACTCGACCGAGACCTGCGCGATCGGCACCGCCGCCGAGGTCACCGGAGCCGCGCCGGTGCGCGACGTCGTGCGTGGCGCGGCCGCCTCGGCCACCGATCCCCAGGCCTGGCACTCACCGCACCGGCCCACCCACTTGGCGGACGTCCAGCCGCACTCGGAGCAGTGGTAGGCCGGGCGGGCGCTCTTCGACATGTCCGGAACGCTAGACGTGGCCGCCGACAGGCCGGGGCAGCGGCGGCTCGACCCGCCGTACCCCTTCGGGTGTGGTGACGACCGGGCGGGTCACGAACGGTATCCTCCAAGCGCTTGGATCGATCAAGAGAGGGGTTCCCGTCATGGCATGGAGCGGACGGCTCGCCCTGTCGGCGCCGACGCTCGCCGACGTCGCCGAGCGTGCCGGCGTCTCGCGGCAGACCGTGTCCAACGCGGTGAACAGTCCCGAGCTCCTGCGCCCCGACACCCTGGCCCGGGTGCAGGACGCGATCCAGGAGCTCGGCTACTCACCCAACCGGGCCGCCCGCAACCTGCGGACCCGGGCCAGCCACCTGATCGGGCTGAAGTTCAACCCTGCGCAGGAGGGCACCGCCAACGCCGCGATGGACCGGTTCGTGCACACCCTGGTCGAGATGTCGGGCGAGAGCGGCTACCACATCCTGCTCTTCTCGGGCACGCCCGACGAGCCGGTCGAGGGGTACGACGACCTCCTGCGCTCGACCGCCGTCGACGCGTTCATCGTCACCGACACCTACCTCGGCAACCCGCAGGCGGCGTGGCTCACCAGCAAGCGCGCACCGTTCGTGGCCTTCGGCCGGCCGTGGGGCGACCCCGAGGCGACCTACCCGTGGGTCGACGTCGACGGGGCCGCCGGCACCGAGCTGGCCACCTGCCACCTGCTCGACAAGGGCCACACCCGGGTCGCCTGGATCGGCTGGCGCAAGGACTCCTTCATCGGGGAGGACCGCCGTTCCGGCTGGACCCGTGCCATGCATGCCCGCGACCTCTCGACCAGCGCTCTGGCCTCACGGGTCGAGGACACCGTCGCCTCCGGGCGCGAGGCGGCCTCGGTGCTCCTCGACGAGGCCCGGCCCACGGCCTTCGTGTGCGCCTCGGACACCCTGGCGATCGGCGTGCTGCACGCGCTCGGCGACCGGGGCATCCACTGGGGGCGCGACGTCGCGGTCGTCGGGTTCGACGACTCCCAGGTGGCCCAGGTCGTGCCCGGTGGGCTGACCTCGGTCCGGCAGCCGCTCGAGCAGGTGGCCAAGGAGCTGGTGAAGGCGCTGGGGGGCCTGCTGTCCACGCCGCCGGTCACGGGCCCGGGCGTCCTGCTCACCCCGACCCTCGCCGTACGGCTGAGCTCCGGCTGACGTCCGGCTGACGTGGGCCGCCGATGGTCGCGGTCGGGGACCAAGCCGTGCAGGACACCCACAGCTGCGGTTCGTGACCTTTCGGCGGTGTCTCAGAACCGCCGCCACCAGAGGTTGACCGCCGCGTCGACCGTCGTGCCGGAGTGCTCGGCCAGGACAGCGTCGGCGACCGCGGCGTTCAGCTCGATCCGGACCACGGCCTCGAGGTCGGCGCGGCTCTCGAACCGCCAGTCGAGGTCCAGCGGCACCCGGGTCCACCCCTGCCGCCCCCAGAACCTCTCGACCTCCACCGGGTCGACGGACGGATAGCCCCGGGCGAACCATCGTCCCCACGTCGACCGGGCCGCGTCGGTGTCGATGACGAACGCCGTCCCGCCTCGCCGTACGACGCGCGCGAGCTCACGCAGACCGGGCTCGCACCCTGGGCCGAAGAAGTAGGCCCAGCGCGCGTGCGCCATGTCCACCGAGTCGTCGGGAAGGGGTAGCGCCTGGGCGGTGCCGGCGAGCAGTGCGACGTTCGCCAGCGAGGCGGTACGACGCGCGGCCAGGCGCAGCAGCGAAGGATGCGGCTCGACGCCCTGGACCCGCTCGGCCCTGGCGGCGAAGCGCGGCAGGTGGTGACCCGTGCCGCAGCCGACGTCGAGGACGGTGCGCCCGGCCCAGTCCGCGACCGACCGCATGGCCGCCTCGATCACCCCGTCGCGGTCGACCGCGACGTTCTCGATCTCGTACGTCGCCGGGTGCTGCCAGATGTTCGGGCTCGGGACCGCCCCGCGCACCGGACCCGATAGGGGTGCAGCCCTCATCCGTGCCCTCGCAGGCTCGGTCGCCGGGCCTGATTTCGAGACGGGTCGCTCGGGCCCTCTCTTCGTTCGGGACGGAGCCGAGCCCTCCTCAATCTGCCGCCCTCATCGGCGCCCTCGCAGGCTCGGTCGCCGGGGCGTCAGACCCGGACCACGCCGTTCGGGGTCTGGAACTGCGCGGCGATGATGCCGGGGGTGCCGTTGGGAGCGACCCACTCGACCTTGACGTCCTCGAGGGGTGCCTCGACGGTCACGCCGAGCCACTCGCTGACCCGTTGCGGATCGCCAGCGATCTCGAGTGCGTGCAGCGACCACTCGTCGCTGCCGCCGACCGACGGGTGCAGGGCGTCGTCGCTGAGCCACTGCACGAAGAACGGAAGCTGCGGGTCGGAGAGCAGGCCGTTGACGCCGATCTGCTTCCAGCGCAGCTCGGTGCCGTCGGGGCGGTGCCGGTTGCCGTCCACGGCCTCGCGGCCGAGCCGCTTCTCCAGCGACGCGATGTCGTCGACCGCGACGACCCAGCCGAGCCAGCCGCCGCCGAGTGCCGAGCGGGCCCGCACGGCCTGGCCGAACGGAGCCTTGTCGGACGCCGGGTGGTCGAGCACCTCGACGACCTCGAGGTAGGTGTGGTCCGCCAGCGGGAGCACCATGTTGCGGGTCCCGAAGCGCGGATGGACGCCACCGTCCATGAACTCACGGCCGAGCATCCCCCCGATGCGCTGGGCGGTGCCGGCGAGGCCGTCAGGGCCGGCGGCGAAGCTGAGGTGGTCCAGTCGCATGGCGGCATTCTGCGCCACCCGCCCGAAGGGCTCGCGCAGGGGGTGGGTGTTTCTCGACGTCGAGAGGCCAAACGTCCCGACTCGCGCATGCTCGCTGCGCCGCTCGCTGCGGCCGTCCGCTCCGGCTCGCGCCGGTTCGGACGGTCAAATGTCCCGGCTTGCGCGCAAGCGCGCTGCGCCGCTCGCTGCGCGTCGTCCGCCCCGGCTCGCGCCGGTTCGGACGGTCCTCACTCGGGATCGGCGGGATGGATCGCGAGCCGGTCGCGCGCGGCCAGATGCCGCTCGCAGTGCGTCACCAGCTCGTCGTACGCCGGACGGCCCATGAGCTCGACGAGCTCGGGCTCGTTGGTGACGTAGAGCGGCTCGCGTCCGACGTGGGCCTCGGTGTTGCCCGAGCAGTACCAGTCGAGGTCGTGACCGCCGGGCCCCCATCCGCGCCGGTCGTACTCGCCGATCGAGACCTCGGTGTACGACGTGTCGTCCTGCCGCTCGACGGTGCGGAAGGTGCGCCGGATCGGCAGCTGCCAGCAGACGTCCGGCTTGGTCTCCAAGGGGTTGCGACCCTGCCGGAGGGCCAGCCCGTGCAGGGCGCAGCCGGCGCCGGTGGCGAAGTCGGCGCGGTTGTGGAAGATGCACGCCGACTGACCGTCGTGCTCCACGACCCGGGTCTTGCGCGCGCCCTCGTCGTCCTTGTCGGTCCAGTCGGACTTCTTGGCCCGGCCACCGGGATGGAACTGCCAGAGGTCGGGGTCGAGCTGCTCGACGTAGGACGCGACCCGCTTCTCGTCGGCCTTGTCGGCGAAGTGCGCGCCGAGGGTGCAGCAGCCGGTGTCGGGGGCGTCGGCGTAGATGCCCTGGCAGCCCTGGCCGAAGATGCACACGAACCGGGACGTCAGCCAGGTCAGGTCGCAGCGGAAGACCTGGTCGGCGTCGCCCGGGTCGACGAACTCCACGAACGCGCGGGGGAACACCAGGTCGACCTCGGGCACGCGGTCAGCCTAGGCCGTGTCCGGGCAGGCCCTACCGGCGCCGGGGCGGGACGCGGAGTCGGTACATTCGGGGGCATGCGCCTCGGTGTCCTCGACATCGGCTCGAACACGGGCCACCTGCTCGTCGTGGACGCCCATCGCGGCGCCGCGCCGCTGCCGGCGTTCTCCTACAAGGAGCCGCTGCGTCTCGCCGAACACCTCGAGGACGGTGAGGTCACCAAGGGCGGGATCAAGGCGTTGACCGAGTTCGTGGCCGGCGCCGTCGTGGTCGCTGAGGACAAGGGCGCCCAGGACATGCTGGGATTCGCCACCTCGGCGGTCCGTGACGCCGACAACAGCGACGCTGTGCTCGACCACGTCGCCGACGAGACCGGCGTCCGGATCGCGGTCCTGCCCGGCGACGACGAGGCGCGACTCACCTTCCTCGCCGTACGACGGTGGTTCGGCTGGTCGGCCGGGCGCCTCGCGGTCTTCGACATCGGCGGCGGCTCGCTCGAGATCGCCGGTGGGGCCGACGAGGAGCCGGACGTGGCCTGGTCGATCCCGCTCGGCGCAGCCCGACTCGCCCGCGAGTACTTCGGCCACGGCGCCCCCGACGAGAAGCAGATCAGGGCCTTGCGTAAGAAGATCCGGGCCGACATCGCCGAGGACGCCGGCAGGCTGCTGCGGGCCGGCACCCCCGACGTCGCCGCCGCCACCTCCAAGACGTTCCGCTCCCTGGCCCGGATCTGCGGTGCCGCGCCGTCGGACCAGGGTCCCCTGGTCGAGCGCGTCCTGACCCACGAAGGTCTCCAGGAGTGGATCCCCCGGCTGGTCGACATGCCGGCCGACGAGCTCGCCGGGCTACCCGGCGTCTCGCCCAGCCGGGCCCACCAGATCGTCCCTGGCGCCCTGGTCGCCGAGGCCGTGATGGACATCTTCGACCTCGGCGCGCTCCAGGTCTGCCCGTGGGCCCTGCGTGAGGGCGTGATCCTGGAGCGGCTCGACCAGCTCTCCGGCAAGGGCGCCCCGTGAGCCTGATCGCCCTGTCCACCGCGTCGGTCTACCCCGAGTCCAGTGCGCACGCGTTCGCCTACGCCGCGACGCTGGGCTACGACGCGGTCGAGGTGATGGTGGGCATCGACTCGCTGAGCCAGCAGACGTCGGCGGTCAAGCAGCTCTCCGACCATCACGAGCTGCCGATCTGCGCGGTCCACTCGCCCTGCCTGCTGTTCACCCAGCGGGTCTGGGGCACCGACCCCTGGGGCAAGCTCGAGCGCTCCGCGGAGATGGCGCACGCCGTCGGCGCCGACGTGGTCGTCGTACACCCGCCGTTCCGCTGGCAGCGGGAGTACGCCGCCGGCTTCGTGGACGGCATCGCGGCCCTCGAGGAGTCGACCGGGCTGGCCTTCGCCGTCGAGAACATGTATCCCTGGCGCGCCTCGGCCCGCCGCGGGGTCGAGATGTACCTCCCCGGCTGGGACCCCTCGGAGGAGAACTACGCCAACGCCACCATCGACCTCTCCCATGCCGCGATCGCGCAGTCGTCGCCGGTCGAGATGGCCCAACGGCTGGGCGACCGGGTCCGGCACGTGCACCTGACCGACGGCTCGGGCTCGCCCAAGGACGAGCATCTGGTGCCGGGTCGCGGCGCGATGGACGCGGCCGGCTTCCTCCAGCACCTGGGCCGAGAGGGCTTCGACGGTCACATCGTGCTGGAGATCAACACCCGCAAGGCGAGCACGCGTGAGGAGCGGGAGCAGGATCTCCGGGAGTCGCTGGACTTCGCCCGCGAGCACTTCCCCGCACCCGCGTAGCCCTGACCTACCCTGCAGGCATGGCCACCACGTCCCGCCGCGAGCCGCGTCGCGGCCGGCGACCGGGCGCGCCCGACACCCGTGCGGCGATCCTGCACGCAGCGCGAGCGGCCTTCGCCGCCAAGGGCTTCAGCGGCACGACGATCCGGTCGGTGGCGGCGGACGCCGGGGTGGACGCGGCGCTCGTGCACCACTACTTCGGCACCAAGGACGACCTCTTCGTGGCGGCCATGGAGCTGCCGATCGACCCGCGGCAGGTGATCGCCCAGGTCGTCGCCGGCGGCCCCGACGGGGCGGGGGAGCGGCTGCTCCGGGCGTTCCTGTCGGCCTGGGACGACGAGGCGATGGGGGCGGTCCTGGTCGCGACCGTCCGGTCGGCGCTCGAGCCGGGAGGCGAGCGGCTGCTCAGCCAGGGCTTCGTACCCGTCGTGCTGGTGCCGGCCGGCGAGGCCCTCGGCATCGACCGGCCCGAGGTCCGGATGCCGCTGCTGGCCACCCAGATCCTCGGGCTGATCCTGACCCGCTACCTCTTCCGGCTCGAGCCGATCGCCTCGATGGACGCCGACGCCCTCGTCGCTGCGTACGCGCCGAGCTTCCAGCGGTTCCTCACCGGCGACATCGGCTGACCGGTCCGGGCACGGTCCGGGCACGGGTCCAAGGGCACCCCTGCGTGGGCCGATCGCGGCTGGTGGCCCGCGGCCGCGCGTGGCTTCATGGCAGTGGAGCGCCGTGTTTGACGGCGACCCCACCCGGAAGGATAATTCATCACATGGTGAATATTATGGTCGATGTACGTGACCTGGTGGTGAACCGGGGTGGGCGCGAGGTCCTGCACGGGCTGAACGTCACCATCGAGCAGGGCAGCGTCACCGGCCTGCTCGGGCCCAGCGGCTGCGGCAAGAGCACGCTGATGCGGTGCCTGGTGGGGGTCCAGCAGCTGACGTCGGGCAGCGTCCGGATCGCCGGCCTCGAGGCCGGGAGCAAGGAGCTGCGACACCGGATCGGCTACGTCACCCAGGAGGCGAGCGTCTACCTCGACCTGAGCGTCCGCGAGAATCTCACCTTCTTCGCCCGTGTGCTCGGCGTCGACGGGAGCTCGGTGGACCGCGCGATCGATCGGGTCGACCTCGCCGACCACGCCGACCAGGTGGTCGGCCGGCTCAGCGGCGGCCAGCTGTCCCGGGCCAGCCTGGCCGTGGCCCTGCTCGGCAGGCCCGAGGTGCTGGTGCTCGACGAGCCGACCGTCGGGCTCGACCCGGTGCTCCGCCGCGACCTGTGGGGGCTGTTCCACCGGTTGGCCGACGAGGGCGCCACGGTCTTCGTGTCCAGCCACGTGATGGACGAGGCCGAACGCTGCGAGCGGCTGCTGCTGATGCGTGAGGGCCGGATCATCGCCGACGACACTCCCGACCAGATCCTGGTCGCCACCCACACCGACGACGTCGAGGCCGCGTTCCTCGCGCTCGTCGACGCGGATGCCGCAGGATCCGACGCGGCGGGATCCGACGCGGCGGGTTCCGACGCGGCGGCTTCCGACGCAGCGGGGAGCCCGGCATGAACATCCACATCCTCTTCGCCGTCAGCGGCCGGGTCCTGCGCCAGCTCCGCCGTGACCGTCGTACCGCGATGATGCTGCTGGTCCTGCCCTGCGTCCTGATCACCTTGTTGTGGTGGATGTTCACCGACATGCCGGGCGACCTCTTCAACCGGTTCGGCCCGGGACTGCTGGCCCTGTTCCCCTTCATCGTGATGTTCCTGGTCACCAGCGTCACCACGCTGCGCGAGCGGAGCTCGGGCACGCTCGAGCGGCTGCTCGCGATGCCCATGGGCAAGCTCGACTTCCTCGGCGGCTACGCGCTCGCGTTCGGGCTGGTCGCCACCGTCCAGGCGGCGCTCGCGGTGACCCTCAGCGTCTGGCTGCTCGGGCTCGACATCGCCGGCCCCCTCTGGCTGCTGGGCCTGGTCGCCGTGGTCGACGCCATCCTCGGCACCGCTCTCGGCCTCTTCGTCAGCGCCTTCGCGCAGACGGAGTTCCAGGCCGTGCAGTTCATGCCGCTGTTCGTGATCCCGCAGATCATCCTGTGCGGACTGTTCGTGCCGCGTGAGCTGATGCCCCCGGTCCTGCACGCGATCAGCAACGTCCTGCCGCTGTCCTACGCCACCGACGCCATGCAGCACCTGGTCCACTCCACCACCACCGCCGAGGTCTGGCGCGACCTCGCCGTCGTCGCGGCCTTCGCCGTCGGCGCCCTGGCCCTCGGCGCCGCCACCCTCCGCCGCCGTACGCCCTGACCCCCTCCGGTAGTCCGTGACGAACAGCACCCTTCGAGGTAGTCCGTGACGAACAGCACCTGCCGGCCCGCCCGAGACCTGCTTTCCGTCACGGACTACCGGGAGAGAGGGAGGGTGGCCCGAGCCGGGGGCGGTACGGCGTAGCCTTTCGGCATGCCGCTCCTCCGCCAGCCGCTGCTGCTGCTCGCCCGCAGCCGTCGGGTCAACCGGCTCGTCACCGCGATGCCGGTGTCGGCGGGGATCGTGCGCAGCTACGTGCCCGGCGAGGACGCCGCCTCGGCGGTCGAGGCCACCTCCCGCCTGGTCAGCGACGGCCTGCGGGTCACGCTCGACCACCTCGGTGAGGACACCCTTGACGCCGACCAGGCCGATGCCCAGGTGCAGGCCTACCTCGACGTGCTCGCCGCCCTCGCCCAGCGCGGCCTGACCCGCCACGCCGAGGTCTCGGTGAAGCTCTCCGCCATCGGCCAGGCGCTGCCCCAGCAAGGCGACAAGATCGCCCTGGAGAACGCCCGCACGATCTGTCGGGCCGCCCGCAACGCCGGTACGACGGTCACCCTCGACATGGAGGACCACACCACCACCGACGCGACCCTGGCCACCCTGCGCGAGCTCCGCAAGGACTTCCCCGAGACCGGCGCCGTCGTCCAGGCCTACCTGCGCCGCACCGAGTCCGACTGCCGCGCCTTGGCCTACGAGGGCTCGCGGGTCCGCCTGTGCAAGGGCGCCTACGACGAGCCCGAGTCGGTCGCCTTCCAGTCCACGCTCGACGTCGACAAGTCCTTCGTCCGGTGCCTCAAGGTGCTCCTGGCCGGCCAGGGCTACCCGATGATCGCCACCCACGATCCGCGGATGGTCAAGATCGCCTCGACCCTGGCCAGCCGCAACAACCGCGAGGCCGGCAGCTACGAGTTCCAGATGCTCTACGGCGTGCGGCCCGAGGAGCAGCGCCGGCTGACCGGCGCCGGCGAGACCGTGCGGGTCTACGTCCCCTACGGCGCGGAGTGGTACGGCTACCTCATGAGACGTCTCGCGGAGCGACCTGCGAACCTGACATTCTTCCTGCGGTCCCTGATCTCCAAGAAGTAGCCTCGAAAGGCAGCCGATGTCCGCGCCCCACGTCACCGCCATCCTCGGCGCCGGCGTCATGGGCGAGACCCTGCTCTCCGGGCTGATCCGCGCCGGCCGCCCGGTCGACCAGCTCCTGGTCGGCGAGAAGCGCGCCGAGCGCGCCCGCGAGCTCCAGGACAAGTACGGCGTCGCGGTCGTCTCCAACCTCGAGGCCGCCAAGGGCGCCGACACCCTCGCCCTGGTGGTCAAGCCCCAGGACATGGGTGGCCTGCTCGACGAGATCGGGTCCTCGGTACGGCCCGGTCAGCTCGTCGTGTCACTGGCGGCGGGCATCACGACCGCGTTCCTCGAGTCGCGGCTGCCGGCCGGCACCGCCGTCGTCCGCGTCATGCCCAACACCCCCGCCCTCGTCGACGAGGGCATGGCCGCGATCGCCCCCGGCTCCCACTGCGACGACGCCCACCTCGCCGTGGCCGAGGCGCTGCTCGGGTCGACCGGCAAGGTGATGCGCGTGCCCGAGTCGCAGCTCGACGCGGTCACCGCGATCTCCGGTTCCGGTCCGGCCTACCTCTTCTTCGTGGTCGAGTCGATGATCGAGGCCGGTGTCCACCTCGGCCTGCCCCGCGCCACCGCCACCGAGCTGGTCGTCCAGACCGTGGTCGGCTCGGCGGTGATGCTCCGCGAGACCGGCGCCCACCCGGTCGTGCTCCGCGAACAGGTCACCTCCCCCGGCGGCACCACCGCCGCCGCCCTGCGTGAGCTCGAGATCCACCGGGTGCGCGCGGCGTTCCTGGCGGCCATGGAGGCCGCACGCGACCGCTCGGCCGAGCTCGCCGCGGGCAGCTGACCGAGGTCCCGCACCAGCTCTGAAGCGTTCCGCGCCGAGCAGCCTGGGCCTAGCCTCCTGCCGGAGGAGGCGCGATGAGTGGTGGTACGACGCGACGGGTCCTGGCCCGGGCGGCCGTCGTGGCCCTCGGCGCGGTGGTCGGCATGGTGCTGCTCTCCGGCAGCGGACAGCCGGTGACCGCACAGCCCCACGCCTCCTGGCAGCCGATCGCCGCGCCGCCGCTCTCGGTCCGCACCGACGCGCTCGGCTTCCTGGTCGGTCACCGGCTGCTGGTCCTCGGTGGGCGCGGCGCCGAGGGAGTCCCCCTGCGTGACGGTGCGTCGTACGACGTCCACACCGGCCGCTGGCGGCACCTGCGCACACCCCTTGCGCTGACCGCCGCCGACGACGCGGTCGCCGCCGCCGGCGTGGCCGTCGTCCGGCAGGCCGGGCCGACGAGCGCGACCTGGTGGGTCTTCGACCCCACGCCGGGGACCTGGGCCCGGCTGCGCGGAGTGCCGGACGGTGCCGGTGCGCCGGTGGCCTTCGGCTCGGAGGTGTACGCGATCGCGGGCCGACACGTGGTGGTCTTCTCGGTCGCCCTGGACCGCTGGACACCCCTGCCCGTCGATCGACACCGACCCTCCCTGACCGCCCGGCACGTCGCCGCGAGCCGGGCCGGCATCGTTGTGACCGGCCACGCCCGTGGTTCGAGCGCCGTCGTCCTGGACCGCTGGAACGGTGTGGCCTGGCACCGCACCCGGAGCGTCTCGGCGACTCATCACGAGCCAGGCCCGCTTCCCGCCGGAGTTGCGGCCACGGGAGCGATCCGCGTCCGTGTCGGTGGCCAGTGGTTGGTGGTGGCCGGTGCCCGCGCCTGGATCCGGGTCTCGTGAGCGCACCACCGAACCTGGCGGCCCACGACCGACGTTCTCAGGGTGAGGAGGGCCGATGGCGATGCCGGACTACGACGAGTTCTACGTCGGGCTGAGGCCACGCCTCGTGCGCACGGCGTACGCCGTCTGCGGCGACCTCGGCCTCGCCGAGGACGCGGTGCAGACCGCCTTCGCGAAGGCCTACCGGAGCTGGCGCCGCATCTCGAGGCTCGAGTCGCCGGAGGCCTACGTCCGCAAGATGGCGGTCAACGAGGTGCTCAACACCCGGCGCCGCGCCTACGCCCGCCGCGAGGTCGCGCGGGCCGAGATGCTCGACGTAGCGGGCACGGACGCCGGTGACGACGTCCTCGACCACGACGAGGTGTGGCAGGCGGTGCTGCTGCTGCCACCACGGCAGCGGGCGGTGCTCGTCCTCCGTTACTACGAGGACCTCAGCGAGCAGCAGATCGCCGAGGCGCTGGGCTGCCGGCCCGGGACGGTGAAGTCGCAGGCGTCCGCCGCCCTGGCGACCCTTCGCGCTCGGCTGGCAGACCAGACACCAGCAGGAGAGACCCGGTCATGAAGCTCGAAGACAGGCTCAAGCAGACGTTCGAGTCCCGGCTCGACGCGGTCGTCGTCGACGCCGGAGACGCCGGCGACGCGCGGCGTAGCGGCGCTGCCATGCGCGTACGCCGCCGCGTCGCCGTCGGTGTGGTGGCGGCCGTCGTGGCAGCGGTGGCGGTCGCCGGCTCCGTGGTCGCGACCGGCCTCCGCGCCGACGAGCCCGCGGGGCGGGTCGGCCAGTGGCACGAGCTCCCGACGGCACCGCTGTCGCCTCGCGCGTCGGCGATCGTGGTGTGGACCGGGCGTGAGGTGCTGGTCGTCGGGGGAGCCACGCGGGTCTGCCCGCCCAACGCTGACTGCGCCTCCGACCCCGCCGCCTCGCTCCGCGACGGCGCGGCCTACGACCCGGCCACGGACTCCTGGCGCTCCGTCGCCACCGCTCCCGCGCCGGTCTCGAGTGAAGACGAGTGGGCGGTGGCCGACGGCCGGCTGGTGGTACGGACCGGCGGAACCGACTGGTACCTCTACGACCCCGCCGACAACGCCTGGCAGTCGGTGCCCGCCGACGTACAGGGGCAGGGCTACTGGCTGTCGGGCCTCGGCCCGCGCGTCTACACCCCCACCCACCATGGGATCGCCTACCTCGACGTGCGGAGCCTGACGTGGACCCGGCTCCCGCCCGACCCGATCCGGCCGGCCCTGAGCGACCGCACCGTCACGGCGACGACCGCGGGCGTCGTCGCGACGGGCTACGACTCCACGCAACCGCACGACGGCATCAAGCCCTCGCTGGTCCTCGCCGACATCTGGGACGGGACCTCCTGGCGGCGGCTCCCGCCCAGCGACCAGCTGGACAGCTCCTTCTCCTGGACCGGGGCCCGGATGGTCGACCCGGTGCCGTTCAGCGAGAACGGCGGCCAGGTCAACGGCTGGGGTCGGGACATCCCGATGGGCGGCACCCTCGATCCGGCCACCGGCACCTGGGGGCCGCTCCCCGCGGCGCTGAAGGGCGACGCCCACGGCTGGTCTCCCGGGGGCGCCGGCGGTCCGTGGTTCGCGGTCGCCGGCCAGGTCTTCAACGACGACACCGGCCAGGTCGAGACCCTGCCGAAGCCGGACGGTGCCCCCGACCTGGACATGAGCGCGGACTGGGCCGACGGGCGGCTCGTCGTGTTCGGCGGTGTCGACACCTCCCAGGGCTACAGCGGCGACGCCCTCACGAACCGAGCCTGGATCTTCACCCCTTAACTCACAGGCCCATCGCCGCGGTGGCGTCAGCGAGCACGGAAGCCGTCACCTCGCGGGCCCGCTCGGACCCGGCGGCGAAGACCGACTCGACGTACGACGGGTCCGCGGCCAGCTCGGCGTAGGACTTCTGGAGCGGCTCGAGCACCGCGACGGCGGCATCGGTGACGGCAGCCTTGAGGGCGCCGTACGTCGTGATGCCGGCCGCCGACCCGCCGCAGGCCTCGAGGATGTCGAGCAGGTTGGTCACGCCCGGCTTGTCGTCGCGGGAGGCACGCACGGCGTCCGGCCCGGTGTCGGAGTCGGTGACCGCCCGCGCGACCTTGCGGCGTACGACGTCGGGGGGGTCGAGCAGCCGGATCACGCCGGCGTCGACCTCGGCCGACTTCGACATCTTCGCCGTCGGTGTCTGCAGGTCCATCACGCGCGCGCCGGCGCTCGGCACGGTCACCTCGGGCACCACGAAGACCGGCCCGTAGGTGTGGTTGAAGCGGACCGCGAGGTCGCGGGTGAGCTCGACGTGCTGACGCTGGTCGTCACCGACCGGCACCGCCGACGGCCGGTAGAGCAGGATGTCGGCGGCCATCAGCGCCGGGTAGGTGAAGAGCGAGGCGCGCGTCGACGGGACTCCTCTTCCCTTCTCCTTGAACTGGATCATCCGGTTCAGCTCGCCGGTGTACGCCGTGCACTCGAGCAGGTAGGCCAGCTCGCGGTGGGCCGGCACCCGGCTCTGCCGGAACAGGGTGGCGCGTGCGGGATCGAGGCCGGCGGCGAGGAAGAGCGTGGCCGTCTCGGCGACCGTCGACCTCAGCACGGCCGGGTCCTGCGGCGTCGTCAGGGCGTGCAGGTCGGACAGGCCGAAGAAGCAGTCGCCGGGCTGCGCCGCCCGGTCCTGCGCCTCGACGAACCGGCGCAGCGCGCCGAGGTGGTTGCCGAGCGTCAGCCGCCCGGTGGGGGTGATGAGGGAGAGGTGGCGATCCATGGGTGCTCCTGGGTGTGAGGCCCACGAGCCGACGCTGCCGGAGCTGCAGAACGGCCGCCCGTGGGCGGCCGTGAAAGAGGGTGTGCTCGATCGGGGTCCGCCGTCAGGCGGGCCACCACGCGAGGGACTTCTGACTCATGAGCACTCTGCGAGGGTACCGGTAGCGTGACGGGCATGCCAGCGTGCCCGGGTCCCGCCAGCGTGGTGTTCGATCCCACGCTGACCCAGTACGACTTCGGCCCCAGCCACCCGATGTCGCCCGTCCGGGTCGACCTGACGATGCGGCTCGCCCACGACCTCGGCGTCCTCGACCACCTGGTGCGGGTCCCGGCCCCGATGGCCTCCGAGGAGCTGCTCACCACCGTCCACGACCCGGCCCTGATCGAGGCGGTCACCCGGGCCGGCGCCGACCCCGACCGGTTCGAGCCGGCCTTCGGCCTCGGCAGCGACGACAACCCCGTCTTCCGCGACATGCACCATGCCGCGTCCCACGTCGTCGGCGCGACCGTCGAGGCGTTCCGCCAGGTCTGGAGCGGCGAGAGCCTGCACTCGGCGAACATCACCGGCGGCCTCCACCACGCGATGAGCGACCGGGCCAGCGGCTTCTGCATCTACAACGACATCGCCGTGGGCATCCGCTGGCTGCTCGACCAGGGCTGCAAGAAGGTCGCCTACGTCGACGTCGACGTCCACCACGGCGACGGAGTCGAGAAGCTCTTCTACGACGACCCGCGGGTGCTCACCATCTCGCTCCACGAGACCGGGCAGACCCTCTTTCCCGGCACCGGCTTCCCCCAGGACTCCGGCGGCCCCGACGCCGAGGGCAGCGCGGTCAACGTCGCGCTGCCGCCCGGCACGTCGGACGCCGGGTGGCTGCGGGCGTTCCACGCCGTCGTCCCGCCACTGGTGCGGGAGTTCGCTCCCGAGGTGCTGGTCACCCAGCACGGCTGCGACAGCCACCGCGACGACCCGCTCGCCGACCTCATGCTCAGCGTCGACGGCCAGCGCGCGTCGTACGTCGCGTTGCACGAGCTGGCCCACGAGGTGTGCGGCGGCCGGTGGGTCGTGACCGGCGGCGGTGGGTATGCGCTGGTCGAGGTGGTGCCTCGCGCGTGGACGCATCTCCTGGCGGTGGTCGGTGGCTTCGAGCTGGCGCCCGACACCCGCACCCCCGACTCCTGGCGCGAGCACATCCAGGCGCGCCTCGGCCGCCCCGCGCCGTACCGCCTCACCGACGGCCGCGACGCCGCCTTCCGGGACTGGAGCGAGGGCTACGACCCGGCCACCTGGCTCGATCGGGCGATCCTCGCCACGCGGCAGGAGATCTTCCCGCTGCACGGCCTCGACCCGCTGTTCTGAGCGCGGAACGGGTGGTCTGCTCGGTAAAATCGCTAGGATTTCAACTCGACACGCTCGGGTACCTTGGGTTTCTTGAGGGATTTCCTTCCCCACGAGTCACAACAGGCCCTATTCTCACGGTGCGCGGGACGTGGGTCACCGGAGGGGAAGCCGGTGCGTACCTGCCAGAGAGAATGGTGCCTGCGATGCCTGCAAGCGAGCGCGGAGACATCTCCGAGGTCAGGTTCCTGACCGTGGCCGAGGTGGCTTCGATGATGCGTGTGTCCAAAATGACGGTCTACCGTCTCGTGCACGGCGGCGAGCTGCCGGCCGTCCGGGTCGGTCGCTCCTTCCGGGTGACCGAGGAAGACGTCAACGAGTACCTGCGCAAGAGCTTCTACAGCGCGGGCTGACCAGCTGCTGGCGCTCGATTCTGCGGGTCAGTGGCCGACGGCTAGGCTGTCGAGGTTCGTTCCGGCTCCTGCTGGGACTCAGCTGACGTCACAGATAGAGGTTTTCGTGGGTTCGGTCATCAAGAAGCGCCGCAAGCGGATGGCGAAGAAGAAGCACCGCAAGCTCCTGAAGAAGACGCGCGTCCAGCGCCGCAAGCTCGGCAAGTAGCGCTACCGGCCGGTCAGAGGCAAGGCGAGGCGCGCTCGTGGGGAAGGTCGTCCTGGTCACCGGGGTCTCTCGTGACCTCGGCCGCAGATGCGCGCGCCGACTTGCCGCCGACCCTGACGTCGACCGCGTGGTCGGCGTCGACGCCGTACCGCCGCGCGACGACATCGGCGACGTCTCGTTCGTCCGCGCCGACATCCGCAACCCCGTCATCGCGAAGATCATCGCCAAGGAGGACGTCACCACCGTCGTCCACATGAGCGTGATCGCCACGCCCGGCAGCGCCGGCGGCCGGGGCACGATGAAGGAGCTCAACGTCATCGGCACGATGCAGCTCCTCGCCGCGTGCCAGAAGTCCGAGACGGTGCGCCACCTGGTCGTGAAGTCGACCTCCACCGTCTACGGCGCCAGCAGCCGCGACCCGGCCATGTTCACCGAGGGCATGGAGCCGCGACGACAGCCCCGGTCGGGCTACGCCAAGGACGTCGCGGAGATCGAGGGCTACGTCCGCGGCTTCGCGCGGCGCCGTCCCGACGTGGTGGTGACCACCCTCCGGCTGGCCAACGTGCTCGGGGCCCACGTGAGCAGCCCGATGACCTCCTACTTCCGGCTCCCGGTGATCCCCACGGTCCTCGGCTACGATCCGCGGTTGCAGTTCGTCCACGAGACCGACCTGATGCGGGTGCTCTCCCATGCGGTCTCCACCGAGGTCGCCGGCACCTACAACATCGCCGGCGACGGCGTGATGCTGCTGTCCCAGGCCGTACGCCGCCTCCGCAAGCCCGCCGTCGCCCTCCCGCGCTCCGCTGTCGGTGGCATCGCCTCGGTCCTGAAGTCGTCGCGGATGGCCGACGTCAGCCCCGAGCAGCTCGGCTTCCTGACCTTCGGCCGCGGCATCGACACCATCCGGATGCGCACCATGCTCGGCTTCGAGCCGGAGTACACCACCGCCCAGGCGTTCGCCGACTTCGCCGCCGCCATCGGCCACCGGCCCGGACGTGTCGAGCGCGTCGTCGACGGGCTCGCGGCCACCCTGCCGGTTCCCGAGTCAGGAGTGAGCCGTGGCTGACGCCGAGGTCATCCCGATCGGCACCGGCGGCCGCCCCGGTCGCGGCACCGGCAGTGCCCGCCCGTCCAAGGCCTCCCGCACGCTCGCCGGCAACGCCGCCCCGCGCCGCCAGGCCGAGCCGCGCTCGAGGCGGGTCGCCTACCAGAGCCCGGCCGACACCGGCGAGATCCCGGTCACCGACGTACGCCGCCCGACCACGACCCGCGACCGGTCGCCGTTCGCCGACATGAACCCCGCAGAGTGGCTGGCCGCGCTCCAGTCGGCCGCCACGCAGGTGCTCGGCGACGACTGGGAGCCCCAGCTCGCCCGGTTCCTGGCGTTCCTGCGGCGCCGGCTGACCGGCGACTACGAGGTAGACGAATACGGGTTCGACCCCGAGGTCGCCGAGCGGCTCCTGCTGGCCTCGCTCAAGCCGCTGGCGGAGAAGTGGTTCCGGATCGAGGCGCGCGGTATCGACAACCTGCCGGCCGAGGGCGGCGCGCTGGTGGTCTCCAACCACTCCGGCACCCTGCCGATGGACAGCCTGATGACGATGTACACCATCCACGAGGAGACCGGCCGGTTCCTGCGGCCGCTCGGCGCCGACCTCGTCTTCCGGATGCCGCTGGTCAGCAGCATCGCCCGCAAGGGGGGCGCCACCCTGGCCTGCAACGAGGACGCCGAGCGGATGCTCGGCGGCGGCGAGCTGGTCGGCGTCTGGCCCGAGGGCTTCAAGGGGATCGGCAAGCCCTTCAGCGAGCGCTACAAGCTCCAGCGGTTCGGCCGCGGCGGCTTCGTCGCGGCCGCGCTGCGCACCGGCGTCCCGATCGTGCCGCTCTCGGTCGTCGGCGCCGAGGAGATCTACCCCCTGGTCGGCAACATCCCGGCGCTGGCCCGGCTGCTCGGCATCCCCTACGTCCCGATCACGCCGTTCTTCCCCTGGCTTGGACCCCTCGGCATGGTGCCGCTGCCGTCGAAGTGGCTGATGGAGTTCGGCGAGCCGATCCGCACCGACGAGTACGACCCCGCCGCCGCCGACGACCCCATGCTGGTCTTCAACGTCACCGACCAGGTGCGCGAGACGATCCAGCAGTCCCTCTACAGCCTGCTGATGGAGCGGTCCTCCGTCTGGCGCTGAACGCGGACGCCCGCGGCCGGAGGGGATGGGGAGGCTTGCGCGCAAGCGCGCTGCGCCGCTCGCTGCGGTCCTCCACTCCGGCTCCGCCGGATCGGAGGCGATGGGGGGCTTGCGCGCAAGCGCGCTGCGCCGCTCGGTGCGGTCCTCCACTCCGGCTCCGCCGGATCGGAGGCGATGGGGGGCTTGCGCGCAAGCGCGCTGCGCCGCTCGGTGCGGTCCTCCACTCCGGCTCCGCCGGATCGGAGGCGATGGGAGGCTTGCGCGCAAGCGCGCTGCGCCGCTCGCTGCGGTCCTCCACTCCGGCTCCGCCGGATCGGAGGTCCTCGCTCAGGGCAGCAGCCTGCTGGGCAGGTCGCTGGGCAGCAGGCTGCCCACGTCGTCGACGGTGTCGCTGAGGGTGCCGGTCACGGTGTTGCCCACGGCGCCGACCGCGTCGAGCAGGTTGCCCGCGGTGTCGGTGAGGGTGCTGCCGAGGTCGTGCTGCTTGCCGTCGGTCAGTCCGCCGGTGAGGTGTTGCAGGGTGTGCTGCACGTCGCCCGCGCTCGGCGCGGTGGGCTCGATCCCGGTCTGACCGGGATCGGTCACGCTCGCCGGCGGCAGGTTGCCACCGACGTGCGGCAGGTCGATGCCGCCGCCGGTGGTGTGGTGCCGGGGGCCTGGGGTGGAGGGCGTGCCCACCTGCCATGAGTCGACGGTGGACTGTAGCGACTGGGTGAGCACCGGCGGCACCGAGCCGATCAGTGGACCGGCACAGCTCGAGCAGGTGTGGACCGACACCTGCTCGACCTGGTCGAGCGCCTGGGCGGCCTGGAGCAGGGCGTCGAGGGAGCCGGCCGGCAGCGTGGGCTGGAGCGCGTGCAGGCGGGCCATGCTGGTCGCGGTGAAGGTCCGCAGCGTCGTCATCGACGACCGATCGCCGCTCGCCTGGTAGTCGGCGACCAGCAGGTCGGCGCCGGCCACGGCCTCGCGACTGAACGCGTCGAGGGTCTGGCCGATCTGCGCGGCGCTCGCGCCGTCGTTGCTGAGCTGCTCCACCTCGTCGAGGCGGGTCGAGGCGTTGTCGAGCAGCACCCGGCCGCGGGCGGCCCGGTCGAAGGTGAGCTGGGCATGGGCCGACTCGATCCCGCGCTTGAGCGGGTAGAGGCGGTCGCCCGGCAGGGCGTGCTGCGCGGCGATGGCCATCGTGGCGCTGCTCCCGACCAGGACGACGCCGGCGACGGCCGCGGCAGCGCGTCGGCGTCGGCGTACGGGAGCCGAAGCGGGACGTCGTGTCGACGACGGATCCCCGAGCCGCAGCCGTGCCTCGGTCACGTGGCGCTCGTCCGCGGCGTCGCGGAGCACGGTCTGCGCCTCGGTCACCAGCCGTTGCCGAAGGGCGGTGGCGAACGCCGGGTCAGGCGTCGGCTCCGGGAGGGCGCGCAGGCCGTCCACGACGCCGAGCAGGTCGGCGTACGCGGTCGTGCGGGCACGCTCCGCCTCGCCCTCGACGAGGTCGTGGAACTGCTGTGCGTTGCGCCCCCTGGTCACGCTGACCGCCCTGCTTCAGGACTGTCGCGGCGGATGCCGGACACTTCGGTCAACGAGGAGGCGAGGGCCGGGGTTACGGCTGCCGTTCCGGCGTAGGACTCACGCATCGCGCCACCCCTCCGGCACGAGCTTGGCGAGGTTGCGCACGCCCCGCAGCTGGAGCTGCTTGACGGCGCCCTCGCTCCGGCCGAGCACGGCGGCCGTCTCGGCGATGCTGAGGCCCTGGAGGAAGCGCATGATCAGGCAGTCGCGCTGCTCCTCGGAGAGCTGGCGCAGTCCGTCGAGGAGCACCTCGTTGGCCAGGCCGGCCAGCACGGTGTCCTCGGGGCCGCCCTCGGCGGCGTCGTCGTGGGCGCCCATGTCCTCGGTGGTGAGCTCGAGGCGGGTGCGGCCGGCCTTGAAGTGGTCGGTGCACAGGTTGCGGGCGATGGTCATCAGCCAGGCGCCGAAGTCCTTGCCCTGCCAACGGAAGCCCGCCATGTTGCGCAGCGCGCGGAGGAACGTCTCGGAGGTGAGGTCCTCGGCCAGGCTGCTCGAGCGGGTGCGCCAGTAGACGAACCGGTAGACGGTCGGGTGGTAGTGGTCGTAGAGCTGGCCGAACGCCTCGGCGTCGCCGTTGCGGGCGAGCTCGACCAGCGCGATCAGCCGGTGGCGCTCCGACTCGCTCTGCTCCGACGACGTGGCGCGGTCGGAGTCGTCGTACCGACCGTCGGGCCGACCGTCGGGCCGACCGTCGGGCCGGTGACCTCCGACGGCGGCCTCGCTGAGGACCAGCCACGGAGGGAGGCCGGCGGGACACGGCTGCGCGCCCAGCACCGCGAGCACGGCTGCCCGCAGGTCTTCCAACCCGCGCGCCGTGTCGTGGCGGTGGCCCCACGTCATGGCTTGGTCCCTCCCGAGCACCAGATGGCGTTCGGACAGGTTATGCCCCGTCCTGGCACGGGGTAACCCGGCGGGTGAGGAACCGCGCCCTCAGCGGCGACGTCGTACGGCGGCACCGGCGGCGGCCGCTCCGGCGACCGCCCCCGCGGCGGCGGCCGTGACCAGGCCGAGGCGGGCGGCCTTGCGGCCGGTGCGGTAGTCGCGGATCCGCCAGCCCTGGTGCTTGGCGTAGGCCCGCAGCCGGGCATCCGGGTTGACCGCCACCGGGTGGCCGACCAGCGAGAGCATGGTGAGGTCGTTGAAGGAGTCGGAGTACGCCGAGCACCGCTCGAGGTCGAGCCCCTCGAGGGCGGCGAGGGCCTTGATGGCCTCACCCTTGGCCGGGCCGTGGAGCATGTCGCCGACCAGGCGGCCCGTATAGACGCCGTTCTCGTGCTCGGCGACGGTGCCGAGGGCTCCGGTCAGGCCGAGCCGACGGGCGATCACCTGGGCGATCTCGATGGGGGCGGCGGTGACCAGCCAGACGCGCTGCCCCTCCTCCAGGTGGAGCTGGGCGAGGGCGCGGGTGCCGGGCCAGATCCGCTGGGCCATCGCCTCCTCGAAGATCTCCTCGCTGAGACCCTGCAGCTCCTCGACGGTGTGGCCGGCGATGAACGACAACGCCGAGGCGCGGGCCTTCGCGACGTGATCGGGGTCCTCGACGCCGACGACCCGGAAGTAGGCCTGCTTCCAGGCCGCGGAGAGGATGTCCTTGGTGGTGAAGAACTCGCGCCGGTGGAGCCCGCGGGCCATGTGGAAGATGCTGGCGCCCTGCATCATCGTGTTGTCGACGTCGAAGAACGCCGCCGCGGTCGGGTCGGCGGGGGTGGCCAGAGCCCGCTCGACCTCTGCGGCCGCCGCGGCCGCCTCCCCGGCCAGGGCCGAGCGCTGCTGGAGGTCCAGCGGACGGCGCTTCTCCGGCGGGGTCACATCCGCACCCTATCGACGGGGGATCGACGGATGCCGGGCTCGGGTCCCGTCCGCAGTGCCTAGGATCGCCCCTATGCCCGCGACCCACGACGTGTCCTCGCTCGTGGCCGAGGCAGCGGCCGACCGGCCCGACATGCTCGCCGTGGTCGAGGCCGGCGGGCGCAGCGTGACCTGGTCGGCGCTCGAGGACGAGGTCGAGCGGTTCGCCACCGGCCTGGGAGCGGCCGGGCTGGTGGCCGGGCAGCGCGTGCTGCTGGCGCTGGGCAACCGGATCGAGTTCGTGGTCTCCTATCTCGGGGTCCTGCGGGCCCAGGTCGTCGCCGTACCGGTGAACCCGCTCTCGACCGCCGGTGAGCTGG
The DNA here is from genome assembly GCA_963820015.1 of uncultured Actinomycetota bacterium. Taxonomy (GTDB): domain Bacteria; phylum Actinomycetota; class Actinomycetes; order Propionibacteriales; family Nocardioidaceae; genus Nocardioides. The sequence goes on along the minus strand of CAWFYO010000016.1, from coordinate 89,723 downwards.
CCCGGATGACGGCCGACTCGGGCTGCCGCGTCGTGGTGGCCGACGACGAGACCGTGGGCACCGTGCGCGAGGCGCTGGCGCTGCTCCGGGCGGCCCTGGCCGGCGAGCCGGTCGAGGGTGGGGGGCTCGACGCCGACCTGCTGGCCCGCGCGTTCATGCCACGGGTCTACGTCGTCGGCGCCACGCCGCAGGGCGACGAGCAGCCCTACGAAGCGCTGCGGGCGACCGCACCCCGACCGGTGCCGCCGCTGCCGGATCCGGAGAAGCTGGCGTGCCTGCTCTACACCAGTGGTACGTCGGGCCGGCCTCGCGCGGCGATGCTCACCCACCGTGCGCTGCTGGCCAACATCGACCAGGCCGCGCAGGTCGAGCCGCCGATGATCCACGGTGACGACGTCGTGCTCGGCGTCCTCCCGCTCTTCCACGTCTACGGCCTCAACGCCGTGCTCGGCGGAGTCCTGCGGCGACGGGCGAAGCTGGTGCTGGTGGCGCGGTTCGAGCCCGGCGCGACGCTCGACCTGATCGACGACGAGGCCGTGAGCGTCGTGCCGGTCGCGCCGCCGGTGTTCGCCTACTGGCTGCCCGAGGAACACCTGCGGGAGCGGCTCGGCCCGGTGCGGCTGATGCTGTCGGGCTCGGCACCGCTGTCAGCAGACCTGATGGAGCAGTTCGCCGTCGCCACCGGCGTCCCGGTGCACCAGGGCTACGGGCTCACCGAGGCCTCGCCGATCGTCACCAGCACCCTGTGCAGCACCGACCCCCGGGTCGGCTCGGTGGGTGCGGCCCTGCCTGGCATCGAGATCAAGCTGCGCGACGAGCTCGGGCACGAACCCGAGAGTGGCGACGCGGGGGAGATCTGGATCCGGGGCACGAACATGTTCAGCGGCTACTGGCCCGACGGCGCCGGCGGTCCCGACGAGGACGGCTGGTGGGGCACCGGCGACGTCGGCTTCCTCGACGAGTGGGGCAACCTGTTCCTGGTCGACCGGCTCAAGGAGCTGGTGATCGTCTCCGGCTTCAACGTCTACCCGATCGAGGTGGAAGACGTGATCCGCGAGCTGCCGTTCGTCGCCGAGACCGCCGTGATCGGCGTCGCCGACGACACGACCGGGGAGGCCGTCGTCGCCTACGTCCGCCCCACCGAGGGTGCCGAGCGCGCGGCGGTGGCCGACGCCGTACGCGAGCACTGTGCGCTCCGGCTCGCCCGCTTCAAGCGACCCTCCAGGGTCGAGGTCGTCGACGAGCTGCCGTTGACGGTCACCGGGAAGGTGCAGAAGGGCCGCCTGCGCGGCATGGAACGCCGTCGTGCGCTGGGGCTGCTGGAATGACCGCGCGCGTCACCCTCTACTCCCGCCCGGGCTGCCACCTCTGCGACGACGCTCGCGCGGTGGTCGAGGAGGTCTGCCAGGAGCTCGGCGAGTCGTACGACGAGGTCTCCATCGCCGACGACCCCGAGCTGGAGCGCCGCTTCGGCCACGAGGTCCCGGTGACCTTCGTCGACGGCAAGCAGCACGACTTCTGGCGCGTCGACCCGGCCCGCCTCCGCACCGCCCTCACCCCCGCCGGCTGAGCGCCTCCGCTACCTGGGCAACGTGCGCTGACCGGGCCGCAATCGGCTTGCACGACGCCGGCAGGCAGCCGAGAGTCTCTGCGTGGTCCTCCTCCAGCCGACGCTGTTCCTGACCGTGGGGCTCCCGGGCGCCGGCAAGACCACGCGTGCGCGGGAGCTGGCGGACGAACACTCGACCCTGCGGCTCACCCCGGACGAGTGGATGGCGCCGCTGTTCTGGGACAGCGATGCCCAGGGTCGTCGCGACATCCTCGAGGGCCGGATGATCTGGGTCGCGCACGAGGTCCTGGCGGGCGGAGCGTCCGTGATCCTGGACTTCGGCTGCTGGCCTCCGGAGGAGCGGTACGCGATCCGGGCCATCGCCGACGTGGCGCACGCGGCCTTCACGATGGAGTACGTGCAGGTGCCCGAATCGGTACGACGGGCGCGGTGCGACCGCAGGTGGCTGGAAGCGCCCGAGACCACGTTCGAGATGTCGGCCGACGACCACGATCGCTTCGTCGCCCTGTGTCGGCCACCGACCGAGGCCGAGCTGTCCAACGGCCCGGTGCCGGACCCTCCGGCCGGTTTCGAGACCTGGCCGCACTGGGCGAGCCGGCGGTGGCCGACGCTGCCGCGTCTCGACTCGTGACGGGCTGGACCCGGCCGGCGCCGAGGTGCGCCGTGACGGCCTCGGGCGCTAACGTCCGTGCCATGGCGTCTGTGCCCGATCGCCCGGCCCCGCTGTACGGGGCCGACGCGCGTCGCGGCGACTTCCGGTAGGGCGCAACCTCCCCGCCGCCCAATCGTCCGGATCGTCAAGGAGCTACCTCATGTACCAAACGCTTGCCTTCGTCACGACTGGCTGGGGCCTGCTGATGGGCCTCGCGCCGCTGCTGCAGGTCCGCGTCATCGTGCGCGACCGGAACGCCGCCGGCACCTCTCTCGGCTGGGTTCTCATCCTGCTCGTCGGCTTCGGCCTCTGGCTGACCTACGGCGTGGTGAACAACGACCTGCCGATCGTCATCACCAACGCGGTCGCAGCCGTGGTCACCACGGCCCTCGTGATCACGGTGCGGGTCTACAGCCGGCAGCCGGCCGGCACCTCGTCGCCTTCCTGACCAGACGATGCCGCCGCGCCCGCACCTGCCACGATCCTGTCAGGGGACGCCGCCCCGGATCCCGGCTCCTGCCGTGGCGCCTGCTGCGGAAGGCGAGACGGCTGCCCTGACGGCGGCGATCATCGGATCGGCCGGCCTCAGCGGGATCCGGGACATCCGGACGGATGCTGCCCCCGTGGGGGCCGGGTGTCGGTGCGCGGTACTAGGTTCGGGGGCGTGAAGCGACGATGAGCAAGATGGACAACCTGCGGGCGATGCGCGAGGCCCGCTACGAGCAGGCCGCCGCGCGGGCCAAGGCGACGCCCGCGTCGGGTACGACGTCGGGGACACCGCCGAAGGCACCTCCTGCCCAGGCCGCCGAGGCGGCCGCACCGGAGCTCGCTCCCGAGCCGGCCGCCGAGCCCGAGGTGGCGCTGTGCGGTCACCGCAACATGAGCGGCCGCACCTGCACCCGCGAGGCGGGCCACGCGGCCAAGAGCCACCGCTACTCCTGACCGCGCCCGCATCCGACCGCCCCGCGCCGTATCAGGAACGGGGCCGGCGCCTCTCTCTCAGACATGAGCTGAGCAACGGACTCGGGGGGAGTTCGATGAGCAAGAAGAAGCGCCCGCACCTGTACCCGACCCGCAAGTGGTGGGCCACCCAGATCAGCGCGATCACGACGCTCGCGGTGGCCTGGGTGAGCGCCGGTCACTGGGACAAGGCCCTCACGATCGCCGCGATCGGGATGGCGTCACAGGCGGCGGTCGTCTACCTCGTGCCGAACGGCGAGCAGCCGGTCAAGCCCGGGGCCGATGCCGGTACCGCGCGCCCGCGCCAGGGGGACGCGGCGGCGAGGGCCGTTGCCTGACGGAGGCGTCCACACCGCGAGCGGGGCCCGTCGTCATTTTGTTCTCGCGTTCACAAACTCCTACAGTGATCGACGCCGCTCGGGGCGGGGCGGTCCCACATCGGGACGCCCCCGAGCCGCGGCTGGAGAGACTGGATCTTGAGCGCACGTACCTCGCACGAGTCGGCTCGGGAGATTCCCGAAGCCACCGTGGCGCGACTCCCTGTCTACCTGCGGGCGCTCACCACGCTGGCCGAGGCCGGCACCACGACCTGCTCCAGCGAGGAGCTGGCCGCCGCCGCAGGCGTGAACAGCGCCAAGCTCCGCAAGGACCTCTCCTACCTCGGCAGCTACGGCACCCGCGGGGTCGGCTACGACGTCGACTACCTGCGCTACCAGATCGCCCGCGAGATGGGTGCCACCCGTGACTGGCCCGTGGTCATCGTGGGCATCGGCAACCTCGGCCACGCCCTCGCCAACTACTCCGGCTTCCGCAGCCGAGGCTTCCGGGTCGTCGCGCTGCTCGACGCCGACACCGACCGGCACGACGAGGTCGTGGCCGGCGTCGTCGTCCGCCCCTTCGACCACCTCGCCCAGATCGTGCGCGAGCACGGTGTCGCGATCGGCGTGATCGCCACCCCGGCCGCCGCCGCGCAGGACGTCGCCGACCAGATGGTCGCCAGCGGCATCACCAGCATCCTCAACTTCGCGCCGACCGTGCTGTCGGTGGGCCCTGGTGTCGACGTGAGCAAGGTCGACCTCTCCAAGGAGCTTCAGGTGCTCGCCTACCACGAGCAGCGCAAGGCGGCCCAGGAGGCGACGGCATGACGATCCTCGTCGTCGGCATCTCCCACCGGTCCGCGCCGATCTCGCTGCTCGAGCGCCTCGCCATCGACCGCGACGGCACCTACAAGCTCGTCGAGGACGTGCTGGCCAACCCCCACGTCACCGAGGCCACCGCCGTCGTCACCTGCAACCGGCTGGAGATCTACGCCGCGGTCGACCGCTTCCACGGCAGCGTCGAGGACCTGTCCCAGCGGCTCCTGGAGCCGGCCGGGGGAAGCGTCGAGGCGCTGCTGCCCCACCTCTACGTCCACTACGACGATGGCGCCGTCTCCCACCTCTTCCAGGTGGCCGCCGGGCTCGACTCGATGGCGGTCGGGGAGGCCCAGATCCTCGGCCAGACCCGTGCGGCCCTGGCCCGCGGGCAGGAGCAGGGCTCCGTGGGCCCGGTGCTCAACACCTTGTTCCAGCAGGCGCTGCGCGTGGGCAAGCGCGCCCACGCCGAGACCGGCATCGACCGCGCCGCACCGACCCTGGTCTCCGCCGCGCTCGACCGGGCCGCTCCCTACCTGGGCGGCCGCCGGGTCGTGGTCGTCGGCGCGGGTGGGATGGCCGGTCTCGCCGTTGCGACCGTCGTACGCCGTGACGCCGGCGAGGTGGTCGTGGTCAACCGCAGCCGCGAGCGGGGGCTCCGCCTGGCCGGGGAGTACGACGCGCGCTGGGCGCCGCTGACCGACCTCGCCGCCGAGGTGGCCGAGGCCGACGTGGTCGTCGCCTGCGCCGGAGCGACCGGGCTCCTGCTCAGCCGCGAGACCGTCGCCGCGGCCGACCGGCCATTGGCGCTGGTCGACCTGGCCCTGCCCCACGACATCGACCCGACCGTCAGCGACCTCCCGGGCGTGACCCTGGTGACCCTCGCCGATCTCGCCGGTGATCTGCGCGACTCCGAGGCGGGCGCCGAGGTCGAGGCGGTGCGCAGCATCGTGACCACCGAGGTCGAGGCCTTCGTGTCGGCGCGCCGCCAGGCGAGCATGACGCCCGCGGTCGTGGCCCTGCGCAGCATGGCCACCAGCGTCGTGGAGTCGGAGATGGCCCGCCTCGAGCACCGGCTCCCCGGCCTCGACGAGTCGACCCGCGCGGAGCTGCTGACCTCCCTGCGCCGTGTCACCGACAAGCTCGTCCACCAGCCCACCATCCGGGCCAAGGAGCTCGGTGACCGCGACGCCGTCTCCTACGCCGCCGCGCTCGCCGAGCTGTTCGCCCTCGACCCCGAGGCCGTCGACGCGATGACCCGTCCGGTGGTCCCCGAGCCCGACCCGGCGAGTGGTGAGCCGTCATGACCGCGATCCGTCTCGGGACGCGCGCCTCGCTGCTGGCCACCACCCAGTCACAGTGGGTCGCCGACCGCCTGCACCGCGCGCTCGGTCGCGACGTCGAGCTGGTCGAGGTGACCACCGACGGCGACGTGAGCACCCGCCCGCTGGCCCAGCTCGGTGGCACCGGCGTCTTCGTCAGCGCCTTGCGCGAAGCCCTGCTCGACGGCCGCATCGACGTCGCCGTCCACTCCCTGAAGGACCTGCCGACCCAGCCGGCCGACGGCATCGCGCTGGCCGCCGTACCCGAGCGTGAGGACCCGCGCGACGTCGTCGTCGCCCGCGACGGACTGACCCTCGGCGAGCTGCCGGTGGGCAGCCGGGTCGGCACCGGCGCACCCCGTCGCGCCGCCCAGCTCCACGCCCTCGGCCTCGGTTTGGAGATCGCCGACATCAGGGGCAATGTGGACACCAGGATCCGCAAGGTCCGTGAGGGGGACTACGACGCCGTCGTGCTCGCCCGCGCGGGACTGGCCCGGATCGACCGGCTCGACGAGGCAACCGAGGTGCTCGACCCCCTGCAGATGCTGCCCGCTCCTGGGCAGGGTGCGCTGGCGGTGGAGACCTGTGCCGACGACGACCTCACGGGAGAGGTCGCCGTGCTCGACGACCCGCACACCCGTGCGGCCGTCACCGCCGAGCGAGCCGTGCTGGCCACCCTCGAAGGCGGCTGCACTGCACCGATCGGGGTGCTGGCAGAGGTCGTCGAGGGTGACGACGGAGAAGAGCTCTGGGTGCGAGCGGTAGCGCTCTCACCCGACGGGACGCTGGCGGTCCGGATGTCCGCCACCGGCGACCCGGCCGACGCCGAAGGTGTCGGCACCCGCCTCGCGAGCGACATGCTCGCGGATGGGGCGGACCAGCTGATGGAGGCACCGCACGAGCAGCCGGTGACCGACTGCGAAAGGCAAGACGCATGACGCGAGCCATGTCCAACCACACCTCCGCCCCGCCCCGCGGGTGGGTGGCGTTCGTCGGCAGCGGGCCGGGTGACCCCGGACTGCTGACGGTGCGTGCCACCGACCTGATCCGGGCGGCCGACGTGGTCGTGACCGAGAGTCCCGACCACGTGAGTCTGGTCTACGCCCTACGCGGCGTGGCCCAGGGCACGGGTCACGGGGAGGGCGGTCCCGAGCTGGTCGACGGCGGGTTCGGCGAGGACGGCCAGCCGCTGACCCACGCCGCGCGGGCCAAGGTGGTCGTCCGCCACGCCAAGCGCGGGGTGCGGGTGGTGCGCCTGATGATCGGTGACCCGTTCGCCTACGCGTCCGGCCCCGAGGAGGCTGCGGCGTGCGCCAAGGCCGGCATCGGGTTCGAGATCGTGCCCGGCGTGTCGTCGGTAGGCGCGGTCCCGGCGTACGCCGGCATCCCGCTGACCACCAAGAACCACCGCGAGGTCACCGTCGTGACCGCCGGCGACAAGGTCGACTGGAGCCGCTACGCCGGCACCCAGACCCTCGTCCTGCTCTCGGCGGTCGGGTCGATCGCCGAGATCGCCCAGGCCCTGGTGGCCGCCGGCCGCGGTCCCGAGACGCCGGTCGCGATGACCTGCACCGGGACCACCACCGAGCAGCGCACCGTCACCTCGACCCTGCAGCACATCGGCGCCGACGCCCGCGCCGCTCGCATCGCGCCGCCGGCCGTCACCGTGATCGGTGACGTCGTCGACCAGCGCGAGGTGCTCTCGTGGTTCGAGACCAAGCCGCTGTTCGGCTGGCGGATCCTGGTGCCCCGCACCAAGGAGCAGGCCGGATCGGTGTCCACCCGACTCCGCGGCTACGGCGGCGTGCCCGAGGAGGTGCCGACCATCTCGGTCGAGCCCCCTCGCAACCCGCTGCAGATGGACAAGGCCGTCCGCGGCCTGGTCGAGGGCCGCTACGAGTGGATCGCGTTCACCAGCGTCAACGCAGTGAAGGCGGTGCGGGAGAAGTTCGAGGAGTACGGCCTCGACGCCCGCGCGTTCTCCGGCCTGAAGATCGCTGCCGTCGGTGACAAGACCGCGGCCGCGATCGCCGACTGGGGCCTGCGCGCTGACCTGGTGCCGAGCGGCGAGCAGTCGGCGGCCGGCCTCCTCGAGGACTGGCCCGAGTACGACGAGCTCCTCGACCCGATCAACCGGGTGTTCCTGCCGCGGGCCGACATCGCCACCGAGAACCTCGTCGCCGGGCTGATCGACCTGGGCTGGGAGTGCGACGACGTGACGGCCTACCGCACCGTGCGGGCCGCCCCGCCGCCGGCGCCGGTCCGCGACGCGATCAAGACCGGCAAGTTCGACGCGGTCGTGTTCACCTCGTCCTCGACGGTGCGCAACCTGGTCGGCATCGCCGGCAAGCCGCACCCGTCGACGGTGATCGCAGTGATCGGTCCGCAGACGGCCAAGACCGCCGAGGAGCACGGCCTGCGGGTCGACGTCCTCGCGTCGCGACCCGACGTCGACGAGCTGGTCGACGCGCTGGCCGACTTCGGTGCGGCCCGTCGGGCGGCGATGGTCGAGGCCGGGCAGCCGGTGACCAAGCCGTCGGAGCGCAAGCCCTCGAGCCGCAAGAAGGTCCGCACGCAGTAAGGAGGTTGAGGAGGTCGCTCCGCGGCCGTCTCGAAGCCCAGTGACCGAACCCACGACCCCGGCCGCAGTCCACCGCCCCACGGTGCGACCGCGTCGCCTCCGCACGACCCAAGGCCTCAGGTCGATGGTCGCCGAGACGACCGTCACGCCTGCTCAGCTCGTGCTGCCGCTGTTCGTCCGCGAGGGTGCGACCGCGCCGAAGCCGATCGCGTCCATGCCGGGCGTCGTCCAGCACACCCGCGACTCGCTGCTGAAAGCGGCCCACGAGGCGGCCGAGCTGGGGCTGGGCGGCGTCATGCTGTTCGGCATCCCCGAGTCCAAGGACGCCGTCGGCTCGGGTGCGATCGACCCCTCCGGAGTGCTCAACCTCGCCATCACCGACGTGGTCGCCGAGGTCGGTGACGTGCTCACCGTGATGAGCGACCTGTGCCTCGACGAGTTCACCGACCACGGCCACTGCGGAGTGCTCACGCCCGACGGGCGAGTCGACAACGACAGCACCCTCGAGGCCTACGTCGCGATGGCGTTGGCGCAGGCCGACGCGGGCGTCGACATGGTCGGACCCAGTGGGATGATGGACGGCCAGGTACGCGCCGTCCGCGAGGGCCTCGACGCCGCCGCCCACACCGACGTCGCGATCCTGGCCTACTCCGCCAAGTACGCCTCGGCCTTCTTCGGACCGTTCCGCGAGGCCGTCGACTCCTCGCTGCAGGGCGACCGACGTACCTACCAACAGGATCCCGCCAACGCCCGCGAAGGCGTCCGTGAGGCGCTGCTCGACGTCGCCGAAGGCGCCGACATCGTGATGGTCAAGCCCGCCCTGGGCTACCTCGACGTCCTGCGCCGGGTGCGCGACGCCGTCGACGTGCCGGTCGCGGCCTACAACGTGTCCGGCGAGTACTCCATGGTCGAGGCCGCCGCGGCCCAGGGCTGGATCAAGCGCGAGCAGACGATCCTGGAGATCCTGACCTCGATCCGCCGAGCGGGTGCCGACGTGGTGCTGACCTACTGGGCGGCCGAGGCCGCCCGCCTGCTCCGCCGCTGAGTCACTCCTGCCAGAACACCACGAGCCCACCCTCAGTGGGTGAGGTCGTAGACGCACTGGTCGAAGGCGTCGTTCGGGTCGAGCGGGTTGTCGATCAATCCCTCGGCCAGGCACTGCGCGATGGCCTGCGCCTTGGTCAGCACGCCGGAGAGGATGCTGGTCGGGAGGCTCGTCGGCAGCGAGGTGGGCAACAGGGTCGGCAGGCCGCCGGTGGGCCCGGCGCTCGGGCCGGCGCTCGGGCCGGAGGTGGAGCCGGTGGGTCCACCGGTCGGCCCGTGGCTGGCACCGGCGGTCGGACCCGAGGTCGGCGAATCGCCCGGGGTCGTCGGGCCGCTGTGCTGGTGACGGCCGTGGTGACCGCTGTGCCCCGGGTGGTGCGCCGCGGTCCCGCGTGGCGGCACGCCGAAGGTGAACCCTGTGGTGGTCGTGCCGTTGGGCACGGAGGTGAAGTCGCCGGCCAGGTAGGCGTGCTCGATGGCGAGCACCAGCGCGACGTAGCGTCGGCTGTGGTTGTAGCGGTACACGGAGGCCTGCTGGCCGGCGTCGGTCGACAGGTCGTCGGTGCCGGAGCAGAGGTAGACCGCCGAGGCGAGCGAGGCGTCGTAGATGTCCTGGGGGTCACGGCGCCCGTCGTTGTCCGCGTCGACCCCGACGATCGCCCAGGTCGACGGGATGAACTGCATCGGCCCGACGGCGCGGTCGTAGCGGGTGTCGCCGTCGTAGCGCCCCGCATCGGTGTCGGTGATCCGCGTCGTGCCGTGCCTGCCGTCCAGCACCGGGCCGAAGATGCCCGGCTGCGCCACCCCGCGGTCGGTGAGGACGTTGCCGTCGCTGCGGCCGTGGTCGGACTCCACGCGACCGATCGCCGCCACCAGCTGCCACGGCAGGTGGCACGAGGCGTCGGCGGCGTCGATCACGGTGGCGGCGCGCTGGTAGGCCGCGAGTGCGACCGCCGGGATGCCGCTGGCGGACGCGGTGGAGACGACGCGGTGGGCGTCGCCGCGGACGCCGGGGGTCAGGCCGCTCGGCGCGGTCAGGCTGGCGGGGGGCTGCACGGCCTCGGCGGGCACCCGGGTGCCGTCGGGCAGGGCGTGGCCGTCGTCGGCGGCGGTGCCCGAGCCGGAGGTGGCGACGGCGGCGGTCCAGGCCAGCGAGAGCACGGCGAGCGGCACGAGCGCAGCGACCCGCTGTGACCGACCCAGCGTGGCCATCGAGCCTCCTCCTCGTGCGGCCTTCGGAGGTGGCCGTCCCGAGACCACCGGCGCCGTCGACGGTGGCACACGCACCACCCTCGCAGGCCAAGGCTCCGACGAACAGGCTTCCCTCCCTGTCACCCGCTAAACGAGCGCCTCGCGGGCGAGTTACGCCGGCGTGGACGGCGATTGCCGAGTGGTTGGACCCCTCGGCCACAATGGGCCGGTGAGTCACGTCCGGTCCGAGGCCCTGTTCGCGCGCGCCACTGCGGTGACGCCGGGCGGCGTGAACTCCCCGGTGCGTGCCTTCCAGGCGGTCGGCGGCACCCCGCGCTTCATCCGCTCCGCCCGCGGAGCGTGGCTGACCGATGTCGACGGGCAGGACTACGTCGACCTCGTGGGCTCGTGGGGACCGATGCTGCTCGGCCACGCCCACCCCGAGGTGATGGCCGCCGTCTCCGACGCCCTGCGCCGTGGCACGTCGTACGGCGCGCCGACGGAGGCCGAGGTCGACCTCGCCGAGGCGATGGTGGACCGGACGCCGGTCGAGCGGGTCCGGTTCGTCTCCTCCGGCACCGAGGCCACCATGTCGGCGATCCGGCTGGCCCGCGGCTTCACCCGCCGCGACGTCGTCGTGAAGTTCGCCGGCTGCTACCACGGTCACGTCGACGCGCTCCTGGCCTCGGCCGGGTCGGGGCTGACCACACTCGCGGTGCCCGGCACCCCCGGCGTCCCCGAGACGGCCACCGCTCTGACCCGGGTCCTGCCCTACAACGACCGTGCTGCGGTCGAGTCGCTCTTCGCCGCCGAGGGAGACCGCATCGCCTGCCTGATCACCGAGGCTGCTGCCGGCAACATGGGTGTCGTCCCGCCGGACCCGGGCTTCAACCAGTTCCTGGCCGCCGTCTGCGCCCGCCACGGCGCGCTGTTCGTCAGCGACGAGGTGATGACCGGCTTCCGGGCCTCGCGCCAGGGCCAGTGGGGGCTCGACGGTGCGCTCGAGGGGTGGGTGCCCGACCTGATGACCTTCGGCAAGGTGATGGGCGGCGGCTTCCCGGCGGCGGCGTTCGGCGGCCGCGCCGACGTGATGTCGATGCTCTCGCCCGAAGGTCCGGTCTACCAGGCCGGCACCCTGTCGGGTAACCCGATCGCCACCACCGCCGGCCTGGCCACCCTGCGCCTGGCCACCGACGACGTCTATGCCCACCTCACCCGGGTCGGCGACGTGATCAAGGAGGCGACGACCAAGGCCCTGTCCGATGCCGGCGTCGCCCACACCGTGCAGTCGGCGGGCACGATGTTCTCGGTCTTCTTCGCCGACGCACCCGTTCGCGACTTCGACGACGCCCAGCGGCAGGACACCGCGGCCTTCGCAGCGTTCTTCCACGCGATGCTCGACCGCGGGGTCTACCTCCCGCCGTCGGCCTACGAGACCTGGTTCGTCTCGGCTGCCCACGACGAGCGCGCCGTCGACCAGGTGCTCGACGCTCTGCCCCACGCCGCGCGGGCGGCCGCGCGCGCGGCTGACCCTGCGACTGACCCTGCGACTGACCCTGCGACTGATGGAGAGGACCCCCGTGGTTGACCACACGACCGTCCACCTGCTGCGGCACGGTGAGGTGCACAACCCGGAGGGCGTGCTGTACGGCCGCCGCGACGGCTACCACCTCTCCGACCTCGGGAAGAAGATGGCCGAGCAGGTGGCCGAGGTCATCGGCGACCGCGACATCGTCCACCTCCGCTCCTCCCCGCTCGAGCGCGCTCAGGAGACCGCGGCTCCGCTGGCGGCGGCGCGCGGGCTGAACCCCGTGCTCGACCCGCGGGTCATCGAGTCGGCCAACGTGTTCGAGGGCAAGCGCTTCGGCCACGGCGACAACGCCCTGCGCAAGCCGTCGGCCTGGATCCACCTCTGGAACCCGATCCGGCCGTCCTGGGGCGAGCCCTACAAGGAGGTCGTGCCCCGCATGCTGGCCGCGGTGTACGACGCCCGCGACGCCGCACGCGGACACGAGGCCGTGATCGTCTCCCACCAGCTGCCGATCTGGATCACCCGGCTGGCGCTGGAGAAGCGGTCGTTCCTGCACGACCCGCGCAAGCGGCAGTGCACGCTCTGCTCGCTCACCTCGTTGCGGTTCGAGGGCGACGCGCTGACCTCGGTGCGCTACTCCGAGCCGGCCGGAGACCTGATCCCGGTCCGCGACCGCAAGGCGCCGTTCTCGGCCGGCGACGCCCCCGAGGCCCGCCGACCCTGAAAGCCCTGGACCCATGCGTCGACTGACCCACCTGCTCGCGGCGGCAGCCCTCGTGCTGCTGCCCGCGGCTGCCGTCACCGGTTGCTCGTCCCTGCAGGGCACCGGCGACAAGGGCTACGTCACCGGTGACGGCACGATCCGCCAGATCCCGGTCGCCGACCGGACCGAACCGGTGACGCTCACCGGCAAGGACCTCGACGGTCGTGACCTCTCCCTGGCCTCGCTGCGCGGCAAGCCGACCGTGGTCACCGTCTGGGGCTCTTGGTGCGCCTCCTGCCACAAGGAGACGCCCGACCTCGTCGCGGCGCAGAAGAAGCTCGGCGACCGGGTCAACTTCGTCGGCATCGACAGCCGCGACGGCGGCACGGCGCAGGCCAAGTCCTACAACGCCCGGTACGGCGTCACCTGGCCGTCGTTCTTCTCGCCGGGCGGCGAGGCGCTGCTCGCCTTCCCCGGTGTGCTGCTTCCCAACTCCGTGCCCGCCACCGTGGTGCTCGACGCCCAGGGCCGGCCGGCGGTCGACATCAACGGTCCGGTGCCGTCCAGCCTGACCCTGACCGAGCTCGTGCGGGACGTGCTCCGCAATGGGTGAGTGGTTCCAGCACCAGGCGGCCTCCGGATCGCTGGTGCTGGCGATCCCGGTCGCGCTCGTCGCGGGGCTCGTCTCCTTCTTCTCCCCGTGCGTGATCCCGCTCCTGCCGGGCTACCTCTCCTACGCCACCGGCTTGTCGGGCGCCGACCTGGAGAACGCAGGCCGTGGGCGGATGCTCGCCGGTGCGTTGCTGTTCGTGCTCGGGTTCACCACCGTCTACGTGCTTCTGGGGTGGGTGTCCGGGTCGGTCGGCAGCTGGCTGGTGCAGTGGCGCAGCCAGCTCGAGATCGTCCTCGGAGCGCTCACGATCCTGCTCGGGCTCGCCTTCATGGGCCTGGTGCCGTTCTTCCAGCGCGACTTCCGCATCCACAAGGTGCCGGCGGTGGGCCTGGCGGCAGCGCCGCTGCTCGGCTTCCTGTTCGGTGTCGGCTGGACCCCCTGCATCGGACCCACCCTGGCCGCCATCACCAACCTCTCGCTGAACGAGGCCACCGCCGGACGTGGCGCCCTGCTCTCCGCCGTCTACTGCATCGGGCTCGGGCTCCCGTTCATCGCGGCCGCCCTGGCCTACCGGCGAGCGCTCGGGGCCTTCGCGTTCGTCCGCCGCCACCAGCAGTGGGTGACCCGCGTCGGCGGCGTGATGCTGGTGCTGGTCGGCCTGGCGCTGGTCACGGGCTGGTGGGACCAGGCCGTCACCTGGCTGCAGCTCCACCTCGTCAGCCAGTCGACGGTGGCGGTATGAGGGGACCCGCGTGACCCAGCCCACGAGCGACGTCCGGCCCGAGCCGCCCGAGGAGTCCGCCACCTGGAAGCCCAGCGGCGACCGGGACGACGACCGCCGGTCCGGTGAGCTGTCCGCCCGCGAGCTCCTCCGTTGGGCCTGGCGGCAGCTGACCTCCATGCGCACCGCTCTGATCCTGCTGCTGCTCCTCGCCCTCGGCGCGATCCCCGGCTCGGTGATCCCGCAGACCGGGGTCGACGCCCTCAAGACCCAGGACTGGCAGGCGGCCCACCCCCACCTGACCCCGATCTACCAGCGGCTCGGGCTGTTCGGCGTCTACCACTCGCCGTGGTTCGCAGCGATCTACCTGCTGCTGATGGTGTCGCTGGTCGGCTGCATCGTGCCGCGGCTGTTCGTCTACTGGCGCGGCTACCGCAAGCCGCCGCCCCCCGCGCCGCGCAACCTGACCCGCCTGCCGGACCACGCGTCGTACACGACCGACGAGGAGCCGGCAGTCGTGCTCGAGCGGGCCGGGCGCCACTTCTCCCGCCGCCATCGCGTGGCGACCGGAGACGGCTGGATCTCGGCCGAGCGCGGTCAGCTCCGCGAGGCGGGCAACCTGGTCTTCCATCTCTCGGTGCTGATCGTGCTGGTGGGCTTCGGCATCGGCAGCCTGTTCGGCTACAAGGGCGGCGTGATCCTGGTCGTGGGCAACGGGTTCACCAACACCCTCACGCAGTACGACGACTTCGCGCCCGGCTCGCTCTTCAACGCCGACAAGATGGAGCCGTTCCACTTCACGGTCCAGTCCTTCCACGTCGACTGGATCGACAGCGGCCCGCGGCAGGGCATGGCACGTGGCTTCCAGGCCCCGCTGACCTACCAGACCTCCCCGGGCGCGCCCCAGCAGCACTACGACCTCCGGGTCAACCACCCGCTCACCATCGGCGGCACCCAGGTCTTCCTGATCGGCCACGGCTACGCACCGGTGATCGTCGTCCGCGACGCCCAGGGTCACGTCATCTACGACGGTCCGACGGTGTTCCTGCCCGAGAGCTCCAACTTCCAGTCCTTCGGCGTGGTCAAGGCGCCGGGGCGCAAGCCGGGCCGGGACATCGGCCTCGAAGGCCTCTTCTACCCGACCTACGCACTGGTCAACGGCGACCCGATCAACGTCATGGGCGACGACCGCAACCCGACCATCTCGATGCTCGCCTACGTCGGCGACCTCGGCCTCGACTCCGGCGTGCCGCAGTCGGTCTACGAGCTCGACAAGGCGCACATGCAGCGGCTGAACAAGCCCGACGGGAAGATGTTCCGCGTCGACCTCCAGCCCGGACAGACCATCCAGCTGCCCGACGGCGCGGGGTCGGTGACGTTCACCGGCGTCAAGCACTGGACCCGCCTCCAGCTCAGCCGCACCCCCGACGTCTGGCTCACCCTGCTCGGCGTCGTGCTGGCGCTGGTCGGGCTGCTCGGGTCGCTGTTCATCAGGCCGCGGCGGGTCTGGGTGCGCGCGCGCCGCCAGGACGGCACGACCCTGGTCGAGGTCGCCGCACTGGACCGCTCCGGCGGCGGTGACCTGGCCCCCGTACTCTCGTCGGTGGTGGACGCACTCCAGCCCGGCGTCATCGAGAAGCAGGAGGAGCCCGCATGACGGATCTCCAGTGGGAGCACCTGAGCAACTACGCCATCGCCACCGCCGGCGTCTTCTACTTCCTCGCCCTGCTGGCGCACCTGGTCGAGTGGAGCGCCCTGCGCACGGTGCCGGTGCGGGCTGCGAAGCCGGTGACCGTGGCGGCGGGCTCGGTGGGCTCTGCTCCCGCGGCCGACCAGGCCGCGGCCGCGCCCCCCGCGAGCGGCGAGGGCGCGTCGTACCGCATCGAGATGTTCGGGCGGCTCGCCCTGATGATCACCTGGTTCGCGGTCGCCGCCCACTTCGTGGGCCTGGTCGGCCGTGGGATGGCCGCCGACCCCAACCGGGTGCCCTGGGGCAACATGTACGAGTTCACGATCACGGGGTCGTTCGTGGTCGCGCTCGGCTACCTGCTCCTCCGGCGCCGCTTCGGGCTCGACTGGATGGGCCCGATCGTCACCGCCCTCGAGCTCGTACTGCTGATGGTGGCCGTGCTCTGGCTCTACGACCCGATCGCGCCGCTCACCGAGGCGCTGCTGTCGCCGTGGCTGGTGATCCACGTGCTGTCGGCGATCGTCGCCACGGGCGCGTTCACCCTCGGCGGCATCACCTCGGCGCTCTACCTGGTCAAGGCGCGCGCGGAGAAGCGAGGCACCACCTCCGACCGGGGGTACGTCGCGCGGCTGCCCGCCCCGGCGACGCTCGACCGGGTCTCCTACCGGATCAACGCCTTCGCGTTCCCGGTCTGGACCTTCGCCGTCCTGATCAGCGGGCCGATCTGGGCACACCAGGCCTGGTCGTCGTACTGGAACTGGGACCCCAAGGAGGTGTGCGCCTTCATCACCTGGGTGATCTACGCCGCCTACCTGCACGCCCGCGCGACCGCCGGCTGGCGGGGGCGCAACGCCGCGATCCTGGCGCTGGTGGGCGTGGCGAGCCTGTGGTTCAACTTCATCGGGATCAACTACTTCTCGACCACCAGCCAGCACTCCTACGCCAACGGCGCGCCGGCGCTCGAGCTGCGGGTGCGCTGACCTCGGTCGCCTCGGTGGGGCTCAGGCCGGGTCGTCGGGCTTGTCGCGCCGCGACAGCTGGGCCAGGAACTCGTCGTCGTCGTCGGGACCGAGCGGCCGGACGAACTCCTCGTCACGAGGTGGCCGCCGCCGCGGGAAGCCCTCGAGCAGGAAGCGCGCGGCGTAGTAGGAGGCGACCGCCACGACGATGAGCAGCAAGACGAACCTCCACACACGACCAAGAGTAGGTGTCCGGTGGTCACCGCGGGGCGTGACTCACGATTCGGGTGCCTGCGGCGTGCTGACTACCCTGTCCGCGTGAAGCAGTTCTGGATCTACACCGGCCTGCGGCTGCTGTTCTTCGTGGCCGCGGCGGCCGTGGTGTTCGGGATCTGGCTCGCCGTCGCCGGGACGGCGCCGATCATGTGGGTGCTCGTCATCGCGCTCGTGGTCAGCGGCATCGCGTCGTACTTCCTCCTCGGCCGGCAACGCACCGCCCTCGCCCAGCACGTCGACGAGCGGGCCCGCCGGGCCACCTCGAAGTTCGAGGAGCTGAAGGCCAAGGAAGACGTCGACTGAGACCGAGCAGCCGTGCGCGGGGCCCGAGGGCGCGGCGTCGCGAAACAAGGCCGAGCGAGCCTACGGCTGAGCCCGCGAAGCGGTAGGGGGCGAGTCGAGACCCGCCGACGATGCCTGGGGCATCGCCTATTTCCTCCGGTTGAGCTGCCGGTCGACGCGGGACTCGGACTGGCCGAGCACCTTGGCCAGGATCTTCACCCGGAACTTCCACAGCACGAACCCGGCGGCCACGACGACGAGCAGGATGAGCCAGAACATAGTGCGAGCCTAGCCCGGGGCCACCCAGTCGTCGGGGCGCTGACAACCAACTGGCATACAAACCGGAGTTCTGGGGTCGGCCCGGGTGCGGTCTGTATGCCGGTTAGTGGGGGCTCCGGGCTCCGGGGCCGCCTCCTCAGCGGCCGACGGCCAGCCCGAGGAGCAGCCCCGCGCCGTAGACCAGCTCAGCGACGCCGGTGAGCTGGAGGACCGGGATCAGCGCCGGGCCGGCGGCCCCGGTCGCGACGGCGCGGCCGGCCCGGGCGCCCGGGAGGGCGAACCCCAGGGCCAGCAGCGCCCACCAGGTGGTGGTGACCGCGACCGCGATGGCGGCGAGCACCGCGAGGTCGAGCAGGAGCACGTAGAACGCCCGGGTACGACGGTCGCCGAGCCGGACCGCGAGCGTGAGCTTGCCGTGCTCGCCGTCGGTCGGGATGTCGCGGAGGTTGTTGGCCACCAGGATCGCGCAGGCGATCGCGCCGATCCCGATCGCGGCGAACAGCGAGGGCAGGCGCCAGGTCTCGGTCTGGACGTACGTCGTGCCGATCACGGCCACCAGGCCGAAGAAGCAGAACACCATCACCTCGCCGAGACCGAGGTAGCCGTAGGGCTTCGAGCCGCCGGTGTAGAACCACGCGGCCAGCACGCAGAGCAGCCCGACCACCACCAGCCACCACGCGGTGGTTGCCGCCAGCACCAGTCCCGCCGCCGCGGCGACCCCGAACGAGAGGAACGCGGCGGCCTTGACCGCGGCCGGGGTCGCGGCCCCCGATCCGACCAGGCGCATCGGCCCGACCCGTTCGGCGTCGGTGCCGCGGACCCCGTCTGAGTAGTCGTTGGCGTAGTTGACGCCGACCTGGAGGGCGAGGGCGACCACGAGGGCGAGGAAGGCCTTCCACCACACCGCTGCGTCGTCGTACACGGCGACACCGGTGCCGGCGAGGACCGGCGAGACGGCAGCGGGCAGGGTGCGTGGGCGGGCGCCGTGGAGCCATTCGGAGGCGGAGGCCATGGCCGGATTCAAGCAGTCGCGACGCTCGGGTCGAGCGCGCGGGCCGCCAAGAAGCGTTCGGCGGCGCGTGCCGAGGGGTGCAGCAGCGCGCTGGCGACCAGGATCGTGGCGGCGATGACGGCCCAGCCGACGGCGCCGTGGTCGAGGGCCAGCCAGGTGTACGTCGCCGGACCGAGGATGTTGGTGATCCGCGCGCCCATGCCCCAGACGCCCTGGTACTCCCCGCGCCGGGTCGGGTCGGACAGCTCGCTGAGGAAGCCCCAGCTGGCCGCGGAGTCGAACAGCTCGGCGCCGGTCACCGTCATGTGGCCGACCAGCAGCAGCACGATCGAGACCCAGCCGATGGTGTCGCCGGTGCTGGCCACGATGGCGCACGAGCAGACCATGAACGCCGCGGCGAGACGGACACCGCGCAGGGCGCCGGGGACGGTGTTCATGCCCCGGGCTGCCGGCACCTGGAACAGCACGCAGAGCACCGTGTTGGTGGCGAACAGCCAGGCGAGCGTCCAGTGGGGGGCGTCGGTGCGCTCGACCAACCAGAGCGGGATCACGACCGTCAGCAGGATCCAGTGGGTGCCGGCGACTCCACTGAAGAACGAGGAGAGCACGAAGCCGCGGTTGCGCGTGGCCTTCGGCGACGTGGCCGCCGGATGCTCGACGACGACGGCGGCCGGCTGGTCGGGGTGGAGCCCCGGCTCGGGGAGCCGGGAGATCAGCAGG
Organism: uncultured Actinomycetota bacterium; assembly: GCA_963820015.1. GTDB lineage: Bacteria > Actinomycetota > Actinomycetes > Propionibacteriales > Nocardioidaceae > Nocardioides. The sequence goes on along the minus strand of CAWFYO010000016.1, from coordinate 70,484 downwards.
GCGTTCAGGCCGAGCACCAGTGCCGTGACGACGGGCAGCATCCGGATCACGGCGTGGTTGTCGCTGGCCAGGGCGAGACCGCTGGCCAGTGCGCCGAGGGTGAAGCCGATGTTGAGGGTCGCTCGTAGGTACGCCTGGTATCGCACGCGCTGCTCGCGCGGGAAGATCGCGATCATGTAGGCGCCCCGGCCCGCGCCGCTGAAGGTGCTGACCAGCGTGAAGGCGGTCAGGAGCGCGACGAACTCCGGGAAGCCGCGGACCACCGGGTAGCTGAGGTAGAGCAGCGCCTCCAACCCCGCTCCGACCGCCCACATCCGCCGCGCGCCGTACCGGTCGGACAGCCGGCCCATCGGCACCGACAGCACGAGGGCCACGACGCCGGTGACCGACAGCCCGAGGCCCACCTGGGCGGCGCTGAGGCCGACGATCTGGGTGAAGTAGACGGCGTTGCCGGTGGTGAAGACGCCGTCGCCGAGCGCGTAGAGGATCGACTGCAGCGAGAGCCGACGTGCGATGGGGTCGTCGGGAAGAAGCCGCTGCACCCGAGTGGGCATCCGAGTGGGCATGCGGGCGATTGAACCAGCACCACTAGCGTTCGTCGCATGGGTTTGCTGCGACTCACCGGCGACGTCCTCCGCGACGTCGAGGCGGTCGAGGCGTGGCTCGCAGCCGACTCGCCCGGCCCGGTCGCCGTCGCGACCTCGGGCTCGTCGGGGCACCCCAAGCTGGTCGCCCTGTCGCGCGAGGCCGTGCTCGCGTCGGCCACTGCGTCGGCGGCCCGCGTCGGCGGGTCCGGGCCGTGGCTGCTCACGCTCCCGTCGTCGTACGTCGCCGGGCTCAACGTCGTGGTCCGGTCGCTCCTGGCCGGGCACCTGCCGCTCGTGCTCGGCGACCGTGCTCCGTCGGAGGCGCCGGTCGAGGGCGGCTTCGTGTCCGTCGTACCGACCCAGCTGCACCGCTGGCTGGACTCGCCCGCGGACGTCGCCGCGCTGGCGTCGTTCGACACGGTGCTGGTCGGCGGCGGACCGGTCGACCCTGCTCTCCGCACCCGGGCCGCGGGGGCGGGAGTGCGCCTGGTCGCGACGTACGGCATGGCGGAGACCTGCGGCGGCTGTGTGTACGACGGTCTGCCGCTCGACGGCGTCGGTCTCGCCCTGGCTGCGGACGGCCGGATCAGGGTGGGCGGGCCGGTGCTGTTCGACGGCTACGTCGACGACCCGGCGGCGACCGACGAGGTGCTGGTGGACGGGTGGTTCGTGACCTCGGACGCCGGTCGGCTCGACGAGGACGGCCGGCTCCGGGTTCTGGGCCGGGTCGACGACATGGTGGTCAGCGGCGGCGTCAACGTCCCGGCGGCAGCGGTGGCCGCGCGGCTGCGCGAGCACCCGGCGGTCGCCGGGGCCGAGGTGGTCGGGCTGCCGGACGCCGAGTGGGGCAACCGGGTGGTGGCGGTCGTGGAGGGGGCGCTCTCGCTGGACGCCGCCCGCGACTGGGTGGGCGAGGTGCACCCGCGGGCCTGGGCGCCGCGGGACGTGGTCGTGGTCGACCGGCTGCCGATGCTCGACAACGGCAAGGTCGACCGGCTCGCGGTGCGGTCGCTCGCGGAGGAGGGGTCGTGAGGGTGTTCTCGATCCCGATGACCACGCGCTTCCGCGGGATCACCGTGCGCGAGGGCATGCTGATCGAGGGGGAGGCGGGGTGGGGCGAGTGGAGCCCGTTCCTCGAGTACTCCCCGGCCGAGTCCGAGCCGTGGCTCCGGTGCGCGGAGGAGGCGGCCGCGGGGGACTGGCCGGCTGCTCTGCGGTCGTCGATCCCGGTCAACGCCACGGTGCCCGTCGTACCGCCCGAGACTGCCTACGCGGTTGTCGCCGGCAGCGGCTGCGCGACGGCCAAGGTGAAGGTCGCCGACCCCGGTACGCCGCTCGCCGACGACCTCGCCCGCGTCGAGGCGGTGCGCGACGCTCTCGGTCCCGGCGGCCGGATTCGGGTCGACGCCAACGGCGCCTGGTCGGTCGACGAGGCGGTGGCCGCGCTGCGGGAGCTGGACCGGGCCGCGAGTGGCCTGGAGTACGCCGAGCAGCCCTGCGCGTCGGTCGAGGACCTGGCGGCGCTGCGACGCCGGGTCGACGTCCCGATCGCGGCCGACGAGTCGATCCGCCGGGCCGAGGACCCCTATCGGGTGCGGGACCTCGAGGCCGCTGACATCGCCGTGCTCAAGGTGCAGCCGCTCGGCGGCGTCCGGGCCTGTCTGCGGATCGCCGAGGACATCGGGCTGCCGGTCGTCGTCTCCTCGGCGCTCGAGACGTCGGTCGGGCTGGCGGCGGGGCTGGCACTCGCGGCCGCCCTGCCCTCGCTGGACCACGCGTGCGGGCTGGCGACCGCGGCCCTGCTCACCGACGATGTGACCCGCGGCTCGCTGATCCCGGTCGACGGGATGCTGCCGGTGCTGGCCCCCGTGGTCGATCGGTCCTTGCTCGACCACCTCGCGGCCGAGCCCGACCGCGTCGCGTGGTGGGCGGAGCGGATGGCCGCGGTGCACGCCGTACGGCAGGATCGGCGGCCGTGACCTCCTCGACCGACCTCGCTCGCGCCGTCGTCGCCCGCCTCGTCGAGACCGGCGTCCGGGAGATCGTGCTGGCGCCGGGGTCGCGCAACGCGCCGCTCGCCTTCGCGGCGTACGACGCGGCCGCAGCGGGCGCGGTCCGGCTCCACACCCGGATCGACGAGAGGTCGGCCGGCTTTCTCGCCCTGGGGCTGACCAGGACCGGGTCGCGCGCGGCGGTGGTCTGTACGTCGGGCACGGCCGTGGCCAACCTCCACCCGGCGGTCCTCGAGGCCGCCCACGCCGGCGTCCCGCTCGTCGCGGTCACCGCCGACCGCCCCGCGCGCCTCCGCGGCACCGGCGCCAACCAGACCACCGACCAGGTCGGCATCTTCGGCCCCCTCGTCCCCACCCACGACCTCGCGGTAGTCCGTGACGGAATGGAGGGTGCCGGGCCGTTCTCGGGTGCCGAACGTCACGGACTACCTCTCCATCTCAACCTCCAGCTGGACGAGCCGCTGGTGCCGACCGACCGGTGGGCGGACGCGCCGACGGAGGGTGCCGTACGCCGGCGCGGACCGTTCCTGGGCGGCGACCTGGAGCGGACGCCGATCACGGCCGGGCCGCGGACGGTCGTCGTGGCCGGCGACGACGCCGGCCCCCCGGCGCGGATGCTCGCCGAGCGCGCCCACTGGCCGTTGCTGGCCGAGCCGTCCAGCGGCTCGCGCACGGGCACGCACGCGATCCGTACCTACCGGCTCCTGCTGGGCTCCTCCCTGGCCGACGAGGTGGAGCGCGTGGTGGTCCTCGGCCACCCCACGCTGTCCCGCCCGGTCTCGCTGCTGCTGGCCCGCGACGACGTCGAGGTGTGGGCGACGCCGGCGGCCGGGGTGTGGCCGGGCCGCCCCTTCCCCGTCGACCACGAGGTCGCCGCTCCCGACGTCGACCCCGGCGAGGACACCACCTGGCTCGACCGTTGGCGCGGTGCCGACACCCGGGTGAGCCGCGACCTCGACGCCCTGCTCGCCTCCGAACCCGGCCTCACGCCGTACGGCGTCGCCGGCGCGGTCGCGCGGGCCCTCCCCGAGGGCGGGCTACTCGTCGTCGGTGCCTCCAACCCGATCCGAGACCTCGACCTGATGGTGCCGCGCTACCGCGTCGGAGCCCGCCGCAAGATCGTCGCCAATCGTGGGCTGTCCGGCATCGACGGCGTCGTGTCCACCGCGATCGGTGCCGCCCTCGGCCGCCCCGACTCGACCCGTGCTCTGGCTCTGGTCGGCGACGTGACCTTCCTCCACGACAGCAACGGGCTCGTGCTCGGCCCCGACGAGCCGCGCCCCGACGTGACGATCGTGGTCGCCAACGACGATGGCGGCTCGATCTTCGCGACCCTCGAGCAGGGGGCGCCGCAGTACGTCGACCGGTACGACCGGCTGTTCGGCACCCCCCACCGCGTCGACCTCGCCGCCCTGTGTGCCGCCACCCGCACGCCGTACCTCAAGGTCACGGGTGCCGGCGAGCTCGACCAGGCGCTTGCGTCACCCAACGGCGGCATCGAGGTCGTCGAGGCGGTCGTACGACGCGACGACCGGCGCGCGCTCGACGCCCGGATCCGCGCCCTGGCCGCCGACCTCTGACCTGTCCCCGCTGTAACGCCCCGTTATCTGCACTGGCGCGCCCGCGCACGGGCGCACCGCTGCAGATAACGGAGCGTTACAAGCGAGGGGTCGCAAGCCCGATCAAGGCCCCCCGGCCGCCCCGGGTGCACGATGGGCTGCATGAGCGTGGCCGCGGACACCTTCGCCGAGTTCGTCGACGGGCTCGCGGGGGCCCTCGACGACCACGACGTGAGCGGCGAGGAGTGGGCGGCCCGGCACCACTTCTCCCGCTTCCACTTCGACCGGCTGATCAAGTCCGTCGGCGGCGAGCCTCCGCAGACGCTACGCCGGCGCATCCTGCTCGAGCGCGCGGCGTACCGGATGATCACGACGAAGGCGCCACTGCTCGACATCGCGGTGGAGGCGGGCTACTCCTCGCACGAGGCGTTCACCCGTGCCTTCTCCCGGGCCTACGACGCGACCCCGCGCGAGTGGCGCTCGAAGCCCGGCCACATCCAGATCGGCGACGCAGACGCGGTGCACTTCGTGCCGCCCGGGTCGATCCGGCTGCCGTCACGCGACCAGGTCCGCGGGCCCGACCTGCTCGAGAAGATGGTCGAGCACCACATCTGGCTGACCGGCGAGCTGGTGCGCGTCGCGGGCAACCTGGCCGACGCCGACCTCGACGAGCCGATCGCCGAGGAGGACCCGGGCGAGGTCCAGAGCATCCGCTCGATCCTGAGCCGCCTGGTCGGCCAGATGGGCATGTGGAACGCCGCCATGGCGACCCGCGACTACGACTGGAGCGTCGAGGACCACGAGTCGCTCACCTCGATGCGCCGCCGCCTCGGCATCGAGGGACCGCGCTACCTCGCCCATGTGCGCGAGGTCTGCGACCAGGGACGGCTCGACGACACGTTCGTCGACGCCCTGTGCGAGCAGCCCTCGGTGTTCACCTACGGCGGGATGGTGGCCCACGTCGTGACGTTCGCGGCGTACCGCCGGACGGTCGTCGTCCTCGCCCTCGCCCGCCGCGGCCACGACGAGCTCGGGTGGGGCGATCCGATGAGGTGGGTCGCCGAGCGCGGCTGAGCCCGGAGCCCGGAGCCCGGATCCCGGGGCCATCGTGGGTGGCCGTGGTGAGATAGCCGCGTGGAGATCGCGTTCCTGCTGGTCGCGTTGGCGGTCACGGTGCTCGCGGGGACGGCGATCGCGGAGCGGCTAGCGTGGCCGCCACCCCTGCTGCTCATCGTCGTCGGCGTCGCGGCGTCGTACTTCCCCGGGGTGCCGACCGTCCACCTGAGCGCCGACGTCGTGCTGCTCGGGCTGCTGCCGCCGCTCCTCTACGCCGCCGCCATCCAGACCTCGCTGGTCGACTTCAACGCCAACCGCAGGCCGATCCTGCTCCTCAGTGTCGGGCTGGTGGTCTTCACGACCCTCGGTGTCGGCCTGCTCGTCCACGTCATGCTGCCCGAGCTCGACTGGTGGGCCGCGCTCGCCATCGGCGCCGTCGTGGCGCCGCCGGACGCGGTCGCGGCGACGTCGATCGCCCGCCGGATCGGGCTGCCCCGGCGGATCGTGACCATCCTCGAGGGGGAGTCCCTCTTCAACGACGCGACCGCCCTGGTGGCCCTGCGGACGGCGATCGCCGCCGGCGTCGGCGGCGTCACGATGTGGCGGGTCGGCGCCGACTTCCTGGTCGCGTCCATCGGTGGCGCGGCGATCGGCTTCGCCGTCTTCTACGTCGTCGCGCGGCTGCGTCGTCGGGTCACCGACCCGGTCCTCGACGTCGCGATCTCCTTCGTTGTGCCGTTCGCGACCTACATCCTCTCCGAGGAGCTGCACTCGTCCGGCGTCGTCAGCGTCGTCGTCGCCGGCCTGCTGCTCGGGCACAAGGCGCCGATCATCCAGACCGCGCAGTCGCGGGTCGCCGAGCGGATGAACTGGCGGACGATCGCCTACGTCCTGGAGAACACCGTCTTCATGCTGATCGGCCTCCAGGCGAGGTGGATCATCGCGGACGTCCGCGACAGCGGTCTGTCGGCCGGTCGGGTGCTCACGATCTGTGCCGCCACCCTGGTCGCGGTGATCGTGCTCCGGCTGGTGTGGGTGTTCCTCGCCCGTTACCTGCTGGTCCGGCCGGGACCCGACCCCGACAGCGGGCGCCGGCCCCCGGCGACCTACACCTTGCTCCTCGGGTGGGCCGGGATGCGCGGGGTGGTGACGCTGGCCGCGGCGTTCGTGATCCCGCCGGACACGCCGTACCGCGAGGTGCTGCTGCTGATCGCGTTCACCGTCGTGGCCGGCACCCTGTTCCTCCAGGGGTTGACGCTGCCGTGGCTCGCCCGGCGGCTGCAGGTGCCCGGACCCGACCCGCTCGAGGACGCGCTGGCTCGCGCGACCGTGCTGCAGCAGGCGTCCAAGGCCGGGTTCAGGCGGCTCGAGCAGCTCGAGGTCGACGACCCCCACGACGTCTTCGTGGTCATCAAGCAGCGGATCGAGGCGCGCAACTTCGCCGCCTGGGAGCAGCTCGGCACCGTCGCCGACCAGGAGACGCCGAGCGAGCTGTACTCGCGAGTGCGGCTGGAGATGATCAACGCCGAGCGCCAGCGCGTGCTGGAGATCCGCAGCTCCGGCCAGGTCGCGAGCGAGGTCGTCGCCCAGGTGCTGTCGATGCTCGACGTCGAGGAGTCGATGCTCGACCTCAGCCGCGAGGACCGCGACGAGGTGCGCACCGCGGCCGCGCGGCGTCGTACCGGAGCGACCTGCGAGCACCTCGAGTCGATGCCCGCCGTCGAGACGGTCGAGGACGCGGAGTGCGGCGACTGCCGGAAGGAAGGTACGGCGTGGGTCGCCCTCCGCCAGTGCCTCGTGTGCGGCAACGTCGGCTGCTGCGACTCCTCCCCGCGTCGCCACTCGACGCGACACTTCCACGAGACCCAGCACCCGGTGATCGAGTCGGCCGAGCGCGGCGAGGACTGGCGCTGGTGCTTCGTGCACCACACCACCGCCTGACCGCCGCGTGGCTAGGGTGAAGGGCATGCGGATCACCAAGCTCGGGCACTCCTGCGTCCGGTTGGAGCACGACGGCAAGGTCGTGGTCGTCGATCCGGGGATGTTCACCGAGGCCGGCGCCACCGATGGCGCCGACGCAGTCGTGATCACCCACGAGCATCCCGACCACTACCTTCCCGACCACCTGCGGGCGACGGACGCGCCGGTGTTCACCATCGAGGCGGTCGCGGCGAAGATTCGCGACGACGCTCCCGACGTCGCGGAGCGGGTCACCGTCGTCGCGCCCGGTGAGGCCTTCGACCCCGGCATCCCCGCGGTCGCCGTCGGCGAGCTTCACGCCGTGATCCACCCCCAACTGCCGCGCTTCTACAACTCCGGTTACGTCTTCAGCCTCGGTGACGTCACCGTCTACCACCCGGGCGACGCACTGACCCTGCCCGGGCAACCGGTCGACGTACTGCTCGTGCCGGTCTGCGCGCCGTGGATGCGCGCGGCCGAGGGGGTCGACTTCGCCCGGGCCGTCGGCGCGCCGCGCAACGTGGCGATCCACGACCGCGTCTACTCCGAGGCCGGCCTGCGCATCGTCGACGGCCATTACGGCTTGCTCCTGCCCGAGACTCAGAGCTACACCCGGCTCGGCGACGGCGCTGACTTGGACTGACCTCGTCAGACCCACCCGCCACACCGCCGGGGCATTCCGGTCACTTGTCGGCCTCTGCAACCCCTGACAAGCGCAGGGATCCCCGGCTGACCGGGGATCCCGACGACCCCCCTCACCGCCGGTAGTAGGCGGCGAAGGTCTCCTGGATTGTCGGTACGCCGGGCGGCCCGGGGGACACCTCGACCTCGTCGCCGGCTCGGAGCTCGCCGGGGGTCACGACCCGCAGGTAGGCGCCCGGCCGCCCGGCCTGGGCGAAGCGCTTGACCCAGCGGGGCAGCCCGATGAAGCCGGCGAAGGTCGAGCAGGGAGTCCGGGGGTAGACGACCTCGAGCACGACCGACCCGATCGCCCAGCGCTCGCCGGGACGCGCGTCGTTGACCGCGATCCCCGAGACGGTGAGGTTCTCGCCGAACGAGCCGGGCGTGATCGGCCGGGTCAGCTCGTCACCGAGCTCCTCGGTCCACCACTGCTGGTCCTCGAGAGCGTAGGCGTAGACGGCCTGGTCCAGCCCGCCGTGGCTGGCCGTGTCGAGGATCGAGTCACCGACGATCCCGAGGGGCTCGACCCGCACCGGACCCTCGACCGGCCGCTTGTCGATGCCGGTCCGGGTCGGCTTGGTGTCGCGATGCTCGCCACCACCCGGGACGGGGGTGTCGATGACGTGGGCCAGGTTGACGGCGACGACCCGACCGAGCACCTTCAGCCCGCTGCCAACGAGTCGCGGACGGGGACGAGCTTGGCCTGCGACTCGGCGAGCTCTGCCTCGGGGTCGGAGTCGGCCACGATGCCGCAGCCGGCGAAGAGGCGCACGGTGTTGCCGGCCACCTCGGCCGACCGGAGCGCGATGCCCCACTCGCCGTCACCGGTGGTGTCCATCCAGCCGACCGGGCCGGCGTAGCGGCCGCGGTCCATGCCCTCGATCTCGCCGATCAGCCGCACCGCATCGGGGGTCGGGGTGCCGCCCACCGCCGCCGACGGGTGCAGCGACGCGGCGAGCTGGAGCGACGAGACCGTGCCGGCGTCGTGGATCACGCCGGCGACGTCGGAGGCGAGGTGCATGACGTTGGGCAGGTGCAGCACGAACGGCGTCTCGGGCACGTTCATCGAGGAGCAGTGCGGCTCGAGCGCATCGGCCACCGACCGCACGGCGTACTCGTGCTCCTCGTGGTCCTTGCTCGACCGCGCCAGCGCGGCGGCGAGGGCGAGATCGCGCTCGTCGTCGCCGGTCCGCCGGATGGTCCCGGCCAGCACCCGTGAGGTGACCAGGCCGCGCTCGCGCCGGACCAGCATCTCCGGGGTCGCGCCGAACAGCCCGTCGACGTGGAAGGTCCAGCACATGGGGTAGGTCCGCGCGAGCCGCGTCAGCGGCCAGCGGACGTCGATGTCCGCGGCGGCGGTGGCGATGAGGTCGCGGGCCAGCACGACCTTCTCCAGGGCGCCGGCGGAGATCCGTCGTACGGCGTCGGCCACGACCAGCATCCAGCGCTCGCCGTCCATCGCGCCGTCGGCGAAGACGACGTCCTCCGGGGCGGGCGGTGCGTCCGTCGGGCCGTCGTACGACGCGTCGTCGACGAGGGTCAGCCAGGTGCGTCCGGCGCGGCGGCCGACGACGACCTTTGGCACCGTCAGCACCGAGTCGCCGGGCTCGTCGGCGAACGCGAAGGAGCCGAAGCAGACCAGCCCGGACCCCGGTTCGTTGACGTCGTCACGGATGTCGGCGCGGGCGACGGTCTCGGCCCACCACTTGTCGGCGTCGGAGAACCGGGTCGTCCCCCTCGTGCGGATCTCGGCGGCCACGCCCCAGCCGACCAGGCCCTCGTCGCGTCGCAGCCAGGTCACCGCCTGCTCCGGCGGGAGCAGCGAGAGCAGAGAGTCCGCGGACCTGATCTCGGTGGTGCGCACCGTCAGCCCGGCAGACGCGGCACCGGCCGCGGTGGTCGTCACAGTGGGGAAGCGTACCGGGCGATCCTGTCCCGTCCTGATTCCGCGGCGCAGGCTGTTGCGCGGGTCACGGAAGCACCGATCCAGCCGTCAGGACCAGTAGACGACGACCTTGTCGCCCACGCGGACCTGCGAGAACAGCCACCTGACGCCGTCGTAGTCGCGGATGTTCACGCACCCGTGCGAGGCACCGGAGTAGCCCACCGCCGCGAAGTCGGAGGAGTAGTGCACCGCCTGCCCGCCGGAGAAGAACATCGCGTAGGGCATCGACGAGCCGTAGAGGTTGGACACGTGGTCGGCGTCCATCAGGTAGACGTGGAAGAGGCCCTCGCGCGTCGGGGTGTCGTTCAACGTCGAGCCGAACCGCGCGTCGAGCGTCTGCCGGACGTGGCCGTCGACCACCCAGCGCAGCGTGCGGCTGGCCTTGTCGATGCACAGCACTCGGCCGGTGGCGCAGCGCGGGTCGAGCTTCCCGGGCGACGGGAGGATGTTGTGCAGATCGTCGGAGGTGGGCGTGGTCGTCATGGCGACGAGCCGGTCGAGGGTGCGCTGGTCGACCTCACCGGTGACCGGGATGGCGCGCTTGGCCTGGAAGCCCTTGACCGCGGTCACGGTCTGGCCGTCGTAGCTGCCGGTCACGTCGCCGAAGTACCACGCGATCTGCCGCAGCCGCGCCTGCAGGGCGCGGACGTCGTCGCCCTGGTCGCCCTGCTTGGCCAACGCCGGCCCCGGGTGCAGCACGTTGAACATCTGGTCGTGCGTGGGCTCGGTCGTCGTCGCGACGATCCGGTCCCAGGTACGACGGTCCAGCCGGCCGGTGCGGGCCAGCCCACGGTCGCGCTGGAAGCCCCTGACCGCGGCGGCCGTCGCCGCGTCGTACACCCCTGTGGTGGTCTCTGGCATCCGCGCCAGCTGGTGGAGGCGCTGCTGGAGGTCGCGGACCTTCGTGCCCCGTGCGCCCGGTGCCAGGACGATGACCACGGGCTTCGGCGGTGGGGTCCGGGTCTCAGGCGCCGGGGTGGGGGCCGTGGAGGGAGCCGTCGGTGACGAAGAGGAGCTGGGCGAAGGGGTCGGGGTCGCCCGGATGCCGTGGTCGGTGCGGTGCAGCGCCACCGCCCGCGAGTCGAGGGGATGCGCGCCGCGTCCGGCGGCGTAGGCCACGCCGCCCACGAGGCCGATGACCACCACCAGGGTCAGCAGCACCTTGAGGACCTTCATCTGTCTCCTCCGGGGAAGTCCGCGCCCCGCATCGGTGACGCGGGTCCTGGGGTCGCGGTGAGGACGCCCCAGTCTCGAACTTCAGGACGCAGGAGCGTGGGATTTGGTTGCCGTGCCGCGCCCGCCCCGCTCCTCCACCGGCGACCCGGCGGGTCGTGCCAGCACCCGCACAGCCCCGGCACTGTGCTGCGTCCTACCCTCTCGGTGTGGCCCGCGCCGATCTCGACAAGCAGCCGACCGACGTCCGCACGATGTTCGACGCGGTCGCGAAGCGCTACGACGTCACCAATGACGTCCTCTCCCTCGGGCAGGACCGTCGCTGGCGCGCTGAGGTCATCGACGCCGTCGCGCCGGCGCCGGGCGAGCTCGTGCTCGATCTCGCGGCCGGGACCGGCACCTCGAGCCAACCCTTCGCCGACGCAGGCGCGACCGTCGTCCCGTGCGACTTCTCGCTCGGCATGCTCCGGGTGGGCAAGGAGCACCGCCCTCATCTGCCGTTCACCGCAGGCGACGGCACCCGGCTCCCGTTCGCCGACGACACCTTCGACGCCGTCACCATCTCCTTCGGGCTGCGCAACATCGTCGACCCCGAGGCCGGCCTGCGCGAGATGCGGCGGGTGACCCGATCCGGCGGCCGCCTCGTGGTCTGCGAGTTCAGCCATCCGACGTGGGCGCCGTTCCGCACCGTGTACGTCGAGTACCTGATGCGCGCGCTCCCGCCCCTCGCCCGCGCCGTCTCGAGCAGCCCCGACGCCTACGTCTACCTCGCCGAGTCCATCCGCGCCTGGCCCGACCAGCCGGCGCTCGCGGAGCTCATCGCAGCCGCCGGCTGGGAACGCCCGGCCTGGCGCAACCTCAGTGGTGGCATCGTCGCCCTCCACCGCGCCACCGCCTGATGGAGTGCGTCTGCGTCACCTGCTCGTCGTACCGAGGCGTCACGCCACCTACCTCGCCGATCTCGATCCCGCGGACGGTGCTGCGATGCTCGCCGCGGCCCAGCGCCTCGCGGCCCCGGTCCGCTCCGCGATGCCTGCCGGCGGGATGAACCCCTTCCTGGCCGACGGCGAGGTCGCGGGACAGGAGGTCTGATCCGCGCGGCGCTCACCCGACCTCGAGCGCGTGTGGGAGGCTCTCCCGCGATCCGAGGTGAGACGTCGGGACGCATCGGATGCGCGCACGCGGCCCGGTGGTGTGGGCGGTCCTCGCGGTGCTGCTCACCGGGTGCCGGCTCCACCCGTCGACCAGTCACCACAGCACCCAGCCGTGCAGACCCCCGACGCTGACCGTCGTCGGTCATGGCAGCCAGCAGGCGGTCGTGCCGGTACGCCCGGGCCAGACGCTGCGCCTCCACGGTCGCGACTACACCGACGACTGTGCGGCCGGAGGCGCGGGGACCGGCCGGACGATCCCGAAGATCCAGCTGATCCTGTGGTCGAAGCACCGCGTGGGTGCCATCGCGACGGTCCACCCGCACGGCCCGAGGTCGTCGTTCGCCGCGACCGTCCGGATCCCCACGACGACGTTCCCCGGACCGGCCCACATCGCCGACGTGCTCGGCCCTCCGCACGGCGTGGTCCGGCTCGTCGTACGCCGCTGACGGGGGCCTGCCCCCGGCCCGCGCTCGATGCCTCGATGAGGGTGGTCCGGCGCGGGCCGGACCCGGAGATGCACGACCCCTGGCTGAGTCTTAGACTGACCGGCGGCCGGTTCGTGAAGGCGTTCACAAAGTCACAATCTCGTGACCCAGATCACGCCGAGCCAGCAGCGCAAGGGAAGGGACTAGCTGCATGCAGCTCTACACGCCGGTTCTCGTGCTGGCGGCCATCGCGGCCGCGTTCGCGATCTTCTCGGTGATCATGTCGGCGATCGTGGGCCCGCGGCGCTACAACCGAGCCAAGCTCGACTCCTACGAGTGCGGCATCGAGCCGACCCCGCAGCCCGTGGGCGGTGGCCGGTTCCCGGTGAAGTACTTCATCACCGCGATGCTGTTCATCGTGTTCGACATCGAGATCGTGTTCCTCTACCCCTGGGCCGTCCACTTCGACGCCCTCAAGGGGTTCGGGCTGATCGAGATGGTCCTCTTCATCGCCACCGTGTTCGTCGCCTACGCCTATGTCTGGCGTCGCGGCGGACTTGACTGGGACTGACTCACCTATGGGACTCGAAGAGAAGCTGCCGAGCGGCGTCCTGCTCACCACCGTCGAGGGCGTCGCCGGCTACATGCGGAAGGCCAGCTTCTGGCCCGCCACGTTCGGACTGGCCTGCTGTGCCATCGAGATGATGACGACCGGCGGCCCGAAGTACGACCTCGCCCGCTTCGGCATGGAGGTCTTCCGGGCCAGCCCGCGCCAGGCCGACCTGATGATCGTGGCCGGCCGCGTGAGCCAGAAGATGGCGCCGGTCCTGCGCCAGATCTACGACCAGATGCCCGAGCCCAAGTGGGTGCTGGCGATGGGCGTGTGCGCGAGCAGCGGCGGCATGTTCAACAACTACGCGATCGTGCAGGGCGTCGACCACGTCGTTCCCGTCGACATGTACCTGCCCGGCTGTCCGCCGCGGCCCGAGATGCTCATCGACGCGATCCTCAAGCTCCACGACCAGGTGCAGAACAAGCCGCTCGGCGCCAACGCCAGTAAGGCCGTCGAGCAGCGAGAGACCGCCGCCCTCGCCGCCGCCCCCACCTCCCAGATGAAGGGCCTGATGAGGTGACCACCCGATGACGCCCCCGGAGCAGGAGCAGAGCAACGTCCCGGCGTCTCCCGAGCAGGTCGAGACCGGCCAGGTCGAGACCATGGGCGTCCGCCACGGCATGTTCGGCGTCTCGGGCAGCGGCGACACCAGCGGGTACGGCGGGCTGACCAAGCCCACGATCTTCCCCGGCGCCAGCCAGCGCCCCTACGGCGGCTGGTACGACGAGGTGGCCGACGCCCTCGAGGCCCGCCTGGGCCAGACTGACCTGCTCGGCGCGATCGAGAAGGTTGTCGTCGACCGCGGCGAGATCACCTTCCACGTCCGGGCCCACGACCTACCGTTCGTGGCCCAGATGCTGCGCGACGACGAGGCGCTCCGCTTCGAGCTCTGCTCCGGGGTCAGCGGTGTCCACTACCCCGGGGACACCGACCGCGAGCTCCACGCCGTCTACCACCTGCTGTCGATGACCCACAACCGCCGGATCCGGCTCGAGGTGAGCGTCCCCGACGCCGACCCTCACGTCCCCAGCATCGTGTCGATCTACCCGACCAACGACTGGCACGAGCGCGAGACCTACGACATGTTCGGGATCGTCTTCGACGGTCACCCGGCCCTGACCCGGATCCTCATGCCCGACGACTGGCCCGGCCACCCGCAGCGCAAGGACTACCCGCTGGGCGGCATCCCGGTCGAGTACAAGGGCGGCACGATCCCGCCCCCCGACCAGAGAAGGTCGTATTCATGAGTCAGGACATCTACGCCGGCAGCAACGAGACCGCCGAGGGCCGGGTCTTCACCGTCACCGGCCAGGACTGGGACGACATCACCGCCGGCATCCAGGACGACGTCGCGGAGCGCGTCGTGGTCAACATGGGTCCGCAGCACCCGTCGACCCACGGGGTCCTCCGCCTGATCCTCGAGCTCGAGGGCGAGACGGTGACCGAGGCCCGCTGCGGCATCGGCTATCTCCACACCGGCATCGAGAAGAACATGGAGTACCGCTCCTGGACGCAGGGCGTCACGTTCTGCACCCGGATGGACTACCTCTCGCCGTTCTTCAACGAGATGACCTACGTGCTCGGCGTCGAGAAGCTGCTCGGCATCGAGGACTCTGCTCACGGCGGGGTTCCGGAGAAGGCCGAGGTGATGCGGGTCCTGCTCATGGAGCTCAACCGCATCTCCTCCCACCTGGTCTGCATCGCCACCGGGGGCATGGAGATCGGTGCCCTGACCGTGATGACGATCGGGTTCCGCGAGCGCGAGCTGGTGCTCGACCTCTTCGAGCTGATCACCGGCCTGCGCATGAACCACGCGTTCATCCGTCCCGGCGGCGTCGCCCAGGACCTCCCCCCTGGTGCTCTCGACGAGATCCGCGGCTTCATCGCCCTGATGAAGAAGCGACTTCCCGAGTACGCAGACCTCTGCAACGCCAACCCGATCTTCAAGGGCCGCCTGGAGAACGTCGGTCACCTCGACCTGGCGGGCTGCCTGGCCCTGGGTCTGACCGGACCCGTGCTGCGCTCGACCGGCTACCCCTGGGACCTGCGCAAGACGCAGCCCTACTGCGGCTACGAGACCTACGACTTCGACGTCCAGACCTGGGACACCTGCGACTCCTACGGCCGGTTCCGCGTCCGGCTGGCCGAGATGTGGGAGTCGCTCCGGATCGTCGAGCAGGCGGCCGACCGGCTGGCCAAGCTCGAGGGCGCGCCGGTGATGGTCTCCGACAAGAAGGTCGCCTGGCCCAGCCAGCTCGCCATCGGCAGCGACGGCCTGGGCAACAGCCTCGACCACATCCGCCACATCATGGGTGAGTCGATGGAGGCCCTGATCCACCACTTCAAGCTGGTGACCGAGGGCTTCCGCGTGCCCCCCGGTCAGGTCTACGTGCCGATCGAGTCGCCGCGCGGCGAGCTCGGCGCCCACGTCGTCTCCGACGGCGGCACGCGTCCGTTCCGGGCCCACTTCCGGGACCCCTCCTTCACCAACCTGCAGGCGACGAGCGTGATGTCCGAGGGCGGCATGGTCGCGGACGTGATCGTCGCGATCGCCAGCATCGACCCCGTGATGGGAGGCGTGGACCGATGACCGCGGAGGCCACCACGGGCGGGCTCGGCGACGCGACGTACGGCGAGCTGCGCGAGATCGCCGCCCGCTACCCGCAGCCGCGCTCGGGCCTGCTGCCGATGCTCCACCTCGTGCAGTCGGCCGAGGGCCGGATCACGCCGGAGGGCATCGAGGCGTGCGCCGACATCCTCGGCATCACCGCGGCCGAGGTCAGCGGCGTCGCGACGTTCTACACGATGTACAAGCGGCGCCCGGTCGGCGACTACCACGTCGGCGTGTGCACCAACACACTGTGCGCGGTGATGGGCGGCGACGTGATCTTCGAGCGGCTCAAGGAGCACCTCGACGTCGGCAACGACGAGACCACCGCCGACGGCACGATCACCCTCGAGCACGTCGAGTGCAACGCCGCCTGCGACTACGCGCCGGTGATGATGGTCAACTGGGAGTTCATGGACAACATGACTCCGCAGTCGGCCACCGAGCTCGTCGACGACCTGCGTGAGGGCAAGGAGGTCCACTCGACCCGCGGCCCGCGCGTGGTCACGTGGCGCGACGCCGAGCGGGTGCTCGCCGGTTTCCCCGACGACCTCGCCGACGAGGGTCCTTCCGCCGGGGCGGCCTCGCTGGTCGGCCTCGCGCTGGCCCGCGAGAACGACTGGACGGCCCCTTCCACCGACACCGCCGGCCGACCGGGCAGCACCGCCGACACGGCGGCCGAGGCCGTCGGGCAGGCCGACACCAGCCGCGCCGAGTCCGAGACCAAGCAGCAGGAGGGCGGGAAGTGACCGGCGAGATGGGCACCCTGACCCCCGTCCTCACCGACAACTGGGACCAGGAGCGCTCCTGGACCCTGGCGTCCTACGAGGACCGCGGCGGCTACTCCGCACTGAAGAAGGCGCTGTCGATGGCGCCCGACGACGTGATCACCGCGGTCAAGGACTCCGGTCTCCGCGGCCGTGGGGGCGCGGGCTTCCCCACGGGGATGAAGTGGAGCTTCATCCCGCAGGACAACCCCAACCCCAAGTACCTCGTCGTCAACGCCGACGAGTCGGAGCCGGGCACGTGCAAGGACATCCCGCTGATGATGGCCAGCCCGCACACCCTGATCGAGGGCGTGATCATCAGCAGCTACGCGATCCGCGCGAACCACGCCTTCATCTACGTCCGCGGCGAGGTCCTCCACGTCGTACGCCGCCTTCAGCGCGCCGTGCAGGAGGCCTATCGTGCCGGTCACCTCGGCAAGGACATCCACGGCTACGGCTACGACCTCGACCTGGTCGTCCACGCCGGCGCCGGTGCCTACATCTGCGGTGAGGAGACGGCGCTCCTCGACTCCCTCGAGGGCCTCCGTGGCCAACCGCGTCTGCGCCCGCCGTTCCCCGCCGTGGCCGGCCTCTACGCCAGCCCGACGGTGATCAACAACGTCGAGTCGATCGCCTCCGTGCCGAGCATCGTCGGCAACGGCGCCGAGTGGTTCTCCTCGATGGGCACCGAGAAGTCCAAGGGCTTCGGCATCTTCAGCCTCTCGGGTCATGTCGCCAACCCCGGCCAGTACGAAGCGCCGCTCGGCATCACGCTGCGCACGCTGATCGAGCTCGCGGGCGGGATGCGCCAGGGGCACGAGCTGAAGTTCTGGACCCCGGGTGGCTCCTCCACCCCGCTGCTCACCGGGGAGCACCTCGACGTACCCCTCGACTTCGAGGCCGTGGGCGCCGCGGGCTCCATGCTCGGCACCCGCGCCTTGCAGATCTTCGACGAGACCACCTGCGTCGTCCGGGCCGTGCTGCGCTGGACGGAGTTCTACAAGCACGAGTCGTGCGGCAAGTGCACGCCCTGTCGCGAGGGCACGTGGTGGCTGGTGCAGATGCTGGCCAACCTCGAGAAGGGCATCGGCAGCGAGAGCGACCTCGACCTGCTGCTCGACCAGTGCGACAACATCCTCGGGCGCGCGTTCTGCGCCCTGGGGGACGGCGCCACCAGCCCGATCTCCAGCTCGATCCAGTACTTCCGCGACGAGTACGTCGCCCACCTCACCGAAGGCGGGTGCCCCTTCGACCCCGTCGCCTCCACCGTCTTCGCAGCCGAGGGAGCACAGGCATGACGACCTCCGAGGTCGAGAAGACCGACCTGGTCACCCTGACCATCGACGGCGTGCAGGTCAGCGTCCCCAAGGACACCCTGGTCATCCGCGCCGCCGAGCAGGTCGGCGTCCAGATCCCGCGGTTCTGCGACCACCCGCTGCTGGAGCCGGTCGGCGCGTGCCGCCAGTGCCTGGTCGACATCCCCGACGCCGGCAACGGCCGCCCGTTCCCCAAGCCGCAGGCGTCGTGCACGTTGCCGGTGGCCGAGGGCATGGTGGTCAACACCCAGGCCACGAGCGAGGTCGCCGACAAGGCGCAGCAGGGGATCATGGAGTTCCTCCTGATCAACCACCCGCTCGACTGCCCGGTGTGTGACAAGGGCGGCGAGTGCCCCCTGCAGAACCAGGCGATGAGCAACGGTCGTGGCGAGTCGCGCTTCGCGGCCAGCGGTGGCGTGAAGCGCACGTTCCCCAAGCCGATCAACATCTCGGCGCAGGTGCTGCTCGACCGCGAGCGCTGCGTGCTCTGCGCCCGCTGCACCCGGTTCTCCGAGCAGGTCGCCGGTGACCCGTTCATCGCGCTCATCGAGCGCGGTGCGCTGCAGCAGGTCGGCATCTACGAGAAGGAGCCGTTCGAGTCCTACTTCTCGGGCAACACCATCCAGATCTGCCCCGTCGGCGCGCTGACCAGTGCCGACTACCGGTTCCGGTCGCGCCCCTTCGATCTGGTCTCGACCCAGGGCGTTGCCGAGCACGATGCCTGCGGCTCGGCGATCCGGATCGACCACCGCCGGGGCCGCGTGATGCGCCGGCTCTCCGGCAACGACCCCGAGGTCAACGAGGAGTGGATCACCGACAAGGACCGCTTCGCGTTCGGTTACCTCACCACCGACGACCGGATCACCTACCCGCGGATCCGGGAGGACGGCGAGCTGCGGCCGGCGTCGTGGACCGAGGCGTTCGCCGTCGCGGCGCGCGGTCTCGCCGAGGCCGGTGCGACCGGCGTACTGCCCGGCGGGCGGCTCACCGCCGAGGATGCCTTCGCCTACAGCACCTTCGCGCGGGTCGCCCTCGGCACCAACGACATCGACTTCCGTTCGCGGCCCCACTCCGAGGAGGAGGCCGCGTTCCTCGCCGCCGAGGTGGTCCTGCGCTCCGGCGACAACGGCGGCGCGACGTACGCCGACCTCGAGACGGCCAACTCCGTGATCCTGGTCGGTCTCGAGCCCGAGGACGAGGCCGGCACGATCTTCCTGCGGCTGCGCAAGGCCCACCGCAAGCACCGCACCCGCATCTGGTCGGTCGCCCCGTTCACCACCAACGGCCTGCGCAAGATGGGCGGCACGCTGATCCCGACCGCCCCCGGCGGCGAGACCGAGGCAGTCCAGGCGTTGGCGCACGACACCGGCGTCGAGATCGACGCCGCCGGGGTGATCCTGGTCGGCGAGCGGATGGCCACCGTCCCCGGCGCGCTGACCGCGGTCGCCTCGCTGGCCCGCACCACCGGGGCCAAGCTGGCCTGGGTGCCGCGTCGTGCCGGAGACCGCGGCGCGCTCGAGTCCGGCTGCCTGCCCGGCCTGCTGCCCGGCGGCCGTCCCGTCACCGACGTCGCCGCTCGCGTCGACGCCGCCACCGCGTGGGGTGTCGCGGGCCTGCCCGAGCAGCCCGGGCGTGACGCCGACGCGATCGTCGCCGCGCTCGTCTCCGGTGAGCTCGGAGGTCTGGTCGTGGGTGGCGTCGACCCCGACGACACCGCACGACCCCGCTGCCTTCCGGGCAGCGCTCGACGCGGCCCGGTTCGTGGTCGCCCTCGAGCTCCGCGAGACCGAGGTGACGCGGGCCGCCGACGTGGTCTTCCCGGTCGCCCCGGTCGTCGACAAGCCCGGCACCTTCGTCAACTGGGAGGGCCGGCCGCGCGAGTTCCCGGCGGTCTTCGTCAACCCCAACGCCCTACCCGACGCCCGCGTGCTGGCCGGCATCGCTGAAGAGCTCGGCACGCCGCTCGGCTTCCGCACCTCGGCCGAGGCCCACGACCGGATGGTCGAGATGGGCCCGTGGGACGGCGACCGCGCCGCCCTGCCCGAGGCCGCGCCCGCTGCGGCGCCGAACGACGGCACCCTCGCCCTGGCCACCTGGAAGCTGATGCTCGACAACGGCACCATGCAGGACGGTGAGAAGTACCTCCACGCCACGGCCCGTACGCCGGTCTGCCGGGTGTCGCCGTCGGCCGCTGCCGCGCTGGGCTCGATGGTGACCGTGACCGGCGACCGTGGCTCGGTCACCCTCCCGGTCGAGGCGACCACCGACCTCGTGGACGGCACGGTCTGGGTGCCCGCCAACTCCACCGGCAACGGCGTCCTCGCCGACCTGGCCTCGCCCGGGTCCGGCGTACGCGTGAAGGGAGCCGAGCAGTGAGCCTCTTCCTCTTCCCCGCTGCGGTCAGCACCGTCCCGCCCAGTGCGGGCGCGGCCGGCCTCGAGCAGTTCGGGCGCGACCCGTGGTGGCTGGTGCTGGTCAAGGCCCTGCTGATCTTCGTGATCCTGGTCGTGCTCACGCTGTTCAACA
Source organism: uncultured Actinomycetota bacterium (assembly GCA_963820015.1). Lineage (GTDB taxonomy): Bacteria > Actinomycetota > Actinomycetes > Propionibacteriales > Nocardioidaceae > Nocardioides. Next base: position 50,103 of record CAWFYO010000016.1, on the reverse strand, counting down.
TCTGGTTCGAGCGCCGGGTCGTGGCCCGGATGCAGCACCGCATCGGGCCCAACGTCAACGGTCCGTTCGGGCTGCTGCAGAGCCTGGCCGACGGCGTGAAGCTGGCGCTGAAGGAAGACATCATCCCCAAGGCCGCCGACCGGTGGGTCTTCCTGCTCGCGCCGGTGATCGCGGTGATCCCGGCCTTCGTGACGTTCTCGGTCATCCCCTTCGGCCCGGTGGTCCAGCTGCCGTTCAGCGACCGCTACACGCCGCTCCAGCTGACCGACATGCCCGTGGCGGTGCTGTTCGTGATGGCGATCGCCTCGATCGGCATCTACGGCATCGTGCTCGGCGGCTGGTCCAGCGGCTCGACGTACTCCCTGCTCGGCGGCCTCCGCTCCAGCGCCCAGATGATCTCCTACGAGGTCGCGATGGGCCTGGCCCTGGTCGCGGTCTTCCTCTACGCCGGCTCGATGTCGACCAGCCAGATCGTCGCCGCGCAGAGCACCTGGTGGTTCGGCCTGATCCTGCTGCCGTCGTTCGTCATCTACACGATCTCGATGGTCGGTGAGACCAACCGCGCGCCGTTCGACCTCCCCGAGGCCGAGGGCGAGCTGGTCGGTGGCTTCCACACCGAGTACTCCAGCCTGAAGTTCGCGCTGTTCTTCCTGGCCGAATACATCAACATGGCGACCGTCTCGGCCCTGGCCACCACACTGTTCCTCGGCGGCTGGCACGCGCCGTTCTGGATCGACAAGATCTGGCCCGGCGCCAACCACGGCTACTGGCCGTTCCTGTGGTTCATGGGCAAGGTCATCTTCTTCATCTTCATCTTCATCTGGCTGCGCGGCACCCTGCCCCGCATGCGCTACGACCAGTTCATGGCGTTCGGCTGGAAGCGGCTGATCCCCTTCTCGCTGCTGTGGATCGTGGCCGTGGCCGCGATCCGCGCCGCCTCGCTCGACGGCGGTGTCGACCGGAAGTACCTCCTGATCGGGCTCGGCGTCGCCGTGGTCCTCTTCCTCGCGGTGTTCTTCATCGGTGACACCTCCGAGCCCGAGGACGCCGGACGCGAGCCCACCCCGCAGGGATACGACGGTGGGTTCCCGGTCCCGCCGATGCCCGCCGGAGGCGCTGTGCGCGGCGCCGCCGCGACCCTGACGTTCGACACCGGCCGCACGATCGCGGCCGTCGAGGAGGACCAGACGGTATGAGCTCCCAGCAAGAGGGCAAGTCCCTCAAGGAGCAGCTCTGGGACCCGGTCGCCGGGTTCGGGGTGACCTTCCGGACGATGTTCAGGAAGGTCGTCACCGAGCAGTACCCGTTCGAGAAGCTGCCCACGGCTCCCCGTTTCCACGGCCGGCACCAGCTCAACCGCTGGCCCGACGGGCTCGAGAAGTGCATCGGCTGCGAGCTGTGCGCCTGGGCCTGCCCGGCCGACGCGATCTACGTCGAGGGCGCCTCCAACTCCGACGGGCCCGACGGGGAGCGGTTCAGCCCCGGTGAGCGCTACGGCCGCGTCTACCAGATCAACTACCTGCGCTGCATCCTGTGCGGGCTGTGCATCGAGGCTTGCCCGACCCGGGCGCTCACGATGACCAACGAGTACGAGCTGGCCGACGACAACCGGGCCGACCTGATCTACGAGAAGCAGGACCTGCTGGCTCCGCTCCTGCCCGGCATGGAGCAGCCGCCGCACCCGATGCGCCTCGGCGACGACGAAGGTGACTACTACCGCGGCACGTTCAAGACGCCGGAGAGCGCCCCCGCTGCACCGGCGACGACCGAGGAGGTGGCGCCGTGATCGCGTTCTGGGTCCTGGCCCCGATCATGGTGCTGGCCGCGCTCGGCATCCTGTTCGTCCGTAAGGCGGTGCACGCCGCGCTGCTGCTGGCGGTCGTGATGATGAGCCTGGCCGTGCTCTACGCGGTGCTCGACGCGCCGTTCCTGTTCGCCGTCCAGATCATCGTCTACACCGGCGCCATCCTGATGCTCTTCCTGTTCGTGGTCATGCTCGTCGGCGTCGACGCCTCCGACTCGGTGGTCGAGACGATCAAGGGCCAGCGCTTCCTGGCGATCCTCGGCGGACTGCTGCTCGGCGGCATCTTCGTGACCGGCCTGAGCCAGATCACCCTGGGCCCGGTCGTCGGCCTCGACGAGGCCAACGCCGAGGGCAACATCCCGGCGCTGGCCAACATCCTCTTCAGCCGCTACGTCTTCGCCTTCGAGGTCACCAGCGCCCTGCTCATCACCGCAGCGGTCGGCGCGATGGTGCTCGCCCACCGCGAGCGTCTGGAGCCGAAGCCGACGCAGCCCAGCCTGGCTGCCCAGCGGATGCAGGACTACGCCGACAAGGGCCTGCACGTCGGGCCGCTGCCGACGCCCGGCGTGTTCGCCCGTCACAACGCGGTCGACACTCCCGCTCTGCTGCCCGACGGCACCGCCTCGGAGGCCTCGATCTCGCGCGTCCTGGCTGCCCGCGGCACGGTCCGCTCGGCCCCCGCCATGGCCGGCGACATCACAGCCATCGAGCAGCAGCTCGGCGAGGCCCCGCACGCAGGCCGCGACCAGACCGCTCCTGCCACCACCGACGAGGAGGCTCCCGCGACATGACGCCGTACGTCGTGCTCTCCGCGATCTTGTTCTCGATCGGCTGCGTCGGGGTGCTCACCCGGCGCAACGCCATCGTGGTGTTCATGTGCGTGGAGCTGATGCTCAACGCCTCCAACCTCGCGCTGGTGGCCTTCGCCAAGCAGAACGGCAACCTCGAGGGACAGACCGCAGCCTTCTTCGTGATGGTCGTGGCCGCGGCCGAGGTCGTCGTCGGGCTGGCCATCATCATGACCATCTTCCGCACTCGTCGTTCGGCCTCGGTCGATGACGCGAGCCTGCTGAAGTACTGACCGGAAGACGGAGACCTACTGATGTTCGTTCTCGCCGACGGCACGGCTCCGGTCGTGAACCCTGCGCCGGCCGACGGAGTCTTCTCCCTGCTCTGGCTGGTGATCGCGCTGCCGGCCCTCGGAGCCCTGATCCTGCTGGTCGGCGGACCGCTCGCCAAGGGCCGGCTGGACAAGCACGGTCACCTGATCGGGGCGGCGCTCCCGATCGTGTCGTTCGTGCTCAGCCTGGCCATGTTCATCGCGCTCCTCGGCCGCAGCAGCGACGACCGCCAGGTCGGCCAGCACCTGTGGACCTGGTTCGACGCGGGCAGCCTCCATGTCGGGGCCGACCTGCTCCTCGACCCGCTGTCGTCGCTCTTCCTGCTGCTGATCACCGGCGTCGGGTCTCTGATCCACGTCTACTCCATCGGCTACATGGAGCACGACCCCCGGCGCCGCCGGTTCTTCGGCTACCTCAACCTGTTCGTCGCGGCCATGCTCACGCTGGTGCTCGCGGCCAACTACCTGGTCGTCTTCCTCGGCTGGGAGGGCGTCGGTCTGGCGTCCTACCTGCTGATCGGCTTCTGGCAGTACAAGCACTCCGCGGCCGCCGCCGCCAAGAAGGCCTTCGTCATCAACCGCGTCGGTGACATGGGTCTCTCGCTGGCCATCGGCCTGTTCTTCGTCACCTTCGGCACCACCGACTTCTCCACGATCTCGGCCAACGCGACCAAGGCGTCCGAGGCGACGATGACGGCGCTCGGGTTCCTGCTCCTGCTGGCCGCCTGCGGCAAGTCGGCCCAGGTGCCCCTCCAGTCCTGGCTGCTCGACGCGATGGAAGGCCCGACGCCGGTGTCGGCGCTGATCCACGCAGCGACCATGGTGACCGCCGGTGTCTACCTGATCGTCCGCTCGAACTTCGTCTTCGACTACGCACCCGACGCCCGTACGGCGGTCGTCGTGGTCGCCGTGCTCTCGCTCTTCTGGGGCGCGATCATCGGTTGTGCGAAGGACGACATCAAGAAGGTGCTGGCCGGCTCCACGATGAGCCAGATCGGCTACATGATGCTCGCCGCGGGCCTCGGGGTCGTGGGCTACCCGCTGGCGATCTTCCACCTGCTCAACCACGGCTTCTTCAAGGCCGACATGTTCCTCGGCGCCGGCTCGGTCATGCACGGGATGGACGACGACGTCGACATGCGCCACTACGGCGTGCTGCGCAAGGTCATGCCGGTCACCTTCCTGACGTTCACCTTGGGCTACCTGGCGATCATCGGCGTCCCGCCCTTCTCCGGGTTCTGGTCCAAGGACAAGATCATCGAGGCTTCGCTGACGCAGAACTGGTTCGTCGGAGTGCTGGCGATGCTCGGTGCCGGCGTCACCGGCTTCTACATGACCCGGCTGATGCTGATGACCTTCTTCACCGAGAAGCGCTGGGCCGACGAGACACACCCCCACGAGTCGCCGAAGGTGATGACGATCCCGCTGATGGTGCTGGCTGCACTGGCGGCACTGGGCGGCGTGATGATCTTCAACAACTGGATCGTCGACTTCCTCCAGCCCGTCACCGGGACCGCACCGGAGGAGAGCCCACCGATCCCGAGCTGGTCGATCTCGGTGATCACGTTGGCCGTCGTCCTGGTGGGCGTCGGCCTCGCCTGGAGGTTCGTCCAGCAGGCCGGCGTACCCCGCGTCGCGCCGGTCGACGTCTCCTTCGTCACCCGGGCCGCCCGCAACGAGCTCTACGGCAACGAGATCAACGACGCCCTGGTCGTCAAGCCCGGCGGCGCGCTCGTCTCCACCCTCACGGTGATCGACGAGCGCGGCATCGACGGCGCGGTCGAGGGCGGTGCCCTCGGCGTCACCGGCAGCGGCCTGATCCTGCGCCGGATCCAGACGGGCTTCGTCCGCTCCTATGCCCTCTCCCTGCTCGCCGGCGCGCTGATCGTCGTCGTGGCCCTGCTGGCGGTGAACGCCGCATGAACAGCTTCCCCTGGCTCACGCTCCTGATCGTCGTGCCCCTCGTCGGCGCGGTGGTCACCGCAGCGCTCCCGGCCGGGCACCAGGCCCGGCTGCCCAAGCAGGTCGCCTTCGGCACCTCGCTGCTCACCCTGGTGCTCGCTGTGGTGATGTCGTTCGGCTACCACCTCGACGGTGGGTTCCAGTTCACCGAGGAGCACACCTGGATCCAGGCGTTCGGCGCGCACTACGCCGTCGGCGTCGACGGGCTCGGGCTGCTCATGGTCCTGCTGACCGTCGTGCTGGTGCCGATCGTGATCGGCGCCGCCTGGTACGACGCCGACCCCGGCGCCAGGTTCCGGCTCGACGACGACCCCCCGGAGTCCCGCCACACCAAGGCGTTCTTCGCCTGGACGCTGGCGCTCGAGGCGTTCTCGATCGCGGTCTTCGCCGCCACCGACGTGTTCTTGTTCTACGTCGTGTTCGAGGCGACCCTGATCCCGGCCTACTTCCTGATCGGCGGGTTCGGTGGCGGCAAGCGCCGCCGGGCCGCCGTGAAGTTCCTGATCTACCAGCTCGCGGGCGGCCTGATCATGCTCGGGTCGGTGATCGGGCTCTACGTCGTCTCCGCCCGCCACGGCAGCCCGTCCTACCTGCTGAGCGACCTGTCGGGCCTGAGCATCGACCCGACCACGCAGAAGTGGCTGTTCGTCGGCTTCTTCATCGCGTTCGCGGTCAAGGCGCCGCTGTTCCCCGTGCACACCTGGCTGCCCGACACCACCGAGCAGGCCACGCCTGCCACGAGCGTGCTGCTGGTCTGCATCCTCGACAAGATCGGCGCGTTCGCGATGCTGCGCTACTGCCTGGGCATCCTGCCCGACGCATCGCGCTGGGCGACGCCCGTGGTGATCACGCTCGCCCTCATCTCCATCGTGTACGGCGCGCTGGTGGCGCTGGGCCAGGACGACATGCTGCGGCTGTTCGGCTTCATGTCGATCAGCCACTTCGGCTTCATCGTGCTCGGCATCTTCGTGCTGACCACCCAGGGCGGCTCCGGCGCCGTCCTCTACATGGTCAACCACGGGCTCGCCACCGCGGCCCTGTTCCTGGTGGCGGGCTACCTGATCAAACGGCGGGGCACCGCCTCGATCCGGGCGATGGGCGGCATCGAGAAGGTCGCGCCGGTCCTGGCCGGGCTGTTCCTGGTCTTCGGCCTCGCCGCCCTCAGCCTGCCCGGCCTCTCGCCGTTCGTCTCCGAGATCCTGGTCCTGATCGCGGCCTTCCAGCACCACTGGTGGACCGGTGCGATCGCCGTCACCGCGATCGTGATCACCGCCTGGTACGTCCTGCAGATGTACCAGCGCACCATGACCGGGCCCGAGCTGATCGGCGGCCGCGAGGCGGAGACCACCGACCTCGACCGTCGTGAGGTCGGCACGCTGGCGCCGCTCTTCCTCGCGCTGGTGCTCCTCGGCTTCTACCCGATGCCGGTGCTCAACGTCATCAACCCGTTCGTCCAGGACACGTTGCAGCACGTCGGCGTCCAGGACCCCGCGCCGACCGTCCCGGTCCAGGCCTCAGCCCAGGGAGGACAGCAGTGATCGCCCTCGCTGACGCGACGTTCACCAAGCCGAGCATCGTCTACAGCTCGCTGTGGCCGATCCTGGTGGTGTTCGGCGCTGCCTGCATCGGCGTCATCATCGAGGCGTTCCTGCCCCGCGAGCGGCGCTACGTCGCGCAGGTCTCGGTGACGCTCGGTGCGCTGGTCCTGGCGTTGTTCGGGGTCGGCGTGGTCGCCACCAACCTGCCTTCGCTGGGCGGGGGCGCGGCGCGCGGACTCTTCGGCTCCCAGGGCACGGTGTCCCTCGACGGCCCGGCGCTTTTCCTCTGGGGCCTGGTCCTGATCTTCGCCATCGGCGGTGTCCTGCTGTTCGCCGAGCGCAAGGTGGAGGGCGGGGTGTCGGTGTTCGCCGGCCAGGCCGCCGCGCTGCCCGGCACCGACTCCGAGCGCGCCGTCGGCGGGCCTCGACCACACCGAGGTCTACCCCCTGCTGCTGTTCGCCGTCGGCGGCATGATGCTGTTCCCCGCCTCCGGTGACCTGCTGACGATGTTCGTCGCCCTCGAGGTGCTGTCGCTGCCGCTCTACCTGCTCTGCGGGCTCGCCCGCCGGCGCCGGCTGCTCAGCCAGGAAGCGGCGATGAAGTACTTCCTGCTCGGCGCCTTCTCCTCCGGCTTCTTCCTCTACGGCGTGGCGCTGATCTACGGCTACGCCGGCTCGATGGACTTCGGTGCCATCAACGAGGCCGTCGCCAACAACGGCAACCACACGTTGCTCGCACTCGGCATGGGCATGCTCGCGGTGGGCCTGCTGTTCAAGGTCGGCGCCGCGCCGTTCCAGGCCTGGGTGCCCGACGTCTACCAGGGCGCCCCCACCGCGGTCACCGCCTTCATGGCCGCCGCCACCAAGGTCGCGGCGTTCGGCGCGATGCTGCGGCTCTTCTACGTCGCCTTCGGCAGCGCCCGCTGGTCGTGGCAGCCGATGATGTGGGTGATCGCGATCCTCACCATGATCGTCGGCACCGTCCTCGCGCTGGTGCAGACGGACATGAAGCGGATGCTGGCCTACTCCTCGGTCGCGCATACCGGCTTCCTGCTGACCGGAGTGCTCGGGCTGCAGAGTGCCGCCACCCTCGGCACCGACCAGATCACCTCCCTCGAGGCGGTGCTGTTCTACCTGGTCACCTACGGCTTCACCACCCTCGGTTCCTTCGCCGTCGTCAGCCTCGTGCGCGACTCGGCCGGCGAGCAGTCGACGATCAGCCGCTGGGCCGGCCTCGGCAAGCACTCGCCGGTGGTGGCGGGGGTGTTCTCCCTGTTCCTGCTGGGCATGGCCGGGATCCCGTTGACCTCCGGCTTCACCGCCAAGTGGGCGGTCTTCGAGGTCGCGCTCTCGGCGGGCGCCTGGCCGGTGGTCGTCGTGGCCATCCTCGCCAGTGCCGCAGCGGCGTTCTTCTACGTCCGCGTGATCGTGCTCATGTACTTCCACGAGCCCGACAGCGAGAGCGCCTACGTCGCCCACCCGTCCGTGCTGACCGCCACCGCGATCGGCGTCTCGGCCGCGGCGACCATCGCCCTCGGCCTGATCCCGGGGCCGGTGCTCGACCTGGCGCACAACGCGGGACAATTCATCAGGTGACCGACCTTGCAGCCGACGACGGCACCGCCAGACTGGCGATGCCCGTCACCGACGAGGCCCTCGCCCGCCGCATCACCGAGCGACTGGGCCTCGTCGAGCAGGCACTGGCCGGTCACGTGCGCAGCCGGGCGCCGTTCGTCACCAGTGCGGCCTCCCACCTGATGGAGGCGGGCGGCAAGCGCTTCCGCCCGATGCTGGTGCTGCTGGCAGCCGAGGCCGGCACCCACCCCGAGTCCGACGAGGTGATCACGGCCGCGTGCGTCGTCGAGCTCACCCATCTCGCCTCGCTCTACCACGACGACGTCATGGACGAGGCGGCGCTGCGCCGCGGCGCGGAGTCCGCCAACGCCCGTTGGGACAACCACGTCGCGATCCTGACCGGCGACTTCCTGTTCTCGAAGTCCTCCGAGCTCACCGCCGAGCTCGGCGCCGACGCCGTACGCATCCAGGCACGGACCTTCACCCGCCTGGTCGAGGGGCAGATCCTGGAGACCGTCGCGCCGGGAGCCGACGACGACCCGCTCGAGCACTACCTCGACGTGATCGCGGGCAAGACGGCCTCGCTGATCGCGACCTCGGCCCGCTACGGCGCCCGCTTCGGCGGCTGCACCTCCGAGGTCGAGGAGGCGCTCGCGGCGTACGGCGCCATCGTGGGCACGGCGTTCCAGCTCTCCGACGACATCCTCGACATCGCCAGCGACTCCGTGGAGTCCGGCAAGACGCCCGGCACCGACCTCCGCGAAGGCGTCCCGACGCTGCCGGTGCTGATGGCTCGTGCCTCCACCCGGCCGGAGGACGCCCGGCTGCTCCAGCTGCTCGACTCCGACCTCAGCGACGACGGTCTGCACGGCGAGGCGCTCGGGCTGCTGCGCGCCCATCCCGCGATGGCGGAGGCCCGTGCCTACGTCGTCGCGCGGGCGGAGGAGGCCAAGGCCCTGCTGCCCGCCCTCCCTGCCGGCCCGGTCCGCGAGGCCCTCGAGGCCTTCGCCGACGTCGTCGCCACGCGTTCGGCCTGATGCCTCAGCCTCCGGGCTCCACAGTCACTGCTTGGTGAACCGGCGGCCCGTCACCTGCGCGGGCACGATCCGGACCAGCACCGGACGTGGCCCCGGCGCCCACGGCTCGGGCATCCGCCGGAACAGGGTCGCGACCTCGGCCGGGTCCTCGACCTGGTCGGCGCGGCCCACGACCACGACGCTCCACCCCGACGTCAGCCGGTCGTCCAGCTCGTCCGCCTCGAGGGCCACCTGGTTGCCGGCCGCGGCGTCGGCGAGGCTTCCGTAGAGCCCGGTCCGGAAGTAGACGTTCCCGTCCACCACCGCGTAGTTGACGGGCAGGATCCGCGGCCCCTCGGGCGCGGTCCAGGCGCAGCGACCCCAGCGCGACGACTCCAGCAGATGCATCGCCTCGGCCTCGTCGAGGTCCTCCACCCGGGCCCAGGTCGAGGTCATCGGCCACCCTCCGCGGACGTCGTACGCAGGCGCTGACCGGAACCGAGGCTCATCTGGATCTCCACACCGGAACTCTCACGGACCGACGAGCCCCGCGGCAAGCCCGACCGGCCGGCAACGCGCCCAGAGCTGGAGATCCCCGGCGGACGATGCCAGGTGACTTTCGACCCTGATCTCCGGTTCGTCGGTGACCGAGGCTGGAGCGGTGGGCGGGGATGTCGTGGCCGCGGCGGTCGACCTGTTCTGGATACCGCTGGGCGCCGGAGGGCACGTCGTACGGTGGAACGGTCGGGCCTTCGAGTGGTGGTCGGCGCGACGTGAGCACCGCACTCCCGCGGACCTCTACCACTCCGCCCTGGTGCTTCGGCTGGACGGCATCCGGTACGCCGTGGAGATGGGTCCGGTATGGAACGTGCCCGACGCCGAGCGTGGCGTTCTCGTCGAGGGGCCGGTGGGTGCGAGGTGGCTCGGCCGGTTCCGAGCCTTTCGGTACGAGATGCGGTGCTGGCGCGGCGGCTACATCCCGGACCTCGCCGAGGCGGTCGAGAGCCCCGTGCGGACGACCGAGGACCGGGCCAGGGTGGGGGCGGTTCTCGAGGTCCTCCGGGACCTCCCGTCCCTGACGTGGGGGCGGGACGAGCTCGGCCTGGGTGAGATGTGGAACTCCAACTCCGCCATCGCCTGGGCGCTCGCCCGCACCGGGCACGACATGGACGCGATCGAGCCTCCTCCCGGGGGACGCGCCCCGGGTTGGTGCTCGGGAGTCGCGCTTGCGGATCGAGAGGTGACGTTCTAGCGCGAGACCGGCACCTGGATGTCGAATTCGTGGTCCCCGGTTCGACGTACGGGTGACAAGGAAACGACCTTCGCCTTCGCCCAGGAGTGACGTAATCCGATGACCACGACCCTGGTTCGCCCCCCGAGAGCCGCCGACCGCGCCCTCGGCCGAAGGCGTGATGTCGGGCTGCTCGACCGCCTTTCTCCGCGCGAGCGGGAGGTGCTCGCGCTGATGGCCGAAGGCCGGTCGAATCTCGCCATCGGCGAGCAGCTCACGGTGGAGCTCAAGACCGTCGAGACCCACGTCAGCCGCGTCTTCACCAAGCTCGGGCTCAACGAGGACCGGCACGAGAACCGTCGCGTCCTCGCGGTCCTGACCTTCTTCGGCCGCGAGCTCGTGGACGCCTAGCGGCCGAGGTGGCCGGCACGGGCCGCTCGGTCACGGCTACTCGGAGACCGGTCTCCGGTGGTCGCGGAGAGCGCTCAGGATGTCTTCGATCTCGTCCAGGCTGTCCTGCTGGCCCTCGAAGCTGGTCATCTGGTCGCGACCGGCCCGGTTGCGGAATGCCCGCGTCCATCTGAACGTCGTCACCCCGTGCGTCTCGTGCAGCTCCATGGTCTCGATCGCCTCCACGGCCGGGTCGCCCTCGAACAGCCACGTCTCGACGGTCCGGATCGGCGGCTCGACCTCCAGGTAGGTGCCGCCGAAGGAGAGCACGGTCCCGTCCTCGGTCACGAACGACGAGTGGTACTTCCCTCCCACCCGCAGGTCGATCGAGCACTCCCTCATCCGGTCCGGGTAGGTGGCGCCCCACCTGCGCACGTGCTCGGGCTCGGTCAGCACCTCGAACACGAGCGCGATCGGAGCGTCGAACTCTCGCGTGATGACGATCTCGAGCTCGCTCGGGAACTCGATGACCGCCGACCCCCGACGATCAGGTGTCATGGTCGTCTCCTTGTCGTCGTCGTTGTAGCTCCTGCAGGTAGTCGTCGATGCGGTCCAGCCGCTCGTTCATGGCCTGCTCGTACTTGGCCATCCAGTCCTGCACTGGTCGAAGCTGCTCCGGCGCCATGCGGTAGAGCCGCCGCCGGCCCTCCGCCCGACACCTCACGAGCCCCACCTCGTGGAGCACGCGGAGGTGCTTCGAGACCTGGGGCTGCGACATCGCGAGGTCGTCCACGATCGCCCCGACGGCCCGCTCGCCGGTGACGAGGGCGTCCAGGATCTCGCGACGACGGGCGTCGGCGACTGCGTTGAACACGTCCGACGTCGTGGCAGCACGGGCCATCGGTCCAACATATGCCGATGAAGGCATATGTCAAGAGGCCCCAGCCTCGCTCGGTCCGGGTGCTCGGGACGGGCCCAGCACGCGTGCGGTGACGACGACCTCGGGGGTGTCGGTGGAGAGGGCCTCGATCAGGGCCGCCCCTGCAGTCTCGAGGCCGACGGTGCCGAGCGGGTGGAGGCCGTCGAGGATGAACAGGGCATCGGTGGTCGTCTCGTCCAGGCGGGTGCGCAGGCATTGCCGCCAGTTCCAGCGCCGGCAGGTGACGCCGGCGTCGTCGCGCCAGATCACCTCGCCCGGGTCCGGGGCGACGACGGCCGGCTGCCCGCCAGCCATCGTCTCGAAGTGCTCGTCCCCGGCGGCGCGGACCAGCCGCGGCGGACCGACGTACCGGTCGAGGTCCTCTCCGCCGACGGGGACCAGGTGCTCGACGGAGATCGCGTTGTACAGGTCGGTGAGCCGGTCGATGCGAGGCAGCCCGGCTGCGACGCGACGCAGCAGGGCCTCGACGCTGCTGCGCGCCTGCCGGTGCTTCACGCCGAACGCGAGGAAGGCCTCTCGCCAGACCGCCACTTCGGGGAGGGACTCAGGTGGTGCCCCGGCCAGGCGGGAGCGGGCGCCCTCCTCGGCTCGACGGAGCGCTGCGTCGCCGGCTTCATCGCTGGGCCCGCCGCGTACGCCGGTGGCGACGATGAGGAGAGCTCGGTAGTCGGGTCGCAGCTCGAGGACGCTCTCGTCGACGAAGGCGTGGCCGAGTGCATCCGGCACCGGAGCGTCCGTGCGCGGGATCATGAGAGCTCGCCCGGAGAGACCGGCTCGTAGACGGCGAGGGCGAACCGAGCGGGGCGGGTGGTCGAGGAGTTGGTGTAGCCGTGGTCGAGGCTGCCGTCGAAGCTGGCTGAGTCGCCGGCCTTCAGCCGATGCTCGGTGCCGTCGACGACCAGGTCGAGGGCTCCCGACAAGACGAGCAGCAGCTCGCGGGTGCCGGCGCGATGAGCTTCGCTCGGGTGGGTGTCGCCGGGTCCGAGTCGCCAGTCCCACAGTTCGTTGACGTCCGGTGGGTTGGTGCCGGCCACCATCACGGCCGCCCCGCCGGCCGGACTGGTCCACATCGGGCTGACCTCGCCGGCCCGGTGGACGGTGACCGGCTCGGCCGCGTCGTCAGCCGTGTCCACGAGCGCCGGCAGCCCGATGCCGAGTGCATCGGAGAGGCGCAGCAGGGTGGCGATGCTGGGGTTGGTCGACCCCTGCTCCACGTTGACCACCATGCGCCGGCTGACGCCAGACCTCACGGCGAGCTGGTCGAGCGTCCACCCGTGGTCCAGCCTGGCACCGCGGACCCGGAGGCCGATGGCCCGCGCGACGGCCACTGCCGGCTCGGTGGACGCGATCTCGGTCGGTGCACTCACGTAGTGCATAGTAGTGCACTACGGATTCGTCATGCTGCACCACGACCAGCGAGAGGAGGACCGCCGTGGCCGGCCGTGTTCCTCCCTCTCTGGGCTCCCCGCTGGGCTCCCCGCTGGCGGCGCGACCTCCGGCCTGGTCGCTGGCGGTCGTGGCCATGCTGTCGGTCCAGCTCGGTGCCGCGCTGTCGGTCGGCCTGTTCCCGATCGTGGGGGCGACCGGCACGGGCTGGCTCCGCCTGGTGGCCGGGGCGGTCATCCTGCTCCTGCTCGCGCGCCCACGGCCTCGTGACGTGCCTCGCGCCGTCGTCGCACCGGTGCTGGCGCTGGGCGTGGCCACCGGCGCCACCACGGTCGCCTTCCTCGCCGCCCTCGAACGCATCCCGCTCGGTACGACGGTTGCCATCGAGTTCCTCGGACCCCTGAGCGTCGCGGCCTTGCGCGCCCATGACCGGCGGATGCTGGCGTGGCCCGGCCTCGCCCTGGCCGGCGTGCTTCTGCTCACCCACCCCTGGGAGGGCGGGGCTGACGTCACGGGCATGCTGCTGGCGGCGCTCGCTGCTGCCGGCTGGGGGACCTACATCCTGCTCACCCAGCACGTCGGCGACCGAGTGGCCGGCGTCAAGGGTCTCGCGCTGACGATCCCGGTGGCCGCGCTGGTCACCACCCCGCTGGGGCTGCCCCAGGCGGCCGGCCACCTGACTCCGAGCCTGGTGATGGCGGTCCTCGGCCTGGCCGTCTTGATGCCGGTGGTCCCGTTCGCGCTCGAGATGGCCGCGTTGCGGCGGCTCACCGCCACCGCGTTCGGGACCCTCATGGCTCTGGAGCCGGGCCTCGCGGTCGTGATCGGAGCGGTCGTGCTGCACCAGGCGCTGGGCCCGACCCAGCTGGCAGGTGTCACCTTGGTCGTGGTCGCCGGTGTCGGCGCCGAACGACGAGGCCGGCGGCACGAGATCCCCCACCCGGCTCCGGATCCAGCGGCCGCTCTCTGAGGAAGCCCCCACGAGTCCGGGTCAAGGTCGGCCGTCGCCGGACACGCCGGTGGCCGCCTCACGCCGGGTGTCTCCGGCGGCGACCAGGTCGCCGTCCAGGGTCTCGAGGGCGGCCCCGACCCCACCGAAGTACATGTGCGGCTCCGAGTACTCGTGACTCGGCAACCCCGACCGTGCGGCGGCGGCGGCGATCGCCTCGTCACGCTCGTGCTCGACCACGAAGCCGTCGTCGCGCAGACGAAGGTGGAGGCGTGGAGCCGCGATCGCCTCGCCGAGGTCTCGTCCGTGGAGGCAGCCCTGGCCGAGGACGAGCATCAGCGCCGTGGTGATCCGGTCCGCTCCCGGGGAGCCGATGGCGAGCGGCCGACCCTCGCCGTACGCCCGGCGGGCACGTGCCGTGGTGGGTGCCATGTTGGATGCCAGCCGGGTGCCCGGTCGCAGGGCGTGCAGACCGAGCCGGTTGAGCTCGACCTCGCCGAGGGTGTTGTTGAGGAGAACTCCCGTGCCGGGGATCGTCAGGCCTGCGCTGTAGCCGCTGCTCATCGTCACCGCGCAGGCGTTACCGTGGGAGTCGACCGCCGAGACGTGGGCCGTGGACGAAGAGCCGTGCAGGGCGTCGAGTCCGCGCTCGCCGATCCTGGCCAGCAGGTCGAAACCGTCGGCCTCGAGGTCGGGGGAGAGGTCGTGGACCGAGGCGCGGTAGCCCAGCACCCGGCGCTGGATCGCGATCGCGTCGTCCCACGTCCAGTCCGCCCGCCGGGCCAGCTCGCCGAGCATCACCGCCAGCATCGGGCCGCCCACGGACGGCGGTGGGTTGGTCGCGACCTCCCAGTTGCCCACGGTCAGCGTGTGCGCCGCCCGCACGACCGGCTCGTAGGCGGCCAGGTCGTCGGCGGTGATCAGGCCACCCTGCTGGGTCAGGGCCGCCACCAGTGCGCGACCGACGTCACCGCCCGCGAAGAGCCCCGGACCCTCTGCGGCCAGTCGTGCCAGGGTGTCCGCGAGCGCCTGGTTCGTCCCTGGCTGACCGGTCTGCAAAGCCCTGCCGTCCGGCCCGGTGACCAGGGCCCGGGCCTCCTCGTCCTCGGCGAAGAGGGTGTCGGCCACGTGGCTGAGGTAGCGCCCGGCGGCGGCACCCAGCGGATAGCTGCCGGCGGCCTCCACAGCCGGGGCGACCAGGCGCGCCCAGGGCAACCGGGCGTAGCGCTCGGCCGCGACCGCGAAGGCCGGGACGATGCCGGGGGTGGCGACCGAGCCGGCACCGACGAACATCGTCACCCCGCCGCCGTAGTCGGTGACCAGCTCCCGGATGCCGTTCCCGACCCGGCCCTCGTCGCCACCGCGACCGGGCATCTCGACGTTGCCGTCGACGACGACCGGGTCGCCACCGGCGGGCCACACCGCGACGTAGGCGCCGCCGGCGAGGCTGACGATCCCAGGCTCGGTGGCGAGCGTGACGAACGCAGACGCGAGGGCGGCGTCGACGGCGTTGCCACCGTCCTCCACCACTCCCAGCCCGGCGGCGAGAGCCTGCGGGCCGGTGGCGGCCACGGCGACACGACGGCTCGACACGCGATCATCCTCCCGCACCGGGGGCCGCATCACTGCTGGGGATCGTGCAGTGAGGTCGACGAGACGAAGTGCTCGGCCGGCCCACCTTCACCGTTCGCGGCGAACCGTCGGGCGATCCCGGCCAGGAGGTCGGCGACCTGCACGCGTGGGTCGTCCCGGGAGTCGACCGTCACCACCCCGGCCAACGGGGACAGGTCTGCGCCGTCGGCCAGGACCCGCTGGAGACGCCGCAGCCGGTCCGCGGTGAGTGCGCTCTGCTCGTCGTGGATCACCAGCACCTGACGCTGCCCGCCGCTCCAGAACAGGACGGTCTCGGCGACGGCCGGCAGCATCGGCTCCAGGGGTGGCGGGATCGAGCGGTCGTCGTCGGTCAGCCGCGTCACGATCGTCCGGACCCGATCACGCGTGAGCCCGTCGAGGACGCCCTCGGCCGTAGGGTCGAGCCCGTTCGCCGCCAGCGCGTCGCGCGCCTGCAGGAAGTGCTCCACGAGGCTGCGGTCCGGCCCGCGCCGGTGCTTGGTCCGGACCATCTCGACAAAGGCTGCGAGGAAGTCGCCCCACTCCTGACCACCCGTGCGACCGGCCCGGTAGAGGGCACGGGCAGCCGGACGCTGCTGCTGGGTCAGGCGAGTCCCTGCCGCATAGGACGGCTCCGTCAGGAACAGGTCGACGATCCGGGTGACCAGGAAGTACTCCTTGTCGACCAGGTGCACGTGAGCCCGGCCGTTCACGGCCGACAGGAACCACTCGAGCGACTCGCTCGCGCCGCGCCCTCGGAGGAACCGGCCGGACTTGACCTCGGTCAGGGAGAACCGGTGGCCCGTCCGGAGGGTCGTCATCAGGTCCTCCGCCTCGCCCGGGCTCAGGTCGACACTCGCGTGCGCCATCACCCGGCTGGACGCATCCAGCAGGTCGGTGCCGGAGAACCCCGACTCGTCACAGGCGATCTCCGCGACGGAGCCGGAGATCCCCTCCATCGGTGGCAGCCCACCCTGCAGCGGCAACCTCGGCCCCCGACCACCCCCCACGCGCACCCATGCTGGCCCGCTCCACCCTTCGGCACCAACCGAATTCGCGGCGATCTCCCCGAGCCCGGCTCGCGTCAGCGGATGGCCGCGTGCCGATCGGCTATTCGGGCGACGAGGCTGGCGGTGTCGGAGGGAGTCCCATCCGGGCGGCGGGAGGATCGTGGCCCAGGCGACGGCCGGAGCGGTGCCGAACCGGTGACCCTGCCCCGTTCGGGACTTCGTTGACCACCGGATGGCCGGCGACACGATCGACCGGCCCACCCTCGGGCAGGCCTGGCTGGTTCGCAGCCCTGGCCCAGCGATGTCATGCCCCACGCTGGCGGGCGACTCTAGTGTGGGTCAGCGGTCGAAGCCGTCGACCCGAGGCAGGAGGCACCATGCCCACCATCGTCGCGACCCACGACGTCAAGGACGTCGACCACTGGCTCTCCTCGCCGAAGCGGGCCGAGTTCTTCGGGCCCCTGGGAGTCACCAACGTCCGCACCTACGTCAACCCCACGGACCGTACGCACGTCAGCGTCAGCATGGACGTGCCGGACATGGACGCGATGATGGCGGCGCTCCAGTCCGAGGCGGGCGCGGCAGCGATGGAGTACGACGGCGTGCTCGGCGAGACGCTGGTCATCTACATCCAGGAGTGAACCGCGCGACCAGCGCCTCCCATCGTCTTCGTGCGCTCAGCGTGACGTGGCCGGAGCGGTGCGCAGGATCTGGTCCATGGCGTTGCCCTTGGCGAGCTCGTCGACCAGCTTGTCGAGGTACCGGATCTTCTGCGTCAGCGGATCCTCGAGCGACTCGACCCGCACCCCGCACACGACCCCGGTGATGAGCGAGGCGTTCGGGTTGAGGTGGGCCTGGGCGAAGAAGTCCTCGAACGTCGTCTCCTCGGCCAGGTGTTGTGCCAGGGCCTGCTCGTCGAAGCCGGTGAGCCAGCAGATGACGTGGTCGACCTCCTCCTGGCTACGGCCCTTCTTCTCGGCCTTGGCCACATAGTGCGGATACACCGACGAGAAGGGGACAGTGAAGATCCGGCTCACGTCCCGAGCCTAACGTCGGCAGCCGGAACCGGTCCCCGCCGACTGCGAGGTGGCAACGGGGGCCGTTCGTCCCCGGATCCGGGACCTTCGCGCTCCGCATCGGGCGCGGGGTACGAGAGGCTAGGGCCATGACAGAGACGACCACGCGGGAGATCGGGGTCACCGAGCTGGTCCTCCGTGATGCTCACCAGAGCCTGATGGCGACCCGGATGGCGCTCGAGGACATGGTCGACGCCTGTGCCGACATCGACACGGCCGGCTACTGGTCCGTCGAGTGCTGGGGCGGCGCGACGTACGACGCGTGCATCCGGTTCCTCAACGAGGACCCGTGGGAGCGCTTGCGCACGTTCCGCGAGCTGATGCCGAACAGCCGTTTGCAGATGCTGCTCCGGGGCCAGAACCTCCTGGGCTACCGCCACTACGAGGACGGGGTGGTCAACCGCTTCGTCGAGAAGTCCGCCGAGAACGGCATGGACGTCTACCGCGTCTTCGACGCCCTCAACGACGTGCGCAACGTCCGCGAGGCGATCGCCGCCGTACGACGCGTGGACAAGCACGCGCAGGGCACCATCTGCTACACCGAGAGTCCCCTGCACACGGTCGAGGGCTACGTGCAGATGGCCCGCGAGCTGATGGACCTCGGCTGCGACTCCCTGTGCATCAAGGACATGGCGGCGTTGCTCAAGCCACAGCCGGCCTACGACATCGTCAAGGCGATCAAGGACGACCTCGGTGCCGAGACCCGCATCCATGTCCACTGCCATGCCACGACCGGCGTCACCCTGGTCAGCCTGATGAAGGCGATCGAGGCCGGCGCCGACGTCGTCGACACCTCGATCTCCTCGCTCTCGCTGGGCCCGGGCCACAACCCGACCGAGTCGCTGGTCGAGATGCTGCGCGGCACGCCGTACACCACCGACCTCGACGACGAGAAGCTCGTGCGGATCAAGGACCACTTCGCCAAGGTCCGGCCCCGCTACACCCAGTTCATGTCGGCGATCACCGGCGTGGAGACCGAGATCTTCAAGAGCCAGATCCCCGGCGGCATGATCTCCAACATGGAGAGCCAGCTCCGGCAGCAGGGCGCGGGCGACCGGCTCCGGGAGGTGCTCCTCGAGGTGCCGCGCGTGCGTGCCATCGCCGGCTACCCGCCGCTGGTCACGCCGTCCAGCCAGATCGTCGGCACCCAGGCCGTGTTCAACGTGCTGATGGGCCCCTACAAGGTGCTGACCGCGGAGTTCGCCGACCTGATGCTCGGCTACTACGGCGAGACCATCGGTGAGCGCGATCCCGTGATCATCGAGGCGGCTCAGCTGCAGACCGGCAAGGAACCGATCGACATCCGGCCTGCCGACCTGATCCCGCCCGAGTGGGACAAGCTCGTCTCCGAGGCCGGCGCCCTCGAGGGGTACGACGGCACGGACGAGGACGTCCTGACCTACGCGATGTTCCCGGGCGTGGCCCCGAAGTTCTTCACCGAGCGACCCGAGGGCCCGAAGAACGTCGGCAAGGACCCTGTCGAGGTGGCGACCGACGAGCTGTCGAAGTCGTCGGGCGGCCCGGTGAAGGGGCCGATCCACTACTCGGTGAACCTGGGCGGCCGCAAGCACTCGGTCTCCGTCGAGAGAGCGTGAGGACTCCGTGAGCAAGGCACCCGGCAAGGCACCCGGCAAGGCACCCGGCAAGGCACCCGGCAAGGCACCCGAAAGACAAGGACAAGCACCACACCCTCTCGATGGAGGAGCGCACCGCCCAGCTGCTCGAACGTCGGGCGGAGATCGAGAAGGGCGGCGGCGAGGCCCGCCAGGAGAGGCAGCATGCGCAGGGCAAGCTGACCGCCCGCGAGCGGGTGCATGCGCTGCTCGATCCCGGCACCTTCGAGGAGACCGGATTGTTCGCCCGGCACCAGTCGACGTACTTCGGACTCGAGTCGGCCGACTACCCCGCAGACGGCGTGGTGACCGGAGAGGGAGCCGTCCTGGGTCGACCGGTGCACGTCGCGAGCCAGGACTTCACGGTCGCCGGTGGCAGTGCCGGAGAGATCCACTCCAACAAGGTGGCCGCCATGCTGCGCGCCAGCCTGGGCACCGGTACGCCGTTCGTCTTCATCAACGACTCCGGCGGCGCGCGGGTCCAGGAGGGGATCGGGTCGCTGGCCGGCTACGGACGCGTGTTCTACACCAACGTCCTGCTCTCGGGCGTCGTCCCGCAGATCTCGATCATCGCCGGCCCGTGCGCCGGGGGTGCGGCGTACTCACCGGCGCTGACGGACTTCATCATCCAGACCCGCCAGGCCCACATGTTCATCACCGGCCCCAACGTGATCGCGCAGGTGACCGGCGAGCAGGTGACCTCCGACGAGCTCGGCGGTGCCGACGCGCACATGGCGCTGTCCGGGGTGACACACTTCGTCGCCGACGACGACGAGCAGGCGATCCTGATCGCCAAGAAGCTGCTGAGCTTCTTGCCGCAGAACAACTCGGAGGACCCGCCGATCGTCGACCCCGACTACGTCGTGGAGCCCGACCTCGAGCTGGCCGAGATCATCCCGGCGTCGGACAAGAAGGGCTACGACGTCCGCGAGGTGATCCTGCGCCTCGTCGACCACCAGGACTTCCTGGAGGTGCAGGCGGGCTACGCCGGCAACATCGTGGTCGGCTTCGCGCGGATCACCGGACGGACCGTCGGCATCGTGGCCAACCAGCCGATGGTGTTCTCCGGAGTGCTCGACATCAACGCCTCCGACAAGGGGGCGTCGTTCGTCCGCTTCTGCAACGCGTTCAACATCCCGCTGCTCACCCTGGTCGACGTACCGGGGTTCCTGCCGGGAGTCGCGCAGGAGCACGACGGCATCATCCGGCACGGCGCCAAGCTGCTGTACGCCTACTCCGCCGCGACCGTCCCGAAGATCACGGTCGTGCTCCGCAAGGCCTATGGCGGCGCCTATGTCGCCATGTGCTCCAAGGACCTCGGTGCCGACAAGGTGCTCGCCTGGCCGACGGCCGAGATCGCGGTGATGGGCGCGGAAGGTGCCGCCGAGATCGTGTTCCGTCGAGAGATCGCCGACGCGGAGGACCCG
The DNA here is from genome assembly GCA_963820015.1 of uncultured Actinomycetota bacterium. GTDB lineage: Bacteria > Actinomycetota > Actinomycetes > Propionibacteriales > Nocardioidaceae > Nocardioides. Next base: position 29,455 of record CAWFYO010000016.1, on the reverse strand, counting down.
GTGCTGCGGCGCAAGGAGCTGGTCGAGGAGTACCGCTCGACCTTCTCCACGCCCTACGTCGCGGCGGCGCGCGGGCTCGTCGACGACATCATCGAGCCGGCGCGCACGCGCGAGCATGTGTCGCGGGCGCTCGAGATGCAGATCACCAAGCGCACCATCCGGCCGGCGAAGAAGCACGGGCTGGGCCCGACGTGAGCAAGAAGAAGAAGCCCATCGAGGTGCCCGTCGAGGCGACGGTCGCCGAGCTGCTCGAGACCGTCCGCGCGCTGGCGGACCGGGTCGCTTCTCTCGAGGCCTCGCTGGAGGAGCAGGAAGCCGCCGGGATCCCCGAAGAGGTCGTGATCGCGATCTCGGCCGCGGTGGCGGCGTATCTCGGGCACCGGGCGAAGATCAAGCAGATGCACTACCGCACCGGCGCGGCGTACGCCCAGCAGGGACGCGCGGTCGTGCAGGCCCGCCACGACACCCACTCCGTGAGGTAGCAGACCATGCAGCTCAAAGTCACAGTCAACGGCGTCGAGTACGAGGTCGAGGTCGAGGTCGAGGAGGAGCCGAAGCCGACGCTCGGGGCGATCTTCATGACCGGCGGCAGTTTCACGCCCACCCACGTGCACACGGTCGGGGCCTCCACCAACGGCATCCAGGCGCCTCTGTCCGGCACCGTCGCCCGGGTGATGGTCGAGGAAGGGCAGGAGATCGCGGAGGGCGACGTCGTCGTCGTGCTCGAGGCGATGAAGATGGAGACCGAGATCACCGCACCTCGTGCCGGCACGGTCTCGGCGGTGCTGGTCGCCGCCGGCGACGCGGTCACCGGCGGGCAGGTGCTGGTCGAGCTCGCCTGACCCGAGAAGGCTGTGCACCGAGTCGCGCAAACCGGAGAACCAGGAAGGGATGCGGGCGGCGGTCGCCCAGGTCCGCGGGGCTCCGCAGCCGGCTGACCGCACTCCTTCGGTTGCGCGGACGTCCGCGCACGCCGCGGGTACGCCGTGCCGCGACGCGGGTCACGCGGGGGCGGCGACCTCCGCAGTGAGCTGGAGGGAACGCCGTCGGTGGCGGAGGGACTCGACGGTGAAGATCGCCAGGGCCACCCACACCAGGCAGAAGCCCACCCAGCGGCCGGCCGGCATGGCCTCGTGGAACCACAGCACGCCGAGCGCGAACTGCAGGATCGGCGCGAGGTACTGGAGCAGCCCGAGGGTCACCAGCGGTACCCGGATCGCCGCGCCGCCGAAGCAGATCAGTGGGGCCGCCGTGACCAGGCCGGTGCTCAAGAACAGCAGGACGTGGCCCGCCCCATGGTGGGTGAAGCTCGACCCGCCGCGCAGGCTCAGCCAGGCGAGGTAGGTCAGGGCCAGCGGGGCGATCAGCATCGTCTCCAGGGTCAGCGACTCGACCGCGGGCGCCCCGGCCTGCTTCTTGCACAGTCCGTAGCTGCCGAACGAGAAGGCCAGCACCAGCGCCACCCAGGGCAGCCGGCCGTAGTCGAGCGTGAGCACCGCGACCGCGAGCGCCCCGATCGCCAGCGCCGCCCACTGCCACGGCCGCAGCCGCTCACCGAGGACGAACACCCCCATCAGCACCGTCACCAGCGGGTTGATGAAGTAGCCGAGCGAGGTCTCCACGACGTGGCCGTTGTTCACCCCCCAGATGTAGGTCGCCCAGTTCACCGTGACCAGCGCAGCGCCCAGCGCGAGCAAGAGGACGACGCGGCGGTCCTGCACCATCGTCCGGAAGGCCGCCGTACGACGCAGCAGGAGCACGAGCAGGCCCATGCTCACCATCGACCACACGACCCGGTGACCGAGGATCTCGAACGCCCCGGCGGGCTCGAGCAGCGGCCAGTAGAGCGGGAAGGCGCCCCACATCGCGTAGGCCGCGACCCCCAGGAGGAACCCGCGTCGCGACTCGGTCAAGAGCTCAGGCCACGGTCCAGGTGTCGCCGCCGCCGATCAGCGCCGCGAGCCGTTCGTCCGGGGTGCCGCTGATCCCGGCCGAGGCCTGGGTGAGCTGGTCGCGGGCGAGGTCGTCGTACGTCGGCCGGGTGACCTGACGGAAGATCCCGATCGGGGCCTGGTGCAGCCGGCCGGCGTCGGTGAGCCGTGAGATCGCGAACGCGCTCGTCGGGTCGTCGGCGTGGGCGTCGTGCACGAGCAGGTCGCCGACGCGGACCTGGTCGGGGCCGTCGCCGACCTCGACCACCTTGACGCCGCCGGTGGCCTGGTCGCGGACCAGACCTCGCGAGCCCTCGTGCCCGAAGCGGATCGGCTCGCCCTGCACGAGCGGGATGATCGCGTCGTCGCGGGTCTCCGGCGACTTCACCGCGTCGAAGGCGCCGTCGTTGAAGATCGGGCAGTTCTGGTAGATCTCGACGAACGACGTGCCGCGGTGGGCCGCAGCGGCCGACAGGACGGCGGTCAGGTGGCGGCGGTCGGAGTCGATGGTGCGGGCGACGAACGACGCCTCGGCGCCGAGCGCGAGCGAGACCGGGTTGAAGGGCCAGTCGAGCGAGCCCATCGGGGTCGACTTGGTGACCTTGCCGAACTCCGAGGTGGGGGAGTACTGCCCCTTGGTGAGACCGTAGATCCGGTTGTTGAACAGCAGGATCGTCATGTTCACGTTGCGGCGCAGCGCGTGGATCAGGTGGTTGCCGCCGATGGACAGCGCGTCGCCGTCACCGGTGACGACCCAGACCGAGAGATCCTCTCGAGCGGTGGCGATGCCGGTGGCGATCGACGGCGCACGGCCGTGGATCGAGTGCATGCCGTAGGTCTCGAGGTAGTAGGGGAAGCGCGAGGAGCAGCCGATCCCGGAGACGAAGACGATGTTCTCGCGGCGCAGGCCGAGGTCGGGCAGGAAGCCCTGCACGGCCTTCAGCACGGCGTAGTCACCGCAGCCGGGGCACCAGCGGACCTCCTGGTCGCTGGTGAAGTCCTTGCCGGTCAGCGCTGCCGCGCCGTCGTCGAGGGTCGGGACGAGCTCGATCCCGCTGCGATGGATGGGCAGAGGCAGGTCGGTGGTGCTCATGCAGTGTCTCCCGTGTGGACAGTGTCGCTGAGGTCGACCTCGATGCCCTCGGCCTCGGCGACCAGATTGCCGATCGCCTCGGCCAGGTCGGCGGCCTTGAGGGGCATGCCGTTCACCTGGTTGTAGCCGACCGCGTCGACGAGGTAGTGACCACGGATCAGCAGGGCGAGCTGGCCGAGGTTCATCTCGGGGATCAGCACCTTGTCGTAGCGGGCCAGGATCTCCCCCAGATCGCGGGGGAATGGGTTGAGGTGGCGCAGGTGCACCTGCGCGACGTGGTAGCCGGCCTTGCGGACGCGTCGTACGCCGGCGCCGATCGGGCCATACGTCGAGCCCCAGCCGAGGACGACCACGCGCGCCTCGCCGCCGGGGTCGTCGACCTCGAGCGGCGGCAACGACTCGGCGATCCGCTCCACCTTGGCCGCGCGGGTGCGGACCATGAAGTCGTGGTTGACCGGGTCGTAGGAGATGTTGCCGTGGCCGTCGCCCTTCTCCAGCCCGCCGATGCGGTGCTCGAGGTCGGGAGTGCCCGGGACCGCCCACGGCCGGGCCAGGGTCTCCTCGTCGCGGAGGTAGGGCCAGAACTCCGCCGGGTCGCCGGGCGCACCCGACCCGTGGTTGGTCGCGGTGGCGAAGGCCGGGTCGATCTCGGGCAGCTCGGACAGCTCGGGGATCCGCCACGGCTCGGACCCGTTGGCCAGCATCCCGTCGGACAGCAGCATCACCGGGGTGCGGTAGGTGATCGCGATCCGGACCGCCTCCAGTGCGGCGTCGAAGCAGTCGCCGGGGGAGCGGGGCGCCACGATCGGCACCGGGGACTCGCCGTTGCGACCGAACATCGCCTGCAGCAGGTCGGCCTGCTCGGTCTTGGTCGGCAGCCCGGTCGAGGGCCCGCCGCGCTGCACGTCGATGACGAGCAGGGGCAGCTCGGTCATCACGGCGAGACCGATGGTCTCCGACTTCAGGGCGATGCCGGGGCCGGACGTCGTGGTGACACCGAGCCGGCCGGCGAACGACGCGCCCAGGGCCGCCCCGATCCCGGCGATCTCGTCCTCGGCCTGGAACGTCGTGACGCCGAACGCCTTGTGCTTGCTGAGCTCGTGCAGGATGTCGGAGGCCGGCGTGATCGGGTAGGAGCCGAGGAAGAGCGGCAGCCCCGACTGCACACCGCCGGCGATCAGACCGTAGGCCAGGGCGAGGTTGCCGGTGATGTTGCGGTAGGTGCCGCTCGGCATCGGCGCCGGCTTGATCTCGTAGGAGACCGCAAAGGTCTCGGTGGTCTCACCGAAGTTCCAGCCCGCGTGGTAGGCCCGCACGTTGGCGTCGCGGATGTCGGGCACCTTGGCGAACCGCTTCTGCAGGAACGCGACCGTCGACTCGGTCGGGCGGCCGTAGAGCCAGGACAGCAAGCCCAGGGCGAACATGTTCTTGGCGCGGCCGGCGTCCTTGCGCGAGAGGCCGAACTCCTTGACCGCCTCGACGGTCATGCCGGTGAGGTCGATCGCGTGGACGGCGTACTCCACCAGGCTCTCGTCGTCGAGCGGGTTGCCGGTGTAGCCGGCCTTGGTCAGGTTGCGCGCGGTGAAGTCGTGGGTGTCGACCACGATCGTGGCGCCTTTGGGCAGGTCGCCGAGGTTGGCGCGAAGGGCGGCCGGGTTCATCGCGACCAGCACGTCGGGGGCGTCACCGGGCGTGAGGATGTCGTGGTCGGCGAAGTGGACCTGGAACGACGAGACGCCGGGCAGGGTGCCCTGGGGCGCCCGGATCTCGGCCGGGAAGTTCGGCAGTGTCGACAGGTCGTTGCCGAACGTCGCGGACTCCTGGGTGAACCGGTCGCCCGTCAGCTGCATGCCGTCGCCCGAGTCGCCTGCGAACCGGATGATCACGCGGTCGAGCCGCTTGACCTGCTTGGACACTCTCCGTGCACTTCCTTCAGTCGCGTCGGGCGTTGTGAGCCCTGGGTGATAGCCGTTCCGGTCGCGGCGCAACTCCCTCACGATAGTCCTGCGACGGCCACCAACCGAACCGATCGGCGCATCTGGACAGTGAGTCGCCCCACGATCGAGTGGAGTCGACGTCGGCGTCGTCGGCCCAGAGGCCTTCGACCCGGACTCGGCGGCCTTCAGCCGTGCTTGACTGCGCGTCATGGACACCTCCGCCAAGGACCCCATCGGGCAGATCCACGACCAGCACGCAGCACCGGGAGACGGGTTCCCGTTCGAGGACGAGCAGGACTTCGAGGACGCTCAGCGCGGTTTCCTCGGCGCGCGCGAGTCGGGCGTCGTCCACGCAGCCGACGGCCGGGTGGTCTGGGACAACGACTCCTACTCCTTCCTGGAGGGTCCGGCCCCGACCACGGTCCACCCGAGCCTGTGGCGGCAGTCGCGGCTGGTCGCCCAGCAGGGGCTGTTCGAGGTGACCGAGGGGATCTACCAGGTGCGGGGTCTCGACCTGTCCAACGTGACGTTCGTCGAGGGCGAGACCGGCGTCATCGTGATCGACTCGTTGATCTCGACCGAGACCGCGGCGGCGGCCCTCGCCCTCTACCGTGAGTACCGCGGCGACCGCGTCGTGACCGCCGTGATCTACACGCACTCCCACGCGGACCATTTCGGGGGCGTCAAGGGCGTCACCACCCAGGAGGACGTCGACGCCGGTCGGGTCGCGATCATCGCGCCCGCCGGGTTCGTCGAGCACGCCGTCGCCGAGAACGTCTACGCCGGGACGGCGATGAGCCGTCGGGCCGGCTACATGTACGGCGCGGCTCTCGACCGCGGGCCCCGTGACCAGGTCGGCGCCGGACTGGGCCAGACCACGTCGGTCGGGACCGTGACGCTGATCGCCCCCACTGTCTCCATCACCACCACCGGCCAGGAGGAGACCGTCGACGGCGTACGCATCGTCTTCCAGATGGCGCCCGGCACCGAGGCGCCGGCGGAGATGCACTTCTACTTCCCCGAGCGGCGTGCGCTCTGCATGGCCGAGAACACCACGCACACGCTGCACAACCTGCTCACCCTGCGGGGTGCCCTGGTCCGCGATCCCAACGCCTGGGCCGGCTACCTCACCGAGGCGCTCGACCTCTTCGGCGACGACGCCGAGGTCGCATTCGCCTCCCACCACTGGCCGACCTGGGGTCACGAGCGCATCGTCGAGTGGATCTCGCTCCAGCGCGACCTCTACGCCTACCTGCACGACCAGACGCTCCGTCTGATGAACCAGGGCCTCGTCGGTGCGGAGATCGCCGAGCAGCTCCAGCTGCCCCCGGCCCTGGAGCGGGCTTGGCACACGCACGGCTACTACGGCTCGGTGAGCCACAACGTCAAGGCGATCTACCAGCGCTACATGGGCTGGTACGACGGCAACCCGGCGCACCTGTGGGGCCATCCGCCGGTCGAGGCGGCGATCCGCTACGTGGAGTACATGGGCGGTGCCGACGCGGTGGTCGCCCGGGCGCGTGAGTCCTTCGCTGCCGGCGACCTGCGCTGGGTCGCCGAGGTGCTCAACCACGTGGTCTTCGCCGAGCCTGGGCACCAGGGCGCCACGGAGCTGCTCGCTGACACCTACGAGCAGCTCGGCTACGGCGCCGAGAACGGCACCTGGCGCAACGTCTACCTGTCCGGCGCCCACGAGCTGCGGCACGGGAACTTCGGGACGCCGGCCCAGACCGACTCGCCCGACCTGCTCGCCCAGCTCAGCACGGAGATGCTCTTCGACGCGCTGGCGATCAGGGTCGACGGCCCGCGCGCGTGGGACCTGCGGCTGACGATCGACCTCCGCTTCACCGACACCGGCGGGTTCCACCGCCTCCGGCTGGCCAACGGCGTCCTCACCCACAGCGCAGCCCGGCGGTCCGACGCCGCCGACCTCACGGTCTCGTGCCCGGAGCCGGCGCTGCCCGCCGTGGTCCTCGGCCTGCTCGCCCCGGAGGACTTCGCCTCGGCCGGGGTCGAGCTGGTCGGCGACGTGTCGGCGCTCGGCCGGCTGATGGCGGTGCTCGACGAGCCGGACCCGGACTTCGCGATCGTCACGCCCGACTGACCCCGACGGGTCCGCCACCCGTCCGCTCCGTCCCCTTCCACGAGCCCCGCGCGGCCGGAGCCGGAGGGTGCCGAACTGGGTCACCTCGCCGAGGAAGCCCATCACCAAGTCGTTGGCCGGGGCGTCGTAGACCTCGTCGGGCGAGCCCACCTGCTCGATCCGGCCCTCGTTGATGACCACGATCTCGTCGGCGACCGCCATGGCCTCCTCCTGGTCATGGGTCACCCCGCCGAACGACGCCACCCCGGTGCCGGGGATGAAGCCCGTGCTGGCCCGCTGACCACACGGCGTACCCCACAGGTCGGCAGCTCCTCCGTGCCCGGGTGACCACGGACGGCGCGTGGGTTCACCCGCGGGGGTGAGGTCGTCCGGGCACCCCTTGACGCACCTCGCGAGGCGTGTTGTCCTCGCTGTCTGGGTGGGTTCACTGGGGGGCCCACCGGGCAACTCGGGGGCACCACATGTTCATATCCATCCGACTCCTGGTGGCGACGGCCACCACTTCCCTGGCTCTCGTCTCGGCGTTACCGCCGGCGAGCGCCCACGACGGGGCGGCTCCGCCGCCGGGCAGGATCGTGATCGTCCAGGCAGTGCCCGGCGACTCGCTCGACGTCACCGTCGACGGCCGGACGGTGCAGCAGGCGACGTCTCCGGGCAGCGTGCTCGGCCCGATCGCGGTCAGCCCGGGACGGCACGAGGTCGGGTTCGTCGACGGATCGGGAGCAGTGCGGCTGAGGTCGACGGTCGTGGTCGCCTCCGGCTCGAGCAGCGACATCGTGGTCCACCTGCCGGCGGCCCTGCACGGCACGCCGGTCGTCAACTCCTACCGGACTCCGCGCTCCGCGATCGCGCCGGGCAAGGCACGGGTGCTGATCGCGCACACGGCGACGGTCGCCCCGGCTGATGTGCGGGTGGACGGCCAGGTCGTCTTCCGCGACATCGCGAACGGCGAGTACGCCACCGCCGACGTCGCCGCCGGCCCGCACTCGGTGGCGCTGCTGCCGGCGGGGCTCACGAGACACCCGATCCTGGGCCCGCTCTCGGTGGACCTGAAGGCCGGCACCGTGACGATGGTCTACGCCGTCGGCAACCCACGCGACCGCTCGATGAACGTCATCTCCCACACCGCCACGCTGACCGCCAACGGAGCCGTCGTGCCGGCCGGCATCGACACCGGGTCGGCCGGTCTGGCCGCCGACGTGGTCGTGCATCCGTTCGGCGCCCGAGCGGGCCGGCCGGCGGACCACTCCGCATCGGGCCTCGTGGTCGGTGGGGACGCTCTGCTCGCGGCCGGGCTCACGCTCGGCCTCGCGTGGCGCCGACGCCACCACGGCACCGAGCCTCGGTGAGGACCGATGTCGTTCGGGGGACGGCATCGCTCTCCGACGAAGTGGCGGGGGGTCGTGGTGACCTCCGTCGCGGCCGGTCTGGTGGCGACGACCGCGTGGGCCTGGGCGTCACAGGTCGGTCCGGATGACGGTGGGAGTCCGGCCGGTGGTCCGAGCCGTCCTCCGGCCGCGACCCACCCGACCTCGCCCGCCTCGCGCGGCATCCAGGCGCAGCCGGTGGTTCCGGCGCGGCGGGCAGGTGGCGTCGTGCCCGAGATCCCTCGCCGCAGCGTCCTGCCCGACGGGACCGTGGTCCCGGTCCGGGCGGTCGGCACCGATGGCGACGGCACGCTCGCGGTCCCCCATGACATCCGGGTCGCGGGCTGGTGGCGAGGCGGCGCTCGTCTCGGTGACCCGTTCGGGTCGCTGCTGCTTGCAGCCCACGTCGACTCGACCACCCAGGGCCTGGGCCCCTACGCCTCGCTGCTCTCGGTGCGGGCGGGCCAGCGGATCACCGTGACGTCGGCCCATCTGCGGCAGACCTTCGCGGTGGCGTCGCTGTCGCTCGTGCCGCGACACGGCCTGGCCGGGCAGCCGCGGATCTTCTCGGCGAGGGGAGCTCACCGACTCACCCTGGTGACCTGTGCCGGCCCCTACGACGCGAGCCGCGGCGGCTACCAGAACCTTGCCGTCGTGACCGCCCGGCCGGTCGGCGACGTCGTACGGAGGAGCCGACGATGAGTCAGGCCAGGAAGACCCAGAAGGGCGCGGAGGCCACGGGGCCCCAGCCGGTCCCCGCGCCCGAACCGATCACGAACGACGTCCCGACCGAGCCGGTCGACGACGACCCGCCCATCGTGTGGGCGGTGGATCCCGACGCCACCTGGTGGGACGACGTGTGGCCGTTCGTGGACGAGACGGAGCTGGCGGGGAAGTCGGCCTCGGAGCCGGCTGAGGAGCAGGCTGAGTAGCAGGCTGAGGAGCAGGTCGAGGAGCCCGAGGACGAGGACGCCCCGGTCGGGCTCGCGGCCCTGTTCCCCGTGCCGATCGCGGACCAGGACCAGGACCGGGACCCGGACCAGGAGCCGGACCCGGTGCCGGCAGCAGTGGTCGCGCCGGTCGCGATGCCGAAACGCTCCGGAGGTTCGCGGCGATGGGTGGCCGTGGTCCTGGCGGCTGCTGTGGTCGTGGTCGCCGGGGTGGTCTGGGTCGTGACGAAGGGACAAGGTGGCGACCACGCCCGGCTGACCAGGAGCGACACCTTCGATCCCCCGGCCCGGCTGGCTCCGGACACCTCGACGGTCCAGAGCCGGGTCCTCGCATCGGGCGACCTGATGGTGACGCACTGGATCCGGAGCCGGAAGGCGGTCCACACGGTCACCCTCCGTACGCCGCGCGTCCCCGGCCTCGCCCCAGGGGTGGTGCACGTCGGCCAGGTCGTGCTCGCCGCGGACGGCCTGCTCTCGCCGTCGGTCGGCCAGCCGCGGGGCGCCGACCTGGTCACCTACCGGATTCCGCCGGCTCGTCGCGTCTACGTGCGCTACCAGATCTCCGGTGCCGTCCAACGGGCCGGTCCGGACGGTCGTGCGCTGGCCAGGATCACGTCGCTGGACGTCGAGACCGGGGCCCCGCTCGACGAGACGACGCGGACGGTGGTCGGCGCGCGGGTGCTGTCGCTGGCCTGCTCCTCCCCGGCGCCCCGAGCGGTCGCCGTACCGTGCGGGTCCGACGACCGCGGCGGCTGGAGCGTGCGGCTGGGCCGCCGGGCCGGAGCCAACCGGGTGATGGCCCAGCTCGACCTGTCCTGAGCGGCGTCAGCGGTAGTTGGTGAAGCGCACCCGCGTAGTTGCTCGCGGTTGGCTGTGGTCGGCAACAAGGGCCTGACCTGCGCTTACTCGTTTGGTGACGTTGGAAGATGTTGGACGCTGCCGAGAATCTTGCGGACTTTTTGCGGACTCTGCACCTCCGGTCCGAAGGAGGCGACCCAGCCGGGAGACGCGGCGAGTTGCCTGGTTGGAAGGCGTCCAAATGCCTAGTTCACGGCCGTCCATCTGCTAGGTTCGCGTAATGTCCTATCGCCGTCGGATCGTCGACACCGCGCTTGACGACCTCTTTCCCGACCTGGCCGCGATCGCCCTTGAGGGAGCCAAGGGCGTGGGTAAGACCGCCACGGCACTGCAGCGTGCCGAGACCGTGATCTCGCTGGACCTGCCCACTCAGCGCGAGATCATCGTCGCCGATCTCGACTACGTCGCGCGGGCCGCTCCGCCGGTCTTCATCGATGAGTGGCAGCTCTACCCCGCGGTGTGGGACAGGATCCGTCGGGCCGTCGACGAGGATCCTCGCGGTGGCCGGTACCTGCTCGCAGGTTCGGCCGGCGTCGCGCCCGGTACGCGCATCCACTCGGGCGCGGGCCGGATGGTCAGCCTCCCGATGCGACCACTCTCGCTCGCAGAGCGCGGGACGGCCGAGCCGACGGTGTCGCTGGCGGAGCTGCTGACCGGCTCGCGCCCGAGGATCAGCGGCAGATCCGGCGCCGGCCTGACGACGTACGTCGACGAGATCCTCGCCTCGGGATTCCCCGGAATCCGGGACCTGCCGGAGCGGGCCAGGACCGCTCAACTGGACAGTTATCTCGCACGAATCGTCGAGCGCGACCTGCCCGAGAACGGACTCAACGTCCGCCGTCCCGGCGCGGTCCGCGCCTGGCTGGCCGCGTACGCCGCCACAACGTCGACCGACACCGCGTACACCAAGATCCTCAACGCCGCCACCGCCGGAGTCGTGGACAAGCCCTCGCGTGCCACCGTCGACAACTACCGTGAGCACCTTCGGCGGATCTTCGTCCTGGACCCTGTTGAGGCCTGGGTGCCGACGTTCAATCCGCTCAAGCGCCTCACCCAGTCACCGAAGCATCACCTCGTCGATCCCGCGCTTGCCGCACGGCTGGTCGGGGTCGGCAAGGCCGGGCTCCTGCAAGGGGCCGGCGATCGCGTGGCAACCTCGACCGGCACCTGGCTGGGAGCCCTGTTCGAGTCGCTCGTCGCTCAGAGCGTCCGGGTCTATGCATCGGCCGCTTCGGCAAACGTGGGCCACCTGCGCACCAAGGAGACCGACCGCGAGATCGATCTGATCGTCGAAGGTGAGGACCGCCGCGTGGTGGCGATCGAGGTCAAGCTCAGCGAGTCGATCGGTGACAAGGACGTGCGCCATCTCAACTGGCTGCACCAGCAGGTGGGCGACCGGCTCGCGGATCGCGTGGTCATCACCACCGGCGAACACGCCTACCGTCGAGCCGACGGCGTCGCAGTCGTGCCGTTGGCGGTGCTTGGTCCGTAGAAGAGGTCAGCGACCGTTCGCGCGGTCGGTCTGCTCGGCTAGCCAGAGGATGAGGTCGGCGCGCCAGTAGCGGACGTGGCGTCCGATCTTGAAGCTGTGGGGCCCGGCGCCGAGGTGGCGCCAGTAGCGCAGGGTGCCTTCGGGGACGCGGAGGAACCGGCAGGCTTCTTGGAGGGTGAGCATGTCGTCGCCCGGGTTTGGTCCTGGGCGACGGTTGGGGTTGGTGAGGTTCGGTGCTGCGGTCATGGCGCTTCTCCTGGGTGGTGGCTGTCGTCAGCGGTGTGCTGAGGGTGGTCATCGTGGACTGTCAGGTAGGCCCGATTTCAGGTGGACCGAGGGCGGAACCTGAGGGGGGAACCTGCGTTTGCGCAGGTCAACAGGTACCCCCCGAAACTTCTTGCTGCGGGGTTGCCGGGCCCGTGGTCGGGCTGCTTGCGGGTGACGTGTGACCCGACCGGGGGTCCGCGGTGGTGCTTGTTCATGCCGGTGAGCGTGAGCCAGCAGGGTTACCGAACTCGTTCCCCCTGGCCGGGGAACGCGAAAGGGAACGTTGGGGGAACGTCAGTGTTTGCGCTGGTCGGACAGCGTTCCCCGTTCTTCAGATGGGAGTCTTCTCAGATCCCGATTCCGGGGCTTTCGGCGCGGCCCGGGGACGGTGGGATCTCGGGGAGTCCGCGTCCGGGACGGCGGGGTAGCCCGACTGGGACAGCGGGCCGTAGCGGTCGATGTCCTCGATCGCGCGGGTGCGGGCGTGGGCGGGGCCGAGGTCGGCACGGTCCCGGTTGAAGGTCTCGACCCATTGCCGGCGGGCTTGGTCGAGGTCGTCGGCTACCAGGTGGACGGTGTTGGTCTGGCGGCCGCGGGTCATCGCGACGTAGGCCGCCGCGGCGCCGGTGGTCTCCCCGAGGGCGAAGTGTGCGCGGGCGACGGTGTCGCCTTGGGCGCCGTGGACGGTGGTGGCGTAGGCGAGCTCGACACTCTCCCGGACGTATTCGGCGGGGATCGTCTGGTCGCGTACGTGTCGGTCGGGGCCGTGGAGGATGAGGGAGCCGTCCTGGCCGATGCCGGTGATGGTCCAGGTCTGCCGGTTCGCCACCTGCAAGGCGGGGTCGTTGCGGCGGGTCGCGACCCGGTCACCGAGCCCGAGGACCTCGCCGCGGCTCGTGGTGAGCGTCCGCTCGCCCTCGCCTGCGTCGACGCCCCTGCTTTCCGCGCGATGGGCACGGATGGCGGCGTTGAGGTCGGCGACCTGGTCGCGGGTCTCGGCGATGACCAGATCACCGGAGCCACCGATGTGGGCGAGTGCGGTGGTTCGTTCGACCTCGGATGCGTGGATGATGATCTGGCCCCGGGGTGGAGGGTGTCGAACACCTGGTCGGGGTCCTCGCCTTTGCGCATCCGCAGGCTCAACGCGGCGTAGTCGGGGTCGCTGAACCGGTGCACTGTCTCCAACGACACGACGGCGCTCGGGTGTGCCCACGCGATGGCGTGGTCCAGGACCCCTCCCCGTCCGACGGCGGGGAGCTGGTGCCGGTCCCCGACGAGTGCGAGGCGTGCGCGGCTCTCGTCGGCGATGGTGAGGAGTGCGAGGGCGGTGTCTTGGTCGACCATTCCGGCCTCGTCGACCAGCAGCACGTCACCGGCCCGGAGATGTGGGGCCTCGGATGGCGTGGGGTTGGGCTCGCGGGTCCAGTTGCCGTCGGTGTTCCAGCGCCAGCCGTGCTGGTGGATCAGCCAGGCCGCGGAGTGGCCCTCGGCGCCGGTCTCCGCGGCGGCGACCCCGGCGGCCTTCAGCGTTGGTGCCACGACCATCAGCCGATGACCCTGCCGGGTCAGCGTCTCCTGAGTGGTCCGCAGAGCCGTGGTCTTCCCGGCACCCGCGGCACCCTCCACGACCACGAGCGGCCCGTCGCCTGCCAGGGTGCCGACCACGGCGGCTTGGGTCGGGTCGATCCGGACCAGCCCACGCCCGCCGAGTCGGACCCTGCGTGCCGGGACAGCACCTCGCCGGGCGATCCGGGCGATCACGTCGGCCTCGACTCCGAGGACCTGCGGCGAGGTCAGCGAGCGGACGTGCTCGGGCACAGCAGGGCGCGTGAGTAGTCTGACGCACCGGTCGACTGCGCGGGCGGTGATGTCTTCGGAGAGCTCGGTCCGCACGGCTGTATCGGCGAGGAGGCACGTTTGGGCCAGGAGGACTTCGGCGTTGCCGCGGATCTCGGCGGTGTTCCATGCCGACTTCTTCGCACCGAGAAGGGAGACCACGAGCTCGGCGGCGGCGTCGCGGTCGATCCAACCCGCTCTGGTCCCTTCCAACCGCACCGGACCGCTCGTTTCGCGGTAGCCCAGGTCACGCAGCTCCGCGTTCCAGCGGTCCACGAGCTCGCGACCGTCGGTCGGGATGACCTTGTCGGGTCGGGCCTGGGCCCACGCCCCCCGGTCCCACGCCTCCCGCAGCCGCAGGCCCGGCTCCTGGCCGGGGTGCTCGCTGCGCCACGCGGCCTCGTAGCGGTCGACGTTGCGCCGGATTTGCGCGGTCCGGGCACTGAACGCGCCGACATACGGGGCGAGCTCACCGATCTCGCTGGTCTCTGGGTTCAGGGTGAAACCCGTGCGCCGCGAGCACCGACCGGAACCCCGGGTCGGTCGCGACCGCGGCATGCCCGATCCCGTTGATCGCCTCGATCGGTCCCGCACCCCGACCGAGTGCAGACCCCGCCACGCACCCGCCGCATAGACCCGGGCGTTGACCTGTAGGTGGAGGTGGCGGTGTGGGTCCCCGGGCCCGCGATGTGTAGTGCCGGATCACCGCCGCCTCGACCCTCTCCACCGGTACCTGCACCTGGCGCCCACGGGGACCCACGCGAGTAGTGGCGTGTTGGGCGAGCCAACCGACGATCTCGGCAGCGGCCCGGTCCTGGGCAGCGTCCAGCGCGGCCGAGATCTCCGGATGCAACGCCGCGGCCAGCGACCACGTCTTCGGCCCGTTGACGACGACCTCGACGAACCGCAACGCGTTCGCGTCCTCACGAACGCGACCCTTCTTGCCACCGGTGTCGATGTCGATGCCGGCGACCCACTGCTCGTAGGTCTCACCATCCATTGACCCGGCCCGCTCGACGGCGTCCGGGGTCGCGGTCAGCCGGGCAGCGACCCCGGTGCCCTCGCCGAGGTAGTAGTCATCTGCACGCGACCGGTCGCGCTCGACATAGGCCCGGGCAGCGCGAGCCGCGCCGCGGTAGAACTTCACCCCACCATGCACACCGACCACCTCGGACCCGGTCTCAACGGCGTCCGTCGACAACCAACGGACCCCTAGAAATCACTGGTGGGCCGCCCCAGGAGAGGCGGCCCATCTACGAACATTCGTAGCATGCGTACCGGAAGTTAGGAAAGACGAGAAAGGCAGGATCGGAGCAGGATCTGGAGATGATTCTGGGGACCGTGAACGGTCAACGGTTGCCGGTGAAGGCGGAACAGTGACACGGGCGAGACTGGCGAGGGGCAACAGATGGTGGAGCTCAAGGGGGAGAACGTGCTGGTCCTGAACGCGCTCGACATCGAGCTCATCGCGACAGCTTTGGCAGACCCGGCCGACGGCGAGCACCAATGGCTGATCGACCTCACCACCGGAGGACTGGTCATGTGGACCAGTGACACCGGCATCGATGGTCACAACCCCATTGAGCTCGACGACTTGGACCCCAACCTCATCGCAATCGATCCGATCCCCTCCTACGTCTGGTACCAGGACATGGTCGACTTCGCCGACGGGATCAGTGACGAAGCAACGGGGGAGCGCCTATCCCGGACACTGCAGGGGCGCGGCGCGTTCGGTCGGTTCAAGACTCTGGTCTACCAGCATGCCGAGCTCATCTCGCCCTGGCAGACCTGGCGCGACACCCGCGCCCGACGCCGCGCCGTCAGCTGGCTCCTCGACCAAGAACTCATCACTCCTCAAACGGCAGAGGAGTACGACGACAGCCACCCCGACCCACCGCTCCCATGAACTCCAGCGCACACCACGCGAGGCGATCCGCTGGCATGTGATCGGACGCCCCGGGAGCAGCGTTCCGGGGAGTTCGAGCCGGGTGCCGAAGCACTCTCATGCCGATGAGAGGGCTTGTGCTAGGCGTCAGTCGTGTCGGGGGATGCCCCGGGGTGCTGCCGCGCGGATGACGTCATCAGCGTCGAGGGTCGTCAGGTCGGCTCCGAGTGTGGCCAGCATTTCGACGAGCTGTCGCCGCTGGGCCTCGGTCAGTGTGGCCATTGCGGCAGTCTGGAGCGCGACGACTTCCGGCAGGAACTGGTCGACGATGGCCTTCCCGTCCCGCGTGATCACGATGAGCAGCCTTCGTCGGTCGGTGGGGTCGGGCTGGCGTTCGACCAGCCCACGGCGTTCCAAGGTGTCGAGCAGCGAGGTGACGCTCGCCGTCGTCACGATGAGCCGTTCCGCGATGGCGGTCGGAGACAGGGGTTGCCCGGCCCCCTCGAGGACGGCGAGGGCCTCGCGTCCGGCCCTGGAGAGCCGGTGGTGCCGCAGGGCCTGGTCGATGCACGCGAGAAGTCTCTCCCCCGTGCGGACCAGAGCCATGGCGCACGTGTTCGCTGACTCACTGCCCCCCGGGAACTCGCGCTCGAAGTCGGTCGCGACGTGACGCCGCGAAGGGCTCCCGGTGCGGGAGCCCTTCTGGCCGGAGGTTCGCCCGGTGCTCAGTACATCTCCGTCGATGCCTCGAACCAGGTGCTGATGTCCGGTGCCCCGATGACGCCGGCGCTGGCCATGACCTCGGCCAGCTTCGGGTCGGTCTGGAAGGCCCGCGCAGCCGCAGCGTCGGGGAACTCGATCAGGGCCAGCACGCTGTTGCCGTCCTGAAGCACCCGATAGCCGGTGGACCCGTGGCTGCGACGCGCTTGGTCATGCCCGTCGAACCCGGCCTTCCAGGTGTTGAAGTCCTGCACCGTGTGTCGCACTGCCAGTGTGGTCATGTCGGTCTCTTCCTGTCTCGGTGGTGTGAGTGCCCGAGGTCTTTATTACTAGACCTCTAATGATCAGAAGTCAAGTAAGACCGCCGAGCTCCCACCAGAACGGGAAGCAGTCCACCGGAGGCGCACTCTCCTGTGCCGCTGTGGGCGCGACCACCAGCGCCGATTCTGCGGGCCGCACTGGACCTCGGACGGGCCCTTCCGCCGTACCCTGTCGACCCTGATGAGCTCGTCGACGCGACCAGCCAGGTCGTGATCCCGGCCCTGGGTGCCGTCTTCGAAGAGGGTGAGATCGACGCCTTCGAGATCAGCCACTCAGACGAGTTGGAGGGTTCGGTCCGGCTCTCGCTCACTGCAGAGGGTGAGGCGTTCGTCGACTACGTCGTCCAAGGCCACGTCGATGACATGAGCCCCGAGGACTGGTGCGAGCGACTCCGTTCGAATCTCGTCGGCTTCGTGGCTGAAAGCCGCGTCGGATGGGGACAGAACCGAGCTTCCTTCTCGAGGGTTGCAAGTCCACGGCACTCGCTTCGGCGCGGGCACCGGCGTCTGCGGCTCTCGCGGAACCGCTCCCTCAGTCGCGGGTGCGACCCGCTGCGAAGCACTGCACGGCAGGACCCTGCGTGACCCATCCGCACATCGGCATGAGCGAGCCCGGACAGCGGCATGTGAGTTCGTCAGGGTCGCGTCTCTGCGACGCAATCCCGGCACAGGAAACCCGTGTCGTCATCGTTCGGGAAGGCGGTGCCCGGAGAAGGGGTGAGGGCCGCGACGGGCAGTCCGCAGAGCGTGAAGCGAGCGCCGTCTTCGTAACCGTGGTTGCGGTCTGCGAGTAGTTGTCGGCGCTCTGCGGCCAGCCATGTCATGCGGCGGAGCATACCTGAGACAAACCATGGACAAAATGCAGGCGACAGAGGATGCTCCTCACGACTAGCCTCCCGCCTCCATCCCGCGAAGGACCCCCATGCGCGTCGAACCTCGCCCCCTGATCACGCTCGGTCTCGCCATCGGCTACATGGCCATCGTGGCGATCACCTGGGTCATCGTCGGCCTCGACTACGACACCGTCGGTGACTCGACCTCGAACATCGTCCAGGGGGTCGTGCTGCCGGTCGCGCTGGCGTCTGCGTTCTTGGCCGTCGCAACGAGTTACCTCGGCTGGTGGGGGCCGGCAATTCACGAGGACCTGGGTGCCCCGCGCTGGTTATGGGCGGTGCCGGTGCTGATGGTTCTGCCCGGTCTAGGCTCGGTGCTCGGTGGCTTCGGCCCCGCGGACCGCTCCACCTCTTACATCTTCTGGCTGGCCATCGGCACCCTGCTCGTCGGCTTCGGCGAGGAGATGCTGACGCGTGGCACAGGCCTGGTCGGCCTGCGCGGCGGCTTTGGGGAGCCGATGGCCTGGTTCTTCAGTTGCCTGCTCTTCGGGCTGGTGCACGCCCTCAACCTCTTCTTCGGGCAGTCCTTCGGCTCGACGATTCAGCAGATCGCCATCGCCTTTGTGGCCGGATCGGTCCTTTACATCACCCGGCGCGTGGCAGGCACCCTGATCATCTGCATGCTGCTCCACGCCTGGATCGACTTCACGACCTTCGCATTCTCCGACGCCGCGGTAGATGCCGAGTCGACCTTCAACGTGCTCGGCTTCATGCAGTACGTGGCCTTCATCCTGGCCATCGTCGGTGTGGTCATCGTGCTCCGGCGAGGCAGCAGCCCGGACACGACCTCTTCGGGAGCCGTCGCTACGGCCTGAGCCGCCACCCATCGCCCGCTCATCGGCAGGAGCGGACGCCCGGACAGCGGCATAGAAAGGCGTTGGTGGGGCGCGCACCGGGGATGATGATTCGGAGTGCTGCCGTGGAGACAAGGGATGGTAATGAGACAACCAACGCTCTTCCTGACGGTGGGGCTTCCGGCCACCGGCAAGACGACCGCGGCTCGTCGCCTTGAGGTCGATCATCGCGCACTCCGTCTCACCAAGGATGAGTGGATGAAGGCGCTCTACGGAGAGCAGAACCCGCCGTCGGCTTCCGACGTGATCGAAGGGCGGCTCATCGACATCGGTCTGCGAGCGCTCGAACTGGGAAACAATGTGGTCATCGACTTCGGGTTATGGGGTCGTGACGAGCGCTCGGCCCTGAGGCAGGCAGCAGCCGACCGTAGCGCCCGTGTGGAGATGCTCTACTTCGTGGTCTCTCCGGACGAGCAGCGGACACGACTTGACCAAAGACAGACTGCCGCGCCACACACCACGTGGCCCATCTCCGACGAGGAGCTGCTTGGGTGGGCCGGGATTATGCAGATTCCGACGCCAGGAGAGATCGACGGCAGCGAAGCGATCGATCATCCGCCCACCGGCTTCGACACATGGGACGCATGGCGCATTGATCGATGGCCCCCTTCGGTCGGCTGACTGCAACCGCTCTTCGGCAAGGCACGACGCCCTCACCGCGGCAGAAGCGGACGCTGAAGACTAGACTCGATTCGAGCGTGACCGCCCGACTGGCTCGTTGGGAAGGGCCGCTGGCATGAAGCTGTTTCTGATCATGGCCGCCTACGTCGGCGTCGCTGGGTGCCTGCTGGCGTTGGTGCAGGAGGCTCACCGGGACGACGAGGAGCGCGCGACCCGCCAGAGCGGACCACTGACTTCACGATCCTTCGAGATCCGGTTGGGCCTGCTCGTTTTCTGGCTCTTTCTGCTGAACCCCATCATCATGCTCTGGGTGGTGTGGCGATAGAAGGCATCAGGGTTCGTGCTTTGTCGGCGCGTCACCGAATGGGTCGCTCACGACGTGCCTCCCACCCCGTCGCACGGACAGCGGACACGCTATGCCGTACTGACAGCGGCATAAGAGCGTGCGATTCACCGTTCACGAGGACCGGGCTTGGGGCACCATGCGGTCTGTGAACGTGGACGGCAGTGTCGCGCCCAGCCGCTTGACCGGCTTCGTGGCTGCTGTGGTTCTGAACACGCTCGTGGCGGTCGCGTTCTGGGTAGCCGTGACGAGCAAGTACGGGTACTCGGACGGCAACGACATCGGGATGAACTACGACGAGTGGCTCCGGCCAACGACCTTGTTCCTTGCCGTCACGGCCCTGGCCGGGCTCACCCTTCTCGCCCTCCGGGGGTGGCGATGGTTCGGAGTCGGACTGGTCCTCGGCGCCGTCACGGTAGGCGTTCTGGACCTCGCATGGACCTCCATGTACTTCGGCAGTCAAGGCTCGTAGCGCACGCTCATCGGCATGAGCGCGCGCGGACAGCGGCATGACAGTGCGTTGCGGGTGGTGCCTCAGCACTTGAATGGGGGGAGTCGTCGTTACAGATCCAAGAGCAGCGCAAGGATCTCGCGCACCTCGCCGAGGAGCACGGGGCCGATATTTCCGGTCCGCTCGAGGATTCGGGTGGTGGCGACCGACCGCACATGCTGGCACTGCGCCGACGACCTCGCCTCGAGACGATTGAGTTCGTCGGGGTCGATGACCACCTCGGCGCCACTCTGGCGAATGGTGCGGGTCAAGGGCACGACCTGAACCACGTTCGGCCCACCCCGCAAGACTCGCGCCGCCGTCACCACGACAGCCGGCCGGCGGAGTCCAGCCTCGCTGCCGCTGGGCATCCCGAGGTCGAGATCGACAACGTCACCCGGCGTCAGCATCGAGCCAGGCCGTCTCATCGTCAGTGAGCTCGGTTGCGAGGTCTCGAGCCATGGTGTCCTGACGAAGGGCGCGAATCGCCCGGCTTACCGTCTCGTCGATAGTCTCGTGGCGCTCGGTGGCCAATCGGGTCACCGATGCGTGCGTCTCCCTGCTGATCCGGATCGTCGTCGTCTCACCCATGACATCGATCGTAGGAGGTGTAGACAAGACCGTCTACAGGAGCGTTGCGCTGAAGGTCGCGGATGCTGTCGCGCCGACCGCGGCATGAGCGTTCTTCGAGGATGACCTGAGCGGGCAGTACTGCCCGCTCATCTCTTCAGTCCGATTCGCAGACGCAGAGCTGGATCGCCGCATCCCCGGTGAACGGTCGACCGGACCAGTCGCCGAAGCGCTCGACGAGCCGAAGCCCACCCAAGGAGAGCAGCAGTGGCAGCTCCTGAGGGAAGATGCTCCTGAGCTCAAGCGGGGCGACGACGAAGTCAGGCTCGAAGTCGGCGGAGAAGTGCCACGTCCCGCGGGTCACCTGCGCGGCCGCATCGTAGGTCTCGGCGACATCAACCCTCACGTTGCCACGGTCGGGATCCACGAACGACAACACATCGCGGGTGCGTCGAACGCCGTCGGCATCGGCAAGGAAACGCACGTTCGGGTTGAACACGTCGAAGGTGAAACGCGCTCCGGGTGCCAGGTGAGCTCGCACGGATCGGAAGCAGCTCAGCAAATCGGCAGCCTCATGCAGATGGAGCAATGAATTGGCTGCGATGAACACGAGGTCGAACGTGCGGCCGAGGTCGAAGTCACGCATGTCGCCCTGCACCCACTCCACGGCTAGCGCGCGCTCGTCCGCCTTGCGCTGAGCTTCGGTGAGCATGTCCGACGAGAGTTCCAGGCCGGTGCAGGGATGCCCGTCGGAGGCGATGGGGATCAGCTTGTGTCCGGTGCCGCACCCGAGTTCCAGGACACACCCGCCTTGCCGATCGGCCTCGGCCCTGTAGAAGTCGACCGCCGGCTCGCTACCCGGGAACAACCGGTCATACAGCCTCGCATCCGAGTAGAACCGTTCGCTCATGAAGCACACCCTCCTTAGCCGGGTTGGAACCGCGCGAGCGGCCATGGCATCCCATGCACGTGGGGCCATTGTCGTGATCCGGCCCGAAGTCCTCCACGGCCTTTTGTCCACGCGCCCGCTCATCGGCAGATCCGAGCGCGGACAGCAGAAGCCATTAGATGAGGACGTTCGCGCTGCGCGGAGAGCGCACCTATGCAACGCCAATCATGTGCGCGCGTGACTGCGCGGAGTGATGTCTCCCGCCTTCTGCAAAGGCTTGACGCTCTGCTCGTAGGAGCAGGACCAACGTGACCAACATCAGAGGAGCCCAGACCCACAAGACTCCGCCGAAAAACAGTTGCCCGACGTGGAACCCGATGAGGGCAATCAGACCGGCCTGGGTCCTCCGCCCTCCCATGAGGACGAGTACGCCTGCGATTGCCTCGGCCAGGATCAGGAGCGAGATGAAGAAGCCCTGGTTGGGTAGTACGAGCGACTCCCACGTGTCCCTGACGAACGCGAACGGGGAAGGCTTCGCGAAGCCCTCGTAGTAGTCGGCCCCCGTCGCCAGGTAGACACCGTTCACGACGGACCCGAACACAACGAAGAGGATTCCGATCGCCCACCTTCCGATGTACCTGGCGCGCGAACTCTGCCCCGCTCGCAGCGCAGCAACGAACGCGGTGCCTCCCAGCACAAGCCACATGATCTTTTCCACGACGACTCCTTCCGTCCGCGTCAGCCTTGCGCGTGACCAAAGTGCCGATGCGGCCAGAAGCACCCCGACTCGGCACTGACCTCGCTTCAATGGTGTTCCTTCATGCGGGCGGCGGTTAGGGCCGAAGGGCTCAGGGGTCGATGCCGACCTACAAGTGTCATCCGCTCACTGGCATGAGCGAGCGCGTCCCCGTCGGCCATGATGTCGTCGTGTTCACTGAGCAAACTACGTTCAAGGAGACTCCGATGACCACGAACGATCAGGCCGCCACTTTGCACCTCCTGAGTGAGAGCGGGAAGACCGTCTACGGTTCCGAAAACGATGTCCGCGGACGAGAGGTCAAGGACAAGAACGGCGAAAGCATCGGCAAGGTCGCCGACCTCCTTGTCGACGACCAAGAAGTGAAGGTCCGCTTCCTCTTGGTCGAACACGGCGGATTCCTCGGTTTCGGTGAAACGAAGTCGTTGATACCGGTTGAGGCTGTCACGAAGATCACCGAGCAGCTTGTGTACGTTGACCAATCACGTGAGCGAGTCGCGGCGGCACCTGGCTACACCCCGGACCTCGTCGATGACCGGCCGCATCATGCGGGCATCTACGGCCACTACGGGTACGCGCCGTACTGGGCCGCGGACTACGTCTCTCCAGCGTTCCCTCCGATGTCCTTTCCCCGGGAAGGGACCTGACGGCCTAATCTTCACATCCATTCCCCTATCGCTGCTACGCGTGGACAGCGCTGAGTGTCGGTTACCGCCCCTCCAGCCCCTGTACCCCCTTCGGCAGTGCCTGCGCCGGAGGAGGGCGACGGCACGAGCCCGCATCGCCAGTTCGCTGAGGCGAACAGGATGTGCAGGTGGTTGAGGTTCTTCGCGGTCCCGCGGTAGCGGGTCTTGGTGAACCCGAAGTCGCGCTTGACGATCAGGATGGATGCTCGACCTTCGCGCGCACGCCCGCCTTGCGTGACTCCAGGCCGGTCGTGGTCGGGCATCGTCTCAGCGCGCCCTTGCGCGCTGCGATGCGCCACTCGACCTTCGCCAAGTGCTCATCACCGGCGATCTCCGGTCGCTTCTCCGCGCCTTGGTAGCCGTAGTCGGCATAGACGCATCGGTCGTCGGTACGCACCAGGTGGGGCGCCTCGTCCAGATCATGCACATTCGCAGCGGTCGCGGTCACCGAGTGTGCGTACCCGGTGCCGGCATCGACCCCGACGTGGGCCTTCATCCCGAAGTACCACTGGTTGCCCTTCCGGGTCTGGTGCATCTCCGGATCACGTGTGCCGGTGGCGTTCTTCGTCGAGGACGGGGCAGCGATGATCGTGGCGTCGATGATCGAACCGCCGCGCATGATCCAGCCCTCACGCTCGAAGATCTCGTTCTGCGCCGCGAACAACTTCTCCCCAAGCTTGTGCTCCTCCAGCTGTGGCGGAAGTGCAGCAGCGTGGTCGCGTCGGGCACCTGCTCGACCGCGAAGTCCAGGCGCATGAACCGACGCATCGCATAGGAGTCGTAGATCGCGTCCTCCACGCCCTCATCCGACAGCGAAAACCACGCCTGCAACAGATACATCCGCAGCATCGTCTCCACCGGCTTGGCCTTACGGCCCCGCTTGCCCGGACGATCCGCGTAGTAGTGCGGCTCGATCAAACCGACCCACACCTGCCACGGGATCGTGGCGTCCATCATCTCCAGGAACTGCTCACGCCGGGAGACCCGCCGACGGTTGCCGTACTCGACATCAGTGAAACTGGGCTGATCGCTGTCCACGAACCCGATCATTTCGCTGCACCGGCCGCCGAACCAGGCGACGCCCCGCCCTACCGCAAAGATCAGCGCATCCCTAAGAGGTCAGTTCGCGGCGTCGAGACGACGGACTCGGCGTGCGGCCCGCGGGACCACCTGGATGGGGCCGGGCGGAGTGACGTCCATTCGTAAGAACTGACTTCGCAAGCTCTGCCGGGCCCGTGACTCGTTGGTCAGCGACGCTGAGCAGCCCGCAGCGGTCGAGCAGGAGATGCGGGACACGGTGAGACGCCACGTGGCACCCGGGTAGCACCGCCCGCTCATCGGCAGATCAGCGCTCACGTGACGCCAATGCAGGGGCTTGGATGCCAGGATGCAGATGAGGCCAGCGGCGACCCCTGCGAATCCGAAGGGCGGAAGCGATGACTGAACGAGCTCAAGGGCAGCCGTCCGTAGTGCAGATGCGTCTGGTTGTGCTGGTCGACGACTACGACGAGGCGGTCCGGTTCTATCGGGACATCCTGGGAACGTCGGAGGAGTTGCAGGTGCACGGCGCGGACGGTGAGAAGGTGACCATCCTCGACGTCGGCCGAGCCACTCTCGAACTCTCGAATCGTGCCCAGGTCGACATGATCGACGCCGTCGAGGTAGGTCGGCGCGTCAGTCCTCGCATCCGTGTGGCGTTCGAGGTCGACGACGTCGAAACTGCGACCCATCGCCTGGTCGGCGGAGGTGCGGCGCTGGTGGCGCTCCCGATCCGCACGCCCTGGGACTCACTCAACGCTCGTCTTGAAGGACCGGCCGGCCTGCAGCTGACCCTGTTCCAAGAGCTCGAGGACTGACGCCACCGCGACTGGGCCCCAACTCCTGGGGGCATCCGCTCATCGCAGATCCGAGCGCGGACAGCGGCATAAAGAGGGCGTTCGCGACAGCGTCATTGATCCAGTCGTCGGGCTCCGAGGTCGGCGCGTCGGAAGACCTCCAGAGGCTGTCGGATGCACTCTGTGACGTCCTCCGAGGCGACCCAGGACCAGCCATCCGACGACCTCATCACCTCAACTGCTGCCTCCACGTCGCCTGAGGCGTAGATGCCCTCGCAGCGGTCGCAGAACGCCCAGAATGTCGGCAACGTGTGTCCCTTGCCGTACTCCCGATAGGCAACAAGATCGCTGGCCAGGGGATGGACCCAGGCAACGTCCTGGGTTCCGCAGAAGACACACGACTGGCCACGTCCGTTCGTCGGTGCGCCGTCCACCCAGGCGTGGTCGTCGGGCAAGTCCATGCGCCAGATGCTCGTCTGTAGTTCCGCTTACGGCAACCGCTCACGGCTGCGAGGTCGTTGGGATTGGTCGTCTCGCGCCGGTGTCGCCCCCCCCAGACAGCGACCCGAGCGGCACCGATCCGGGTGTTGAGTCGCCTCGACCGCGGCGCCGATCGAGCGCGTCGATCTGAGCGCCAAGCAGCGGGTCTGTGCTGGGACGGCGTGAGCCACGCGTCCGGCAAGACGAACCGTGACCGGCCGTAGGGGCCATCAGCGACGGCACCTGCCACGGACCGTGATCGTCCCACCGGCGATCCCGCTGCGGGACGGCGATGTCGCTACAGCTGCAGATGTAGGGCAGTTCGTCGTCGAGGTGCACCATGCCAGTCGGTCGCGAACGGTCGCCGACGACTGTTCTGCCACGTATTTGCCACGCACGAACACGTCATCGACCCCCCTCCGGGTCTGTCTGGTCGTCCCCAACCGCGGCCTCCCAGTCCTGGCCCCCGTGGAAGACACCGAGGACGTTGACCACGAGCTGACCGGACGACTTCCCCCTCGCAAGCGATGAGAACATTGACCGTCAGCAGCCGCTGCGCGTGCCGTGCTTCCCGGTTCCACGGATGATGCGGGCCATGACCGCGAGTGCATGCACGATGTGCCATCGTCAGTGCGATAGGAGCCCAACGAGGTCATGGCCGCTCACAGTCAACGGCCGCCGTTCATGGCCAACGCCGAGGGCGGTCGCTGCTCTGGGACTTGTCGGCTGGTCGGCGCATGATGAGGCATGGCCAGCGTAACCAAGCGCACGTCCACGCCCGTCGTCATTGATGAGAAGACCGGCAAAGCGAAGGCGGTCACGATCGAGCGTTATCGCGCCCGCTACCGCGATGAGACCGGCGTGGAACACGCACGCCACTTCTCGAAGAAGGCCGATGCCCAGCGCTGGCTCGATGACGCGACGGCCGGCCTCGTGCGGGGCGACTGGGTTGACCCGGCGGCAGGCAGGATCACGTTCGCGCAGTGGTGGGACCAGTGGACAGCCTCGCAGGACTGGGCCGCCGGCACGGCAGCGACGGCTGACCAGGTGCTCGCCTCGATCGGCTTCGGTCATGTGCCGATCCGGGCCGTCACTGAGAACCATGTGCGGCAGTGGATGAAGGCGCAGCGACTGCCGGGCCCGAAGCGCAAGCGCGGCCTGGCTGCCTCGACTCGGCGCACACGGTTCAACTACGTCCGCATGTGCTTCGCAGCAGCGGTGCGAGCGCGGTTGATCCGCCTCGACCCGACGGCCGCGATTGCGGTGCCGAAGGTCCCCAAAGCCGAGACCAAGATGCGGATCCCCACCGCCGAGCAGGTGGCGCAGGCGCTGATGGTCGCGCCTCCTGAGTTCCGGGCGTTCCTGGCGCTCTGCGCCTTCGCGGGTCTGCGGCTCGGGGAGGCCGCCGGCGTACAGCTCGGCGACATCGATTTCCTCCGTCGCACACTGACGGTTGAGCGACAGATCCAGGGCCAGGTCAACAGCAAGACCGCGGAGACCTCACCGAAGTACGAGTCTGCCCGAGTCATCTACCTTCCGGACGACCTCGTGACGATGTTGTCGCAGCATCTCGAGCAGACCGCACCACACGGCGACGATGGCTACCTGTTCTCGCTGCGCGGCTACGTCTTCAACCGCAACAGCGCCGGCAATCAGTGGCGGCGGGTCCGCAGGCAGGTCGGCTTGGACGAGTTCACCCTGCACGACCTACGCCACTCCTACGCCTCAGGACTGATCGCTGCCGGCTGCGACGTCGTCACAGTCCAGCACGCTCTCGGGCACTCCTCACCGTCGATCACGCTCAACACCTACAG
Organism: uncultured Actinomycetota bacterium; assembly: GCA_963820015.1. Taxonomy (GTDB): domain Bacteria; phylum Actinomycetota; class Actinomycetes; order Propionibacteriales; family Nocardioidaceae; genus Nocardioides. The sequence continues at coordinate 2,463 of CAWFYO010000016.1, read as the reverse complement.
CCATCTGTGGCCCAAGGCCGAGGACCGCACACGCAATGCTGCCGCGGGCCTGATGTCGACGGTCTTTCCGGAGAAAACCGAAAATCCTGCGGACTCTGTGCGGACTCGTGGCACCCACTAGGCCTCTGACGCGAAGATTCGCGGCGCGCTGTACAAATTGCACAACGAACAGGGCCAGGCGCCGCTCATCTTCGCGCACCATGGTGCGCCGGAGGCGCCGCGTTGCTGACCTGCGCAAACGCTTCGTTTCAGCGGTAGTTGCTGAACTGGACGGCGAAGTCGAGATCCTGCTGCTTGACCAGGGCGATGACGGACTGCAGGTCGTCGCGCTTCTTGCTCGAGACCCGGAGCTCGTCCCCCTGGATCTGGGCCTTCACGCCCTTGGGGCCCTCGTCGCGGATCAGCTTCGAGATCTTCTTGGCGTCCTCGGAGGTGATGCCCTCCTTGAGCGTGATCGAGATCTTGGACTGCTGACCCGACTGGCGGGGCTCGGAGGCGTCGAGGATCTTCAGGCTCTGGTCGCGCTTGACCAGCTTGCCCTTGAACACGTCGAGGACGGCGTTGGCCCGGTCGTCGGCCGAGGCGGTGATCTCGATGGCGTGCTCACCCTGCCACTCGATCGTCGCCCCCGTGCCCTTGAAGTCGAACCGCGTGGCGATCTCGCGGGCCGTCTGGCCGAGCGCGTTGTCGACCTCCTGACGGTCGATCTTGCTGACGATGTCGAACGAGCTGTCGGCCATGCGTTGTCCCCTCTTGGCGGTTTCGGCTCCTCGGTGCTGCCTTGCTATTGTTCCGACCTGCTGACGCATCGCCAACATCGGGTCGACAGCACGGCAGATTGCCCGAGCGGCCAATGGGAGCGGACTGTAAATCCGTCGGTGTATACCTACCCAGGTTCGAATCCTGGATCTGCCACCCTCGCGAGGCCGGCCCGGAGACGGGCCGGCCTCGCGTGCTCTGCGATCGGCCGGGCGTGCGGGTGGGCCGAGACCTCCCGCGCGAGGTCTCGCGCCCCTACGATCGGGGCATGCTCATCCTCGCGATCATCGTCCTCGGGTTCTTGGCCGGCGGCCTCGCCCAGATCCTGTTCGGGGTCCCGATGCGCGAGGTCAACTGGGTGATGGCCCTGGGGTCCGGCCTCGTCGGGTCCTTCATCGGCGGCTTGCTGATCAGCTTGCTGTCCGGGGACGGCCTCGACCTGAAGCCGAGCGGCATCGTCGGGTCGCTGCTCGGAGCGATGCTGGTGACGATCGCGTGGACCGCGCTCTCGACGCGGCACAAGGACCAGCCCTGACCAATGGCGTCGACGGGGGCTGCGAGCGGTTCCCGGCCGGATCCGCCTGCTCCGCTCCGGGCCCTGCCGCGCGCTAGGAGGAAGGAGTCAGGTGACCCCTTCCTCGCAGTGCACCTGGGGTGGGTGCCGACGGCGCAGGGGAGCGGCTGAGGCGTCCCGCAACCAGGTCCGTGTTGTCAGCCCAGCACGTCGAGGAGCCTGACCACCTCCAGGGACATCGCCTCCCGGGCCGGGCCGAGGTAGCGGCGCGGGTCGGTGAGCGCCGGGTCGGCCTCGAGGTCGTGCCGGAGGCTGGCGGTCATCGCGACGTTGAGCGCGGTGCCGATGTTGATCTTCACCATTCCGGCGGAGACGGCCCGCCGGAGCTCGTCGTCGGGTACGCCGGAGGAGCCGTGCAGCACCAGGGGCACCGGCAACGCTGAGGCGAGAGCGGCGATCCGCTCGTGATCGAGCCGGGCGGTGCGGGTCGTCATCGCGTGCGAGGTGCCCACGGCGACGGCCAGCGCGTCCACGCCGGTCCGGGCCACGAACGCTGCGGCCTCGACCGGGTCGGTCCGGACGCCCGGCGCATGCGCGCTCTCCGCGGCCCCGGGCTTGCCGCCGACATAGCCCAGCTCCGCCTCCACCCAGACCCCGGCGGCGTGGCCGGCGCGGACGACCTCGGTGGTCCGGGCGAGGTTGTCGGCGTAGGGCAGGGCCCCCGCGTCGTACATGAGAGAGCTGATGTAGGGCCGCAGGGGCCCGGCCACGGACTGCTCGACCAGGTCGTCGTCGGTGAGGTGGTCGAGATGGATCGCCAGCGGGGTCTCCGCGCGAGTGGCGAGCGCGTGCACGGCAGCCAGGATCGGCTCGGCCGAGCCGTCGTGGTAGCGGATGGCGTTCTCGCTGAGGGCGAGCACCAGCCCGCGGCCCGCCCGCGCGGCGGCGGCGACGATGGCCTCGGCGTGCTCGAGGGTGATCACGTTGAACGCCGGCAGCGCCCGCCCTCCGTGTTGAGCCTCGGCGATCAGGACGCCGGTCCCGACGACGGTCATCGCGCACCGTCCAGGGCTCGTACGACGACTCCGGCGAGCTGCTCCGCGTGGTGGGCGGGGTGGACGTCGCCCGCCTCGGGAGAGAGCACCGCGGCCGCGGAGAGGGCGACGGCGTCGTGCAGCAGCTGTTCTGGG
>CAWFYO010000015.1:0-11091 GCA_963820015.1 uncultured Actinomycetota bacterium | reverse complement strand
GCTGTTCCTGGGCCACGAGCCGGCTATCGTCCTGCACAACCTGCTCGGCGACGGCATCTCGGCGCACTCCTGTCCACGGTCTACCTGTGGTTCTGCCGCTGGTGCCACTGGCCCTGGCCGGGTGGCTGGTCTGGTCGCGCAACCTGGCCTACGGCTACTGGTTCGCCTCGTCGCAGTGCATCGCCTGGAGCCTCGGCACCGTTTCCTACTACGCCCTGCCCACGCTCGGGCCCGGGCTCTACCACCCGTGGCTCTACACCACCATCGACAACACCGCCGCCGGGAAGCTCACGGACTCGCTGGCCAACAGCAGGTTGTTCGCGATCAACACCACCGCCCACTCCCTGGAGGGGCTGACCGCGACCCTCTCCTCGGTGGCGGGCTTCGCCAGTCTCCACATCGCGATCACGCTGCTGGTCGCGCTGATGATCCAGTACACGACCACCGTGCGGTGGCTGAAGATCGTGTTCTGGGTCAACGTCTGCCTGACGGCGGTCGCCACCATCTACTTCGGCTGGCACTACGTCTTCGACGACATCGCCGGCGTCGCGATCGCCCTGGTCGCCTTCTACGTCGGCGGGCTGGTCTCGAACCAGTCGTTCCGCAGGCATCCGGCGACGGCCGAGGAGCGTTCCACGGAAGTTACAACGGTGTAGTTTTCAAGTCGACACGCCGGTAACTTCTGGGAATGTTGTGAAAGTTGTTCCTTTTGTGACGAAAGCGCACTAGCGTGCTGCGAGTTGTCAGGGGTGGAAAGGAAGCCACCCGAGGCAACACCCGCCACACGGCCTCCATGGGGGAGGCCGTTCGACGCAGGAGGACTCGTGCACCGAGCAGGGCTCGCCGCTCTCGCCCTGGCCATGGTGACTGGTCTCGGTGGCGTCGCTACGGCGGCCGTGGCATCCCCCTCGGGGGGGCACCACGTGTACCCGAGCAGGGAGCAGGTGCACGCAGCCCGTGACCGCGCGGCCCACGCGGCCCACGACGTGAGCGGCATCAAGGCCGCGCTGGCCGCCGCCGACCTCCGGCTCCAGACCGCCTCGATGCGCGCCGAGCAGGCCGCGGAGGCCTACAACGGTGCGCGCTGGCAGTTCCAGCAGTCTCGCCGCGCGGCCCGGATCGCCGACCGCCACGCACGTCTCGCCGGCGCCGACGCGACCCGGCAGCGCGACGCCTACGCCGCCACGGTGGTCACGTCGTACGAGCTCGGCCCGTCGCTGAGCCCGCTCTCGGCGGTCACCGACAGCAACGGTCTCGACGCGGTCGTCAGCAAGCTGTCCACCATCCAGACCGCCCAGTCGACGATGGACCACACCTACGACTCCTTCGTCGCGTCCTCGACCCTGGCGAAGGTGGCCAGCGACCAGGCCGAAGCCGCCCGCGCGCAGGCCGCGACGCTGGCCTCCCGGGCCAAGCAGGCACGCGACCAGGCCGAGGCGGCGGCTGCCTCAGCGGACGCCGCAGCGCAGGCGATCGCGACCCAGAAGACCACCCTGATCCACCGGCTCGCCCGCCTCCAGCACGTGAGCGTCGCGCTCGCGGAGCAGCGCCGGACCGGGATCGAGCAGGCGGCCGAGGAAGCCGCCCGCCAGGCGGCGCTGCGCGAGGCGCGGCGTCGAGCACGCGCACAAGCAGCGCAGGCCGCCCAGCAGTCGGCCCAGGCACAGCAGGACAGCACCTCCGGCTCCACCTCGGGTACGACCGGCACCCAGACCAGCGACCCGACGCCGGAGCCACCTCCAACCACCCCACCGTCATCGCCCCCGACGACGGACCCCCCGGCTCCGGCGTCGGGCGCTAACGCTGCCATCGGCTTCGCCCGCTCCCAGATCGGTGACCCCTATGTCTGGGGCGCCGCCGGCCCGAACGCGTGGGACTGCTCGGGGCTGACCATGGGCGCCTGGCGGGCCGGCGGGATCGCGCTGCCGCACTACTCCGTCGCCCAGTACCTCCAGTCGACCGCGATCTCCCGGTCGTCGCTGCGACCCGGTGACCTGGTGTTCTGGGGCTCCTCGAGCAGCCCGTCGTCGATCTACCACGTCGCGCTCTACGTCGGGAACGGCATGATCATCCAGGCCCCCCGCACCGGCCGGGACGTCGAGGAGGTCTCGATGTACTACTGGATCCCGCCGAACTTCTTCGCCCGGCCCTGACCCTTGCGGCACCGCAGGGGTGCGCCGTGAGACGGCGGCCATGAGGATCCCGGGAATCCAGGCCACGTCGTTCGCACCCGACGGAGACGCTGTCGGGACGGCGTATCTCGTGCCGGGCCGCGCCTACCCACCGGTGGCGCCGCTGCTGTTCTTCGCCCAGAGCGTCCTGCTGCAGCACCGATGGGCGGTCCGGCAGGTCTGGTGGGACCCGCCGGCGCACTCGAGCGACGAGCAGACCGGCACCTGGGTGCGCGGTCGGGTCGAGGGGGTGCTGCCCGACTCCGGCCGGGTCCTGCTGGTCGGGAAGTCGCTCGCGACGTACGCCGCCCCGCTGGCCGCCGAACGCGGCTTCGACGCGGTCTGGCTCACGCCGCTGCTCCAGGTGCCTGCGCTGGTCGAGGCCCTGGCTGCGAACCCCGGCCGGCAGCTGCTGGTCGGGGGCTCGGCCGACCACATCGCCTGGCGGCCGGAGGTCGCGCGGCGGCTGGCCGGTGCCGGGTGCGAGGTGCTCGAGGTACCGGACGCGGACCACGCGATGCTGGTGCCGGGCGATGCGGTGCGCGGCGTGGGGATCCACGGCGAGGTCGTGCGAGCGGTCGACGACTTCGTGCGCCGGCTCGCGTCTTGACTGACTGTTCAGTCGAGGGCCAGAGTGCGCTCATGACCACCCTGCTGACCCCGCACCTCGCCCACGCCGTCCATGCCGAGCTCGAGGACTGGGGTCCCCTGGAGGAGGCGACCGGCGAACCGATGGCGACCAGCGGCGTCGAGCTGTGGGTCGACGGCGAGTCGTCGGCGGGGATCTGGGAGTGCGCGCCCGGCCCGTCGTACTGGACGTTGGAGACCCACGAGGTGATCCATCTCGTCGCCGGCCGGATGACGGTCACCCCCGACGGCGGGGAGCCGACCGATATCGCGGCGGGCGACGCTGCGGTCTTCCCGCGCGGCTGGGCCGGCACGTGGGACATCCACGAGACGGTGCGGAAGGTCTACGCGATCTTCGGCTGACTCGCCGCGCCGGGGCCGACGCCGAGCCGGCTCAGAGGTGGTCGGTGACGGTGTCGGCCGCGGGGCTCTCCGGATGGGGGTCGCCGGCCGGCGGCGGAGTGGGGGAGTGCTCGCCGGAGTCCTTCAGCCGCTCGAACGACGCCTGCACCTCGAGCTCGGCGTCACTGCGCCCGACCCAGTCGGCGCCCTCGACCGACTTGCCCGGCTCGAGGTCTTTGTAGACGGTGAAGAAGTGCTCGATCTCGAGCCGGTCGAACTTCGGCAGGTGGTTGATGTCGCGCAGGTGCTCCAGGCGCGGGTCGGAGACGGGGACGCAGAGCACCTTGTCGTCGGCGCCCTTCTCGTCGGTCATCCGGTACATGCCGATCGCACGGCAGCGGATCAGGCAGCCGGGGAAGGTCGGCTCGCCGAGCAGCAGGACCAGCGCGTCGAGCGGGTCGCCGTCCTGGCCGAGGGTGTCCTCGATGTAGCCGTAGTCGGCGGGGTACTGGGTCGCGGTGAAGAGGGTCCGGTCGAGGCGGATCCGCCCGCTCACGTGGTCGACCTCGTACTTGTTGCGGCTCCCCTTGGGGATCTCGACCAGCACGTCGAACTCCAGCACGTGACCCTCCCAGGCGATCGGGTCGGCGGCCCCGACCCTCGATCTGGGCCCAGTCTCCCGCAGAATGAGGCCGCGTGCCCAACCGGGCACGTCTCCTGAGAGCAGGACGAGAGGCGAGCGACGTGTCCCGGAGATCGCGACGTGCTCCACGCCGTCGCGGACGTCGCATCCTGCTGGTCACCTCGCTCGTCGTGGTCGTGGCGCTGGTGGCGGGAGCCGCGGCGGCGTACCGCTACGACCTGCTCGACCGCTGGCTCGGCGCCGAGGCCCCGGCGGCCGGCGCGCCGCCCCCCGGTTTCACCCTCGCCCCGCAGCCCACGCCCCGCCCGGTCGCGCGCCCGGCCCCGGCGACCGATCGGACCACCGGCCCGACCGGTGCCGCGGTACGACGTGCGCTCGGCGCCGCGGTCGACGACCCGAAGCTCGCCGACCTCAGCGTCGTGGTCGCCGGCCTCGACGGGCTCCCCGGCGCCCGGCCGCTGGTGGTCGACGGCCGCCGCCTGGTGATGCCGGCCTCGACCCTCAAGCTCCTGACCACCACCGCGGCCCTCGAAGCGCTCGGCCCCGACCGCAGGTTCGCGACCCGCGTCGTCGGCGGGCGACGGCTGACGCTGGTCGGCGGTGGCGACCCGTTCCTGGCCGGGAAGCAGCCGACCACCGGCCCTCGACGCGGCGACGCGAGCCTGCAGACCTTGGCCCGGATGACCGCGCGACACCTGCACCAGCGGGGGATCGACCGGGTCCGGCTGTCCTACGACACCTCGTTGTTCACCGGGCCGGAGGTCTCGCCGACCTGGCCGAAGACCTATCTCCCCGACGTCGTCACCCCCGTCACGGCGCTGTGGGCCGACGAGGGGCTGAACCCGGACGGGCCGGGCCGGGTGGCCGACCCGGCCGCGTCCGCGGCGGCGACGTTCGCGTCGTACCTGGGCAAGGACGGGGTTCGGGTCGTCGGCACTCCAGGCGAGCGCTCCGCGCCGGCCGGGGCACCGGAGGTCGCGCAGGTGACGAGCCGCCCGGTCGCCGACATCGTCGAGCAGGTGCTGCAGTACAGCGACAACGAGGGCGCCGAGGTGCTCGCCCACCAGGTCGGGCTCGCCGTCACCGGCCGCGGGTCGTACGACGGGGGCGTGGCCGGGGTGCGCCGGACCCTCCTGCGGCTGGGGATCGACCTGCGGGGTGCGCGGTTCCACGACGGGAGCGGGCTGTCCCGCGACGACCGGCTCGACCCTCGGACGCTGGTCGACGTGCTCCGTCTCGACGCCGGGCCCGACCACCCGGAGCTCCGGCCGGTCATCACCGGACTGCCGGTCGCGGCGTTCGACGGGTCCCTGGCCGGCCGGTTCCAGGACAGTGAGGGACGCGGCTGGGTGCGCGCGAAGACCGGCACCCTCACCGGGACCAGCGCCCTGGCTGGTCTCGCCACGACCCGCCGGGGGCACACGCTCGTGTTCGCCCTGGTCAGCAACCGCATACCGGTCCTCGACACCCTCGATGCCCGCGACGCCCTCGACGGCCTGGCCTCCCGGCTCGCCGCCTGCCCCTGCTGACCACCACGGGCGGGGGCTTTGTGTAACCGACCCTTCAGGCGTCTGGCCACCCCTTGGGGCGCGGCGTGTCGCGCCACAGGGGTCGGTTACACAGGGCTCCGGCCCATCTCAGAGCACCCCGTAGGCTCGCGGCATGACGGAGATGGTCGACTGGGAGCTCGCGGTCTCGATCGGTTCGCGCCTGGCCGGCCCAGGGCCGGAGGTGAGTGCCGGCGAGGCGGCCGCCGTGGTGGCCGAGCTCCGGACGGGCGCCGACCGGGCGACGTCGTACGTCCGGGACTTCACCGGCCTCGATGCCGGCGAGGGTACGGCGCCGGTGCTGGTCGTCGACCGGCCGGCGTGGATCCGGGCCAACACCGAGGGCTTCGCGACCCTGCTCGCCCCGATCGTCGACAAGGTGACCGCGGCCAAGGGTTCGCCGGGAGGGATGACCCAGGCGGTCGGCTCCAAGATCACCGGCGCTGAGGTCGGCGGACTGCTCGGGTTCATGGCCGGCAAGGTGCTGGGCCAGTTCGACCCGTTCCACGACCCACGTGGGCGGCTGCTGCTCGTCGCGCCCAATGTCGTCCACGTGGAGCGCGAGCTCGAAGCCGACCCCACCGACTTCCGGTTCTGGGTGTGCCTGCACGAGGAGACCCACCGGGTGCAGTTCACGGCGGTGCCGTGGATGCGCGACCACATCTTCAGCGAGGTCCAGGCGCTGGCGGAGACCGTGGAGCCGCAACGGCTGCTCGAGGACGGCGTCCAGCGGGTGACCGAGGCGCTGCGCAACCTGGGCAGCGGCTCGAGCGGCGGGATGCTCGACCTGTTCAGCACGCCCGAGCAGAAGCAGATCATCGACCGGATGACCGGAGTGATGTCGCTGCTGGAGGGCCACGCCGACGTGGTGATGGACGGCGTCGGGCCCGGCGTGATCCCGACCGTGGGGTCGATCCGGATGAAGTTCAACGAGCGGCGCAAGGGCGCCGGCAGCCTCGACCGGCTGGCCCGCAAGCTGCTCGGGCTCGACGCCAAGATGGCGCAGTACCGCGATGGCGCGGCCTTTGTGCGGGCCGTCGTCGACAAGGTCGGTATGGCGGAGTTCAACGCGGTCTGGGCCGCGCCCGACCACCTGCCCACCAAGGCCGAGATCCACGACCACGATGCGTGGGTCGGCCGGGTGCTGTGAAGATCCGGGGATGACGACGCTCCATCCCTCGGTCGCGGCCGTCCGCAACGCCGTCCGACGGGGGCTGGCCGACCTCGAGCCCGGGGCCCGGGTGGTGGTGGCGGTCAGCGGCGGAGCCGACTCGATGGCACTGGCATCGGCCACGGTCTTCGTCGGCGCCGAGCAAGGGTGGTACGTCGTCGGCGCCACCGTCGACCACCGCCTGCAGGAGGGCTCGGGGGAGGTCGCCGGGGCCGTGGTGGCGAGCCTGGCCGCGCTCGGGGTCGACGAGACCATGACCGTCCGCGCCACCGTCGACGCCCCGGGCCTGGGACCCGAAGCAGCCGCGCGCGAAGCCCGCTACGCCCTGCTCGAGCAGGTGCGGGAGAGCTACGACGCCGAGGTCGTGCTGCTGGGTCATACCCGCGACGACCAGGCGGAGACCGTGCTGCTGGGGTTGGCCCGCGGATCGGGTGGGCGGGCCCTCGCGGGGATGCGTCGTAGGTTCGACCACTATCGTCGCCCGCTGCTCGACGTCTACCGCACCGACACGGTCACCGCCTGCCAGGTCGAGGGGCTCGAGGTGTGGGACGACCCGCACAACGCCGATCCGTCCTACACCCGGGTGCGCGTGCGGCAGCGGCTCCTCCCGATCCTCGAGGACGAGCTCGGCCCCGGGGTCACCGAGGCGCTCGCTCGTACCGCCGACCAGCTGCGGCCCGACATGGAGCTGCTCGACTCCTACGCCGCCGAGGCGCTCGCCGCCGCGACTCGGGAGGGCGGGCTGTCCGTCGAGGTGCTCGACGCGCTGGAGCCTCCCATCCGCACGCGCGTCCTGCGCCGGGCCGCGGTCGCGGTCGGCGTGCCCTCGGGCGAGCTCTTCCACCAGCACGTCGTCGCCGTCGACGCCCTCGTCACCGGTTGGCACGGCCAAAAGTGGGTCGACCTCCCTGGCCACCTGCGCGCCGTACGACGAGAGGGGCTGATCGCGTTCGATCCCTCCTGACCCACGAGTCCCACGGCCGGGGCACTCCCTGCACTTGTCAGGGGTTGCAACGGCCGACAGGTGCCGGGATCCCCGGCTGACCGGGGATCCCGACCGGCGACTCCGACCGACCCGGCCGCCCACCACGACAGTCCCCTAGTGTTCTCGCCATGGACGCCTCCCACGTCGACCACGACCTGGTCAACATCCTCTTCACCGAGGCGCAGATCCAGGAGCGGCTGGCGGAGATGGCCGAGCAGATCGCGGCCGACTACGACGGCAAGGACCTGCTGCTCGTCGGCATCCTGCGCGGCGCGGTGATGGTGATGGCCGACCTCGCCCGGGCGCTGCCGCGCCACGTCGAGATGGACTGGATCGCGATCAGCTCCTACGGCTCAGGCACCAAGAGCAGCGGCGTCGTCCGTCTGCTCAAGGACCTCGACACCGACATCACCGGACGCCACGTCCTGATCGTCGACGAGATCGTCGACACCGGCCTCACCCTCAGCTGGCTGGTCAACAGCCTCGGCAGCCGCAACGCCGCGAGCGTGGAGATCGCCACCCTGCTCCGCAAGCCCGAGGCGCTGACGATGCCGGTCGAGCCGACCTACATCGGCTGGGACATCCCCAACGAGTTCGTGGTCGGCTACGGGCTCGACTACCGCGAGAAGTACCGCAACCTGCGCGACATCGGCACCCTCGCGCCCCATGTGTACAGCTAGGAACTCACGCCGTACGGCGCGTGCCCTGGCCGCCGCAGGTGGACCCAGGCCAGCACCACCATCAGCACCTCGGACAGCACCGCCGGGAAGCCCAGCGGGTCGCTCCAGTTCCCGACGTCGTCACCGATCTGCGGCAGCCCGATCGTGCGCGACGCCAGGAACCCCACGACGGCGGCCAGGCACACGGCACCACTGACCACCCACACGCTGGGACTGTCGACGAACAGGATCGCCACCGCCAGCACGATGCACACGACGCTGAGCATGATGAACAGCCACCCGATGTAGGGCGCCTCCTCGAGGTGGGCGCGGATCAGCGGGATGTGCGTGCCGGCCGCCACGAGCAGCAGGAACGACGCGAGCCACTGCGCCGGTGACGTCGTCACGGACATGTCCACTCCTGGGTCGGGTTGATCCTGGCGCACATCGTCCTGGACGAGCGGCGCTCCCGGCATACGCCTGGAGGATGATTCCGGCGGGTCATCGGACGCGCAACGTTCCGTGCATGTCGCTGTGGAACAGGCAGTGGTAGGCGTAGCTCCCCGGTTCGCTGGGCGCCACGAACGTCTCGCTGGCACCCGGCGCCACGGTGACATCGAAGCCGCCGTCGCCGTCCGCGGTCACCGAGTGGGTCTCGGAGTCGGCGTTGGTGACGGTCACCGTGCTGCCGGCCGCGACCATCGCTGCACCGCCGAAGGCGAAGTCCTGGATCGTGATCGTCGAGCCGGCGCCGGCCGGGTGCGAGGACATCGACCTGTCGCCGCCGCGCGACATCGACATCGACATCGAAGGGCCGCCGGGGACGGAGCCGGCGGCGGTGCCGGAGTCCGTGCCGGAGTCGGAGCCTGAGCCGCAGCCGGTGAGCAGGGTGGCGCAGAGGGCGGCGACAGCGAGGGCATGGGTACGACGTGTGGACACGTGGTCCTCCTGGGAGCGGGTGGCTAGGCGGTCGGCGCGGTGGCGTGGACCAGGTGTGCGAAGACGACCTCGTTGCCGACGTGATGGCCGATGGATGCGTCGAAGTCGCTGCACGTGATCAGCCGGAGGGTCGGCTGCCCGAGGTGGCGACCGCCGTAGACGAGGGTCGTGGGGAAGCGGTCCTTGAGGAAGTCGCGGACCGCGTCGACCCGGAAGGTGAGCACCCGCCCGTCTGCGCGACGCACCACGACGCGGTCGCCGGGGCGGACAGCTCCGAGACGGAGGAAGACCGACGGGCCGGACTCGCTGTCGACGTGCCCCTCGATGATCGCGGGACCCGGCTGGCCCGGGGTCGGAGAGTTGCGGAACCAGGCCGCCTCGTCGAGGTGAGGTCCGGGCTGCGGCACCGCGAGCGAGCCGTCGGCGGCCAGCCCGATCGGGTTCACCACCGTGTGCACGCCGATCGCCGGGATCCTCAAGGAGACCGGCCGCGCCGGACCCAGCGGAGCCGGACCGGGCGCGGCGCCGTCACCGCCCGCCCCCGCCGACGCGTGCAGAACCCCCGGGTCGATCTGCCCGGCCACGTGCGGAGTCGGAGCCGACACCTGGGCCCGGAGGGCCACCACGCCGAGCCCGACCGCGGCCATCACGGCCGCCAGGGCGAGCGTGAGCACGCCCCGGCGGCCGCCCCCGTTCATGGCCGGCCCCATCCGGTCATGTCGGTCAGGCCTTGACGGTCTTGCGGCGAACCGTGAACAGCGCCGTCCCGGCTCCGGCCACGAACAGGCCACCGGCCAGGACGAGCAGGGCGGAGTCCTCGACCCCAGCCGTCGACCCGGTGCCGGTGGCCACGCCTCCGGCGGGCATCGCGTGGACCGTGCCGCACAGGGCGGGCGACGTCGCCGCGAGCGGGAGGGTCGGGACCAGGTCGCTCTTCTCCTTCTGCGCCTTCGCGCTCAGGGTCGCCGGGTCGTCACCGTGGACGACGATGACGGCGGTGCCGTCCTGCAGCGCGGAGACGACGGTCGGGTCGAGCCGGATCACGCGGTGGTAGTCGTGCTCCCCCCGGCCGGCGCGATCTTGATGTTCGTGCCGGCATCGGGCGACGTGTCGCCCTTGGTGGACAGCGTGGTGCCGATCCCGCCGTACGACGCGGCACCCTCGGTGGTGCTGACGACGCCGTCGCCGTTCTTGTCCGCCGCCATCGTGGGGCAGACACCCTTCGCGCCGATGTGGATGTGCTGCACGTGCGGGTAGGCGCCGCCGTTGAACGACGTGGCCAGACCCGACCAGCTCTCGTCGATCGTGGCGGTGTCGCCGCTCAGGGTCAGCATCAGCATGCCCGAGCCGGACTGGTGGTTGATCGGGTTCAGGGTCGCCGGATACGACGCCCCCGAGTCGGCGAGTGCAGGTCCCGCGGCAAACGCCAGAGGTACGGCGGCTGCGGCGAGAGGAGCCAGTACGCGAAGCGACTTCTTCATCGTTTCCTCTTCCTCGTGATCGACCCAGCGGGTGTCCCCGTCGGGCTCTGGGTAGGGGTTCGCATCGGTCGACCGCGCGGTTTGGTCGAGATTTCCCAAGCCCGCTTGGAGATTCGTGATCTCGGAGCAGATCTGCGTATCACCAACCCGTGATCGCCGCCGCGCCGAACCCCCTGTGGAGCGCCCCTGACCTCGGGGCCGGAGGGAACCCCGTGAACCGTCGTACCGCCCTGGCCGTGGCGGCCCTTCCGCTCGTCGCCGGGACGCTGGCCGGCTGTGGCTCCTCGTCGTCGCGGCCCGACGCGACCCACGTGATGCCCGACGGGCAGACCATGAGCGGCAGCTCGATGCCCGGCTCGGGGGGCATGGAGCCTCTGGCGGCCCCGGAGGGGAGCGGCACGGGCGCGGCCGGTCCGTCAGCGGCGGCCGCGATGGTGTGCAGCGACGAGACCCGCGATGCCGTCGCCCTCACGCTCCAGCTCGACCGCGCACCACACGGCCTCCATTCCTGGGCTCACGACCGCTA
>CAWFYO010000014.1:0-750248 GCA_963820015.1 uncultured Actinomycetota bacterium | reverse complement strand
TCCCGCACTGACCATGCCTCATGCGCCCGTCGGAGTGTGCGATGGGCAAGGAGAGGATGCACTCCGAGTCGTAGCTCGGCGCCCGGACGTCGATCGCCCCGCCGTTGACGTGCTGCACCTGGCGGGAGACCTGCAGCGACCGCCCTCCGGTGGCTAGGCGGTGGGTGCCACCTCAGGGATCGCGCCGAGCTGCTGGAGCATCGACAGCATGTCCATCACGCCCCAGTGCTCGCAGATCCGGCCCTCGGAGTCGAACCCCATGATGTCGATCAGGTTCACGTCGATGTGCTTGCCGGAGGCGGGCATACCCATCCACTCGCCCGTCTGGGTCCCCGTGGCGGTCACCCGTGCGACGGACCGGTTCCCGCTCGCGATGATCTCGTGGGCGGTCATGCGGAGGTTCGGGAACGCGGCCCGGTAGCCGCGGAAGAGGGTCAGCACGCCCTCCTTGTTCGGCTCGAGGCCGGGAAGCTCCTCGTGCTCGACGAAGTCGTCGGCGGCGAGGTCGCCGAACCCGTCGATGTCGCCGGCGTTGATCAGGTCGTAGGCGCGTTGCATCGTCGCTGCGTGGTCCACGGTGTCTCCTTCGTCGTACCTGTCCGCTGCAGCCGGTCGGCGGCGTGCTCGGGATCGTTCGCTGCGGTGTCGGACCGGATGCTCACCCTGCCCACTCGCCGAGCACCGTTAGGTCGGTGAACGCGAAGGGGCCGTCGACAAGCTCGCCCATGGCGGCGCGGGCGCTCTGCAGGCCCGCCTTGCGGCGGGGGTCCTGCTCACGAGCGCGGGCGTGGTCCTCGCTCTCGAAGACCACCAGCGTGATCAGGCGGTACGGGTCGGCCTGGTCCTGCATCGTCAACGTCCGGAGCAGGCCCGAGCCGTGCTGCTCGGCCTCATGGATGCTCTCCTGCACCGCGAGCATGCGCGGGGCCAGGTCGTCCGACTTCAGGTCCGGCTTCAGGCGTGTCTCGATCAGCTGTGCCCACATGGTCGGGGTCCTCTCCTGCAGAGCCAGGGCTTGTGGCCCGTCCTCGGACCGTCCCCGATCCTGCGCCGGCCGCTCGGACGAGACATCACTCGATCGAGCGATGCGCCAACGGCGCCGGCGCTGGCCGCAGGCGGCCCACTCGGCGGAATGCCCGCCCCCGGTGCTGCCCGGTCGTGGCCGCTCACTCGACCGGCAGCGGTCGCCCCCAGCCGTCGAGCGAGGCCACCTGCGCGACCGGAAGGCGCTTCGCGGGTCGCAGGGTGTCCCCGAGCAGGTATCCCACGGGAACGAGGGCGCACTGGCTGACGTGCTCGGGGATCCCGAGGATCTCGGCCACCTCGCGCTCGTGCACGAGGTGGAGCGTGGTGAGGCTGCTGCCCAGTCCCCGCGCCCGTGCAGCCAGCATGAACGACCAGGTGGCCGGGAGGACCGACCCGAACAGGGCCGCGGTCGCCGCCAGTGGCAGCGTCTCCGGGCGGCCCTCGATGCACGGGATGACATGGACGGGGACCTCGTGGAAGTGGTCGGCGAGGTACTGCGCCGAGTCAACCACGGCGCCGATGCGCTGCTGCCGCGGGTCCTCCTGCGCGTAGTCCCAGCGTTGCGCGGCCCGGTACGCCGCCCACGACTGGCGGTAGTACTCGGCGATCCGGGCCTTCTTCTCCGGGTCGCTGACGACGACGAAGTGCCACCCCTGACGGTTGCCACCCGACGGCGCCTGCAGCGCCACCTCGATGCACTCGGCGAGCAGCTCCATCGGGACCGGGCGCTCCAGGTCGATCCGCTTCCGCACGGCCCGGGTGGTCATCAGGACTTCGTCGGCGTCCATGGGCACGTCCTTCGCTCAGCGGATCGGTCCAGCTCCGGGAGAGTACCGGTACGGGATCGGCATCCGGTGATTGACCCGGAGCCGAAGGGTGCCGCCGCGGGGGTCGCCCTGAGAGGTCGCGCCGAGTTGTCGTGGCTCAGGCAGCCAAGGTGATATCGTTGACGTGATATCGGAGGTGGTGACTATGGAACAGATCCTGATTCGCAACCTGCCCGCGGGGACCAAGGCCGCGCTTCGTGCGCGTGCCAAGCAGCGTCACCGGTCGGTCGAGGCGGAGGCGCGCGACGTGCTCACCAAGGCTCTGGAGGGCGAGCCCCTCACGATCGTTGATCTCCTGAGCACCGACGAAGGTGCCGACATCGACTTCGAACCCGAGCGCCTGGGCCTGACAGCTCGCTCAGCACAACTGTGAAGTACCTCCTGGACACCAACGTCGTATCCGCACTGCGGGTCCGAGGACGCAACCGACCCGTCGAGATCTGGGCAGCATCGGTTCCCGTCGGTGACCAGTTCGTCTCAGCATTCACCATCGCTGAGATCGAGCGCGGAGTGATTGCCAAGGAGCGATCCGACGCCGAGCAAGGAGCCGTCCTGCGTCGCTGGCTCGAAGAGAATGTCCTGCCCACCTTTGCCGACCGGGTGCTGCCGTTCGACCTGTCGGCGGCCCGGATCCTCGCGGCCTACCGAGTTCCCGAGCACGCCCCCTTCGACGACGCCCTCATCGCTGCCGTCGCGGAAGCCGCCGGATTGACCATCGCAACGCGCAACACCAAACACTTCGAACCCCTCGGCGTCTCGTACCTGAACCCATGGGACACGACCCCGCCCGCACTCTGAGCCACCCCCGGAGCACTGGGCGTCGATGGCGGCCACGAGCGGGATACGCGCGGATGCGGTCGCGTGTCTGACGGCCTTGCACCAGGAGGGCGAGCTGAGCGCTGGCTGGTGCGGTCGGGACATTGCCCGATGCTCTGGCCGGCCCACAGCCCGTGGCCCGGCCGGGCCGACCCTTGGAGGTGCGCCATGAACGCCCTGCTTGTCGGGTACGCCCGATGCTCCACCGATCAACAAGACCTCACCGCTCAACGCGACGGTCTTCTCGCCCTGGGCGTCGAGGCCGACCGCATCTACGTCGACCACGTCCTGACGGGCACCAACCGCGAACGGCCTGGACTTCGTGAGGCCCTCGCTGCCTGCCGCGCCGGCGACACTCTGGTGGTCACGAAGCTCGATCGTTTGGCCAGGTCCCTGCCGGACGCGCGGGCGATCCCGACGAGCTGACCACAAGGGAGATCAGCCTCAGTCTCGGTGGGTCGGTCTATGACCCTACCGACGCCGTCGGGCGGCTGCTGTTCAACGTCCTGGCCATGGTGGCCGAGTTCGAGTCCGACCTGATTCGGCTCCGCACCGTCGAGGGGATGAAGGTCGCGAGGGCGAAGGGTCGGCTGAAGGGGAAGCAGCCTAAGCTCAGCCGCAAGCAGGAAGCGCACCTCGTGTCCCTCGTGCACAGCGGCGAGTACAGCACCCTCGAGGTCGCCGAGCTCTTCGGCGTTGGTCGGTCCACCGTCTACCGGGCGATCGAGCGGCAGCGCACGGCAGCGAAGGCAGAACTCGCTGACGCCTCGGCACGACGCTGACCTCGCGTGTGTGGTCGGCGTTCCGCAACCGAGACCCATGCGGGACGCCGACCAGCGCTGCTCCCTCATAGCCAGTCGCGGGGCTCTGCATCCCGGCAACGGGTTCGTCTTGCGGAACGTCGGCGCCGGCGGAAGCGAGGTGCTGCACACCGCCCACAAAGGGCTACCGAGTCGAGCAGAGCGTCCGATGCTCACGCTTCGTTGAACGTCCCCGATCCCGGAACGTCCTTCGGACTGGTCAATCGGCACGGCGCCGAGTCCTGTCGGTAGTGAACGGGGGACTTCCCGCAAGGGTTCGCAGCAGCACCCCGTTGAGCTCGAAGGCCTCGAAGACGCCAATGCTGCTTGACTGGTTCACCATCACCAGCATCCGACTGCTCCGCGTCACAGGCGATGGTGTCGCCCACTTCGGGTGACGTTCCGCAACACTGGCGCAGGCGACTGTCAGGCTCGGACAACTGCGAGCTCGTCTTGACGCCGATCAGCCCGAGGAAGCCAGCAGCGACAGTCGCGTCCAGCAGAGTGGTGTACGACGGACCTGAGTGAGCGCGTGCCTGCAACGTAGGCGCGGCCACCGGGTGGATCCTTCGAGTGATCTCTCACAACCGACTCGAAGAAGGACACCTACGATGACCGCTGTTCCCAGTATCGACCCTGCCCGCTTCCTGAACGAGCAGCTGTCCCAGGCCAGCCCGGACCTGCTGCGTGACTTGTTGACCACGTTCGTCAACGCACTTCTGTCGGCCCAAGCCGACGCGGTCTGCGGCGCCGGCTACGGCGAGCGCAGCGACGAGCGGGTCAACTCCCGCAACGGCTACCGACACCGTGACCTCGACACCCGGATCGGCACCCTCGATGTCGCGGTTCCCAAGCTCCGGACCGGGTCGCTGTATCCGGACTGGCTGCTGGAACGCCGCAAGCGGGCCGAGCAGGCGCTGACCGTCGGTGGTGGCGACCTGCTACCTGCTCGGTGTCTCGACCCCGCCGGATGGACAAGCTGGTGCAGACCCTCGGCATCACCGGCTTGTCGAAGTCCCAGGTGTCGGTGATGGCCAAGGAGCTCGACGAGCACGTCGAGCAGTTCCGCACCCGCCGGCTCGAGGTCGCCGGCCCGTTCACGTTCGTGGCCGCCGACGCCCTGGTGCTCAAGGTCCGCGAAGGTGGCCGGGTGGTGCCGGTGCATGTGCTGGTCGCGACCGGTGTCAACGCCGACGGCCACCGTGAGGTCCTCGGCGTCCAGGTCACCTCCAGCGAGGACGGTGCGGGCTGGCTGGGGTTCTTCCGCGATCTGACCGCTCGCGGCCTGTTCGGGGTCAAGCTCGTCACCAGCGACGCTCACGCCGGCCTGACCGCCGCGATCACGCGGCCACTGTTCCCGGTGCGGCCTGGCAACGCTGCCGCACCCACTACGCGGCGAACCTCATGTCGCGCGACCCCGAAGAGCAGCTGGGGCTGGGTCAAGGCACTGCTGCACTCGATCTATGACCAGCCCGACGCCGACGCCGTCCACGCCCAGTTCGACCGGGTCATCGACGCCTTGGTCCACAAGCTTCCCGACGGTCGCCGACCATCTCGAGAACGCTCGTGCCGACATCCTCGCGTTCACCGCGTTCCCGAAGGAGATCTGGCGCCAGATCTGGTCCAACAACCCCCAGGAACGCCTGAACCGTGAGATCCGTCGCCGCACCGACGTGGTCGGGATCTTCCCCGAACCGCGCCAGCATCATCCGGCTCGTCGGCGCGGTCCTGGCCGAACAACACGATGAATGGATCGAAGGCCGCCGCTACCTCGGACTCGACGTCCTCAGCCCGCAGCCAGGCCGTCGACACCACCGGCGAGAGGAGGTGACCGAGTGACCCCGAACTCCAGGCCCTCACCGCCTGAACAACACACCAACGAAGGATCAACCTCGTACACCACCCCACGGACTTGACCGCAGCGACTTCTTCGCCGAAGGGGCTCGACATCGGCGAGGGCCGGATGACGACGCCACAGGGAGCCGTAGATCTGCGTCAATCCGCCCCCGGTGCCGCGCGGCGTCGGCGGCGCTCGGAGGCATTAGCCGACGGGGGGTAGGTCGAAGTCGTCGTTGCTCATGGTGAGGAGCCTTCGGCTGACGGCGACGCATCCGAGGGCGAGGACGAGCAGGCCTGTGCCGTGGACGACGTGTCCGAGGCCGCTGATGAAGATGTGGGTGGCGCCGCCTAGTCCGACGAGGGCGGCGGCCCAGCCGGGGACGGCTCGGCTCTTCCAGAGTGCGAGGGCGATGAGGATGGAGCCGATGACGATGGCGACCAGGAACCCCAGGTCGCCGAGGCCCGTGCGCGGGTCGCTGCCGGCGTCGTCGATGAACGGCCCGATCACACCCGGGGAGCTGCCGTTCTGGGCGGCGATCCACGCGAGCTGGTCGCTGCCGATGTTGAGTGGCAGGACCATGAGGAACCCACCGGCCATCAAGACGGACGCTGCGGTGGCGAGGCGAGGGGCCCCGCGTCGGGAGACGAGAACCATGGCCAGGATCGACGGGATGACCAGGACGACGAAGGCCAGGTCGAGCCACTGCAGGTAGCGATAGACGTGGTGGGACATGTCATAGGAGATCTGGTCGGCCGTGTGGTTGTACTCAGGCTCCAGGACGACGTACTGGATGCCTTTGGCCAGCCAGGGGATGGGGACCACGATCGCCAGGAGTATCCGCCAGAAGCTCCGGGTGTCGTGCAGCGTCGTGCCCGAGGTTGCCTCCTTGACGGCGCTCACGGTGTGACCGCCCTGCGAGGCCCGGGCTTGGAGACCGCGGCGAGAACGATCGCGAGTCCGGAGAGGACGATGCCCACCGGCCAGCCGTCGAGGCTTGCGATCGCGCCGATGATGGCGGCGGCCAGGTTCACCACGCCGACGCCGATGACGGCGCTGGCGCCCCACGACTGTTGGGTGGTGAAGCCGACGGCCGCGACGGCGGCCGCGACGGCGAGGACGAGTCCGAGGATCTTCAGGCCGGTGTTGCCTTGGGCGATCAGGCCGAGGTTGGCCAGGCCCATGAGGACGGTGACCGCGACGGCGGCCCATTTGGCGATTCCCATGAGGGTTCCTCTCGGGGAGTGGATCGGGCGTCACCACGGTCGACCTGCCGGTCGGGTTGTTCCCAGAGCAACCGATCACGAGTGGCCGGGAACTGTTCCCGAGACTGCGGGATCCCATGGCGTTCTTGGCGGTCCTTGGGCATCCTCGTCTCATCGAGACCACGGTGCCGGCGTTCACGACGCGCCACGCGAGCACGATCGCGGCGGCTCTGCTTCTGCTGTCCGTGGGGGCAGCGGCCGGAGCGGTGTGGGTGGACCGGGTCGGCTCCCCCGCGGGGCGGCTGCTCAACGACCCGTTGACGACCGCGTCGGAGGTGCTCTGCTTCGGGGCGGTGGGTGCTGTGCTCATCGCACGCCGGCCGGACCTGCCTTTCGGCTGGATCCTCGGGTTGGGTGCCACCGCAGACATCGCCCTGGTGGGGATCGGTCTTCCGTCGCTCGCCCTCCTCGACGGCGGGCGGGGCGGACAGCCAGCCGTGTGGGGGGTCTGTCTCGGCTTCCTGCAGTGGGTGCCGACCGCCCTCGTGGGGATCGTCAACGTCCGGTTCCCCACTGGCCGACCATCGAGCATCCTCGGGCACTGGATCGACCGCGTCCTGGCCTACGGCATCCCGCTCGTCCTGGTCGGCACCTTCCTCGGCGACAGCGTGACCCGCGACCTGGAGGACGGACGGCACCCGTTGTCGGCCCACCGGTGGATCGATGGCACCTGGGTCACTGCGATCGGCAACGGGACTCTGGTGCTGATCCCCCTGCTCATCCTGCTGGGGATCCTCGCCGGCATCGGAGTAATCGTGCGGTGCTTCCAGTCCACGGGCGTCGAACGTCAGCAGCTGCAGTGGCGAGCGGGGGGAATCGCTGCTTCGCTCCTCCTCTTCCCGCTCGCCGTCTCCGGGATGATAAGTGACGCCTACGGGCCACTCGAACCCCTCATCTTCGTCTCGACACTCGTCATCCCCGTGCTGCGGTACCAGCTCTGGTCAGGAGATCCGGTCCCGCGCCGGCGTCGTGTCGGCCCCCTGGTGTCCCGCCGAACCCTGATCGAGGCGCGGGAGGAGGAACGTCGCCGCCTCCGACGAGACCTTCACGACGGTCTCGGCCCGCTGCTCACCGGCCTGCGTCTGAATCTCGATGCCGTCGAGGCGCAGCTCGGGACCGACCCCGACAAGGCACTGGAGCACCTTGCGACCGCACGTGAAGCCTCGGCCGAGGTCATCTCGGACCTCCGGGGGCTCGTCTACGGGCTGAGGCCGCCGGCGCTCGACGAGCTCGGTCTCGCCGGCGCGCTACGGGTGCATCTGGCGATGCTGGTCCGCGATCCGGGCCTCGAGGTGACCCTCGAGGTCGACGAGAAGCTGGCGCTTCCCGCTGCGGTCGAGGTAGCCCTCTACCAGTCCGCCTCAGAGGCGGTTATCAACGTCGTGCGCCACAGCACCGCTCAGCACTGCTGGGTCGCGGTCGCCACGAGCCGTTCCGAGGTCGTGCTCACCGTCGATGACGACGGACACGTCGACGGGGCATGGCAGGCCGGGATCGGCCTCACCGCGATGCGCGAACGAGCTCTCGAACTCGGCGGTACCTTCCTCGCGAGCTCTGGACCCTCCGAGTTCCACATCAGGGCGACCTACCCCAGGAAGTGACATGACCACCGTCGTGCTCGTCGACGACCACCCGCTCGTACGCCAGGGGATGCGCGCCGTCATCGGCGCCCACCGCGACATCGAGGTCGTAGGTGAGGCCGCGGATGGCGCGGAAGCCGTCCGGCTCTGTGTCGAGACCCAGCCCGACGTCGTCCTAATGGACCTTCAGATGTCGAAGCTCAACGGCATCGAGGCGACCCGTCGGATACGAGCCAGATCGCCGTCGACCGCCGTGCTCGTCCTGACCATGTACGACGACGACGCCATGATCTTCGAGGCTGTCGCCTCGGGCGCGACGGGCTACCTGCTCAAAGGATCCGACGGGCCTGAGATCGTCGCCGCGATCCGCTCCGCCGCGCAAGGACAAGCCGTCTTCGGTGCCGTCCTCGCCGCCCGCATGCAGACCTGGTTCACGCGACCGCAGCAGAAGTCCGACCCGTTCCCCCAGCTCACCGACCGCGAACGCGAGATCCTCGACGCTGTCGCCGCGGGCCTGACCAACGCCGAGATCGGCGCCCGGCTCTTCCTCTCCCCCAAGACCGTCGCCAATAACGTCTCCACGATCATCGACAAGCTCCACTACGCCCACCGCGGTGAAGCCATCATCAAAGCCCGCCGAGCCGGTCTCGGCGATCAAGCACCCGACCTACGAGTCGACACCACGCCACCCGGTGCCGGCACGAGCTGAGATGTCTCCTCCCAGCCAGACAACCCCTGGGGTTCTCGTGAACGTTGCTCACGTGATCGGCCGGGTCGTGCTGCCAGCAGCCGTCTCGTCCGGCCCTTGTCGCCAGTTCGGCATGGGCGCGGGAACCCCGTCGATCTCCCCCAGCTCACTTTCCCTCCAGAACCAGGCAACGGAGGGCGGCGAAGCAGGCGCCCGCAGCGCCGCGTGAATCCGCCGGGAGTCGGCGCGCTCACACCCGCGACGCTCCGCCGCCAGTGACGCGTTAAGGTCCCACCAGGGGATCCGCATTTCGGGACGCTCTGACGCGGTGTAGAAGCACACTCTCATGCCGGTATCAGTGCGCGGACGCGTCGGTCCGGTGGCCGTGAACGAGCCTTGCGGACGTCGCCCGACCGCTCAAGTCAGCAGTCGGTCCGCCCCCGTGGATCCCGTCGCTCGGCCGTGGCCCCCCGGTGGCCCCCAATTCGTAGACACGGGCTTGTCGGGGCAAGCGCTGCAACGCACGGAAGCCGTCGCAGATTGGGCAGGTGGAAGCAAGGCGCACCTTCGCAATGAGAGGGTCAGGGGTTCGAGTCCCCTCAGCTCCACCAAACTCGCTGGTCAGCAACGCGGCGCCTCCGGCGCACCATGGTGCGCGAAGATGAGCGGCGCCTGGCCATGTTCGTTGTGCAATTTGTACAGCGCGCCGCGAATCTTCGCGTCAGAGGCCTGCACGGATCCTGAATTCAGGAGCAGGCAGCCAAGGCCGCGGCCCTCGTGGATTCCGTGTAGGCCGGGAGCTCCGGTTCCGGGTCAGCGAGGTCGATGACTGGCTCGCGCAGATGGAGGCCGACGACGCCGAGCGGCACCCGCGGCGGGTCGGCTGATGTGCACCGGCCGGCCTCGCACTCCGATCGGAACCCACGGCGCGATCAATACCCGCCGGGAAGGCGGTCGCGTGGTGGCGGAGACCCGCGTCCGTGACCTGGATGGTCGGCTGCGGCAAGTCAGGGCCTCGGGGCCGACTGTAGCCGCTGCGCGTTCTCGGCTGCTGGAGCGGATCCGGGAGCGACCGTCCCTTCCGAGTGCTGGCGTCCTTCGGCCGACGACCTCGTTCGCCGATCTCGCCGACCTGTGGCTCGCTGACCTCGAGCTGCGTGACCTGGCCGGCAACACCAAGGAGAACTACCGGAGCTGTCTGCGCCTTCATGTGCGTCCGGCGTTCGAGCACTACACCCTCGCCGAGGTGACCACCGGCCGCGTCGAGTGGTTCCTGGCGAAGCAGGCGAAGGTCTCGCCGTCGCAGGCCAAGCAGACCCGCACGATGCTCAACATGCTCTTCGCCTACGCGTTGCAGCGTGCGTCACATCGGCCCACTTTGACGCACCGCTGTGTCGGTCGTGGCGGCAGGTTCATGCGCACCTGCGAAACGAATCGCCTTCATCCGGCCGGCACGGACTTGAGCTCTCGGTGCATGCCTGTCGTTGTCGTCGACGGTGGTGGCACTGTCGTTGACGAGGCGCTGCTGCATGAGGCACGTTGGTGGCGACCGGATCCTCTTGGCGTCGCCTCAACAGCGTCCCAGTGGGACCACGTGTTGTCGGGTGGGTCGGTGGGAGGTTCAAGGTGTCCGCTACGAGCCGCAAGCCGATACACCTCGACTACGAGGCCATCGTGCCGCTCCCGCCGGACGAGGCGTACGCCTTCGTTTCCGACCCGCTGAACTGGCCGTCTTTCTTCTCGTCGTTGCGTGACTCCAGCAGGAGCGAGGACTGGGGCATCGGCGGTCGTGGTCAGATGTCAAACACCGTCCTCGGTCGGACGATCACCTCGCAGATCGAGGTGACAGTGTGGAACCCCCCGCACGAATTCCGGTACCTGTCCCGACAGCCAGGCACACCGCCGCTCGACAACCGGAGGATCTTCGAGCCCGCTGCGGCAGGAACACGGCTCCGCGGCACGACTGAGGTCACCCCACGGCCTGGTCTGCCAGGTCTGCTCGACCGCGTCCGGGTCCTGGCCCTTCGGCGCATCTTCGCGGCGGCGATGGCCCGCTTGCCTGAGGCAGCGCGGGCATCCCACCAGTCGCCCACGGACTGAGCCACACGACTTCTGCCTGGGCCCATCGGACGTCGGGCGGCGACAGTGTCCTCTGTCTGCGCGATCAACGAGGACGTGCGTCTAACCGCCGCCTTTCAGCGCGTCTCGACGCGCCCACGTTGCATCCTCTCCGCCGCATCTGGTCGCACCGGCTGTATCAGGGTGTGCGGGTCTAGTCTCGTTATGAGCATCGGCTCAGTGCCGAGAGGGAGAGCGGCGATGGCAGACAGCATGACAACCCTGCGGCTGGCAGGACCACCTGGCGTGAAGAGGAACCTGGTGGTGATGGGGGACGGTTTCACGGCGGCCGACCAGTCCATCTTCAACAACTATGTGCAGAACACGCTGCTCGAGGGCGTCTTCGGTCGGGACTACTTCTCCGAAGATGCGTCGGCTTTCAATATCTACCGGATCAACCTCGAGTCGGTGGACTCGGGTGTCTCGCAGCGGACCTGGGACCTCAAGGGCACTGCTGACACGAGCGACGACACCATCCAGTCGGACACCACTCGGAACACGGCGCTGGGGATGATCTTCAGTGGCCAGTGGTCGCATTGCTGGATGGAGTACGGCACCAATACTGATCAGCGCATCAAGGATGCGATCAACACCTGGGTTCCGGACGCCGACAACGTGCTGGTGGTTCTCAACGAGCACGGCTTCGGGGGCTGCGGTGGCGGTGGTCGGGCACACGTGACCCTCGGCGTCGGCTGGGACGTCATCGCCCACGAGTTCGGGCACGGCATCGGCGGCTTCGCCGATGAGTACTCCGACCACGGCAACTACACCGGTGGTGAGCAGGGCTGGATCAACCTCACCACCATCACGGACCGCGGCACAACGAAGTGGCGCCAGTTCATCGCACCGACGACGCCGCTTCCGACGGGTGTCGGGGCCGCCGCCAACTACAACCAAGGCACCCGTCCCGCCGGCTGGAGCAGCAACTTCGACGCGGGCCTCTTCGAGGGTGGCGGCACGCTGAACACTGGCATCTACCGTCCGGTCGAGAACTGCCGGATGAACGGGAACACACCGGAGTACTGCCCGGTCTGCTACACCTCGATCAAGACCAACCGCGATGCCGAGACCGAGCACAACTTCCGCAGTGCGTACGCCGGGAACTTCTACGGGAGCGGCCGGAGCGATGTGCTCCTGCATCATGGCACGTCGATCCAGCTGTTCCGCAACACCAACAGCGGGTTCGCGCACACGTTCAGCGGGGTCGAGCGGGTCCCTGGCTCCTGGCAGTTCAAGCCCAACGATCAGGTGCTGGTCGGCGACTTCAACGGCGACGGCAAGGACGAGGTCGTCATCTTCAACGGCGTCGACTGGGCCTTCCCCTACCTCGGGCTACTTGTCGACGACGGCAACGATGGCCTCAGGCTCGTGGCGCGCTACGACGGAGACATCCCGGGTTGGGGCGGTTTCCGCCGCAACGACAAGTTCTACGTCGCCGACCTCGACGGGGACGGCAGGGACGATCTCGTGGTCTTCAACGGCGATGACTGGTCGATGACCTATGTCGGGCTGATCCGCAGCACGGGCGTCGGCTTCTTCTTGAGCAAACGCTACGACGGGGACATCCCGGGTTGGGGCGGTTTGGCTCGGCACGACAAGCTCTTCGTCGGCGACTTCAACGGGGACGGCAGGGACGACCTCATCATCTTCAACGGCGACGACTGGTCGATGGCGTACGTGGGCATGTTCCGCTCGACCAACACCGGTTACAGCATGACTGCCCGCTACGACGGGGACATCCCGGGCTGGGGTGGTCTTGCCCGCCGTGACGAGCTCGTCCTCGGGGACTTCAACGGCGACGGAAGATGCGACGTCTGGATCTTCAACGGCCTGGATTGGTCTATGCCCTACCTTGGCATGTTCCAGTCCACGGGGACGGGTCTCACGTACGCGAACCGCTACGACGGCGACGTGCCCGGGTGGGGCGGCTTGGCCCGCCACGACACGTTCTTCGCCGCCGACATGACTGCTGACGGCAAGTGCGACCTGTGGGCCTGGAACTACCAGGACTGGGCGATGGAATATCTCGGCCGCATGATCTCCAGCGGCGCGGGGATGTCCGCCACCTTCATCGGCGACTGGGTCGGCGAGTGGAACCTCGGCCCGAGCGACAAGTTCGAGGTGGCCAGGTTCTCGGCCCTGCGCGGCCGGATCGGCAAGTTCGGCGGTGCCGCGCAGTCGAACCTCTACGTGCACAACAGCGACTGGTTCGGCGTCATCAACGGCCGGTCGGGCTACGCGCTCAACAAGATCTACTTCCGATGGATCCACGACTACAGGTTCGGTCGGAACTGGTGAGGAGCATCATGAACCAGAAGAAGGCGCCTGAGCGGTTCGTGCCGCGTCCTGACGAGACCATGCCGGACAAGGCTGAGGCCGATCCACGCCAAGCCGTCGATGAAGTGCCGAGGCACAAGGGTGCGGTCAAGACCGAGAAGCCACCGGCGCCTAGCGGAGTCAGGTCCAGGCTCAAGGCGGAGGTCGAACCCACGGTTACCAGGCGGCCTCGCAGCCCGAAGGAGATGACGGACTTGCCGGACATGAAGCCGCCGCGCCGTCGCCAGACCGACGCCGGGTCCGGTGACCGACCGGTCGAGCAGTACATCCGGCTGCGCATTCGCGTCCGCGGGGATCGGATGTCGGTCGTCGACAGCCATCTGGTCGATGGCCCCCTGTCCTCGATCAACGCGTTTCCCGGCAACAACGCATACGAGGTGACGCTCGGCGACCGGCTGCTCCACGCCGGTGCCCTGCCGGACTTCGGGGAGCAGCGTGCCTTCGTCGCGCCGAATCCCGCCGAAGGTGAGACCGTGCACCACTTCACCGAGCGCGATGTGTTCGAGTTCTCGGCCCGGCTGCCGGCCACCGAGGTCACGGCGGAAAAGCTTGGTGACGTTACGGTGCGGCTGCACCGGGTCAAGGGCGAGGCGCGCACGGATCGGCTCACCGACCAGCCGCTGGCGGTTCAGTTCGAGCGAGAGATGCGTCCTGTGGCTGAACTGGTGGGTCTCCCCGAGTCGGCGTTGCCCGACCGGATCGAGGCTCGGGGTGGGCGAACCCCACGAGCCTGACCAATCAATGCCAAGACGTGGACAAGGAGAAGGCCAGCAGTCGTCCACATCGTCGAGTCGGTCAGATTCGAGTCTTGAGCGCTCCGCGCGAGGACTCGCAGGTCCATCGCGTCATCCGACGCGCGTCTATCCGCGACAGAGGCCGGGTCGTTCGGAACCGGTGCGGCGGGCGAGCACTAGTGGCGCGGATTTGAAGTTGTTGGACGGTTGGCCTTCTTGAGGATGTCTTCGGCGGTCTTGGTCCACACGAACGGGTGGGCGCGCTTGTTCCAGCCCTCGATGTAGGTGCGGAGCTTGGCGTTGAGGTCGGGTACGGACTTGAAGACGCCGCGGCGGACGGCTTGGCGTTCGACCAGGCCGAACCAGACCTCGACCAGGTTCATCCACGAGGCGTGGGTCGGGGTGAAGTGGACCTTGAACCGCGGGTGTTTCTCCAGCCAGTCGCGGACGTTTGGGTGCTTGTGGGCGGCGTAGTTGTCCATGACCAGGTGCAGCTCGACCGGGTCGCCGTGCTCGTCGACGGCGTCGCGGTAGGTCCGCTCGATCTGGCGCAGGAAGGCCAGGAACTCCTGGTGGCGGTGCTTGGGCTTGAGCGCGGCGGTCACCTGGCCGGTGGCGATCTCCAGGGCGGCGAACAGGGTCGTGGTGCCGTGCCGGTAGTAGTCGTGCGAGCGCCGCTCGATCAGCCCGGGCTGCATCGGCAGGATCGGCACGGTGCGGTCCAGGGCCTGGATCTGGGACTTCTCGTCGATGCTGAGCACGATCGCGTCTGCGGGGATGTCCTGGTTGGTGCCGAGGTAGAGCCCACAGATGTCGGTGACCTTGCCGACCAGCTCGGGATCGGTGGAGAACCGGAACGACTCTGCCTTCCAGGGCTTGATCCCATAGGAGCGCCACGCGCGAGCCACGGTGGTGTTGCTGGTCTTCAGCTCGCCGGCGAGCAGGCGAGTCGACCAGTGCGTCACGCCCAGCTTCTTCGGTGGCGGCTTCAGCGTGGCGGTCACGATCGCGGCGTGATCCAACTCCCGGGGGCGCCCAGACCGTTCCTGATCCTCCAGGCCCGCGATCCCGCGCTCGGCGTACCGGGCGCGCCACTGGATCACCGTGGTCGGCGAGGCGCCCACGCGCTCGGCGATCTCCCTGTTCCCGACACCCTCGGCGGCCAGCAGGATCATCCGCGCCCGCTTGGCCAGCCCGGTCCTGACCGACCGCGACCGCAGCCAGCCTTCGAGCTTCTCCCGGTCGCCATCACGCAACACCAATGCCGGAGCAGGACGATTCGCCATGACCCCATGATTTCAGAAACAAAACCGTTCAGGAACTAACGACACGCGACACTAGTTCGCCCAATCCCCGATGGCGCTCTCTGTCCCGCTGCTTGCACCAAGGTCCCGGGGTTACGGTTACGGCATGGGCAAGGAGTACGCGCTGGGACCGACCAGTGAACTCCCTTCGGGCAGGGTGGTTGGCGCGGGGCCATATGCCGTAGGCAACAGCGACGGTCAGTACTTTGCGGTCAGCCGCAGGTGTCGACACCTCGGGGCCGACCTGGCGAACGGCAGAATCGATGCGGAAGGCTGTCTGGTCTGTCCTTGGCACCAGTCGAAGTACGACGTTCACACCGGTCTGATGGTCCGTGGTCCGCAAGGGGTATTTGCCAGGGTGCCCGGCCTTGGTTCGGCATTCAAGGCGCTCACCAGGATCTTGCCGCTCGGTCGAGGCGAGGTAACCGAACGCGGTGGCGATCTCTACGTCCGCTGATGTCGACAGCTTCACGCGTAGGTGCGCCGACGTAACGCCCGCGATCCCGTCGTGAAGCAGATTCGCTACGCCCGCGAGGAGATCCGCGGAAAGGCGTCGGGGCCGCCGACTGCCGTGTGATGGAGCGATCCGCCATGCGGAATGCCTCAGACCGCCGCAAGCCGCCGCCGTCATTCTTCGCAATGATGGTGATTGCGATTCCACGTTCCTCTACTCTTGCCGGTGTTCGAACGTTCGGCCGTTGCAACTGCAGCTTGGGTCCAGATGCACGCGACTTTTCAGGAGCCACGATGCAGGTAACGATCGACACGCGCCATGACACCTTGGAGGATGCGCTCGCGGTCATCCAGCTGGCCTTTTCCCGCGCTGGTGAGCCAGCGTCAACTGGCTCCGCCAGACCCCGACGGACCAGCACGAAGAAGACTGCGGCCAAGAAGAGTCAGTTATCCAAGCCAACTAAAGGGACCGTCGCACCCGCGGTGAGCAAGGCGCGAGCTGGCAAGAGCGCAGCCACATCCCGCGGTGACCGTAGACCCAACGTCGCTCCTCCTGGTCAGGCTGACGTGGTCAGGGCGTGGGCTCGTGCCGAAGGAATGCACGTCAAACCGGCTGGTCGGCTGTCCGCAGCCGTGGTCTCGGCATACAACGCAGCCCACAAGCAGCATTAGGGCACGACCGGACGGCCCTGCCCGGCAATCCGACAGCACGGACCGAGACCGGTAAGCGCGACGGCGGCAAATGCAGGTGGGCCCGGTTGGAGCCAGGGGTTCGTCCACGCCCGCTTGGGCGCCAAGCGACGGAACGCGGCGACCGCCGGTTGGGTAAGTCACTTCGCCGCGTGCCGGATGCGTCCGTTGTCAGCGGCCGCGGGGCAGCACGAAGTACGTCACCGCGCACGCACCAGGGCTTGCGGGAGCAGCCTCTGTCGCTGATTGCGGTAGCGTCTGTCGCGATGAGCCAGCCGGATCGTGTGGACCGCTATGGCACCCCGAACGTTGCCGTGAAGGTCCTGTGGTCCTTGGTCGCCCTGGCGATGATCGCCGTCGGGGCTCTCTGGACGTTCGCAGGCTCAGGCGCTGCTGCGGCGTTCGGTCCGATCGTTGCAGGACTCGGGGTCGCGCTGGGCTACGTGGTACTCATCCAGAAGCGGCGCTGATTGTCCTGGCAAGCAGCCAGGCGTTCGGGTAGACCGTGCTGTGTGGCGCGGGAGATGACGAGGCAGGGAGCGGGCCGCAGCGGCGCGCAAGGTTCGTGCGCAGATGGACTATCCCGTTTGAGGCGCTACCTATCTGGGGTCCCGGCGAGGATCCATGGCAGCGACAGCGAGGGACACTCTCTTGCGTTGCTCCGCAAGTAGCCGTGCATCGTGATTAGGGTGCACAGGTGATCGACTTCCACAACGCGAGTTACGTCAAGCTTGGTCAAATCGACTACTCAGAGGTCGCGGGCCAGATAGACCCTTTGCTGATCGAGGGCGAGCATGGCTTCATCGCGTACAAGGGGATGCGCGACTACATCGTCTTCACAAGCAAGCGCATCATCGCAGTGAACGTGCAGGGCATCACCGGGAAGAAGAAGGATTACACGTCGCTTCCCTTTGCGAAAGTGCAGGCGTTCTCGCTGGAGACGGCGGGCACCTTTGACCTCGACGCCGAGCTCGAGCTGTGGTTCTCGGGGCTGGGCAGGGTGAAGTTCGAGTTCAAGGGAAAGACCGACGTGGCCTACCTCAACAAGCTCGTCGCCCACCACGTGCTCTGAAGAACGTTCCTGGAGGGCCGTCCTGACGGGCAGGGCGGCCTTGCTCGCCATAGGCGCCGCCGCCAGCAGGCGCGTCAAACCGCCGGGATCCAGTGCCCTCTCAACTGCGTCAGAGCGCCGGGACGGCGGCCGTGTGCCAGAGGTGCGCGTCTCGCAGTGGACGTCGCTGGCGCTCGGCATGGTCTCTACACGCTGTCGCAAGGTGAGTTCCCGGCCGGCGGTCAGCCCGGCGACCCGGCGATCCCCGGCACCGGCGAGCTGCTCCGCGTGACCTCGCACGGATCGATGACACCGGTCGCCGGAGGTCTCGACGACCCGACTTCGGTGCAGGTCATCGGCCACACCGCCTACGTCGTCACCCTCAACGGCGAGATCGACGTCATTCCGCTGGCTCACTGAGACCGGAGGCACGAGCCCGCCGAGGGCAGCCTCGGCTGGCCTGCGGCAGGTCGCTCGAACGTCGGCACCACCCCTCGGAGCAGGTTGCCTCGGTGTCGGTCAGCAGATGCTTCGAGCGTCACACCGCCGTGTTCACATCTCCGTCTCAGGAGCGATGTGTCGTCATCCGGAGCGCCGCAGCTCCTCGTCTCGCAGGTATGCCGTTGCGGCCGCAGTGCGGCTCGTGACGTCGAGGCGGTGATAGATGCGGTTGAGATGGGTGCGGACCGTGCCCTCCGCGAGGTTCATCCGCCGGCCGATCTGCGCGTTCGTGTAACCGTCTGCGACGAAACGCAAGATCGTGCGCTGGTGGGGCGTCAGGTGCGCCACCGGATCGGCGTCGACCACCGACGGTGTGTACGCCGCGATCAGGTGCGGCCGCAGCAGTTCGAGGACGAATCGGTCCTTCTCGTCGAAGTCTCGGCCGGGAGATCGGAAGAACAGCACGCGCAGAGTGCGTCCCTGCCCGTCGGGCCAGACCACCATCGTCTCGTGCAGGAATCCACGGGGTCCCAGGTTCTCGGTGTAGCCCTGGCTGTCGCGAAGCTCCCGATCCGACATGAAGTCCGACAGCCGGGCGACGCTGGCGTAGTCGCCGGTGCGCTCGGGCAGGCTGCACACGTTCACCCAGAATGTGCCCCAGAACCCGTGCTCGGGTCCCTCGCCGTCGAACGCGATCGGCTTCTGCGCCAGGAACCGCTCGATCGCCTCGTCCTCGGGACCGTAGACGGAATCGTCGAGGTAGTGGCCCAGCACTTTCCAGTCCACCCCCGCGACACACAACTCGTCGCACGGCACCAGCCGCTGCAACGCACGAAGCATGGCGAGCGGAAGCCCTGGGCCACCGTGCAGGGTGTGATCGTCGGAGGTCGCGGCGTGAACGATCTCGCGCATTGCCGCGACATCCCGGTCGGACAGCGACATAGCGGCCACGGCGACTCCTCCTAGGTCCCAGGGTAGGACCACCGTCGCTCCTCGTCACTGCTCAATTTGGCGCCTCGCCTGCACGCCCATCGTTGTACTTCCACCTCCAAAGGGGGCGTTCCTACCGTCGCTGCACCCACCCGACGACCGGTCGGCAACGCAGGGAGCACCACCATCAACATCATCCGTCGCAGCGGCCCACCCGGCGGGTGTGCAGCGGCGCAGCCGCGCTGATCCTGGGGTGCGGCCCCGCCGTCGCGGCCGCAGGACCGGCCCACGCGGAGTACGCGCACACCCCAACCATTCGATGAGGTGCCCCATTCCGCCGGGTGCCGGCCGCCTTGCGAGGGCGTTCGTCGGGGAGCTCGCTTGAGTCGCCGTGGCCGGACTATCCCTGAGTCACGCGGATCTCAACTGACCACTCGCACCGCGGGGCGAAAGGCTGGGCGGCAGTGGGATCATCGCGATAGCACTAGACCAGGAGGAGCCTGTGAGCGAAGACGATGTCTACCCTCAAGGCCCCCCCGGAACGGCGCCGTCCGCGTCAGACAAGTACTTCGTTGGTCTGACCTACAGCCGCGCGAAGAACGCATTCTGGCTCGGGGTCTTCTCTCTGCTCTGCTTCGGTCCCTTCACGGGCCTCCCCGCTGTGTATGTTGGGGGCCGCGCACTGAGTGACATCGCAGCCTCGCGCGGCCAGCTCAAGGGTCGGCGTAGCGCCTGGGAGGGCATCGTCCTTGGCGCCATCGGGTCCGTCGCTGGCGTCGGCGCCTACTGGCACTTCCTCGGTTAGCCCGGCCCCACGTTCCGATCCTCACGGGTCGCAGCCATCACAGGAAGGGCGCGTCACACCGCCGCGTGTGGGACACGAGGCCGCCGTTGACCGGTGCGGCGGGGTGCCGTTTTTTGGTTCCGATGGCCGCTCCCGTCCCTGCTCAGCCCTGTGCGCCCCTCATGCAGGTCAGGAGTGGTCGGGCGTGCGCCGCAGCACGACCGCGACGAGCGGTACGCCGACGAGGATCGTCAACCAGACGATCGAGATGGCGATGGTCTCGAAGGCGTCTGTCCGGTCCCTGCCCTTCACCCATGAGACGGCCACGAGCGCGCCGACGACCGCTATGAAGCTGAGCCGGAAGAGCCAACGGATGGTGTGCTCGAGCCGATTCCTCCCGTTGAACGCCGCCGCGAGAAGCGCCAGGGTGAGGCTCATCAGCAGGTAGCCGAGCTCTTCGAGCGCGATGAAGACACCGTTGTGGTTGTACATCGTCAGCATCGCCCAACCATCGAGTTGTCCCTTCTCGAGGCTCAACGGCACCGCAGTGACCTCGATGAAGTAGTCGATGAGCAGGACCCGTGGCCGCGACGCACGCGAAGCACAGCCCGAGCAGGCTGAAGATCGCCCCCGGGAGGGGAAGCGAACTGATGCACCGAGGCGACGAAGGCGATGAAGAGGAGCATCAGCAGCGTGGCTGGATACATCCACAGGTAGGTCCCCCGGCCACTGAGCCGCGACCACGTCGCTGGTGAACGGGTAGGGGACGTCGTCCGGGACGGCCGTCAGCGCCAACGCGAAGGTGACGGCCGTGACGGCGGCCAGCGCGGAAGCCTTGGGGTCCGACGAGGGTGGGTTCGAGGGGGATCTACGCCGCACGCTGGGCCGGGCCGTGCTCACCCAGCGGTCGGTGGAGCAACGCCGCCGCTGACCATCCGCGGTGATGGTCGGCTCCGCGTCGACGGCCGCCGCAAGAGCGACGGTTGCGCGGAAACGGTTGCGCGATACCCGTAGGCGCTGAAAACATCTGAGGTCGGGCGGGCCCCCCTGCACGAGCCGCTCACGGCGCGCCGCGCTCCGACACCACACCGCGGCGAGCCATCGGTCAACCGAGGAAGGGGTGCCCAACGATGGGTCGATCGCAGCTCAGCCGTACCAGGACCGCGCGGAAGGCCTTGCTGGCGGTCGTCGCCGCCGGCGCAGCCGTCGTGGCGGCCACCGGCGGTGGCCCGGCGGTCGCCAAGGCCGGTGGCGGCACGACCCGAACCGTGGTCCAGGGTGCTCTCGGCACCGTGGCCACCTCCGGGATGTCGGGTGGCTGGGGCGGCTGGACGGTGGAAGCGTCGGTCACCGGCTCCGGCACCGTGGCGACCGCCGACGTGGGCAAGAACGGCCGCTTCACCATCGAC
Source organism: uncultured Actinomycetota bacterium (assembly GCA_963820015.1). Lineage (GTDB taxonomy): Bacteria > Actinomycetota > Actinomycetes > Propionibacteriales > Nocardioidaceae > Nocardioides. The sequence continues at coordinate 729,158 of CAWFYO010000014.1, read as the reverse complement.
GTGGGTCAGCAGATCCCCGATGACGCGATCGTCTACTTCACCGCGCACGCGCCTACGGGCCCGGCAACGCTGGTCACCGTCGCCCCCTCGCTCCCCAGTGGCAACCGGGTCACCCTGAACGAGCGCACCACCGTCGCGGCTGCCTGGGCGATGGCCCAGTTCGTCAGCAACGACGGGATCGCGTCCACGGCGTTCGGCGTGGACAACGCCGGCCTGGTGAACGCCGCCGGTATGGCGGGCAACGTGGCGGACCCGACGACCGGCGACGTGGGGCACGTCCTGGCCACCGCGCCGAACGGAACGCAGACCTCCACGGAGCGGGCCTTCCGCACGCTCACCGCGGCCTTGGCGACCTGCACCGTGGACGTCACCCTCGGGTGTCGCCGGCTCATGGAGATCGGTGGTTCCGCCGACGACCCGTCCGATCCCATCGACGCCTTCCGTGCCCTCGCCGAGGTCGCTCGCAACCCCGCAGTGGCTGCCCCGGAGCGGCTCTACGACCTGAGCCAGGACGTCTCGGTGAAGGGCGCCACCATCGCCCATGCTCCGGCGGCGTGGACCCTGGCGCTGCGCTTCGACGGTGACGGCCACTCACTCTCCGGGCCGGGCAACTTCGCCATCGACAACAAGGGCGACATCTGGGTCAACAACAACTACGAGTTCGCGCGCAAGGCCACCAAGCCCGTGTGCGGGTCCAACGTACTGTTCGAGTTCTCCCCGACCGGCGAGTTCACCAAGTACACCGGCGGCGGGCTCTCCGGCGCCGGCTACGGCATCCTGCTCGACCCGCACACGCAGCAGGTGTGGGTGTCGAATTTCGGCTTCGCGGCCCCGGTGCCCGGCTGCTCCGCCGAGGACCAGCCCCCGCACAACAGCCTCTCGCTGTTCACCCTCGACGGCCAGGCGGTCTCACCGGACCAGGGCTACACCCAGGGGGAGCTCGCGTGGCCGCAGGGCATGGGTATCGACAAGAACCACAACCTCTGGGTCGCCAACTGCAGCAACGACACCGTCACCCGCTACGCGAACAGCGACCCGAGCAATGCATCGGTTGTGAGTGCCGAGGTCCTGGGCGCGCAGATGCCGTTCGACACCGTAGACAACGGGCAGCACGTCTTCGTCTCGGGCATGCTCAACGACTCGGTGCAGATGCTCAACTACGACGGCACCCACGCCGGCACCCTCGGCACCGAGGGTGACGGCCGCTTCGCCAACCCCATGGGTCTGGCCGCAGACGCCGCCGGCAACGTCTGGGCGGCCGACTCGACGAACGTCCTCCTTCCGTGCGACAACACCGAGGTGGAGCAGGACTACGACTCCCTGGTGCAGGCGGTCCTCGAGAACGGGGACCTGACCGCCGGTTCGGTCTCGTGGATCAGCCCGGACGGTCAGTTCCAGCAGCGGTTCTTCGGCGGCGGCACCACCCTCGCCTGGGGGATCACCACCGATGGTGACGGCAACGTCTGGATCGGCAACTTCGCCGGCAAGCGCATCTCCGAGTTCTGCGGCGCCGACGCCAGCACCTGCCCCCAGGGCTCCCAGCAGACCGGAGACCCGATCTCGCCGGACGCCACCGGGTTCTTCTTCGACGGCCTCGTCCGGGTCACCGGCGTCGAGGTGGACCAGTCCGGCACCCTCTGGGCCGCCAACAACTGGAAGGAGATCCCGCTCGCGGTCAACCCCGGCGGCCATCAGATCGTCGCCTTCCTCGGCGTTGCCGCCCCGAAGGACCACCAGTGACCACAGCCCCGCCCTGACGCAGTGCGACCGCGGACGCACCCTCACGCCCCGGGCCGCCGAGGGCGGCTCCCAGCCCCACCACGGATCCTCGCCGACACCTTGACGACCTCACCAAGCAATGGGTGGCCGGTGTGGCGGGCGGACTCTTCGCCGAGGTCGTGGAAGGGGGCGCCGCACTCGGGAGTGGTCGCCGGACTCGACGTGGAGCATGGTTGGCCAGCCGAGCGCACTACCGGCCGCCACCGCCGGTTTGCTGGACACGGCAACGAGCGCGTCCCAGTAGCCCCGAACCCGGGACGCCCGGAACGCTCCAGTGCCGCGGAACGGCCTTCATCGATCCGCAATCGGTGACGAGTTCGACCGGCGGGGCTAACAGCCGATGTCGCCGCGGGAGCACCGCAAGCCGCAGCGGGAGGTGCCTCCCGGTCCCGCGCCCCGTACCGGAAAGTCAGCGGAAAGTCATTCCGAGAGAGGTCGAGACCAGCTTGGCTGAACAGGTAGTGTGCGCAGCATCGGGCGACGCGATCCGTTGCAGGGTTGAAGATTCAGCACGTTTACTCGAGATCGACCGAGGGAATCCGGGCGATTCCATCGGCCGGCCTATTGGAGAGGGTCAGGGGTTCGAGTCCCCTCAGCTCCACCCGACTCGCAGGTCAAGGCACGGTCACCCTCCCGATCCGGGAGGACCAGCATGGCTGCTCAGCACTCGTTCCGCACCCATCCCGGTGTGCGATGGCGGCGTCCAGCGAGGGTGCCTCGACGAGGCCGTGAGCGGCTCGTCGTACCGGTGCCGCGAGTCGCCGCCGAGGCCCTACGCCGACGCCTCGCGACGATCCCGCTCGGCCGGCTCGTTCACGACGTGCGTGCGGTCCGTAGGCTGGCTGCGCCATGACCCCTCGAAGCCCGCGCCCGCTGTCATCGGAGCCCGTCCGCGCCGCACCAAGGGTTGGTCGACGCTGATGGGTACCTCCGGCCTGCCGCCGTTGACCTGGCACACCTTCCTGACGACGTGGCAGGTGCAGGTGGGGTGGCTCGTCGTGTGTGCGGTGTTGCTGGTCGGCTACGCAGCGGGACTGCGAGCGGCTGCGCGCCGCGACGGCCTGCCGGTCGGGCCGTGGCGGATCCTCAGCTTCGTGCTCGGCGTGGTCGCCTTGGCCGGGTGTCTGAGTTCGGCCGTCAACAGCTATGCGATGGCGCTGTTCTGGATGCACATGATCGAGCACCTGACCCTGATCATGCTGGTGCCCGCCCTGCTGGTGCTCGGTTCCCCGCTGACCGTGATCAGGGCGTCCGGAGACGATCGGTGGCGGGCCCGTTTCGACGCGTTCATGCATTCGCCCGGCGCCTCGATCGCGACCCATCCGTTCGTCGGCATGGCCGTCTACGCAGTGGTCATCTTCTACACCCACCTCACGCCGTTCATGGACCACATGGCCCACGACCCGGCTCTGATGACCGCAGAGCAGGTCGCCTACGTCGCCGCGGGATGGCTGATGCTGCTGCCGCTTATCGGCCAGGAGCCGATCCGATGGCAGACCCCCTACCTGCTGCGGCTCGCCTTGCTCGTGGTGGCGATGATCCCGGACACCTTCGTCGGCATCATCCTGCTCCAGACCGAGAAGGACCCGTTCCCCGCCTACATGGCCATGCGGCCCTCCTGGGCTACCTCCAGCGTGCACGACCTGCAGATCGGCGGCGCACTCATGTGGTCGGCCGGCGACGGCCTCATGATGTGCCTGTGTGTCGGACTGGTGATCTCACTGATCGCCGGAGGGACGCGAGACCAGGTGCTCGGTGACTGGCTGGAGTCGGTCCGTACCAACACCTTCGAGGACCACGTCGCCAGAACCGGAGGTCACCTCACGGCCGGTCGGCGCGCCACCATCGATGACGACGACGACGCCCTCGCGGCCTACAACGCGATGCTGGGTCGACTCTCCGGCTCCGTCAGTGGCCCGGAGGGTCACGAGGACGACGGCGGCTGATCCGCCAGCCAGCCCAACGCCTGCAAGACGTCGCCATAGGTCCAGGTTCCGCCGCTCGGCCGCTCGAGATGCCGGCGGCCCTCGGAGCTCAGGAACGCGCGCATCCGGGCTGGCACCCCGCGAGGAGCCCGGACGTGTGCATGTCCCGAGATCACGAACCGCCAATAGCCACCAGGGTCGACCAGCAACACCTCATCGGCATGCTGGACGTCGTAGGTCAAGGGCCTCCCCGTCAGCCAGTCATGGGCGGGAGGCCTCCCTTGCGGCACGCGGTGCCAATAGACCCCGAAGTACTTCCACAGGCGGGTGATCTGGCTCTGGGATCCAGTCAGGAGCTGCCAGTTCGGCAGCTCATGGTGGGGGTCGTACAACCTGCGGTAGGCGGTGAGATGACGCGCATCGTCGCGGCGTGGGTCGACGGTGATGGTGAGGAACTCGACCTCATGGGTTGCCCCGGCTGCGTCCGCGGCGCGAGCGGCAGCCACGATGTTGGCGGTGTCGAGCGGACAGTCCTCGCTGCACAAGGTCATGGAGTCCGAGATCACCAACGTCTTGCCCCGATAGGACTCCAGGCTGACCGGACGCCCTCCCGCGTCTCGCAGCCGGATCGAGCTCACGGCGTCTGGAAGCTGACGATCGACAACCGTTCCCACTCCCGCATCCGGCGCGGGCGACGAAGGTTTCGCGCCACAGCCCGCAAGGCCAAGCACCACTACCGCACCGGCTGCGCCTACCAGCGACCGGCCGGGCACGTGGCTCCACATGGCCCCCATCCTGACGCACGGGTGGGTATCGGGATCTTCTCCACGTGGGGAGCCGGGCGTCGTCATCGGTGACCGCTGCGTCGTCGCCCTGGGGCGCGATCGGCGTCCTGTAGCCCTCGCGCCAGGGTCGCAGATCGTGGCCCGTGATCGGCCGTGGAGGCAGGTCCAGGTCCCGGGCTCGGTACGCCAACGCCCAGCGGGACTCGAGGTGGCTCGAGGGGCCAGGGGGTCGAGTCCCCTCAGCTCCACCCCACACCTCGCGGGACCGATCCCGGTGCCGCCGTCTCGGGCCCGTCCGGGTCGTCAGGACCGGCCTCGGGTCGCCCTGGCGATGCGTGGACCACGCCGGATCCGGGGTCCGGGCCAGCCGTCGCGGATGCACATACCGGCCGGAACCTGTCTCGAAATCGCTCGAACCTTGCCCAACTGGTCTAGTCCAGGCGCCACCACCGTTTGCCAGCCCCTGTGACCCCAGGCACACCTGGCGCGAGTCGGTCACGAGCTTTATCGGGCCGGCGGCAATTACCCGGAAATGCAGCGACCCCCCGCACGAATGCGGGGGGTCTAAGCGCGTCCGGTGAAAACCGGCCGCGGACCTCGCCGGTGGCCTGGGGGGCTGGCGCCTGCGAGCTCTCCACCCGGTGGCTGGGGGGTTGCCACCTGATGTTGACTCAAGTTTACACATCGGGCACGGGCGTATGTGGGAATCGGGAAAAACCTGGGGATTTTACGAAGCACTTCGTCATGGACCCCTTTTCCCGCTCATTCCACGCTCAGGACGAGGGGCTCGGGGGCCGCCCGGGCACCGTCCCAGTGGTAACACACGACACACGGGGGGTTGTCAAGACTTCCAAATTTGCCTCGGCATCCAGCAGACTTCTCCCGGAGCTCGGGGACCAGGCATCACACAGGGAGATCACTGACATGACACGCAACACCAAGATGAAGCTGGCAGCACTGGCCACCACTCTCGTCGCCACCCTCGGCGTCGTGGCTGTGGCCCCCGCGAGCGGCGCCGACCTCGGCGGCAGGGCCAGCCTCATGCAGGAGCGCACCACTTCTGCTGCTGAGCGCTTCGCGCTCACAGCCGATTCAGGTCTGCTGCAGCGCTGGCGCGCACCTTGGCGCGCGACCGTAGCCCGGTGGAGGCTGCGGCGCTCCGATAGGCCTCGCGCGCGGCTTCGACGTCGCCGACGTCCTCGAGGAGATCGGCGAGCTCGAACCACAACTGGGCCGCGCCGCGGTCGGCGCCTGCCCCGGTGAGCAGGAGCACCGCGTGGCGGTAGGCCGCCTTGGCACCTTCGACGTCTCCCCGCGCCGCGGAGACCTGGCCGGCCAGGGCCAACGCGTCGGCGGCGACGATCGGGCGACTCGTCGGTCATGCCCGCGCCGATCTCGGCGCACATGCGCTCGGCCGTGGTCATGTTGCCGTCGAGGTAGTGGGCCCGGGCCAGGGCCAGGTCGTTGCGGGCGAGGTCGACAGCGCTGGCACTCGACCACACCATCTCGTCGTGGGCCTGCTCCAGGTGCTGCCGGGCCTCGACCACGTCCGAGCCTTCGAGCTGGAGCTGCATCGTCCCGATCTGGCTGCGCAGCCGAGCCAGGTTGCGGGTGTCCTGACCCTCGGCCAGCAGCGCCAGCGCCCGCTCGGCCAGCGGCACCGCATCTGCCACGGAGCCGCGCCTGGACTCGAAGACGCTGGCGTTCCAGTACGCCGCCGCGCGCGCGGTCGGGGAGGACAGGAGCTCGGCCTTCGCGATCGCCTTGCGGCACATCCGGACGGCGTGGCTGGATGTCGCCACGGAGGAAGTAGGCGGCTGCGAGGGTCACCGCCAGCTGGACCGCCTCGTCGCAGCTGTCGAGCCGCGAGCCCTCGAGGTCGTGGACCACGCGCTCGCCGACCTCGATGGCGGCGCTGAGGTCGCCGGCCTCACGCAGGCACCGGCACAGCGCGATCGCGGCCCGGATCCGGAGGACGCCGCCGGTCTTGGCCTCGACCAGCGGCTCGAGCTCGAGGATCGCGTCGTCCAGGCTGCCCTGGCCCTCGAGGGCCCGGGCGATGACGAACCGGCCGCGGTAGGCGAGCTCGGGCTGGGAGGCGAGGGTGGCACGGTCCACGACCGCGCGAGCCTGGGCCTCCGCCTCGAGGTGCTCGCCGGACTCCAGGGAGAGCTCGGCGAAGTCGAGCGTCAGCTTGAGCTCGTCGTACTCGCGGGCGGTGACGCCGCGCAGCAGGTGGTCGACCGGCACCTCGAGGCGCGCGGCCAGGTCGGTGAGGACGGCGCTGTTGGGACGGCGCTGCCCCGACTCGATCCGAGACACGTAGCCGACCGAGATGTCGCCGCCGGCGAGCTCGGCCTGGGTCCAGCCCTTCGCCACGCGGGCGGCGCGGATCCGGTGTCCCAGCTGTGTGGGGTCGATCTCCTTCAGGAGGTCAGCGTCCCGTGAGTCCATGTCCGCGATTGTGACCGACCTCGCCCCCACTTGCGCAAGAAATCTGACAACTCGACGGGATTCGTAGGCAAATCGGGGGGAACTGGCCCGAAAGGACTAGTCCCAGTCATCCGAAAGGATAGGTTCGGAGGGGTCGGCAGGGTCAATCTGTTGCCATAGAATGCTCATGTTTGGCCGGGGGGCTAGGCGTCACGCGAGGGTCACTGCGACTCTCGCGTGACGTGTTTCCGGGGCCGGTCATCCTCCTCGAGCCCCACCGTCGGCTCCCCTTTCTTCTCCTCTCGCCAGGGCCTTCGCCGCTGCCTCTGCCCGCCCACCGGGCGCGTGGCAGGGTGGATGCGGCGCCGCCACCGGGCGCCCTACCACCGTCGGAGGAGGAGAGACATGGAGTACACGCGGCTCGGGAGCAGTGGCCTGGAGGTCTCGCGGATCACCGTCGGCTGCATGAGCTGGGGCGACGGCGGCATCGGCCGGCCGTGGACGAAGGACGAGTCCTTCGCCGAGCAGACCGTCAGGGCCGCTCTCGACGCGGGGGTCAACTTCTTCGACACCGCCAACGTCTACTCGGGCGGCACCAGCGAGGAGTACACGGGGCGCTCTCTGTGGAAGCACGTCGACCGCGAGGACGTCGTGCTCGCGACGAAGGTGTTCATGCCGATGCGCCCCGGACCCAACGGTCGCGGTCTGTCCCGCAAGGCGATCCTGCAGGAGATCGACGCCAGCCTGTCCCGGCTCGGCACCGACTACGTCGACCTCTACCAGATCCACCGCTTCGACCCGATGACCCCGGTCGAGGAGACCATGGAGGCGCTGCACGACGTCGTGAAGGCGGGCAAGGTGCGCTATCTCGGGGCGTCGTCGATGTATGCCTGGCAGTTCGCCAAGATGCAGCACGCGGCGCGCAGCCACGGCTGGACGCCGTTCGTGTCCATGCAGAACCACTACAACCTGATCTACCGCGAGGAGGAGCGGGAGATGCTTCCGCTCTGCCAGGACCAGGGCGTCGGGGTCATCCCGTGGAGCCCGCTGGCCCGCGGCCGCCTCACGCGGGCCTGGGACACCCAGACGGCGCGCTCGGACACCGATGAGTTCGGCCGCACCCTCTACCGCGACGAGGACCAGGCCGTGGTCGACACCGTGCTCGCGATCGCCGAACGACGCCGGGTCGCGCCCGCCCAGGTCGCGCTGGCGTGGCTGCTGGCCCAGCCCGCGGTGACCTCGCCGATCGTCGGGGTCACCAAGCTCGAGCACCTCACCGACGCGGTGGCGGCGGTCGACCTCGTGCTGACCGACGACGAGCTGGCCGAGCTGGGCGACGACTACGTGCCGCACGCGGTCGCCGGCCACCAGTAGCGCGCCGGATCAGTCCTCCGGCTGGGCGGTCATCACGACCACGCGGTCGATGTGGTCGCCGGGGACGTGGTAGGCCACCAGTGCCTCGATGTCGAGCCTGGTGGCGGTCACATGGGCGTCGTCGACGACCCAGGCCCCCCGCACGATCCGCCCATGGACCTCGGCGTGCACGTCGGGCAGCTGCTCGAACATCACGGCGTACTCCGCGCGGATCGCCTCCAGGCCCTCCATCAGCACGTCGCCGTTGCCCGACGTGACCACGACGTCGTCGGCGTAGCAGTCCAGGAAGGCCCCGAGGTCGTGGGCGTTGTAGGCGTCCCCCTGACGGGTGACGATGTCGACGGCTGCCATGTCTCGAGCCTAGGGAGCGCCGGGTGCCCCGGGCACCTGCCACAAGTCCCCGCCCCAGTTCCGATAGTCCCCGACGAAATCGTCGGGTCGAGGGCCTCGGGACCGACCAGAACGTCGGGGACTATCGGCTAGATCCAGCGGGCGAACCAGATGCGCTGGAGCCACTCGGCGTGGGTGAGCAGGCCGTCGGTGTAGATCGGCCAGAACCACGCGAAGTTGATCAGGACCAGGACGACGTAGGAGCCGGCCACGACGACCCCGACGGTACGGCGCGGGGTCGGGGCCGCGGACGGGCCGAGGATCCGGCCGATCGCCAGGGTGAGTGCGAGCACCAGGAACGGCAGGGTGATCACGGAGTAGAAGGAGAAGATCGGGCGCCCGTCGTAGAGGAACCAGGGCAGCCACGTCGAGGCCGCGCCGACCACCGCGATCCCGAACCGCCAGTCGCGCCTGCCGAACCACATCACCACGGCATAGAGCAGCGCCAGGGTGCCGGCCCACCACACGGCCGGGGTGCCGAGCAGCAGCACCTGGCGCAGGCAGTCGCTCTTGTCGGGGGCGTCGCAGCCCTGGGTGCCGGGCTTGATCCCGGTCTGCGCGTCGACCCCGACCGGTCGGTTGAGCAGGAGCCAACCGCGCGGCTGCGAGGCGTAGGTGTGGGTGCAGCCGTTGAGGAAGTGCGTGTGGAACATCAGCACGTCGCGGTGGTAGTGGGCCAGGGAGTTCAGCCCCTGCAGCAGCCCCGGCAGTCCGTGCTCGACCGGAGCGCCGTGGGCGGGCCAGTGCTTGTCGTTGTCATAGGTGATGTCGCGCCCACAGTTGTCCCCGCCGGAGACGTAGTGGGTGTACTGCGTGTCGCCGAGGTACTGGGCGTACTGGCTGGAGTGCATGAGCCAGCCGGTCCAGGTGGCGACGTAGACCACGAAGGCGACCACGACCAGGTGCGCGAACGCCGGGATGCCGTCGGCGACCAGCGCCTTGAGGGGTGCCCGGCGTACGCCGAACGAGCGTCGTGCGCCGGCGCACCAGGCCACCACGAGCGGGCCGAACGCGGCGAGCGGGAAGACCGCCTCCCACTTGCTGCCGAGCGCGAGGCCCCAGCAGACGCCCGAGGCCAGGAGCCACGGCCGGAACAGCAGGGCTCGCACCGGACCCCAGGCGGTGGCGTCGGCGATCTGCCCAGGCACGTGGTCGGCCATCCGGGCGCGGTACCAGTCGCGGTCGAGCACGAGGCAGTGCACGGCACAGAGCAGGAAGAAGGCCACGAAGATGTCGAGCAGCGCCAGCCGCGACAGCACGAACTCCAGGCCGTCGAACGCCAGCAGCACACCGGCGATGCAGCCGAGCAGCGTCGACCCGGTGAGCCGGCGTGCGAACCGGATCATCACCAGGACCATCAGCGCCCCGACCACAGCCGGTACGACGCGCCAGCCGAGCGGCGTGAACCCGAAGAGCTTCTCGCCGATCCCGATCAGCCACTTGCCGACCTCGGGGTGCACCACCATCGAGGCGTTCGGCTTCCACAGGTCGGTGGTCTGCCCGGCCAGGATGTGCTTGTTGGCGACGCCACCGTCGTTGTTGAGGTAGTCGCGGGCGTAGCCGAAGTGCCACAGCGACCACGAGTCCTTGGCGTAGTAGGTCTCGTCGAACTCGAAGGAGTGAGGTGTGCCCAGCTTCCACAGCCGCAGGAAGAGGGCGACGGCGGTGATCGACAGGCTCGCGGCCCAGCCGATGAGCGGGTCCTCCAGCCGGCGCAGGCCGCGGGCCCGCTCGGCCGCCAGGGGGACGGGTCGACCGTCGTCGTCGGTGGCGAGACCGACCATCCGGCGCTCCACGTGCGGGGCGGCGGCTGGGGACGTCACGGGGGGAAACTGTACGTGGGTGCCATGATCGTCCCGTGGCTTCCCCGACCGGTGTGCTCGTCCTCGCCGCCACCCCGATCGGGCAGGCCGCTGACGCGCCCCCGCGGCTGGCCACCGAGCTGGCCGGCGCCGACCTGATCGCCGCTGAGGACACCCGCCGCCTCGGCCGGCTGGCCGCCGACCTGGGCGTGGACGTCAAGGGACGGGTCACGTCGTACTTCGAGGGCAACGAGAGCGCACGGACCCCTGGCCTGGTGGAGCGGCTGGTCGCCGGCGACCGGGTCGTGCTGGTCACCGACGCCGGCATGCCGAGCGTGAGCGACCCGGGCTACCGGCTGGTGGCAGCGGCCGTCGAGGCGGGCGTGACTGTGACCGCCGTACCCGGGCCGTCGGCGGTGCTCACGGCGCTGGCCGTCAGCGGGCTGCCGGTCGACCGGTTCTGCTTCGAGGGCTTCCTGCCGCGCAAGCAGGGGGAGCGGGCCCGACGGCTCGCCGCGCTGGCCGGCGAGGAGCGCACGCTGGTCTTCTTCGAGGCGCCGCACCGCACGGCGACCGCGCTGAGGGCCATGGCGGACGCCTTCGGCGGTGACCGGCCGGCGGCGGTCTGCCGGGAGCTGACCAAGACCCACGAGGAGGTACGCCGTGGAGGGCTGGCCGACCTGGCCGGATGGGCAGCCGCCGGCGTCCGCGGCGAGGTGACGATCGTGGTCTCCGGCGCCGTCGCGACCTCTTCGGTGGCCGGCGACGCCGACTCCCTCCGAACGGCCGTCGCGGCCGAGGAGCAGGCCGGAACGAGCCGCAAGGACGCGATCCGGGCGGTGGCCGTCCGGGCGGGCGTACCCAAGCGCGAGGTGTACGACGCGGTCCACGGCGTCGGGCACGGCGTCGAGCACGGCGTCGACCTCGGCGTCGAGCACGACGTCGAGCAGGGAGCCGGCCGGTGACCGACGAACCGTTGCGCCACCGGGCCGGGGGAGAGCAGGGCGGCCGCGAGCGGCCACCTGCGCCGGAGCCGCTCCCGCACCCCGTCGTCGACAACCACTGCCACCTCGACATGGCCGACGGCGAGTGGCTCGACACCGCGACGGCTGTCGCCCGCGCTGCCGCGGTCGGCGTCTCACGGATCGTGCAGATCGGCTGCGACCTGCCGGGCGCCCAGTGGGCCGTCGACGCGGCCCGCGAGCACGACGCGCTCGTGGCCGGTGTGGCACTGCACCCCAACGAGGCTCCACGGCTGGCCGCCGAGGGACGGCTCGACGAGGCGCTCGACGAGATCGAGCGTCTCGCCCAGGCGCACGACAAGGTGCGGGCGGTCGGCGAGACCGGGCTGGACCACTTCCGCACCGGCTCCGAGGGGTGGGGCGTGCAGGTCGAGTCGTTCGTCCGTCACCTCGACCTCGCGAAGCGGCTCGACAAGACGCTCGTGATCCACGACCGCGACGCGCACGACGAGGTGCTCGAGGTGATCGACGCGGAAGGGGCATCCGAGCGCTGGGTGATGCACTGCTTCTCCGGCAACCCACGCTTCGCGCGGGCCTGTCTCGACCGGGGTGCCTACCTCTCCTTCGCCGGCACGGTCACGTTCAAGAACGCCCAGCCCGTGCGCGACGCGCTCGCGATCACGCCCCAGGACCGGGTGCTGGTCGAGACCGACGCGCCGTTCCTCACGCCGTCTCCCTACCGTGGACGTCCCAACGCGTCGTACCTCGTGCCGGTGACGATGCGGGCGATGGCGGAGGTGCGTGGCGAGGACCTCGGTGACCTCTGCGCGGCTGTCGAGGCCAACACCGAACGGGCCTTCGGCGGCTCCTGGTAGGGCCTCGGATCAGCGGGTTTCGGACATAGAGACGCTCATCACGTCAGGTAAAGAAACCGGGTGAGGGTTTGGGGGACCGTCCCGACCCCGTTATCGTCTGGTGACTGTTGGCCGGGATCGGGTAAAGATTTCGACCGGCGCTGGGGCCGCACTCGCGGCCTTTCCTGCGAAGCGAGCAACGCGAAGCTTCGAGTGCCTGGGTCGTATGAGGACCGAGGACGGGAATGGGGCGGCGCCGAACCCGTGGCCCGGGGAGTACGACGTCTGGAGAGCTGTGCGCCGCACGTTCGCACGAGTCAGCAAGAGCAAGGCAGCCTTGGTCGCCGCCGCCTCGGTCGCAGCAGCGGCCGTGATCGGCACCACCGTCGGCTATGCGTCGATGGGCAAGTCGGTCACCCTCAACGTGGACGGCCACATCGAGCACGTCACCGCGAGCGGTGACACGGTCGGGGCCGTCCTGAAGGACCAGGGGATCTCGCTCGGGTCGCACGACGAGGTGGCCCCCGCGGTCGGCGAGTCCGTGAACGACGGCACCACCATCGCGGTCCGCTACGGCAAGCCCCTCACCCTCGACGTGGACGGCACGACCACGAGGTACTGGGTGACCGCGACCGACGTCCGCGACGCACTGGTCGAGATCGACCGCAGCTTCGACCGGGCCAGCCTGTCGGTGAGCCGCGGCGCCGGGATCACCCGAGACGGGCTGCGCATCGACGTCGCCACCCCCAAGCAGCTGGTTTTCGTCATCGGCAGGCACCGCGCGGTCCACCGGACCATCGCCGCCACGACGACGGGCGAGGCGCTCGCGCGCTACGGCGTGAACCTCCACCGCCACGACCGGGTGCGCCCCGGGCTCCAGCACGTGCTGCACGACGGTGACCGCGTCGTCCTCACCCGCGTCCGCGTCGTCAGCAAGCACGTGAGCGGCGAGGCGATGCCCTACGGCACCGTGACCCGCGACGACTCCTCGATGACGAAGGGTCAGAGCACGATCGTCCGGGCCGGGCACACCGGCCTGCGCGACGTCACCTACCGCCTCGTGTTCGAGAACGGTCACCTGGCCGTCCGCACCGTCGTGCAGCAGGACGTGCTGCGTGCGCCGGTCCCGCAGATCGAGCGCGTCGGCACCAAGGTGGTCGCCACCACGAACTTCGCCGGGGGCTCGACCGTCTGGGACGCCCTGGCGCGCTGCGAGTCCGGCGGCAACTGGGCGACCAACACCGGCAACGGCTACTACGGCGGGCTGCAGTTCTCGCTCGGCACCTGGCAGGCCTACGGCGGCACGGGTCTCCCGAGCAACGCCTCGCGGGCCACCCAGATCGCGATCGCGACCAAGATCCGCAACGCCAGTGGGGGGTACGGCGCCTGGCCGGCCTGCGCCGCCTCGCTGGGGCTGCCCCGCTGACACCTCTCGGTCCGGGGAGGTCCGACCCCCCTAGGCTGACGCGCATGACGTCCGTCGGCCCGACTCTGCTCGGGTCGGCGGACGTTCGTGCCTTGGCCGCCGGCCTGGACCTGCGGCCGACCAAGCAGCGCGGGCAGAACTTCGTGATCGACCCCAACACGGTCCGCCGGATCGTCCGGGAGGCCGGGGTCGGCCCGGACGACGTGGTCGTCGAGGTCGGGCCCGGGCTCGGGTCGCTGACCCTGGCGCTGCTGGCCGAGGTGTCCCGGGTGGTGGCGATCGAGGTCGACCCTGTCCTGGCCGGCGCGCTGCCCGCCACGTTGGCGTCGTACGCCCCCGAGCAGGCGGCCCGGTGCGAGGTGCTCGCGGCCGACGCCCTGCGCATCGAGGCGGTGCCCGGGCCACCACCGACGGCCCTGGTGGCGAACCTGCCCTACAACGTCTCCGTGCCGGTGCTCCTGCACCTGCTCGGGCTGCTTCCGTCGCTGGAGAAGGGACTGGTGATGGTGCAGTCCGAGGTGGCCGACCGGCTGGCCGCTGCGCCCGGGTCGAAGGTGTACGGCATCCCGAGCGTGAAGGCGGCCTGGTATGCCGACGTCCGTCGTGCCGGCGCGATCGGCCGCAACGTCTTCTGGCCGGCGCCGAACGTCGACTCCGGCCTCGTGGCGTGGACCCGCCGCGAGCCGCCGGTGACCACTGCGACCCGGGAGCAGGTCTTCGCGGTGGTGGACGCGGCGTTCGCCCACCGACGCAAGGCGCTGCGGGGTGCCCTGCGTGAGCTGGCGGGCTCGTCGGAAGTGGCCGAGGCAGCGCTGGGCGAGGCCGGGATCGACCCGCTGGCCCGCGGGGAGTCGCTCACCGTCGAGCAGTTCGCCCGGCTGGCCGAGGCTCTGCGATGAGCCTGACCGTGCGCGCGGCGGCCAAGATCAACCTGCTGCTCGGGGTCGGGGCGCCGCGACCCGACGGCTTCCACACGCTGGTGACCGTCTACCAGGCGGTGAGCCTGTACGACGACGTCACGGTGGCGGTCGCCGACGAGGTCACGGTGACCACGGACGTGGCCTCCTACATCGACGCCGCCCAGCTGCCCGGGCCGGGTCTCAACATCATCGACCGGACTGCGGCGCTCCTCGCGGAGCACCACGGACACCCGGTCGGTGCGCGGGTGCGCGTGGACAAGTCGATCCCGGTCGCAGGCGGGCTCGCGGGCGGGTCGGCCGACGGAGCGGCCGCCCTGCTCGCGCTCGACCGGCTCCACGACCTCGGCAGCTCCGACGAGGACCTTCTCGCGATGGCCGCGCACCTGGGCAGTGACGTGCCGTTCGCGCTCGTGGGCGGCACGGCGCTCGGCGAGGGCCACGGCGAGCTGGTCACCCCGATGGCCGACGAGGGCTCCTGGTGGTGGGTCGTGGTGCCGTCGACGGTGGGGATGTCGACGCCCGAGGTCTACCGGCACTACGACCAGCTGCGCCCCGACGCGCCGGAGGTGCCGGGGCCGCCCGACGAGATCACTGCCGCCCTGGCCTCGGGCGACCCTCGAGCGCTGGCTGCGGCCCTGCACAACGACCTGGAGCACGCAGCGTGCGACCTGCGCCCCGACCTGGCCCGGCTGATCGTCGAGGGCGTCGACGCCGGCGCGCTGCGTGGGCTGGTCTCGGGATCGGGCCCGACCTGCGTGTTCCTGTGCGAGTCGGCCGAGCATGCGCGCACGGTCGCCGGGACCCTGTCGACGCAGGTTCCGGCAGCGAGCGCGCAGCGCGTCGTACTCGTGGCGCACGGGCCGGTCGCCGGCGCCCACGTGGTCGCTCATGGCTAACCTCGTGAACCTCGAGCGGGTGTCCAAGGCCTACGGCATCCGCCCCCTGCTCACCGAGGTCTCGCTCGGTGTCTCGGCGGGTGAGCGGGTCGGGGTCGTCGGGCGCAACGGCGACGGCAAGACCACCCTGCTGCAGGTGCTGACCGGCCAGGAGCCTCCGGACAGCGGACGGGTCTCGATGTCGCGCGGCCTCGCGATCGGCTACCTCCACCAGGGAGACACCCTGGACGACACCCATTCGGTGCGCGACGCCGTCCTGGCCGGGAGGCCCGACCACGTGTGGGCGGCCGAGCCGCGGACCCGCGAGCTCGTCACCGAGCTGCTCGTCGACATCGAGCTCGACCGCGCGGTGATCGGACTCTCGGGCGGCGAGCGTCGCCGGTGCGCGCTGGCGGCCCTGCTGCTGAACGAGCACGACCTCGTGGTCCTCGACGAGCCGACCAACCACCTCGACGTCGAGGCCGTGGCCTGGCTGGCCCGTCACCTGGTGTCACTGTCGTCGGCGCTGGTCGTGGTCACCCACGACCGCTGGTTCCTCGACGCGGTGGTCGAGCAGACCTGGGAGGTCCACGACGGGGTCGTCGACAGCTACGACGGCGGGTACGCGGCGTACGTGCTGGCCAAGGCGGAGCGGCAGCGCCAGGCGGCCGCCAGTGAGGTACGCCGCCGCAACCTGGCCCGCAAGGAGCTCGCGTGGCTGCGTCGTGGGGCCCCGGCCCGGACCTCGAAGCCGAAGTTCCGGATCGAGGCCGCGGAGGACCTGATCGCCGACGAGCCGCCGCCGCGCGACCGGTTGGAGCTGCAGTCGTTCGCGACCCAACGGCTCGGCAAGGACGTGCTCGACGTGGAGGACGTCGACCTGGTGCGGGGCGACCGGACGCTGCTCTCGCACGCGACCTGGCGGCTCGGGCCGGGCGACCGGGTGGGCATCGTGGGCGTCAACGGGGCCGGCAAGTCGTCGGTGCTGGCGCTGCTCGACGGCTCGCTCGCGCCCACCGCGGGCCGGGTGAAGCGCGGCCGGACCGTCGTCCTGCAGCACCTGACCCAGGCCCTCGACGACCTCGACCCCGAGGCCCGCGTGCTCGACACCGTGGAGTCGATCCGGCGGGTGACCCGGACCACGACCGGCGAGGTGACGGCCTCGTCCATGTTGGAGCGCTTCGGCTTCACCGGTGACCGGCTGACGGCCCGGTTGGGGGACCTGTCCGGCGGCGAGCGGCGGCGCTTCCAGCTGCTGCGGATCCTGCTCACCGAGCCGAACGTGCTCCTCCTCGACGAGCCCACCAACGACCTCGACATCGAGACGCTCACGGTGATCGAGGACTACCTCGACGCGTGGCCCGGGACATTGGTCGTGGTCTCCCACGACCGCTACTTCCTCGAGCGGGTCACCGACGTCGTCCACGGCCTGCTCGACGACGGCCGGATCTCGCTGCTCCCCGGCGGCGTCGACGACTACCTCGCCCGCCGGATCGCCGCCCAGGAGCGCGCCGAACGCGCCGAGTCGGCGCTGAGAGACGCCGAGCCCGCGCCGAGTCGTCACCTGCCGACCCGGCTGGCGGCGCGGGCCGGGAGCGCGGAGGAGCGGGCGGCGCGGAAGGTGCTCGCCCGGGTCGAGAAGCGTCTCGAGCAGGTCGCGGCGCGCGAGGCCGAGCTGAACGAGGAGGTCCTGGCGCACGCCTCCGACCACGAGCGGCTCACGGCGATCTCGACCGAGCTCTCCGCCGTCGCGGCGGAGCGCGAGGCCCTCGAGGCGGAGTGGCTCGAGGCGGCCGAGGACCTCGAGTAGGGCTCAGGGGCGATCGCCCCAGACCTGGACGATGCGTGGGTTGCCGACGTACGTCGCGTGGCTCAGGGGTCGATCGTCGCCGACTCGGCGAACGGGGCCAGGAGCTGGCGGAGGAGGGCGGCGAGCCTGGTGCGGTCGCGGTCGGGGAGCACCTCGAGCAACCGGTGCTCGGCGTCGAGGAGGGCGGTGAACGCGCCGTCGACGGCCGACTTGCCCTCGGGGGTGAGCCGCACGATCACGCCGCGGCGGTCGTCGGGGTCGGGGTAGCGCTCGACGAGGCCGCGGGCGCTGAGCCGGTCGATCCGGTTGGTCATGGTGCCGCTGGTCACGAGGGTCTCGCGGAGGAGGCGGCCGGGGGAGAGCTCGTACGGCGCGCCGGTGCGGCGCAGCGCGGCCAGGACGTCGAACTCCCACTGCTCCATGCCGTGGGCTGCGAACGCGTCGCGACGGGCCAGCTCGAGCCGCCGGGCGAGGCGGCTGATCCGGCTGAACACCGACACCGGGGCAAGATCGAGGTCGGCGCGCTCGCGGCCCCAGGCCTCGAGCAGCTCGTCCACCTCGTCTCGCACGCAACCATGGTACGAGCCGTCGAGAATCTTGACATCGAGAGGTGTCAGGTTCCACGATAGATATCTTGACGTCAAGATACCTCGGAGGACGGGCCATGGCCCACGACTGGGACCCCGACCGCTACCTGACCTACGCCGACGAGCGCGGCCGCCCCTTCGTCGAGCTGGTCGCCCGGGTCGGCGCCGAGGCCCCGGCGACGGTCGTCGACCTCGGCTGCGGCCCGGGCAACCTGACCAGGCTCCTGTGCCACCGATGGCCCGAGGCGACGGTCCTCGGGCTCGACTCGAGCCCGGAGATGATCGCGAGGGCGCGCGCGGCCGACGACGCGACGATCTGGGAGGTCGCCGACCTCCGCACCTGGGCCACCGACGCCGACCCGGTCGACGTCCTGGTCTCCAACGCCACCCTCCAGTGGGTGCCCGGCCACCTCGACCTGCTGCCGGCGCTGGTCTCGCGGGTGAACAACGGGGGCTGGTTCGCGTTCCAGGTGCCCGGCAACTTCGACGAGCCCAGTCACACGATCCGTACCGAGCTCGCCGCCGAGGCGCCGTACGACGCGCACACGCGCGGTGTCGCGGTGCCGAGCAGCCACGACCCTGCGGTCTACCTCGAGCGGCTCTCGGCGCTCGGCTGCGAGGTCGACGCGTGGGAGACGACGTACCTCCACGTCCTGACCGGCTCCGACCCGGTCTTCACCTGGGTCTCCGGCACCGGCGCGCGACCGACGCTCCAGTCGCTGCCCGACGACCTCCGGCCGGGCTTCGAGGAGGAGTTCAAGCGCCGCCTGCGGGCGGCGTACCCGGAGCGCCAGGAGCGCGTCGTGCTGCCCTTCCGGCGGGTCTTCGTGGTGGCGAGGGTCGCATGATCGCGCTCCACCACGTCCAGATCGCCTGCCCGCCCGGCGGGGAGGACGCCTGCCGGCGCTTCTACGCCGTCGGCCTGGGGCTGACCGAGGTCGAGAAGCCGGAGCATCTGCGCGGTCGCGGCGGCGTGTGGTTCCGGGCCTACGACGTGCGGGGCGCGGTGAGCGCGGAGCTCCACGTCGGCGTGGAGGATCGGTTCGTCCCGGCCCGCAAGGCGCACCCGGCGTTCGTCGTCGACGACCTCTACGCGGTGGCCGGCTCGGTCATCGCGGTCGGCGGTGACGTCGACTGGAGCGAGCGCGACACGTTCCCCGGCCACCGGCGCTTCCACGTGCGCGACCCGCACGGCAATCGGGTGGAGGTGCTCCAGCCGAGCCCCGCCTCCCCGCTGTAACGCTCCGTTATCTGCACCGGGGCCCCCGCGCACGGGGGCACCAGCGCAGGTAACGGGGCGTTACAGCTGAGCGGGGTCGGTCAGCGGCCGAAGAGCTTGGAGAAGAACCCCGTGCCGACGCCGGCCTCGGCACGCTCCTCGGCGGTATGCGCGTTGTCGCACCAGTTCTCGCGGGGCACCATCGACTTGACCTGGGCGACGTGTTGGCCGCAGCCGGACCAGGTGGTGCCGCCGCAGACGCGGCATCGGGTCGGGTGACACATGGACAGCTCCTGACGAGGTCGGGAATACCCGGTGGGGTATCGGCGGTTACGACTGTGACTGTAACACCCCCAGGGGTATGATTCGACTTCGACAGAGAGGTTCCCATGGCCACCCTTCCGCTCACCGAGCAGGCGTTCGAGCAGACCGTGACGTCCGACGGCATCGTGCTCGTCGACTTCTGGGCGTCGTGGTGCGGCCCCTGCCGCATGTTCGCGCCGATCTACGAGAAGGCGTCCGAGACGCACACCGACATCACCTTCGCCAGCGTCGACACCGAGGCCGAACGTGGCATCGCCGGAGCGCTCCAGATCAGCTCGATCCCGACGCTGATGGCCTTCCGTGACGGGATCCTGGTCTTCCGCCAGGCCGGCGCCCTGCCGGCCCCGTCCCTCGAGCAGCTGATCGAGGCCGTCCGCGGCCTCGACATGGATGTCGTACGCCGTGAGGTCGCGGCGGCCGGCCAGGAGGCGTGATGGAACTCCCCACCGACGAGATGGCCCCGGTCATCAACCGGATCAAGCGTGCTCGCGGCCAGCTCGACGGGGTCGTCCGGATGCTCGAGGAGGGCCGGTCCTGCGAGGACGTCGTGACCCAGCTCGCAGCGGTCTCCAAGGCGCTCGACCGGGCCGGCTTCGCGATCATCGCCTCGGGCCTGCGGCAGTGCATGATCCCCGGCCCCGACGGTGAGGCACACCTCGACGTCGCGCGCATGGAGAAGCTGTTCCTCTCCCTCGCCTGAGCGAGGGCCACCTCGGCGAAGCCGAGGGGAGAGGGCCGCAGCGAACGCCGCTGCCCGCTTGCGGGCGCGGCGCCCTCCCTCACCCTGGGCATCTCGTAGCCGCCGCGTCGGCGTGGGTGCTGGGTCGGTGACGGCCTACGTTACCGAGTGGTAACTTCAGGGACATGGCCGACGTCCTCAGCCTGTGGCAGCGAGCCGGACGAGTCCCGCTCGGCAACCGGCTGTTCTCGACGATGTTCGGCCTGCGGGCGCCGTACTTCCGGTCGGTGCGCCCGCGCTTCACCCGGCTCGAGCCGCATCGCGTGGAACTGGTGGTCCCGGACCGGCGTCGGGTGCACAACCACCTCGGCACCGTGCACGCGATCGCGCTCTGCAACGGCCTCGAGGCGGCGATGGGCGCCCTGGCCGAGGCGACGATCGCCTCCGACCGGCGCTGGATCCCGAAGGGGATGCAGGTCGCCTATCCCGCCAAGGCGACGGGTGACGTCACCTGTGTCGCGGAGACGTCGCCCGACGACTGGACCGGTGACGAGCCCCGAGAGGTGCCGGTGCGCGTCCGCGGTGAGCTCGCCGACGGCACGATCGTCATCGAGGGTGTGATCACGCTCTGGGTGACGCCGCGGCGCTGACCGTGCTAGCAGCCTTTCGCGGTGAGTCAGGTGCCGCTGTCGACGACGAAGACCGGGTTGGTGAGCGCGACCATGGGGTACGCCGAGAGATCGCCGCTCGGGTCCACGGCGGCCGTGGGACGTCGTACCTCGGCCCGGACGAACCGCTCGGTCACCGGGACGATCGCCTCGACGACCACCTGACCGGTGTCGTCGGCCCTGGCTGCGGCGAGGACGCCCGAGGCGCCGATCAGCTGAGCCACCGTCCCCGGTACGCCGGTCACCTGGAGGTGGACGGCGAGCCCTTCGCCGGCGCTCAAGGTGACGGTGTCGCCGGGCCCGCCGACCGTCGTGGTCGGCCCGGCACCTGTCGCGGTGAGGTCGAGGTCGACCGCGGCCGACTCCGCGATCCAGGCGTGGCCGCCCTTGACCGCGGCGACCACCTCCTGGGTCGACAGGGTGGGCAGCCGGTAGACCGTCTGCGCCAGCCCGACCGTCTGCCCGGAGTGGTGGGAGTCGGAGTTGCCGACGGCGGGCACGAACGTCCCGTCCACGAGCAGCTGGTGCCAGTGGGCGACGGTCGTCTGGTTGAAGCTCGACCAGGGGCCGTTCCAGACCTCGACCGCGTCCATGCCGGCGTACGACGCGCCGAAGTCCCAGCGCGTCCCGTTCACCGGCACCGACGGGTGAGCCGCGATCGCCGCCCCGCCGAGACTGCGGGTCAGATCGGTGAACCGCCCGATCTGGTGGTCCGCGGCCCGGTAGCGCCAGTCGATCCAGGCGCCGGGCTTGATCCCGGTCGCGACCCAGTGGCCGCTGCGCGTGGTGACCTCCTCGCCGCTGACGACCAGGAAGTCGTCGGGCACGTGACGCCCCCACACCCGGGTGGCAGCGTTCGTGTTGTGCTCCGAGGTCCCGAGGAAGTCGAGGCTCTGGGCCTGCGCCTCGGCGACGAGCTGGTCGAGGGTCCACTGGCCGTCGGAGAACTCCGAGTGGAGGTGGAGGTCACCGCGGTACCACCCCGCGCCGGTGCCGGCGACCGCCGTGGGCGCATGGCTCGAGCTGAACGCCGGCTCCACCGGGTCGCCGTGCACGACGGTCAGCGTCGCCTTCCACGGCGCCCCCGGCGGCACGATCAGGAAGGGTCCCAGGATGATGTGCCAACGGCCGGGGGTGAGCGGCCCGGCCAGGTAGCCGGGGGTCGCCCAGCGACGGGTGATCCGGAAGTGCCGGCGCGCGCCGCCCGACCAGCCACGGAACCCGGCGGCGTTGCCCAGCCCGATGCCCGAGGGGTCGAAGATCCCGATGTCGACGACGTTCGTGCTGAACCCGAAGCCGGTGTCGTGGGGCTCGGAGGTGTAGCGCACCTCGATCGCCCGAGTGCCCTTCGGCAGCACGAACGGCAGGTAGTGCCAGTCCGCCGTGCGCGGGTCCTTGAACCGGCCGCTCCACTGCTTCGTCGTCCGCGTCCCGGCCGCCGCAGCCGGGATGTCGAGGAGCGCGGAGCTCGTGATCGCCCCCGCCCCCAGGCCGGCGGCGCCGAGCAGCAGGGAGCGACGATGCAGGGCGCGGAGGCCGGCGTTCTCGTTCATCGCCGCCCACTCTGCCACCGGCGTGTGGCGGCGGGCGACGTCGTACGGCGTCGCGCCGTCACCGCAGGTTTCGGTGGCCGCGGGTCCTCGCCGTACGCTGGGCGACTGTCATGAGCACCGATTCGTACCGCCTTGGTCTCGAGCCGCGCGCGGAGCGCGCTCCTCGACCAGCGGCGGCCACCGCAGAGCCCGCTCCTCGACCAGCCCCGCGCACCTACGAGGTCCGCACCTACGGGTGCCAGATGAACGTGCACGACTCCGAGCGGCTCAGCGGGCTGCTGGAGGACGCCGGGTACGTCGCGGTGCCGGGCGGGGAGCAGGCCGACGTCGTGGTGCTCAACACGTGCGCCGTGCGGGAGAACGCCGACAACAAGCTCTACGGCAACCTCGGCCACCTGGCCCCGGTGAAGGCCAAGCGCCCGGGCATGCAGATCGCGGTCGGCGGGTGCCTGGCGCAGAAGGACCGCGCCACGATCACGAAGAAGGCCCCGTGGGTCGACGTCGTCTTCGGCACCCACAACCTCGGCTCGCTGCCGGTGCTGCTCGAGCGGGCACGGGTGCAGGAGGAGGCGCAGGTCGAGATCCTCGAGTCGCTCGAGGTCTTCCCGTCGACGCTGCCGACGCGACGGGAGTCGGCGTACGCTGCCTGGGTCTCGGTCTCCGTCGGGTGCAACAACACCTGCACGTTCTGCATCGTCCCCAGCCTGCGCGGCACGGAGAAGGACCGCCGTCCCGGCGAGATCCTGGCCGAGATCCGCGCCCTGGTCGACGAGGGCGTCAGCGAGGTGACGCTGCTCGGGCAGAACGTCAACGCCTACGGCGTGGAGTTCGGCGACCGGCAGGCGTTCTCCCGGCTGTTGCGGGCGTGCGGCGAGGTCGACGGGCTCGAGCGGGTGCGGTTCACCTCCCCGCACCCGGCGGAGTTCAGCGACGACGTGATCGCGGCGATGGCCGAGACCCCCAACGTGATGCACCAGCTCCACATGCCCCTGCAGTCCGGCTCCGACCGGGTGCTGCGGGCGATGCGCCGGTCCTACCGACGCGAGAAGTACCTCGGGATCATCGAGCGGGTCCGCGCCGCGATGCCCGATGCCGCGCTGTCGACCGACATCATCGTCGGCTTCCCCGGCGAGACCGACGACGACTTCGCGCAGACGCTCGAGGTCGTGCGCGAGGCGCGGTTCGCGGCCGCGTTCACCTTCCAGTACTCCATCCGCCCCGGCACCCCCGCCGCGACCATGCCCGACCAGGTGCCGCCGGCCGTCGTCCGCGAGCGCTACCAGCGCCTCGTCGAGCTGGTCAACCAGATCGCCTGGGAGGAGAACCAGCGGCTCCTGGGCTCCCGCGTCGAGCTCCTCGTCGCCGAAGGCGAGGGCCGCAAGGACGCCGCCACCCACCGCCTGACCGGTCGGGCCCGCGACAACCGGCTCGTCCACTTCGCCGGCGCCGAGGGGATCCGGCCGGGCGACCTGGTCGAGGTCGAGGTCACCTACGCCGCTCCCCACCACCTGGTGGCCGACGGGCCCGTCCTGGCCCATCGCCGGACCAGGTCGGGCGACGCCTGGGCCGCGCGTACGACGACGTCCGACGCCACGGTCGGGCTCGGGATGCCGGGGGTCGGCGTACCGGCCCCGCTCGCTCCGACCGGCTGCGGCTGACCGCCGAAGCAACCGCGGAAGAGGTCTCCGTCTCCGTCGGCCGGGGCGCTCACCGGCGGAAGGGCTGGTCCTTGCTGCGGGGGTCCTTCGCGGGGTAGCCCGCCTTGGGGTCCAGACCCTCCGGGTTGTCCTCGTCCCCCTGCTCGAACTCCGCGTCCGACCCGACCAGGTCGGCGGCCCGATCGCGACGGGGAGGCTCGGAGGTGTCCTTCTCGCCGTCCGTGGACTCCCCGCCACCGCCGGTGTGGGCGACCCGCTCGCTGCTGAGGCCCATCCCGCCGGCAGCGCGCTCCGGGCCCGAGCCGTTGGGGTTGGAGTCCCTCAGCTCGGTCGGCTGCTCGTTCCCACCGCCGGACGTCTGCTCGCTCATGCCGGTGCCTCCTGGTCGGGATGACTGGCGCCGTCGGTGGACGCTCCCCGGCCGGTGTCCTCCGGCTCGGTGACCTCGTCCGGTACGTCGCGCGCGGGCGTGTTGCCGAGCGGCCACACGTCCGGGACGACCGGCTCCTCGTCGTACTCCAGATCCTCCACCGCATCGACTCCGCCCGGCGGCGGCTCGGACGGCTCGATCTGCGGCGTCGGCTGCTCTCCCAACTCGGTCACCATCCCTGTTCTCCCTCCACGCCTCGGGGCCGGCCTCTCCCTCGGAGACCGGACGTGGTGCTGCTCCCCGGGTCTGTACCCAGCCGCTGGAGGACGAAAAGTCGTGCGGCCCGGCCGAGATAGGTGACCGGGCGGCGCCCTGCCTATGCTGGCGCCCATGGGCGAGCACGAAGGCAGCGGCGACTCGATGCTCGAGGGGCTGCAGCAGGTCCCTGGGGCCATCATCCGGACCTATCTCGCGCCCGAGGTCAAGGTGATGTTCGAGTCGCTGAACAAGAACGCCTGCACCAGCCTGAAGTGGATGATGGCCGACCTCGCGGGTGAGGACCTGAGCACCTTCCACGCCGGCTGGCAGCCGTTCATCGCCGACTCCGAGGCCGTGCACAACCGCGACCTGTGGAAGGTGTCGCCCCGCCTGACCGACCTGTCGCCGGAGGAGCGGGCCACGATCCGGCCGGACGACGGCTGGTTCATCTTCGCGGTGGTGCGCGACCCCCGACTGCGGCTGTTCTCGGCGTGGCAGAACCGGCTCCTGATGCGCATCCCCATCGCCCAGCAGTACGAGAACGAGTGGTGGTACCCGCGGCACCCGCTGACCCGCGAGTCGGTGATCGAGGACTTCGCGAAGTTCGTCGACCTCCTCCAGAAGCAGCCCGACCACAAGCTCCGCACCAAGGACCCCCACTTCCGCGACCAGGTCGAGCTGCTCGTCGAGCACGCCGTCCCCTACACCCGCATCTACGAGATCAGCGAGACCAAGCAGCTGCTCACCGACCTCAGCGCCCACCTCGTGGCCCGCGGCCACTCCGGCGAGCTGCACCTGCCCAAGGCGAACCCGACACCGCTCCGGGCGACCGGCGCCCTCTTCGAGAACGGCGTGCGGGAGCGGATCGAGGAGATCTACGCCGCGGACTTCGACCGGTTCGGCCACCTCTGGGACTTCACCCGGACCGAGAACGCCGAGCCCTGGACCGACGCCGCGCTCGCCGCCTGCGAGAACGAAGCGCTGCTCAGCCTCCGGATCGCCGAGCTCCACACCATGGCCCGTCGCCAGCGGAGCAACTACGTGTCGGCCCGCAAGCGGATCGAGGAGCTGGAGCAGGAGCTGGCCCAGGCCCCGACGGCCTCGACGAAGTCCGAGGGCGGTCTGCGCTCCCGGATGGCGCGGCTGCGGAGCCGCTGAGCCCTCAGCCCTTCGCGGCCTTCGCGCGCCGCCCAGCCGCTCGTGCCTCGCGCACCTCGCGGATCCACGCCACGTGGTCGTCCGCGGACTCGGAGAGCTCCGCGACCCGCCCCCACGTCTCCTCGTCGAGGGCTCCGCGGAGCCCGTCGAGCAGGACGCGGTCGGCGCCAGGCTCGCTCGGGCGCGGCGGGACGCTCACCCCTGGACCGGGCTTCAGGATCCGGCGCCAGCGCGGTCGCTGCGCCTCCTCGGCGGCCCGGGCCTCCGCCCGGTCGGCAGCCCGCCACCAGGCCAGCTCGTCGTGGATCCGCTGCGCGGCCGCGTCGGCGACGGCGTCCACCTGCGCCGAGAGCTCGGCCGGCAGCTCGTCGTGGAGGGCCAGCCGGTGGAGCTCGGCCTGGAAGCGGCGGTAGTAGTCCAGCGTGTAGTGGACGTCGAACGCGCCCCACGGGTGGTCGACGAAGGTCGCGTAGTACTCGTGCGACAGGTCGATGTGCTCCCAGCCGTACGCCGTCTTGGCGTGCTCGTTGAGGCGGGTCCAGAACGCGTTGCCTCGCCGACCCATCGCCCTGGCCGCCCTGCCCTCGGGGCCGGCCGGGGCCAGCTGCCGCGGCAGGCTGTCGCCGGCACGCAGCACGTGGACCGCGTTGAAGCCGCAGTGGACCACCACCCGGGTCCGGGGGCAGTGCTCGGCGACGTAGGCCGCGAACCGGTCCATGGCGTCGACCCAGAGGGCGAAGTAGGCGCCGGGGTCGTCCTGCCAGCGCAGGGCGGCGGTCCTCGGGTCGGCGCGCAGGCGCTGGTAGAGGTCGGTCTTGCGCAGCCGCCACCGGTTGTCGGTCACGTAGCGGCCGTCGCCCAGGCGCAGGACCCCGAAGTGGACGTCACCGAAGAAGTCGAGGATGACGAAGTCGGGCTGCTCCGCGGGGAGGAGCTCCAGGATCTCGCGGGAGAGGTCGGACTCGACGTTCCACAGCCCGTAGGGCTTCATCTCCTCGACGGGCTCCCAGGGCTCGTCCACCGGAGGCGACATCAAGGCGATCATCGAGCTCTGGTTGGTCGTCGGCCCGACGGCGTACCAGCTCTTGTACTCCGGGTTGAAGCGTCGGTTGAAGTTGTCGCGGGTGATGCAGCTCCCGACGACCGACACAGTGCGGGGCCCGGCGCTCACGGCGTCGGGACCGCCGGCAGGCCCGAGCGAAGGCTGTCTGTCTCGAGGACCCGTGCCACGACGCGCTCGCAGCACCGCCCGTCGCGGAGGGTGAACGTGGCGTCGATCCGGGCCTGGTAGTCCGGCAGCGGCGACGGGCCGTGGGCGAGCGCCGCGACGGTGGCGTCCACGGCGGCCTCGTGGGTCTCGACGACCGGGCCGAACCCGTCGCGGGAGTACTCGAAGTAGGACTGCCGGCCCGTGTGGCCGCCACCGAGCACCGAGTCGGCGTCGAACTGGTAGTAGACGACCGGGCGATCGAGGTAGGCGGCGTTGAAGGCGATCGAGGAGAAGTCGGTGACCAGGAGCCGGGTGCGGGCGAAGAGCTCCTGGGGGTCCTGGCCCTCGTAGGACAGCGTCTGCACATGAGCAGGCAGGTCGATCAGCGGCAGCCACGGCTGGAGGATGGGGTGCGGCAGGAAGGCCAGGCTCACGCCGTGCTCGGCACGCGCGGCGGCGAGCTTCTCGTCACGCAGGAACGCCAGCCAGCTGCGCATGAACTCGGTCTCGAGCAGGGCCGGGTCGGCGACGTGCTTCTGCGTGCCCGGGATCCGCTTCGGGAGCAGGTTGTTGCGCCAGGTGGGGGTCACCAGCAGGAGGTCACGCCGTTCGGGTGGGAAGCGGAGCCCGACCTCGCGGAGCCGGTCGAAGCGGGGCAGGCCGGTGAGGGCGACCTCGCGGGTGGTGAAGACGTACGACGTGTGGTCACCGGCGACGGAGGCCAGCTCCTGCGGCGTGCTCACCACGAACGTCTCGATCTTCTTCGGGTTGAGCCAGGGGGAGATGTCGTCCTTGCTGACGCCGTGCTGGAGGAAGTGGAAGCGCCAGCTCGCCGGCGTGAACTCGAGGATCTCCTTGGGCGCCACGATCGGGGCGTCGGCGTGGGAGGAGAGCAGGTGGGCGGCGTGGGCCATCAGCAGCCGCCACTGCAGCGAGCCGTGGGCGACGAGCCGGTCGCCGTGGCCGGCGGCCTTGAACCGGTTCCACTCCGGGCCGCCCTTCTCCAGCACGAACCAGGCGTTGATCTCGGGGCGGTGCTCGCGCAGGTGGCGGAACAGGATCTCGCCGCTGTCGGCGGCGTCGTGGATCCGGTCCATCAGCACCCACGCGTCGGCGTACTTCCGGCGGACCGAAGGACGGTGCATGAGCCGCTGCGCCAGCTTGCCGTGCCGGGACCTCGGGATGCGGATCCGGAGGTGCTGCGGCACCCGGTTGCGGTTGCGGGCGGACTCGGGGTTGAGCCACCAGCGGATCTGCCCGGCGGGGGCCACGCGCACGGGCCCGTGGGGGCGCTCGTAGACGATATCGGTCGGGCTGCCGTCGAGGTCGACGGTCAGGGTGCGGTCGGCCGGGAGCCAGACGATGCGCTCCTGCACCATCACCCGCCCGTAGTAGGAGAAGTCGCAGATCTTGGCGTGCAGCGGGGTGATCGGCTCGCCGTTGGCCCACCAGGTCTCCTCGGGCTGCTCGCCGGTGAAGAAGTAGGAGGCGCGGACCAGCTCCTGGGTGACGTCGAGGTGGCCGAGCTGCACGAACGGGTCGTGCCACGGTTCAGGCTCGTAGCCGTGGGCCATGGCCAGCTTCGCGGCCAGTGGCACGAACGGCGAGGCGTAGGGCAGCGCCTCCTCGACGTCGATCGAGCCGAGCACCTCCCCGATCAGCTCGTGGAAGCGGTCGGCCAGCGGACCGTCGATCGGGCGGCCCTCGCCTGCGGCCGCGTCGGGCGTGTTGAAGTACCAGAGCAGCTCGTAGATCAAGCAGCTGGCGAGCCAGCCGGGCACCTCGCCGTAGCGCGCGGTCGCGGTACGGACCAGGTCGACGAAGCCGTGCTCGGGGACGGTGGTGTAGCGGCGTACGTCGGCCCGCGAGGTCTGCACGGTGGAGCTGCCGTCGGCGCGAAGGCGGTAGTGGTACGTGGCGGTCTCGAGGAAGCCGACCTTGGGGTGGGGGTGGTCGAGGAGGTAGCGGCAGTTGAAGTGGCCGTCTTCGAAGTTGGGGCGGATCCGGGTGTCGAAGGTGAGGTCGAGATCGCGGACGCGGTCGAGGTGGAAGAAGCTGGTGGGGGAGTGGCCGTGGAAGCGCTCGGGGGTCTGGGCGAGGTCGACGTAGGGGTTGCCGCGGTACATCGACCGCAGGGGGTGCTCGTCCTTCTTACGGCCGGTCTCCTCGTCCCACATCAGGCGTCGGCAGGCGACCAGGTCGGCGTCGGGGTGGGTGTCGAGGAAGTCGGCGACCTCGGCGAGGTAGGTCGGGGCGAGGGTGTCGTCGGGGTCGGGGAACGAGATCCAGGCGCCGGTGGCTACGGCGATGCCGGCGTTGCGGGCGGCGCCTTGTCCGGCGTTGGCCTGGTGGAGGACGCGGACGGTGTCGGGGCGGCGGGTGGCCCAGGCGTCGAGGATCTCGGCGGAGTCGTCGCTGGAGCCGTCGTCGACCATGATGATCTCGACGTCGTCGAGGCCGTGGGTCTGGGCCTCCAGGGAGGCGATGAAGTCCGGCAGGTAGCGACCGACGTGGTAGACGGCACTCACCAGGCTGAAACGGGGGCGACTCCCGGGCAACGCCTCACCTCTCTCCACGGCCTCGGAACCATAACCAGGCCCGGCGGCGAAGGTCCAATCACCCCGCGGGCGAGGCCTGCGTGGGTGTCGGCGTCGGCGGGAGAACGGATCGGCGGCCGCCGGTTTCGAGGATCCGTGCCACGACGCGCTCGCAGCACCGCCCGTCGCGGAGGGTGAACGTGGCGTCGATCCGGGCCTGGTACTCCGGCAGCGGCGACGGCCCGTGGGCGAGCGCCGCGACGGTGGCGTCCACGGCGGCCTCGTGGGTCTCGACGACCGGGCCGAACCCGTCGCGGGCGTAGTCGAAGTAGCCCCGTCGGCCGACGTGTCCGCCGGTGAACACCGAGTCGGCGTCGAACTGGTAGTAGACGACCGGGCGATCGAGGTAGGCGGCGTTGAAGGCGATCGAGGAGAAGTCGGTGACGACCGCTCGGGAGCGGGCGAAGAGCTCCTGGGGGTCCTGGCCCTCGTAGGACAGCGCCCGCACCTGAGCAGGCAGCTCCATGAAGGGCAGCAGCGGCTGCAGGATCGGGTGCGGCAGGAACGCCAGCGTGACCCCCTGGTCGCGCGTGGCGTCGGCCAGCTCCGGGTCGGTCAGGTAGGCGAGCCACCGCCGGAGGAAGTCGGTCTCCAGCAACGACCGGTCGAGCGGCCGACGCTGGGTGCCGGGGATGAAGGGGGGTGTCAGCTCGTTGCGCCAGGTGGGGGCGACCAGCAGGAGGTCACGCCGTTCGGGTGGGAAGCGCAGCCCGACCTCGCGGAGCCGGTCGAAGCGGGGCAGGCCGGTGAGGGCGACCTCGCGGGTGGTGAAGACGTACGACGTGTGGTCGCCCGCCACGGAGGCCAGCTCCTGCGGCGTGCTCACCACGAACGTCTCGATCTTCTTCGGGTCCAGCCACGACGACAGGTCGTCCTTGATCACACCGTGCTGGAGGAAGTGGAAGCGCCAGTTCGGCGGGGTGAACTCGCGGATGGCGGCGGGTGCGATCAGCGCGTCCTCGGCGTGGGAGGAGAGCAGGTGGGCGGCGTGGGCCATCAGCAACCGCCACTGCAGCGAGCCGTGGGCGACGAGCCGGTCGCCGTGGCCGGCGGCCTTGAACCGGTTCCACTCCGGGCCGCCCTTCTCCAGCACGAACCAGGCGTTGATCTCGGGGCGGTGCTCGCGCAGGTAGCGGAACAGGATCTCGCCGCTGTCGGCGGCGTCGTGGATCCGGTCCATCAGCACCCACGCGTCGGCGTACTTCCGTCGGGTCGTCGGCAGGTGCCTGAGCTTCTGGGCGAGGCGTCCTTGCCTGCTCGCCGGCCGGCGGACCCGGAGCTGCTCCGGGGTCGTCGCGCGGACCCGGGCCGAGTCGGCGCTGAGCCACCAGCGGATCTGGCCGGGCGGGGCCACCTTGACCGAGCCCAGGGGCGGCTCGTAGGTGAGCGTCGTCGGGCTGCCGTCGAGGTCGACGGTCAGGGTGCGGTCGGCGGGGAGCCAGACGATGCGCTCGTGGAGCAGCGCGCGGCCGTAGTAGGAGAAGTCGCGGATCTTGGCGTGCAGCGGGGTGATCGGCTCGCCGTTGGCCCACCAGGTCTCCTCGGGCTGCTCGCCGGTGAAGAAGTAGGAGGCGCGGACCAGCTCCTGGGTGACGTCGAGGTGGCCGAGCTGCACGAACGAGTCGTGCCACGGCCCGCCGCGATATCCGTGCGCGAGCACGTGACGGGACAACGGAGTCACGGCAGGAGGCACGAACGGCAGGGCCCGGTCGACGTCGACGAGTCCGAGGATCTCGGCAGCGATCTCGTGGACGTGCCCGGCTGCGGCGCCGGAGACCGGGCGGCCGGGGGGTCCCTTCGCGTCGGGTGCGGCGACGTACCAGGAGAGCTCGTGGAGCAGGGAGGTCGCGAGCCAGCCCGGGACCTCGCCGTACTGCGTCACGGCGCGGCGCGCCAGGTCGAGGAAGCTGTCGAGGATGAGCGTGTAGCGGTCGGGGTGGGCGGCGGCCGGCCGGCCGGAGCTGCCGTCGAGACGTTCGTGGTACGTGGCGGTCTCGAGGAAGCCGACCTTGGGGTGGGGGTGGTCGAGGAGGTAGCGGCAGTTGAAGTGGCCGTCTTCGAAGGTGGGGCGGATCCGGGTGTCGAAGGTGAGGTCGAGGTCGCGGACGCGGTCGAGGTGGAAGAAGCTGGTGGGGGAGTGGCCGTGGAAGCGTTCGGGGGTCTGGGCGAGGTCGACGTACGGGTTGCCGCGGTACATCGACCGCAGGGGGTGCTCGTCCAACGTGTCGCCGGTCTCCTCGTTCCACATCAGGCGTCGGCAGGCGACCAGGTCGGCGTCGGGGTGGGTGTCGAGGAAGTCGGCGACCTCGGCGAGGTAGGTCGGGGCGAGGGTGTCGTCGGGGTCGGGGAAGGAGATCCAGGCGCCGGTGGCTACGGCGATGCCGGCGTTGCGGCCGGCGCCTTGTCCGGCGCCTTGTCCGGAGCCTCGTCCGGTGTCGGCCTGGTGGAGGACGCGGACGGTGTCGGGACGGCGGGTGGCCCAGGCGTCGAGGATCTCGGCGGAGTCGTCGGCGGAGTCGTCGGGGGAGCCGTCGTCGACCATGATGATCTCGACGTCGTCGAGGCCGTGGGTCTGGGCCTCCAGGGAGGCGATGAAGCCCGGCAGGTGGCGACCCACCTGAGAAGCCGCGCAGACCAGGCTGAAGCGGGGCCGAGCCGGGCTGTTCACTGCTTGGCCGGCGGGACCCGGGCGCCTCGGGTGAGCCGGGCGCGGATGCGCGCTTGCAGGGCGGCCGCGAGCTGACGGGCCGGCACGCCGTCCAGGGCCGCGGACCCGTCGGCCGCGGTGAGCTCGGCGATCCGGCGTTCCGCGCGGCGGAGGCGCCGCTGGGTGGCGGCGAGCTTGTCGGCCCGGGCCGTGGCGCGGCGGATCCGGCGCTGGCCCGCGGCGATCACGCCGGCGAGGGCCTCGGCCGCGAGGTCGATGGGCACGTGGTCGATGGGCTCGGCGTCGCCGGCCGGCGGGATCCGGTGGAGGTGCTCGAGGTCACCGATGACGGTCACCCCGCTGGCCGCGAGCCGGTCGATGCTGGCGGTTGCCTCGGCGGCGGCCTGCTCGGCCGCCCAGCGCGGAAGCGTCGGGCGCGGCTCGTCCTTCGGGGGCACCCGGGCGTCGTGCAGGCGGCGCGCGTAGCCCATCCGGAAGAAGAGGGAGAACTCCTCCCAGCTCAGCTGCGGCTTGGTCAGGGCGATCGCGCGGCGTAGTAGCTCGGCCTCGGGGGCGGTCAGGCTGCGGTTCTGGTTCGGCGGCGTTCGGTCGGCGAGCAGGCCAGCCGGCAGGCCGAGCAGCTGCTCGAAGGTGCTGGGCAGCAGGGCACGGTCGGTCTCGTCGATGACCACGACGCTGATCCGATCGAGGTCGAGGACCTTCGACCAGCCGTCCACGAGCGTGGCGGTGTCGGCCCAGGACCAGAAGCCTTCGGTGGCGAGGCGTGGCTCGGGCCGGCGGAACCGCTCCTCGAGCCACCCTTCGAGGCTCCCGGTCTTGCCGTCACGCAGCACCTGCTGCCAGGTGGACAGGGCGATCGAGCCCGGGTTGCGCGCCGCGACGAGCAGGTGGAGCCAGTCGCGACCGAGCTCGTCGACAGCCCGGGCGCGCTGCTCGACGCTGGCGAGCGCGAAGAACTCGCTGCTCACCACGACCCGACCGGGAGTCGTGTGGACGGTGTGGACCAGGTCGTCCCACACCCCCTGCCCGGGCAGGGGGGCGCTGTCGTGCCTCCAGCCGGCCGGCCGGTCGATCAGGACGCGCGCCGCATCGTGGTGGGCGCTGGCCCGGCCCGGGTAGGTCACGCCGTGCGCGGCCAGGTCGTCACGGGCGGCCGCCAGCAGACCCTGGATCGCCGTCGTGCCGGTCTTGTGGGGGCCGATGTGGAGCAGCAGGGCGCCCTCGGGGATGGCATCGGAGGACTCGGGCACGACACGAGGCTAGTGGAGCCGCCGTCTCCGCCGAGCAGGCGTGGGTGGCTGGTCAGAAGCCGAAGGTGGTGTACGCCGGGAGGCCCCCGGCCAGGCGTTCGAGCACGAACCGCTCGTGCGGGACCACCCGGTCGGGGAGGGCGTCGAGGGCGAACCAGGAGAGCGCCTCGCACTTCGTCGGCTCGACGATCCGCGGCACGCCGGACCACGCGTGCGCGGTGAAGAAGAAGTCGACGCGCTCGTCGATCGGGTCGGCGTGCTGGGTGCGCTGCATGGAGGTCACGAACTCCAGGTCGAGGTCGTCGACGCCGATCTCCTCGCGCGCCTCGCGCCGGACCGCGTCGTACGCCGTCTCGCCACGCTCGACGTGCCCCGCCGCGGCCGCCGCCCAGTGGCCGTCCATGTAGCCGGTGTTGCGCCGGAGCTGGAGCAGCACCTCGGTGGCTGCGACCTCGCGGGTGAGATAGACGTAGGACGCCGGGACCACCCGGAACCGATCGACCATGCGGCGAGGCTAGACCGGGCCCGGCGTGAGCGCCGGGTTGGGAGTGCGGTCCGTGCTCGCCGGGGTCAGGTGTGGATGACCTCGACGAGCCGGACGACGTAGAGCACGACCGGCAGTCCGAAGACCACGAGGAGTACCCAGGCCACCGCGCGGTGGAAGGGCCGGGCGGAGTCGAGGCGCCCGGCGAAGTCGAGGAGCGCTCCCTCGGGAACGTGGTGGCTGAGGCCGATCCGCCGGGCCGCGTCGGGCATCGTCTGACCCGGGAACCAGTAGGGCGGGGCGTCCTCGTCGAGGCCGTAGTCCTCGTCGAACTCGTCCTCCCGAACCTCCGGCATGCCCCCAGCGTAGGCCAGACTCCACACATGCCCGCCGAGCCGCTGAAGCCGATCGTCGCGCTGGTGGGCGCGACCGCGACCGGCAAGTCCGGGCTCTCGCTCGACCTCGCCGAGCGCCTCGACGGCGAGGTGGTGAACACCGACGCGATGCAGGTCTACCGCGGCATGGATATCGGCACCGCCAAGCTGCCCGAGCACGAGCGACGCGGCATCCCGCACCACCTGCTCGACCTGCTCGAGGTCACCGAGCCGCTGACGGTGGCGGAGTTCCAGATCCTGGCCCGGACGGCGATCGCCGAGATCCGCGGCCGCGGCCGGACCCCGGTGCTGGTGGGTGGGTCGGCGCTCTACACCCGAGCCGTCCTCGACCGGTTCGACTTCCCGGGCACCGACCCCGGGCTACGGCGCGCGCTCGAGGCCGAGCTGGCGGAGGTCGGCGCGGCTGCCCTGCACCGCCGCCTGGCCGAGATCGACGCCGAGGCGGCTGCGCGGATCCTGCCCGACAACGGCCGTCGCATCGTGCGTGCGCTCGAGGTCATCACGATCACCCGGCGGCCCTACCGCGCGTCGCTGCCCGAGCATGCGTACGCCGATCCCGCCTCCGTGCAGATCGGCGTCGACATCGACCGGCCCACCCTCGACCTGAGGATCGAGCACCGGGTACGGGAGATGTTCGAGGCCGGCTTCGTCGACGAGGTACGCCGGCTCCTCGACGCCGGTCTCGCGGAGGGCCGCACGGCCTCGACTGCGATCGGCTACCGCGAGGTGGCGTCCTACCTGGCCGGCGAGACGACCCTCGACGATGCGATCGAGGCGACGGCGCGCGCGACCAGGCGCTTCTCCCGGCGACAGGACGGCTGGTTCCGCAAGGACCCGCGGGTGGTCTGGGTGCGGTGGGACGACCCCGAGCGCGTCGAGCGCGCAGCCGAGGCGATCGGGGCCGCCGCGGGCGCCACCCCCTGCTGACCGCGGTGCCGGAGCCGACGCGCCGAGGCGGGGGTACGGCGCTGGTCGTGCACCCCGCGTCGTGACTGCCACACTGGACGGGTGAGCTACCCGTTCCTCAAGGGCCACGGCACGGAGAACGACTTCGTGCTGCTGCCCGACCATGACGGCTCGGTCCACGGTGCTCTGTCCGCCGGACGTGTCCGGGCCCTGTGCGACCGCCGTGCGGGCATCGGTGGCGACGGCGTCCTGCGCGTGATCCGCACCGGCGCGCACCCGACGGCCGAGCCCGTCGAGACCTTGGACGCGGTGTGGTTCATGGACTACCGCAACGCCGACGGGTCGGTGGCCGAGATGTGCGGCAACGGGATCCGGGTCTTCGCGCTGCACCTGTACGACGAGGGGCTGGTGCCCGCCGACCGGCCGGTGCGGATCGCCACCCGGGCCGGGGTGAAGGAGGTGACCCGCAACGGCGACGCGTTCACCGCCGACCTGGGGGTCGCCACGATCCACGGCGAGACCAAGGTGTCGGTGGACGGTCGGTCGTGGCCGGCCCTGCACGTCGACGTAGGCAACCCGCATGCGGTGGTCACGCTCGACCATCTCGCCGAGGCAGGTCGGCTCTGGGACGAGCCGGCGTACGACGCGGAGCTCTATCCCGAGGGCGTCAACGTCGAGTTCGTGGTCCGCCGGGGGCGCGAGCACATCGCGATGCGGGTGCACGAGCGCGGGTCGGGCGAGACCCGGTCGTGCGGCACCGGTGCCTGCGCGGCTGCGGTCGCCGCCGCCGGAGGGCGCCCGGGTCGCTGCCGGGTCGACGTACCGGGCGGGACCCTCGGGGTCACCCTCGACGAGGCGGGCCGGGTCTTCCTCAGCGGCCCGGCGGTCATCGTCGCGCGGGGCGAGACCTCGCTGTGAGGGAGCAGCCGACTCGCTCGCTAGGCTCCGCGGCATGGAGATCGCAGGTTCCGTAGCCCTCGTCACCGGTGCCGCGTCGGGCATCGGCGCCGCCGTCGCCCGCCACCTGGCCGCCGCCGGCGCGACCGTCGTCATCGCCGACGTCCAGGACGACCAGGGCCGGGCCCTTGCCCAGGAGATCGGCGGGGCGTTCGCCCACGTCGACGTGACGCGGACCGAGGACATCATCGCGGCCGTCGAGCTGGCCGCAGGGCTCGGTGACCTGCGGATCCTGGTCAACTCCGCCGGCATCGGCCCGGCCGCGCGCACCGTCGGCCGCGACGGCACCTACGAAGCGGCCCACGACCTCGAGCTGTACAAGTCGGTGATCGCGATCAACCTGATCGGCACCTTCGACGCGATCCGGATCGCCGGTACGGCGATGTCCCGGCTCGACGTGCTGCCCTCCGGCGAGCGCGGCGCGATCGTCAACCTGGCCAGCGTGGCGGCGTTCGACGGCCAGATCGGCCAGGCGGCGTACTCCTCCTCCAAGGGCGGCATCGTCGGCATGACCCTGCCGGTGGCGCGCGACCTCGCCGCGATCGCCGTACGCGTCAACACCGTCGCGCCCGGTCTGATCGACACCCCGATCTACGGCGAGGGCGAGAAGGCCGAGGAGTTCAAGGCGCGGCTGGGGGAGTCGGTGCTGTTCCCCCAGCGGCTCGGCCAGCCCGACGAGCTCGCATCGATGGTCCTGGAGTGCCTGCGCAACTCCTACCTCAATGCCAGCGTTATCCGCGTCGACGGCGGCATCCGGATGCCCCCGAAGTAGGGGGGCCGCTGCCTGTCGGGATCCCCGGCCAACCGGGGATCCCGTCGCTTGTCGGCCTATGCAACCCCCGACAAGCGACGGGAGTGACCGCACCGTGGGGCTGCTGTGACCAGTGGTACGGCGAGGCTGGCCCTCAGGCGCGCACCCGGGCGCTGGTCGGGTCGTACATCGGCCGCAGCGACACCTCGGCGTCGTAGCGCTCGCCGGCGACGTCGACCTGCCAGGTGCCGGCGTCCAGCCAGTCCTTCGTCACCGGCCCGGATGACGTCACGAAGGCGAGGCCGACCGAGGCGCCGAGCGTCCAGCCGTACGACGCGGCGCGGACGTAGCCGACGACCACGCCGTCGCGCAGCACCAGCTCGGCGTGGAACAGCAGCGGCTCGGGGTCGACCAGCCGGAGCTGCACCAGCCGCTGGGTCGAGGGGAACGACTCCTTGCGCGCCAGCAGCGCGGACTTGCCGCGGAAGTCGGTGTCCCACGCGACGGCGAAGCCGAGGCCGACGTCGAGCGGGCAGTCGGTGTTGTCGATGTCGTGGCCGTAGTCGCGGTAGGCCTTCTCCATCCGCAGCGACGCCAGCGCCTTGAGCCCGACCGGCCGCACGCCCGGGGCCGCGGCCAGCGCGTCGTACAGCTCGAGGGCGCGGTCGGCGGCGACGTAGAGCTCGTAACCGAGCTCACCGAGGTAGGTGATCCGGGCACAGGTGACCGGTACGCCGGCAACCGAGATCTCGCTGACTCCTCGGAACGGCCACGCCTCGGTCGACAGGTCGGCGTCGGTGAGCGTCGCGAGGGCGTCTCGTGAGAGCGGCCCCTGGAGGTTGAGCTGCGCGAGGTCGCGGGTCACGTCGGTCACGACGACCGCACGGTCGCGAGCCGCGCGCCCGAGCATGGCGCGCACATGACCGTGGGCCGTGTCGGAGGCGATCACGAGGAAGCGGTCGTCGGCGAGCTTGGAGACGGTCAGGTCGGCCTCGATGCGGCCGTCGTCGTTGAGCCACTGGGTGTAGGTGATCCAGCCCGGCTCGCCGTTGACGTCGCCGGCCGACAGGTGGTCGAGCATCGCCCCGGCGTCGCCGCCGGAGACGGCGAACTTCGCCATGAACGACATGTCCATCAGCCCGACGCCCTCGCGCACCGTGCGGTGCTCGGACTCCCACTGCTCGAACCACGGCGCCCGCCCCCAGGTCGGCTCCGCCTCGGCGGTGTTCCCCGGGCCGGCGAACCAGTCGGCGCCCTCCCACCCGGAGACCTCGCGCAGCAGGCCGCCGTTCGACACCAGGCGGTCGTGCACCGGCGAGAGCAGCCGGTCGCGCATGGTGTGCAGCTGCTTGCCCGGTGTGTGCGCGGCGTAGACGGTGCCGAGGATCTCGGTCGTGCGCTCGCGGCGGTACGCCGGGTCGAGCTGGTCGGCGCGGAAGCGGGCGACGTCCCACGCGGTGACGTCGACGTCGGGCAGCCCGTCGATGATCCAGTGCGCGAGCACGCGGCCGAGTCCGCCTGCGGAGAGCACGCCGACGGAGTTCATGCCGGCGGCCACGAAGTAGTTGCGGATGCCGGGCGCCTCACCCACCGCGGGGGCGAGGTCGGGGGTGAACGACTCCGGCCCGCAGAAGAAGGTCCGCACGCCCACTTCGAGGGTCACCGGCACGCGCGCCATCGCCTTCTCCAGGAACGGGCTCATCCGGTCCCAGTCCGGCTTCAGGGTGGTGAACGACGCCGACCGCGGGATGCCCTCGACCGACCAGGCCGCGGCGTGCGGCTCGAAGAGGCCGACCATCATGCCGCCGCCCTCCTCGCGGTAGTAGCCGTACGACGCGGGATCCTCGAAGATCGGCGCGTTGGGGTCGATGCCCTCGATGGTGTCGGTGATCAGGTAGTAGTGCTCGGCGGCCTGGTTGGGGATCACCACGCCGCTCCGCTCGCCGAGCTCACGGGCCCACATGCCGGTGCAGTTCACGACGTACTCGCACTCGACGACCTGCGTGTCACCCGAGTCGCCGACCCGCACTCCGCGCACCTCGCCGTCCTCGACCAGCACGTCCTCGACGCGGACGCCCTCGATCGACCCGGACGCCGAGGTTCTTGGCTCCGCGCGCCAGCGACTGGGTGAGGTCGACCGGGTTGACCCGGCCGTCTCCGGGGACGTGGAAGCCGGCCAGCAGGTCGTCGGTCTCGGCCCAGGGGAAGAGGTCCTTCATCTCCCCGGGCCCGATCTCCTCGACCTCGAGGCCGAGGTGGCGCTGGAACGCCGCCACCCGTCGGTACTCGTGCAGCCGGTCGGTGTCCGCCGCGGCCTCGATCAGCCCGACCGGCTTGAACCCCGTCGCCACCCCCGTCTCGGCCTCCAGTCGGGCGTAGAGGTCGCGGGAGTACAGCCGGATACCGGTCGAGGTCTCCGAGGTCGAGCCGAAGCAGGTCATCAGCCCGGCCGCGTGCCACGTCGTACCGCTGGTGAGGCGGTCGCGTTCGAGGACCACGACGTCGGTCCAGCCCTCGTGGGCGAGGTGGTAGGCGACCGAGCACCCGATGACGCCGCCCCCGATGACGACGACGCGGGCCCGGTCCGGCAGTGCAGGCAGGGTCACCGGCACAACCTAGCGGGCGCCGTCTGGCCTGCTGTAACGCTCCGTTATCCGGGCCAGGGCGCCCGCACGCGGGAGCCCCGGTGCAGACAACGGAGCGTTACAGCGGGGGTGGGGCACGGGCGTGCGACCTACGCCGTCAGCAAACGAGTTCGCGTGGGGGGCCGCGCCGACCTACCCTGGACGACGTATGACGAACGCACGCGAAGACTTCTCCCTCGACGCCGAGCTCGGCGAGACGACGGGCTGGGACGAGGACGACCTCGAGATCGACGACGACGCCGCCGCCGACGCCGAGTGGGAGTCGGGGTACGCCGACGACGGCGACGACCCCGAGCTGACCAGCGGTGAGCAGGACCTCGCCGAGCGCTATGCCCTGCGTCGGGTCGCCGGCCTGTCCACCGAGCTCGAGGACATCTCCGAGGTCGAGTACCGCCAGCTGCGGCTGGAGCGGGTCGTCCTGGTGGGCGTCTGGACCGAGGGATCGGTCGAGGACGCCGAGAACTCCATGGCCGAGCTCGCCGCCCTGGCCGAGACCGCGGGCTCGGAGGTGCTCGACGCGATCTATCAGCGCCGCGACAAGCCCGACCCGGCGACGTACATCGGCCGCGGCAAGGTCGAGGGCCTCGGGGAGATCGTGCGGGCGACCGGCGCCGACACGGTGATCTTCGACGGCGAGCTGGCGCCCAGCCAGCTGCGCAACCTCGAGGACAAGCTCAAGGTCAAGACCGTCGACCGGACGGCGCTGATCCTCGACATCTTCGCCCAGCACGCCAAGAGCCGTGAGGGTCAGGCCCAGGTCGAGCTCGCCCAGCTCACCTACATGAAGCAGCGCCTGCGTGGCTGGGGCGGCAACCTGTCCCGTCAGGCCGGCGGGCGCGCGGCCGGTGGCGAGGGCATCGGTGGCCGTGGCCCCGGTGAGACCAAGATCGAGACCGACCGCCGCCGGATCAACACCAAGATCGCCAAGCTCCGCCGCGAGCTGGCCCACATGAAGTGCACCCGCGACACCAAGCGGCAGGAGCGCCGGCGCCACCACATCCCGAGCGTCGCGATCGCCGGCTACACCAACGCCGGCAAGTCCAGTCTCCTCAACCGGCTGACCGGCGCCGGGGTGCTGGTCGAGGACGCGCTGTTCGCCACTCTCGACCCGACCACGCGTCGTACGACGACCGGTGACGGCCGGGTGTACACGATGAGCGACACCGTCGGCTTCGTCCGCCACCTGCCCCACCAGCTGGTGGAGGCGTTCCGGTCGACGCTGGAGGAGGTCGCCGACTCAGACCTGATCCTGCACGTGGTCGACGGCAGCCACCCCGACCCGGAGGGGCAGATCAGCGCGGTGCGCGAGGTGTTCGCGGAGATCCACGCCGACAAGGTGCCCGAGATCATCATCGTCAACAAGGCCGACGCCGCCGACCCGCTCGTGCTCGCGCGGCTGCAGCAGCGCGAGCCCCACTGCGTCGTGGTCAGCGCCAAGACCGGCCAGGGCATCGACGAGGCGCTGGCCGTGCTCGAGGGCGACCTGCCGCGGCCGGCCGTCGAGTTCTCGGCGCTGGTGCCTTACGCGCGTGGCGACCTGCTCGACAAGCTCCACCAGCACGGCGAGATCGAGTCGCTGGAGCACACCGGCGATGGCACGGTCGTCCGCGGCCGCGCGCACGCCGACCTGGCCGGCGAGCTGGCGGCGTACCCCGTCTGAGGGGCCGATCCGGGCGCTCGCCGCCGGCTCTGGGCCAGAGAGCGGAGGGGACAGCCACCCGCACGCATCAACTGGCATACAGTCCGGACTGATCGGACCGCCTCAGACCAGCCTCGGACCAGCCTCAGACCAGCCGCAGCGCCAGGCGCGGGCACATCCGGACCGCCTCCCGGGCCGCACCCAGCAGCTCCAGCGTGACCTCGCCGCCCACGATCGGGTATCCCCACTCGTCGAGCTCGACCACCTCGGGCAACAGCTCCGCGCAGAGCCCGCGGGCCTGGCACGCGGGCCAGTCGACCCGCAGGGTCCGGCTGCTCACGAGGCCACGCTCCGCCACGGTCGTACGGCGTGCGGCCGGGCCCACGCGCAGTTCCCGGCGCCGTGCCGGTCGACCTCGTCGGGGTACGCCGCGAGCAGCGACCGCACCAGCCGCACCGTCCCGTCGGGGTGGGCGCAGGCGCCGCGGCGCTCGACGAGTCCGGACAGCTGCTGGACCCGGCCGACTCCACCGCCGTCGTCGAGCGCGTCGAGGGCGTCGGCGAGGGCGGGCAGACCGTTGCGGCACGGCCCGCACCGCCCGGCGCTCTGGCCGGCGAGGTAGCTCGTGAGCCGCTGGGTCCACACCACGGGGCAGTCGTCGACGGCGAGCACCAGCCCGGCGCCGAGGGCACACCCGGCCTCGCGCATCCCCGGCACGCTGACCCGCAGCCGGCGCGCCGTACGAGCCGTCGTCCAGGTGCCGTGGAAGCCGCCGAGCAGCACCGGTGAGTCGCTGTCGGGGAGCAGGTCGGCGAGGGGCGTGCCGTACTCCACCTCCCGCACCACGACCCGTTCGCCGGGCAGCCGGAGGGTGAGCAGCGTGGTGCCGGGCTCGTCCTGGGTGCCGAGCCCGTTCGGGGGACCGGTGAGCAGCAGGTGCCCGACGTGCGCCCACGTCTCGGCGTTCGACAGCAGCGTGGGTTGCCGCTTGTGCCCGGAGACGGCCTCCGGCGCCCAGGCCGTGACCGGGAGGTTGGGCCGCCCGGCCATCAGCTCGAGCACAGCCCGGGCCTGCCCGGCGACGAACCGCGGTGCGGCCTCGTGCCGCACCAGCCGTACCCGTTTGTCGTGGCGCTCGGCCATGGCGGCTCGCATCGCGGCGACGGTGAGCGGTCGGTCGCCGGGCAGGACGACGTGCACCTGCCGCGCACCGAGCGCCTGCGCCGTCGCGACGGCACCGTCCAGCACGAGGTGAGGACGTGTGCGTGCCAACGCACAGTCCTTGCTGCTGGCCGGTTCGCCCTCGCTGAGGTTGACCACCACGACCGGCTGGCCGGGCTGTGTCGCGGCCGCGCGGAGCTTGGTGGCGAAGGGGAAGGCCGCCCCACCACGACCCCTGAGCCCTACGTCATCGAGCAACGTCAACAGGTCGCCGAGCGCGGGCGCCGGGAGGTCGCCGTAGGCCGTGCGGTGGGCGGCCAGCGACGGGCCGGCGCCGATGCCGTCCAGCAGGGCCGGACCCTCCTGGACCTCGGGGTCCTCGCAGATCGCGACCGGCGTGGCGCTCACGACGCCTCCCCGAGCGCGCGGCGGGCACTGACCCGCAGCAGTCGGAGCACGGCGAGGCCGGCGACGATCGCCACCGACGCCCACACCGCCGACCGCTCCCAGCCGGGGGTCCGCAGGTCGGTCCCGATCCCCAGCCCGTGTCCGACGGCGATCCCCCAGGCGGCGTAGGCGAGGAGGTGGGTGAGCCGCCAGGAGCGGAACGTCATCCGCGCGCGCAGCAGCGAGGTCACCGCGACCAGCACGAAGAGATCGAAGGCGAGGGTGCCGAGGCCGAGCCAGAGCGGGAGGTACGTCGCGCCGACCCAGGGCACGACGGCCTGCCACCAGCGGATGTCGACGTAGGTGTCGACGACCGCGGTCGTGATGTGCACGACGAGCAGGACGACCGACCACAGGGCGAGGTTGCGGTGCAGCGCCTGCCCGACGAAGCGCGGCAGCACCCGGCCGCCGCGCCCGGTCGCGAGGACGCCCAGCAGCACCGTCGCGGTGAGGAGGACGAGCACCACCAGGCCGGTCGAGCGGTTGAGGTACCACAGCAGCGGACCGTGGAGCAGCGCGCTCATGCCGCCTCCTCCACGTCGTCCGGCCAGCCGGCGGTGCGGAGCACCGAGCCGTCGACGGCCACCAGCCGAGCCGCGACCTCGTGGTGGGTGAGCCACGCGGCAGCGTCCGGCCCGAGCACGATCGCCGCCGTGCTCGCGGTGTTCGCCGCCACCGCCGAGGCGCCCAGGCAGGTCACCGACGACCAGGTCTCGGGGGCGGGGGCGCCGGTGCGCGGGTCGAGCAGGTGGTGGTAGGCCGTCCCGTCCCGCGTCCAGCGGCGTGCGCCGGGGCTCGACGTGGCCACGCCGCCCTGCTCGAGCCAGACCAGCACGCCGGGCTCACCCGGCCGCTCGCAGACCGAGACCGTCCAGGGCTCCTGGTCCGGCCGTGCCACAGCTAGGTCGCCGCCGACGCTCACGATGGCGGCCGAGCCCAGCTCGCCGGTCAGGGTCGCCACGACGAGGTCGGCGGCGAAGGCCTTGCCGGTGGACCCGAGGTCGAGCGCCGTACCGGCGGGGACGCGGATCGCGTCGTCGGAGATCCCGACCTGTTCCCACGAGCCGGCCGGCGGCGCCGGGGCCGGGGTGACCCGGCCGGTGTCGGCGAGGCTGCCGAAGTCGCGGTCGTACCCCACGGAGACCAGGTGGCGTCCGAGCAGCGGGTGCACCAGCCCCTCGGTGACGCGGGCGGCGTCGACCGCGAGAGTCACTGCGGCGACGAGCAGCGGGTCGACCTCGACCCAGTGGCCGGCCGCGGCGTTGGCGCGCACCAGGTCGGAGTCGGCGCGGAACCGGCTGCACGTGCGGTCGACCTCGGCCAGCACGCCCTCGCTCAGCCGGCGCGCAGCCGCCGACTCTCTGGGGTCGCGGGTCGCCAGGAAGACGTAGGTGCCGAGGGCGCTGAAGGTCTCAGCCATGGCTCGATCCGGAGCTCGGCGCCGGCGGCGGGGGAGGGGGCGGCGGCGGAGGCGCCGGCTGCGCGACCGGACCGGGCCGTGGCGCGGCCGGTGCCGCGGGTGCCGCCG
Organism: uncultured Actinomycetota bacterium; assembly: GCA_963820015.1. Lineage (GTDB taxonomy): Bacteria > Actinomycetota > Actinomycetes > Propionibacteriales > Nocardioidaceae > Nocardioides. The sequence goes on along the minus strand of CAWFYO010000014.1, from coordinate 684,711 downwards.
GGGAGGTGAAGGTGCCGCCGCCGACGGTCACCGGTGCCGTCGCCGCCTGCACGTACTGGGTGTGCACCACCGTGCGCGTCGGGCGGTCACGGAGCACGACGCGCCTCGGGAAGGCCGCCGACTGCTGCTTGGCGACCGCGGCGTCGTACTTCGCCCTGGCGCGGGCCGCCTTGGCCTCCGCGGCGGCTTGGGCGGCGTCGTCCCGGGCCTGCTGGGACTCGTGCTGGCGGGCCGCCGCGCCGGCGAACCAGCCGACCGCGGTCAGGCTGATCGCGCCGGCGACGGCGGTGAGGGTCGAGACGCCGAGACGGGTGATGTCCCGGCTGCGTGGGGAGGGGGTCATGGGTCGAGCGTGCTCGAGCGTGCGGCAAGGACGTCTCATCTCTCCTTCAAGTCCACGTCATGGAGCGGAGGCCGGTCTTGACGGCGACTTGATGCGGGCGCGACGCGCGCATAGGTCGAGGAGAGGCACGGTGTGCGGCATGAAGCTCTTCGCGATCCTCCTCGGAGCGCTGGCCCTGGTGGCCGGGTTCTCCGGCGGCATGCGTGCCTACTCCGTGTCCGCCGACGCCGGTCCGGCCCCCGTCCGGCCGGTCTCGGCGCCGCACCATCCGCAGGCGCAGCCGGTCCGACCCGGCATCGTGTTCCGCTACGCCCCGTGCCGTCCGCCGGCCCATCGTCAGGGCAAGGCCTGCGTCACCCACGTGACCCGGACCGTCACCCTCCCCGTCCCGGCCGTGGCGGCACCCCCCGCCGCCGCGGTCCCGGCCGCGCAGACCTCGCGGCCGGCCACCCGGCCCGCACCGCACCACTCCACGAGCGCGCCGCGGCCCAGCGGTGGAGGCGAGGACGGTGGCGGCGGCGGCCACGGAGGTGGCGACGACTGAGCGACGCCGGCCGGGCTCACCCCGCCGGGGCGACCAGGGGCAGCGCGACCTCGACCCGCGCACCGCCCGTGCGAGTCGTGCCCGTGACCAGGTGGCCGCCGCAGTCCTGGGCGGTACGGCGCGCGATGTCGAGGCCGAGCCCGGTGCGGCCCGGCCCGGGTCGAGGCTCGGCCGACCAGCCGGGACCGTCGTCGGCCACGGTGAGCCGCGCCGTACCACCTTCGGTGGCGGAGCCGCGGAGCGTCACCGAGAAGCCGGTGCCGTCCGCGGTGTGCGCGAAGACGTTGTCGATGAGGACGTCGAGCAGGTCGGCCACGTCGGCTGCGGAGACCGGGACGGGCATCGGGCCCCGCTCGAGGTCGACCTCGAGCAGCCGGCCGTCATCCTCGGCCAGGGGCGCCCAGAAGGCGACGCGTTCGGCGATCACGGCGGCCAGGTCGCAGCGCGCGGACAGCGTGTGCTGCACCGGTCGCCGGGCCTCCTTGACGATCTGGTCGACGGTCAGCTGGAGCGTGGTGATGTGCTCCTGGAGGCGGGCCGCCACTGCCGGATCGTCGACGGACTCGGCGTCCAGGCGCAGCGCGGTGACCGGCGTCCGCAACCGGTGGGAGAGGTCACCGACGGTGGCCCGCTCGGCCGCGAGCAGCTCGCCGGTGCGCTCGGCCAGACCGTTCAGCGCCCGGGCGAGCTCGACGGTCTCGGGCGTGCCGCGGACGTCTGCACGGGCGGTCAGGTCGCCCTCGCGGAGCTGGTGGGCGGTCTGGGCCACCTCGCGCAGTGGCTCGCTGATCCGCCGTCCGAGCTGGCGGGCGATGAGCCACCCCAGCGCGAGCAGGACCAGCCCCAGCAGCACGATCGCGGTCCAGGCCGCCGTGACCCCGCGACCGAGGTCGGCCTCGGTGACCGTGGCGCGCACCACCGCCGTTCCCCGTTCGCCGGCCACCGGCAGCAGCACCGCGCCACCCTCGCCGGTGTGGACGCGCACGCTCTCGCCGTCGAGCGCCCGGAGCACCTCCGGGTTGCGGCTCAGGTCCTGGGCGGCACCCAGGGTGCGGCCACCCGGGGTCAGGACCGCCACCTGGGGGACGATGCTGCGGTTGAGGTCGTCGAGGTAGGCCTCGAGCTGCGTCCGGCTGGTCGTCCCGGCCAGCACCAGGGCGACGTTGCGGGCAGCCTGATCGGCAGCGCTCATCGCCCGGTCGGCCGCGAGCGTGCGGACCAGCAGGCACAGCGGGATGACGAAGGCCATCACCACCGCCGACGTGGTCGCGAGGACCAGCCATGAGATGCGGCTGCGCATCAGGGCCGGCCCGGGTCCACCAGGCGGACCCCGACGCCGCGCACGCTGACCAGGTAGTGAGGCTCGGCCGCCGTCTCCCCGAGCTTGCGGCGCAGCCAGGACAGGTGGACGTCGACGGTGCGGTCCGAGCCGCCGTACGCCTGCCGCCACACGTCGGCCAGCAGCTCGCGCTTGGTCACCACCTCGCCCGGCCGTTGCGCCAGCGCGAGCAGCAGGTCGAACTCCTTGCGGGCGAGCTCCACCGGTTCGCCGCCCAGGGTCACCGTGCGCGAGCGCTCGTCGATGACCAGCTCGCCGATGCAGATGGGCTCGTAGGACGCCTGGGCACCGCCCCTGCGCAGCACCGCGCGGACACGGGCCGAGACCTGGTCGGCCCCGAACGGCTTCACGACGTAGTCGTCGGCCCCGGCGTCGAGAGCCTGGACGATGCTGGCGTCGTCGTCGCGCGCGGTGACGACCACGATCGGTACGTCGCTGGCGGCACGGATCATGGAGATCAGCGTCATCCCGTCGACGTCGGGGAGACCGAGGTCGAGCAGGACGACGTCGTGGCTGCCCTGGAGCACGGTCTCGAGCCCGGCCATCCCGGTCCGGGCGACCGCGACCGCATGCCCCCGGTCGGTCATCGCCCGCTGCACCGCCGAGCGGATCGCCGGGTCGTCCTCGACGACCAGAACGCTGCTCATGAGGGCAAGGTAGCGGCGCTGCCTGTGCATCCGCTGCGACGCTCCTGTGGTCGTGGGTGGAGGATGCGGCCATGAGTCGGCTGCGAACGGCGGTGGTGGGGGTCGCCGTGTGGTGTGCGGTCGTCGCGGGCGTCGCGACCCTGGTCTGGGTGGTGATCGACCGCGCCGGCCAGGGCGTCGTCCCAGACGCGCAGCCGCAGGCCGACGTGACCGGGTCGCTGCCGGTGCCCGGCGACGGTCGTCCGACCCAGCGCACCAGCGCCGGACAGACGCTCGCCCCGCGCCCGACGCGTCGTACGACGGCGCCCCAGCCGGCTCCTTCCTCCTCGTCGAGCTCGCCGGTGACGGTCTCCCCGCCGCCCCCGCAGCCGAGTCGGCAGCGTCGTTCGTGGAGCGGTGTGGCCGGACACGTCGTCGCGGAGTGCCAGGGTCCCGCCGTGGGGCTGGTCAGCACCTTCCCGGGCACCGGCTGGCGCTACACGATCCTCGACCGCGGGCCGGGCCAGGTGCTGGTGCGCTTCCAGCGGCTCGGGGAGGACCGCTTCGTCACCGTGGCCGCGCGCTGCGTCGCGGGTGCTCCCCGCTTCGCCACGTCGGCGGCCCAGCCGGGTGACGACTGAGGCGACCCCGCCTGGGGACGGCCTCGGGCCGGTGTCCGCGCCCGGGGATAGGGTGCGTCGGTGCCTGACGCCGACGCCGCCCCCGAGTCGGGGAGCTCACCGGTCCGCGACGTGCTCGCGGCTGCGGTCGAGGCGCTCGGCGGTCACGAGCGACCGGGCCAGATCGCGATGGCCGAGGCCGTCGCCACCTCGCTGTCCGGCGGGCGGCACCTGCTGGTCCAGGCCGGCACCGGCACCGGCAAGTCGCTGGCCTACCTGGTCCCGGCGCTCCTCCACGACGAACGGGTCGTGGTCGCCACCGCGACCCTCGCGCTCCAGCACCAGCTGGTCGAGCGCGACCTCCCGCGCCTGGTCGAGGCGGTCGGTGCCCTCGAGGGCGTCGACGCGTCGTACGCCGTGTTGAAGGGCCGCAGCAACTACGCCTGCTTGCACCGCGTCCGCGAGGGCGTCCCCGACGACGACCAGGGCACCCTGGTCGACGTGCCCCAGTCGACGCTCGGCAAGAAGGTTCTCGAGCTGCGCGCGTGGGCCGAGGAGCAGGCCGGTGACAAGGGGAGCGGCGAGCGTGACCACGCCCCGCGCCACACCGACCGCGAGTGGCGCCAGGTCAGCGTCAGCCACCGTGACTGCCTGGGCGCCGCGCGGTGTCCGTTCGGCGAGGAGTGCTTCGTGGAGCGCGCGCGCGAGGAGGCCCACCGCTCCCACCTGATCGTCACCAACCACTCCCTGCTGGCGATCGACGCGATCGAGGGCGTGCCGATGATCCCCGACTACGACGTGGTGGTGGTCGACGAGGCCCACGAGATCGTCGCGCGGGTCACCCAGGCCGCCACCGACGAGCTGTTCGCCGCCGAGGTCGACCGGGCCGCCCGGCGGTCGCGCCGTTTCGTCGAGGGCAAGGACGCCGACAGCTCACCCGCCGACGACCTGGCCGACGCAGGCGACGCCTTGGGCGCGGCCATGGCCGAGTGCGAGCCCGGCCGCTTCGACACCGTGCCCGAGGCGCTCGCCGACGCGCTGGTGCTGGTGCGCGACGCCGCACGGGCGTGCCTCTCGGCCTTCCCCAAGGAGGCGGAGGCGGGGTCCGGCGGCGAGGGCGACGCGGGGCGCACCCAGGCCCGCGGGTCGGTGCAGGAGGTGTTCGCGACCGCCGAGCGGATGGCGGCCGGCTCGGAGGCCGACGTGCTGTGGCTGACCGAGCCGGGCAGCGGCGGGCAGAGCCGGATCCCGCCGCGGCTGTGCGTCGCGCCGCTCCAGGTCTGGGGCCCGATGCGCGACAAGCTGCTCTCCGACAAGACCGTGGTGATGACCTCGGCGACCCTGCGGCTCGGCGGCGACTTCGACACCGTCGCCACGTCGGTGGGGCTCAAGCCGTCGGAGCGGGTCGAGGCCGGCTCGCCGGCGGCCAGGCCCGCTGACGGCGAGCTGCCCTGGGTCGGGCTCGACGTCGGGTCGCCGTTCGACTACGGCCGGCAGGCGATCCTCTACGTCGCCCGCCACCTCCCGCCGCCGGGGCGCGACGGGCTCGGGGCTGCCCAGCTCGACGAGATCGTCGGTCTGGTCGACGCGGCGGAGGGCCGCACGCTGGGGCTGTTCAGCTCGCGGCGGGCCGCCGAGACGGCGGCCGAGGCGGTGCGTGAGCGCCTGCCCCACCTGACCACGCTGGCCCAGGGCGATGCCCAGCTGCCCGAGCTGGCCCGGCAGTTCGTCGGTGACCCCCACACCTGCCTGTTCGGCACCCTCAGTCTCTGGCAGGGCCTCGACGTCCCGGGCGAGACCTGTCAGCTGGTGCTCATCGACCGCATCCCGTTCCCGCGGCCCGACGACCCGTTGATGAGCGCCCGCCAGCGCGCGGCCGACCGCGAGGGTCGCAACGGCTTCATGCAGGTGGCCGCCACCCACGCTGCGCTCCTGCTGGCCCAGGGCTCCGGGCGCCTGATCCGCACCACCACCGACCGCGGCGTCGTCGCGGTCCTCGACCCGCGGCTGGCCACGGCCCGCTACGGCGCCTTCCTGCGGGCCAGCCTGCCGCCGATGTGGACGACCTACGACGGGGCGCTCGTGCGCGAGGCACTGAGCCGGCTCGCCGTTGCGCCCGACGCCTGATCGGCAGCTCGGCTGTCGTCAGCTCCCGGGCCGGCAGTCGTCGGACTCGATCGGCGCGTCGGCCGACGGCCGGCGGGCCGCCCGCAGGGCCGCGGCCTCCCGCGACGCCGGGATCCGGTCGTCACCCGGGATCTCGCGGCCCGCGTCGGCGCGCTCGTCGCGCGCCAGCATCAGCTGGTCGCGGAAGCGGATCCGCACCCGCGCCACCGCCCGCTGGTCGGCGAACCACGGGTCGACCAGCCACATGGCCAGGATCACCAGCGCCCAGCCGACGAGGACGTCGAGGATCCAGTGGTTGCCGGTGCCGATGACGACCAGGGCGGTGACCACGGCATAGACCCACGCCAGGCCGCGCAGCCACAGGTGAGTGCTGTTGCGGCGGACGACGAGCGCCACCCACAGCGCCCAGCCGGCGTGCAGGCTCGGGAAGGCGGCGAGCTGGTTGGTCAGGCTGCCCATCCCCTTGGGGGCGGAGGCTTCGGCGCCCCACCAGCCGGCGCCGGAGTGCAGGCTGAGCACGTCCACGTACCCGCCGGTCAACCGTGGCGGCGCGGTCGGCAGCAGCAGGTAGCAGGCGAGGGCGATCAGCGAGGCGACCACCAACGCCCAGCGCGCGGGCGTGTAGTGGGCCGGACCGCGGCGGTAGAGCCAGACCAGCACCACCAGGGTCACCAGGTAGTGGGCCGCGGCGTACCAGTAGCAGGCCGGCACGGCCGCCCAGGCATGGGCCACGAACCAGTTGTTGATCGGGTGCTCCCAGTTGATCCGCAGCACCCGCTCGAGGTGGTGCAGGTCGAGGGCGCGTTCCTGGGCGGGCCCGAGGTCGTCCTCCGCGAAGGTGCGGGTGACGCAGTAGAAGAGGTAGAGCGCTCCGATGAGGGCGATCTCGCGCACGCCACGACGCCCGGGGAGCTTCCCCCAGGCGGTGGTCGTGAACTCGGATCGGAGGCTCATCCACATCATCTTCTCAGCGGGCGCAAAGGATTTGAATCATCCCGTGGGGGTAACAACCCCTGGCCCGCCCCTGGGATTCCCCGGAGGTCAGAGGCGGCGCCGCCGTCGATGGCGGCGTTCGGCGGTTGGTTGAGGAGGGCGCCCTGGCGCCCGTCTCGCAACCAGACCACCGCTCGAGGCCGGGCCTCAGATCCGCCGCAGCACCGCCGTGACCTTGCCGAGGATGGTGGCGTGGGTGCCGTCGATCGGGTTGGTACGACGGGTTGTGCGGCAGCAGCCAGACGTGGCCGTCCTTGCGCTGGAAGGTCTTGACCGTCGCCTCGCCGTCGATCAGCGCGGCGACGATCTCGCCGTTCTCGGCGGTCTGCTCCTGCCGCACCACGACGTAGTCGCCGTCGCAGATCGCGGCCTCGATCATCGAGTCGCCCCGCACCTCGAGCAGGAACAGCGTGCCCTCGCCGACCAGCTGCTTGGGCAGCGGGAACACGTCCTCGAGCGTCTCCTCGGCCAGGATCGGGCCACCGGCGGCGATCCGCCCGACCACCGGCACGTAGGTCGCGGCCGGCAGGGCGTCGCCCACGCCGGTCTCGTCGTACGACGGCTCCGGGTCGGCGGCCGACCCCATCGAGCGCCGCGCCGCCAGCACCTCGGGCAGGAACACCTCGAGCGCGCGCGGGCGGTTGGGGTCGCGCTTGAGGAAGCCCTTCTCCTCCAGCACCCGCAGCTGGTGGGCGACGCTCGAGCTGCTGGTCAGCCCGACCGCCTGGCCGATCTCGCGCATGCTGGGCGGGTAGCCGCGCTTCTCGATGGAGTCCTTGATCGAGACCAGCACCTTGGTCTGACGCGGCGTGAGGCCGGTGGCGTCGGGCGGGCCGTCGGGGAGCTCGCTGACCTTGCGGGTGCTCTTGCTCGAAGCGGGGGTCATGGACCGAACCGTACGGTGACTGCCATCCCGGAATCAAACACCTGTTCGAACCGCGTGTCGGCCGTGGTCCTGACCTTCGCCTCATGACCCCGGTGCGGAGGGTCTGCTTGACTCCGCTCCATGGAGAGCTGTGTGGTCACCGGCGGGGCGCGTGGGATCGGGCGCGGGATCGCCGAACGGATGGTGCAGCGCGGGTACGCGGTCGTGGTCACCGACCTCGACGGCGAGGGCGCGCGTCGTACCGCGGAGGAGATCGGCGCGGCCGTCGGGCTCGAGCAGGACGTCCGCGACCCGGCGTCGCACCGCTTCGTCGCGACCACCGCTGCCGACCACGGCCGGCTCGGGGTGTGGGTCAACAACGCGGGTGTGGGCGACGACGGCCGGCTGGCCGAGCTCACCGACGAGCAGGTACGACGACTGGTGGAGGTCAACCTGCTGGGCTACCTGTGGGGGATGCGTGCTGCCCTCGCGTCGTTCGAGGGCCGCGGCGGCGACATCGTGAACATCGGATCGCTCTCCGGGCTCGGGCCGGTGCCGGGGCTGTCGGTGTACGCCGCCACCAAGGCCGCCGTCGTCTCGATCACGATGTCGGTGTCCGCCGAGGTCGCCAAGCAACGTGCGGGTGCACGCCATCTGTCCGGACGGGGTGCGGACCGCGCTCCTCGACGGCATGGACGAGTCGGCGTGGGGTGCGCAGCTGACCCACTCCGGCGGCCGGATCCTCACCGTCGACGAGACCGCAGACGCGGCGGTGGCCCTGGTGGGCACCCGGCGCGTCGTACGCACGGTGCCGACGTGGCGCGGAGCGCTCGTCCGGACGACCACGCTCGCGCCGTCGGTGGCCAAGCGCGCCGCGCCGCTCTTCGCCGCCCGTGGCCGCAGGGTGATCGAGAAGCGAGCCCGCTGACTCTGGGGCGCGATGTTCGAAGGTCGGGGCGGCCGTCCCGTGCGGGACCCGGCGGCCTGACGAACGTGACCGTGCTGGCTACGGCTACGGCTACGGCTACGGCGCGAGCGAGGCGGTGCGGTGAACGGCGCGTCCGACCGGCACCAGGGTGACCGAGCCACTGGGCACGAGCTGGATGGTGGCGTTGCCGGAGTCGGTGTAGCAGCCCAGGACGACGCTGCGGTTGTGGGTGGACACCACACCGGAGGCCGCGCTGGTCACCAGCGAGGCCTGCCGGCTCGCGCTCAGCGCCACCTCCCGGATGTCGGGCGTGCCGTGGAGGGTGTTGTTCTCGATCTGGCAACCGATCCCGTCGCCCGGTGTCGTCAGGTCGGCGCTGAGCCAGTAGCTGACCAGGAAGGTCCGGTCGGCTGGGAGGTTCGTGAGCCGCTGGTGGAACGCCGCAGCGTCGGAGACGCGCTGGAGCCGATAGGTGTACGCCGTCACGGTGCCGGGCGCGACGGCGGCCGCTCGCTGCTTGCTGCTCGGGTGGCCGCCGGCGGCATGGGCGAGATCGGCCCCGCAGACCAGGAGGGCGGCGCCTGCGATCACGGCGACGAAGCGGGTCTTCGGGACGGGACTCATGAGCGTGAGGAGGGCGCGATGTGTTCTTGGATACGTTCGAACATCTGTTCGTGTCGCGCTTGAAAACGTTCGAACACGTGCTCTACCGTCGTACACATGTTCGATCGAACGTCTGATCGGACCCGCTGCCAGGAGTCGTTGTCGGTGGGTCCGGTTAGACAGGGATCAGACGCAGGAGCCGACAGCCGCTGAGCGTCAGCGGCGCTTCCCCAGGAGGATCCGATGAGCAGCACTCTGGCAGCCGAGGGCACCACCCGCACCCGGCGCTTCGCCCCGCCGGCCGCGCCCACCCGCAAGCCGGTGCCGCGGCGACGTGTGGCCGGTGCCGGGGCTGCCGTGGTCGGCCGCGCCGACCGGCCGGTGCTGCGCATCGTCGCCGACGACGAGCGCGGGCCCGTCTTCACCCGGGTGGCTCCCACGCCGTCGCTCGAGCCACTGCGTCGCGTCGCCCTCGACGACTTCTTCGCCGCCGACTACGAGGGCGACGACGTCCGCCTCGAGGTCGCCCCGGCCCGCCGCTCGACCGTGCGCCTGACCCACCGTGGGCGGATGGTCGTGCTGGGCCTCGGCCTCGCGGCCGCCCTGGGTCTCGGCCTGCTCGGGGCGTCCCACGCCCTGGCCGGCGACCGGCCGGAGCCGACCCGGGTGGTGACCGTCCAGCCCGGCCAGACCCTGTGGGACGTCGCCTCCGCGGTCACCCCGAGCGGCGGCGACGTCCGCTCGACCATGAGCCACCTCGAGGCGATCAACCACCTCGACTCCGCCGGCCTCCAGGTCGGCCAGCACCTCCGCGTCCCGCGGTAGCCACAGACTCCCGCCCGGCCGCTTCGACCCCGGTCCGGGCGGGGAGCCGGGGAAGACGGGAGGCAGCGCGACCCCATGCGCGCTGCCTCCCGCGGTTACCCCGTCAGGGTGGTCCGGAGCGATGTCGCGCGATGGGGTCTCCGATCCACCCCACTGTCAGATGCACGCAGGCGCGGATCGGTTCGCTGCCTCCGGTGGTCGAGGAGGGCGCTCTGCGCCCGTCTCGAAACCACCGCGCGAAGGACGGGTCAGCGATCAGCCAACCGCCGCACGAACTTCTGCCCCGACCAGGTCTCGTCGATGGCCGCCACCTTCACATCCACCCAGCCGAGGTCCAGACCGACGCGGCGGACGACGTCGTCGCTGAGGTCGTCGCTGAGGTCGTCGGTGAGGTCCGTGGCCAGCCCGAGGCGACGAGCGGCCGCCTGCTTGGGCCAGCACACCCACACCATCCCGGTGGTCACGGTCCTCTCGAACAGCAACGGCAGCCGCCCCTCCAACGACGCCAGCGAGGTGTGGAAGGTGACGACCAGGTCCAGCCCGCCGCGGATCCGGCGTACGACGTGCACCTCGGCTGGCAGCCCGAGCTCCAGCCCGGTGGGGAGCCGGTCGAGCAGCACGACCTGGCCCTCCTTGACGCCCAGCTTGCGCGGCAACGGCGTCCCGGAGTAGCCGGCGCTGCCACTCGTCGCGGGGGCCATGGCTCAGCGAGCCGCTCGACGTCCACCCGGCGGCCGCGGGGGAGCAGGCGGCCCGGCGCCGGCCCGAAGGCGGGCCAGGAGCCGGGTCACCAGCATCATCCCCACGAACAGGCAGGCGATCGCGCCGACCGTCGCCAGCGCCAGCAGCCACCAGGCCGCCGAGTCGCCGTCGCGGGCCGTCGTGCCGAGGTCGATGGCGAGGTAGACCAGGTAGCCCCACGCGACGACCGCCGCGGTGATCCCCAGGGCCAGGACGAGGAGCGGGCCGGTCTGGCCACCGCCGCGCGGTCCCCGCGGGGCCGCCTCCTCGCCTTCGAGGCGCGCCGGCCCGGCATGCCTGGGTGCCGCGCGCTTCCCCGTCGTCACGACACCCATTGTGACCGATGGCGGGCGCGCCGACACGCCGATGGTCCAGACCGGCTCGGCGGCCTCGACAGGCCGCTGACCTGTGCATTTGCTGTCGATGGCCGGGTCCGGCGAAGTGCTTCTCCGAATCTCTTGCCAACCCCTGCCGCCCCGACGTACGGTTACCACTACATCTAGTAGTTACACCGTTGTGGTTTTCCACATGTAGCCCCCAGAAGGGCGCCGGATTCCCACAGCGAGACGGCCACTAGTCCACAGGAATCGCCCGAGATTCCACAGGCCGAGCACCCCCTGACGGGGGACTTCGGCGCGCCCGGACGTTGTTGTACCCAAGCGTGACCCAAGCGAGACCCAAGCGAGACCCACGCGAGACCCACGCGTGAGAGGAGGACCCCGATGCACTGCCCCTACTGCCGGCACACCGACACCAAGGTCCTCGACTCGCGCGTCTCCGAGGACGGTACGGCGATCCGCCGCCGGCGCCGCTGCGAGCACTGCGAGAAGCGGTTCACCACCGTCGAGCTCATGCAGCTCACGGTCGTCAAGCGCTCCGGCGCGACCGAGCCGTTCAGCCGCGAGAAGGCCATCTCCGGGGTCCGCAAGGCGTGCAAGGGTCGCCCGGTCTCCGAGGACGACCTGGCGTTCCTGGGCCAGACCGTCGAGGACGCGCTGCGCAGCGAAGGTGCCGCCGAGGTGCCGTCGCAGGAGGTCGGGCTGGCCATCCTCGGCCCGCTCCGGGCCCTCGACCCGGTCGCCTACCTCCGGTTCGCGAGCGTCTACAAGGCGTTCAGCTCCGCGGATGACTTCGAGGAGGAGATCGCCCTCCTCCGCATGGAAGACGCGGCCGCGCCGCTGGAGGCGGACGATCCGCTGGTCGAAGAGTCGCTGGTCGAGGAGGGCGCTGGACGCCGTTCGCCGCTGGTGGAGGAGGGCGCTCTGCGCCCGTCTCGAAACCAAGGCGCCCGACCACACGCCGTACCCACCGGGTAACCCAAAGACCACCCGGCGCGTAGTGGGGAAGCTGCGCGCCGGGTGCACCACCCTTCCCCCACAGCAGGGCCCACAGATGTCGGTGGTCGCGGAGACCATCACGTAGTGGCAGGTAGTGGCAGGAAACAGCAGCACCACACGGGAGATCGAGGAGCACACATGACCGAGACCGCCGCCAAGGGCGCAGTACAGGGCGAGCAGGCAGCGAAGGCAGGCAAGGGCCTGACCATCGAGCGCGTGTTCAGCACCGCGGGCACCCACCCCTACGACGAGGTGACGTGGGAGCGGCGCGACGTCGTCCAGCAGAACTGGAAGACCGGCGAGACGGTCTTCGAGCAGCGCGGCGTGGAGTTCCCCGACTTCTGGAGCGTCAACGCCTCCACGATCGTCACCACCAAGTACTTCCGCGGCGCCGTCGGCACCGAGCAGCGCGAGTGGTCGCTCAAGCACATCGTCGACCGGGTCGTGAAGACCTACACCAAGGCGGGCATCGACCACGGGTACTTCGCGACCCCGGCCGACGCCGAGACCTTCGAGCACGAGCTCACCTGGCTCCTGATCCACCAGTACTTCTCGTTCAACTCCCCGGTCTGGTTCAACGTCGGCACCGCGTCTCCGCAGCAGGTCTCCGCGTGCTTCATCCTCTCCGTCGACGACTCGATGGACTCCATCCTCAACTGGTACAAGGAGGAGGGCTTCATCTTCAAGGGCGGCTCCGGTGCCGGCCTCAACCTCTCCCGCATCCGGTCGTCGAAGGAGCTGCTGTCGAGCGGCGGTACGGCGTCCGGCCCGGTCTCCTTCATGCGCGGCGCCGACGCCTCGGCCGGCACCATCAAGTCCGGCGGCGCGACGCGTCGTGCGGCCAAGATGGTCGTGCTCGACGTCGACCACCCCGACATCGTCGAGTTCGTCGAGACCAAGGCGCGCGAGGAGGACAAGATCCGCGCCCTGCGCGACGCCGGCTTCGACATGGACCTCGGCGGCGCACGACATCACCTCGGTGCAGTACCAGAACGCCAACAACTCCGTCCGCGTCAGCGACGAGTTCATGCGCGCGGTCGAGGACGGCACGTCGTTCGGGCTCAAGGGCCGCAAGACCGGCGAGGTGATCGAGAGCGTCGACGCCCGCGAGCTGTTCACCAAGATCGCGAAGGCCGCGTGGGAGTGCGCCGACCCCGGCCTGCAGTACGACGACACCATCAACGACTGGCACACCAACCCCGAGACCGGCCGGATCACCGCCTCCAACCCCTGCTCGGAGTACATGTCGCTCGACAACTCCTCCTGCAACCTGGCGTCCCTCAACCTGCTGAAGTTCCTCAAGGACGACGACACCTTCGACGCGGCTCTCTTCGGCAAGGCCGTCGAGCTGATCATCACCGCGATGGACATCTCGATCTGCTTCGCCGACTTCCCGACCGAGTCGATCGGCAAGACCACCGTCGACTACCGCCAGCTCGGCATCGGCTACGCCAACCTCGGCGCCCTGCTGATGGCGATGGGGCTGGGCTACGACTCCGACGGCGGGCGCGGGATGGCCGCGACCATCACGTCTCTCATGACCGGCGCGTCGTACAAGAGGAGTGCGGAGCTGGCCGCGATCGTCGGCCCCTACGCCGGCTACGCCCGCAACGCCGAGGCCCACAACCGCGTGATGCGCAAGCACCAGGCGGCCAACGACGCCGTCCGCACGATGGGCATCGAAGACGCTCGCGTCCACAAGCTCGCCACCCAGGCCTGGGCCGACGTGATCGAGCTCGGCAAGGCCAACGGCTTCCGCAACGCGCAGGCCTCGGTGCTCGCGCCCACCGGCACCATCGGCTTCATGATGGACTGCGACACCACCGGCATCGAGCCCGACTTCTCGCTGGTGAAGTTCAAGAAGCTGGTCGGCGGCGGCTCGATGCAGATCGTCAACCAGACCATCCCGCGGGCCCTGGAGAAGCTGGGGTACGACGAGGAGAAGATCGAGGCGATCGTCGCCTTCATCGCCGAGCACGGCCACGTGATCGATGCGCCCGGCCTGAAGACCGAGCACTACGAGGTCTTCGACACCGCGATGGGCGCCCGCGCCCTGGCCCCGATGGGCCACGTCCGGATGATGGCGGCCGCCCAGCCGTTCCTGTCCGGCGCGATCTCCAAGACGGTGAACCTGCCCGAGACCGCCACGGTCGAGGAGATCGAGGACATCTACCTCCAGTCGTGGAAGCTCGGCCTCAAGGCCACCGCTGTCTACCGCGACAACTGCAAGGTCGGCCAGCCCCTCGCCGACGGCAAGTCGGATTCCTCGAAGAAGGACCAGGCCCGTGCCGGTGACTACGCCGCCGCCTCTGCTCCCGCCGAGGTCGAGACCAAGGAAGTGGTCGTCTACCGCCCCACCCGCAAGCGCCTCCCGAAGTCCCGCACCTCGCTGACCACCAGCTTCACGGTCGGCGGTGCCGAGGGCTACCTGACCTCCGGCGCCCACGAGGACGGCGAGCTCGGCGAGATCTTCCTCAAGCTCGGCAAGCAGGGCTCCACCCTGGCCGGCGTGATGGACGCCTTCTCGATCGCGGTGTCCATCGGCCTGCAGTACGGCGTCCCGCTGGAGACCTACGTCTCGAAGTTCACCAACCTGTCCTTCGAGCCCAACGGTCTGACCGACGACCCCGACGTCCGGATGTCGAAGTCACTCATGGACTACGTCTTCCGCCGCCTGGCCCTGGACTACCTGTCCTTCGAGGACCGCCAGATGCTCGGCATCTACTCCGCCGAGGAGCGCCAGCGCTACCTCGAGACCGGCTCCTACGAGGTTCAGGACACCGAGGTCGGCAACGCGTCAGAGGTCATCGGCGACCTCTCCGCCCCGGACACCGAGGAGTCTCCGCTGGTTGAGGAGGGCCGCCAGGCCCGTCTCGAAACCACGGAGGACGTGGTCGAGGGGACGCTGGTTGAGGAGGGCGGTCTGCGCCCGTCTCGAAACCAAGGGGACACGGGAGAGGCCCACACCTCCGCCGAGCTCATGGAGAAGCTCACCGGCACGGCGGTCGACTCCCCCCTCTGCATGACCTGCGGCACCAAGATGCGCCCCGCCGGCTCCTGCTACGTCTGCGAAGGCTGCGGCAGCACCAGCGGCTGCAGCTGACCGAGTTTCTCGGAAGGGGAGTGGTGGGACGTGCTTGAGGGGCCGTCCCACCTCTCTTCACAACACACCGCTTCGGTGTCACCTCCCTGCGCAACACCAAGCAGATCCATGGCTGTTTCGGGCCGCTCGCGCCCAGCCGGATGTACAACCGGGGTGGGCGCGAGCCGGACGTCCGATTCGTCGCCGCGAGCCCGGACGAGGCACTCGGGGTCGCAGACGACGAGGTCATAGCACTGCTCGACGCCGGCTGGGAGCCGGCCAAATCGCGCTCCTCACCACCGGCCACCGCCACCCCGAGCAGCAGGCCCAGACCGACCGGCATGGGCATGTCGGCTTCTGGCGCAGCTTCTGGGACGGTGAGGATGTCTTCTACGGCCATGTGCTCGGCAGCGAGGGCCTCGAGGGTGCTGCGGTGGTGCTCTGCATCAACGAAGCCGGGGATCGTGACCGGGCTCGAGAGCGGCTGTACGTCGGCATGTCGCGCGCCACCGACGTGCTCGTGGTGGTCGGTGAGCCCGACGTCGTAGGTCGGATCGGTGGCGACCAGGTCGCCAAGCGACTCGGCCTCTGAGCGTTGCTCGGACGACCGAAGTTATCCACAGCCGAGCGGGAGGGCGTGGCGCCGGCGACTCCCCTCGGAGCAGCCTGGGTGGATGCCCAAGTCACGCCGCCGCCGGTCCCGTCGCCCTCCTCGCCGATCGAGCCGGCGCTCGCCCCGGGTGGAGCCAGGACATGAGTGCTGGGACCTCGACCCCACCAGACTCGCTGAACAGCTCGAGGAGCTGACCACCGCAGAGGACCTCCTCGACTTCGATCGGTGCCTCGATGCCGAGGCTCGGGGCGACGCCAGGTCGGCGTTGAAGTACCGGCTGCGCACGCCGTACGTCGTCGGGTCGCTGCACGTCGCCCACCTCCAGGAGCTGGTCGGACTCGGTGCCGACGCGCCGCCATGGGTGTACTCCCGGTGGGCGCGTGACCAGGCCTATCGCTGGCTCCTGGCCAACGCCGACCCACGCACCGACGATGTCGTGAAGACCACCTGGCTCGCCGCATACCTCGACCTCGACCCGCAGCGACCCATGGGGTTGGCACAGCGCGAGTTCGGCACTCGGCTCGCAGCCGGTGACTGGATCTGTGAGCAGCTGGCGGTCTACGAGTACGGCGGCCTGCTCGACTTCATGGAAGCCCGCGCCGGTCAGGGCCTGCTGGACCGCTGTGACCAGCTGGCCGAGTGGTTCCCTAGCGCAATGCGCGGATTCACCGTGGACGACGTCGTGGACGACCGGCTTCGGGTCACCGAGCTGGCCGGCGGGGATCGTCTGGAGGTGCTCAACGTAGGAGCGATGGTCGAGCGCCAGCGGGGTGTCCGGGTGCTCGGCCGGGTGGTCCCCATCAGTGCCGAACCCGGACTGATGTTCGACGTACGACCCCTCGAGGTG
Organism: uncultured Actinomycetota bacterium; assembly: GCA_963820015.1. Lineage (GTDB taxonomy): Bacteria > Actinomycetota > Actinomycetes > Propionibacteriales > Nocardioidaceae > Nocardioides. The sequence goes on along the minus strand of CAWFYO010000014.1, from coordinate 668,278 downwards.
GACCTCGTGACCGCCCGCGAGGCGTCACGACGCGTGGCGGACGGAAACGACATGGGCTGGGTCGACGCCATCGCGCGCGGCCGTCGCGAGGGTCGGTTACCCCTCGGCTTCTCGACCGGCCAGGCGACGATGCTCGCGACCGACATCGTCCCGGAGGTCGTGCCTCACCATCACGACGGCGGGGCACGCGCCGAGATGCCGGGCAGGATCCGGGAGCTCGTCGAGGAAGGTCTGACGGCGAGCACGGCGAACGGAGTTGCGGCTGCGAGACCGCCCTGATCGTGGTCGAGGTCAGTGGGTCGGAGGGCGCCTCCATCGTGGCGCCGCATCTGATGGCCGTGCTCACCGATCCCGAGGTGTACTCCGCGGCTCGAGGGCACTCCACTCAGCCGCGGCACGCGGACCACTGGCGGCTCCTCGCCGCCGCTGCGGCGGAGCCGGTCCGTACGCGATGCCTGGAGCTCTCGATCCGCTGTGGCTCTGCAGCAGAGGGCCAAACATCGCGCTAGAATTATGTACATGGAGACCAGACCGCTCGCGGAGGTGCGGCAGGACCTGTCCAAGATCGTGGACTCAGCTGTGCGCTCCCACGAGCGGTTCGACATCACCCGGAACGGCAAGCGGGCGGCGGTGCTGCTCAGCGCCGACGACTACGACTCCCTGATGGAAACGCTCGACATCTTGGCCGACGCCGACCTCGTCCGCGACGTGCGGGCCGGCTTGCGGGAGGCCGAGACCGGCGAGGTCGCGACGCACGACGAGGTCGTCGCAGACCTCGCGCACCGGGCTGGATCTTGACCTACCAGGTCGTCTACACCCGGACCGCCCGCCGTGCCATCTCCGAGCAGTTGCCCACCTCGGTCGCCACGGCCTGCCTGGAATTCATCGGGACCACCCTGGCTGACAACCCTCGGCGGGTCGGGAAAGCCCTCCGAGCGCCTCTCGAGGGGCTGTACTCGGCGAGGCGTGGCGAGTTCCGCGTGATCTACCGGATCGACGAAGGAGAGCTCGTGGTGCTGGTCGTCGCCGTACAGCACCGCCGCGACGTCTACCGCGCATGACCCTCGCCCGATGTGGGCCCGATCCCGATCGCGCAAGTTCCTCGCGCTCGTGTCGATCGAACGGTGTGCCAGTTCGACCTGGGGGTGGACGCACCGAGAGGCGGTGCGTGAGACCGGAGGAGATTGACGATGACCACCACCCTGGACACCGCCACCACCCACACCACCACCTCCACGCGGGCGCCGTACGGGCGGCTGTTGCTGGTCAACCTGGGCGCGACCGTCGCCGCGGGGGTGGCCGCTGAGGCGTGGGTCGGGCTGATGAGGGCGGCCGGCGTCGACCTGCAGATCGGGGACCCGTTCGGCGACCCGAGCAGCACCATGGCGCTGCCGTTGGGGGCGTGTGCCACGTCGATCGCGATGTGCATGGTGCTCGGCACCGCGCTGGCGGTGGGGCTCAACTGGAAGACCCGGCGGCCGGCGTACACGTACGCCGTCGTCGCGAGCGTGCTGACATTCGTATCGCTCGGGGCGCCGCTGGTGTCGGCGGGGGCGAGTGTGGGGACGAAGTTCACGCTGGTCGTGGCGCACCTGATCGCGGCCGCGGTGATCGTTCCGCTGGTGGCGCGGTGCTTGGCGGGGCGGTCCTGAGCCTTGGTTTCGAGACGGTCGCAGAGCGACCTCCTCAACCAGCGGGAGTGGCGCGACCTCCTCGACCAACAGAGGGAGCAAGGTGTCGATCCGGCGTTCTGCCGTTCGACCTACGGATGAGAGGGTCCAGAGGGACCCGGGACAGAGGAGCAAGAAGATGAAGTACATGCTGATCATGCGGGCCAGTGACGAGGCGATGGCGGCGGGGCAGGAGATCGACTTCAACGAGATCCTGGACTCGATGGGCCGCTACAACGACGAGCTGATCAAGGCCGGGGTGCTGGTGGCGGCCGAGGGGCTGGAGGACCCGAAGGAGAGCATCGTCGTCGACTTCTCGTCGCAGCCGCCGGTGGCGACCGACGGGCCGTACGGCGAGACCAAGGAGCTCTTCAACGGCTTCTGGATCCTCGACGTCGCCTCGAAGGAGGAGGCCGTGGAGTGGGCCAAGCGGGCCCCGCTCGGCGCCGGCACGAAGACCGAGATCAGGCGGGTGCCGAGCCTCGACGAGTTCCCCCAGGACAACGAGTGGGTCAAGAAGGAGCGGGCGTGGCGGGAGTCGACCGGCCAGCTGTGAGCGCCCCGCCGTCGGCGCAGCCCGGACCGCCTGGTGGCCACGAGGGCCGCCAGGCGGTCGAGGCCGTCTGGCGCATCGAGTCGGCGCGGATCGTCGGAGGCCTGGCCCGATACACGGGGGACTTCGCGATGGCGGAGGACCTCGCCCAGGAGGCGCTCGCCGAGGCGCTGGTCTCGTGGCCGCGCGACGGCTTACCCCGCAACCCCGCCGGCTGGCTGCTCACCGTCGGCCGCCGCCGGGCCATCGACGCCTTCCGGCGGCGTTCGGCGCTCGACGAGAGGTACGCCGCGATGGCGGCGGACCTGGACGAGGGCCAGGGCACCTCGGGCTCCGCGCCCCAGAGAGAGGAGGACGACGTGCTCTACGACCCCGAGCGGATCGACGACGACGTCCTCGCCCTGATCTTCATCTCCTGCCACCCGGTGCTGTCGCGGGAGGCGAGCGTCGCCCTCACCCTGCGCGTGCTCGGCGGCCTGACCAGCGACGAGATCGCGCGCGCCTTCCTCACCCCGACCGCGACGGTGCAGGCCCGGATCACCCGCGCCAAGAAGACGCTGGCTGCGGCGCAGGTGCCCTTCGAGGTGCCGCCGCTCGACGAGCGCCGGCAGCGGCTCAGCGCCGTTCTCAGCGTGATCTACCTGATCTTCACGGAGGGCTCCAGCGCCACCACGGGCAGCGAGTGGATCCGCACCGACCTCGCCCGCGAGGCGATCCGGCTCGCGCGGGTCCTGGCCCGGCTGGTGCCCGACGAGCCGGAGACGCAGGGGCTGCTCGCCCTGCTCGAGCTCACCGCCGCTCGCTTCCCGGCGCGGGTGCGCGATGACGGGACGCCGGTGCTGCTGGAGGACCAGGACCGTCGCCGCTGGGACCGCGCCGCCATCCGCCGCGGGCGCGCCGCCTTGGTCGCGGCCGCGCAGGTCGGGCGCGGGCTCGGCGCCTACGGCCTCCAGGCCTCCATCGCCCAGTGTCACGCGGTCGCACCCTCCGTCGAGGAGACCGACTGGGAGCGGATCGTCCTGCTGTACGACGCCCTCCTCTCGCTCGCTCCGTCGCCGATCGTCGAGCTCAACCGCGCCGTCGCGGTGTCGATGGCCAGCGGACCGGCTGCCGCGCTGCCGCTCGTCGACGCGCTCGCCGAGTCGGGCGAGCTCGAGGGCTCCCATCTGCTCGCGGGCGTCCGCGGCGAACTGCTGATCCGCCTGGGCCGCACCGACGAGGCCCGCGCCGAGCTCGAGACCGCCGTACGGCTCTGCTCGAACGACCGGGAGCGCGACGTACTGCGCGCCAAGCTGGACGCCCTCTGAAGGTGGGTGGCGCGGAGCCGGCAGTCGTACGTCGCGGTTGACGACCTGCTGGGGACGGCTGCTGGGGAAGGGCGGTTGACATTGGTTCGAACGTGTGTTCGAATAGACGTACGCCGGAGCGATACTGATAGCTGGGGCTTCGGCGGGGTCTCGGGCCTTCCGGGGCCGCCCTGCTCACCGGGCGCGCTGCCATCGACGCGTGAGATCTGAGTCGTCGTCGATGTTGCCGGGGAGGTCCCGTGGAGCGCCAACCAGTGGGGGTTCACCCCGTGCTGGCGTGCGCGGATGCGATCGAGCAGGCGTTGAAGGACGTCAGGGGAGTCGATCCCGACTTCATGAAGACCGACGAGAAGGCGGCCGCTCTGAGACGCCTCGACCGGCTCGCCGACCAGGTGACAGCGCTGCGGCTGCGAGTGATGGCCGGTGCCGGAGACGTCGCGGACGCCACCGCAGACCACAGTGTGGCGACCTGGCTGGCGGCCGAGACCCGCACGGATCCGCGCGACCGTGCCGGTGAGCTCGCGCTCGCCCGGTCGCTGGAGCGGCGCTGGACCCGCATGGGCGCGGCGGTCGCCGACGGGTCGGTGAACCTGCCCCAGGCGTCGGTGATCGCACGCGCCCTGGAGGAGCTGCCGGCTCAGGAGGTGGGTCCGGAGGCGGTGGTGCGGGCGGAGGAGGCGCTGATCGAGTACGCCGCGACCTACGCACCGCGAGAGCTGCGCCGGTTGGGACGCCGGATCCTCGAGGTCGCCGCCCCTGACACCTGCGACCAGGCCGAGGGCAGAGCGCTGGAGCGCGAGGAACGAGGCCGCCGCGGTCGCCAGTTTGTCTCTGCGTCGGCTCGGCGACGGGACGACCCGGATCACCGGACGGCTGCCGGACGCGGTGGCAGACCGGCTGCGCACCTATCTCGAGGCCCATACCTCGCCGCGTCACCGAGGCGTGGGCGAGGGTGACCGGGTGTCACCGCGTCAGCGGTCGGCGCAGGCGTTCGGCGCCTTCCTCGAGGCCGCAGACCCGGCCCGGATGCCCCTGCACGGCGGGGACGCGACGTCCTTGTTCGTCACGATCAGCTTGGAGACCCTCCAGTCCCAGCTGCCCGGCGCTGGTCTGGTCGGCGAGGAGCCCGCCAGCGCGGGGGAGGTACGACGTCTGGCGTGCACCGCCCGAATCATCCCCGTCGTGCTCGGCGGCGCCTCCGAGATCCTCGACCTCGGACGCTCACGGCGCTTGTTCTCCCCTGCGCAGCGCAAGGCGATGGCCGTGCGCGACCAGCGTTGCCGCGCCGAGGGCTGCACCGTCCCTGCTGCCTGGTGCGAGGCCCACCACGCCACCGACCCGTGGGCCCGCGGCGGACGGAGCGACCTGGCCGATGGCGTGCTCTTGTGCTCGTGGCACCACCATCGCGCCCACGACCCCCGATACGACGCGCGTCGCACAGCCGAGGGTGACTACCGCTTCCACCGGCGCACGTAGGACCCAGCCACCGCTGGCCTCGAGGTCAGCCGACGACCACCGTGTAGCCGCCGACGAGGCTGCCGGTGGGGTCGGTGAGCACGAACCGCAAGGGGTGGAGGGCGCCGTCGCGGCCGCCCAGGCGCTCGGCGAGGTCGCGGGCACTGACGTCGGCGGAGGCGTCGACGAGCCGACCGAGACCTTCGGCCAGCGCCTCGTCGAGGGGTACCTCGGTGACGGTCGCGCCGAGGCGCTCCCAGCCCTTCGGGCCGATCTCGTCGAGGAAGCGGCGGAGACCGCCTGGCCGTTCGAGCACCCGCTCGCCGCCGAGCTTCACGAGTCCCTCCGTGGGGACGAGGACGGAGCGCTTGTCGGAGGTGAACGCCGTCAGCAGGTGGCGGCCGGACTTCGTGAGGACGCCCACCCGGAGCTCCTCGGGCGAAGCGAGGGTGATCTCGTCGCGTCCCTCGAGCCTGCCACCGGTGAGGGCCTGGACGGTGCCGAGCAGGTCGGGACCGGCATGCATCAGCTCGAGGGTGAAGCCGTCGGGCACGAGACCGCCGAGCGTGCCGACCAGCATCATCGGGCTGGTGGAGCCGGTGAGGATGTCCAGGTTGCGCTGGCCGACGTGCCGGTCGGAGTTGGAGAGGAGCAGCCCGCCGGAGGGATCGAGCGGGCAGCCGACCTCGGCGAGCAGGCAGTGGTGGCCGACCTCGGACGGGTCGATCTTCCACGGCTGGTCGAGCTCGACGATCGCCGTGCAGCCGGGCCGCGTCCGGTCGGACAGCTCGACCCAACGGCCGCCGATGAGGTGCTGCTGGTAGTAGGGGTCGTTCTGGTTGAACGCCCCGAAGAAGCCGGGGTTCACTGCCCACGCCTTCACGTGCACGCCGTACGCCGGGAAGAGGCCGAGGTTCCAGATCCGCACGAAGACGCGATAGGCGCGTCCGGCGGTGGGCGAGGTGACCAGCTGCGAGGGGTCGAACGGCCCGGTGTACGACGCGTCGATCAGGAGGATGTCCGGCGACTCCCAGCACGGGGTCGGCGGCCAGGTCGGGCGGACGCCGCGGTCGCCGACGACGGCGCGGATCAGCAGGTAGGGATAGACCTGCTCGCGCGGTGGGCGTCGTTCACGCCCCATCTCGGCGGCCAGCGTGCGCCACTCGTCGGCCTGGCCGGGGTCGGGCTGCCAGCCGGGGTCGGGGTCGCGCCACTCCGGCTCTTCCTTGCCCGTCCCGACGACGACGGCGGGGTCGGTGCCGCGGCCCGTGTCCTGCCCCGTGTCCTGCCCCGTGTCCTGCCCGGTGTCCTGCCCGGTGTCCTGCCCCGTGTCCTGGTCCGGGCCGCTCATCGGTCCCCACCCTCCGCCTGGAGGCGGCGCTGCCAGTCCAGCCCGGTCTCGAGATCGTGCGGCTTGCCCGGGTGCTCCTTGCACGGGTCGTCGCCGTACGGCTCGGGTGGCTTGGCGTCCACCCGGCTGAGGTAGTGCGCCTGCAGGTCGAGGTGCGGGTCGTACCACTGCGCGTCGAGCGGTCCGCCGCCGGACTCCTGGCGCGGGTTGTCGTGGTCGGCGTGGAACTGCTGTGGCGGCGTGCACGGCTGGGCATAGCTGAAGTCCGACTGCTGGGTCGCGGTGAAGTCCGGCACGCACTCCCAGGCACCGCGCGCCCCTGGGTCCGCCGGGTTGCGGGCGAGGTTGTGCCGGCTCCAGTCCCAGGTCTTCCAGGCGTAGCCGCGGTCGGCGTCGAGGTTGAAGTCCGGGACGCCGAAGTCCTCCTCGTCGCGGTCGCGCAGGATGCAGGCGACCAGGTACGTCGAGTAGTCGACCGGGGCGCCGAGGTGCCGGTCCTGGGCGAGGAGGCCGGTGAGCCTGCTGAACGTGTCGGCCGGCGAGGAGGCCTGCTCCAGCTCGTCGCGCGCCATGGCGTCTCCGGCGACGGCGGAGAGCAGCACGGTGCTGTCCGTGCCGGCGACATAGGGGCCGGCGTGCGTGGCCTCGCCCTCCTGCGGCACGCCCTGCCCGGCCTGGTTGCGCAGGGGGTAGCGCCACGGGGCGATCCACTCGCTGGGCTTGAACTCCTGGCCCGCGTCCCCGGCGTACTGCATCTCCGACGTCAGCCCCAGCGCGCCCACCAGGTCGGGCCGCGACACGTCGCCGGGGTGGTCGCGGACGACGTTGCGCGGGTACGCCGGGTCGAGGTCGTGCGACGACGTGGCCGAGAAGCGACCCGACGGCTCGTCGATCACGAACGGCGAGGAGCCCACGCCGAACGGGTCGTCGAGCGCGTCGGCGATGCTGAACGCACCCGTCGTACCGAGCCGGGTGAGCCCGAGGGCGACCTCCTCCGGCTTCGGCATCAAGAACCCCGACATGACCAGCGCCCGGCGGGACAGCAGGTAGAGGTTCCACGCCGGGACGACGACTGTCCAGTAGATGACCTCGCGCGCCGGGAAGGTGGCGATGTCGATGATCAGACCCGGCAGCACGGTGGCCAGCCAGAGTGCGACCTCGGCGATGTAGACCGCCCAGGCGAAGATCGCGAGCAGCAGGTCGACCAGGCTGAAGTCGTCGTCACCGTCGACGTCCGCTCCCCGCGACGGGTCGTCGTCCACCCCGCCACCGCCGCCACCGGGAGGCGTGGGGAAGGAGTGGTCGGTGAAGACATCGGGCGGCATCGGCTTGCGTGGAGAGAGCCCGTCGCGGCAGGTCATCTTCAGGTAGCCGTAGACGATCGCCCACATCTGCGCCATCGCGTCGGCGTTGGGCCGGCCGTCGGGGTGCCCCGAGGTGTCGTCGGCGGAGTACTGCGGGTCCTGGGTCAGGATCTTCGGCCCGCGCGGGTGGACGTCGGCCATGGCGCCGAGCAGCGCGTCGGTCAGGTGGTCGGGCAGCTCGCCGGAGTCGAGGTCGAAGTACGCCGCGCGGTCGGCCGCGTGCGTCGGCCCGTCGGCGTTGTCGTAGCCGGGGAACCCGGTGAAGTAGTCGTACGCCGGGGCGTCGTCGCGCCCGCCGTACGGCGCGTCGTCGCGGTGGCGGAGGGCGACCCAGAAGTGCAGGGCACTGGTGCCGTACTCGCCGAACAGCGGGCCGGGGTGGGTGGCGTCGTAGTTCTGCGAGTCGAAGTGGTTCTCCACCAAGTGGTGGCGCTGCCAGTGGTCGCGGTAGGGCCCGCCGCACTTGGCGTTGGTGAACGGGTGGCCGGTCACGTCGGTCGCGCAGTGGCTCATCCACCCGACGGCGAAGGCCAGCCGAGCCTCGGCGTCCTGCCGCGCGTCGTCGTCGGCGGCGTTGGCGCGGGCCTCGCGGGCCTGGCGGTAGAGCACGAAGGGGAACTGGTAGGTCTTGCGGTAGTGGAAGACGTCGCTCCAGTAGAACGCCTCGTCGGGATAGGCCTGCGGCGGGCCGGAGGTGAGCACGCCGAACCAGTCGCCCATCGTGGCGAGCAGCCCCTTGAACGCCGTCATGATCGCCGACGCCAGCTCGTTCAGGATCTGGCCGAGCTGGGCCGACAGGCCGCCGGTCAGCTGCGAGGCGAGCTGGGAGGCGTTGGTGCTGATCGGCTCGATCCACTTCTCCCACCGGGCGATGAACTCGGCGTCGATCTCCTCCCAGACGTCGAGCGCCCACTGGATGACCTGCCGGATCACGCAGCCCTTGGTGTTGGCGAAGTCGGGGAGCATGTAGAAGAGGTCGGGGCCGAGCGCCCCCAGCGCGAGGTAGTTGCGCCAGGTGTGGCACAGCTCGCCGAGGTCCTGGGCGTCGGCCGGATCGACGCCCAGCCCCGGAGGCACCTGGCCGGCGCGGAGGCGCTCCGCGGTCTGACGAGCGGCGTCCATGTGCACGTACCAACCCGGCATCGCGGGCCCCCTGACGGTCGTGAGCTCACTAGCGAGACTCCTCGCCGGCCGGCGATCCGGCAATACCCCTCGAGAGGAATGTCGGGCCGGTCCTCGAGCCGGGGCAGGGGTTGCTGGTCCTCTAGGTTGCTGAGCCTCTCAGGGGCGCATGTCGTCGTGCTTGACGACGCGGGACAGCTCGATCTCGCGGTTGGCGAGGCGCCAGAAGTGCAGCCGACGAGCCTGTGGTGTGCCGCGTTGGAGGGCGGCCCGCCAGCAGGTGGCGCCGTCGGAGGAGCGGTGCACGTACGGCGCGTCCCGGGCTCTGGTCGGCGCGACCGGTGACCACCTCGAACACGACGTCGGCGATCTTGTCGATCGTGACGCCGCTGAGCTCCTCGACCGAGTCCAGGAAGTCGGGGCCGATCCTGAAGCTCGGGAGGGGAGATTCCAGCTGCTCCCCGACGGGGGTGCGCTCGGCCCAGGCCGTCTCCACGGCGTACCGGATGGCGCGCTCGCGGTCGGCGAACCGGGGAAGGACCCGGGTGGTGCTGTGTGGGGCCTTCGAGGCGCGCCGGAGCCTGGTACGCAGCCGTGCCAGCTCGTCCTGGGCGCGGGTGAGCTCGCGTTGCTGCTCGGCGTGGAGCCGGGTCAGCGTGTTGCGTTCGTTGAGCAGCGCCGCGTGCTCGCTCTCGAGCTGGTCGACCCGGGCCTTCGTCGTCCGGAGCTCGACCCGGAGCGTGTCGACGGTCAACCGCAGCTGGTTGGTCGCCGACCGCGCCGCGATCTCCGGATCCGCCTGGTCGGGAGCGGGAACCGCCGGCACCTGCTGCGCCTTCTTGCGGTCGAGGATGGCAGGCGTGGGCGCGCGCGAAGGGATGGCGTCCGGCTCCGGTGCCACAACCTCTGGCGCCAGTGCCACAACCTCTGGCGCCAGTGCCACAGCCTCCGGCTCCCGGGCGAACGTCTCGGCGACGTCGGCCGGCTCGACCAGGTCGATCCGCGCCACCACCGCCCCGGGCTCTGCGAACTCTGCGCGCTCCGCGGACGCGAGGTCGTTCGACGCTCGCGCCGGCTCGGGTGGCGGCTCGAGCCAGGGGGGCCCGCCCGGGAGCAGAGCCACCGCAGGGGTCACCGGCTCGTCGTCGTCGACGTCGGCGAGGTAGAGGCCCCAGGCGGGTCCCGCTGCGGTGATCCGCGCCGCCACCACCTCGCCGGGCGACATCAGGGAGTCGAGGGTGTCGAGGTCGTTGGGTGTCACGTCGTCGTGGGTGACCTCGACGACGACCGACGGGTGCAGCTCGAGTCGAGCAGTCGTAGGGCCGACTTCGGCGACCCGGGCGAGCACGACGTCACCCACGACGTACGTCGCGAGCGACTCGTCGGCGGGCAGCAGACTCTCGCGGAGATCGAGGCGGACGCCGTCGGGGTCGTACCACCCCTCGACCGGCATGCCCTTGGTGAGCATCCGCTCGAGGGGCACGCCGGCACTCACGAGCTCGGGGATGACCGTCACCAGGGTGCGGTCGATGTCGAACAGGGCTCGTTCGGGGTGGGCGAAGCCCTTGACGACCCCGGTGGCCCGACGTCGCTGGGCGCGGGTGCGGGACGGGTCGAGCAGCCCGGCGGCCGCAGCCATCCCGAGCGCATCGGCGATCAGCTCGTCGGTGGCGCGACGCCCCTGGGCTTCGTCGAAGGCGAACCGCAGCGGCGACCGCCGCAGGTCGTGGATCCACTCGTGGCCCACGGGGTAGGCCCGGCCGGCTCCGCCGTAGACCTGGGTGTCGGCGGCCATGTCACGGGAGAAGGCCCAGGTGTGCGGCCCGGTGGCCATGAGGTAGACCTCGCCCAGGTCGCCGAGCTCCCCGGCGATCGTCTGGGCCTCGATGTAGGGCCCGGCTCGCCCCGCAGGCGTCGTGACCACGACGACCGGGCGACGGCGGACGTCTCGATTGAGATGGTCGGCCAGGGCCCGAGCCCCGGCTTCGTCGTTGACCTCGTGAACCTCGCTCACCCGAGCCCCCGTTCGTCGCGCGGTCGCCTCATCCACGGAATTCCCTACCTCGACCGTACGTCGCGGGGCGGGCGCCCGCCTCGGCTGCCGCCCGCCTCGGCTGCCGCCTCGGCGGACGGCGTACTCCGGGTGTGCCGCGGCCGGCAAGGGGCCCTAAGACCTCTTGCCGGTCGGCGGTCACCGCACGACGATGGGAGGGCGGAGATCGGGCGGCTCGAGCACGGCCCGGTCAAGACATCCCGGTCAAGACATCCCGGTCAGGACATCCGGTCAGGACATCGATCCTTGGAGGCGTCGATGGCAACGAGCTGGGCGGCGGACGAGGCCCCTTTCGAGGCACTTCGGCGGCAGCGCGCGGAGCTGCGAGAGTCGATGAGCGCCCTGGAGCTCGCCCTGGCCGGGCCGGCGCCCAGCGGTGAGGCGCGGTGGGTGGCGCGGGTCAACGTCGCGCTCGTCGAGCTGTCGGCCGACTTCCGTGCCCACATCGAGTTCGCCGAGGGGCACGAGGGTCTCTACGCCGACCTGCTCGCGACGGCGCCGCGGCTCTCGGATGCGGTCGCTCGCCTGACCCGCGAGCACACCGAGATCGGCGGACTTCTCGAGGGGCTGCTCGGTGTGACGGCCTCGACGGAGTACGACGTCGACCGGGTCCGCAGCCTCGGCACCGAGCTCCTCGGCCGGTTGGTCGGCCACCGGCAGCGAGGATCCGACCTGGTCTTCCAGGCCTACGAGTTCGACATCGGCGGCGAGACCTGACGGCGAGACCTGACGGCGAGACCTGACGGCGAGACCTGACGGCGAGACCTGACGGCGAGACCTGACGGCGAGACCTGACGGTGGGTCATCCCGGTCCGGGGCAATCGATCCACCGCTGAACGGCGGTTCTCCACCGATCGGGAGGAACGGCGGTCAGCGGTGACAGGATCGGGAGCATGGTGCGGAAGAAGGACCCGGCAAGGGATCTCAGCGGGTTGCGCGCCGACCTGGCCGCGGCCGCAGGCCGCCTCGGCTCGCGGTTGCGCGACCCTGAGGAGCTGCGGCCGGTGGCGGCGTACCTGCGGGCGGACGAGACCGTCCGGTTGCTGGTCCTGGGCTCGCACGAGCGCCGCGCAGGGATGCTGGTGCTGACCGATGCCCGGCTCCTCTTCTTCCAGCACCGGGTGGAGCGGCCGTCGCTCGACCGGTCGCTCGGATCGATCGCCAAGGTCACCTCTACCTCCGGACTGTCGACCGGGGAGGTGGACCTCGAGGTCGGCGAGGACGTCCTCGCCGTGTCCCGGATCGTGAAGGCCGACGTCGAACCGCTGGCCCACGCCATGCGCCAGGCGATCGAGGCTGCCCCTCAGGATGTGAAGTCACCCGAGCAGCAGGGCGAGCGGGTGGATCCGTTCGAGGCGATGGAGAGGCTCTCGGCACTGCGAGACCGCGGGGTGCTCACCGAGGAGGAGTTCGCGGCCAAGAAGCAGGAGCTCCTCGACCGGCTCTGAGAGCCTGTCGTACGCCTGCGGTATGCCGTGGGCGTCGCCGGGCTCTTCGCGGCGCGCTGAGTGACCGGCGGCGGCCGCTCAGGAGGTTCCCAGCCCGGCGTCGCGGGCGGCGACGACGGCCTGGGCGCGGTCGCGGAGGTCGAGCTTGGCGAAGATGTGGCGCACGTGCGTCTTGACCGTCGCCATGCTGATGAAGAGGTCCTCGGCGATCTCGGTGTTGGACCGGCCCGCGCCGATCAGGGCGAGGACCTCGCGCTCGCGCTCGCTCAGCTCGTCGAACCCGGCAGGCAGCCGCACCGGCGCGGGCGGCCGCTGGGAGAAGTGGTCCATCATCCGGGCGAGGACGGCGGGTGCGATGACCGGGTCGCCTGCGGCCGCGCGGCGTACCGCTTCGAGCAGGGAGTCCGAGGTGACGTCCTTCAGCAGGAAGCCGACGGCACCCGCGCGGAGCATGTCGACGACGTGCTGGTCGACGTCGAAGGTCGTCAGCGCGATGATCCGCGCCGGCGAGGAGGAGGCCACGATCCGGCGGGTGGCCTCGACGCCGTCGATGCCGGGCATCCGGACGTCCATCAAGATGACGTCGGGGGCCAGGCCGGCGGCCGCGGAGACGGCGGAGAGACCGTCGGCTGCTTCGCCGGCGACCTCGATCCCACCGAGCTCGAGGATCATCCGCAGGCCGTTGCGGACCAGGGCCTGGTCGTCGACGATCAGGACCCGCGTCATCGCTGCCCTCCGGGGGGATCCGGACCCGCACCGTGAACGCGCCGTCGGCGACCGAGGCGGAGAAGCTGCCGCCGAGCAGCTCGGCCCGATGTCGTATGCCCGTCAGCCCGCGCCCGGGCACAGGCGCGGCCGAGGCAGTCGTCCGGTTTGTCGACTCGACGCAGACCGCCGCGGGGTCCCAGGTCACCAGGATCGAGACAGCTTCGCCCGGAACGTGGCGGCCGGCGTTGGTGAGGCACTCGCGCACGATGCGCCGGACGGCGAGCGACGGCGCCTCGTCCCGAACAGGTGGGCCGGTCTCGGTCAGCGTGTTGGGGATGCCCGCCGTGCGGGCGCGCTCGGCCAGGGCGGCGAGGTCCTCCTCGGAGTGGTCGTCGTGCGGCGCCAGCACGTCGAGGACCGAGCGGATCTCCGCCAGGGTGCGGTGGGCCGTCGACCGGATCGCCTCGACCGGCTCGGTCGCGCGCGCCGGGTCGATGCCGAGCGCGGCGGTGGCCGCCTCGGCCTGGATCGCGATCAGGGTGACCTCGTGCCCGACGACGTCGTGCAGCTCCTGGGCGATGCGGGCGCGCTCGGCCCCCACCGCGGCCTCCTCGACGCGGGCGCGTTCTGCCCGGAGCTCGGCGGTCAGCCGGGTGAGCTCGTCGTTCTGGTGCCGCAGATGGCGGACCAGCCGACCGGCGAGCACAGGTGCGACGACCACGAGCACGCCTCCGATGGCGGCATAGGCGGCCTCGGGCCCCAGGAAGGTCCCGATCACGGAGGAGACCGAGGCGTAGGCGGTGGTCAGGGCGACGGCGCGGCCCTGGTCTCGCTCTCTCCGGCCGCCAACGCCGCGAGCAGCCAAACCGTGATGATCCGTCCCGGGCAGTTCGTGGCGGCCCTGTCCGACACGCGCAGCGCGGGCCACGTGGACTTCCTCAAGGACGGTCTGCACGTCTGGACCGACGACGCGACGACCAACGCCAAGGCCGCGGAGTACTTCGCAGTCCCGGCGCAGGGGCTGCCGAGCTCGGCCTCGCTGACCTGGTACGGCACGAGTCCGCAGCCCGGCTCGCAGCTCGTGTTCGACGCCGACGGCGACCCGACCACGACGGGCGACGCCTACAACCTGCTGGTGGGCGAGCCGGTGTACGGCAACGACTACTGGATGACGTCGGGCAGCAGCTTCTACAAGCAGCACCACGACCTGTGCCCCCAGACGAGCGGAGGGTCCGGTTCGGACTGCCACGGCACGCTCGCCGAGTGGCAGGCGGTTCTCCCGAACGCCCGGCTGTACGCCGCGGGCTTCTCGCTCGGCTCGGGCATCCAGGGTGACGGTGTCATCCACGACATCCAGGTCGGCGACACCGACTACCAGTTCACCAACGAGGCGCCGGCCCCGGACGTGACCATCGTGCCGGTGACCGGCACCGTCACCGCGACCCGGACGGACTACCGCGCCGCGACGACCTGCGGATCCACTTCGCCACCGACGCGTTGGGCGCCAACGAGAAGCAGGGCACGAGGCTGACCTTCAAGGTCATCGACAACGGCCACGGGATCTACCGGGCCACGATGAACGCCGATGCTGACGCGACGGTGAAGTTCCGCTTCGCCCGGGGCACGGGCAAGCACAGGGTGCAGATCCTGAAGCGCGGCAAGGTCGTTCGGACCTTCGTGCTGCACATGGGTCGCTGACACCAGCGACGCCACGCGCGAACGAGTCGGGTCCGCCGGGGTTCCCCCCGGCGGACCCGACGGCTGGAGAGGGGTCGCCGGTCGACTCCCACCCCAGGGACGCCGGCCCAGAAGCGGGCGGCGAGGTCTGCGCACACCCGGACGACGCCAGGGAGCGGGGGATCGGGGGGCAACGCCAGAGCGGCCGAGGAAAAAGCGCCCGGTGGCTGCGTAAGCCACCGGAGCGCCTCCCTACGTCGTCGCCAGGGCCAGACTCCCCCGTTCCGACGGATTCCGTACAAACTAATCCGACAGCTCCGGAAAATCGATGACCCGGACCTCTAGACCTTGCCACCGGAATCGCGTATAAGCCCCTCCTCTCGCACGCCGTGGGCTCACCCCGGCCGGGTGATGAGCAGCGACCCACGCCCGGCTTGACTGGACCCGGAGTCTCGGACGAGCCAGGGAGGCGTCATGGGTTTGCGGGATCGGCACCAGGAGCGACGCGACGAGCGGCGTGGAGTCACGACGTACCAGATGCGGCAGAAGCTCGTGTCCATCGGCGACGACTACTGGATCCAGGACAGCCAGGGCAACCGGGCGTACAAGATCGACGGCAAGGCGCTGCGGGTGCGGGAGACGCTGATCTTCGAGGACACCGGCGGCCACGAGCTCTACAAGATCCAGTCGAAGATGCTCCACATCCGGGACACCATGGAGATCGAGGACGGCAACGGCCATCAGGTCGCCACCGTGAAGAAGGCCCTCATCACACCGCTACGCGACCGGTTCGAGATCAAGGTCGAGAACGGCTCCGACATGGAGGCCAAGGGCAACATCGTCGAGCACGAGTACAAGATCGAGCGCGACGGCGACAAGGTCGCCGAGGTCTCCAAGAAGTGGTTCCGGGTCGCCGACACCTACGGCGTCGAGGTCGAGTCCGGCGTGGAGCCGAGCCTGATCCTCGCGGTGACCGCGGTCATCGACAGCATGGCCAACCCGGCCCGCTGAGCCGTGGTCTCGACAGGATCGGTGGTCTCGACAGGCTCGACCGACGGGTGACGCCCGGGCGGATTCACCCCACCCGGGCGATACGCACACGCGGTCCGCTCGGCATCGTGGACCGGTGAGAGAGGGAGAGCCCATGACACCGACCGCCGAGAGCACCACCCCGCGCCCCGCTGACGTCTTCGTGGTCTTCGGGATCACCGGCGACCTGGCGAGGGTGATGACCTTCCGGTCCCTCTACCGGCTGGAGGCCCGCGGCCTGCTCGACTGCCCGATCGTGGGCGTCGCGGTGGACGACTGGACCATGGACCAGCTCGTCGACCGAGCTCGCACCTCGATCGAGGGCACCGGCGAGCAGATCGACGAGGAGATCTTCGCGCGGTTCACCGGCCGGCTGTCCTACGTCGCCGGCGACTTCGCCGACCCCGCGACGTACGAGCGCGTCGGCACAGCGATCAAGGGGGCGCAGACCCCCGTCTACTACCTCGAGATCCCGCCGTTCCTCTTCGGCAAGGTGGTGGCGGGACTCGCCAACGCGGGGCTGAGCAAAGGGGCCCGGTTCGTCATCGAGAAGCCGTTCGGCCACGACCAGCAGTCCGCACGCTCCCTCGCTCACGACCTCCACCAGTACGTCGACGAGTCGCAGCTGTTCCGGATCGACCACTACCTCGGGAAGATGGGCCTGGAGGAGATCCTCCACCTCCGCTTCGCCAATGCGATCCTCGAGCCGGTCTGGAGCCGCAACTACCTCGACAGCGTCCAGATCACGATGGCCGAGGACTTCGGCGTCGATGACCGCGGCAGCTTCTACGACCCGGTCGGCGCCCTGCGCGACGTCGTGGTCAACCACCTGATGCAGCTGGTCGCGGCCGCCGCGATGGAGCCGCCGTCGCGCGGCGACCTGGCCACGGTGAAGGAGTCGCAGGTCGCGCTCTTCCGCGCGGTCGTCGAGGCCGACCCCGCCCACTACGTCCGCGGACAGTACGACGGCTACCAGGACATCAAGGGGGTCGGGGCAGGCTCGACCACGGAGACCTACGCCGCGCTCCGGCTCGACATCGAGAACTGGCGCTGGGCCGGGGTCCCCTTCTTCATCCGTACCGGCAAGCGGCTCCCTGTGACCCAGACCGAGCTGCGGCTGGTCTTCAAGCGCCCGCCGAAGCTGGGCTTCTGGCCCGACCGGCACAGCCCCGAGCCCAACCAGCTCGTGATCAAGCTCGACCCGTCCACCGGGATCCGGTTCCAGGTCGACGCCCGTCGTACCGACCTCGGCCGGATCGGCCCGATCGAGCTCGACATGGAGTTCTCGGAGGAGGGCGGCGAGGGCGCGACGCCGTACGAGGTGCTCCTGCACGCCGCGATGGTCGGCGACAGCACCAGGTTCAGCCGTCAGGACGGCATCGAGGAGACCTGGCGGGTGATGCAGCCGCTCCTGAACGCCCCGCCTGCGGTCCACCCCTATGCCCCGGGCACGTGGGGGCCGGACGCCGGTGACGAGATCACCGCCGGGTTCGGTGGCTGGCACACGCCCTGGCTTCCCGAGTGAACCTCCCCGAGTGAACGTCCCCGAGTGAACGTCCCCGAGTGAACGTCCCCGAGTGAACGTCCCCGAGTGAACAGAGTGTGACCGGAACCTGAACACCCTGGCTCCCGGCGATGGGTGGGGCGTAGCGTTCCTGACGTGCAGGGGGAGGAAGACGGGGTCGCTCCGGCGCGCACGCTTCTGTCCCCGTCCGGTCCGTCGCCCGTCAGGGCCGCTCCGGTCGCAGAGGGCTCGGGCGAGCTGGCTCCTGCCGTCGTCGAGCGCACGGCGCTGCTGAACCGGCTGCTGGACGCCCGCGAGCAGGTGATCGCGGTGACCGCGCCGGCCGGCTACGGCAAGACGACGCTGCTGTCCGACTGGGCAGAACGCCGCGGTGCCCGGGTGGGTTGGGTCGCCTGCGACGAGATCGACGACAACCCCGGCGCACTGTGGACGGCGGTGTCGGACGCCCTGCGCAGCCGGGTGCCCCTGACCGACGTTGCGCCGCCCCTGACCCAGCCCGAGGACGGCGCCGCGATCGTCGCCCGCCTCCGGCTGGAGGCGAAGGGCGCCGGCCGGACCATCGCGATGGTGCTCGACCAGGTCGAGACGCTGACCAACCCCGAGACCCAGCGCTCGCTCGCGGCCTTCGCCCGCACCGTGCCCCTGGGCTGGACGCTGGTGCTGGCCTCCCGCGAGGAGCTGCCGATCCCCGCCTCGCGGCTGAGGGTGGAGCGCCGTCTGCTCGAGCTCGGCCCGACCGACCTGGCGATGTCGCGCGCCGAGGCAGCCGACCTGCTGGCCGGCGTCGGCGTCGAGATCCCGGGGCCGCGGATCTCGGAGCTGGTCTGGCTGACGGAGGGCTGGCCGGCTGCGCTCTACCTGGCGGCGCGCGCGATCGAGAACGGCGAGGTGACCCCGAAGCGGCCGTTCTCCGGCACCGACCGGTCGATGCACGACTACCTCCGGGCCGAGGTGCTCGACCGCCTGCCGGCGGCCGAGCGCAACCTCCTGGTCCGGACGTCGATCCTCGACCAGGTCAGCGGCCCGCTGGCCGACGCGGTCGTGGGCGGCTCGTCGGCCACCCGGCTGCTCGACCGGCTGCGCCGCCACAACCTGCTCGTGGTACCGCTCGGCAGCCAGGACGAGTGGTACCGGTCCCACCCCCTCCTCCGGCAGGCGCTGCAGGCCGAGCTGGGTGCCCGCAGCGCCGGCCGGGCCTCGCGCCTCCACGCGCGGGCGGCGGTGTGGTACCAGGAGAACGGCGACCTGGAGCGCGCGATCGACCACGCCTACCTCGGGGGCGACGCCGAAGGCTTCGGCAGGCTGGTGCTGGCGGCCATGCAGCAGGTGTGGGCGAGCGGCCAGATCGACACCGTGCTGCAGTGGATGGAGCAGCTCGGCCGCCGCTCGCCGGCTCCGCACACGCCGGCGATGATCGCCCACGGCGCCTTGATCTTTGCCCTCCTGGGCCGCCCCGGTGACGCCGAGCGATGGGCCGCGGTCGCGGAGTCGCTGCCGGCGCACGGTGTCCTCCCGGACGGTGACACCGTCGAGGGCACGATGGCCTACCTGCGCGCCAACCTCTGTCGTGACGGCATCGTGGCGATGCGTGCCGACGCGGAGGAGGCCCTACGCGGGCTCGGGCCGGCCAGCCCCTACCGCGCCACGATGGTGTACGCCGAGGGGCTGTCCTACCTGCTCGAGGGTGACCTCGACCGCGCCGATGCCTGCCTCGCTCACGCCTACGACCTCGGCACGAGCATCGAGACCCCGCTGACCGCGCTGGTCCTGGCCGAGCAGTTCGAGGTCGCCGTCGAACGTGGCGACTGGACGGCGGCCGAGACGTTGATCGCGCACGCCCTCGAGCTGGTCGCACGCGGACCGTACGCCGAGTACTGGACCAGCGCGCTCGTCTTCGCCGCCGGGGCTCGCGCCGCCGCCCACCGGGGCGACATGGCGGAGGCCCGTGAGCTGGCCCGGCGCGGGGCGCGGCTCCGACCTCTTCTCACCTCAGCCCTGCCGGTGGTGTCGGTGCAGGCGTTGCTGGAGCTGGCCCGTGCCTACCTGGCGCTTGTCGACCCCGAGGGGGCGCGGGCCACCTTGGAACAGGCGCGGGGGATCCTCCAGCAACGACCCGACCTCGGGACCCTCGCGACCGCGACCCGACAGCTGGGCGAGCGAGTCGCTCAGATCACCGAGGCCACCCCCGTCGGGGCCTCGACCCTCACCGCCGCGGAGCTCCGGCTGGTCCCGCTGCTGCCCACCCACCTGACCTACCCCGAGATCGGCGAGCGGCTGTTCATCTCACGGCACACGGTGAAGACCCACGCCGGATCGGTGTACCGCAAGCTCGGTGCGTCGTCGCGCGCCGAGGCGGTCGAGCGGATCAAGGAGCTCGGGCTCGCCTAGCCCCTGTTCGCCGACTAGCCAAGCCGCTCCAGCAGGTGGTCACCCACGCGAAGGGCGTTCGCCATGGCGGTGAGCGCCGGGTTCACCGCGCCGATGCTCGGGAAGAAGCTGGTGTCCACGACGTAGAGGTTGTCGACCTCGTGCGCCTTGCAGTCGGTGTCGAGCACCGACGTGGCCGGGTCGCTGCCGAACCGCACGGTGCCGGCCTGGTGCGCGCACCCGGCCACCGGGATGTCGTTCTTCATGTAGACGTCGCGCGGGATCAGGTGGTGTGGGTGCATGCCGAGGTGGCTCAGGTGCTTCTTCACCCGGTGGTAGAGCTGCTCCATCGGCTCCTGGTTGTTGGGCGTGTAGCGGAGGACGACGTTGCCGTCGCCGTCGAGGGTGACCCGGTTGTCGGGGACGGGGAGGTCCTCGACCGACAGCCAGAAGTCGACGGCGTGCCTGGCGACGTCCTCGAGCGCCAGGTTGGGCGCCAGCTTGGTCTCGAGCGGCTTCTCACCGCGGTACATCGGGGCCGACGACTTGCCGACCATCTGCACGTTGCCCATCGGGAAGTCGAAGTCGGCGTCGCCGAAGTAGTAGTCGTTGAGCCCGAGCGTCTTCTGGAACCTGGTGTCGTTGGGCTCCGTCGACACCGCGAGGAACGCACGGCTGTTGTGGAAGACGTAGTTGCGACCCACCTGGTCCGAGCCGTTCGCCAAGCCGTGGGGGTGACGGTCGTTGGCGCTGGCGAGCAACAGCTTCGCCGAGTTCGCCGCGCCTGCAGAGACGACGACGATGTCGCCCGAGAAGCGCTGCTCCTCGCCGCCAACGTCGGCGACGACCGACGTGACGGTGCGACCCGCCTCGTCGGTCTCGAGCCGGCGTACGACGGCGTTGCGGACCAGGTGGACGTTGTCGTGCTCGATCGCCGGTCGTACGGCGATCACCTCGGCATCGCTCTTCGCGTGCACGAGGCAGGCGAACCCGTCGCACGTGGCACAGCGGATGCAGGGGCTGAAAGCGGGCTCCGCCTCGTTCAGCATGATGCCCGAGGGGGAGTGGAAGGGGTGGAGTCCGACCTGGGTCAGGTCGTCGAAGAGACGCTGGATGCGCGGCTCGTGCGAGACCGGCGGGAAGGGGTACGGCGCGGACGCGGGCGGCTCGGTCGGGTCCTCGCCCCGGGCGCCGTGCACCTGGTAGAGCTCCTCGGCCTGGGTGTAGTAGGGCTCGAGCACGCTGTAGTCGATCGGCCACGCCGGCGAGATGCCACCGTGGTGCTTGAGCTCGCCGAAGTCGCGCTGGCGCAGCCGGTAGAGGGCGGCGCCGTAGAACTTGGTGGCTCCGCCGACGAAGTAGTGCACCTGCGGCTGGAAGGCGTGCCCCTTCGCGTCGAACCACTGGTCGGGCGACACGTAGCGGTTGTCGACGAACACCGCGGTGGCGTCCCAGTTCTCCAGTTCGCGCGGCAGCCAGTCGCCACGCTCCAGGATCAGGACCCGCTTGCCGGACGGCGCCAGCCGGTGGGCCAACGTGCCGCCGCCGGCCCCCGAGCCGATGATGACGACGTCGTAGTGGTCGCTGATGTCCCGGTCGCTCAGGTCCCGGTCGGTCATGTCGTGGTCCCTTCGTGGACGTGCGCCTGTGAGTGGGTACTGGCTGGTTCGTCCAGCAAGATGTGGGGGACGTCGCTCTCGCGGTCGCCCCAGGCGATGCGCTGCGGGGTGGTGGAGGCCTCGACGGTCGCGGCGTGGTCGCGATCGAAGTAGTCCCAGGCCCAGGTGAGGAAGGCATCGGTACGGTTGTGCGCGCCGCTGAGCAGCGTCGCGTGCACACCCAGCCAGGCGGCGAAGGCGATCGGACCCTCCACCTCGTGGCGTCGCTTGCCGACCTCGGCGACGGCAGCGTTTCGGCCGATCATCGCCATGATGCCCTTGTCCTTGTAGTGGAAGGGCTTGGGCGGCTCGCCGTTGCGCTCGCGCAGGATGTTCCGCGCCGCCCAGGCGCCGGCCTGCTGGGCGACCGAGCCGAGCTGGGGGAGCGTCGTACCGCTGCTGGCGGGGATGTTGGCGACGTCGCCGACGGCGTACACGCCTGGGAACCCCTCGACGGTCAGGTCGGGTCGTACGTCGACCCGGCCACCGCGCCCGGTCGGCAGCCCGCTCGACGCGACGATGGCGGCCGCCGACTCACCGCCTCCCCAGACGACGGTCCGCGTCGGGATCGTCGTGCCGTCGTCGAGCTCCACTCGGTCGGCGTGCACCGACGCGACACCGGTCTGGAGCCGGATCTCCGCCCCGTGCTTGGCGAGCTTCTTGTGGGCGTAGGCGTGGGACTTCTCGGAGAACGCGCCGAGCAGCGCCTTTCCACGGTCCACCACGAAGATCCGGCCCGGACGTGGGATGTCGCCGATGGCCGCCAGCGCCTTCGTGAGCTCGGCCAGGGCGCCGGCCACCTCCACCCCGGTCGGGCCACCACCGACGACGACCACGTCGAGCGTGTCGTCGAGTGCCTCGGCGTCGTCGCCTGCCTCCTCGACCAGGTCCTGGAAGTGGAGGCGCAGCCGCTCGGCGTCGGCGACCGAGTAGAGGGGGAAGGCGTGCTCGGCCGCGCCGGGGACGCCGAAGTACTCCGCTTGACCACCGGCTGCCACCACGAGGTGCGAGCCCGTGACGACCGACCCGTCGGCCAGGGTCATGCTCCGGCTGGCGGGGTCGACGGCCAGGACGTCGGCGGTGCGGACCTCGACGGTCGGGTAGGACGCGAAGATCGTCCGGTGCGGCCGGGCGATGTCCTCTGCTGGGAGCTGCGAGGTGGCCACCTGGTAGAGCAGCGGCTGGAACTGGTGGTAGTCGTTGCGGTCGACGAGCACGACGTCGACGCCCTCGTCGCCGAGCGTGTGTGCGCACGCGACGCCGGCCAGTCCGCCCCCGAGAACCACGACGTCCACGACGTTCACAGCGACAGCTCCTCCAGCCGATCGGTGAGGACGATCCGGCTGGCGGCCTGGATCAAGGCAAGGTGGGAGAAGGCCTGCGGGAAGTTCCCGAGATGCCGAGCACGCTCGACCTCGAACTCCTCGGCATAGAGCCCCAGCGGCGAGGAGATCCGGAGCAGCCGCTCCATCAGGCTGTTGGCCTGATCCATGTCGTCGATCGCGCCGAAGGCGGACACCAGCCAGAAGGAGCAGATCAAGAACGTGCCCTCCTTGCCGGACAGGCCGTCGTCGGTCTCGTCGGTGCGGTAGCGCAGGACGAACCCGTTCTCGGTCAGCTCCTCGGCGATGGAGGTGACGGTGTTGCGGATCCGCTCGTCGCTGCCCGGCAGGAAGCCGAACAGCGGGGCCAGCAGGGTCGAGGCGTCCAGGGCATCGGTGTCGTAGTGCTGGCGGAGGACCCCGCGGTCGCTGACGCCGTGCGCGAGGATGTCGTCCTTGATCTCGTCCGCGACTCCGGACCACTCCTCCTGGAGCTTGCTGTCGTCGCGGATCGCGGCCAGCTTGGCCGCGCGGTCGAGCGCGACCCAGCACATCAGCTTGGACGACACGTAGTGCTGGGGCTTTCCACGTGCCTCCCAGATCCCCTGGTCCGGCTCGCGCCAGGCCGCGATCGCGCCCGCTGCCTGCGACTCCACGAGGGGCCACAACCGCCGGGGCAGGTGCTTGCTGCGCCGGGTGTGCAACAGGATCGAGTCGAGCACGGCGCCGAACACGTCGTTCTGCCGCTGGTCGAAAGCGCCGTTCCCGAGGCGAACCGGGTGCGCGCCCTCGTACCCCGACAGCTCCTCTCGGAGGGTCTCGGTGAGGTCGCGGCGGCCGTCGATGCCGTACATGATCTGGAGGCCGCCGTCGGAGTTCGGCTCCAGGTCCGCCACGAACTGCATGAACTCGTCGGCTTCCCAGTCGAGGTTGAGGTAGTGCAGCGCCTGGAGGGTGAAGGTGGTGTCGCGCATCCAGGTGTAGCGGTAGTCCCAGTTGCGTTCCCCGCCGGGCGTCTCCGGCAGCGACGTGGTCAGTGCCGCCACGGTCGCACCGGTCGGCATGTAGGTCAGCCCCTTGATGGTCAGGGCCGACCGCTCGATCGGATGCCGCAGCGCGTGGTCGGGGATCCGGGCGCGAGCCAGCCAGTTCCGCCAGAACAGGATCGTGGCGTCGATGTGCGCCGTGGCCTCGGCCGCATCGGCGGGTCCCCCGAGCCCTTCGGCCCAGGACAGTGCGCAGTACGCCGTGTCGCCCTTCGACAGGACGTGTCGAGCGCGAGCGGAGCCGCCCTCGATGCCGATCAGCATGTCGGTGCTGAGCCGGAACACCGGGCCGGTGGCGTCGGCCGCATCCGCCAGGTGACCCTCGTCGTCGGCGAGCTCCCACGTCGCCTCCACTCGGCCGTAGTCGAACACCGGCTCGCACACGAGCTCCACCTCGACCGTCCCGTCGAGACACTCCACGGTGCGTACCAGCAGATGGGCGGCGTCGTCGTCGGCCGGCGGTCGGGTGTGTGGCGTGATCGTGTCCGCGCCTCGGCGCGGTTCGACCACGAGTGCGTCGTGGACGAGGAGCCAGCCGCCCGGGGTGTGCCAGGTCGTGGTCAGCACATTGGTGCCCGGCACGTAGGTGCGGGCTGTCGGCACGTTGATGCCGAAGGGGCCGAACCGGAAGGCCCCGGCGCCCCGGTCGAGGATGTTTCCGAAGACGCTGGCCGAGTCGAACCCCGGCAGGCACAGCCAGTCGACCGAGCCGTCGGGGGCGACCAGTGCTCCGGTGTGGCAGTCCGACAGGAACCCGTAGTCGGCGATCGGCGGGAAGGGCGAGGTGCTCGGGCTCACGGCGCTTGTCCTTGCGTGGTGGTGATCGGCGTGCTGGTGATCGGCGTGCTGGTGATCGGCGAGCCAACGCGTCGCCGTACCTCCACCCTCCGACCGTGGGGGTCGGGTGGCATCACCCCAACGAGATGAACCTCAGGCCGCGGGCCCGGTCGTCCGATCGGCGGCGTCGGGCACGCCTTCCTCCGGGAGGAGGCTGCGCTGGTCGAGGACGTAGAGCAGCACGAACGCCGGGCCGACGACCACCGCCGCGAGCAGGACGATGACGACGAGGGCCTGGAGGGTGCCGGTCGGCGCGGCGGCGTCGGAGACGGTGAGCGACTCGGGCAGCAGGTAGGGCCACTGCGCGACGCCCCAGGCGATCACGATGCCGGCGACGGCGAGGACGGCGAGCACGCGCGCTCCCCGGGCAGCGTCGCGGGCCAGCAGCACCAGGGCGCCGAGACCGCACAGGACGCCGACGACGACCACCGGCAGCGCGCGACCGGTCATGCCGTCGAAGACGTACGGCGCGTCGCTGTGCAGCACGACCATCCCGATGGCCGCGACGACCGCGACCACGACTGCGGACACCACCGCGCGCCGGCGGAAGTACTCGGTCAGGTCGGCATCACCTTCGCGACGGGCCTCCCAGACCAGGTAGACCGCGGCCAGGTAGGCGACCGCCACCACGGCGAGGACTCCGGTGACGATCGAGGTCGGGTTCAGCCAGCTGTCGAGCCAGTCGCCGGCCTGGCCACCGGCCGGGACCCGACCGGAGGCGATCCCGCCGGCGACGGTGCCCAGGAAGAACGGGACGAGCACGGACGACGCGGCGAAGGCAGCGCCGAAGAGCCGCCGGTTGCGGAGCGTGACCACGGACTTGCGGAACGCGAAGCTCGCGCCGCGGAAGACGATCCCGAGGGCAGCCAGCGTCAGCGGCACGAACAGGGTGAGCATGATCGAGGCGTAGGCCTCGGAGAACGCGGTCCATGTGACGACGAAGACGAAGATCAGCCAGACGTGGTTGGCCTCCCAGACCGGCCCGATCGAGTGCTCGATCAGAGCGCGGGGTCGGGCCCCGCGCTCGGGGCTGCCGGCCGTCAGGTCCCAGAAGCCCGCGCCGAAGTCGGCGCCGCCCAGCACGGCGTACGCCGTGAGCCCGAGCAGCAGGACCACCGCGACGAGGTCGCTCATCGGGTCGCCTCCTCGTTCAGCGGTGCGTCACCTGACGGTGCATACGGGCCCTCGGCCTCGGCGAAGCCGCCGGCTCGCCGGAACCGGCGGCCCATCCCCCGCAGGACGAGGATCGCGGTCACGCCGAGGGCGAGGTAGAGCAGGGTGACCACGATGAAGGTGATCCAGACGCCGGTGTTGGCGGTCGCGGCGTCCTCGACCTTCATCTGGTGGTAGACGATCCAGGGCTGGCGGCCCACCTCGGTGACGACCCACCCGGCCTCCATGGTGATCACGGCGAGGACGCCGGCGGCGGAGGCGATCGACAGGAAGACCCGGCTGGTGGGCATCCGCCGTCGCAGGGCCCAGGTCGCGCCGTACCAGGCCGAGAGCAGGAACAGGAGCGTGCCGAGGCCGACCATGATGTCCCACGAGAGGTGGACCACGTTGACCTCGGAGATGGTCGGGCGGTCGCTGGTCGGCACGGTGTCGAGCCCCTGGACGACCGTCGACTTCCCGGTGCTCGGGTCGGAGAGGATCGAGGCGAGGCCGGGGATCGGGATGCCGCCCTGCACCTTGCCCTGGGAGTTGAGCCGGCCGAGCAGCGTCTCGGGGACGTCGCTGGCGGTCTGGGGCACCAGCTCGATGGCAGCGAACTTCACCGGCTGGTCGTTGTACACCCAGCGCGCCAGCGCGTCGCCGACACCCATCTGGACCGGGGTGGCGATGGCCGCGACGGTGAAGGCGATCACGAAACCCAACCGGTGGTAGCGGTCGTGGCGCCCCTTGAGCATCGCCGCGGCGTACACGGAGGCGATCATGAAGCCGCCGACGAGGTACGCCGCGACCAGCATGTGCGCGGCCTCGAGCGGCATCGCCTTGTTGAAGATCACCGCGACCGGGTCGACGTCGACGACTTTGCCGGAGGAGTCGAGGGTGAAGCCGGAGGGCGCGTTCATCCAGGAGTTGGCGGCGACGACGGAGATCGCCCCGAAGATGCCGGCCAGCACGATCGGGACGCCGGTCCAGAAGTGCGCCCACGGACGCATCCGCTTCCAGCCGTAGATGTAGATCGCCACGAAGATCGCCTCGGTGAAGAAGAAGATCCCCTCGAAGCCGAACGGCACCCCGAACGCCGCGCCCCACTGGCCCATGAACTTCGGCCAGAGCAGCCCGAACTCGAAGCTCAGCACGGTGCCGGTCACCGCACCCACCGCGAACGTCACCGCCATGTACTTCGACCACCGCTGCGCGAGCAGCAGGGCGTCGGCGTCATCGTGCTTGAGCGCGCGGTAGTTGGCGATCAGCGTCATGAACGCCCAGGACACGCCGAGCGGCACCAGGATGATGTGGAAGGCGAGGGTGAACGCCATCTGCGAACGCGCCCACGGCACCGGGTCGACGACGAGGAGCTGCAGGGGATCGATCACAACCCCGAGCCTGCCCGGTGGCGACTCGCTACGCCATCACCCGGTCGGGACGATGTCGGTCAGGCCTGGCCGTTGCCCAGCAGGTCCTCGAAGGGCGTCGGGTCGGTGAACGGGTCGTCGGGGAGGGTGGTGCCGCGGCGGAGGACCTTGTCGGCGAGCTCGCCGGCGGCGCGGTCGATGCGGGTGGACAGCGAGCCGCCGCCGAGGCCGGTGCCGGTGGACCCGAAGTCGGAGCTCGCAGCGAAGACCGCGGTCGGTACGACGTCGGCGCGGAGGTAGGCGAAGAGCGGACGCAGCGCGAACTCCAGCACCAGCGAGTGCCGGGCCGTGCCCGCCGTGGCGGCTATGAGCACGGGCTTGCCCTCGAGCAGGCCGTCGTCGAGCACGTCGAAGAGCATCTTGAACAGCCCGGAGTACGAGCCGGCGTAGACCGGTGTCACCGCGACGATCGCGTCGGCCTCCGCCACGCGTCGTACGGCTTCGGCGAGGGCGCCGGTGGGGAAGCCGGTGAGGGCGTTGTCGGTGATCAGGTGGGCGAGGTCGCGCAGCTCGACCACGTCCACGGTGGAGTCCTGCCCGTGGGCGGCGAGCCAGCGCTGGGCTGCCTGACCCAGGGAGTCGGCGAGGAGGCGAGTGCTCGAGGGGACCGAGAGGCCGGCGGAGATCACCACGATCGAGGTCATGAGCGGGTCCCCTCGGTTTCGAGACGGGCATGGCGGCCCTCCTCAACCAGCGCGGACGGGCCCCCCTCGGCCGGGGTGGCACTGGTTGCGAGACGGCGCAGGCGTGCCTCCTCAACCAACGTGCCATGGGTCGGGGCGTCGGGGACGTGGGCCGGCTTGAGGGCGGCGAACTCTCGACGCAGGACCGGGACGACCTCCTCACCGAGGAGGTCCAGCTGCTCGAGGACCGTCTTCAGCGGCAGGCCGGCGTGGTCCATCAAGAACAGCTGGCGCTGGTAGTCACCGGCGTACGCGCGGAACGACAGCGTCCGCTCGATGACCTGCTGCGGCGAGCCCACGGAGAGCGGCGTCTCGCGCATGAAGTCCTCGAGCGCCGGGCCGTGGCCGTAGACCGGGGCGTTGTCGAAGTAGGGGCGGAACTCCCGGATCGCGTCCTGGCTGTTGCGGCGCATGAACGCCTGGCCGCCGAGACCCACGATGGCCTGGTCGGCGGTGCCGTGGCCGTAGTGCTCGAAGCGCCGGCGGTAGAGGTCGACCATGCGCTGGGTGTGCGAGGCCGGCCAGAAGATGTGGTTGGCGAAGAACCCGTCGCCGTAGTAGGCAGCCTGCTCGGCGATCTCCGGGGAGCGGATCGAGCCGTGCCACACGAAGGGCGGTACGCCATCCAGCGGCCGCGGCGTGGAGGTGAAGCCCTGGAGCGGCGTGCGGAAGCGGCCCTCCCAGTCGACGACGTCCTCACGCCACAGCCGGCGGAGCAGGGCGTAGTTCTCGATCGCGAGGTTGATCCCCTCGCGGATGTCCTTGCCGAACCACGGGTAGACCGGACCGGTGTTGCCGCGGCCCATCATCAGGTCGACGCGGCCGTCGGCGAGGTGCTGGAGCTTGGCGTAGTCCTCGGCGATCAGCACCGGGTCGTCGGTGGTGATCAGCGTGGTCGACGTCGACAGGATGATCCGCTCGGTCTGCGCGGCGACGAAGGCCAGCGTCGTCGTGGGGGCGGAGGCGATGAACGGCGGGTTGTGGTGCTCGCCCGTCGCGAAGACGTCGAGCCCGACCTCCTCGGCCTTCTTGGCGATCTCGATCGTCGCCTTGATCCGCTCGTGCTCGGACGGCGTCCGGCCCGTCGTCGGGTCGGGCGTCAGGTCGCCCACGGTGAAGATGCCGAGCTGCATGTTCCTCGCCTCTGTCATTGGTACTCAGTGGTTGCTGATTCAACTACCTGGTCAACGTCCGTGGCGCCTGAGTATTCCGGTCGCGCGGGGCCGGTGGAGTTCACCCCGATGGGCTGATGCCGACGTACGGGGGCAGGGAGATGGTGGCGGATGCCCAGCCAGGCCGAGGAGGGCCGTCGGTTCCGGGGGCTGGGCTGACAGCAAAGGGGATCGTGGTATGGCCACCACCACCGCGCCGGTTCCGCTCCGCTCGACGATTCCGGCCCGCCTGGACCGGCTGCGGTGGAGCCCCTTCCACACCAGGATGGTCGCCGGCCTGGGGGCGGCCTGGATCCTCGACGGGCTCCAGATCACCATCTCCAGCTCGGTGACCGGGGTCCTCTCCAGCCCGAAGACGCTGGGGATGAGCTCCAGCGAGATCGGGCTGATCGCGTCGGTCTACCTGATCGGTGAGGTCGTCGGTGCCCTCTACTTCGGACGGATGTCGGACCGCATCGGGCGTAAGCGCCTGCTGATCATGACGCTCCTGCTCTACCTGTGCGGCACCGGCGCTGCGGCGTTCGTCACCGGCCACCACCACGGCTGGCTGCTGTTCTTCTACGCCACGAGGTTCGTGGCCGGCATGGGCATCGGCGGCCAGTACGCCGCCATCAACTCCGCGATCGACGAGATGATGCCGTCGAAGTACCGCGGTCGCGTGGACATCTGGATCAACGGCACCTACTGGGCGGGCGCGATCATCGGCTCCTTCGTGTCGCTGATCTTCCTCAACGCCTTCGCGATCAACGTGGGCTGGCGGCTGGCCTTCCTGATGGGGCCGGTGCTCGCGCTCGTGGTCATCGTGGTCGGTCGCACCCTCCCCGAGAGCCCGCGCTGGCTGATGACCCACGGCCGGGTCGAGGAGGCGGAGCGCGAGCTGGCCAAGATCGAGGACGCCGTTCTCAGATCCGGCGGCGAGCTCACGCCCGTCGACGACAGCCAGGCGATCAGCCCGGTGCCGGAGGAGCAGTACGGCTACCTGGTCTTCCTGCGGCTGGTGTTCCGGGAGTACCCGAAGCGGGCGATCCTCGGCGCCTCGTTGATGATCACCCAGTCCTTCCTCTACCACGCGATCTTCTTCACCTACGCCCTGGTTCTGGTCAACTTCTACGGCGTCAGGCCACCAAGGTGCCCGTCTACGGCTTGGCGTTCTCCGTCGGCAACCTGCTCGGCCCGCTGCTCCTGGGTCGGCTGTTCGACACGATCGGTCGTAAGCCGATGATCGCCGGCACCTACCTGCTCTCCGGAGGTCTGCTGCTGGTCAGCGCCTGGCTGTTCGGCGCGGACAAGCTCAAGGCCACGACCCAGACGCTGATGTGGGTGGTGATCTTCTTCTTCGCCTCGGCGGGCGCCAGCGCGGCGTACCTCACGGTGAGCGAGACCTGGCCGATCGAGATCCGGGCCGAGGCGATCGCGGTGTTCTTCGCGATCGCCCAGATCTTCGGTGCGCTGGGCGCCCTCTTCTACGGCGTGCTCATCGGCGACGGCCAGAGCCGCACCGGCATGGTCTGGGGATACATCATCGGGGGTCTGATCATGGCGGTCGGTGGCGTGATCGAGCTGCTGATCGGGGTGAGGGCCGAGAGCCAGTCCCTGGAGACCGTCACCAAGCCGCTGACCGCGGTGTCCGACGATGCCTGACCCGGGCTGACCGAGATGGCCTCCACCGCAGAGAACCGCGTCGTCAACCTGGCCGGGCTGGTCCAGGGCATCACGCTGGTGACCTTCCCAGCGGCCGGCACGATCTTCACCGACCCCACGGAGTACGACCTCAGCAACACCCAGTACGGCGCGATGTTCCTCCCCCAGGTGCTGACCGCCATCGCCACATCGCTTCTGGGCTCGCGGCTGGCGCAGCGGTTCAGCAGCAAGCAGGTGCTGTTGCTCGGGCTGACCGCGAACATCTCGGCGATGCTCGTGCTGGTGATCTCGAGCGCGTTCGAGGGTGACCCGGCGGCGTTCCCGATGCTGCTCGTGGCGACGGCGTTGCTCGGCACCGGGTTCGGCCTCACCGTGCCGGTGCTCAACACCTACGCATCGCAGTTCCACCCGGAGCGGGCCGACCGGGCCGTGCTCACGCTCAACGCGCTGCTCGGGCTCGGGACGGCGCTTGCTCCGGTGTTCGTGGCCGTCTTCGTGGGGCTGGGCTTCTGGTGGGGGCTGCCCGTCCTGTCGGCGGTGCTGCTCGGGCTGCTCGTGTCGGTGGCGGCGCGCCTGCCGTTGGCAGGCGCCGCTGCTGTGGTCACCGGCGATGTGGGAAAGGGCGGGATACCGCCGCGGTTCTGGCTGTTCGCCGCGTTCGCCCTGCTCTACGGCATCTGCGAGACCATGAACGGCAACTGGTCGCAGCAGGACATGACCTCGTCGCTGGGCGCGTCTGCCACCCAGGCGTCGCTCGCGCTCACGGCGTTCTGGGGCATGGTGACTGTGGGCAGGCTGCTGTTCGCGGCGGTCGGGCGCTGGCTGCCGGGACCCGTGGTGTTCCACCTGCTGCCGGTGGTCCTGGTGGTCACCTTCCTGCTCACCGCGCGGCTGGGTGGCGCCTCGCCGGCCTGGGGCGTGGTGGTCTTCGGGCTGGCAGGGCTCGGCTGCTCGGCCCTGTTGCCGCTGACGATCAGCCTCGGTCAGGGCGCCCTGCCACAGGTGTCCGCCGCAGTTGCGGGCGGGGTCATCGCGAGCTATCAGGTCGGCTACGGTGTGGCGGCGTTCGGCGTCGGTCCTCTCGTCGACCACGGGGTCTCGCTCTCGGACCTGTACGGGTGGGCGGCCCTGGCTGCCGCCGGCATGGGGCTCCTCGCCTTCACGATCACCAGGACGCCGTCGCGTGCCCGGGTCCGCTGACCGAAGGTCTGCTCCGGCGCCGGACCTGCTTCGTGCCGACCGTCGCGCTGCTCGCGATCTTCGTCTGAGCCTCGAGCGAAACCGGCGAAGGTCCCTTGCCATGACACCTACGCCGGACGATCGTGGGGAGATCACCGGGCACGAGTCGGAGGGACGAGTCAGAGGAAGAGGTGGCGTCATGCAGGCCAAGGTCGGTGACCATCTGGTGGTGGAGAGCAACCGGGATGCCTCGCACCGGCGCGAGGGCGAGATCCTCGAGGTCCGAGGCGAAGACGGAGGGCCGCCGTACGTCGTGCGCTGGGCCGACGGGCACGAGGGCGTCACGTTCCCCGGACCCGACGCGTTCGTGGCGCCGACGGACTGAGGCTCGAGAGGCCCGGGCCGCGCGCCGTCGTGGCGGAGACCCGGGCCGGGGTGAGCCCCTGGTTTGGTCAGGCGTCGAGCGCCTTGACGAACTCCGCGGAGGTCATCGACTCCGAGAACATCGGGTAGTCGTACTTCAGCGCGTTCTCGTGCTCCTCCGGCGACGTCGCGGCGACGCAGTCGCTGAGGGTGATCACCTGGTAGCCGTTCTCGTACCCGCTGCGCATCGTGGACTCGACGCAGCAGTTGGTGAGGAAGCCGCCGAGGACCAAGGTCTCGATGCCCTTGCTACGAAGCATGAAGTCGAGGTTGGTGCTCGCGAACGTGTCCAGGCCGCGCTTGCCCTCGACGACGATGTCGCCCTCCTGCGGTGCCAGCTCGTCGGTGATCGCGGCACCCCACGACCCCTTGACGAACGCGTTGCCGTCGACGACGCCCTTGAGGATGCCGTAGGGGTGGTCGGAGATCTCGTGATAGCCCTCGGCGAAGGTGATGGGCGCATGCATGATCGTGGCGCCGGCCTGGCGCGCGGCATCCGCGACCTGGCGGGTGTTGCCGAGCATGCCGGTGTGGTCCATCACCGCGGAGACGGCGTCGTGCAGCACGCCGCCCTCGGTGGTGAAGTCGTTCTGGTACTCGATCAGGACGACGGCGGTCTTCTTCGGGTCGATGGTCTCGGGCATGGGCGTTCCTGTCCTCGTGGGGCCGATGCTTCGGACGCTAGACCGGCGACGCATGGCGGACAAGGAGCGGTCTCAGGGGACGTCGTACTCGGTCTCGTCGGGGATCCGGCGGCCCAGGGTGTCGGCGATGCCGGCCGCGAGCGTCTGCTCGGCGGCGGTCAGCGGCCGGGTCAGCCGGATCTCGGCGAGCCCGGAGCAGACGGCAGGAGCGACGGACACCTCGCGATGGTGCCCGCGGTGCGGCTGCGGCCAGCCGATGTCGGCGGCGGCACGGCGTGGGAGGCTGCTGTCCATGACCGGTCTCGTATTGCCACAGCCGGGCATCCTGGCTCTCGGTACGTCCGCGCAGACCTATCTCGAGCTCGACCTGGTCTCGCCCACCCCGACCCCGGACGACCTCCTTGCCGCGGTCGCCGAGATCTCCGGCGGCCTGATGACCGGGCAGGGCTGCAACCTGGTGGTCGGCCTCCGACCCGCCCTGTGGCGACGGTGGGCGCCCGGCAGCGTGCCCGACGGCCTCCACGACTTCGCCGAGCCGGTCGTAGGCCCCGACGGCTTCACGATGCCGGCCACGCAGCACGACCTGCTGGTCTGGGTGGCTGCCGCAACCCGCGACGTGGTCTTCGACGAGGCGATGCGTGCGGTCCGCACGCTCGGCGGGGTCGCGTCGGTGGCCGAGGAGACGACCGGCTGGACCTACCACCACCACCTCGACCTCACCGGCTTCGTCGACGGCACCGAGAACCCGCCGATGGGGGCGGCGGCGGAGTACGCCCTCGTCGGCGGCGGCCCTGGCGCGGGCGGATCGGTCCTGCTGCTGCAGCGCTGGGACCACGACGCCCTGGCGTGGGAGGGCCTGGGCGTCGCCGGGCAGGAGCAGGTGATGGGTCGGACCAAGGTCACCAACGAGGAGATCGAGGCCAGGCGCCCGACCTCCCACATCGCCCGCAACGACCAGGACGAAGTCGGTCAGATCCTGCGCCGCAACATCGCCTACGGCGACCTCGGTCACCACGGCACGCTCTTCGTCGGTCTCTGCGGCGAGCAGGGGGTCCTGCAGGAGATGCTCCGGCGGATGGTCGGTGCCGACGGAGGTGGGCGCGACGACCTGACCCGCTACACCACGCCGGTGACCGGCGCCTACTACTTCCTGCCTGCGGCCAACGACCTGCCGGCGCCGCCCGAGGACGGCTGACCGTCCTACACGGGCCGGCGTGGCAGAGGTGGCTGATGCCGGACCCGAGCGACGCGGTGTTGCCCGCCCGGCCGCACCTGCCGGCGATCCGGGCGCGTTCGCCGTCGTGCAGGGCGGCGGGCCCCTGACTTGTCGGGTTCGGCGGACAGGACGGTCCTGCGCGACGTAGAACGTCTCGGGGACCATCCTCAAGTCTCTTGCCCTGGCCGCTGCTCTGCCCCTCGTCGCCCTCGGCGTCCAGGCACCTGCCCACGCGACCATCCCGCACAAGTGGAAGAACTGCACGATCGTGAACAACCGGCTGCCGCACGGCGTCGGGCTCAAGCACGCCCACGACCACACGACTGGCACGCCGGTGACGAACTTCCGACACGACTCCGTGATGTACCGCGCCGCCATGCGGGCCAACGCCGGGCTCGACCGGGACAAGGACGGCATCGCCTGCGAGATGCGCTGACCTGACGAGGGCCGCAGGAGAAGGAACAGGTCGGTCGACTCCTCCTCGCAGTGGTCCGTTGTGCGCACCGATGGCGGGGAGCACACTCACCGTGAGCGGCTCGGGCTGAGACCCAGGAGGTCGCGGTGGGGGTTCGGAGCAAGCCGTCGTGCGGGACGACCGCGTCCTCGCCTGCACGCGGGACCTGTCGCTGTTCATCGTGCCGTCCCTGCTGGTCGCGTTCGTGATCGCCTACCTGTTCCCCGAGCACACGCCGCACCTGTGGGCGTGGACGATCCAGGCCACCATGACCTCGATGGTGCTCGCGTCCGCCTACCTCGGCGGTGCCCACTTCTTCGTGCGCGTCGTCCGCGAGCAGCACTGGCACGAGGTGGCGACGGGGTTCCTCGCGCTGGCGACCGGCGTCGTGATGTTTCTGGCGCCCGACTCGGTCATCCCGCTCTGGCCGTGGCCGTTGATGCCGCTGAGCTGCCGGGTGGTCGGAGCGACGCTCTGCCTCGGCGGGGCAGGCGCCGGGGTCTGGTTCGACCCGAGGTGGACGTCGGTACGGCTGATGCTCCAGGTGGAGGTGCTGATGCTGGTCTGATGCTGTCGCCGCCGTGCGAGCGCATGGCGAGATGATCGCCTCCCACGCCCTCGCCTGGCCGCTGCTGGTCGGGACGCTCGCGGTGCTGGCCGGGTCGGCCTACCTCTGGGCGAGCTACGAACGAGGTGCCCGAGGGCTGCGGGTCAGACCAGGTCTCTGAGGTCGGGCGGGACGTCGACCGCGTGCTCCTGGAGGAAGCTCAGGGGGATGACCTCCAGCGCGCGCTCGTTGGTCGAGGCCAGCAGCACCGGCGCCGCGACGTCGTCGTGGTAGGCCTGCATCCACCGCGCAGCCACCACGCACCAGCGGTCGCCGGGGTGCAGGCCGGGAAAGCCGAACTCGGGCATCGGCGTCTCCAGGTCGTTGCCGACGGTGCGCTGGTGGAGCAGGAAGTCCTCGGTCATCACCGCGCAGACCGCATGGAGCCCGATGTCCTCCTCGCCGCACGAGCAGCGGCCATCGCGGTAGAAGCCGGTCAGTGGCTCGGAGCCGCAGGGTTCGATCGGACTGCCGAGAACGTTGCGCTCGGATCCGGACGCAGACATGCCGGACGCAGACATGCCAGCATCATGCACCGCGATGCCCCGTGCAGACGGGAGGCTCAGCCACGCTCCCACGGTGCGTCGTCGTCCATCTTCTCGTAGTACTTGGCCAGGTGGCTCTTGACCCGGTCGACGTCCTTCGCCGGCAGGTCGACGCCACCGCGACCACCGACCATCACGTTGCCGGCGGCCATCACGCCCCGCGGCACCGCCTTCAGCCGACCGTCGACGACGTCGGCGACGAGCAGCTTGTACGCCGTGAAGTTGTCCTTGTTGTCCGCGTCGTACCAGACGTGGGCATCGCGGTACTTCTCGTTGGGCTCGTCCTCCGCACCGGCCCAGGAGCGGACCCGCTTCTCCGCAGCGGCTCCGTCCCAGTCCCGGTCACGGTCGGCGAGAGGGAGGTCCTGGAAGGTTGTCACAGCCATGCCCGACCCGTACCCACGGGGCCGCGGAGCATGACTCGCCGAGGCGGTGGCCGGACGACGCCGAAGCCCGCGACCGCCGGTCGCAGCAGCACCTGACCGATTTCGGGACAATTCGGCGATTCTCAGGTAGGCCGCACCGAGACCGCTCTAGGCTACGAAGCGTTTCACGTCCTCCGGGGACGGAACAGCAGGACCGAAACAACAACCCGCGCCCGGGCGCGAACCGCCGTCAGGCGGCCGGGACGGGTTGTCCGGGGATCTGATCGAGCGCGCGGTGTCCGCGACACGCCTACCGGCGGGTAGCCGTGTGGCACGATCCGTTCCATGTCTCGTCGTTCGCGGCTGGTCCGCGCCCTCCTCGCCGGCGTCGCCGTCGCCGGTCTCGCTCTCGGGACCCAGACGATCGTCCAGAGCGCGACCGCCGTGCCGCCCCTGTTCGACGTGCGGCCGGGCACGACGCAGCTCGAGGTCCTCAACGCCACCTCGATCGAGGGCAACCAGCTGGTCCTGCTGCGCGACGGCGCCCAGGTCGCCGACGGCACGGTCGACTCCCAGGGCAGCCTGGTCTGGCGCCAGCTCGCCCCCGGGTCCTACACGGTGCGCTCGACCAGCCCGGCGTACGAGTCGGACCCGGCGCAGGTGACCGCCTTCGGCGCCGCGCCGCCCGCCCACTCCTTCTACTCCGGCCAGACCCTCACCCCCGGCTGGAACGGCGACGGCGGCGGCGCCAACTCCGGGTTCAACTTCATCGAGACCCGCGACGGCACGACGCTGTCGGCCAACGTCCGGCTGCCCGGGCCGGCCGCGAACGGCCCCTACCCGACCATCGTGGAGTACAGCGGCTATGACCCGAGTCGACCCGACTCGGTGGGCCACAGCAACGGCTTCGCCCAGATCATCAACAACCTCGGCTATGCCTACGTCGGCGTGAACATCCGCGGCACCGGCTGCTCCGGCGGCAGCTTCCTGCCCTTCGAGCCGGTGCAGAGCCTCGACGGCTACGACGCCATCGAGACGGTCGCCGCCCAGTCGTGGGTGAAGTACCACAAGGTCGGCATGGCCGGCATCTCCTACCCGGGCATCGAGCAGCTCTATGTCGCGCGCACCCAGCCGCCGCACCTCTCGGCGATCTCGCCGCTCTCGGTGCTCGACGACTCCTACCGCGCCACGCTGTGGCCCGGAGGCATCCTCAACACCGGCTTCGCCGAG
Source organism: uncultured Actinomycetota bacterium (assembly GCA_963820015.1). Lineage (GTDB taxonomy): Bacteria > Actinomycetota > Actinomycetes > Propionibacteriales > Nocardioidaceae > Nocardioides. The sequence continues at coordinate 631,045 of CAWFYO010000014.1, read as the reverse complement.
TCGTGGGCCTCGGCCCGGGCCACCGACGCCCAGCCGTACGGCGAGGGCTGGGAGCACAGCGTGAACAGCACGGAGTGCGACGACAACCAGCTGGTCCGGCTGCAGAACCCCGACCCGGTCGCCCTGATCGAGGGCAACACCTTCTACAACAAGGCCTACTACCAGCAGATCGACCCGAGCCGCTTCGTCTCCAAGATCAAGGTGCCGGTCTACCTCGCCGGCGCCTGGCAGGACGAGCAGACCGGCGGCCACTTCCCGGACTTCATCGACAGGTTCACGTCGTCGCCGCACGTCTACGCGACGTTGACCAACGGCTCCCACACCGAGTCGCTGACCAGCATGGGGTCCTTCGGCCGGTGGGCGGACTTCCTCAGTCTCTACGTGAGCCGGCGTCCGCCGAGCAGCATCAAGGCCTTCGTGTGGCCGTCGGTCGTCTCGGCCATCACCGGCGTCAGCGGCGTCCACCTGTCGGGGCAGCCCGACTACACCGGGCTCGACCTGGCGCAGGCCAAGAAGGTCTACGACAGGGGCGGCCCGATCCGGGTGCTGTTCGAGGAGGGCGCAGCCGCCGGTGCTCCGTCCGGCGCGCCGGTTCCCCGCTTCACCCGCACCTTCGCGTCGTGGCCGATCCCCAGCGGGACCACCACGCGCTACTACCTGCAGCCCCACGGACACCTCGGCAGGAACCCGGTCACCCGGCCCGCGACGGTGCGGTCCTTCTCGGCCGACCCGACCGCGCTGCCGAAGACCGACTACACCGGGGACGGGAACGCCATCTGGGGTGCCCACCCGACGTACGACTGGAGGCAGATCCCGGCAGGCAAGGGTCTCGGGTGGATCACGGCGCCGATGAAGCGGCCGTCGACCTTCATCGGGTCGGGATCGCTCGACGTGTGGGTGAAGACGCCGGCCTCGGACGTCGACCTGGAGGCCACGGTCAGCGTCGTGCGTCCCAACGGTCGTGAGGTCTACGTGCAGTCCGGGTGGCTGCGGGCCAGCCACCGCGCACTGATCGCCGCTCGGTCGACGGCCGACGTTGCCGGTGCACACCGACCTCGAGAGCGACGCCCGCCCGATGCCGGCGAACCGGTACCAGAAGCTGCGGATCGAGATCTTCCCGTTCGCGCAGGCGTTCCGGATCGGTGACCAGCTCCGGGTCACCCTGGACGCACCGGGTGGAGCCCGGCCGCTGTGGGCCTTCGACACCCTCGACCACGGCCAGCGGGTCACGGTCGCCAACGACAAGCAGCACCCGTCGCTGCTGGCGCTGACCGCCGTACCGGTGTCGGTGCCGAAGGGCCGTCCCTCGTGCTCGTCCTTGCGCTCCCAGCCGTGCCGGGCCTACACGCCCTGAGCGGGCCTCGGCACGGCCGCGTGGCGCGGCGTCGCGCGGCGGGCAAAGAATGGCGGATTCGCCGGACACGACCCGTTCGGGCCACGTAGAACAGGGGTGGAGCTGGGCCGGGCGGGCGTCGTCCCCACGCGGCGTCCCGCCCAGGTAAAGAAATACCCCTGGCCCGTTTTGGTCAGGTGATCGGCCGACCGTTCGCACTACCATTTCCTCAACATCTGGGGGGGTGTGGCGAATGGCTGAGTCCGACAAGGTCATCAACGCCGTCATGCAGACGACGGGCGAGTCCTACGAAAAAGTCTCGAAGCTGTGCGGTGTCGCGCACGAGACCGTCGATGAGCTGTTGACGGATGACATCTCGGTGGTGGCTCCGCCACTCGTGATCGGGCGCCTAGGGTGCCCGGTGCTCGACCGGTTGCTGCTGCGGCTCGGCGACGGGCAGTGGCAGCTTCCGGAGAGCGTCGACGTGACCGAGTCCGAGCTCGCGGAGACGCTGATGCTCCCGATCGAGACCGTCGCGCGCTATCCGATGGCCGGCCGGTTCGGTCTGCTGGCCCGCTGCATGGACCGGCTGATGATCGAGGACGCCGACGCCGAGGTCTACCTGAAGATCCTCGACGCCTGGCTCGCGACCTTCGCGCCCGGCGCCGACGGCCGGCCGGGTCCCTACACGGTCTGGGGCCTCCCGGGCCGCGACGCGTTCGAGGGCTGGCTCCTCGCCCGTCTCGACATCCTGCACAAGCTCGGCTACGCCGTACGCCTGGCCAACGAGGAGATGGACGACGTCCGCGGGCAGCAGCACATGTACGTCGACGGCCGCCGCGCCGACCTGCTGATGCGCTTCACGCACGACTGCGAGAAGGGTGTCGCCGACGACTGGCTGGTCATCGAGAACAAGACCACCGCGGTCGGCATCGGCGCACTCGACCAGCTCGCGTTGTCGGTCGACTGGCTGCGGGCCGAGTCTCGTCCGGGTGCAGTGCACGGCATGCTCATCGCCGACGGGCTCAGCCTCGAGGTCGAGCGCGGACTGCGGGAGCGGTCCTTCGACTACTTGTCGATGTCCCAGCTCGGCTACCGCCGTTGGGTGCGGCTGCACTCTCCGCTCCAGCCGGAGCCGCAGCGCGACGCGACGAGCATCAACTACGCGCAGAACCTGTCGGCTCGCACGCTCGCGGCCGCTCTGCGCTGATCCCGGGCTGTTCTTCGGGACGCACGTTTCTCCTACCGCCTCCCCCGGTCGTCGGACGGCCGGGGGAGGTGCTTGTTCGCGTCCGCGCCGCGAGCGGGTGAGGGCCCGGTCCGCCCGAGAGTGGTCGGGTCGGGTCCTCACCCGCCTGCTGTCATCGGTCGGGCTCGACCCAGTGCGGTGCGTGGATGCGGATCTCCACGTCCCGGTCGCGATAGGTCGCCTGCAACGGAGGCAACGGCCCTTCGGCGAACCGGCGGTGGACCGCGTCGGCGTCGAGCAGCCAGCCGGACACGCGGTGCCGCCAGTGGCACAGCGCGACGACGCCCACCGGGGTCAGCGAGGAGGCGACCCGTTCGACCAGACCGTCGAGGCCGGCCGGGCTGAGGAAGTAGCCGACCTCGCTGACCACGACCAGGTCGAAGGGACCGTCGTCGGGCCAGGCCGTCGCCACGTCGAGCTCGAGGACGGACACGCGGGGGTCGTCCCCGAGCCGGCACTGCGCTCCGGCCACTGCCGCTGCAGATCGGTCGACCGCCGTCACCCGGTCTGCGCGCCTGGCGAGCGCCTCGGTGAGCGCGCCGGTCGAGCAGCCGACCTCGAGCGCCCGACCGACGTGCTGGTCGGGGAGGACGGTGAGCAGGAGGTCGCGCTTGCGTCGCTCGTACCACCGGGAGTCGGTGCCCCACGGGTCGGCGGAGTGTCTGTGGAGCTGCTCGAGGCTGTCGTCGAGGCAGTCGCGCCCCGGCGTGATCACGAACCACTCGTGGTCGCCTCGGAAGTGCTCGAGCACCGATCCGGTGAGCACGGCCTCATCGCCCGCGAGCGTCGTCAGGTCGCTGACCTGCGACGTGTGGGCCCCGACGGCCCGCTCCTTGGCGGACACGGCCGACCGGGACAGGGCGAAGGGGCGCAGGCGCCTGGCGCGGTGGTCGTCGCGCTGGGCCCAGTGCCAGAACCAGATCGGGTACTCCCACAGCTCGGCGTCGGTACGCCGCGCGGCGGCGGCCGCGCTCCGCCCCAACGCCGCGTGGTCGGGGTGTCCGTCCTCGGCCCAGGTCGTGACGAGCAGGGTGCCCCGGCCGTCGCCGACGATCGCGACGAGCCGCTGGGTGAGCTCGTCGACGTGGTCGCTGAGCTCCCCGTCGGGGAGCCCGAGCCGGTGGGTCTCTGCGGGCACCACGGCCGGTCCGAGGATGTCCACGGCCTCCTCCCACTCGGCGCGACGGCGCAGCCCCATCGCCTCGGGCGTGTGGGTAGGGGAGTCGGGATGGCTTCGCTCACCATCGGTGGCGCACACGAACACGACGGGGATGTCGGCGTCGCGGGCGGTCGCCGCCAGCCCGCCGGCGCCCAGCGACTCGTCGTCCGGGTGGGCGCTGAGCACGATGACCCGATCGGCGCCGAGGATGCTGGCGGCCGAGCGGTGCCCGGACTGCAGGTGGACCCGCCACACCTCCGCCGGTGTGCCCGGGCCGTGGGCGGTGAAGGTCGGTGCCGAGCTCACCATCTCCACCCCTCCTTGTGGTCGAGGACCATCGAGCCCTGGCGGGCCAGGTCGCGTTCGGCGTGGTGCTGGCGCAGGTAGACGGTCAGGTCGGCCACGCGACGGGCGTGTTCCTCGTCGCCGGTGAGCGGGGCCGGGCCGAGAGCGTGGGCCAACCGGGTGAGGGTCTCCTCGGCGGAGTCGGCCACCACCTGGCGTACCCGCTGGCAGACCAGGACGGCTTCGTCGGCGGAGGTCTGCGGGTCGTCGGCGACGGTGGCGGCCTCGACGAGGACCGCGCGGGCCCGGGTCAGCGCGGTGTCGACGGCACCGAGGTGGAACAGCGCGACCTGGTCGGGAGTCCGGTCGCAGGTCGCGCGGCGGAGGGTGCGGGCCAGCGCCGTGCACGCGCCGTACCAGATCGCTGCGACGCCAGCGCCGCCCCAGGCGAAGCCCGGCCGAGTGAGGTACCACTCCGGACCGCCCACCGCGATCGCCCGGACCGCCTCGAAGGTGAGGGCGGTGCTACGCACCTGCGCCAGGCCTCGGGACGCCCACGACGTCGGCTGTCCGGCCAAGGTGCCCTCGTCGGGCCGGCGTACGCCCTCCTGGAACAGGTCGACGGCGAACAGTCGGCGCTCCTCGCCGGCCCAGGCCGTGACCAGTGCGTGGCTGGCCCGCTCGGCCACCGAGCACCAGGGCTTCACGCCCGTCAGGCGCCAGCCATCGTCGCCTTCAGCGGCGGTCAGCCGCTCCTTGCCCTCCGCGGCGTAGACCTGCCAGAGCCGGGCGGTGTTCCAGCTGCCGCGGCGGTTCCACTCGTGCTCGTCGATCGCGCCGTGGCGACGGGCCTCACGCAGGATCGCGAGCGCGTCGAGATGTGGTTCGGCGACCCGGGCCACAGTGAGGTCGGCTGCGCCGAGACTCGCCAGCGACTCCCACAGCGTGAGCGTGTCGCCCTGCGCCGGCAGCGGGACCCATGGACCGAGGTCGTGGGCGACGCACACGGCCGCGTCGAGGTCGGGCGCGGCTGCCGTGGGTACGGCGGTCCGAGCCTGCTCGGCGGCGAGCCGCGCCAGTGGCCCGGCACCGGCACGCCGGAGCGAGACGACTTCGGTCGGCATGGCGGGAGGACCTCTCGAGTGACGGGCCCGACCACCGTAGGTGCGGGGAGGGGGTGGCCTCTTCACCCGCAGGGGTGCTATTTGTCCCCGCTCAGCCGGTGACGCGCCGGAAGCGCGAACCCCACCGCTGCCAGGTGAGGGCCAAGCGCCAGCCGACGAAGAGGGCTCCGAGCACCAGCGCCGCGACGATGACGAAGGCGATCGGGGTGCCCCCGCCGATCGTGTGCCGCAGGACCATCCCGATGACCAGGGTCCACAACCAGACCCGGATCCCGGTGCGCACGCTGCGCGGGTCGGAGCGGGTGAACCGCGCCACCGCCAGCCCGAGGAACGTCCCGACCAGGAACGGCCAGGCCGTGTGCCAGATGCCGGCCAGCCCGTCGGACTCGTGGTGGTTCGCCCGCCCCACCGCCGCGAAGACGACGACCACCAGCACGTCGGCGACGACCGTGACCGGCCAGGCGTAGCGGCGGCTGTTCCAGGTCATGTCGATGGAGTCTGGCACGCGGACCCCGGCGACGGAGAAGTCAGGTCTCGCTGGTCCAGGAGCTCCGCTGGTCGAGGAGGCGGGATGCTCCGCTGGCGGAGGAGGCCGCGCCAGCGCCGTCGGTCCGCTGGTTGAGGAGGTCGCGTAGCGACCGTCTCGAAACCGAGGAAGAAGGCTCGGGTAGCTCCGGCGAAGCGGCTGCATGACAGGCCGACTGAGGGTGGTCAGTACCCCACGAGATGCGGGGTCGCGCTGACGACCTCGAGGTCGACGGCCGCACCCGTCACGGTGAGAGTCTGCGGGATGGTCCGCCAGGCGCCGCCGCCGACTCGGTAACGACCGGAGTACGTCGTGTCCACGCTGGGGTGGGCCATGCCGACGCGGGTGTAGCGGTAGGTGACGCGGAGGTCCGGGTAGGGGGCACCGGGGTCGCTCGTCGACCGCTCGGCGTCGGCGGTGTCGGCTCCGAAGTGCCAGGTGTAGGCCGTCGGCGTCGCCTCGATCGTGACCCGCCGGCCGAGCAGGGTCACCGTCCGGGTCGTGGGGGCGGTGTTGGTGGTGTAGAAGTTCGTCTCGAAGTTGACCAGGGTGCGCCCCTTCGGTGGCTGCACGACGACGGTCGAGGACGGCCAGGAGAGTCGTTCGAACTCACGCTGCACGTCGCCCGGCGTCAGCCCGCCGATCTGGCGGGCCTCCTGCTTGGTCAAGCAGGCCTGCCAGTCGAGGGGGTCGGGGTCGTCGTCCTGGTAGACGTTGAACAGCCAGCCGTCGTGGCCGTCGACGTTGCACTGCGCCGGGGCGTCACACAGAGCCGTGCCGCCCACCTCGCAGGCCGGGCGGATCGAGTAGGTGTGATCGGAGTGGCCGGCGATGAAGGAGTGGGTCTCGCCGCCGGACTTGAGGCAGCCGACTGCAACTCCTGTCAGCCCGCCGGAGGCCGCGCATCCGTCCGTGGCTGCGATCGCGATAGGAACGCCAAGTGCCAGCCAGGCAAGGCAAACCGCGACGCCTACGATCAGCATCCTCATGATGCGACCTGAACGAGACTCGAAACGTTCCAACTCGATTTGCGCGGTTGGAGTTGCAGCTGGAAATGGGCCGGTCCGCTGGGCAGGCGGTGCACCACACCACTCGCGGTCGCCGCGTACGACGTCGAGGATGCGCGAACGTACATATCGAAGCTCCCAGAGTCACCTTTAGTTATCTTGGTGACGGTCCATCCCCTTGTGTGAATAAACCCACCGCCTTTGTAGATCCGCTCCACCAAATTCGCCAGTTTCGTGCAGCCACGGCAGCCGACTGACATTTGTCGGAAGTGCGCCGTATCGCCAGTCTTCTGAATGCGGGTGTCTTCCGCCGCCCAGCGGCGGATGAAGTGCTCCGGCGTCTCTCGGTGCTGGGTGGGAGGCGAGGAAGACGGAGCGCTGGAGATCGGCGGGTCGGCGATGGAGCCGCCGCCGCCGCAGGCGGCGAGCGTCAGCAGGGGCGCGGTCAGCGCCGCGGCGAGGATGCGTCGTACGGCCATCGAAGCGTGCCCTCCCGAGACGGTGCTGCCGATGTGTTCCTCACCGTAGCCCGCCGCGCGCCCCGGTGCACCCGCCACCCGGCACCCTGTGGAGGGCCTCAGGCCGGGGTGGAGAGCAGGTCGTCGGGGGCGATGGGCAGTACGTCGTGGTCGTGGGCGACGTGGACCACGTCGATGCGAGCCCCCGAACGGCGGCCGGCGTCGTGCAGTGCGCGGGCCCAGGCCCGGTCGCCCGCGTCGGGAGAGCCAGCGCCGGGCCGGGAACGGAGGAACGCGAAGCGGGTGTCGGGTCGCGCCAGCGGAGCCAGGACGCCGGCGAAGGCCTCCACGTCGTCGTCCTCAGGCGGGTCCGACGCCTCGACGATCTCGAGGAGGCGGGGGACCGGCCGGTCGTCCTGCACCACCACCATCCAGAGAGTGTGGGTGTCGAACCCGAGCGGGCTCATCAACCCGCGCCACATCGTCTCGAGGTCCGCCTGCGTGGCCAGCAGCGGCCGGAACGGCTCGTCGGTCATGAGCCCGACGCTCCTCCCATCCGGAGGGAGGCGCGAACGGCTCTCCACAGGCCGCCTCTCCACAGGCCGCCTCTCCACAGGCCGGCTCTCCACAGACAGCCCGGAGGCAGTCAGGCAGGACGCCAGCGGCGGTGCCGGGTGCCGGACGTCTCGGCGCGGATCAGCTCGAGCCGCGGCTTCGGTCCGTCGCTGCGACCGGTCTGCGGCTTGCGCCGCCCGGCTCGCCAGGGCATCGGCCAGATCGCGCCCGGCCCGTCGTAGTCCTGCTCGACCGCCGCGTGCAGCGTCCACATCGGGTCGTAGAGGTGCACCCGGCCGAGGGCGCAGAGATCGGCGCGGCCGGCCATCAGGATCGAGTTCACGTCGTCGTACGACGAGATGACGCCGACCGCGATCGTCGGGACGCCGAGCCGATTGCGGATCGCGTCGGCGTACGGCGTCTGGTAGCTGCGGCCGAAAGCGGGCCGCTCGCGCTTGGTCACCTGCCCTGTCGAGACGTCGATCGCGGCGGCGCCGAACTCGGCGAAGGCGGCCGCCACCGCCAGCGCGTCGTCGAGCGTCTGGCCGTCCTCGACCCAGTCGGTGGCCGAGATCCGCACGGTCATCGGCTTGTCCGCCGGCCACACCTCGCGCATCGCGTGCCAGACCTCGAGCGGGAAGCGCAGCCGACCGGCGACGTCGCCGCCGTAGGAGTCGGTACGCCGGTTGGTCACCGGCGACAGGAACCCCGACAGCAGGTACCCGTGGGCGCAGTGCAGCTCCAGCAGGTCGAAGCCCGCCTCGGCCGCGCGCCGGGCCGCGGCCACGAACTCGTCGCGGATCGTCTCCAGCTCGGGGCGGGTGAGCTCGGCGGGCGTCTGGTTGTCCGGTGAGTAGGGGACCGCCGAGGCGGCCACCACCGGCCAGTTGCCGTCGGGCAGCGGCTCGTCGATGCCCTCCCACATCAGCTTCGTCGAGCCCTTCGCGCCGGAGTGGCCGAGCTGGCAGCCGATGGCGGCCGACGTCTCGGCGTGCACGAAGTCGACGGCGCGCTTCCAGCCGTCGCGCTGCTCGTCGGTCCACAGCCCGCCGCAGCCGGGGCTGATCCGGCCGTCGGCCGAGGTGCAGATCATCTCGGTCATCACCAGTCCGGCGCCGCCGAGGGCTTTGCCGCCGAGGTGCACGACGTGGAAGTCGGTGGGCATCCCGTCCACCGCGACGTACTGGTCCATCGCCGAGACGATCACGCGGTTGTTCAGGGTCAGCCCCGGGCCCTTGGCCGCGCGCAGGGTGACCGGCTGGAACATCGGCGGCGTCTCCGGCTGACCTGCCACGGCGGAGGCGTACCAGGCCTCGCACGCCGCGACGTACTCAGGATCGCGGACGCGCAGGTTGTCGTAGGTGACCCGGCGCGAGCGGGTCATGATGTTGAAGCCGAACTGGACCGGGTCCTGGTGGACGTACTGGCCGAGGTTCTCGAACCACTCCAGGCTCGCCTGCGCCGCACGCTGGGTCGAGAGCACGACCGCCTTGCGCTCCTCCTCGTACGTCGCGAGCGCCTCGCTGACCCTGGGGGCCTCGTGGAGGCAGGCGGCCAGGGCGAGTGAGTCCTCCATGGCCAGCTTGGTCCCGGAGCCGATCGAGAAGTGCGCGGTGTGCGCGGCGTCGCCGAGGATCACGATGCCCGCCTGGCCGGGCTCGGTGTGGACCCAGTGCTCGTTGCGCACCGTGGTGAACGAGATCCACCGCGAGTTGTTGGCCATCACGTCGTAGCCGTCGAGGACGTCGGCGAACAGCTCGCGGATCAGTGCGATCGACTTCTCGTCGGACTCGCCGGGAGCCCACTCCCGATCGGCGAAGGCGGCGAAGCCGGCGCTACGCCAGACCTCGCTGGTCATCTCCACGATGAAGGTCGAGCCGGTGGCGTCGTAGGGGTAGCCATGGATCTGCATGACGCCGTGGGGCGTCTGGCGGATGTCGAAGGTGAAGGCGTCGAAGACGCGGCTGGTGCCGAGCCAGATGTACTTGCAGTCGCGGACGTCGAGGCTCGGCCGGAAGGTGTCGGCGTAGCGTGCGCGGACCGGCGAGTTGAGCCCGTCGGCGGCGACCACGAGGTCGTACGACGAGGCCAGCTCGCCGACGTCGGGCGCTTCGGTGCGGAAGTGCATCGTGACGTCGAGCTCGCGGCAGCGCTCCTGGAGGATCTCGAGCAGCCGGCGCCTGCTCATCGCCGCGAACCCGTGGCCGCCGCTGGTCGTCACCGAGCCCTTGAAGTGCACGTCGATGTCGTCCCAGACGGCGAACTCGCGCTGCATCGCGGCGTACACCTGCGGGTCGGCGTGCTCGATGCCGCCGAGCGTCTCGTCGCTGAAGACCACCCCGAAGCCGAAGGTGTCGTCGGCGGCGTTGCGCTCCCACACGGTGATCTCGTGCCGCTCGCCCTTCAGCTCGGCCAGCTGCTGGGCCAGCGCGCTGAAGTAGAGCCCGCCCGGGCCGCCGCCGATCACCGCGATCCGCATCCGCCCTCCGCCCTCTCCGGATAGTCCCCGACGTATTTGTCGCCCTGGAACGTTCCAAGACCCTCAGAACGTCGGGGACTATCGACCATAGCGTTTTCTTGACGAGCGTTGTCAAGACAACATAGGGGTCCCGGTAGGGTCGGCGGCGTGAGCGAGACCCAGTTCGGCCTGACCTCCGAGCAGCAGGAGTTCCTGGAGTGGGTACGCCGGGTGGCCGGCGACCTCGCGGACGTCCCGCCGGTGCCCGGCGGGGTCAACCGGCCCCTCGTCAGGCGGATGGGGGAGTTGGGGCTGCTCCGCAAGCTCTACGGCGGCGCCGACGACGAGACCCCGCGCGACGCGGCGGCGATGCAGCTGTGCCTGCTCCGTGAGGGCCTGGCGACGGTCGACACCGAGGCCGAGACCGCGCTGGCCCTGCAGGGGCTCGGGTCCTACCCGATCCTCCAGGCGGGCAACGGACCCACCCGCGACCGGTGGCTCGACGGGGTGGCGAGCGGCGACGTCGTACCGGCCTTCGCGCTCTCCGAGCCCGACGCCGGCTCCGACGCCGGAGCGCTCGCCCTCGAGGCCAGGCCGGACGGCGACAGCTGGACGCTCCACGGCACCAAGACCTGGATCTCCAACGCTCCCGACGCCGACGTCTACTCCGTCTTCGCCCGGACGACCCCCGGCGCCAAGGCCCGCGGGGTCACCGCCTTCGCGGTGGCCGGCGACAGCGAGGGCCTGACGGGTGAGCGGCTGGACATGGTCGCCCCCCACGCGATCGGAACCCTCCACTTCGACGGGGTGCGGGTCTTCCGCGACGACGTGCTCGGCGAGGTCGACCGGGGCTTCGCGGTGGCGATGCGGACCCTCGACCTGTTCCGCCCGAGCGTCGGCGCCTTCGCCGTCGGGATGGCGCAAGCGGCGCTCGACGCCGGCCTGGCCTGGGCGCAGGAGCGCGAGCTCTTCGGCGGCCGCCTGGTCGACCAGCAGGCCACCCAGCACACGCTCGCGGAGATGTCGACGCGGATCGAGGCCGGCCGTCTGCTGGTACGACGCGCGGCCGCGGCGTACGACGGAGGCGCCCCGGCCACCGAGATCACGACGAGCGCGGCCCAGGCCAAGCTGTTCGCCACCGAGACCGCGCAATGGGTGGTCGACCAGGCGGTCCAGCTGCACGGCGCTCGGGGCCTGCAGCAGGGACACCTGCTGGAGCGGCTCTATCGTGAGGTGCGGGCGCCACGTATCTACGAAGGCGCCTCGGAGGTGCAGCGGACGATCATCGCCCGCGGGCTGATGAAGCCCCCGAACCCAGGAAAGGCGGCGACGTGACGCGGTACCGCGCGAGCGCCAGGATCACCGACCACTGGGAGCACTTCGACTTCTCCGTCGCCGACGGCGTCGCCACGCTGACGCTGAACCGGCCCGAGAAGCTGAACCCGCTGACCTTCGAGAGCTACGCCGACCTGCGCGACCTGCTGGCCGAGCTTCCCCACCGGGGCGACACCCGGGTGCTGGTCATCCGCGGGGAGGGCAAGGGCTTCTGCGGCGGCGGGGACGTCAACGAGATCATCGGCGAGCTGATCCAGATGGACGCCGCCGGCCTGATGGGCTTCACGAAGATGACCGGCGAGGTGATCCGGGCGATGCGCGAGTGCCCGATCCCGATCATCGCCGGCATCCAGGGCATCGCGGCCGGTGCGGGCAGCGTGATCGCGATCGCGGCCGACTTCCGGATCTGCACGCCGCAGGCGAGGTTCGCGTTCCTGTTCACCAAGGTCGGGCTGTCGGGCGGCGACATGGGAGCGGCGTACCTCCTGCCGCGGCTGGTCGGCTACGGCCGCGCCACCGAGCTACTCATGCTCGGCGACACCATCGACGCCGACACCGCCGACCGCTACGGGCTGGTGACACAGCTCCTGGGCGACGCAGGCGACCTCGGCGCCGCGTGCGAGACGCTGGCTCGTCGGCTCGCCGACGGCCCTACCCTGGGGCTTCAGCAGACGAAGTCGCTGATCACCCGTGAGCTCGACATGCCGATCGGGCCGGCCATGGAGCTCGACGCGATGACCCAGGCGCTGCTGATGACCAGTGAGGACCACGCGGAGTTCCACGCCGCGTTCAACGCCAAGCGCAAGCCCGACTGGAAAGGGCGCTAGGACCATGCACGACTTCTTGCAGGTCGACGACCTGCTCACCGACGAGGACCGCGCGATCCGCGACACCGTCCGCGACTTCGCGCAGAACGAGCTCGCACCCCACGTCGCCGAGTGGTACGACGAGGGCACGCTGCCCGACGACCTCGGCCGGCTCTTCGGCAAGATCGGCCTGCTCGGCATGCACCTCGAGGGCTACGGGTGCGCCGGCACCAGCGCGACGGCGTACGGCGTGGCGTGCCGCGAGCTCGAGGCCGTCGACTCGGGGCTCCGGTCGTTCGTCAGCGTCCAGGGGTCGCTGGCGATGTTCGCGATCCACCGCTGGGGCACCGAGGAGCACAAGGACGAGTGGCTGCCGCGGATGGCGACCGGCGAGGCGATCGGCTGCTTCGGGCTGACCGAGCCCGACGCCGGCAGCGACCCCGGAGGGATGAAGACCCGCGCGAAGAAGGCCAGCCCGGGAGATGCGCAGAGCGACTGGGTCCTCAACGGCTCCAAGATGTGGATCACCAACGGCACCTTCGCCGACGTGGCGATCGTCTGGGCGCAGACCGACGAGCCTGCGACAGACTCAGGAGGGCCGGGGATCCGCGGGTTCGTCGTCCCGACCGACGCGAAGGGCTTCACCGCCCAGAAGATCCAGCGCAAGCTCTCGTTGCGGGCCTCGGTGACCGCCGAGCTCGCCTTCGACGACCTGCGGCTGCCGGCCGACGCGGCGTTCCCCGAGGTGCGCGGGCTCAAAGGCCCGCTCTCGTGCCTCAACGAGGCGCGCTACGGCATCGCCTGGGGCGTGGTCGGTGCGGCGCGTGCCTGCCTGGAGGAGTCGCTGGCCTACACGATGGAGCGCGAGCAGTTCGGCCAGCCCCTGGCGTCGTTCCAGCTCACCCAGCGCAAGCTCGCGATGATGACGGTCGCGGTCAACAACGCCTCGCTGGTCGCCTGGCGGCTGGGTGCGCTCAAGGACGCCGGCACCCTGACGCCGGCGCAGGTCTCCTACGCCAAGTACGCCAACGCCCGCGCCGCCCTCGACGTCGCGCGTGAGGCACGGACGACGCTCGGCGGCGCCGGCATCACCCTCGACCACTCGGTGATGCGCCACATGAACAACCTCGAGACGGTGATGACCTACGAGGGCACCGAGGAGATGCACCTGCTCTCGGTCGCCTCCGAGCTGACCGGGATCCGGGCCTTCCGATGAGCGACCCGTTGTCAGGAGGGACGCGGTGATCGCCCTCGTCACGGGGGCGTCGAAGGGGATCGGTGCGGCCTGTGCACGCGCCCTCTCCGAGGCCGGCCACCAGGTCGCCCTGGTGGCGCGTGACGAGCAGGCGCTGGAGGCGGTGGCCAGGTCCCTGCCCGGCGAGGCGATCGTCGTACCGGCCGACCTGCTCGACCCCGCCGCGACCGAGGCCGCCTTCGCGGTCGTCGAACGCGAGTGGGGGCCGGTCGAGATCCTGGTCGTCAACGCCGGTGCGTCGATGTCCGCGCCACTGGTGCGCACCACCGACGAGGACTGGCAGCGGATGCTCGACCTCAACCTGACCGCGCCGTTCCGCTGCCTGCGTCGCGCCCTGCCGTCGATGACCGACCGAGGGTTCGGCCGGGTCGTGGTGATCGCGTCGATCGCCGGGAAGGTCGGCTCGCCCCGGATCGCGGCGTACACCGCGAGCAAGCACGGTGTGCTCGGTCTGGTCCGTACCGCCGCCGCAGAGGTGGCGCGCACCGGAGTGACGGTGAACGCCGTCTGCCCCGGCTACGTCGACACCCCGATGACCGACCAGTCCGTCGCCCACATCGCTGCCGGCACCGGTCGCTCGGAGGACGAGGCGCGCGACATCTTGGCGCACATGCAGCCGATCGGGCGCCTGGTCACCGTCGAGGAGGTCGCGTCGGCGGTGCTGCTCTGCGTCGACAACGCGGCGGTCACCGGGCAGGGCATCAACGTCGACGGAGGGGCGGTGCAGAGTTAGGTGGTGTCTGCTTGCTCCATGGCCTGCCGCACGGCGCCCACGACGTACGTCGGCTGCGTTGTCGTCGACTCGACGATGCTGACGCCTCGCCTTCGCTCCTCCGCCTGGCCACCGCACGCCCTGGCCACCGCTCGCGACTGCCGAGAGCAAGGAGACACCACCTGATGGCCGAGATGGAACGGGTCAACCCGGAGTCGCTGGCGAAGCCGTCCGGCTTCTCCCACGCAGTCGTCGGCCGCGGTACGTCGGTCTTCCTCGCCGGGCAGACCGGGATGGACGCCTCCGGTGCCATCGTCGGCGGCGGGGTGGTCGCGCAGTTCGAGCAGGCGTTGGCCAACCTGCTGACCGCGCTCGCCGAGGCCGGCGGCACGCCCGACCGGCTGGCGTCGCTGAACATCTACATCGTCGACATGGACGACTACCGCGCCCACTCTCGCGAGATCGGTGCGGTCTGGCAGCGCCTGGTCGGCACGTCCTACCCCGCGATGGCCGGCATCGGTGTCTCCCGTCTCTGGGACGCCGAGGCGCTGGTCGAGGTCCAGGGGTACGCCGTCCTCTGAGGCAGCGCTCACTCGCGCAGGCGGGCCTCCGCGTGCCGGCGGGCGGGCTCGCGGAGCAGCTGGTCGAGCGCGGCGAAGAGGTGGGCCGCGCGTTCGGCGGGCCAGGCCCTCGGCAGCAGCTCCAGCGGGATGCCGGGGTCGAGGTAGGGCAGGCGGCGCCAGGCGGTGAGCATCGGGACGTACGCCGCGAAGGCGCGGTCGGGCGCCGGGTCGCGCAGCGGGGTCAGCGCTCCGTGCTCGGCCAGGAACGCGTCGTACAGGGCCGCGATCGAGGTCAGGTCCCACCACTCGCCGACCCGGGTCGTGGCCGGGCCGGCGCCGAGGTAGGCACCGCGGAAGAGCTCGGTGTAGGACGTCAGCCCGGCCCGGTCGAGCGCGCCGAGGGTCTCGTCGTACGTCGTGCCGGGAGCGACCCAGACGCCCGGTGCCGCGGTGCCGAAGCCCAGCCTGGTCAGCAGCGACCGCAGCTCGTGTCGTCGGCTGCGCTCGGCCTCGGGCACCGAGAACACCACCACCAGCCAGCCGTCGTCGACCGAGGCCCGCGGGCGCGACCAGATGCGCGCGTCGCCCTCGGCGAGCACGGCGAGCGCCGAGTCGGACAGCCGGTAGCCGGCCTGCGCCCCCGGCCGTCCGGTGCGGGTCGGCTCGAGCACCCCGCGCTTCTTCAACCGCGACACCGAGGACCGGGTGGCCGCCGCGTCGACGTCGAGGTCCGCCATCAGGGCGATCAGCGACCGCACGGAGAGGGCGTCGCCGCTCCGGTCGTCGCGGGCGTACAACCCGAACAGCGACAGGATCAGGTGGCGCGGCGACTGCTCCGGCATCAGGAGTCGGAGGCCGTGGTCTCGACCGGTGCGGCCGACCCAGGCTCGACCGACGACGGCGGGGTGCGGAGCCGGAAGCGTTGGAGTTTGCCGGTGGCGGTCTTGGGGAGTTCGGTGACGAACTCGATGGCACGGGGGTACTTGTAGGGCGCGATCTGGGCCTTGACGAAGTCTTGGAGCTCGGTCGCGCTGACGTCGTGGGCGGTGATGACGAACGCTTTGACCAGGTGGCCGCGGGCGTCGTCGGGGACGCCGACCACGGCGCACTCGGCGACGGCGGGGTGTTTGAGCAGCGCTTCCTCGACCTCGGGTGCGGCGATGTTGTAGCCCGAGCTGATGATCATGTCGTCGCTGCGGGCCTGGTACCAGAAGTAGCCGTCCTCGTCGCGGAGGAAGGTGTCGCCGGTCAGGTTCCAGCCGTTGACGACGTAGGCGGCTTGGCGGGGGTCGTCGAGGTAGCGGCAGCCGGTCGGTCCCTTGACCGCCAGCAGGCCTGGCACCCCTGGCGGCAGCTCACGACCGTTGTCGTCGACGATGGTGGCGGCGTAGCCCGGCACCGCCCGCCCGGTCGAGCCGGGCCGGATGTCCGCGCCGGCGGCGGAGATGAAGATGTGCAGCATCTCGGTGGAGCCGATGCCGTCGATGATCTCGACCCCCGTCGCGTCGCGGAACGCCTCCCACACCGCCTGGGGGAGGTGCTCCCCGGCCGAGACCGCCTTCCGCAGCGTCGCGAACGCCTTGCCCCCCGGCCGTTGAGAGAGCATCGCCTTGTACGCGGTCGGGGCGGTGAAGCAGACGGTCACGCCGTGGGCGTCGATCAGGTCGGCGAGCTCGGCCGGGGTCGCTTTCTCCACCAGCAGGGTCGAGGCACCCGTGTGCAGGGGGAACAGCAGGACCCCGCCCAGCCCGAAGGTGAAGGCGTAGGGCGGGGTGCCGGTGAACACGTCGTCGGCCTCGGGCCGCAGGACCTGGCGGCTGAAGGTGTCGCAGATGGCCAAGACGTCACGGTGGAAGTGCATGGTCGCCTTCGGCCGCCCGGTGGTGCCAGAGGTGAACGCCAGCATCGAGACGTCGTCGCTGGAGGTCGCCACGTCCTCGAACCTGGCCGGCTTCCCCGCCACGCGCTGCGCCCAGGCATCGTCGCCGAAGGCCAGCATCGGCACCCCCAGCGGCTCGACCGCCTCCACGAACCGGTGGTCGACCAAGGCCGCGTCGAGGTGCGCGATCTCGTGGATCGTCTGCAGCTCGCCGGTGCGCAACAACGGCATCGTGGTCACCAGCACCGCTCCCGCCTTCAACACCCCGAACCACGCCGCCGAGAGCCACTGGTTGTTCGGCCCCCGCAGCAGGACCCGGTTGCCCGGAACGACCCCGAGATCCTCCACCAGCACATGCGCGACCCGATTGGCCGCAGCCAACAGATCGTCATAGGACCACGTAGGCACACCCGGCTGATGCAGACACGGCCGATCCCCACCCACACGCGCACACACATCATCAAGAAGCGCCGTCGCACAGTTCAACCGGTCCGGATAACCCAGCTCAGGCAGATCGAACCGGAACTCCGGCCACTCCCCCACCGGTGGGAGATGGTCGCGACAGAACGTGTCGACGTGGGCCGACGGAAGCAGCTCCATACGCGACAACGTATGCCCCGTTCGTCACGACGGACAAGAGAACGCGATACCAGGGACGAGGAGCGGCCCGGCTACCTCCTGGGCCGGAGAGCGGGGTAGTCGTGAATCTGCCAACATGTAGCCCCGGGCAACGGCGGGAATGCGACACGTCGCATGCCAGCCATGGCCGGCCGGTCCAGGTGAGGGAGAAGGGCGACACCATGCTCGATGTGCTGGGACTCGACGAAGAGGAGGAGCGGGTCTACCGCTGCCTCGTGGAGCGGTCGCCCGGGTCGGCGGCCGGCGTCGCCGACGGGACCGGGCTCGACCTGTTCGACGCGACTCGGGTGCTGGCGATGCTCGAGGCCAAGGGGCTGGTCGCCCGCGCCCCGGGCGGCGACTTCGTGGCGTCGCCGCCGGCGGTGGCCCTCGGCGCGCTGATGGTGGAGCGGCAGCAGGAGCTCCGCCGGGCCGAGCTGGACCTGGACGCCTTGAACGGGCTCTACCGCCAGGCTGTGGCCGAGCGGGGCTCCGGCGACGTGATCGACGTCGTCCGCGGGCCCGAGGCCGTGGCCCACCGCTTCGCCCAGCTCCAGCGGTCGGCGCGCGAGGAGATCCAGATGTTCGTGCAGGCCGAGATCGCCGTGGTCTCGCCGGACGACAACGACGACGACGAGAGCGTCGTCCAGGCGCGCGGCGTCCGCTACCGGGTCGTCCTGGAGCGCGCCGTGCTGGAACGGCCGGGGTTCGTCGCCCAGGCCGGGAAGTCCGTGGACCGCGGGATGCAGCTGCGGGTGGCCAAGCAGCTCCCGGTGCGGCTGATGATCGTCGACCGCGACCTGGCTCTCGTACCGCTGACCTCGGACGGCGAGAAGCAGGGCCCGGGTGCGCTGCTCATCCACCGCAGCCCGTTGCTCGACGCCCTGCGCAGCCACTTCGAGCTGGTCTGGCAGGCCTCGACCCGGCTGGTGCTGCCGGGGGTGGGGGCGAGCGCGGACCCCGCCGCGGATGCCGGTGCTGCCTCCGATGCCGGTGCTGCCTCCGATGCCGGTGCTGCCTCGGAAGTCGGTGCTGCCCCCGATGTCGGTGCTGCCTCCGAGACTGGTGACGCCGACATCCTCGGGGAGCTGGCCGGAGACACCCTCGAGCCGCTGGACGCGACCGTCCTCTCCCTGCTGCTGGCCGGGCTCACCGACCAGGCCGTGGGCTCCCAGCTCGACCTGTCGCTGCGCACCGTGCAGCGCCGGGTCCGGCACCTGATGGACCGGGCCGGCGTCGACACCCGGCTCCAGCTCGGGCACCAGGCCGCCCGGCGGGGCTGGACCTGAGCGTTGCCGAGCCGGGTCTCCACAGGCTCGGTCGAGGGCGAGGCGGTGCCTGGCCCACCTCCCTAGCATCGTCGGGTGCTGCTCTCGGTCCGTGACTCCGCCGACGTCCTGGCCGCCGCCGGGCTCACGGTCGAACAGACCCGGCTCCTGCTGCGCACGGGAGTGGCCGGACCCGGGACCCGCATCGGTGGGGCGGTCGCCTACGACGAGGACGCCGTGGTGGGACTGGCGACCTGGCCGGAGATCGACGCGAGCGAGGTCATCCGGTCGTCGCCGGGCGGGGTGTACGTCGCCCGGCTCAGCCGAGACGCCACGGTCGACGCCGGGGCGTCCTGGGCTACCGCCGCCGAGTCGCTCCGCGACCAACCGTCGATGACGGAGATGTCGCGCGCGCTGCTGGCCGCCCGCATTGCCGGGCACGGTCGTCTGCCCTGGCTGGCCACGATGTTCGGGTTCGTGCTGCTCGGGGCGGACGCGGTGGGGGTGTGGTCGGACCTCGAGCGCGGTCGCACGCTCTTCGGGCTCGAGCCGCCCGGTCCCTGGTTCGGCGCGGTCGACGGGCGCCGACTGCGCACCCGGCGCGGCAGACCCGGCCTGCTGCTGACAGGAGGTGCCCGGTGAGTACTGCGAGGAAGGGGTCGATCGACCCCTTCCTCGCAGTACTCCCAGGGCCTGCCCAGGCTGGCTTGCGCTACCGGGTGAGCCCCTCGTAGATGTCACGGGTCTGCTCGGCGATGGCGGCCCACGAGAACGACTCGATGGCCCGCCGGCGGCCGGCCCGGCCCATCGCGGCGGCCCGGTCGGGGTCGCTGACCACGGAGGTCAGCGCCTCGGCGAAGTCGGCGACGTAGCGGTCGGGATCCAACGGCGTCCCGGTGCCGTCGGTGGCCTGCTCGATCGGCACCAGGAGCCCGGTCTCGCCGTGCACGACCACCTCGGGGATGCCGCCGGTGGCGGTGGCGACGACGGCGGTCTCGCAGGCCATCGCCTCGAGGTTGACGATGCCGAGGGGTTCGTAGATCGACGGGCAGACGAAGGCGGTGGCCGCCGACAGCAGCGCGACCACGTCGGGGCGCGGGAGCATCTCGCGGATCCAGACGACGCCTGCGCGGGTCTGGGCCAGCTCGGCGACGAGACCCTCGACCTCGGCCTGGATCTCCGGGGTGTCGGGCGCGCCGGCGCAGAGCACCAGCTGGACGTCGGGCGCTAGCTCGCGGCAGGCGCGCAGGAACAGCGGCAGCCCCTTCTGCCGGGTGATCCGGCCGACGAAGACGACCGACGGTCGGTCGGGGTCGACTCCCTGCCGGCGCACGCGGTCGGGGTCGTCGACGTGGGACCAGCCGTCGGTGTCGATGCCGTTGTGGACGACGTGCACCTTGGCCGGGTTGATGTCGGGGTAGGCGTTCAGGACGTCGTCGCGCATCGCCGCGGACACCGCGACCACCGCGCTCGCGCCGAGGTACGACGTTCGTTCGGCGAAGGAGGAGAGGGCGTAGCCGCCACCCAGCTGCTCGGCCTTCCACGGCCGCAGCGGCTCCAGGGAGTGTGCGGTGACCACGTGCGGGACGCCGTAGAGGAGGCCGGCCAGGTGACCGCCGAGGTTGGCGTACCAGGTGTGCGAGTGCACGAGGTCGGTGCCGTCGCAGCCGGCCGCGATCGCCAGGTCGACGCCGAGGGTCTGCAGCGCGGCGTTGGCGTCGGCGAGCTCAGGCAGGTCGGCGTACGCCGCCACGCCGGCCTCGTCACGGGGCTCCCCGAAGGCCTGGACGCGCACGTCGAGGTCGGACAGTCCGCGCAGGGCGCGGACCAGCTCGGCCACATGGACCCCGGCTCCGCCGTAGATCGCGGGCGGGTACTCCTTGGTGAGGATGTCGACACGCACGTTCGGACGCTACTCCTGCCGCGGATGGGTGAGGCGCCCTCGGTTTCGACACGGGCGCAGAGCGCCCTCCTCCACCAGCGGACCCCGGTGGTTGAGGAGCCCGTTCTACGGGCGTCTCGAAACCATCCGGTCGGGCCAGCCGAAACCGGCGGAGACCCGGGCTGTTTGGAGACGCAGTGGTGCGTGGCCTCCTCATCCAGCGGCGGGGTCGATAACGTGCCTGCATGAGCCCGAGCACGCGGAAGAGGGTCCTCGCCATCGTCCTGGCCGGTGGGGAGGGGAAGCGGCTGATGCCGTTGACCGCCGATCGAGCCAAGCCGGCGGTGCCGTTCGCGGGCATCTACCGGCTGATCGACTTCGCGTTGTCCAACGTCGTCAACAGCGGCTACCTGCGCGTCGTCGTCCTCACGCAGTACAAGTCCCACTCCCTCGACCGCCACGTCACCACCACGTGGCGGATGTCGACGTTGCTGGGCAACTACGTCGCCTCGGTGCCGGCCCAGCAGCGGGTCGGCAAGCACTGGTACCTCGGTAGCGCCGACGCGATCTACCAGTCGCTCAACCTGATGCACGACGACCAGCCCGACATCGTCGTGGTGGTCGGCGCCGACCACGTCTACCGCATGGACTTCAGCCAGATGGTCGACCAGCACGTCGTGAGCGGCGCCGCCTGCACGGTGGCCGCGATCCGGCAGCCGATCTCCCTGGCCGACCAGTTCGGCGTGATCGACGTCAACCCGAAGAACCCCTCGGCGATCCGCGACTTCCTGGAGAAGCCGAAGGACCCGGTCGGCCTGCCCGACAACCCCGACGAGGTGCTCGCCAGCATGGGCAACTACGTCTTCGACGCCGACGCGCTCATCGAGTCGGTGACCCGCGACTCGACCATGCAGGGCTCCAAGCACGACATGGGTGGCGACATCGTGCCCGCGTTCGTACGACGCAACGAGGCCGCCGTCTACGACTTCAAGGACAACGACGTGCCCGGCGCCACCGACCGCGACCGCGGCTACTGGCGCGACGTGGGGACGATGCGCTCCTACTACGACGCCCACATGGACCTGGTCTCACCGTTGCCCGTCTTCAACCTCTACAACGCCGAGTGGCCCATCTACACCAGCTACGGCCCGCAGCCGCCGGTCAAGCTGGCCAAGGGTGCCGACGGCACCGCCCCCGAGTCGGAGGAGGCCGTGCTCTCGCCCGGGGTCGTCGTCTCGGGTGGCCAGGTACGCCGCTCGGTGCTGTCGCCGGCGGTGCGCGTCGAGCAGGGCGCAGTGGTCGAGGACTCGGTGATCATGAACAGCGTCCGCATCGGTGCGGGTGCGGTGGTGCGCAACGCGATCCTCGACAAGGAGGTCGTGGTGCCCCCCGGCGCCGAGATCGGGGTCGACCCCGAGCTGGACCAGAAGCGCGGGTTCATGGTCGAGGACGGGCTGACCGTGCTCGGCAAGGGCCAGGCCTTCCCCGACGAGTGAGGGAACCTCGCGCGGCGACCACACGTCGTACCTGCATGCGAGCCTGCATGCGACACCGCCGTCTGGGAACCCTGGTCGCCGCGCTCGCCCTGCTCGTGGCGGGCTGCGGTTCGTCGTCCTCGGGCGCTGCGTCCGGACCCGCGTCGGTGCCGTCGGGGCCGATCCCGGACGCCCAGGTGCTGCCGCTGGTCACGATCCACGGCGTCGCCGCGCACGTCTCGACCCGCGCCGTACCGCTGACGACGCCGCGGCAGCAGCAGGCCTTCTTCCAGCAGTTCCCCGGCGCGATGGTGCGCCAGCGCGTGCGCGGCGCCCTGCGTGGCCCGCTCCAGCAGGGCGGGTCGAACCTCGTCGGCGCGGTCGTCGCCAGCGGTTGTGACGTCCCGCCCGGCGTCACGGCTACCGCCGACGGCCAGGGCGGCGTGACGATCGTGGCGCAGGAGCTCGCCAGCCCGCTGCCCGAGTGCCTGATCCCGGTCACCACCGTGGCGCTGGTGAAGCTCCCGGTCGACTGACCCGACGGCTCGCCTCACCGAGCGGACGGCGCTCTGCGGCTAGCGTGAGCGGGTGCCGTGGAACGCGTTCGTCGAGGGCGACAACCTCGACGTGCTGCCCCGGCTGGCGGCTGCGGGAGAGCGCTACGACGTGATCTACCTCGACCCGCCGTACAACACCGGCAACCCGTTCGCCTACCGCGACAAGGTCGCCGGCCCGCGGGTCGACCGCCACCGCGCGTGGGCGGCGATGATGCGGCCGCGGCTCGAGGCGGTGCGCGCGGTGCTGTCGGAGCGCGGCGCGGTGTTCGTCAGCATCGACGACCACGAGGTCGCTCGTCTGCGGCTGCTGATGGACGAGGTGCTCGGCGAGGACAACTTCGTCGCCCAGGTCGTGGTGAACCTCAACCCCAAGGGCCGCCAGCTCGGCCGCGGCTTCGCGACCTCACACGAGTACCTCCTCGTCTACGCCCGCTCGCTCCCCGCCTGCGCGCTCGACGCCTCCAGCCCCTCGACCGTCGACCCGCGCGACTTCCCGCAGGTGGACGACGACGGCGTCCGCTACCGCCGGCTCCCGCTGCGCAACACGAACAAGAAGTTCAACCCGGTGACCGCGCCCACGATGCACTTCGCGATCTTCGGCTCGCCCGAGTCGGGGCGGGTGTCGGTCGATCCCTTCGTGGGCTCGCTCGAGATCAAGCCCGTCTTCGGCGACGGAGCGCCCGCGGTCTGGCGCTGGTCGGCGGCCAAGATCCAGGCCCAGCCCGACGACCTGGTGTGCCGCTGGGTCGGTAAGGGCGAGACCAGGCGGCCGGACGTCTACCAGGTCGACCGGCTGCACGAGGGCCGGCGCAAGAAGCTCCGCACGATCTGGCTGGCCTCCGAGATCGGCTCGACCGACACCGCCGTCGCCGAGCTCAAGGCGCTGGTCGGCCACCTCTTCGAGTCGCCCAAGCCGACCGGCCTGCTCCGTCGTGTGCTGGAGACCATGCCCGACGACGCCCGAGTGCTCGACCCCTTCGCCGGCAGCGGTACGACGGGCCATGCGGTCGCGCTGCAGAACACCGCCGACGGGGGTCGTCGTACCTGCCTGTCGGTCAACCTGCCCGAGCCGGTGCGGCCGGGGTCCAACGCCGACCTGGCCGGCTACCTGCTGGTCAGCGACATCACCCGCGCCCGGCTGCACGCGGTCGCGGACGTGGTGGGGGGCGGCTTCGTGGAGCCCTGCACATTTTCTTGACCCGTTCAAGAAAACCCGGTTGGATCGTCGGGTGAACTCCCCGGACCTCGAGCAGGTGCTGCGCGAAGTCGGGCTCCGGGTGACCAAGCCGCGGCTCGCGGTGCTCGCGGCGGTGCGCGAGATCCCGCACGCCGACACCGACTCGATCATCGCTGCCGTGCGCCGCGACCTCGCCGACGTCTCCCACCAGGCGGTCTACGACTCCTTGCGGGTGCTGTCGGAGGCCGGTCTCGTCCGCCGGCTCCAGCCTTCGGGCTCGGTCGCGCGCTACGAGGGCCGGGTCGGCGACAACCACCACCACCTCGTCTGCCGCTCCTGCGGCGCGATCGTGGACGTCGACTGCGCCGTGGGCCGGGTCCCGTGCCTGACCGCGGCCGACGAGCAGGGCTTCATGGTCGACGAGGCCGAGGTCATCTTCTGGGGCCTGTGCCAGGCCTGCTCCCGCACCACTGACCCCGTGTACATCTCCTAGCCGGAAGGAACCACCCCATGTCCGAGAACCAGCCCGACGCCCGCGTCGGCGAGATGAACGTCGAGAGCGCCGACAACCCCGAGCGCTCCGAGCGAGCGGACGGCTCGAGCGGGGCCGGCGGCTGCCCGGCCACGGGCGCGTCGTACCCCGTCGAGGGCGGCAACCGCAACCAGGGCTGGTGGCCCCACCGGCTCAACCTCAAGATCCTGGCCAAGAACCCCGCGGTCGCCGACCCGATGGGTGAGGACTTCGACTACCGCGCGGCGTTCCAGACCCTGGACCTGCCGGCGGTCAAGCACGACATCGAGCAGGTGCTGCTCACCTCGCAGGACTGGTGGCCCGCCGACTTCGGCCACTACGGCCCCTTCATGATCCGGATGGCCTGGCACAGCGCCGGCACCTACCGCATCCACGACGGCCGCGGCGGCGCCGGCGCCGGGCAGCAGCGGTTCGCTCCGCTCAACTCCTGGCCCGACAACGGCAACCTCGACAAGGCGCGTCGCCTGCTGTGGCCGGTGAAGAAGAAGTACGGCAAGGCGCTGTCCTGGGCCGACCTGATCGTCCTGGCCGGCAACGTCGCGCTGGAGTCGATGGGCTTCGAGACCTTCGGCTTCGGCGGTGGCCGGGCCGACGTGTGGGAGCCCGACGAGGACGTCTACTGGGGCCCCGAGCAGACCTGGCTCGGGGACGAGCGCTACACCGGCGACCGCGACCTGGAGAGCCCGCTCGCCGCGGTCCAGATGGGGCTGATCTACGTCAACCCCGAGGGTCCCAACGGCACGCCCGACCCGATCGCGGCGGCCCGCGACATCCGTGAGACCTTCAGCCGGATGGCGATGAACGACGAGGAGACGGTCGCGCTGATCGCCGGCGGCCACACCTTCGGCAAGACCCATGGGGCCGCCGACCCCGAGGAGTACGTCGGGCCCGAGCCCGAGGGCGCGCCCCTGGAGGCGATGGGCCTCGGCTGGAAGAACGCCTTCGGCACCGGCAAGGGCAAGGACGCGATCACCAGCGGCCTCGAGGTCACGTGGACCCCGACTCCGACGACCTGGGACAACACGTTCTTCGAGACCCTGTTCGGCTTCGAGTGGGAGCTCTCGAAGTCGCCGGCCGGCGGCAACCAGTGGGTCGCCAAGGACGGCGCCGGTGCGGGCACGTTCCCGGCTCCCGACGAGGGCGGCGAGGGTCGCCCGCCGACGATGCTCACCACCGACCTGTCCCTGCGCTTCGACCCGGTCTACGAGCAGATCTCGCGCCGGTTCCTCGAGCACCCCGACGAGTTCGCCGACGCCTTCGCCCGCGCGTGGTTCAAGCTGACCCACCGCGACATGGGCCCGGTCCAGCGCTACCTCGGCCCCGAGGTGCCCACGGAGGAGCTGGTCTGGCAGGACCCGGTGCCGGCCGTCGACCACCCCCTGGTCACCGACGCCGACGTGGCCGCGCTCAAGGAGCAGGTGCTGGCCTCCGGCCTCACCGTCTCCCAGCTGGTCTCGATTGCCTGGGCCTCGGCCTCGACGTTCCGGGGCAGCGACAAGCGCGGCGGCGCCAACGGTGGCCGGATCCGCTTGGAGCCGCAGAGCGGCTGGGAGGTCAACGACCCGGCCGAGCTGGCCACGGTGCTGAGCACGCTGCAGGGCATCGCCGACGGGTTCAGCGGCGAGGGCGGGAGCCGGATCTCGGTGGCCGACCTGGTCGTGCTGGCCGGCTCGGCGGCGGTCGAGAAGGCCGCCCGCGACGCCGGGCACGCCGTCACGGTGCCGTTCGCGCCGGGCCGCGCCGACGCCTCGCAGGAGCAGACCGACGTCGAGTCGTTCGCCGCCCTCGAGCCGACGGCCGACGGGTTCCGCAACTACCTCGGCAAGGGCCACACCCTGCCCGCGGAGTACCTCCTCGTCGACAAGGCCAACCTGCTCACCCTGAGCGCACCGGAGATGACCGTGCTGGTCGGCGGTCTGCGGGTGCTCGGCGCCAACCAGGGCGGCTCGACCCACGGCGTACTGACCGAGCGGCCGGGGCGGCTCACGAACGACTTCTTCGTGAACCTGCTCGACCTCGGCACCGAGTGGCACGCCACGTCGGAGGACTCCGAGACCTTCGAGGCCCGCGACGCCTCGGGCGCCGTGCGCTGGACCGGCACCCGGGTCGACCTGGTCTTCGGCTCGAACTCCGAGCTGCGGGCGCTGGCCGAGGTCTACGCCGCGGACGACGCGCAGGAGGCGTTCGTCCACGCCTTCGTCGACGCCTGGGCCAAGGTCATGGACCTCGACCGCTACGACCTGCGCTGACCTGGCGTTTAGGTCACCGCGAGAGGCGCTGACCCGGCATTTGTGTACGACGCAGATGCCGGGTCGCGCCGATCTCGGCGTACGAAGTTGCCAGGTCAGTCGTACGGCGTGACGCAAGTGCCGGGTCAGCGTCGTACGGCGTGACGCAAGTGCCGGGTCAGCGGGTGCGGCGGGTGTGCTTGGAGAGGATCTTCGACTCCCGCTGCCCGCCGCGGCCGTCACTGCGCCACGACACCCCGAGGCCGATGTCCTCGATGTGGTCCGCGGCGGTGCCGAACTGTCCCGGATCGGTGCCCCGGCCGCGCAGCAGCGCGCGCAGCACCGGCGACTGGGCGAACAACCAGGAGGTGGCGAGTGCCACCAGTCCGAGGAAGGCGTAGAAGGCCATGGCGGGCTCCGGGGACGGGTCGGCTGCTGCGGGGTCACAGTAGTGCCGTCGGGCGGGTCCCGGCCCTGTCGACGCCGGAACGTGTCGCGATCGTTGCCGGATCGCGCCGTCACGCGCCCTGGCCGATCGAGGAGCTGCCGCTGGGGTGCCGCCCGACTCCCGGGCGTCATGATGGGCGCATGACGACACGCGTGGCACTGGTGACCGGCGGCTCGAGCGGGATCGGCGAGCACACCGCGCGCCTGCTGCAGGAGGCCGGCTTCACGACGTACGCCGTCGCGCGCCGGGTCGAGCGGATGCAGGCCCTCGCCGACGCAGGGGTGACGACGTTCGCGATGGACGTCACCGACGACGCGTCGGTGACCGCCGGGGTGGCGCGGATCGTCGAGGAGCACGGCCGGGTCGACCTGCTGGTCAACAACGCGGGCTACGGCTCCTACGGCGCGGTCGAGGACGTGCCGATCGACGAGGCGCGACGTCAGTTCGAGGTCAACGTCTTCGGGCTGGCGCGGCTCACCCAGCTGGTGACGCCTCACATGCGGGCCCAGACGTCCGGCCGGATCATCAACGTCAGCAGCATCGGCGGCAAGTTCTACGAGCCGCTGGGCGCGTGGTACCACGCGACGAAGTTCGCGGTGGAGGGCTTCAGCGACAGCCTGCGCCTCGAGCTGGCGCCCTACGGCATCCGCGTCGTGATCATCGAGCCCGGACCCATCCTCACCGAGTGGAACGAGATCGCCCGTGACAGCCTGGTCGAGACCAGCCGCGGGACGGCCTACGAGCAGCAGGCCGAGGCCGTGCGCCGTCGCATGGAGAAGGCCGACCAGCCCCGGACGGCGAGCGGTCCCGACGTCGTGGCCCGCAAGATCGTCAAGGCCGCGACGGCGTCGCGACCGCGGCCGCGCTACCCGGTCGGCAAGGGCGCCGGCTCGATCATGGCGGCACGCCGGGTGCTCCCCGACAGGACCTTCGACTCCGTCATCAGTCGCCTCTATTCATGACCGCCGCCCTGCACCGAGGATGACCTAAGCCCCTGGGGATCGACCCGGATCCGCCGGAGCGTAGGGGCATGGAGACGACGGGGACCCTTTACGCAGACCTGTACCACGGCCACGACCACGTCGATCTCGTCGACGTGCCGGAGCAGCTGGCCGTGCATGTCGACGGCAGCGGCCCCCTGGACGGGCCGGAGTTCGCCGCCGCCGCCCGCGTGCTGTACGGAGTCAGTCACGCCGCCCACTTCCTCGCCAAGGGCGTCTTCGGCCACGCGCCCGTGGTGCGGCCGCTCGAGGCTCTCTGGTGGCGTCTGGCCGGTGCCCCCGACTGGTCCTGGCGTGCCTTCGTCACCCAGCCGGACCCGATCGACGAGCGCCTCCTCGAGGAGGTGCTCAACCGGGCCCGTCGTGCCGACAGCCCCCTGCGCGACGTCGCGGTCGGACGGTGGCAGGAAGGCCCCAGCGCCCAGGTCCTCGACGGTGGCGCCCGCTCGGGCATGCCCCCGCTGGTCGGGCTCCACTACGGCATCGCCGGGCTGGGCTACCGGCTGCGGGGCCGGCACCACGAGATCTACCTCGCCGACCCGCGCCTTTCGCCGCAGCACGAGCGCCGCACGATCCTGCGACAGCCCGTCGCGCTGGTCGCCCTCGCCGGCTGAGTCAGAGCCCGGCGGCGCTCTCGAGCGCCTCGACCTCGGCGTCGAGGTGGAGCAGCAGCCGCTGGAGGTGCGGGACCGTCCGCCGGCAGCCGGTCAGCCCGAACGCCATCTGGTCGGCGTAGCTGTTGCAGGTGATGTTGAGGGCCATGCCGTCGATCGGGATGGAGAGCGGGTAGGTGCCCTCCAGCCGCATCCCGTTGAAGTACTGCGTCGTCCGCGGGCCGGGCACGTTGCTGATGATCAGGTTGTAGGGCGGCTTGACCAGGCCGCTCATCTTCAGCATCGGGCCCAGGATGGCCGGTGCCTGACCGAGCGCGCTCATCGCCATGATCTGCATCGGCGTCATCTGCGCCAGGGCCCGCTTGCCGTCGGCCATCGAGTCGTGCACGGCCTGGAGCCGAGCGGCGGGGTCGGCCAGGTCGGTGCCGAGCTTGACCATCACCGCGCCGACCGCGTTGCCGCCGGACGAGGACGCGACGTGTGACTCCTTGGCCTTGAGTCCGACCGGCACCATCGAGACGAGCGTGGTCTCGGGCAGCGCGCCGAGCTCGAGCAGGTAGGTGCGCATCGCGCCGCTGCACATGGCGAGCACGACGTCGTTCATGGTCGTGTCGGTGGCCCTGCTGATCGCCCGGAGCCGGTCGAGCGGCCAGTCCTGGGCGGCGAAGCGCCGGGCCGCGGTGATCGGCTGGTTGAGGATGGTGCGCGGCGCGTAGAGGGCGAGGGCGGAGGTCTCGTTGCGCAGCGAGCTGTTCAGGGTCTTGATCAGCGCGCCGGGAAGCCCGGCCGCCTCCGCGCCGATCGCGAGGGCTCCCGCGAAGACCTGGCCCGGGAGGTCGCCCAGGCTGGTCTCCACGCGGTCGCGCGGCTCGTGGGACCGCGACGAGGGCCGGTTCTCCCAGGGGGCCGGCAGGTCGCGCTTGTCCGGGTCGCTGGACAGGATGCTCTGCAGCAGCCGCATGGCGGAGACACCGTCGACCAGGGCGTGGTGCAGCTTGGCGTACATCGCGACCCGGCCGTCACGCAGGCCCTCGATCAGGTGCCACTCCCACAACGGTCGCTCCGTGGCCAGACGCGTCGAGTGGAGTCGCGAGCACAGCTCCAGGAGCTCGCGGACCCGCCCCGGCTTGGGCAGGGCGCTGTGGCGGACGTGGTACTCGATGTCGAACTGGTCGTCGTCGACCCAGACCCATTGGCCACCGGTCCTGATAGACCGGTAGGGGTGCTTGAGGAACAGCGGCGCGATGTCGTCGGACTCCTTGAGCTCGGCGTACAGGTCGCGCACGAAGTTGCGGCCCGCACCCTCGGGCCTGGAGTACAGATGCAGCCCGCCGACGTGCATCGGCATCCGCCGGTTCTCGGCGAGCAGGAAGCCGGCGGCCGTCGGGTCCAGGGGATGCACCATGCCTTCGATCCTTGCGGAGCGGTCCTGGGGCCACAACCTCGGGCGGTCGGGCGGGGTCCGGTGTCCGCGCCGACTCCTAGGATCGGGGCCATGCCCACGCCTGTGTTCGAGGAGGTCCTCGGCCGTGGGCGTACGTCGCTGTCCACCCGGCTCGAGCGCTGGCGCACGAAGCGCTGGGCGATCGCCCAGTGCGCGATCGCGGCCGGCGTCGCGTGGTGGTTCGCCGCGGACGTCGTCGGTCACCCGGCGCCGTTCTTCGCGCCGGTGGCGGCGGTGGTGTCCCTCGGAACGTCCTACGGCCAGCGCCTCCGACGGGTCGCCGAGGTGACGGTCGGCGTCGCCGTGGGGGTGTTCGGCGCCGACCTGCTGGTGCGCGTCATGGGCACCGGCGGCTGGCAGATCGTGCTGATCGTGGGCCTGTCGATGTCCGTGGCCCTGCTGCTCGACAGCGGGCCGGTGTTCGTGATCCAGGCGGCCGTGCAGTCGATCGTGATCACGGCGCTGGTGCCGGCGCCCGGCGCGGCCTTCACGCGCTGGACGGACGCGCTCATCGGTGGCGCCGTCGCCCTGGTCGCCGCCACCGTCGTGCCGGCCGCGCCGCTGCGCCGTCCGCGTGAGGAGGCGGCGAAGGTCCTGCGCAAGGTGCGCGACCTGCTCGAGGCGGCCGGCGACGTGATGGTCGACGGTGACGTCGACCGCGCGCTGGCGCTGCTGGCCGAGGCCCGCGCCACCGACCACCTGATCCGCGAGCTCCAGGACGCCGCCGACGAGGGGCTCGACGTGGTGGCCTCGTCGCCGTTCCGGGTGCGGCACGGCCCGGGGTTGCGCACGATGGCCGAGCTCGTCGAGCCGCTCGACCGCGCCCTGCGCAGCACCCGGGTGCTCGTGCGCCAGTGCGCGGTGGCGGCCTACCGGGGTCAGGAGATCCCGCACGCCTACGCCGTGGTCGCCGCCGAGCTCGCCGCCGCGGTCGAGGTGATCGCCGGCGAGCTCGACGCCGACCGGCTCGCGACGGCCGCCCAGCCGGCCCTGATCGCGGTCGGCATGGCGACCGGCGACGTCCCACGCACCGACGACCTCTCCTCCGAGGTCGTGCTCGCCCAGCTCCGCTCGATCGTCGCCGACCTGCTGCTCGTGACGGGCATGGACTCCTTCGAGGCCACCGACGCGATCCCACCGGTGAGGCACGACTGATGGGCTCCACCGGGAAGGGCTGGGTGCTGCACGTCGACCTCGACCAGTTCATCGCCGCGGTCGAGATGCTCCGGCGTCCCGAACTGGTCGGCCTGCCGGTGGTCGTGGGCGGTCGCGGCGACCCGACGGAGCGCGGCGTCGTCGCCACGGCGTCGTACGCCGCCCGTGAGCGCGGCGTCGGCTCCGGGATGCCGTTGCGGGTCGCGGCCCGCAAGATCCCCGACGCGGTCTTCCTGCCGGTCGACAAGGACGCCTACAACGAGGCCTCCGACCAGGTGATGGCGACGCTGCGCTCGCTCAGCTGGGGCGGGGTGCCGGTCGTGGTCGAGGTACTCGGCTGGGACGAGGCGTTCCTCGGGCCGGGCGAGGGGCACGGCGACCTCGGCGACCCGCGCGACTTCGCCGAGCTCATCCGGGCGACCGTCGAGGCAGCCACCCGGCTCACCTGTGGCGTCGGCATCGGCGACAACAAGCTGCGCGCGAAGATCGCCACCGCGTTCGGCAAGGCGGGTGAGGGCGACGGGTCCGGGATCGGCTACCTCACGGCCACCGAGTGGTACGCCGTGATGGGCGACCGGCCCACCACCGCGCTGTGGGGGATCGGCTCCAAGATCGGCAAGCGCCTGGCTGCGCTGGGGATCCACACGGTGCGTGAGCTGGCCGACTCCGACGCCCGGGTGCTCGCCGAGGCGATCGGGCCGACGATGGGGCCGTGGTACCACCGGCTCGGTCGCGGGGCGGACACCAGCCCGGTCGACCCGACGCCCTGGGTGCCACGGGCCCACGGGCGCGAGGAGACCTATCAGACCGACCTGACGTGGGACGTCGTTCCCGACGAGCTGCGGGCGCTGACGGAGCGTGTGCTGCTCGACATCGACCGCGAGGGGCGGCCGGCGGCCCGGGTCGGGATCAAGGTGCGCTACCGCCCCTTCATCACGGTCAGCCGGTCGCTGACGCTGCCCGCGCCGACCAACGACCCGGCGCTGCTCGCCGACGCGGCGGTGACCCTGCTCGACCGGGTCGAGCACGACCGCCCGGTGCGGTTGCTGGGCGTCCGGCTGGAGATGGTGCCGCCCGACGGGGGCTATGCCCGGTGAGCGATGCCGACCGCCGCGCCGGCCTCGACTGGCAGACCTGGCACCTCGACTACGACGACCCCGACTCGCCGGTCTCCCACCGCCTGGTCGAGGTACGCACCCGGTTGGCCGCCCTCCTCGCCTCCGCGTCCGGGCCGGTGCGGCTGCTGAGCCTGTGCTCGGGGGACGCCCGCGACACTGTGCCGGTGCTGGCAGCGCGTCCCGATCTCGAGGTCAGCACGTGTCTGGTCGAGCTCGACCCGGCCCTGGCGGAGCGAGCCCGGGAGGCGGCGGCCCTGGCCGGCGTGAACGTCGACGTCCGAGTCGCCGACGCCGGCGACCCCACGGTCTACGCCGACGTGCTGCCGGTGGACGTGCTCCTCCTGGTCGGCGTGCTCGGCAACGTCCCGGACGTCGACGCACAGACCACGGCTGCGGCCGCCGCGTCGATGGTGGCGCCGGGTGGGGTCGTGATCTGGAGCCGGAGCGACCGGTTCCGCACGGCGGCCACCCACGGCGTCGCCGACCCGGCGGAGTGGGTGCGGTCGCTGTTCGAGGAGGCCGGGTTCGAGACCGTCGACTACCTCCGCCCGGATGGGGAGCACTGGCGGCTCGGGGTCTGCCGGCTGGCCGCGCAGGGCTCGGCGACCGGGGTGGCGGGCAACCCACTGCCTGCCCGCCTCTTCACCTTCGTCCGCTGACGCGGCCGCGGTGTTTCCCCCAAAACGGGGGAGGTGGGGGCTGCGGGCGCCGTGCCTATGGTGAGCGTTCGGGTCTCCGGCCCGGCTGCCCCACCGGAAGGCTCCCCCCGATGCGCACCGAACCCCCCACGACCGCCCCGGCCCGGAGCCGGGAGCGACGTCCGTGGCGGGCCGCCGCGGCCGCCACGGCCCTCGCCGCCGCGGCCTTCCTCGCCGCCGGCGACGTCACCGGGGCGGTGGCCGGGACCCAGGCCGGGACCCAGGCCGGAACTCAGGCCGGGACCGCCCCAGCGGGTGAGACCGCCTCGGTCGTGAGCGCCCGCGGCACCGGTCCCTGCGGGACGTTGACCTACCACCGTGCCCACCCACCGAAGTACCGGCACGTGGTCGTGATCATGAACGAGAACACGCGCCCGAGCGAGCTGACCGCCGAGCGGGCGCCGTTCCTCACCCGGCTGCGGAGGCAGTGCGGCAGCGAGGGGTCGATGCACGCCGCGACCCACTACTCCGACGCCGACTACATGGCCGCCACGAGCGGTCACCCACGCGAGATGGGGTGGATGAGCCCGAGCAACAACCTCTTCCACCAGGTGCAGCGGTCGGGACGCAGCTGGAGGTCCTACCAGCAGTCGATGACCCGGAACTGCGGTCCGAACCTCGCGCCGTACACGACCTGGCACGACCCGGCGCACTGGTACTCGAACCTGCGGTCGCCGAAGAACACCTGTGCCACGCGCGACGTGCCGCTCTACCTGAGGCTGAGTCGCGACCTGCGCCGGGACGCTCTGCCGACGTTCGCGTGGATCACCCCGGACGAGTGCCACAACATGCACTGGTCGGCCGGGTGCGACGGTGCCACGGACCGGGCCATCCCGGTCGGCGACGCGTGGCTGGAGACGAAGGTCTCCCAGCTGGTCTCACGGCCCAGCTATCGCGCCGGCCGGACGCTGGTGATCGTCACCTGGGACGAGGGCGACGGGCCGTCGACCCGCGGGGTCGACTGCACCGACCCGGCCGTCTACCGCCGGCAGGAGTCGTGCCTGATCCCCACGTTCGTGCTCTCGCCGTACGTCGTGCCGGGCGCGCGCGACACCCGCGACCACAACCTCTACTCGCTGCTCGGGACCATCGAGGACATCCTCGGTCTGCCGCGGCTCGGCCGGGCGGTGGGGCAGCCCAGCCTGCGGCCGGGGCTCCGCTTCTAGGCCTCGGTCGGCGGGGGCGTCGGCGTCGTCTCGACGAGCTCCTTCAGCCGCTCGAGCCAGGGTCTGTGGCTCCCGTCGTACGGCGCGTGGCCGGCCGTCATGGCCGCCTGCACCCGGTCGCACGAACGCATCGCGGCGGTGACCACCCGGTCTGGGTAGCCCAGTGTCACCGTGTGCTGGGCGAACTCGTCCTCGTCGTCGATCCAGATCCGCCCGGTCTCACCCGCCAGCACGTCGAGGTCGAGGTCGACGGCCCGCACCGTGGCGCCGTCCCAGAGGGGCGGGGTGGCGATGTCGACGTAGGTCGCGGCGCCCAGGTTGCCCCCGGGTCCGTGAAAGGTGGCCACCCACCAGCGGTCGTCCTCGGGCAGGTCCACATGGGGGACCAGCCCCACCTGGAGGTTCGCCGAGACGACGTGAGCGCCCGGTCGCGCCATCTCGGTGCCGGCCGGGATCCCCAGCCAGTCGCCGTGCTCGTCGCGGCCCAGCCAGCGGGCCGGGATGTGCCAGTGGGGGAGATCGCCCCACTTGGTCATCTCGATCCGGACCGGGTCGCCCAGCTCCATCAGGACAGCCCCGTCACAGCTTCGGTGGACGGCGCTGCCGGGCGAGACGGGCGACGACGTCCTGGTAGCGCGACCCGGAGAGCCGCGCGAGCTGGTGGACCACGTGGGCGTCGAGGCCCACCAGCAGCCGCGCCTTCCCGCCGAGGATGCCCTTCTCCACGATGATCTCCGCGGCCCGCTCCGGCTCCATCGACGCCAGCTTCTCGTCGAAGATCCGGGCGCTCTCGACGGCGTCCTCGCGATCGCTGTAGCGGGCGTTGCGCGCGATCGCGGTCTTGATGCCGCCGGGGTGCACCGACGTCACGCGCACGGGATGCCCGGCCATCAGCATCTCCTCGCGCAGGGCCTCGGTGAAGCCGCGCACGGCGTACTTGGCGGCGTTGTACATCGACTGGCCCGGCATCGAGATCAGCCCGAACAGCGACGACATGTTCACCACGTGGCCGTCGCCCGAGGCGATCAGGTGGGGCAGGAACTCCTTGGTGCCGTGGACGACGCCCCAGAAGTTGATGCCCATGATCCACTCCATGTCGGGCCAGTCGAGGTCCTCCACGTCGCCGGCCAGCGCGACGCCGGCGTTGTTGACCACGACGTTGACGCGGCCGAACTGGCCGGCCACGGCATCGGCGTACGCCGCGACCGCGGCGCGGTCGGCCACGTCGAGGCGGTCGCTGCGGACCTCCCTCGCGCCGGCCGTCTTGAGCAGGTCGACGGTCGCCGCGAGCCCGACCTCGTCGATGTCGGAGACCGCGACGAGCGCGCCCCGGCGCGCGCACTCGACGGCGACCGCGCGGCCGATGCCCGAAGCCGCGCCGGTGACGACGACGACTTTCTCGTCCAGGGTGCGGGCGGGGCTCCGACTCATGCCGGGACCTCCGCGCGCTCGGGCGCCGCGGCCGGCCGCACGTCGTAGGCGTCGGGGTCGAAGCGCGCCAGCAGGCGGCGGAAGGTGAAGGTCGACTTCGGCCAGAGGACGGTGTTGCGGCCGTGGGAGTCGAGGTACCACGACGAGCAGCCGCCGGTGTTCCAGACCGTGCGCTTCATGCGGCGCTGTACGCCGGCGTTCCACCGACGTTGGGCCTGCGCGGTGGGTTCGATCGCGCCGAGCCCTCGCGTGCGCATCGTGCGCAGGGCGTCACGGAGGTAGGCGACCTGCGACTCGATGACGAACACGACGCTGGTGTGGCCCTGCCCGGTGTTCGGCCCGGTCAGCACGAAGAGGTTGGGGAAGCCGTGGACGGTCGTTCCCTTGTACGCCGCCATGCCGGTGTCGGCCCACTCGTCGGCGAGCGAGCGGCCCGCGCGCCCGACGACCCGGTCGGCGATCGGTTGCTCGGTCGTCCAGAAGCCGGTGGCCACGACGATCACGTCGGCGGGGTGCTCGACGTCGGCGCCGGTGATCGAGCCGGTGCTCGAACCGGTGCTCGAACCGGTGACGATGCCGGTCGGGGTCACCCGGGTGATCGGGTCGGTGACGACGTCGACGTTGTCGGCGGCCAGCGCGGGGTAGTAGGTGTTGGACCGGAGCACGCGCTTGCACCCGATGCGGAAGGTCGGCGTCAGCCTCGCTCGGAGCCCGGGGTCCTTGACGCCGTGGTGGAGGTTGGCCAGGGCCGCCTTCTCGGCCGGCAGCCCGAGCCGCGGCTGCCAGGTGAACATCGGCACGTAGCCCTCGTGCGCCCAGTAGATGCCGGTGCGGTAGAGCCGGGCGAGGGCGGGGACGTGACGGAGTGCCGCGCGCTCGGGGCGCGAGTAGCGGCGGTCGTTGCGGGGGATCACCCAGGGGGCGGTGCGCTGGTAGACGTCGAGATGGCCCACGACCCGCTGGAGCTCGGGGACGATCTGGATCGCCGAGGCGCCGGTGCCGACGATCGCGACCCGCTTGCCGGCCAGGTCGGCGTCGTGGTCCCAGCGCGCGGAGTGGAAGAGCGGGCCGGCGAACGAGTCGAGGCCCTCGATCTCGGGCAGCCGCGGCTCGGACAGGCCGCCGGTGCCGGTGACCAGCACCCGCGCGCTCACCTCGCCCGACGTCGTACGGCAGCGCCAGCGTTGGGCCGCGTCGTCCCAGACGGCCTGCTCGAGCTCGGTGTCGAAGACGATGTGGTCGCGGAGCTCGTGGTCGTCGGCGACGCGGCGGAGGTAGGCCTGGATCTCCGGCTGGGGGGAGTAGGACGACGACCAGTCGGGGTTGCGGGCGAAGGAGAACGAGTAGAGCTGGCTCGGTACGTCGCAGCAGGCGCCGGGATAGGTGTTGTCGCGCCAGGTGCCCCCGACGTCACCCGCCTTCTCGATCACGACGTAGTCGGTCTCGCCGTCCTCGGCGAGCTTGATCGCGGCGCACAGCCCCGCGAAACCCGCACCGACGATCAGGTGGTCGACCTGCCGGGGGAGCGTCATGGTGGGAGGTTACCGACCGGTCAGGAGATAGTCCCCGACGTTCTGGCTGCCTGCGTGACGTCAGGGACCACCAGAACGTCGGGGACTATCGGTCAGGAGGTGGTGAGGTCGTAGACGGTGACGCCGTCGACGGTCCGGGTGGTGAAGGAGTCCTCGACCCAGGTGGTGATCTGGGCCGAGGTGCCGCCGCCGGCGCTCGGTCCGCCGCCCCCGAAGCCGCCGAAGCCGCCGGAGCCTTGGGCGATGAAGTAGTGGACCCTCCCCTGCGCGACCCACTGCTGGAACTGGGCCAGGGTCGGGCTCGGGTCGCTGCCGTTGAAGCCGCCGATAGCCATCACCGGCTCCTGTGTGGCCAGCTGGTACCCGGCCGCGGTGTTGGAGCCGACGGCCGCGGCCACCCAGGTGTACGACGACGCGTCGGCCTGGAGCAGCCGGGTCAGCGCGGTGCTGGAGGTGCTGCCGTCGAGGAGGCCGCCGGTGGGCGGCGTGCCGCCGAAGCGGCCCCCCGGTCCGCCGAACCCGCCCGCCGCCGGGCCGGCGCTGGGAATGGAGCCGGTGTGGGGGGCGGCCGCCGTGGCGAGGGAGTACGCCGCGGGGCCGGCCAGCGCGGCGACGACCGCGGTGGCTGCGACCACGAGACCGACCCGGCGGGACAGGTGGCGGACCCCCACGATCATCAGCGCGGAGGCGAAGCCGAGAACGGCGACGGCGTAGCGCAGCCAGGGATGCCACGAGGAGTCGCGGGTGAGCAGCTCGAAGGCGAGTCCGGTGGTGAAGGCGACGGTGAGCCCGAGCATGCCCGAGGCGACCAGCGACTCGCGACGGTGCCAGAGGACGACCGCGCCGGTGCCGACGAGCGCGCCGATGGCGGGGGCGAGGGCGACGGTGTAGTACGGGTGGAAGATCCCGGCCATCAGGCTGAAGGTGAGGGCGGTGACGACCAGCCAGCCCAGCCAGAGCGTCAGCCCGGCGCGCACCGCGAGAGCCGAACGCTCGCGGGCGAACCACAGTCCGGCTACCCCGAGGATGAGTGCCGCGGGCAGCAGCCAGGCCACCTGGGTCCCGATCTCGGTGCCGAACATCCGGAACAGTCCGGTCGAGCCCCACTGCCCGCCGGCGGTGTTGCCGCCGCCTACCGAGCCGGTCTCCGAGCCGTCGAGGCGGCCGAAGCCGTTGTAGCCGAGGGTGAGCTCCAGGATCGAGTTGTGCTGCGAGCCGCCGATGTAGGGACGGGAAGCCGCCGGCCATGCCGTCACGATCACCAGCCACCAGCCCGCGGCGACGACCAGGCCGGCGAAGGCGCCGAGCAGGTGCCCGACCTTGCGCCGCCAGGTGACCCCGGCGAACACGGCGTAGACCAGGATCAGCGCCGGGAGCACCAGGAACGCCTGGAGCATCTTGGCCAGGAAGGCCAGGCCCACCAGGGCGCCACCGAGGAACAGCCACCACCCGGCGCGTCCGCCCGAGGGTGAGGACTCGACGGCGCGCAGGGTGGCGTACGCCGCGCCGACCAGCAGGAGGACGAGCATCGCGTCGGGGTTGTCGAACCGGAACATCGACACCGCGACCGGGGTCAGTGCCATCGTGGCGCCGGCGAGGAGCCCGGCGACCGCCGAGGACGTCGTACGCCGGACCGTGGCGTAGAGCAGGCCGACGGCGGCAACGCCCTCGAGGGCCTGCGGCACCAGGATGCTCCACGACGAGAGACCGAACAGCCTGACCGAAAGTCCCATCGGCCACAGCGCGAGCGGCGTCTTGTCGACGGTGATGCTGTTGGCGGCGTCGGAGGAGCCGAAGAAGAACGCCTTCCACGACTCCGAGCCGGCCTGGGCTGCGGCGGAGTAGAACGAGTTGGCCCAGCCGGACGCGCCCAGGCCCCACAGGTAGAGCAGGGCGGTGGCGACCAGCAGGCCGGCGAGCGCCAGACGTTCGGCCGGGACGGGGAGCCCGGCGGCGGCGCCCGCCGGCCGCCGACCCCACGCCTCGTTCTTCGAGTCGGCGCGGGGACGACCGGTGGTCAGGGCGTCACGGGACAGGCTGGGTGCGGAGGTCTCCGAGGTCATCCCCCGACCCTGCGCCGACCGGCTGGCAGCATCCCCGAGCCGGAC
The DNA here is from genome assembly GCA_963820015.1 of uncultured Actinomycetota bacterium. Classification (GTDB taxonomy): domain Bacteria; phylum Actinomycetota; class Actinomycetes; order Propionibacteriales; family Nocardioidaceae; genus Nocardioides. The sequence continues at coordinate 591,889 of CAWFYO010000014.1, read as the reverse complement.
TGTGGCCCGTCTGTGAGCAGATAGTCCCCGACGTTCTGGTCGTGTTCGGGGCCCCGGAGGCAACCAGAACGTCGGGGACTATCTCGGTACGGCGGAGGTCAGTGGGGGAGGGTGACCGTCACCTCGGTGGCGCCCGGGCGCGAGCGGAGGGCGACCCGGCCGCCGTGGGCGGTGACGATCGCCTTGACCAGGGCCAGGCCCAGGCCGACGCCGCCCTGCTCGCCACGGGTCCGGGACACGTCGCCGCGGGCGAACCGCTCGAAGGCGTGGTCGGCGAGGCCGGGCGGGAAGCCGGGTCCGTCGTCGTGGACCGAGAATCCGTCCGGGCGCGCGATCACGGTGACGGTGGTGCCGGCCGGGGTGTACTTCCGGGCGTTGGTGAGCAGGTTGGTGACGACCTGGTGGAGCCGCTGGGCGTCGCCGACGACCTCGATCGAGTCCTCGGGCACCTCCAGCTTCCACTTGTGGCCCGGGGCCACGACGCGCGCGTCGGACACCGCCTCCACGAGCATCCGGGAGAGGTCGACCGGATCGCGCTCCAGGGGCCGCCCCGAGTCGAGCCGAGCCAGCAGCAGCAGGTCCTCGACCATCGCGGTCATCCGGGCCGACTCCTCCTCGACCTTGCCGAGGGCGGTCTGCATGGTCGGTACGTCGTCCGGGCGGCGCCGCGCCAGCTCGGTGTAGCCCGCGATCGTCGTCAGCGGCGTCCGCAGCTCGTGCGACGCGTCGGCGACGAACTGCCGCACCTGCTGCTCGCTCTCGTGCCGCGCGGTCAGCGACGACTCGACGTGCGCGAGCAGGGTGTTGAGGGCGGAGCCGACCTGGCCCACCTCGGTGCGCTCGTCGGTCAGCCGCTCGGGCACCCGCTGGGCGAGCTCGATCTCGCCGCTGGCCAGCGGGAGCTCGGCGACGGTGTGCGCCGTGGTGGCGACCTCGCGCAGGGGCCGCAGCTGTCGGCGTACGACGAACACGCCGGCGGTACCGGCGGCGAGAGTGCCGGTCAGCACGAGGGCGAGCTCCCAGACCACGAGTCGGGAGATCGTGGTGTCGACGTCGGAGGTCGGGAGGCCGGCGACGATCATGTTGGTGGGGGTTCCGAGAGCCGCCACCCGGAAGCGCCCGAGCCCGTCGATGGAGACAGTGTGCGGATGCCCGTCGGTCGGGACGGCATGCAAGTTGCTCAGCTGCTCCTGGGACAGGTACGGAGAGCTGCTGAGAGTGCCGCCGATCACCTGACCGGCGGCACTGAGTCCGGCGAAGCGCGCGGTGAGCGTGCCGACACCGTTGCCACGGACGTCTCCGTCGCTATCGGGATCGAGCGGTGGGGCTCCCCTGACCGCCGTTCTGGCAGAATCACATCGGCCTGCGCCGCGCGCTCGAGGGATCCGTGCACCTTCCCGTCGAGCTGGCCCATCAGGTAGCCGCGCAGCACCAGCGTCGTGGCCGCTCCGAGGAGGAGGGACACCAGCGCCACCAGCGCCACGGTGATCAGCACCAGGCGCGAGGTGAGGGAGGCGAAGGCCGAGCGCATCGAAGTGACGGCCTCAGCCGGCCGGCTTCAGCACGTAGCCCGCACCGCGCATGGTGTGGATCATCGGCTCCCGGCCGGCGTCGATCTTCTTGCGCAGGTAGGAGATGTAGAGCTCGACGACGTTGGCCTGGCCGCCGAAGTCGTAGTTCCAGACCCGGTCGAGGATCTGCGCCTTGGACAGCACCCGCTTGGGGTTGCGCATCATGAAGCGCAGCAGCTCGAACTCGGTGGCGGTCAAGGTGACCTCCTCGCCGGCCCGCCGCACCTCGTGGGAGTCCTCGTCGAGCTCGAGGTCGCCGACGACCAGGACCGCCGACGACTCGGCACGGCGCGCGCCGGCGCGGCGCATCAGGCCTCGGAGCCGGGCGACCAGCTCCTCGAGGGAGAACGGCTTGGTGACGTAGTCGTCGCCGCCCGCGGTGAGGCCGGCGACCCGGTCCTCGACCGAGTCGCGCGCGGTCAGGAAGAGCACCGGAACGTCGGGATCGGTGGCCCGCATCCGGCGCAGCACCTCGAGCCCGTCGAAGTCGGGGAGCATCAGGTCGAGCACCACGGCGTCGGGCTCGAAGGTCTTCGCGGTCGAGACCGCCTTCGCGCCGGTGTGCGCGGAGCTGACCTCGAAACCCTCGTAGCGCAGAGCCATGCTGATCAGCTCGGCGATGTTGACCTCGTCGTCGACGACGAGGACGCGCAGCGCCGAACCGTCGGGTCGGGTGAGCTCCATGGCGTCCAGTGTCCGCCCTCTCCTTGTGAGTTTCCTGTGAACACCCTGTCCGCGGGACACGACCTCCTCCGAGCGTCCTGACAGGGTGAGCACAGTCGGTCTCCGCACACTGCGCCCATGAACGACACGTCATCCACTCCCAGACCCGACGACGAGACCCGGCCGTTCGGCTCCCCGTCCGCGGGTCAGCAGACCCTCGATCCGGGCCCGCCCGCCTCGGGCGCCGAGGGCACCGATCCCACCGGCGCCGGCTACCCGGCCCACCCGGGCTATCCCGGCTACCCGCCGGGCCCCCGGCCGCGCTTCCGCGACCAGGTCCTCGGGATGCGGGCGGTGATCGCGGTCGCCCTGGTCGCCCTGGTCATCGGCGGTCTCGGCGGGGCCCTGCTCGGCACCCTGGCCAACAGCGGCGGAGACGACCGGTTCGGCGGACCCGGCGGCTTCCAGCGCGGCTTCAACCAGGGACAGCTGCCCCACCAGGGGCTGCCTCACCAGCAGTTCCAGCAGGGCCAGCCCTGAGCGCCACGTCGCTGCGCTAGCGGCGGAGGTCAGCCGACGGCTTCGTAGAGCCGAAGGGCCATCAGCGGACAGTTCCGTACGGCGTGCCGGGCGGCGTCCTCGTCGCGCCGGGCCACCCGGGGGTCCTTGTCGCCGCTGCGCGAGACCGGAAAGCCGAAGTCGTCGACCGTGAGCAGGCCTGGCAGCAGCTCCGCGCAGGCGCCGTGCCCGTCGCAGCGGGTCCAGTCGAGGTGGAGGCGAGTGGTCATGACGCTCTCCCCGCTGACTGCTGGACGGGCCGCAACCGGCTCGGGCACCAGCCTTCGAGGTGGGCCGCGACGTGGTCGTGGAAGACGTCGAGGGTCGAGGCGACGAACCGCGCGGTGCCGTCCGGGTGGGCGCACGCGCCACGTCCCGAGACCAGGGCGCTCATCCGCTCGATCTCGAGGGGCAGCGAGCGGTCGCGGACGCCGGAGGCGAGCCGATGGAGGTTGCGGGCGATGTGGGGCAGCCCGTTCAGGCAGGGGCCGCACTGTCGGGCGGACTCACCGGCGAGGTAGTCGGCGACCTCGGCCGCGAACACGAGCGGGCAGGTGCCGCTGCCGAGCACGTGCAGGACGCCGGCGCCGACCGTGGCGTGGTAGGGCGCGAGCTCCGACCGGCTCATCCGGACGTCGAGCTGGTGGGCCGGCACCCAGGCGCCGTGGTACCCGCCGACCAGCACCGCGACCGGCTCGACCGGCTGCGAGCCGGCCAGCACCTGGCGCAGTGGCGTGCCGCGCTCGGCCTCGACGACCCCGGGGTGCCGGACCGACCCGGTGATCGTGAACAGCGAGGTGCCGGCGTCGTCGGGGGTGCCGGCGGTTCGGTACCAGTCGGCGCCGTGCCGCGCGAGCAGCGCGACCTGGGCGAGCGTCTCGGCGTTGAGCACGAGGGTGGGCCGGCCGTCGACACCCGACTCCGTCACTCGGGTGAACGGGTCGCGCGGCAGTGCCGGACGTCCGTCGAGCTGATTGACCAGCGCGGTCTCCTGCCCGGCGATGAACCCGCCCTCGAGGTGGGCGACCTCGACCTTGCGGTGACGGGCGGCCGCGAGGGCGGGGGTCGGGTCGATCTCGGGACCGACCGCGAGGACGACCTGCTTGGCGTGCAGGGCCCGGCCGAGCACCTCGAGCCCATCGAGTACCAGGTGGGGGTTGCGGGCCAGCAGCACGGCGTCCTTGTGGCTGAGCGGCTCGCCCTCCATCGCGTTGCCGACGACGACCGGCCGGCGGCCGGCGGAGGCGACCGCCCGGACCTTGACCGCGGTCGGGAAGCCGGCCCCGCCACGGCCGGTCAGCCCACCGGCCTCGACGGCCGCGAGCAGCGCGTCGAGGGACAGGTGCGGCAGCGGGCCGTACCGGTCGAGGTGGGCGTGCCGGTCGGTGCCTGCCCCGTCGAGGATGCGTCTTGCTGGAACACCGGGCCGAGGCACGGGGTCCCCGCGGCGTTGGTCGACGGAGGAGCGAAGCGGGGGAGGAGAAGAAGGTCGTGGGGTGGGTTTCATGAGGCTCTCCGGGGGTGTCGGGTCCAGCCGCGGTGGGCGTACGACGGTGCGAGGCGCCAGCCGACCGCCGTCACGACGGCGCTGACGCAGACGACGGCGATCACGCGGAACCACGTGGTGGCGGCGTCGGTGCCGCTGCCCAGCGCGTGCAGCAGGGCGGTGGGCCACAGGGCGTAGGTCGCCCAGTGCACGGTCTTGAAGACCTTCGGCCCGACCCGCTGCCGCAGCAGCGAGACCACGGTGACCACGGCGAGCAGGTCGACCGCGAGCGTGCCGAGGCCCAGCCAGAGCGGGCGGTACGACGCGAGGAAGGGGAAGACGAAGTCGACGACCTTGAGCTGGGCGTAGGGGTCGAACAGCAGCGACCCGAGGTGGACACCCACCATCCCGACGCCGGTGAGGGCGGCGGTGCGGTGGAGGTCGCTGGTGCCGAACCGGCCGAGGAGCGGGACGCGCCGGCCGGAGCGGGCGACGATGCCGAGCACGATCGAGACGGTGAACAGGATCAGGGCGACGATGCCGGTGCCCCGGCCCAGGGCCCAGAGTGCGGAGGTCATGCCGCCACCTCCCGTGGCCAGTCGCCGACGCGGACGACGCGGTGTCGTTGGTCGAGCAGCCGGGCGGTGTAGCCGCGGTCGGCCAGCCACCTCGCCGCGTCGTGCCCGAGGATCACCGCAGCGGTCGAGGCGGTGTTCGCCTCGACGCAGGAGGGCGCGGCCACGGTCGCGCTGCGCCACACCGGCGCGGCGGGGGCCGCCGTGCGGGGGTCGACGATGTGGTGGAGGCGTACGCCGCCACGGCTCCAGGCGCGCCGTCCCGTCGAGGAGGTGGCGACGGCCCAGCCGGCTGCCAGGGTGAACCGGCCGGCCGGGTCCTCGGGCCGGTCCTGCACCACGACCTGCCAGCCCTGCTCGGGTGCCGGGCCGGCGGTGGCGATGTCGCCGCCGATCTCGACCAGGACCCCGCTGTCGGTCGCCTCGGCCGCCGCGTGGGCGGTCAGGTCGGCCGCGCGGGCCTTGGCGGTCGCGCCGAGGTCGAGCTCGACGCCGAGGGGCAGCTCGAGCTTGTCGCCGTACAGGTGCACGGTGCGCCACCCCGGCACGTGCTGCACCAGGCTGACCGGGGCGCCGTCGCTCGGGAGCAGCTCGATGCTGCGGTCGTAGCCGAGCGCGCGCACGGTCGAGCCCACCGTGGGGTCGACCAGGCCGCCGCTGGCCTCGGCCGCGTCGAGCGCCGTCCCGACCAGGTCGGCCAGCATCGGCGAGAGCCGGTGCGTGCCCGGGGTCAGCCCGGCGATCTCGGAGTCGGGACGGAAGCGCGAGCAGGCGGCCTCGACCCGGGCCAGTCCGGCCTGCACCACCTCGACCGCGGTGCCCAGAGCGGCGGGGTCGGTGACGACCACGCTCGCCGTGGTGCTCCACAGCTCGAAGCGGAAGGTCGTGTCGGTCCGGGTGCCCATGTCAGGAACCGCTCGTGGTGGCCTGCGGCGTGGTGTTCGCCGGCGGGCTGACGGGGCTCGACTGGGACCGGCCCGACGGGGACTGGCCCGACTGGGACTGGCCCGACTGGGACTGGCCGGACCGGGACTGTTGCGTCGAGGTGGACTGGCGGCTCGTGGAGTCGTCGCCCTCGCCCTCGCCGCCGGAGCGGGTGGTGCGCGTGGACGTGCCCGTGTCGCTGGCCGTGCCCTGGCTGGTCTGGCTGTGGCTGGTGTGCGTGGTCAGGCCGAGCCCCACGGCGGCGCCGAGAGCGCTCACCACGCTGAGTCCGGCGAGGCCGGCCTGGAGGCGCCGGCTGCGGTTGATGTGGGTCATGTCCCTGACGGTGGTCTCGCGGTCTGTGCAGATCCTGTGAGGGCGTTGGGTCACCCGTGTCGGTTGCCTGCCAGCAACCTGACGGCCCCCCCGTCGCACCGGCCCGGCGAGGACTCGGTGGGCCCGCGACCGGGGCTGGGGGAGAATCACCCGCGTTGTGGACATCACCTTCCCGCCCGAGCTGCCGATCAGCCAACGGCACGACGAGATCGCGGCGGCCATCCGCGACCACCAGGTCGTCGTCGTCGCCGGCGAGACCGGGTCCGGGAAGACCACCCAGCTCCCCAAGATCTGCCTCGAGCTCGGCCGTGGTGCCGGTCGTGGTGCCGGTCGCGGTGCCGGTAGCAGGGGTGGCGGCCTGATCGGGCACACCCAGCCCCGCCGGATCGCGGCCCGCTCCGTGGCCGAACGCCTCGCCGAGGAGACGCGTACGACGCTGGGTGACGAGGTGGGCTACCAGGTGCGGTTCACCGACCGCACCGGTCCGCAGACCCGGATCAAGGTGATGACCGACGGCATCTTGCTGGCCGAGCTCCAGCGTGACCGACAGCTGCGCCGCTACGACACGATCATCATCGACGAGGCCCACGAGCGGAGCCTCAACATCGACTTCCTCCTCGGCTACCTCAGGCGACTGCTGCCACGCAGGCCCGACCTCAAGCTCGTGATCACCTCGGCCACCATCGACCCCGACCGCTTCGCCCGCCACTTCGCCGACGCCTCCGGGCGGCCCGCACCGGTGATCGAGGTCTCCGGCCGGACCTACCCCGTCGAGGTGCGCTACCGGCCCCTGGTCGAGCTCCCCGAGACCGACGAGGAGGGCGAGGCCGTCGTCCGCGACCAGACCGAGGCGATCCTCGACGCCGTACGCGAGCTCGCCCGCGAGGGCCCCGGCGACGTCCTGGTCTTCCTGCCCGGCGAGCGGGAGATCCGCGACACCGCCGACGCGTTGGCCGACCTGGTGCCCGACCCCGGACGCACCCTCGAGGTCGTCCCGCTCTTCTCCCGGCTCTCCTCGGCCGAGCAGCACCGGGTGTTCTCCTCCCACCCGGCCACGGTGCGACGGGTGGTGCTGGCCACGAACGTCGCCGAGACGTCGCTGACCGTCCCGGGCATCCGGTACGTCGTCGACACCGGCGTGGCGCGGATCTCGCGCTACTCGATGAAGACCAAGGTGCAGCGCCTCCCGATCGAGGCGGTCAGCCAGGCCTCGGCGCGGCAACGGTCGGGTCGCTGCGGTCGGGTCGAGGCGGGCATCGCGGTCCGGCTCTATGCCGAGGAGGACTTCGAGGGACGCCCTGCCTTCACCGACCCGGAGATCCTGCGCACCAACCTGGCCTCGGTGATCTTGCAGATGACCTCGCTCGGGCTCGGTGACGTCGGGCGCTTCCCGTTCGTCGACCCCCCCGACCGCCGCAACGTCTCCGCCGGCGTCCAGCTGCTCGAGGAGCTCGGCGCCCTGCACACGAAGGCCGAGCGGCCCGAACGGCCCGAGCGGCCCGAGCTGACCCGCGTGGGCCGGCGGCTGGCGCGGCTGCCGATCGACCCGCGGCTGGGCCGGATGATCCTCGAGGCCGAGCGACTCGGCTGCGTGCGCGAGATCCTCGTGATCGCCGCCGCGCTGTCGCTCCAGGACCCCCGCGAACGACCTCTCGAGGCGCAGGCCCAGGCCGACCAGCTGCACGCCCGCTTCAAGGACCCGACGTCGGACTTCCTGACCTGGCTCAACCTCTGGCGCCACCTGCGCTCGCAGCAGCACGAGCTGTCCAGCAGCGCGTTCCGCCGGATGTGCAAGCGGGAGTACCTCAACTACCTCCGCGTCCGCGAGTGGCAGGACTTCGAGTCCCAGCTGCGGCAGGTCTGCCGGGAGCTGAAGGTCGACCTCGGCAAGGCGGGCATCGCCCGGGAGCCCGACGCCGACGGCATCCACCAGGCCCTGCTGTCGGGCCTGCTGTCGCACGTGGGGGCGCTCGAGGAGCGCGAGAAGAGCGCACCGGGCCAGCGCCCCCGGGGCCCGCGCCAGTACCTCGGCGCCCGGGGCACCCGCTTCGCGGTCTTCCCGGGCAGTGCCCTGCGCGGCAAGAACCCGGCGTACCTGATGGCCGGCGAGCTGGTCGAGACCGGCCGGCTGTGGGCGCGCCAGAACGCCGCGATCCGGCCGGAGTGGGCCGAGCGGCTCGGCGACCACCTCGTCCGCCGCACCTACAGCGAGCCGCACTGGTCGAAGAAGCGCGCTGCGGTGCTGGCCTACGAGCGCCTCACCTTGTACGGCGTCCCGCTGGCCACCGACCGGCTGGTCTCGTTCGGCAAGGTCGACCGCGCTCTGAGCCGGGAGATGTTCATCCGGCACGCCCTCGTCTACGGCGAGTGGAACAGCCGCCACCGCTTCCTCGCGGAGAACCAGCGGCTGCTCGAGGAGGCCGAGGAGCTCGAGCACCGCGCCCGCCGGCGCGACATCGTGGTCGACGAGCACACCCTGTTCGACTTCTACGACGCCCGCATCGGCGCCGAGGTCGTCTCCGGCGCCCACTTCGACACCTGGTGGAAGCAGGAGCGGCGCCGGCGGCCCGACCTGCTCACCTTCGACCCGGCGATGCTCACTCACGAGACCGCGGAGGAGGTGCGCGACGACGACTTCCCGGAGACCTGGCAGCAGGGCGAGGGCCTGACGTTCTCGCTGAGCTACCACTTCGAGCCGGGGGCGGTCGACGACGGGCTCACCATCGACGTGCCGGTGGCGACGCTCAACCGGGTCGCCGCCGACGACTTCTCCTGGAACGTCCCCGGCGTCCGGCACGAGCTGGTCACCAGCCTGATCCGCAGCCTGCCCAAGAACCTCCGCGTGAGCTTCGTGCCCGCCCCCGACAAGGCCCGCGACTTCCTGGCGGCGACGCCCCCCGGGGAGGAGCCGCTGCTCGACGCGCTCGAGCGGTGGGCGCGGTCCACGACCGGCGTGGTGGTCCCGCGCGAGGCGTGGGACTGGTCGAAGGTGCCGGCCCACCTGCAGCCGACCTACCGGGTCGTGGACGACGGCGGCGCCGAGCAGGCGCGCGGCAAGGACCTCGACCGACTCAAGGCGCCGCTGCAGGGGCAGTTCGAGCAGTCGCTCGCGGACGTCGCCGACGACAGCGGCTACGGCGCGACCGGCGCGACCGACTGGACCTTCGGTGACCTGCCCGAGGAGCTCGTGCAGCGCCGGGCCGGCCACGAGGTGGTCGCCCATCCCGCCCTCGTCGACGAGGGAACCACCGTCGGGGTCGGCGTCTTCGGCTCGCTCGACGAGGCCGCCGCGCGCCACCGGCACGGCGTACGGCGGCTGCTGCTGACGCTGCCCGCCGACGACCCGACGACAGGACTCGACACGAGACAGCGGCTGGGCCTGGCCGGATCGCCGTACTCCTCGGTGGCCGAGCTCCTCGAGGACCTCCGGGCCGCGATCCTCACCGACGTCGTCGACGCTCACCCACCGGCCCGCTCCCGCGAGGCGTACGACGCGCTGGTGGGGGCCGGCCGCGACGCGCTGGCCGCACGCACCGGCCCGGTGCTCACCGACGTCCTCCGCGTCCTCGGCGACTGGCGCGACACCGACCGGATGCTCAGCGGCCGCGCCGAGCTGACGACGCTGCCCGCACTGCAGGACATGCGCGAGCAGCTGGCCCGGCTGGTGGGACCCGGCTTCCTGGGCGAGGCCGGGGCCGACCGGCTGCGCCGCTTCCCGACGTACCTCCTGGCCGTCCGGCGGCGCCGCGAGCAGCTCGACGAGCGCGTCGTCCGCGACCGGCAGCTGATGGACCAGCTGACGCCGGTGCAGGACGCGGTACTGAACCAGCTCGCGGCGCTGCCCCCCGGCCGGCCGCCGGGGGAGCGGCTGCGCCGGGCGAGGTGGATGCTCGAGGAGTACCGGGTGTCCCTCTTCGCCCAGCAGCTCGGCACCGACGGCCCGGTCAGCGACCAGCGGATCCGCAAGCTCCTCGCCGGCTGAGGGCCGGCCCGGCGCCGAGTGCGCAGCGGGCGCCGGGGGTGGGCACGAGTAGATTGCGCGGCATCTCGGAAACCACTGCTCATCACCGGGGAAGTCGATGCGAGCACGGGTCATGCGTTCTGCCGGTCTCGTGGCCGGCTCGGCCCTGCTGGCGCTCAGCGGGGCCGGTCCTGCCGGTGCCACAGCCGGTGCCCCAGCCGTGGGCTCGGCGGCGTCCGCAGCGGTGCGCAGCGGCGACGGACAGCTCGGCCGGTGGACGGTCGTCCCGGCCGGACCCGGCGCCTACCGCCTGACCTGGCACGCCCCGACCCCGGTCCCGATCACCGACGCGCCCGTCCAGGTGCGACACGACAGGTCGGTGGCGACCGCCACCGTGGGCGCCGACGGGCGCACGGTCTCCGTGGTCGTCGCGTCCGCGACGCCGCCCGACCCCTCGACGTACGACGTCGTGCTCGGCACGAGGGTCCTCGACCGGCGCGTCAGCACCGCGCCGTCCCGCACGGGTGGGACCCCCGTGCCCGCGCCGATGACGCGCGACGTGCTCAAGGACCCCGGCCGGCCGGGGACCCACGCCATCATCTCGACCGACTACCAGCTCGCTCCGGTCAAGCTGCCCGGCATCAGTCGGCTCTCCGAGATGGTCGGTCACGTCGTGGCGCCGGTCGACGCGAGCGACGCCTCACCCCTGGTGCTGTTCCTGCACGGGCGGCACGAGCCCTGCTACACCCCCAAGACGACCAAGCCCCGCGCGGACACCCACCAGGCCCGGTCCGCCTCGGGAGCCGCGGCCTGGTCCTGCCCGACGGGCCAGGAGCCGATCCCCAGCTACCTCGGCTACGACTACGTCCAGCGCCTGCTCGCCGGCCAGGGCTACGTCACCGTGTCCATCTCGGCCGACGCCGTCAACGCCCTCGACTTCCAGGACGAGGACGGCGGCGCTGCTGCCCGCGCAGCCCTCGTGCGGGCCCACCTGCGGGCGTGGGTCGGCTTCGTCGACAGCGGCACCCACCCGGCCGACCTGTCCCGCGTGATCCTGGTCGGGCACAGCCGCGGCGGCGAGGGCGTCAACCGCGCCTCGCTCGACCTGCCGGACACCGAGGGCTACCACGTCACCGGCCAGGTGCTGATCGCGCCCACGGACTTCGCGTTCCAAGCGGCGCCGGCAACGCCGACCGTCACGCTCCTGCCCTACTGCGACGGTGACGTGAGCGACCTCCAGGGTCAGAACTTCACCGACGACGGCCGCGACGTCACGGCCGACCCGACCCATCACCTGGCGTTCCACAGCTCGGTGCTCGTCATGGGCGCCGACCACAACTTCTTCAACACCGAGTGGACGCCCGGCCCGTCGGCCGCACCGTCGTTCGACGACTGGTCCGGTCCTCGCGACGGCCCGTGCGGGCGCGGCACGCCCTCCCGGCTCAGTGCGGCGGAGCAGCGCAAGGTCGGTCGCGCCTACCTCGCCGGCGCGGTCCACCTGTTCGCCGACGGTGACGGCTCGGCCCTGCCCCTGTTCGACGGGAGCCCGGTGGCCGTGCCGTCGGCAGGCGGCGCCGATGTCCGCAGCCACGCGATCGGCGGGGGGATCGTCACCGTCCGGCCCGGCATCGAGGGCTTTCCGAGCGCCGACGCCACGGCCGCCGTCCGGCTGTGCGAGGGAGTCTCGGACTCCGAGGACGCCACGTCGTGCCAGCAGAAGCTCAGCTCGGTGCGCGCACCGCACTGGCCGAGCGCGGCTTTCTCGGGGGTCTCACACCGCCAGTTCCTCGACGTCGGCTGGAGGTCGACCGGACGGCGGGGAGGGCTCCACCTCGACCAGCCGTGGGACCTGAGCGCCGACAGCCGCCTCGACCTGCGCACCATCGTCGACCCGCGCCGCGGCCCGGTGCACGTCGGCGTCTCGCTCACCGACGCGGACGGCCACAGCACCGTCCTGCGCCCTGTCGGGGACGGGAACCTCTACCCACTCCTGGGCGGCAGCTTCTCGCTCGCCAAACGCTGGGGCCAGGACCTCCAGGTGCCGCTCGCCGGCAGCAGCGGTGTCGACCTGAGCCGGGTCACGCAGGTCGACCTGGTGTCGCGCAACGCCTCGGGCCGGGTCTTCCTCGTCGACGTCTCGGCCACCCCGGACGCCGGCGTCTCGGCCGCCCCGACCACGCCGGTCCCCCTGTTCAGCATCGACACCGTGCGGCAGCCCGAGGGTGACGGGACCGACCGGGTCACCGTCGACGTCCCGTGGCACGTGACCGGCGTGCTCGACCACGACGCGTCGGTGACGATCGTGCGCGGCACGCCGTTCAGCTTCGGCGGCCCGGGCGCGACCCGGACGCTGGTCCTTCCCGCCCACACGAGCAGCGGCGTTCTCCACGTGGGCTACCGGCCCAACGACCTCGACGACCAGGGCAGGCGCTTCCTGGGCCTCACGGCCTACCCCGTCACCGGCGTCGAGACCGACCGTTACGTCGGTGGTGCCCTCATCGTCGACGACGACCCGGCCCCCGGCCTCCGTGTGCGCACCGCTGCCCGGCGGGTCACGGCCGGCAGCCCCGCGACCTGGCGGCTGATCCTGTCCAAGCCGGTCAACTACTTCGCCTTCGCCGTTGCGAAGCCGGTCAAGGCCGTCGACGGGCCCCAGCTGCGGGTCGGTGACCTGACCAAGCGCTTCCGGGAGCGCTACGTGGGCGGCGACGTCTCCCTCGCCACACCGCTCTACCGGACGAAGGCCAGGTTCTACATCGTGATCCGGCAGGGCCGGCCGTCGGCGACGTTCTCGCTCCCGACCCGGCGCGAGCACGGCGTCACGCGGGCGATCTCGCTGCAGTTCCGAGCTCCTCGCTTCGGCCTCGCGGGCGCGGTGCGCACGGTCAAGGTGGTGTCGCCGCGCTGACCGCCCAACCGCTCGTTCTCGGCCCCGGCCGGGCCCCGGCCCGCTAGCGTGGAGCGATGAGCCAGCGACCCCACCACCGGCCCGCCGTTCCCGGCGACCGGTTCTTCGAGGGGCTCGAGGCCGAGCACGACCCGGCGCTGCTCGCGCAGGCGGCCGACCGTGCCGCCGTCCTGCTGGTGCGCGGGGCCCGGGAGTCCGACGACGCCGGCGTCGCCGAGCGGGTGCTCCACCTCGCCGACACCGAGGGCATCGAGGAGATCGCCGCTGCCTGGGCCGACCGCCCGGCCGACTCGGTCGCCGGCTGCCTGTGGCGGCTCTACCTGCTCCGCTCCTGGGTGTACGCCGATCCGGTGGCCGTGGCGCGGGAGTTCGACGCGGGCCGCGCCCGCGCAGCCGTCGACGGCGTCGTCGCCGGCGTCGCCGACCCGCCCGGGCCCGACGAGCTCCGTGCGATGGTCGACCAGGTGCTGCGCGGCATCTCCAGCGGCGACTTCGCCGACGTGCTCCTCCGCGCCGCGGCCTTCGCCCGCGTCGTCTCCACCGGCCGGGCCGCGCTCCCCGACGGAGACACCCTCGCGGCCGCCCGGATCCAGGCGGTCGCCGACCAGCTCGACCGGGCCGCCCGCCTCGAGCTCGCGGGCTCGCTGAGCTGAGATCACCCCGCCGGTCGCTGCTGGTCCAGACCGCCGCCCCACCTGTGGAGTTCGGAATGCCCGGACCCCGCGGGCGGTTACACTCGTCGCAGTGCGCCGGGCCGCGGCAGCCCCGGGTCCCAACTTAAGCCGCCTAGAGCGGCCACGCGCCGTGAGGCGCTCCCGGTCCGGCGCACTGCCCTTCTCTCGCCGCTTCGGCGCGCCGACTAGGGTTTCGGCCGTGCGCGCGGTGATCGGCAGGTTCAGGTGGGTTCGGCTGCGCCGACCGCGCCTGGCCGCGGTGCTGGCCCTGACGTTCGCCGCCTCCGCGCTGACTGCCTGCGACGCAACCGCCTCCTCCTCCGCGCCGCGCCGCCGCCGAGCAGCCCGCCCACGACCGTCAGCGCGCTGCCCTCGCAGCTACCGCCCCAACGGCTCACGTTCGGAGTCCTCGGCACGCCTGACGAGGTCGCCGCCTACCAGCAGATGGCCGAGCTGTTCGCCCCGCTCAACCGCCAGGTGACCGTGTCGGTCGAGTCGTGGCCCGACGCGAGCGCGATGATCGGGGCTCTCGCCGACGGGGCGAAGGCGCCCGACGTCTTCCTGGTTTCCCGCCGCTACCTGCCGTGGCTGATGGAGCACCAGACGATCCAGCCCGTCGACCAGCTCCTCGACGAGCGCGGCGTCGACTTCGGCGACTCCTACCCCCGCAGCACCCTGACCGCCTTCGCGGTCGACAACGCCCTGACCTGCCTGCCCTACGGCATCGAGCCCACGGTCATCTACTACAACACCCGCCTGGTCAAGCTCGGACGGATCCCGGCCCCCGCCAAGCCGGGTCAGGGCTGGAGCTTCGACCAGTTCGCGGCGGCCGCACGGTGGGCGGTCCGTCACCGCGAGGGCACGACCGGGATGTACGTCGACCCGACGATGACGGGCCTCTCCCCGTTCCTGTACTCCGGGGGTGGCGACCTGTTCGACAACGCCGCCCAGCCGACGTCCACGGCGTTGGCGAGCGGCGCCAACCAGCAGACCCTCGGCCGGCTGACCCGCCTGCTGCACCGGCCCCACATGGCGCTCACCGACGCTCAGCTGGCCCGCGAGACGCCGGTGGAGTGGTTCGAGCACGGCAAGCTGGCCATGCTCGAGGGGACCCGCCGGCTGGTGCCGCAGCTGCGACAGCAGGCGAGTCTCGACTTCGACGTGATGCCGGTGCCGACCCTCAGCACGTCCGCCACCACCGGCGGCCTGTCCGGGATCTGCATCTCACGCCACCCGCGCGACGTCGGCACCGCCGCGGACTTCCTGGTCTACGCGAGCTCGCCTGCGGCGCTCGGCGCGGTGGCGTCGGCGGGCTACCTGCAGCCGGCCAACCAGACCGTGGCGCTCTCCGACGACTTCCAGCAGCCGGGACACCTGCCCCGGCATTCGGGGGTGTACACGTTCAGCGTGAAGAGCCTGGTCTACGCGCCGCTGCTGCCCCAGTGGGACGCCCTCGAGACCGTGGTCGACCCGCGCCTCGCGGTGCTGATGGGCGGCCCGCCGTCCGTCGTACCGCGACGCTCGCGGCAGACCGACCGGGCCTCACGTCCGGTGCTCGCCCCGCCTCAGTCGGCCCCCTCTCAGTCGGCCCCCGCCAGTCGGCCCCCTCTCAGTTGGCCCCCTCTCAGTTGGCCCCGCCCTCGGCGTCCGCGTCCTCGTCGGCCGGCTGACCCTCCGCCACGGGCTCCGCTGGCTCCGCGGCGGAGGCACGGGCCGCCGCCGTCCGACGGGCCAGGGCCGGCCCGGCGTCGGCGATCGCGTGCACCAGCACCGGTCCCACCAGCTCGATCTGCCAGGGCCGTGCGCCGTAGTCGGCCAGCCGGGCCGCGACCGACGCCTCGTCTGCGTCCTCCGGCGGTGACCAGAGCAGGCGTCGTACGGAGTCGGGAGTGAGCAGGTTCTCGACCGGTACGCCGTGCTCCTCGGACAGCTGGGCGAGCCCGTCGCGGGCCAGCACCAGCCGCTCGGCGGCCACCGGGTCGCGCTCGGCCCAGGCCCGCGGGACCGGTGGCCCGTCGGTACGGAGGGCGCGCGCGGGCAGGTCGTCGTCGTCCATCGTGGCGGCCCGCTGGATGGCGGCCAGCCACTCGTCGGAGTAGCGCGAGGCGCCGCGGCCGTGGAAGCCGCGGGTGCCCATCAGCTCGGAGCGCGTGGTCGGCATCGCGGTGGCGGCGGCCACCAGCGCGGTGTCGCCGATGATCCGACCGGGGGAGAGGTCGCGTTCGCGGGCGATGGCGTCGCGGGCCAGCCACAGCTCGCGGACCGCGCCCATCAGCCGCCGTCCGCGCACCCGGTGGAGACCGGAGGTACGGCGCCACGGCTCGGTGCGGGTCACGGGGACGAAGCTCTTGAGCGCCTCGAACTCCTGCCGCGCCCACTCGGCCTTGCCGGTGGCCTCGAGCTCGTCGGCGAGCACCGCCCGGAGCTCGACGAGCACCTCGACGTCGAGCGCGGCGTACTCCAGCCAGGGCTCGGGGAGCGGCCGGGTGGACCAGTCGGCCGCGGAGTGCTCCTTCTTCATCCGGTAGCCGAGCAGGGTCTCCACCAGGGTCGCCAGGCCCACCCGCGGATAGCCGAGCAGCCGTCCGGCCAGCTCGGTGTCGAAGAGCTCGCCCGGCGTGAGGCCGACCTCGGCCAGGCAGCCGAGGTCCTGGGTGGCGGCGTGCAGGATCCACTCGGTGCCGGCGAGGGCCTCCTGCAGCGGGGCCAGCGAGTCGAACCCGATGGGGTCGACCAGGAACGTGCCGGCACCCTCGCGCCGGAGCTGGATCAGGTAGGCGCGGGAGGAGTAGCGGTAGCCGGAGGCCCGCTCCGCGTCGATGGCGACCGGTCCGGTGGCCGCCGCGAGCGCCGTACACGCCTCGGCCAGGAACGGCGGGGTCTCGGTCAGGAGCGGGAGCCCGTCGCGCAGCTCGAGCAGCGGGGCGGGCGGTGCGGCCGGTTCGGCGGGCGCCGACGCGGCCGGAGCCTGCGAGGTGACGGCCGGTGGGACCGGGGTCACGAGGGCGGCAGGGGCTTGGTCCGCGTCGCGGGAGGTTCGGGCGTCGTCTGGGGTCATGTCCTAGTGACCGGGACCACGGCGTCCCCGGCGGCTGGGCATGACGGTCACGCCCTCGGGGACCGGCGGCAGGCCGGCCGCAGTACACAGTAGTTCGCCCCAGGCCTCGACGTGGTCGGTCACGGGGAGAACGTCGCCGACCTCCTGCGGCGTCCACGACGCCCGGATCTCGATCTGGGCGTTGCCCGAGTCGTCGGCCATGGCTCCGAAGCTGTCGGTGGCGACGCGGGTGACCGTGCCGGAGGCGGCGGCCCAGTCGGCACCGTGCGCCGCGAGTGCCTCGGTCAGCCAGGACCAACCGACGTCGGCCAACGCAGGGTCGGTGATCATGTCGAGATCGATCTCGGCGCGGGCGTAGGCCACGAAGCGGAACGTGCCGTCCCAGGCGTCGTTGCCGGCCGGGTCGTGCAGGAGGATCAGCCGTCCCGTGCAGATGTCGACGCCGTCGACGGTGACGTCGGCGCTGACCGCCGTCGCGAACGGCGCGATCCGCTGGGGCGCCGGCATCGGCTCGCACAGCACCTCGGGGCGCATCCGGGCCTCGCCCATCGCGCGCACCGCCTCCTGGAACTCAGGAGGGCTGGCGGACGCACCCCCACCGGGGTGCGCCTCGGTACCGACGACCATGCCTTCACAGTAGGTCTGTCATGCACGGCCGATGTGCGAACACGCCGGTCGGTTTGCGACGATGCCGCCCGTGAGCCCCTCTGCGAGCAGCCCCGGTGACACCGTCCGCACGCGCACGCACGACAGCGCGTTCCTGCGGGCCGCCCGCGGCGAGCCCGTGCCGCACACCCCCGTCTGGTACATGCGGCAGGCCGGCCGGTCGCTCCCGGAGTACCTCCGTGTCCGCGAGGGCGTCGGGATGCTGGAGTCCTGCATGGACGCCGCCCTGGTCACCGAGATCACGCTCCAGCCGGTCCGGCGGTACGGCGTGGACGCGGCGATCTTCTTCTCCGACATCGTGCTGCCGCTCAAGGCCGTCGGCGTCGACCTCGACATCGTGCCGGGGGTCGGTCCGGTCGTCGCCTCGCCGGTGCGCAGCCTCGACGACGTCGCCGCCATCCCCGACCTCACCCCCGAGCACGTCGGGTTCGTCACCGAGGCGATCACCTCGCTGGTGGCCGAGCTCGGCGAGAAGCCGCTGATCGGCTTCGCGGGTGCACCGTTCACCGTGGCGTCGTACCTCGTCGAAGGCGGTCCTTCCAAGGAGCACGCCAAGACCAAGGCGATGATGTTCGGCGCTCCCGACGTCTGGGACGCCCTGATGCACAAGATCGCCGGTATCGCCGCGGCCTACCTGCGGGTGCAGATCGACGCTGGCGCCTCCGCGATCCAGCTCTTCGACTCGTGGGCCGGCGCGCTCACCCCCGACGACTACAGCCGTTCGGTGATGCCGCACTCGGCCGCGGTGCTGGCGGCGGTCGGCGACCTCGGCGTCCCCCGCATCCACTTCGGGGTCGGCACCGGCAGCCTGCTCGGCCTGATGGGCGAGGCGGGCGCCGACGTCGTCGGCGTCGACTGGCGTACGCCGCTCGCCTCGGCGATACCGCTGGTGGGCGACCGCGCCGTGCAGGGCAACCTCGACCCGACCCTGGTCTTCGCGCCCACCGAGGTGATGACGGCCCGGGCCGCCGAGATCATCGAGGCCGGCCGCGCCGCGAAGGGCCACATCTTCAACCTCGGCCACGGGGTCATCCCGAGCACCGACCCCGACCAGCTCGCCCGGCTGACGGAGTTCGTCCAGGGCTGCTGACCGGTCGACCCGGCGACCCGACTGTCCCGCGGGGCCCTGCGGAAGCCGCGGAAGAGTCAGCCGGTCCGGCTGGGCGTGTCCGCGATCTCGTCCGCGGACTCCCGGGAGAGGCCCGAGCGACGCGTCCACCACCACAGCGGCAGGCCGAGGAGGCCGATCACCAGGGCGAACGGCAGCGCCGCCCCCAGCGCGGTCAGGGCGACCTGCAGCGTGCCGGTCAGCGCCGTCCAGCCGTGTTGCAACCCGGTCACGAACCCGGCGTGGTGGTGGCTGGTCGAAGCGGCGTGGGCCGGCGGCACCGCGATGTCGAGGTTGATCGTGGACATGCTGGTCTGGTGGGCGAGGTGGTCGCGCTGGGCCTTGAGCGACTGGTACTCGCCGCGCCGCTGGGTGATCGCGTTCTCGAACCGGAGGAGCTGGTCGATGGTCGCGGCCCGCCGCTGGAAGGCGTTCAGGTCGTGCAGGCTGATCCGCAGGGTCCGCAGCCGCTGCTGTACGTCGATCACCTCGGTCGTCACGTCCTGGCCGGTGGTGCTGGAGTGGACCACCGTGCCCAGCTGCTCGAGGTCGTCCATCGCCGTGCCGAAGGAGTCGACGGGGACCCGCAGCACCAGGTGGGAGTCGCGGATCCGTCCGCTCTTGTCGTAGACGGTCCGCTCGTCGTCGACCGACCCGCGCAGCCTGGTCAGCAGCAGGTCGACCCGGTCGCGCGCCTGCTGCGGGTTCGCCGTACGGACCGAGATGTCGCCGGTCCTGATGATCGCCTGCCGTTGGACCTCCACGCCCGGCATCGCCGCCTGGGCCGCGGGTGCGGCCTTCGCGCCGGTGTCAGCGGCGAGTCCGTCTCGGGCGCCTCCGGCGAAGTTCTCGGAGCCAGCGCTGCCGCCGGTGCTGCCAGTGGTGCTGCCCTGGCCGCCACCGCAGCCGGCGAGCGCGACGAGGCAGGTGAGGGCGAGGAGCGCGAGGCGGGGACGAGTCAGGGTCATGCCGATCCGACGGCCCTGGCGCGCGGTCGGTTCCCTAGGTGGGTGGTGCGGTCGCGGCCCGTACCTGCTCGGCGGCGGCCTCGACCAGCTCCTCGATCTCCTCCAGGCCCCCCACCGGTCCACCGGCCAGGTGGCGGTCGGTGCCCAGCAGGGCAGCACCCAGGACGGGTACCCCGAGCCGGGCCCGCGTCTCGCCCTCGGGGTCGCCGAGCAGGTCGTCGGCGAGGTCGGGCAGCTGTGCTGCTGCGGTCCTCCACTCCGCCTCGCTCACCAGGTGCACCCGTACCGGGGCGAGGAGCGCCTGCCAGGCCGGGAGCCGTTCGGCGAGGGCCGCGGAGTCCTGCTCGGCAGGGTCCCAGAAGACCAGCATCCGCGCGGCGGTGTCGCCCAGCGCCCACACCGACGTGGGGCCGTCGGGCCCGTCCAGCACGGAGTAGGGGATCGGCCGGGCGACGTAGTCCTCGTCGCCCTCCTCGGGCGGGAGGTAGGCCGGCGGCTCGCTCTCGCGCACGACGAAGAACGTGGTGACCATCGCCAGTGCGACCGCGGCCAGCCACCACCAGCCGTCGCCGAGGTCGCGCAGGCGCTCCAGGACGCCGTCGCCGCGCCAGGAGTCGAGCCAGGTGACCGCGGCGACCGCGACCAGCACGCCGTTGCGGATCGCCGTCTGCCGGGTGATCCAGCCCAGGCCCAGCTGTCCGAAGCACCCGCACATCAGTGGGTAGCCGAAGCCGAGCGCGCGGACCACGACCACGAGGTAGGCCACGAAGAGGAGCAGGGCCGCGGTGGCCGCCACGACGTACCAAGCCCCGGGCAGGAGCAGCAGGCCGGCGGCGACCGCCAGCTCGCCGTACGGCAGGAGCTTCGGCGTCTTGATCGTGGTCAGGAAGCGAGGGAGCCGCAGCTTGTGGAACACCATCGAGGTGTCGCGGGGGTCGCGGAGCTTGGCCACGGCACTGACTGCGAGGACGACGATCAGCAGGAGCGGCGGGACGACGAACGGCGCGCTGGGCACGCCGTCAGCATAGGGAGGCCGAGCGGCCCACGCGGGCGGGACCACCGGCCCGGTCGCAGGTCAGGAGTCGGGTGGGAGAGTGGCGACCGTGACCTCCGCTCCCGATGCCGTCGTGGTCGGCGGCGGTCTCGCCGGCCTGACCGCGGCCCGCGAGCTCGGCCGTGCCGGGCTCTCCGTCCTCCTGCTCGAAGGCTCGCCCGACGTGGGCGGCAAGCTCCTCACCGGCGTCGTCGGCGGCGTCCAGGTCGACGTGGGCGCCGAGTCGATGCTGGCCCGCCGGCCCGAGGGGGTCGGCCTGGCCGGCGAGCTCGGCCTCGACCTCGTCCATCCGTCCTCGGGCTCGACCCAGATCTGGACGCGGGGCGCGCTCCGGCCGCTGCCGCGCACCATGCTCGGCGTACCGCTCGACCTCGACCAGGTCGCCGAGGCCGGGGTGCTCTCCGACGAGGGCCTCGCCCGGGCCCGCCACGAGGAGGTCGTGCCCCTTGGTGACGACGACGTCTCGGTGGCGCACCTGGTCGGCGACCGGCTGGGCCACGAGGTGGTCGACCGGCTGGTCGAGCCGCTGCTGGGCGGGATCTACGCCGGGCATGCCACCCACCTGTCCTCGGCCGCGACCATCCCGCAGGTGGTCTCGATGCTCCGGACCCACGGGTCCCTGACGGCGGCCGCGGCCGCGGTCCCGGCTCCGCCGCCCTCCTCGGACGCGCCGATGTTCGCGGGCCTGGTCGGCGGGCTCGGCCTGCTGCCGCGCGCCGTCGTGGACGCCGGTGGCTTCGAGGTACGCACCCATGCCACCGTCCACCACCTCGAGCGCACGGCCACGGGGTTCCGTCTCATGATCGGCTCCGCCCGCGAGCCCGAGACCCTCGAGACTGCTCGCGTCGTCCTGGCCGTGCCTGGGCCACCGGCCGCTCGGCTGCTCGCCGACGTCGCGCCGGACGCCGCGGACCAGCTCGGCGGCCTGGAGTACGCCTCGATGGCCGTGGTCACCCTGGCAGTGCCGGCCCTCGAGGTGGGTGACTCCTCCGGCTTCCTGGTGCCGTCGGTGGACGGCCGGCGGATCAAGGCGTCGACGTACTCCTTCAACAAGTGGGCCTGGCTCGGTGCCGCCAGCGACCTCCGCATCCTGCGCGCCTCGATCGGCCGGCATCGCGAGGAAGCGGCGCTCCAGGCGTCCGACGACGAGCTGGTCGCCCACGTGGTGACCGACCTCTCCACTGCGACCGGCCAGACGATCTCGCCGGTCGACGCGCACGTGCAGCGCTGGGGCGGCGCGCTCCCGCAGTACGCCGTGGGTCACCTCGACCGGGTCGCCCGGGTCCGCGCCTCCGTGTCCGCCGTACCCGGGCTCGCCGTGTGCGGAGCGGCGTACGACGGCGTCGGCATCCCCGCCGTGATCGGCTCCGCCCGCCGCGCAGTCGCGTCGCTGCGCGAGGCAGAATGACCAGCATGAGCGAGACACCGCAGACCAACGCCGCGCGGACCCGCGAGATCAACGAGATGGTCCGCTACACGATGTGGTCGGTGTTCCGGCTCGAGCAGCCACTCGACGACGCCGACCGCACGGCTGAGGCGACCGAGGTCACCGAGCTCTTCGAGAAGCTGGCCGCCGAGGACGTCGTCGTCCGGGGCACCTACGACGTCGCCGGTCTGCGCGCCGACGCCGACGTGATGATCTGGTGGCACGCCGAGACCAGCGAGCAGCTCCAGTCCGCCTACCACCGCTTCCGTCGTACGGCGTTCGGGCGCCGCCTCGCGCCGGTCTGGTCGCAGATGGCCCTGCACCGGCCGGCGGAGTTCAACCGCAGCCACGTGCCGGCGTTCCTCGCCGAGGAGGAGCCGAAGGCCCACGTGTGCGTCTACCCGTTCGTCCGCTCCTACGACTGGTACCTCCTCGAGGAGGACGAACGCCGCCGCCTGCTGGTGGAGCACGGCATGAAGGCGCGCGACTACCCCGATGTACGGGCCAACACGGTGTCGAGCTTCGCGCTCGGCGACTACGAGTGGATCCTCGCCTTCGAGGCCGACGACCTCGGCCGGATCGTCGACCTCATGCGGGTGCTGCGCAGCTCGGAGACCCGGCGCCACGTCCGGCTGGAGATCCCCTTCTACACCGGCGCCCGGGCCTCGGTCCCGGACCTGCTGGCCCGGCTGCCCTGACTCGCGGAGCGGGCCCGAGGGTTCGGCGATGCCTCACACTGATGCGAGCAAGCTCGCATCCTTGCTCGTTGCGGTGCGGCGCTCCGACTTCGTGGGAGCGCAGCGTCCTCACTCGGGCTGCAGGGTGAGCGCGATGGAGTTGATGCAGTAGCGGTCACCCGTGGGGGTGCCGTAGCCGTCGGGGAAGACGTGCCCGAGGTGGGAGCCGCAGTTGGCGCAGCGGACCTCGACCCGCTTCATCCCGAGGGAGGTGTCCTCGATGTACTCCACGGTGTCGGTGATCGGCTGGTAGAAGCTCGGCCAGCCGCACCCGGAGTGGAACTTGGTGTCGGACTCGAAGAGCGTCGTCCCGCACGCCTTGCAGGAGTAGACGCCCTTGGTCTCGGTGTCGGTGTACTGCCCGACGAACGCGTGCTCGGTGCCGCCCTTGCGCAGGACGGCGTACTCCTGGGGCGTGAGCTCGGCACGCCACTCCTCGTCGGTCTTCTCCACCTCGTAACCCATGAGGGTCACGGTAATAGCCGAGCCCACGGACCGGGGGCGCGCGTCTTACCGAACTCTGACGTCGGCGGAGGCGGTTAGCCTGGCCGCATGCCGAAGACGCCCGCCGCGGAAGTCGTCGTCCCGGGACCGGTCGGCGACCGCGCCGTGCGCGTCAGCAGCCCCGACCGGGTGATCTACGAGGCGACCGAGCGCACCCCCGAGGTCACCAAGCTGATGGTGGCGCAGTACTTCGCGAGCGTGGACGACGGGCTGATGCGTGCCCTGCGGGACCGGCCGACGGCGCTCGAGCGGTGGACCTCCGGCGTCCGGCCGGGCATGAAGCTGGCCACCGGACCCATGGACAAGGACGCCGACGCGTTCTACCAGAAGCGGGTCCCCCGGGGCGCGCCTGACTACCTCGAGTCGGTCGAGATCACCTTCCCCAGTGGCCGGAAGGCCGACGAGATCTGCCCGACCGAGATCGCGGTGCCGGTCTGGTGTGCCCACATGGGCGCCCTCACCTTCCACCCCTGGCCGGTCCGGCGCGACGACGTCGACCGCCCCGACGAGCTCCGGATCGACCTCGACCCCCAGCCCGGTACGACGTTCGCGGACGCCGTGCGGGTCGCCGGGGTCGCCCGCGAGCTGCTCGAGGAGCTCGGGCTGCGGGGCTATGCCAAGACCAGTGGCAACCGTGGCGTCCACGTCTTCGTGCGGATCGAGCCGCGGTGGGAGTTCGTCGACGTCCGCCACGCCGCGATCGGCTTCGGCCGCGAGCTCGAGAAGCGCGACGACGGCGTGACCACGGCGTGGTGGAAGGAGGAGCGCGGCGAGCGGATCTTCGTCGACTTCAACCAGAACTGCCGCGACCGCACGATCGCCTCGGCCTACTCCCTGCGCCCGATCCCCGGCGCACCGGTCTCGACCCCGATGACCTGGGACGAGCTGGCCGGGGTGACCGACCCGGCGGCGTACCACCTGTTCAGCGTGCCCGAGCGGCTGCAGGACGGTGACCCGTGGGCCGGCATCGACGACGAGCAGTTCTCGATCGAGCCGCTGCTCGGGCTGTGGGAGGAGCAGGGCAGTGTCGAGCTGAACTACCCCCCTGACTATCCCAAGATGCCGGGCGAGCCACCGCGCGTGCAGCCGAGCAAGAAGGTCGAGGCCCACTGGGACGAGCGGGGCAACCGCATCGCCGACTGAGGTGGGTGCGCGGGCTCTCGACGCCCGGCTCCCGTCGAGAAGGCCAAGGCGCCCGGTTCCGGCTGGCGGCAACGGGTCTCGCGACACCTTCCTCCCGGCGTACGTCGACGGATCCGGGGGCTCGAGCGCAGAGCGGGACGCCTCCGGTCACGCTCCTGGGAAGCCGCCTCGCCGACGGCGGGTGCCGCGACCCCTAGGGTGACGACATGGCTGCCCGGAGCTCTCGGCGCCGTCCGTCCGTGTCGATCGCGATGGCGACCTTCCAGGGCGAGACCTACCTGTCGCGGCAGCTGCAGAGCCTGGCCGACCAGACCCTGGAGCCTGGCGAGCTCGTGGTCCGCGACGACGGATCGACCGACCGGACCATCGAGATCCTGCGCGCCTTCGCGGCCCGAGCGCCGTTCCCCGTCACCGTGCTCGACGGAGGGGAGCGCCTGGGCTACGCCCAGAACTTCGTCACCGCCGCCCGACACTGCACGGGCGAGCTCCTGCTCTTCGCCGACCAGGACGACGAGTGGCGGCCGGCCAAGCTCGAGACCGTCGCGGAGGCCTGGCGGCCGGGGGAGGCGCAGGCGATCTTCCACGACTTCGCGCTGATGACGGCCGAGGGCGCGGAGCTCGAGCCCTCGGCGTACGCCGTCCTGGCCGGCCGTGGGCTCAGCCGGGCCGTGGCCGTCAAGGGCTGCACACTCGCGGTGAGCCGGGAGTTCACCGAGCTGTGGGGCTGGCCGCCGGCCGACACCACGATCTCCCACGACTTCTGGGTCGCGCTGCTGGCCACGGCGTTCGGCCAGCGCACCAACCTCGACGCCGTGCTGATCGACCACCGTCTCCACGACGAGCAGGTCTCGGGCTGGGTGCCCGACGACTCCTCGCGGGCATTCACCCACGCCGACCGGCGGGTCGGCGACCTCGAGCTGATGCTCGACCTGGTGGTGAAGCAGCGTCGGGTCGGCGGCTGGACCCGCGCCTTCCTCGACGTCACCGACCGGGTGGGGGTCGAGGTCTCTCCCGAGTCGGCCGAACGGCTCCGCAAGCGGCTGCGCACCAACCGCAGGCGACACCGCGAGGCCCGTGCGGCCGCTGCGACGGCGGACCCGACTACCTGACGTTCCTCGTCTCCCGGGTCCACGCCCGGACCCCCGGCTTGACCGGGTGGTGGAGCATGCCCGGGTGGTCGAAGGTCTCGGGTCGCTCCTCGAAGTAGTGGCGCCGCACCGGGCGGAAGCCGAAGGTCATCCCGGGTCGGCGGCCCGCCGACGTCTTGCCGACGTACGCCGTGCCCCACCGCCCCTCGGGCGTGAACGCGGTCTCCCCGCCGAGGTCCTCGACCCGGAGCCCGGCGGCCAGCGCGGCGGTGGGCAGGGTGAACTCGTAGTGCCCCCGCCAGGCCCCGTCGGCCATCGCGACGCAGTAGGCGTTCACCAGGCGGCGCGAGACCCGCATCAGCGGGTTCAGCGAGCGCACCCAGCGGTCCTCGGGCACCCACTCGGGTGCGCCGGCGCGTTGCCAGTGCGTCCACTGCGGGTGCTCGCTGCGATACATCAGGTGGGTGGTGAGGAGATCTGCGTCGCTGTCGGCGTACCTCCCGAAGAGCTCGTCCCAGCGCCCGGTGTAGTCGACGTCGTACTCGCAGACCCAGAGCCGCTCGCCCCGGAGCGATCGCAGCAACGGCATCAGCAGGGTGTCGAGGTAGCCGCCCTGGACCCCGCCGTGTCGCTCCATCGCGCGGTAGCGCGCTCCCAGCACGTCGGCCGGGTCCTCGGTGCCCAACGCCGACGTGGGGCGCGGCCCGGTGTCCTGGCTGTAGACGAAGTGCCAGCGCACGAGCGAGCCGCTCTCGGCGACCAGCCGCCGGAAGTGCCGACGGATCCGCGGCGAGCGGCGGTGGGTGAGGAAGATCCCCGCGTCGGTCACCGGGTCCTCCGCGTGGCCGTCAGGAAGGCCCGGCGGACGCGGCGCCCGCGCAGCGCGGCGGCCGCGCGCCGTACGACGTGGGCGGGGCCGGTGCCGGGGCGCGGGCGCTCGGTGAAGTCGACCAGCAGCGGGGCGCCGTCCACCTCCAGCACGACCGCGCCCGCGCGGCCGAGCGGCCGGGCCCGGAGGCGGGGCAGCGGCGCCCGCAGCACGGGGTCGCCGGTGGCGTCGAGCACCAGCACCAGGCTCCCGTCGACGACCTCGACCCGGTAGGGCTGGGTCTTCCGCGTCGGCGCCGTCCCGCTCGCCACGCGTGCCCGCGCGGCGAAGGACGCGGCGCCAGAGCGGGTCACAAGCCGGTGACGCCCTCGCCGGCCCCGGCCTGCTCGTCGAAGCTCTCGTGCTCGAGCAGGTGGAGCAGGGGTACGCCGATCTTGCGGCGCGCGCGGGAGGACCAGTCGACGTGGAAGAACTCCTGGACGACGTGGGACCGGGTCAGCACGATCACCTCGCGGCCGTCGACGCGGCTCACCACGTCGGCCAGGGCAGCAACCGGGTCCTCGGCGACGATCTCGCCCTCCGCGGTGGCGCCCGCCGCACGCAACGCCTCGAGCGTCCTGCGCAACGCGTCCTCGGTCTCCCGCTCGGTCTCCTCGCGGACCGCCTCCACCTCCTCGACGTCCAACGGCATCGTGGGGGCCGGCAGGGTGTCGGTGCCCATGGCGCCCAGCGCGGCCTCGACCCGGGCCGCGGCGTCCTCGGCCGGCAGCAGCACGTGGTAGTGGACCTCGTCGTCGAGACCCTCGTGGAGGGACCTCACCTGGGCGGCATCGGCGGCGGTGAGTGCCTGCTCGACGAGCAGCACCACGGTGTAGGTCTCGGTCATGCGCGGCTCTCCTCGTGGATCGGTGCGCCCGAAGCCTAGGCCAACCGCGGCGGGCCCAGCACGTCGGTCAGGTCGTAGGAGACCGGCTCGTCGAGCTGGTCGTAGCCGCAGCTCTCCGGGTCGCGATCGGTGCGCCACCGACGGAACTGGGCCGTGTGGCGGAACCGACGCCCTTCCATGTGGTCGTAGGCCACCTCGATCACCAGGTCGGGACGCAGCGGCACGAAGCTGAGGTCCTTGCCCTGGCTCCACCGGCTCTGGGTGCCCGGCACCCGGTCGGGGTTGGCGGTGAGGAACTCCGCCCAGCGCCCCCAGGGGTGCTCCTCGATCGGGACGACGAGGGGCTGGAGCTGCTCGATCAGCTCGGCCCGCCGCGCCTCGGTGAAGCTGGCGCTGACGCCGATGTGCTGGAGCTGTCCGTCCTGGTAGAGACCGAGCAGGAGGCTGCCGAGCAGGGGCCGTTCGGGCGTGCTGGTCTTGTGCTCGCGGTAGCCGGCGACGACGACGTCCGCCGTGCGCTCGTGCTTGATCTTGAGCATGGTGCGGGAGTTCTCGGCGTACGGCGCGCCCAGCGGCTTGGCGACGACGCCGTCGAGCCCGGCGCCCTCGAACTGGTGGAACCACTCCTCGGCCAGTCCCCGGTCGGTGGTGGTCCGGGTCAGGAAGCAGGGGCCGTCGGCGTGCGCCAGGGCCTGCTCCAGCGCGGCCCGGCGCTCGGCGAACGGCCGCTCGAGGTACGACGTGTCGCCGAGCGCGAGGAGGTCGAAGGCGACGAACCCGGCCGGGGTCTTCTCCGCGAGCATGTCGATGCGGCTCTTCGCAGGGTGGATGCGCTCCTGCAGCACTTCGAACTCCAGCCGGTCGACCCCGTCGTCTCCCCGCAGCGCCACGAAGATCTCGCCGTCGAGCACGCACCGCTCGGGAAGCTGCCGCCGCATCGCCTCCACCACCTCCGGGAAGTAGCGGGTCAGCGGCTTGGTGTTGCGGCTCGCCAGCTCGACCTCGTCGCCGTCCTTGAAGGCCAGGCAGCGGAACCCGTCCCACTTGGGCTCGTAGCTCAGCCCCTCGACCCCGTCGACGGTGTGCTTCGCCGGGTCGGGGATACCTTTGACGCTCTTGGCCAGCATCGGCCGCACCGGCGGCATCACGGGCAGGTCCATGCTCGCGACGCTAGTCGATGGTGCTGACCGCACACATCGCGTCCCAGCCCGCCCCGTCGACGCGCCGGACCACGATCCCCTATCGTCGGCGAGCCGGTCGGTCCACCGCTCGATCCGCCCGCGCAGACCTCGGTGTGGCCCAGAGCGCCGCCGTTCGGGTTCGGAGGCGATACCCCAGGGGGGTGTTTGTATAGGAGGTAGATACCCCCTAGGGTATAAATCGACCACCGGTCCCCACACCCTGGAAGGAAGCCCGGGAATGCCACACCCGACGCCCGAGATCACGATCGAGACGTTCGTCGCGCGACAGCAGAACGGTGTGACCGTCGACGTCCGCGAGCCGATGGAGTTCGCCCACGGCCACGTCCCCGATGCGCTGCTGATCCCGATGGGGCAGCTGGCCTCGCGCCTGGGGGAGCTCGACCGGGGCAAGCCGGTCCACGTCATCTGTGCGACCGGCAACCGCTCGAAGGCGATGGCCGACCTCATGGTGGCGGCCGGTTTCGACGCGGTCTCGGTCGCCGGCGGTACGCGCGGCTGGATCGAGTCCGGGTACCCCGTGGAGGTAGGGCTGTGAGCACCCCCGTGACGATCGTCCCGATCGAGACCCCGAGCCTGGGCGACCGCAGCTATCTGGTTCACGACGGGCAGGTGGCGTTCGTGGTCGACCCGCAGCGTGACATCGACCGGGTGCTGACCCTGCTCGACGAGCACGGGGTACGGCTGACCCACGTCTTCGAGACCCACATCCACAACGACTACGTCACCGGTGGCCTGGCCCTCGCCCGGCGGACGGGTGCTGCCTACCTCGTCAACGGCGAGGACGACGTCGCCTTCGAGCGGACCCCGATCGCCGACGGCGTGGAGGTCGCGGTGGGTGATCGGATGCGGGTCACGGCACTCGCGACTCCGGGCCACACGTTCACCCACCTCTCCTACGCCCTCTCCGAGACGGGGGAGGGGCTCGACCGGTCGATCGGCGTCTTCTCCGGCGGCTCGCTGCTGTACGGCGCGACCGGTCGACCGGACCTGCTCGGTCCCGAGCACACCCACGACCTCGTCCGCCACCAGCACGCGTCGGCGCACCGGCTGGCGGGGCTCCTCCCCGACGAGGCGGGGGTGTTCCCGACCCACGGGTTCGGGTCCTTCTGCTCCGCGACCCAGTCCGAGGCGACGGAGTCGACGATCGGGGACGAGAAGCGGACGAACCCGGTGCTGAGCCTGGACGAGCAGAGCTACGTCGAGGGGTTGCTGGCGGGGCTGGGCGCCTGGCCCGCGTACTACGCGCACATGGCCTCGGCCAACGCGAGCGGCCCGTCCGAGCCCGATCTCAGCCTGCCCGCACGGGCCGATGCCACCGAGCTGCGGCGTCGGATCGAGGCCGGCGAGTGGGTGGTGGACCTGCGCAACCGCACCCTGTTCGCCGCCGGACACGCGCCCGGGACCTTGAACTTCGGTCTCGACGGGGCGTTCGCCACCTATCTCGGCTGGATGATCGACTGGGGTACCCCGGTGACGCTGCTCGGGGAGACCCAGGACGACGTGACCCAGGCCCAACGGGAGCTGGTCCGGATCGGCATCGAGCGACCCGCGGCGCACGCCACCGGCAAGCCCCAGGACTGGAGCGACCGCGACCTCGCCTCCTTCCCCACGGCGACGTTCGCCGACCTGGCCCAGGTGCTGCACCACCGCGAGGTGGTCGTGCTGGACGTGCGCCGGGCCGAGGAGCACCGGGACGCCCGGATCGACGGCGCGGTCAACATCGCGATCCACGAGCTCCTCGACCGCCTCGGCGAGGTGCCCGCGGGCGAGGTCTGGGTGCACTGCGCCGCCGGTTACCGAGCCTCGATCGCAGCCTCCCTGCTGGCCGCCTCCGGACGGAGGCCGGTGGCCGTGGACGACTCCTTCGACAACGCCTCCCAGGTCGACCTCCGCATCATCGGACCAGCCGCGGCTTGAGACGGTCTCGGCGCGCCCCCTGATCGGCGGTCGACGGCGGTTCCTCACTCGAGGAGGACGGCACTCACGGGTGCGGTGTGACGGTTCGGCCTTCGGTCGGTTGAGTGGCCCCGGCGGGAGTGCCCGAGCGTGGTCCGCGTCGCTGGAGGATCAGGAACCAGGTCAGTGCGCCGACCGCGAGGATGGTGGCGACGAACGTGTTGAGCCGCAGACCGAGGATGTGCTGGGAGTAGTCGATGCGCAGGGACTCCTCGAAGACTCGGAACGCGGAGTATCCGGCGACGTAGAGGGCGAAGAGCCCCGGAGCGCGTATGTCGCGGTGGCGTCCCAGCCAGATCAGCCCCGCCGCGAAGGCGAAGTCGAAGAGGAGCTCGTAGAGGAAAGTGGGGTGAAAGGTCGCGTACTGCGTGTAGCCGGGCGGGCGGAACCGTGGCGCGATCTCGAGTGCCCAGGGAAGTCTCGTCGGGCCGCCGAAGAGCTCCTGGTTGAAGTAGTTCCCGATGCGGCCGAATCCCTGGGCGATGAGAATGGCCGGCGCTGCGGCGTCCATGAACTCAGACCGGCTCGCTCCCTGCCTTCCGACCCGCCACAGGCCCACCGCAGTGGCCAGCGCGACGCCGCCCCAGATCCCCAGTCCGCCGTCCCAGACGGCGACGGGACCCCACCAGTGCGGGGGCATCACGGCCGGAGTCGTGATGTCGAAGTAGAGGCGGCCGCCGACGATGCCCGCGGGGACCGCCCACAGGGCGACGTCGTTGACCAGGTCGGGGTCCCCTCCCCGGGCAGTCCACCGGCGTCGGGCCAGCCAGACCGCTGCAGCGATCCCGACGACGTACATGAGCCCGTAGACGTGTAGGTGCACGGGACCGAGGTTGACGCCGCTGATCGGCGGGCTCGGGATGCTCAGCACCATGGTCGGAGCGCCACTCGACGAGGTCTACCGGTCATCATTCATCACGTTCCTGGGCGCACACCGGCACGTTCGGCGTCGTCACGCTCGAGGTGCTCGACGAGCCGGCGCAGTGAAGGTACTGCCTGGGCGATGGCGCGTCGGTCGTCCACCCCGAGCTGGCACATGGCGTGTGCGAGGCGCCGGTTGTTCGCCTCGAGCCAGGATTCCAGCTCCTGCTGGCCGTAGCCGGTCAGGGTGACCGCGACGGCACGTCGGTCCTCCTGGTCGGGGCGTCGCTCCACGAGGTCGGCTGCCACCATCTGCTGAACGAGATTACTGACGGTGTTGATGGCGAGGTTGTGGCGTACCGCCAACTCGGTGATCCGCAGGCCGGGCTCTTCGCTGAGGCGCTGCAGGATCTCGACCTGCGCCATCGGCAGTCGCTCCCAGGCGTAGTCGCTGCGGACGCTGGTCCGAAGGGCCCGGCGTAGCCGTGACACCACGGCTGCCAGGGTTCCGACGTCCTGGCGGGAGGCGGCCGCGGTTCGAGTCGACGTGCCCATGACCCTGAGGATACTGCTGCTCTAGAGTAGTTCCGTGTCAAGAGTTTCTGACGGCGCTGCCGACCCAGAGGTTCAGCACGCAGCACGGTCGTGGGCTCCCGGACAGGCGCCACCACTTCGGTGGTGGCGTGAGGTCGTTCTGGCGGCCGCCCTCTACGCATGCTACGACGCCGCTCGGGGGCTCAGCGGGGGCGCCGTGGTCCGGGCGGACCGGGACGGGTGGGACATCCTCGATCTGGAGCGCGCCCTGCATCTGGATCCCGAGGGCTGGCTCAACATGCATCTTCAGTCGCTTCCGTTGCTGGCGGTGCCTGCGTGCTACGTGTACGCGACCTTGCACTTCGTGGTGACGCCATGCGTTCTGGTCTGGACCTTCCGTCGTCGACCGGGAACCTATGGGCGGGTGCGCACCACCTTGGCCCTCACGACCGCGGGTGCGCTCGTCGGGTTCTGGTTCTTCCCGACCGCTCCCCCCGCCTCCTGGCCGGCGGCGGGTTCCAGGACACGCTCGCGGCCTACAGCAGCTGGGGCTGGTGGGGGTCGGACGCGAGTGTCCCCCAAGGAGCGACGGCCCTGGCGAACCAGTTCGCCGCTATGCCATCGCTGCACGTGGCTTGGGCCATGTGGTGCGCGGCCACCGTCGTCGCCCACGTGCGCAGCCGACCGATCAAGGTGCTGGCCGTCGGTTACCCGATCCTGACTGCGGCGGTCGTCCTGGCCACCGCCAACCACTATGTCCTGGACGTCCTGGCCGGAGTCGTGCTGTGGGCGGTGGCGAATGCGGCGGTCAGGGCGGCATACCAGAGCCGGCCCGGACCGGGCGTCGCGGTCCCGGGGCCTTGATGGCTCTCGCACCGCCGGAGCGCTCGCCACGAGACGTTGCGATGCCGACCCGATGACCGAGCACAGACCCCGAGCGACCCGGCGACCCGTCGTCCCGGGAGCGGTGTCAGGCGAGCAGAACCAGAAGGAGTGCGGCCACCACCACCATGGCCACGGTGATCCCCAGCTCCATCCCGAACGAGGGCAGCGGCAGGTGCAGCCTCATCGCCCTCTCGACGCGCGCCCACCGTACGTACGCGAACGCACAGATCACCGCGCCCAGGAGGATCAGCCCGGCCGCAAGCAGAGTGTGCAGCCAGGGCGGACCGGGGACCGAGAGTGCGTGCAGAGCGGCGCCGCCGGCCACCAAAGCCAGCCCGGTCCGGAGCCAGGCCAGGAAGGTCCGCTCGTTCGCCAGCGAGAACCTGGCGTCCGGCTCCTCTCCCGCGTCGTACACCCATCGCGGCTGTCGCCTGCTCACCAGACCATCATGCCTGCCGAGCAGACCTTCATGCTCAAGCGGCGAGCAGGCGGGGCGATGACACCGTGCTGACGTGGTCTGCGGCGCCCTGGCCGTGGTTCACGGTCGCGGGTGCCGTGGTGGGCACCTTGACCGGGTTCTTCGGGGTGGGCGGCTCCTCGATCGCCACGCCAGTGCTGTCGCTGCTGGGTGTCCCCGGTCTCCTGGCCATCGCCTCGCCGCTCCCGGCCACGATCCCTTCCGCGTTCGCCGCGGCCATTCCCTACGTGCGCAGCAAGGCGGCCCGCCCTCGGGCCGCCGCATGGTCCCTCCTGGGTGGGCTGCCGGCCACGGTTGCCGGCGCGTTGCTCTCGGAGGTGGTCGGCGGACCCACGCTCCTCGTGGTCTCGGGCCTGGTGCTGATACCGGTCGGACTGCGAGTGATCCGTCCCATCGCGACCGCCTCGCGCCGCGCGGGTACGGCCCGCCGCAAGAACCGGCTGCTGCTGGTGGCGGCATCGGCCGTCGTCGGTCTGTTCACGGGCCTGCTGGCCAACGGCGGTGGCTTCCTGCTGGTGCCGATGTACCTGCTCCTGTTCGGCCTCACCATGCCCGAGGCCGCCGGCACCAGCCTGCTGGTGATCAGCGTGCTCACGTTGCCGACCCTGGCCACGCACTGGGCACTCGGACACATCGACTGGTCCGTGGCCGGAGCCTTCGCCGTGGGGGCGATACCGGCCAGCATGCTCAGCGGCGTTCTTGCCCAACGCGTGACGGGAGGAGCAACCCGCAAGGCGTTCGGGTGGTTCCTGGTCCTCTCCGGCGCAGTGTTCGCCGTCCATCGGCTCCTGGCCTGAGGATGGCGGGCCGGCCGTCGGGTGGCCGCGCGCGGCGTCGACCAGATCGCGCGGCTCTCACCGGCCCCTCCAGGTGTGCAGAGCCCGGCGGCGGCGATCGTGGCCCGGATCCTGGGACACATCCGGGCCGGATCCTGGGATCCGCCCAGGACGGTGGCTACTTGCGCCTCTACTGACGACCACGGCTCCGTGACGAGGATGGCACCGACGCCTCGACGCGGGACGGGCCCCACTCTCGATCGGGCGGAATTCCAACCGGGATGCTTGACGGGAGAGAGCGATGAACAGACGCGCACGCCTCGGCCTGGCCCTGACGACGAGCCTCGCAGCGGTACTGCTTCCCACGAGCCACGCCTTCGCCGCCGGAGATGGCGGCGGTGGCGGTGGTGGGGAGGAGGAGGAGGAGGAGGTGGTGAGACCACCGGCTCGGTCTATTCCGACCTGAACGTCCTCCTGAGGGCCGAGAACGGCACGCCGATCCTCAAGAAGTACGAGGTCCCGGCCACCACGGAGACAGACGCAACCACCGAGTACTGCGCCCAGCCGGTCTCCTACGACGCGGTGCCCGGGGTGACCGCCAGCGTCAACCCGCTCGACGGCCGCCAGGTATGGGTCCTGCCGCTCCAGGGTGAGTGGCTGCCGCCCTACACCGGCGAGGTACCGGTCGCGGAGATCGAGCCGTGCGACGCGATGCCGAAGTACGCCATGTTCGTGACCGAGGCCGAGCTGGAGCGACTCAACCTCGCCCGCACCTCCGACCAGGTGATCGCTGACAAGCTCGCAGCGGTGCAGACCAAGCTCCAGACAGCCCAGCAGGTCACGCTGGACGGCGCCGGTCGGATCACCACCGACGGAACCGCGCTTGACGCGTCACCGGAGTTCGCGGCGATGTACGACGCGCTGACGAAGACCGGCACCCTGCCGGGTCTGCGTGACACGGCGACGACCGCCGTCGGCCCGCCTGCGCAGGTGGGGATCTTCGATGCCTGGAAGCTCGCAGCCGCTGCCATCGGCACGGCCGCCGGCAAGGAGGTGCCGATCACGGTCGACACCGTCGAGTACTACAACCGGGTGATCGGCTTCCCGGAGTCCGACGACTACACGTCCCCGTGGGGGATGACGTTCATCCGCTCGGCGAACCCCGATGATGCCGGGGAGGCCATGACGACCGGTGAGCGGTTCGTCGACTACAGCGGCTTCAGCTACAACCGCTCGGAGACGTTCGTGGGCAGCGTGACCTGGCTCGACGTCCCGACCCTGACCTGGAAGGTCAGCCGGATCGCGGATGTCGTCCACTTCACCAACCTGACCTCGGAGCCGATCGGCGACCGGACGCTCCACGGAGTCACGGCGTTCGCCCAGCTGGCCGACGACGTGCGCGCGGTGATCTTGTACTACCACGACCACGAGACCATTCCAGGGTTCTACATCGACCCGGTCGCAGTGGACACCACGGTGGCCCAGGAGAAGGCGATCCATGACCCGGCCGTCGGGCTGACGGTGCCGGCGAACGCGTTCCAGAACGAGCCGTTCTCCCTGACCGCACGCATGTTCAACCCCTTCGGCGGGGTCGCCCTCGACGGTCTGCGGCTGCGCGTCACCATCGACGCAGCGACCGAACTGACGACCGCTGACATCATCGCGAGCTCCGGAGCCGACCCGCTGGATCTCCAGGCGGTGGACGGCAATCTGGTCTGGTGGTGGGGACCCGAGACCGGCTCCAGCCTGGCGCCGGGATCGGAGGTCTCCACGGACTTCCAGGTCGAGGCGACCGACAGCGCGACTCCGGGTCCGTACGAGGTGAAGCTCGAGCTCGTGGACGTCGACAGCGACCCGGCGTCCGTGCTCGCCGAGGACACCGGCGTCGTCGACGTGAAGGACGACGTGGCGACGGTGCTGTGGGCCGACGAGGTCTACCCCCTCGTCACCCAGGGGACGCCGTTCCAGGTCCCCGTCACCGTGTACTCGCCGACGGCAGGCGAGGCGGACCTCATGTTCGCCCTCGCCGGACCTGGTGACGACGCGGCCACCGACCTGGTGGAGGCGCTGAAGGACGGCGACGCGACGGCGTACGCCAGCGACGGCACCGACATGGTCAAGATGCCTCTGTCCCTGGACGACCAGGGATGGCTGGTCGGCAGCTGGCACCTGCCGCTGGTGGCAGGCCTCAACCCGGTGACCTGGTACGTCACCATCGCCGAGGGAGCCCTGGTGGGCGGCTACACCCTCGACGTCGGGCTGGCGGGTGGCAACTCGGTCGAGCCTGCCGCCCTCTCGGTGGCCGCGCCGGAGAGCCACGGGGAGAAGCCCCCGGACGCCGGCGAGGACACGACGGCCCCGGTCGTGACCATCTCCGTGGTCGGCACCCTCAGTGCGGACGCGTCGTTCACGCTGGCCGCCGACGAACCGACCGTCACCTACAAGGTGCGGCTGGTCAAGGACGACGTGCCCAGTGAGTGGGTGAGCGCGCCCGACGCGAGCGTGGCCTACACCGACCTGGTCCCTGGCATCTACTCGTTCCAGGTGAAGGCCACCGACGCTGCCGGGAACGTCTCGCCCATGTACGCCAAGACCTGGGTGGTCGCACCCGAGCCCGGCGGGGACACGACGGCTCCGGTCGTGACCATCTCGGTGGTCGGCCCTCTCGGTGCGGACGCGTCGTTCACGCTGGCCGCCGACGAGCCGGACGTCACCTACCAGGTGCGGCTGGTCAAGGACGACGTGCCCGGTGAGTGGGTGAGCGCGCCCGGCGGGAGCGTGGCCTACACCGCTCTGGTCCCTGGCATCTACTCGTTCGAGGTGAAGGCCACCGACGCTGCCGGGAACGTCTCGCCCGGGTACACCAAGTCCTGGGTGGTCGCACCTGCGCCCGGCGACCCGGTTCCGAACACGACCGTCGCCAGCGGGCCGGCGAAGGATGCCTGGGTGCTCTCGCACCGGACGGCCTTCGACGTCGTGAGCAGCATTCCGGGCGCGGCGTACATCGTGACGCTGAATGATCGCTACGTCGGGATCAGCTCGACGGACCGGGTCGTGGTGCCCGGCCTGACGACGGGCCGCAACGTGATCACCATTCGGGCGATCTCGGGCGCGTACGCCGACCAGACGCCGGTGGTGCGCAGGATCTGGGTGCCACGCGGGGTGGCCAGGATCGCGCACTCGAGCGCCTGGGTCCTGCGTCACGAGCCGGGGCATCTGTTCGGGACCTACGCCCAGAGCCGGCGTCACGGTCAGACGTTCACGATGCGAAGCGCTGCGATCAAGCGGATCGCGCTGGTCGTCTCCACCGGGAACGGGTACGGCAAGCTCCGGGTCCTGCTCAACGGCAGGCCGATCGGGGACGCCATCTCGTTGAGCACGCCCACCTCGGGTGGGAGGGTGCTGGTGCCGGTGCGGACCTTCGGTGTGACCAAGCACGGAACCATCACCGTCAAGCTGGTCAGTGCGACCGGCAAGATCGCCCGACTCGAGGGCATCGCGGTCGCCGCTCACTGAGCGACGGATGCGGTGGAGGCGGGGCCGTCCCCACGGGGGCGGCCCTGTGCTTTCCCTTCGGACCCATCCGGGACACGGCCACGGCCACGGCCCCGGCCCCCCGGTCCGAGGCCCTGTGGCCGTCCCGGCCGACCGTCCACATCGTCAGGTGCGGGGCACCTGTCCCGGGCCCTGCCGACGCCAGCGGGACCGTCCTCCCGGAGCGCCGTCGGGAGATCACCGGAAGGGGACGACGCCTCGATCGACCCGGGCAATGCCGCAGGCTCAGCAGGCTTGAGCACCGCGCACGCGCTGCACGAGCGCGAAGGTCACCGCGCCGAGCGCCAGCAGCCCGTTGACCGGGTCGGGCGGTGCGTTGAGGGCCATCCCCGCCAGGAGCAGCCAGACACCGGCCAACGCCGCGCACGGTGAGGTCAGCTCGCCGGTCCTGCCCTGGGGAAGGTATGTCGCGAGCGCGAGCGAACCGATCGCCGCGACGCCGAGGAGCAGCGCGGTCCAGCCCGGACCGGGCGGCGGCCCTCCATCGATGAGGCCGCGATACACCAGGAACAGCAGGGGCGTCAGCCCGGCCGCAACCAGGACCCGCCCGCGGGAGAACGTGTCGCTCCACGCGGTGAGCCCCCCGGCCCGAGGGAGGTCGATCGAGACCGCCGGTTCTCGATACGCAGCCAGCCGCTCGAGTGCGTCGGCAGGCGTGGCGGCCCCTGATGAGCCGGCCTCGTTCCGGTCGGGGGGTTGGGGGGCAGTAGCCATGCCACCAGGGTACAGCATACCCCTGGGGGTATTAGGACTGGTCGGTCAGCATGGGGCAGGCGCCGGTCCCGCGGGCTCCCGCAGCGCCACGTCCGTGGCTTCCCTGCCAGCTCTGCCGGCCCTGCCGATCCTGCCGGCCCTGCCGATCGCGCGGGCCCTGCCCGGAACCGTTGGGGCCGCCGGAGGCGTTCATGCCCATCCCGCTGTGGGGCCCCCTCTGGAAGGCCGCGAGATGGTGCTGCGAGCCCTGCCGGAGCCGCGTGAGCACGGCGCGGACGTCGGCCTGCCCGAGGTCGCCGAGGGAGGCGGTGAGGTCGGCGATGTCACGCTTCTCGACTGTGACACCCACCTGGTAGGCGTCATGGAGGGACCGGAGGCCGGCCGTGCTGAGCCGCTCGTAGAGAGCCTGCAGCGTCGGGTCCGCATAGGTGCCGGCGGGCAGTCCCGTGGACGGGTCCGCCACGCCGTACCGCTCGAGGAGCACGCCGACGGCGTCGAAGTGTCGCTGCTCGCTGGCGGCGATCATGCCGAACGGCCGGTAGGCGTCGTGATGCCGGCTCAACAGCCGGTAGAGGTCACGGGCCATCCGCTCCTCCTCACGGTTGAACGCGAGATCGCCGGCCAGAGTGCCATCGGCGGTGACTTGGCTCGCGGTGACGCCCGTCGAGCTCTCGGCCGTCGACGGTCCCGAAGCGACGGCCGTGACGGTCGCGAGACCGCCCACGAGAAGCGCGGCCACTGCGACGGTGGCGAGACGGACGGTGTTGGCGGTGGTAGGCATGTCGAGCTCCTCGAGTGAGTGATCCGATCGATGCCCCCAGTCAAGGGCGACGTCGTGAAGGCGCTACGTCGGCTGTTGTGAAGATTCGATGTGGTCACCGTCCGGAGCTGCCGAGCCCGACCCCGCCGGCGGGCGGACCACCTAGGGTGGCCCCGTCATCCGCGAATGGAGGCTCATGTCCCACCAGGTCCTCGTCGTCGACGACGAAGCCCGGATCCGTTCGATCCTCCAGGCGTACCTGACCGCCGACGGGTTCGCCGTCATCGAGGCCGGCACGGGTGCCGAGGCGCTCGAACTCGCTCGCCTCCACGCACCCGACCTGGTCCTGCTCGACATCGGGCTTCCCGACGTCGACGGGCTCGAGGTCCTCAGACAGCTGCGCACCTTGTCCGACATGTACGTCGTGCTGGTGACCGCACGCGCCGAGGAGGTCGACCGCATCGTCGGGTTGACCGTCGGTGCCGACGACTATGTGACCAAGCCGTTCAGTCCACGCGAGGTGGTCGCTCGGGTTCGCGCGGTGCTGCGCCGCCGGCGGCCCGGCAGCGCCGATGCCGGCGCTGACGTCCTCCGGTTCCCCGGGCTCGTGATCGACGTGGGTCGCAGGGAGGTCACCGTCGACCGGGTCCCGGTCACCTTGACGGCGCTCGACTTCGACCTCCTGGTCGCGCTGGCCTCGGCTCCCGGCCGCGTCTTCTCCCGGGCGCAGCTGCTGGAACAGGTGTGGGGCTACGACTTCTTCGGCGACGAGCGGGTGGTCGACGTACACGTCCGGGGGATGCGCAAGGCCCTGGGCGACGACGCCGGCCACCCGACCGTGATCGGCACCGTGCGGGCGGTCGGTTACAAGTTCCTGCTCGAACCAGTCCTGGGAGGGCTGCCGTGAACAGACTGGTGGTCAGGTTGGTCATCTCCCACGCGCTGGTCGCCGTGCTCGGCGTCGCTGCGACGTTCGTCGTCGTCCGGCAGCTGGCGCCGACGTTGTTCGACCGGTCGATGGGCCGACAGATGGGCCTGGGATCCGCCCTCGGCGGAAGCCAACGTGGCGTCAGCCTGCAGCAGCAGTTCGGCGCTGCGGTCAACCAGGCACTCCTGGTCGGAACCCTGATGGGCGCGCTGGCCGCGGCGGCCTTCGGCACCCTCGCGGCCTACCGGCTGACCCGGCCGTTGGCCTCCATCCGTGCCGCGACCCGAGAGCTGGCTGCGGGGCGCTACAGCACCGAGGTGCCACTTCCGCGCGAGCGGGAGCTGGCCGAGCTGGCCACCGACATCAACCGGCTGGGTCATTCCCTGGAGCAGACCGAGGCCCACCGTGTGCGTCTGCTCGGCGAGGTCGCGCACGAGATGCGCACGCCGCTCACCGTCATCGACGGCACCCTGGAGGCGATGATCGACGAGATCGTCGCGGTGACGCCCGAGGAGCTGGGCCGCGTCAGCGAGGAGGTGCGGAGGCTGCGCCGTCTCTCCGACGACCTGTCCGCGCTGTC
This sequence comes from uncultured Actinomycetota bacterium, assembly GCA_963820015.1. Taxonomy (GTDB): domain Bacteria; phylum Actinomycetota; class Actinomycetes; order Propionibacteriales; family Nocardioidaceae; genus Nocardioides. Next base: position 551,537 of record CAWFYO010000014.1, on the reverse strand, counting down.
TCGTTCAGCGGAGGGCCGCCTCGACCTACGCCGGGAGGTCGTCGAGCTGCGCGAGGTGGTCGCGGCCGCGGCCGAGCGGCTGGGCCCGCAGGCCGAGGACGCAGGGCTGACGCTGGAGGTCGACCGAGGGGACCTGCCCGTGCCCTGCGAGGTCGACCCCGACCGGATCGGCCAAGTGGTCACGAACCTGGTCGGGAACGCGCTGGCCGCAACGCCGACGGGTGGCACGGTGACGGTGGGCGTCTCGCGCGATCGGGACCGCGCCCTCGTCACCGTCGCCGACACCGGTGTCGGCCTTCCCTCCGACGCGTTCGACCGTGTCTTCGAGCGGTTCTACCGGGTCCCCGGCAGGACCACGGCGTCCGCCGGGACGGGCGTCGGGCTGACCATCGCGCGGGCCCTGGTGCGGGCCCATGGTGGTGACCTCACCGCCTCGTCCCCCGGGCTCGACCGTGGCGCGACCTTCACTGCGTGGCTGCCGCTGGCCCAGCCGACCCGGCCGACCCATCAGTGACCAGCCGGCACGAGGGTGGATCACGAGCGCGATCACCTCTCGGATGCGGTCGAGGAAGACGTCGAAAGCGGAGTGCGGTGCTCCGTGACCGGGTTCCATGTCGTTCGCAGTCATGCTTCCTCCGACGTTCGTGCGCGCAACGGCTCGAGCAGGGCGCTCGCACCGTCACGTGACAGATGGTGACCTTGTTGCGTGGACGGCAGAAGTGCCTCAAGTCCTCGGCGCCGCGGGGAGCTCGCGGGGAGCTCGTCGAGGGCAACGACGAGCAGGAGGGAGCACTGTTCCTGAGATGTGGCGGTCGCAGATCCGGTCGCACAGTCGGTTACACTGCGACCGCACGTGAACATGACGTGCCCGCCAAGCGGCAGTCGGGGTCAGCGGTTGCATCCGCCGACGAGCGTATGGCGAGCCAGCGAGATGCACGCTCGGCATGAACGGTCCCATGGGTTCCCTGCGGTGCCTCGGCGCCCGGCTGCTGAGGAGTGAACGAGCCGCGGGACTCACGTTCTCGGCAGAGAATGGGGGTCACAGTGACGTGTGATGACGCGCGGACACCGGACACCATGACCGAGACCCTCCGACCCCCGGGGACCGGTCGCGGTACTGCCACCGGTCTGGGGCGACGCGGGTGGGTCACCGTGGCCACGACTGCCGCGCTCTGCCTGGTCGTCGGTGGGTCGAGGCTGCCCTTCCTGAGGGCACCGCTCAGTTCTGACGAGGCTGGCTACCTGGTCATCGGCGCCCATTGGAGTCCCGGCACGTCGCTGTACGGCAACTACTGGGTCGCCCGTCCACCGCTGCTGATCGCGGTGTTCGCCGTGGCCGACGGCCTGGGCGGTCCCGTCGCTGTGCGGTGGATCGGCGTCGCGGCCGTCGTCCTGGCCATCTGTGCAGCCGCCGCGGTCGGATGGTACGCCTCCCTGCGCCGTACGGCGGGCGCCGTCGCAGCGGCCTGGGTGGTCGCGGCACTCCTGGCGACGCCACTCTTCGGAGCGCCCGGGAGCGTTAACGGGGAGCTGCTGGCCTCACCTCTCATCCTAGGTGGGCTCGCGGCTCTGCTTGCCTCTCGCCAGGCGACTACCAGGACGCGCACCCTTGCACTGAGCGGACTCGCCGGCGCCCTGGGCGCCAGCGCCTTCCTGGTCAAGCAGAACATGCTCGATGTCTTCGTGGTCGCGGGCGTGCTCGGTGTCCACACGCTGTGGCGACGCGGTCTCCGGCCGGCCGCTCTCGATCTGCTGCCCGTCGTGGCCGGAGCCGGTGTCGCCGCGAGCGCGGCCATCGCCCTCGCGGCAGATCGCGGCACCTCCCTGACAGGGTTGTGGGAAGCCGTCTTCACTTTCCGCCACGAAGCCTCCGGACGGCTCGCCTTCGTCGGACCTCGGCAGCTCGGGCTCGTCCGCCACTACGTCGTGACCGGGGCGCTCGCCGTGACAGTTGTCTCTGGTGCCGTCTGCTTCAGTTCACGGCGACGCGTGCGTGCACTCGCACCATCCTCGCCACCCTGGGCAACGGCCGCCATCGTGCTGACCTGCTGGGAGCTCGCAGCTGCGGTCGCCGGCGGCGACGCCTGGTCGCACTACCTGATCGGCGTGGTGCCTGGGGTCGCCCTCCTCACCGCGGTCGCGCTCAGGGCGCCTGGAAAGGTCGGGCTGTCCCTGCTGACCGCCTGCTTGCTCTACGCCGGCGTGGCCGCAGCCGTCGCCTGGTCGATGGAGCAGGGTTCTCCCAGGAGCCCGTCCGACGACCAGGTGGCCGCCTCGTACGTCCGGGACCATGCCAGACCGGGTGACTCTGTGGTCGTCGCCTTCGGTCACGCCGACATCGTCCAGGACACCGGGCTCCCCTCGGCGTATCCCTACCTCTGGGGGCTCCCCGCACACGTCAAGGACCCCAACCTGACCGCCTTGAAACGGGTGCTGCGGTCGCCCGCGGCGCCACGCTGGTTCGTTCTCCGCGCCGACCTGTCCCGGTGGGGGCCAACGGGAGCGATGCTGCAGCGCACCCTCAACCGTCAGTACTCGGTCGCCCTCCGCACCCGGCGCTGGGTGGTGCTGCGTCGCGACCAGGCCACGACCCCGTGACGGTCAGGGATCGGGCCCGGCTCATCACATGGGGGCACCGGACGTCTCGATGACGCGGCAGGCCCGACGCCGAGGAGCGCCACGACGTACAGCAGCAGGAACGCACGACAGCGACCGCGCGCTCGCACGAGCGCTCGGTCCTACGATCCGTGACGGTGCCGTCTCCTCGGCCACCTGCCGGACTGCCCGGCGCTGCCATCTAGGAGCCACCTTCCTCCCTACGATGCGGGAGATGAAGATCCTCACCGGCGCCGGCAGGTACGTGAAGACGAGCAGTAGCAACTGGGAGGAGCATCTCGAGGTGCCGGACCTGAGCTGCGGCACGTACTCGCTGCCGGCCGGCGGCTCCGATCCCCAGTCACCGCACACCGAGGACGAGATCTACCTCGTCACTCGCGGAAGGGCGACCCTGTGGACCCGCAGCGGCAGTGCACCGATGCGAACCGGTGATGTGGCGTTCGTCCCCGCCGGTGAGGAGCACCGCTTCGTCGCCATCGTCGAGGACTTCGCAGTCGTTGTCGTGTTCGGCCCGGCGGAGGACTCGCGTGCCGAGCAGGGTCGAGTCTCTCCCTAGCGCCCACCCGCTGGTGCTGCTGTTGAACGGCTGGGCGGCCGTCGGCCCAGCGCACAGCGGCGGAAATGGGAGTACGAACGTCGAGGACCAGAAGACCCGGAGGGAGTCGAGGACGTGGACGCGCCTGGAGCTTCTCTGGAGGATCTTCCGGATCCTGCCCTCCTGCGCGGCGGCCGGGTGGTGCTCGAGCCGCTGCAGGTCGCACACGCCTCGGAGGTGGCGCACCTGTTCGACGACCACCGACTGCACACGTTCGTCGGCGGCACACCGGCGACGCAGGCGGAGCTGGTCGAGCGCTACCGCCGCCAGGTGGTCGGATGGTCGCCCGACCGTTCCGAGCGCTGGCTGAACTGGGTGGTCCGTCGACGGGCCGATGACCAGGCCGTCGGGACGGTTCAGGCGACCGTCACCTCCCTCGACCGCCAGCTCGCCGCGGAGGTGGCCTGGGTGGTGGCCACCGCGTACCAGGGATACGGGCATGCGACGGATGGAGCCTCGACCATGGTCCAGTGGCTTCGGGCCCACGGGGTCAGCGTTCTCGTTGCGCACGTCCACCCCGACCATCACGCCTCCCAAGGCGTGGCCCGGGCACTCGGCCTGACGAAGACCGGCACCCGGCACGACGGGGAGGAGCGCTGGGAGGAGCGCTGGGAGGAGCACTAGAGACACGACCCCAACAGCCGCAGTCCGTCCGGCATCCACCTGCCGATCGCCTGAGTATCTGCATCACCCCGCCGCCGTGAGTGTCTCAACTGATTCCGCCCCGTTCTACACGTGGACGCCGTTGATGAGGCCGAGCCGACCTCAGTTCCTTCCGGTGTCCGCTGAGCCGCACGCCCGGCGGAGTCTGCGAGTTCCTGTCGCAGGCGCTCGACGCCGGGCGCAGAGTGTCAGTCGGTGAGTTCGGTCGGCAGAGCGACCGCGTCGACCAACGTACCGACGCCGCGCACGACACCGGGGTGCTGGTCTCCTCGATCACCACGCGGCGGCTCTGCTTGGCCACGACGTGCAGACCTATCGGCGGTTCTACCTCGTGACCGATGACGAAGGTGCGGCAGCTGCGGCCGCTGCTGCAGGGCGGTTGTTCGCCGTGTGAACCGGCCGCCGGTGTCACAGGTTGTGACCACGCTCTGTGGCCAGAACAGGACGAGAGCCCGTCCCCGTCGGAACCGGGGGCGGGCTCTCGCGTCGTCTGATGACCTGCGCACACTCGCGCTGGTCGGCTCCCCGGGTAGGAGTCGAACCTACGTCGCTAGTCCTGATTCAAAGTCAGGCGGGCCCTGCCGGCAGACCAACCGGGGATCGGTGCTCCAGGGTAGGGGCCCGCCTGGCGAGGCGGCACGTCCGGCCCGGCAGACCAACCGGGGATATCGCTCGTGATCCGCCGGAGTGGGTCCGAGACGAACCTGGTCGGGTGGCTACTCAGCGGCCGAGGGCACGCGGACGCAGCGGATGACCGGTGCCCGATCATGTCGGACGGTGGTCGGCATCCCCGAGGCGGGGATTAGGTTGGTGCCCATGTCGACCCACCTGACCGTGATCGTGCTGGCGGCGGGTGGTGGCACCCGCATGAGGTCGAAGACGGCCAAGGTGCTGCACGAGATCGGCGGCCGCAGCATGGTCGGGCACGTGCTGGCGGCGGTGCAGGCTCTCGAGCCGACCCGCGTGGTCGCCGTCGTCGGGCACCAGCGCGACCAGGTCGGCCCCCACATCCAGGCCCTGATGCCGGAGGCGACCCTGGCGGTCCAGGAGGAGCAGAAGGGCACCGGGCACGCCGTCAAGATCGCGTTGGAGGCAGGAGGTACGACGACCGGCACCGTCCTGGTCGCCGCCGGCGACACCCCGCTCCTGCGCGGCGATAGTCTGCGCGACTTCGCCGCGGAGCACGAGGCGGCGCAGTGCGCGGTCAGCGTGCTGTCCGGCATCGTCGACGACCCCTACGGCTACGGCCGCATCGTGCGCAACGACGAGGGCGACGTCGAGGCGATCGTCGAGGAGAAGGACGCCACCCACGACCAGCGCGGCCTGCACGAGATCAGCTCGGGGATCCTCGCCTTCGACGCCGAGTTCCTCCTCGATGCGCTGCCGAAGCTCGGCAACGACAACGCCAAGGGGGAGTACTACCTCACCGACACCGTCGGCCTGGCCCGCGACGCCGGCCTGGCGGTCGGCGCGTTCCCCATCGACGACTGGGTCCAGACCGAGGGAGCCAACGACCGGGTTCAGCTCGCCCATCTCGGCCGCGAGCTCAACCGCCGCATCGTCGAGAGCTGGATGCGCGACGGGGTCACGGTGATGGACCCTGCGACCACCTGGGTGGACTCCGACGTCACGCTGGCGCCCGACGTCGTACTCCTGCCCGGCACCCAGCTGCTGGGCGCCACGGTGGTCGCCGAGGACGCGGTCATCGGGCCCGACTGCACCCTCAAGGACTGCGAGATCGGCCGCGGCGCCAGGGTCGTGCGCACCCACGGTGAGCTAGCCGTCGTCGGTGAGGGCGCCACCGTCGGACCGTTCTCCTTCCTGCGCCCGGGCACCGTGCTCGGCGACGGCGGGAAGATCGGCGCCTTCGTGGAGACCAAGAACGCCCAGATCGGGGCCGGCGCCAAGGTGCCCCATCTGTCCTACGTCGGCGACGCCGACATCGGCGAGGGCTCCAACATCGGGGCCGGCACGATCTTCGCCAACTACGACGGCACCCACAAGCACCACACGACGGTCGGCCGGGGCGCCAAGACCGGCGCCAACAACACCTTCGTGGCACCGGTGACGATCGGTGACGGAGCCGTCACGGGCGGTGGCGCCGTCGTACGGCGCGACGTGCCGCCGGGTCAGCTCGCGGTGTCGGGAGGTCCCCAGCGCAACCTCGACCGACGGGCTCCCCGGGAGCCCGCTGACCAGGTAGTGCCCGCGATGGGGGACTCTGCGGCAGATGAGGGAGAATCCTGAGCCGTGACCGCCAAGACCAAGAAGACCACCAAGAAGCACCTGATGGTCTTCTCCGGCCGGGCTCACCCGCTGCTGTCGGAGGAGGTCGCCGCCGAGCTCGGCAGCCCGTTGGTGCCGATGCAGGCGTTCAACTTCGCCAACTCCGAGATCTACATCCGCTACGACGAGTCCGTCCGAGGCTGCGACGCCTTCGTGATCCAGAGCCACACCGCGCCGATCAACGAGTGGATCATGGAGCACCTGATCATGGTCGACGCGCTGAAGCGGGCCAGCGCCAAGCGGATCACCGTGGTGATGCCCTTCTACGGCTACGCCCGTCAGGACAAGAAGCACCGCGGCCGCGAGCCGATCTCGGCGCGGCTGATGGCGGACTTCTTCAAGACCGCCGGCGCCAACCGGCTGATCACCGTCGACCTCCACGCCGACCAGATCCAGGGCTTCTTCGACGGCCCGGTCGACCACCTGATGGCGTTGCCGATCCTGGCCGACTACGTCAAGGACAAGTACGGCGACCAGCGCCTCGCCGTGGTCAGCCCCGACGCCGGCCGGATCAAGGTCGCCGAGCGCTGGTCGGCGCGTCTCAACGGCGCCCCGCTGGCGTTCATCCACAAGAGTCGGCGCATCGACCGCCCCAACGAGACCGTGGCGAACCGGGTCGTCGGTGACGTCCGCGGGCGGATCTGCGTCCTGGTCGACGACATGATCGACACCGGTGGCACGATCGTGCAGGCGGCCGAGGCACTGGCGAACGACGGCGCTGCCGGGGTCGTCATCGCCGCCACCCACCCGATCCTCTCCGGCCCCGCGGTCGACCGGTTGAAGAACAGCGCCGTCACCGAGATCGTGGTCACCAACACCCTGCCGATCCCCGACGAGAAGCGCTTCGACAAGCTCACCTGTCTCTCCATCGCCCCCCTGCTCTCGCAGGCGATCCGCGAGGTTTTCGAGGACGGCTCGGTCACCAAGATGTTCGACGGCCACGCCTGAGCGTGGCGACAGTGCCCGGGGCCGGCACCGGGTTTCGAGACGGTCGCAGAGCGACCTCCTCAACCAGCGGTGAGACGGTCGCAGAGCGATCTCCTCAACCCGCGGTCAGACGGTCGCAGAGCGACCTCCTCAACCAGCGGTCAGACGGTCGCAGAGCGACCTTCTCGACCAGCGGTGATCGGCTAGCTCGACGTGCGGACCCTGAGCGCGACGTCGTAGTCGTCCACAGTGTCGCGCCAGCCGCGCCGCAGGACGGTGTTGTCGGTGCGGTCGGCGGCGGCCTCGAGGTCGTCGCGCAGGGTCCGGAGCCGGTCCATCGCCATCGGGAACCGCGGCGCGGCGAACGCGACGTCGGAGGCGAACGCCTGGCCGCGTTCGGCGAGGGCCGGGGCCTCGTCGAGGTAGCGCTGGACGTACGGCGCGCACAGGTCGGCCTGGCCTGGGGTCCACAACCCCGTCACCAGCGCCTCGAAGTCGCGGTTGGACACCCCGGGGTCGACCAACCGCTCCCACGCCTCGGCCTTGGCCGAAGCCTCCGGGCGGCTGGCCAGCGCGGTCAGCGACGCCTGGTGCCCGTTGGAGGAGTGGTCGGCAGCCGCCTCGGCCTCGACCAGGTCGGCGCCGGCGGCGCCGAGGACGGCCAGGCGGCGCACGACCAGCCAGCGGGTGTCGCGGTCGACCGCGAGGCCGGGTCCGGCGACGCCGCTGGACAGCCACCCCTGCAGCAGGTCGACGTCGGACGAGGTCTGCGCGAGACGTCGCATCGCGGCCAACCGCCGGTCGGCGTCGCCGCTGTCGAGCACCCGAGAGCAGACCTCGGCCACGACCCGCTCGGCGTCGGCCCACGACTCGGGCGCGGTCCACTGCGGCAGCACCTGCCGCATCAGCCGACGCAGGACGCCGTCGAAGACGACGGGGTCGGACTCCTCGCCCAGGTGCCGGCGTACGACGTCGAGGAACTCGCCCACCGGCGCCAGCCCGAGCCGGACCCGGGTGGAGGCGTTGGTCCACGTCACCGCTCGCATGTGCGGATCCTGGAGCGAGGCGAGCTCGTCGACCACGAGCTGCCACGAGAGGTCGTCCAGCAGCATCGCTGCGTAGGCCTCGTCGGCGGCGTTGGGGATCACCGGCGCACCCGCGAAGTCGGGCAGCGACACCGGATCCGGGCCCAGGTCGACCAGTCGGGTCTCGCGGACCGAGCCGCCCTCGAGGGCGGCGACGGTGAACCGGTGCGGCCGGGTGCCCTCGCGGGTCAGCACCGGCACGTCACCGTCGCGGGTCACCCGGACGGTGTCGTAGCCGGTGGTCCGCAGGTAGGCCTCCGCCCACCCCCGCACGTCGCGGTCGGTGACCGAGTCGAGCGCGTCGAGATAGTCGGCCAGCTCGGCGTTGCCGAACCGGTGCTTGGTCAGGTAGCGGTTGGTGCCGGCCACGAACGTGTCCCAGCCGAGCCAGGTCACCAGCTGGAGCAGCACCGACGCGCCCTTGGCGTAGGTGATCGAGTCGAAGTTGGTGAACGCCGTGTCGACGTCGACCAGGTGCTCGGCGTCCTCCGCGATCGGGTGGGTCGAGCGGCGTCCGTCCGCGGAGTAGGCGAACGGCTTGCGGTTGAGCGAGAAGTCCGGCCACGACCCGGGCACGCCCGTCTCGTGGGCCACCTGGTATCCCATGTAGTCGGCGAACGACTCGTTGAGCCAGGTGTCCTGCCACCACTTCATCGTCACCAGGTCGCCGAACCACATGTGCGCCATCTCGTGCGCGATCACGGTGGCGCGGTCGACCAGCTCACCGGCGTCGGGCTCGTTGCGCGGGAGGTACTCGTCGCGGAAGGTCACGCACCCCGCGGTCTCCATCGCACCCCAGTTGTGGCCCGGGCCCATCACCTGGTCGTAGGAGTCGAACGGGTAGGGCTCGTCGAAGGTGCGGGTGTAGAAGTCGAAGCACGCCTCGGTGACCTCGCGCATGTTGTCGAAGTCCCGGTCGAGCTCGTCGCGCAGGGACGCCCGGGCGTGCCAGCCGAAGGGCAGCCCGGCGTGCTCCCAGATGCGTGAGCGCCACGGACCCGCGCACACGGTGAACAGGTACGTCGAGATCGGTGGCGTCGTCGTGAACGTCCAGGTGTCGCCCTCGTGCGACTCCAGCCGGCCGTTGCCGATCACGGTCCAGCCGTCGGGCGCGACCACGCCCACCGACATCGGGGCCTTCAGGTCGGGCTGGTCGAAGCACGCGAAGACCTTCTGGGCCAGGTCCATGCCGGCGTAGGCGGCGACGTAGGTCGCGTCGTCCGCCGGGTCGGTGAACGTGTGCATGCCGTCGCCGTCGTTGACGTAGGGGATGCGCGCCTCCACCACGACCTCGTTGTGGGGCGCGAGGTCGTGCAAGGTGATCCGCTTCCCGTCGTACGACGGGGACCGGACAGGTTCGCCGTTGACGGTCAGCTGCAGGTCCTGGGCGTCGGTCAGCTCGAGGAACGTGGTGGCGCGAGGGTCCTCGAGGGCGAAGCCGACGGTGGTGCGACAGCCGAAGGTGTCGCGCGAGGTGAGGTCGAGCTCGATCCGGTAGCGGACCTCGGAGATCCGGGCGGCCCGGGCGCGGGCCTCGTCGTAGGTGAGAGACACCCGAGCGACCCTAGGCGACAAGCGGTCCGGGTCACCACGCGGAGGGGTGGCGGAGGGGTGGCGGAGGGGTGGCGGAGGGGTGGCGGAGGGGTGGCGGAGGGGTGGGGGGGAAGGTCAGGATTCGCCTGCCACCAGCGGCGCGTCTAGACTCCTTCAGTTGCCTCGGCGAGGGAGCCCGGTCGGTCAGACGGCCGGCCCGGGTGTCCGTGATCGACAGGGCGGCTGGTCTCCCGCCGCGCTGACTCGGTCGCGCGGCGTTTCTCGTGTCGAGGACCGATAGCTCGGTGGCCGGGCAGAGTCGCGGCCACCCCGACGTACGAGGAGAACCCCGGCATGGCCGAGAAGATCACCGCGGAGCTGCGCACCGAGTTCGGCAAGGGTGCCGCCCGCCGCATCCGCCGCGACCACAAGATCCCCGCTGTCGTGTACGGCCACGGCAACGACCCGATCCACCTGACGCTGCCGGGCCACGACACGATGATGGCGCTCAAGCACGGTGGCGCGAACGCGCTGCTCGAGCTCGACATCGACGGCAAGGCCCAGCTCGCCCTGGCCCGTGAGGTCCAGGTCGACCCGGTCCGTCGGGTCCTGGAGCACATCGACTTCGTCGCGGTCCGCAAGGGCGAGAAGGTCACGGTCGACGTGCCGGTGCACGTCGTCGGTGAGGCCGTCTCCGAGACCCTCGTGGTCACCGAGAACTCCACCGTGCAGGTCGAGGCCGAGGCCACCAACATCCCCGAGTTCATCGAGGTCTCCGTCGAGGGCGCCGACGTCGGCACCCAGATCCACGCCTCCGACCTGCAGCTGCCCGAGGGCACCACGCTGCTCGTCGACCCGGAGACGCTGGTCGTCAACGTGACCCAGGCGCAGTCCGCGGAGCAGCTCGAGGCCGAGCTGTCGGAGGCCGAGGCCGACGCCGGCATCGTCCACGAGGAGAGCGACGAGGCCGCCGAGGGTGCCGAGAGCGCCCCCGCCGCCGAGGGCGAGACCGCCCAGGCCGAGGGCGACTCCGCCGAGTGACGCCTCCGCGTCGGCCGGGGTGGCTGCGTCGCCGTGGCGCCCCGACCGACGCGACGCCGAGCACCCGAGGCCACGACATGACTGACGCGACCGACGTCTGGCTCGTCGTGGGCCTGGGCAACCCCGGTCCGTCGTACGCCGGCCACCGGCACACCGTCGGCTACCTGGTCACCGACGAGCTCGCCGACCGGATGGGCGCTCGGTTCCGTGCGCACAAGTCGGGCCGGGCCGACGTGGTCGAGGGCCGGCTCGGTGCCCCCGGCACCGACGCACCGCGGGTCGTGCTGGCCCGCTCGCGCACCTACATGAACGAGACCGGCGGCGCCGTCAAGCAGCTGGCCGCCTTCTACAAGGTGCCACCGGAGCGGCTCGTGGTCGTCCACGACGAGCTCGACCTCCCCTTCGAGACCCTCCGGGTCAAGCGCGGCGGTGGGGACAACGGTCACAACGGCCTGCGCTCGCTGCGCAACGCGCTCGGGACCGGTGACTTCTACCGCGTCCGGCTCGGCATCGGCCGGCCCCCGGGACGCCAGGACGTCGCGGACTTCGTGCTGTCGGACTACTCCGCGAGCGAGCGCAAGCTGCTCCCGCTCCAAGTGGTGACCGCGGCCGACGCGGTGGAGTCGCTGCTGACCGACGGGCTCGAGCGCACCCAGTCGCGGTTCAACTCCTGAGCCGACGTCTCTGAGCCGTCCTGTGAACCGTCCTTTGAACCGTCCTTTGAACCGTCCTTGAGGTGGGCCAGACCGGCCGCAGAACCAGGTCGGAGAGGCTGGACCCGTCCGAAAACGGGCGAACTTACTGGGTACAGACCTGGTCGGGACGAATTTTGCCGAATTTCTGGCCATAGCCACTGGCGCGGAGCCGGCGGGATGCCGACAATAGGTCCTGGTCACGTGTCGGCTCGGGGGAGCCGGTGAAGCACCTGGCCACTGGGACGGGACCTGTTGGGTCCCGGTGGGGGAAGATCGTGGAGCTTGTCTCCTCGGGCGATCCGAGGATCACTACGGCTGCTGCTGCATGCCTGGCGTGCAGTCGCGCCCGCAGTGGCGCGATCGTCGTACGGCCGACTGCCGTTCCTTGCGCCCTGCGAGCACCTGACGCAGGGCGTCACTCCCGCCCGGTAATGCCACGCACGAACTCGTGCGGGGTACACAGGGAACAGGAGACAATTCAATGAACAAGCCCAGCAGGCGCGCAGTCGTCCGCACCGGCGTGTGGGCGGTGCCCGTCGTCGCGACCGCCTCGATGGCACCGGCGTTCGCCGGCTCCGGAACTCCGCCGCCGGTCACGATCGACGGTGTCGGCGCGGCGTGCAAGCTGCCTGGCAACTCCACGGACGTCTACAAGGGCTACCGCATGGTCCTGACGTTCCACAACACGAGCGGTTCGACGCAGACCATCAACATCCTCGACTTCCAGATCACCGGTGCGGCGGTCTCGGACTTCACTCCGAAGTCCTTCGTGGTGCCGAACGGGGACTCGACGAAGCTCTTCATCATCACGAGCACTACGAGCTCGCAGCGGCAGGCAACGGTGACCTACGCCGTCGGCGGTGTCGCGCAGCCGCCGGCGTTCATCACGTTCGCGTCCTTCGACCCGTGCAAGTGCGACCCGAAGGACGCCGACCCGTCGGACCCGAACTCCAACTGCTCGTAAGGGCCGGTTGACCAGGGGACGTTACTGTCGGTCTCGTGACCTTCGCAGAACGTCCCCTGGACTCCGACGCCGCTGACGATCACGAGCTGGCGGCCTGGTTGGCGACGACTGCGGGCGAGCGACTGCTCGAGGTCCGCGAGTCTGGACCGACCGGCCGCGAGCTCAAGGATGCCGGTGACCAGGCCGCCCACGAGCTGTTGGTGGACCTGTTGGCCCGACACCGGCCGGACGACTGCGTGCTCTCCGAGGAGGGCAAGGACGACAAGCGGCGCCTCGACGCGTCCCGGGTCTGGATCGTCGATCCGCTCGACGGCACGAGGGAGTTCTCCGAGCCGCCGCGGGACGACTGGGCGGTCCACGTCGCGCTGTGGCAGGAGGGTGAGCTCACCGCAGGGGCGGTTGCCCAGCCCGCCCTCGGTGAGACCTTCCACACCGGCCGGCCGCCCGTCGTACCGCCGCGCACGAGCCAGCGGCCGCGGATCGCGGTCTCGCGCACCCGCCCTCCTGCCTTCGTCGAGGCCCTGGCCGAGGAGATCGGCGCCGAGCTGGTCCCGATGGGATCGGCAGGGGTCAAGGTGATCTCGGTGGTGCGTGACCTGACCGACGCCTACGTCCACGCCGGCGGACAGTACGAGTGGGACAACGCGGCCCCCGTCGCCGTAGCCCGCTCCGCGGGCCTGTTCTGCTCGCGCGTGGACGGCTCGGAGCTGCGCTACAACCAGGACGACGTGTCCCTGCCCGACCTGGTCGTGTGCCGCCCCGAGCTGTCCGAGCAGATCCTCTCCTTCGTCCGCCGCCACGGCACCTCATGACCCCGAGCCGGCGTACTCGCGGTCGAAACGGACCAGGAATGCCCAGACGGGCTGGCGGATTCGCCTGAGGTCCGGTCGGCGCCCCCGTTGCGGCACTGCGTCGCGTCGGCTGACCTGGCACACCGTCTGCCAGGTCGGCGTATCACGGCCCTGCGGCCACCCTCCTCAGGTACAGCGCACCAACGGGAGGAGGCAGCCATGTGGGACACCGTCGTCGAGAGCACGACCCACCTGTCGCACGAGATGCCGTGCCCGTGGTGCCACCACTCGGTGCACCGCTACCTGCCCTGCTCGGACCACTGTGACTGTCGCGGGATCGTGACGTCGTACGACGTGGGGGAACCGCTCGCTGCCCGCTAGCGTCAGACCCACATGCTGACGCGACGCGACACGCTCCGGGCGATGGCAGCCGCCGGGGTGGCGGCACCGATCCTGAGTGCCTGCGGCACCGGAGGATCCGGGAGCGGCGGGGTGGACGGCGGAGCGGCCGGCGACCTCCGCCTGGTCGCCGCCGACGTGCCACGCAGTGCCGGCAGCGAGGCCGCGGTCCCGGGCGTGGTCGCCTCGATGGCGGCCTTCACCGACGACCTCTGGCCCCACCTCGCGGGGTCGACGCACAACCTCGCGATCTCGCCGTACTCCGTCGCGGTCGCCCTCGCGATGACCGCCAACGGCGCCGCCGGCCCGACCAAGGCGCAGCTGCTCGAGGCCCTCCACATCGACTCGCTGGCCACGTTCAACGCCGGGATCGCTGCCCTGACCCAGCAGGTCGAGGCGCTGGCGGGCCCGGTGAGCAACGCGACCGGCAAGCCCGGCGACGTTGCGCTGTCGGCGGCCAACGCGCTCTTCGGCGACCGGGAGACGACCTGGGCGAAGCCGTTCCTCACCGTCCTGGCCAAGCAGTACGGCGCGGGGATGCGCGACGTCGACTTCCGCACCGCGCCCGAGGGGGCCCGCTCGGCGATCAACGGCTGGACCGCGGAGCAGACCCACGACCGGGTCCCGCAGATCCTCCCGCAGGGGTCGGTGGACCAGCTGACGAGGCTGGTGCTCGTCGACGCCCTCTTCTTCAAGGCGCCCTGGCACACGGCGTTCGACGACCGGAGCACCACCCGCAGGCGGTTCCACGTCAGCCCCGGGAACAGCGTCGGCGTCGAGATGATGACCTCGACCGAGAACGCCTCCTACGTGGCCGGAGCGCACTACCGCGGCGCCCGGCTCGACTACGCCGGTCGTCGGCTCGCGATGACGGTCGCGCTGCCCGCCGGCGACGAGCGGGCCGCCTTGGGCGAGCTGCTGGGCGACCTGGGCACCGGCCCCGACGGCGCTCCGGTGTACCTGTCCCTGCCCCGGTGGACCTTCCGGGCCGACTCGTCGCTCACCCGGCCCCTCCAGGAGCTGGGCATGACCCTGGCCTTCGACCCGACGCGCGCCGACTTCTCGGCGATGACCACCGACGAGCGCCTCTACGTCGCCCATGCCCTGCACCAGACGTTCGTCGCGGTCGACGAGCAGGGCACCGAGGCAGCCGCGGCCACGGCGGTGGTGATGGGAGCGACCAGCGGCCGGGCCGACCCTGAGACGCTGGTCCTGGACCGGCCCTTCCTCTTCGCGATCCACGACACCGCCCACGGCACCCCGCTCTTCGTGGGTCGCGTCGCCGACCCCAGCTGACCGACAAGGTCTGCGGTTCGAGGAGCTGACCCGCATCGACGCTGACGAGGGGCGAAGCCTGGTCCCTGTGCAGGCTTTGCGTCGCCAGGCCCACCTGCCACCCAGGACCCCACGATCCCCCTGACCCACGCCCAGCACCGACGTCGTCGGTGACCTGTCCACGGGGCCGGGCTGGTCGGCCGCGATCTACTCCTACAACCACTCCGCCGACTACGTCCGCTCGGTGTACGACGCAGCGCAGGCCTACGCAACGCGTGACCCCTGAGCGCACACTGGGGCGGTGAGCCCCGACCCCGAGCTGCTCGGCGACGAGCCCGTGCGGCTCGGCCGGCGTCCGGGGCGCACTGAGCCGGACGACGAGATCCTCGAGGTCGAGCCCCTGCCGGCCTGGCGGCCACCGCGGTGGCTGGTGGTCGCGGTGCTGCTGGTGGCGGTCGTCGGCACCGCCGGGTGGTACGTCGACCGGCAGGAGCGCGCCCGCGAGACCCGGGCGCTCGACGCGTGTCGTAGCGACCTGCGCAGCGCCGTGGCCTACTCGGACCTGCGGCTGACGGCCATGGCCGACTACCTCGACCCGGCCCTGTCGGTGACCACCGGAGCCCAGCACGGACGCCTCGCGGACGAGATGGCGCAGCCGGCCCGCAGGGTGCTGCGCGACGTCGAGCGAGCCGACCGGGTCTGCCGTGCGGTGTCGGTCCGGCCCTGGCACTTCGACCTGGTCTCGCGGCAACGAGTCACCACGGAGTACTCCTCCGCCCTCGCTGCCCGGATGCACACGATCGCCGAGCGAGGACGTGCCTACTACCGCGGCGGCAGGGAGCTCCAGCATCTCCGGAGGGCGGCTGCGATTCCCGTGGCCGCGTGGCCCTTCTGAACCGGGCCGATCAGGCTCACACTGAGGCATGGCGCTCAACGCTCCCGATCCCGACCTGCTCGACGTCGGTGGGTCGCCCGGCCGGCGGCCGGCCCGGATCGTCGTGGCCGCGGTGCCCCTCGCCGCGCTCGTCCTGGCGGGGGGAGCGTGGTCGGTGGACACCCGGGAGCGGTCGGACGAGGCGGCTGCCGTGTCCGCCTGCGAGGGGGGGCTGCGTGAGGCCTCCGCGCTCTCCGAACGCCGGATGGGCCTACTCGCCAACTACGTGCAGCCGGCGCTGCGCACGACGTACGGCGTGCAGCAGCTCCACCTCGCCGACCTGATGGCGCACCGCGCGAGCGCCGTGCTGCCGGCGGCCCAGCGCGCCGACCGCGCCTGCCGGTCGGTGTCGGTCCACCCCTGGCACTTCTCGTTGGTGGCCCGCCGCGACGCGGCCGTGGCCTACTCCGGCGCCATGGTGACCCTGCTGCAGACCGTCGCCGCCCAGGGCAGTGCCCCGTTCAGTGACGACGCCGCCCTGCTCCGCCTCCGCCTCGAGGCCGGCGTCGACTGACCGGTCGACTGCCACGTGACCGCTCCGGAAGAGGAGTCGGTGGGCTCTCGTAGACTCGGAGGACACCCCCTCCCGACCCCGGGCGGGGGCACTCGTGCTGCCCCCTCGAAAGGTCCTCACCACCCTCGTGTTCCTCTCCGCTCTCTCCGACGCCGTCCTCGGCGAGCCGGTCCTCGCCGACGCCCTCGCCGAGGTGCCCCGGCTCGGCCGGCTCGACCTGACCGCTCCGGCCGGCATCCGGCCGTTCCTGGTCGACGGACTGGTGCGCGCCGGACGCACGGTCCTGCTGGTCACCGCCACCGGCCGCGAGGCCGAGGAGCTCACCGCCGAGATCGGGTCGCTGGTCGACCCGGCAGCGGTGGCCCTCTACCCGAGCTGGGAGACCCTGCCCCACGAGCGGCTCAGCCCTCGCAGCGACACCGTCGGCCGCCGGCTGGCCGTGCTGCGCCGGCTGCGCCACCCGGTCTCGACCGGCTCGACCACCGGGGCCGGCATCGGCCCGCTCCGGGTGGTGGTCGCACCGGTCCGCTCGATCCTCCAGCCCCAGGTGTCCGGCCTGGGCGACCTCGAGCCGGTCGAGCTGGTCGTCGGCCAGACCGCCGACCTCGACGAGGTGAGCCGCCGCCTGGCCGACGCGGCGTACACCCGCGTCGACCTGGTGGAGAAGCGCGGCGAGTTCGCGGTCCGCGGCGGGCTGGTCGACGTCTTCCCGCCGACCGAGCAGCACCCGATCCGGGTGGAGTTCTGGGGCGACGACGTCGAGGAGGTCCGGTCGTTCGCGGTCGCCGACCAGCGCACGATCGACAAGGCCGACCGGCTCTGGGCGCCACCCTGCCGCGAGCTGCTCCTCACCGACGACGTACGACGCCGGGCCGCCGCCCTGGGCGAGAAGCACCCGCAGCTCGCCGAGATGACCACCAAGATGGCCGCCGGCATCGCGGTCGAGGGCATGGAGTCGCTGGCTCCTGCGCTGGTCGACCACCTCGAGCTCCTCGTCGACGTGATGCCCGCCGACACCCAGGTCGTCGTGGTCGACCCCGAGCGGGTCCGCAGCCGGGCCCACGACCTGGTGGCCACGAGCGAGGAGTTCCTCGGCGCGTCCTGGGCCGCTGCCGCCGGCGGGGGGCAGGCGCCCATCGACCTCGGCGCCGCCTCCTACCGCGAGCTCGACGACGTCCGGGCCCACGCCCGGGAGATCGGCCTGCCCTGGTGGACGGTCAGCCCGTTCGGCCTCGACGACGAGCTCCTCGGCGGCGAGGGCCGGACGGTGGCGGCGAGCGCCGTCGAGGGCTACCGCGGCGACTTCGAGCGCGCCGTCACCGACCTGCGCGGCTGGCTGGCCGCGGGCCACCGGGTCGTGGTCTCCCACCCCGGTCACGGCCCCGCCCAGCGCATGGTCGAGGTGCTGGCCGAGCACGACGTCGCGGCTCGGCTGGTCGAGCCCGACGCCGACGTCCCGCTCGAGACCGGGATCGTCACGGTCACCTGCGCGACCCTCGCCCACGGCTTCGTCGACGACGATCTCGGGCTGGCGCTGGTCACCGGCGACGACCTGTCCGGACAGCGCGGCGCCACCCGCGACGCGAGCCGGATGCCCACCCGCCGCAAGCGGCAGATCGACCCGCTGGAGCTGAAGAAGGGCGACTACGTCGTCCACGAGCAGCACGGCGTCGGTCGCTTCGTCGAGATGCGCCAGCGCGAGGTGCACGGCGCCACCAGGGAATACCTCGTCCTCGAGTACGGCGCCTCCGGCCACATCTAAGGGGGCGAGCGGCCCGCCCGACATGCTCTTCGTCCCGGCCGACAGCCTCGACCAGGTCACCCGCTACGTCGGCGGAGAGCAGCCCTCCCTCGACCGGCTGGGCGGGGCCGACTGGTCCAAGCGGAAGAACCGCGCCCGCAAGGCCGTCCGCGAGATCGCGGCCGAGCTGATCAAGCTCTACGCCGCCCGCCAGGCCACCCAGGGCTTCGCCTTCGGGGCCGACACCCCCTGGCAGCGTGAGCTCGAGGACGCGTTCCCCTTCCACGAGACCCCCGACCAGCTGACCACCGTCGAGGAGGTCAAGTCGGACATGCGCCGGACCGTGCCGATGGACCGGCTGGTCTGCGGCGACGTCGGCTACGGCAAGACCGAGATCGCGGTGCGCGCGGCGTTCAAGGCGGTCCAGGAGGGCAAGCAGGTCGCCGTCCTGGTGCCGACCACGCTGCTCGTGCAGCAGCACTACTCCACGTTCGCCGAGCGGATGGGTGCCTTCCCGGTGACGATCCGGGCCCTCAGCCGCTTCCAGACCGACCGCGAGGCGCGCGAGGTCACCGACGGGTTGCGCGAGGGCAGCGTCGACATCGTGATCGGCACCCACCGCCTGCTCAACCCCGACATCAGGCTCAAGGACCTCGGCCTGATCGTGGTCGATGAGGAGCAGCGCTTCGGCGTCGAGCACAAGGAGCAGATGAAGCGGCTCCGCACGTCGGTCGACGTGCTGTCGATGAGCGCGACCCCGATCCCGCGCACGCTCGAGATGGCGATCACCGGCATCCGCGAGATGTCGACGATCACCACGCCGCCCGAGGAGCGACACCCGGTGCTGACCTACGTCGGCGCCTACGAGGACCGCACCGTCTCGGCTGCGATCCGCCGCGAGCTGCTGCGCGAGGGCCAGGTCTTCTTCATCCACAACCGCGTGCAGTCGATCGAGAAGGCCGCCGCACGCATCCGCGAGCTGGTCCCCGAGGCGCGCGTCGCGGTCGCCCACGGCCAGATGGGCGAGCACCAGCTCGAGCAGGTGATGCTCGACTTCTGGGAGAAGCGCTTCGACGTCCTGGTCTGCACCACGATCGTCGAGTCGGGTCTCGACGTCTCCAACGCCAACACCATGATCATCGAGCGGGCCGACACCCTCGGCCTGTCCCAGCTCCACCAGCTGCGGGGCCGGGTCGGCCGGTCCAGCGAACGCGCCTACGCCTACTTCCTCTACCCCGCGGAGAAGCCGCTCACCGAGACCGCCCACGAGCGGCTGGCCACCCTCGCCCAGCACTCCGACCTCGGCGGCGGCATGGCGATCGCGATGAAGGACCTCGAGATCCGCGGCGCCGGCAACCTCCTCGGCGGGGAGCAGTCCGGCCACATCGCCGACGTCGGCTTCGATCTCTACGTCCGTCTGGTCGGTGAGGCGGTGGCGGAGTTCCGCTCCGACGGCGCGCCCTCCGACGACCTGGGCGAGGTCCGCATCGAGCTGCCCGTCGACGCCCACCTGCCCCACTCCTACATCCCGAGCGAGCGGCTGCGCCTGGAGATGTACCGCCGGCTCGCCGAGGTGCGCTCCGACGCCGACGTCGACGAGATCCGCGACGAGATGGACGACCGCTACGGCGAGCCGCCGGTCGAGGTCGCCTCGCTGCTCCTGGTGGCCAGGTTCCGGGCGCGCGCGCGGCAGGCCGGCATCTCCGAGGTCACGGTGGCGGGCCGCAACGTCCGGTTCGCGCCGGTGGAGCTGCCCGAGTCACGCGTCGTACGCCTCAACCGGCTGTACCCGCGCAGCATCCTCAAGCAGCAGGTCGGCACCCTGCTCGTGCCGCGGCCCCAGACCCCGCCGACCGCCCAGGTGATCGGGGGCCGTCCGATCGATGGGGTCGCCCTGCTTGAATGGGCCCGCACCGTCATCGACACGGTGATCGACCCGGTGATCGACCCGGTCGAGCAGCGGGTCGAGCAGAAGAGCTGAGAAAGTGGAGTCATCGTGAAGCTGATGCGACAGCCCGCGGCCCTGGTCGGTCTCGCCCTCGGGGTGCTGGCGCTCACCGGCTGTGGTCCCACGTTGGGGATCAACCCCGGCGCGGCCGCCGTCGTCGGAGACCGTTCCCTGTCGATGAACAAGATCGACTCGACCGCCACGCTCTACTGCGAGGCCTACGCGCCGGTGCTGAAGTCGCAGGCCCCCAACGGGGTGCCGATGCGCTACTTCCGGCAGAACGTCGCAGCCAACCTCACCGAGCGGCTGCTCGGCGAGCAGCTGGCCGACGCCTACGACGTCCAGCCGTCGTCGGAGTACGCCGCCGCTGTCGCCAACCTCCGCCAGCAGTTCGCCCAGGCGTCGTCGGCCGCGCGGGACGCCGGCATCGAGGTCGAGGGGGGCGACCCCTACCTGAAGACCGTCCAGGTCTCGATCGGGCGCAAGCTCCTCACCGAGAGCGGCCAGGCCAACCCCACGGTCCAGGAGGCCTTCGCCCGCGGTCAGGTCGCCACCCAGGACTGGCTCAAGGACCACGACGTCAAGGTCGACCCGTCGCTCGGCATCGCCGTCGACAACGGCAACGTCTCCTTCAAGCGCGACCAGACGTCGTTCCCGGTGAGCAAGCTGGCCACGCTCGGCATGGCCAACCCCTCGTCGGGGCCCGACCCCACCTACACCTCCACGCTGCCGGCATCCCAGGTCTGCCGCGGAGCCTGACGGGGCCAGGTGAGATGAGCCCGGGCGACAGCGACGGGGACAACGCGGGCGAGCCCCTCCTCGCGTTCCGGGCCGACATGGAGCGGCTGCGTCGGGAGTGCCCGTGGAAACGCGAGCAGACCCATCGCTCGCTGGCCCGCTACCTCCAGGAGGAGGCGGCCGAGGCGCTCGAGGCGATCGACCTCGGCGATCCCGACCACCTGCGCGAGGAGCTGGGCGACCTCCTGCTGCAGGTCTACTTCCATGCCGTGGTGGCCGAGGAGGCCGGTGACTTCACCCTCGACGACGTGGCCCGCGGTATCGCCGACAAGATGCACCGCCGCAACCCGCACGTCTTCGGTCCCGACGGCGGAGCCACCGCGCTGTCGGCCGCCGAGGTCAACCGGCGCTGGCAGGAGATCAAGGCCGCCGAGCGCACCGGACTCGAGGGCCATGACACCGCCGACGACTCGCCCTACCACGGGATCGGCCCGGGACTGTCGGCCCTGCTGACAGCGACGAAGGTGCTCGAACGACGGCCGGCCGTGGCGGAGGGGCTGCCCGACGCCGGGGACCCCCAGGCCGACCTCGGCGACCGGCTGCTGGCGCTGGTGGCCGAGGCGGGTCTCGGCGGGGTCGATCCCGAGCAGGCGCTGCGTGATGCGGTCCGGCGCTCGGTTGCCGGCTGACGTCGCCGCGGGTCGGGTGGTGCCGGCTCGGGGCTGGTGGTGGTGTGCTGGGAGGAAGGGGTCAGGTGTCCCCTTCCTCGTAGTGCTGGGTGGAAGGCTGGGTGGAGTCGGGGCTGATGAGTGGCGCAGGCGGGTCTCGGCAGGGTCGATCCCGAGCAGGCGCGGCGTGATGCGGTCCGGCGCGCGGTTGCCGGCCGACGGCGCCGCGGGTCGGCTGGCGCTGGCTCGCCGCCGCGGTGGTGGTGTGCTGGGAGGAAGGGGTCAGGTGTCCCCTTCGTCGTAGTGCTGGGTGGCGGCTGGGTGGAGTCGGGGTGGAGTCGGGGTGGCGGCTGGGTGGAGTCGGGGGTGGCGGCTGGGTGGAGTCGGGGTGGGGTCGGGGCTGATGAGTGGGGCAGGCGGCTCGCGTCGATCCCGAGCCGGCGCTCCGCGACGCCCCGCGACGCCCGCGGCCACACCGGCTCAGGCCCCGGCCGACCGCCGACCCAGGGTGTAGCGCACGTCCTGGGTGAGCACGATGTCCCCCGCGGGCGTGCGTGCGCCCTCGAGGATCTCGGCCGCCTCACCGAACAGCGGCTCGCGCCGCTCCTCGGGGACGAACCGCCAGAACGCCCGCTGGCCGGTGCTCATGCTGAACCGCCGCCAGGTTGCCGCATCGTCGAAGTGGATCTCCAGCGGGCGCCGGACGGTCCGCACGTCGGCCGCGCCGCACTCAGCGAAGAGGCGCTCGACCCCCTCGTCGGAGGCGAACGGCCCGGTCTCGCCCGAGGTCCGGGCGTCGAGCAGCGCGGGCGGGAGGTGCGGGGCGAACAGGCTCTCGACCCGCTTCCAGGTGGCGTCCGCCTCGCCGAACGTGGAGATGCCGATCCGCCCGCCCGGCGCCAGCAGGCTCATCCAGGAGCGCAGGGTCGCCTCGGGATCGGGGGCGAAGAAGAGGACCAAGGACGAGGCGACCACGTGGGCGACACCCTCGGCGAGCCCCAGCGCGTCGGGGGTCACCAGGACGGTCTCCACCTGCGACAACCCGGCCCCCGCGGCGGCACGCCGGGTGAGGTCGAGCATCGTGGGGGAGATGTCGGCGGCCGTGACCCGGCCCTGGGCACCGACCGCCCGAGCGGCGGGGAAGGTGACGGCGCCCCGGCCACACCCGATGTCGACGAGGTGCTCCCCGGGTTGGGGATCGAGGAGCTCCACCAGGCCCCCGGCGATCGGGCCGAAGAAGGACACCCCGCTCTGGTCGTAGTTCTCGGCGATCTCGTCGAAGACCTGTGCGACGCGTCGTACGGCTTCGGCTCCGTCGTCCATGCCCTGATCCTGCATGCCCTGATCCTGCATGCCCTGATCCTGCCGTGCCGCTCGAGCCGGCGCGAGCCGTGACAAGGGCCGTTGGTCCCCCGACCCGCCGAACGTGATCGACGAGGCATCCGGGGGACCACGCCGCGAGGGCTGCGCGGGAGCGTGAACGCGCGCGGATAGTGTGAGCAGCATGGCGATCATCGAAGCTGTCGGCGCCCGCGAGATCCTCGACTCGCGAGGCAATCCCACCGTCGAGGTCGAGGTGGTGCTCGACGACGGCACCTTCGCGAGAGCGGCCGTCCCCAGTGGTGCGTCGACCGGCGCCTTCGAGGCCGTCGAGCTGCGTGACGGCGGCGAGCGCTACGGCGGCAAGGGCGTCCAGCACGCCGTCGACGCTGTGGTCCAGTCCCTCGGCCCGGTCGTCGAAGGGCTCGACGCCGACGACCAGCGCCTCGTCGACCAGACGATGATCGACTCCGACGGCACCCCCAACAAGGCGCAGTACGGCGCCAACGCGATCCTCGGCGTCTCCCTCGCGGTCGCGCGGGCTGCCGCCGACTCGGCCGGACTCCCGCTCTACCGCTACGTCGGCGGCCCCAACGCCCACCTGCTGCCGGTGCCGATGATGAACATCCTCAATGGCGGGTCCCACGCCGACTCCAACGTCGACATCCAGGAGTTCATGATCGCGCCGATCGGTGCGGCCACCTTCCGCGAGTCGATCCAGTACGGCGCGGAGGTCTACCACGCGCTGAAGTCCGTGCTGAAGAAGCGTGGGCTCGCCACCGGCCTCGGCGACGAGGGCGGCTTCGCGCCCGACCTCGAGAGCAACCGGGCGGCCCTCGACCTGATCGTCGAGGCGATCGAGGCGGCCGGCTACACGCCCGGCACCGATGTGGCCTTCGCGATGGACGCCGCGGCCAGCGAGTTCTACAACAAGGAGGGGGCCAACGGCTCCTACTCCTTCGAGGGCGGCACCAAGTCGGCCGACGAGATGACCGCGTACTACGCCGACCTGGTGTCCTCCTACCCGATCGTCAGCCTCGAGGACCCCCTCCACGAGGACGACTGGGACGGCTGGAAGACCCTCACCGACGAGCTCGGCAGCCAGGTGCAGATCGTGGGAGACGACCTCTTGGTCACCAACGTCGAGCGGATCCAGCGCGGCATCGACTCACGAGCAGCCAACGCCCTGCTGGTCAAGGTCAACCAGATCGGCTCGCTGACCGAGACCCTCGACTCCGTCGACCTGGCCCACCGCAACGGCTGGCGCTGCATGATCAGCCACCGCTCGGGCGAGACCGAGGACACCACGATCGCCGACCTCGCGGTCGCCACCAACTGCGGTCAGATCAAGACCGGCGCGCCTGCCCGCTCCGAGCGCGTTGCCAAGTACAACCAGCTCATGCGCATCGAGGAGGAGCTGGGCGACGCCGCCCGCTACGCCGGCGCCCTGGCCTTCCCGCGGTTCGGCGCCTGAGGTCGACGGTGGCCTCCGCGCAGCCGCGCCGTGCTCCCTCCAGCCGACCGGGCTCCCGCCCGGGCGGCCCGAGGCAGCGACCGCGCGCCCGCGCGGTCGCCCCGGCGCCGCCGCCCGCCACCCCACCCGAGCCGCGCCGGTCGCGCTTCACCGGACGCGCGACGGTGCTCGTGCTCGTCTTGTCGGTGCTGACGATCTCCTACGCGTCCTCGCTGAAGGCCTACTTCCAGCAGCACCAGCAGATCACCCAGCTCCAGGGCCAGATCGCGGCCAGCGAGGCCAGCATCAACCGGCTCGAGCAGGAGAAGACGCGCTGGGCCGACCCGGCCTACGTCAAGGAGCAGGCCCGCGCGCGCTTCGGCTATCTGATGCCCGGCGAGACGTCGTACGTCGTGATCGGCGCCGACGGCAAGCCGCTGGCCGCCCAGGCGACGCTGAGCGACCCGCGGACCTCGACCACCTCGACGCCCACCGCCTGGTGGACCACGGAGTGGAAGTCGGTGCAGCTGGCCGGCAAACCGCCGTCGGCCGGTGCCACGCAGCAGCCGTCGAAGTACCTCGGCGGCCATCGCCGGTGAGTCGCCGGTGAGTCGCCCCGTGACCGGCCGATGACCACGCCGGCCCGGTCGGGCCGCGTCTCCGACGCGGACCTGGCGGCCGTGGAGGCCCAGCTCGGCCGCCCCTCGCGTGGCACCCGCGCGGTCGGCCATCGCTGCCCGTGCTCGCTGCCCGACGTCGTGGTGACCGAGCCGCGGCTGCCCGACGGCACGCCGTTCCCGACGACGTACTACCTGACCTGCCCGCGGGCGGCTTCCCTGATCGGCACCCTCGAAGGCTCCGGCCTGATGCGTGAGATGGAGGCCCGCCTCGGCGACGACCCCGAGCTCGCGGCGTCCTACTTCGCCGCGCACGCCGCCTACCTCGACGACCGGGCCGCGCTCGGGGACGCTCCCGAGATCGCGGGGATCTCGGCGGGCGGGATGCCGACCCGGGTCAAGTGCCTGCACGTGCTGGCCGCCCACGCACTCGCCGCCGGCCCGGGTGTCAACGTGCTCGGCGACGAGGTGCTGGCCCGGCTGGGGGAGTGGTGGGCCGACGGCCCGTGCGTCACCCCCGAGGCGGACCCGCGGTGAGCGTGGTGGCCGCGATCGACTGCGGCACCAACTCCATCAAGCTGCTCGTCGCCGACCTGCCCCAGGTCCTGGTGCGCGAGTCGCGTGTCGTCCGGCTCGGCCAGGGGGTCGACGAGACCGGGCGGCTGGCCGACGAGGCGTTGGCGCGCACCTTCGCGGCGGTCGAGGAGTTCGCCGCCCTCGTCACGACGTACGGCGTGCCGGTCGAGCGGGTCCGCTTCTGCGCGACGTCGGCGACCCGCGACGCGGCCAACGCCGAGGTCTTCGTGGACGGCGTCCGGTCCCGGCTGGGCGTGACGCCCCACGTGCTGTCGGGGCTGGAGGAGGCCGCGCTCCTCTTCGACGCCACGACGCTGCTCGACCCGCCGCCGGCCGCTCCCGCACTGGCGGTCGACATCGGCGGTGGGTCGACCGAGCTGGTGCTCGGGGGTGCGGAGCACGCGGTGTCGATGGACATCGGCTCGGTCCGGCTCCACGAGCGCCACCTCGCCGGTGACCCCCCGACGGCGGAGGAGTGGCGGCGCTGCGGCCGCGACGTGGACGACCACCTGGCCGGGTGCGCCCTCGACCTGGCGGCAGCCCACAGCGTGGTCGGCACCTCCGGGACGATCAAGACTCTCGCGTGCGGCGTGCTCGACCTCCCCTTCTACGACCGCGACGCGATCGACGGCGCGGTGCTGCGCG
Organism: uncultured Actinomycetota bacterium; assembly: GCA_963820015.1. Taxonomy (GTDB): domain Bacteria; phylum Actinomycetota; class Actinomycetes; order Propionibacteriales; family Nocardioidaceae; genus Nocardioides. Next base: position 525,513 of record CAWFYO010000014.1, on the reverse strand, counting down.
TCGACGACACGCTCGCCTTCGCCGAGCGGCTGCGGGCGATGACGGTCGCCGAACGCAGGATGCTGCCCTACCTCCACCCCGGTCGCGCCGACGTGATCGGAGCGGGCTCGCTCATCTGGACGCAGGTCCTCGAGCGTTCCGGGCTCGACACCTATGTCGTCTCCGAGGCAGACATCCTCTACGGCATCGCCCGCGCCGTCGGCTGAGCTGGACGACCTGTGCCCGAGCCCCTTCCGCACCCCGTGACCGGCACGCCGTATCCCAGTCCGGTGCCGCCGGGCACCGGCTGGCCGGACGACCCGGCCACCGCCGAGACCCCGGTGGCCCGCACCGCTGCCTCCGTACGACGGCTCGCGGCGACCGCCGACCTGGCCGAGCTCGATGCGCGGGTCAGCGTGTGCCGGGCCTGCCCGCGGCTGGTCCGCTGGCGGGAGGACGTCGCCCGCGACAAGCGCGCGTCGTTCGCCGACCAGCCCTACTGGGGTCGGCCGATCGCCGGCTGGGGGACGCCCTCCGAGGGCGTCGGTGACGAGGCGCGGGTCCTGGTCGTCGGGCTCGCCCCCGCCGCCAACGGCGGCAACCGCACCGGGCGGGTCTTCACCGGTGACTCGTCCGGTGACTGGCTGTTCGCCAGCCTGCACCGGGTCGGCCTGGCCACTCGGCCCACCAGCGTGCATGCCGGTGACGGACAGGCGCTCGTCGGCACCCGGATGGTGGCGACCGTGCGCTGTGCGCCCCCAGCGAACAAGCCGACCGTCACCGAGCGCGACACCTGCGGCCCGTGGGTCAACCGCGAGGTCGCGCTGCTCGCGCCGACGCTGCGGGTGGTGGTCGCGCTGGGCGGCTACGGCTGGGACGGCGCCCTGCGGGCCCTCGCCGGCGCCGGGTACCACGTACCCCGACCGCGGCCCCGGTTCGGCCACGGTGCTCGGGTGACCCTGCTACGCGACGGCCGCGGGGTCGACCTGCTGGGGTGCTACCACCCGTCTCAGCACAACACCTTCACCGGCCGGCTGACCCCGGCGATGCTCGACGACGTCCTCGGGACGGCGCGCGACCTGGCCGGCCTCCCCGCGCCCACCTGACCCCCGGACGTCATACGATCCGAGCGCCACAGCCCACGGAACCTAGGACGTCCCGAAGCGCCCCCGTATCCCAACCGGTAGAGGAAGCCGCCTTAAAAGCGGTTCAGTCTGGGTTCGAACCCCAGCGGGGGCACCGTGCCGGGTCCGGTCACGAGGTGCAGCAGGTCGGCTGATCAGGTCGGTTGATCAGGTCGGGGGAGCACCGGCCAGCTCGCGCAGCTCGTCGAGCCAACCCTCCTCGCTCGGCCAGACCGACCTGACCAGCCAGGTCGCGCCGGCGGCCGCCCAGTCGTCGACGGAGGTGTCGTGGGGCCACTGGGCCACGACGTCCCAGTCGTCGCGGGGATGCGCGCCGACGTAGTCGGCCAGTCCCTCGGGGGTGAGGAAGGGGTCGGCGATCGGGAGGTAGCCGTCCCAGCGGCGGGCGCGGGCCAGCGGCCGGCGGTGGGGAGCGCGGCCGGCGATCCAGATCGGGATGCGAGGCCGCTGCACCGGCAGTGGGCGGAACGACGTGGTCGCCCGCAGGTGCTCGCCGCGGTGGTCGACCGAGCCCTCGCCCAGCAGCCCGGCCACGACCTCGAGCGCCTCGTCGGTGATCTCCGCCCGCACCCGGTAGGACGGCTCGTCACCGAGGTCGGCGAAGTCGAGGTCGGGCGGGTCGCCGAGGCCGACGCCCAGCGTGACCCGGCCTCCGCTGAGGTGGTCGAGGGTGGTCAGGTGCTTGGCGACCACCGCCGGCCGCCGCCGCGACAGCGGCGTGACCATGGTGCCGATCCGGATCCGGCGGGTCTCGACGGCGATCGCGCCCAGGAGCGTCCAGGGGTCGTGGGCCTGCACCGTGCCGTCCCAGCTCAGGTGGTCCCAGAGGAAGAAGCCGTCCCACCCGTGCTCCTCCGCGTCGCGGGCGAGGTCGCGGACGGTGGCGGGGTCGGTGAACGGCGGGACGCTCAGGCAGAAGCGCATCCGGCGACGCTAACAGCGGGTGCGGACACCCGGGAACGCCTGTGGTCGCTGAGGGGACGGGAGGGAGTTTCTGAAGATGCCCTGAGGTATCTCCGGTCACCAGGTCCCGCTCGCTACGATCGAGGCATACCCCGTCGGTCCGTCAACCTGACGACCGCGAGGCCGCGAGGGAGAGACGATGCAGAGCAACAACCCCGTGTTCCGCAACTCCGACGAGTTCAACGGGAAGGCGACCAACGCCTACGGCAACCAGGTGTACGGCGGCGCGGGCACCTCCTACCCCGGCTACGGCCAGGCGCCCGCCTCCGACCCGTCCACGTGGGGCGTCGGCACGCCGGGTCAGGCCCCCGGACAGGCTCCGGCGGCTACGCGGCCGATGACCATCGACAGCGTGGTGCAGCGCACCGGGCTGGCGCTGCTGGTCGTGCTGGTCGGCGCGTTCGCGACCTGGGTGCTCACCCCCGACCTCACCGGCAGCGACGCCAACCAGCACATCGCGCAGATCTCGGCCTGGGTGCTGGTCGGCAGCGGGCTCGCGTTCGTGCTCTCGCTGGCCAACTCCTTCAAGAAGGTGATCAGCCCGGCGCTGGTCCTGGTCTTCTGCCTCGCCGAGGGCGTCGCCCTCGGCGCGCTGTCGAAGTGGTTCGACTACCAGTACGGCGACGGCATCGTGATCCAGGCCGTGCTCGGCACGTTCGCCGCCTTCGCCGGCACCCTCGCGGCGTACAAGTTCTTCGAGATCAAGGTCGGTGCTCGCTTCCGGATGTTCGTGATCAGCGCGATGTTCGCGATGGTCGGCCTCGGCATCCTCGAGATCATCCTCAGCATGTTCGGCGCCGGCATCGGCCTCTACGGCTTCTCCGGGATCGGTCTGCTGTTCGCGATCGCCGGCCTGGTGCTCGGCGTGTTCATGCTGATCCTCGACTTCGACTTCGTCGAGAACGGCATCCGCGCCGGCCTGCCCGAGCGCGAGTCGTGGCGCGCGGCGTTCGGCCTGACCGTCAGCCTGGTCTGGATCTACGTCAACCTGCTGCGCATCCTGGCGATCATGCGTCGGTGACCGCTTCGCTCTCCTCCTGAGCAGGGGCTTCCGGGTCGGAGCGCAGCCGGGTCCGTCGCCGCAGCTCCACCCAGAGGCCCTTCTTCCCTCCGAGCTCGGTGCCGGGGGTGCGCGCGGCGCGCGCCGCAGCGGTGGCGACCGGCATCGTGCGCTCGACCGGGGCGTGGCGCCGCTCCTCGCCGAAGCCGAGGGCGCTGATCGCGCTCGGCGTCAGCATCTCGGCCATCGCGCGGTAGCCCTCGGCCGACGGGTGGAAGCGGTCGGGGCCGAACAGCAGGGCCGGGGCGGCCTGGAACGTCGGCCCGAGCATGGAGCCGAGCGAGACCGCCACGCCGCCCTCCTCGACCACGGCGATCGCCTGGGCCGCGGCGAGCCGCCGCGACCACGACCGCGCGACCTGCTTCAGCGGCGGAGGGATCGGCTTGACCGTGCCGAGGTCGGGGCAGGTGGCGACCAGGACCTTGACGTCGGCCTCGACGAGCCGGCGTACGGCGTCGCCGAGGTAGCGCACCGACTGCGACGGCCGCACCCGGTGGGTCACGTCGTTGGCGCCGATCAGGATCACGGCGAGGTCGGGGTCGGTCGGCAGCGCGTGGTCGATCTGCCCGCCGAGGTCGGAGGACTGGGCGCCGACCCTGGCATAGGCGCGCAGGTGCACCCGCCGGTCGGCCTTCGCCGCGATGCCGCTGGCCAGGTGGGCGCCGGGGGTCTCCACGGTGCGATCGACGCCGTAGCCCGCGGCGCTCGAGTCGCCGAGGAGCACGACCTTGATGGCCGGACCGGGGCGGCCGCGGCCGTACCACCCGGCCGGGTCCGGCGGCGGGCCGTCGTCGGCGTTGCCGATCACGCGCCGCGCGATCATCGCCTCGGTGCGCAGCACGCCGTAGAGGCCGGCGCCGAGCACGGACAGCCCACCGCCGCCGTACGCGGCGGCGGAGGCGAGCTTCCGAGCTGCCGCTGCCTTCCCCATGGGTCAAACCTAGCGAGGGGCGCAGTGCCGCCGACGGCGCCCTGCACAGGTGCGTGACTCGGGTCACGACCGGAATTGGAACGATCTAACGTCCCGGAAACATTGGACCAGGAGAGTGGAACACGTCCGCTCACCACGATCTCGGAAAGGAGACGACCATGAGGAAGACCACCCTGACCCTCCTGCGCCGCCTCGACGGCTGGACCCGCTGGGCGTTCAACCCCCAGCCGGAGCTGACCAGCCGCTACCACCGCGGCTGAGGCACTGACGCCGGGGCGGCCGCTCGCGAATGCGGACGAGCCGCTCCGGCGTGGCTATCTTGGCGGGCATGCCTGGCATGGAGTACGCCGAGTCGATGCTCGACCTCGTCGGCAACACGCCGCTGGTCCGGCTCTCGCGGACCCTCGACCTCCCGGAGGGCGCCGCCGCACCGCTGGTGCTGGCCAAGGTCGAGTACCTCAACCCCGGCGGCTCGGTGAAGGACCGCATCGCCTCGCGGATGATCGAGGCGGCCGAGGCGTCGGGCGAGCTCCAGCCGGGCGGCACCATCGTCGAGCCGACCTCGGGCAACACCGGCGTCGGCCTCGCCATGGTCGCGCAGGCCAAGGGCTACCGGTGCGTGTTCGTCTGCCCCGACAAGGTCAGCGAGGACAAGCGCAACGTGCTCAAGGCCTACGGCGCGGAGGTCGTCGTCTGCCCGACCGCCGTCGCGCCGGAGCATCCCGACTCCTACTACAACGTCAGCGACCGGCTCTCGAAGGAGCCGGGCGCGTGGAAGCCCGACCAGTACTCCAACCCGCACAACCCGCGTTCCCACTACGAGACCACCGGCCCCGAGATCTGGCGCCAGACCGACGGCCGGATCACCCACTTCGTGTGCGGGATGGGCACCGGCGGCACCATCAGCGGGGCGGGGCGCTACCTGAAGGAGCCAGAACTCCGAGATCCAGGTGGTCGGCGCCGACCCGGCCGGCTCGGTCTACTCCGGTGGCAGCGGTCGTCCCTACCTCGTCGAGGGCGTCGGTGAGGACTTCTGGCCGGAGACCTACGACCGGTCGGTCGCCGACCGGGTGATCGAGGTCTCCGATGCCGACTCGTTCGCCTTCACCCGCCGCCTCGCCCGCGAGGAGGCGATGCTCGTCGGTGGGTCGTCCGGGATGGCGGCGTTCGCCGCGCGCCAGGTCGCCCAGGAGCTGGCCGGCACGCCCGAGGCCGACGACGCCGTGATCGTCGTACTCCTGCCCGACTCCGGCCGCGGCTACCTGACCAAGGTCTTCAACGACGACTGGCTGGCCCAGTACGGCTTCGCCACCGGCGAGGACACGCCCGAGCGCACCGTCGGCGAGGTCCTGCGCGGCAAGGCCGGTCGGCTGCCCGACCTCGTGCACACCCACCCGGCCGAGACGATCGCCGAGGCGGTCGCGATCCTCCAGGAGTACGGCGTCTCCCAGATGCCCGTGGTCCGCGCCGAGCCGCCGATCGTCGCCGCCGAGGTAGCGGGGTCGGTCTCCGAGCGCACGCTTGCTCGACGCCCTCTTCACCGGCGCCGCCCACCTCACCGACCGGGTCGAGGACCACATGTCGCCCCCGCTGCCCACCATCGGCTCGACCGAGTCCGCGCACGCGGCCGTCGTCCTGCTGGAGACCGCCGACGCCGTCCTGGTCCACGAGGACGGCAAGCCGGTCGGCGTCCTCACCCGCCAGGACCTGCTGGCCTTCCTGGCCGGCTCCTGACCCCGGGCCGCGCTTCGTGGATGAAACCGAGGCGCACGACGGAGAGCGACCAGGAGGACGACGGCGCGTCGTCCTCCTGGTCAACGGCCCCGACCACGAGGGCCTGGGTGCGACGGTAGGCACGCCCTGTCACGTGCGGCACGGTCACTCGGTCCCGAGCGATCGGGACCAAGGTCCCGCGCGCTCGGTACCCCCGACCGTCCCGTGTGAGGGTCGCCGTCAAGGATCGTCATGGCCGTGGACCCACTTGACCTCGCCCGCTGGCAGTTCGGCATCATCGACCGTCTACCACTTCCTCTTCGTGCCCGTCACGATCGGCCTGTCCGCGATCGTCGCCGGGTACCAGACCGCTTGGGTGCGTACCAAGAAGCCCGCAGTGGCTGCGGCTGACCAAGTTCTTCGGGAAGCTCTTCCTGATCAACTTCGCGATCGGGGTCGTGACCGGCATCGTGCAGGAGTTCCAGTTCGGCATGAACTGGAGCGACTACTCGCGCTTCGTCGGTGACATCTTCGGTGCGCCGCTCGCCGTCGAAGGGCTGCTCGCCTTCTTCCTGGAGTCGATGTTCCTGGGGCTCTGGATCTTCGGGTGGGACAAGCTGCCGGAGAAGCTGCACACGGCCTGCATCTGGCTGGTCCACATCGGGACGCTGTTCTCGGCGTACTTCATCCTGGCGGCCAACTCCTGGATGCAGCACCCGGTCGGCTACAACTACAACCCGCAGCACCGGCCGGGCCGAGCTGCACGACTTCTTCGCCGTGCTGACGAACAAGGTGCAGCTGGTGACCTTCCCGCACGTCGTCCTGGCGGCGTACATGACCGCCGGCGCCTTCGTGGCGGGCATCGCGTTCTACAAGTTCGCCAAGACCGAGGGCGAGGTCAGGGAGACCTTCCGTCGCGGGGTGCGCACGGGCTCGGCGATCATGCTGGTCGCCGGCCTCGGTGTCGCGATCTCCGGTGACATCTCCGGCAAGATCATGACCCAGGTCCAGCCCATGAAGATGGCCGCCGCCGAGGGTCTCTACGAGACCACGACAACGCGCCGTTCTCGATCCTCACGATCGGCAGCCTGAACGGCGAGAAGCACACCGCGATCATCGAGGTGCCCGGACTGCTGTCGTTCCTCGGCACCGGCTCGTTCAACGGCGAGATCAAGGGCATCAACCAGCTGCGCGCGGAGTACCAGGCGAAGTACGGCCAGGACCCCGGCCGAAGTACTACTCGCCCGGCAACTACACGCCGATCATCCCGATCACCTACTGGACGTTCCGCTTCATGATCGGGCTCGGCCTGGTCACCGCCGCGATCGGCGCGCTCCTGCTGTGGGTGACCCGCAAGGGCCGCGCGCCCACCAGCAAGTGGCTGGTCCGTGGGGCCGTGCTGCTGCCGTTCCTGCCGGTCGCTGCCAACTCGTTCGGCTGGATCTTCACCGAGATGGGCCGCCAGCCCTGGATCGTGTTCGGGGTGATGACGACCGCGAACGGCGTCTCGCCGAGCGTCGAGTGCCTTCGAGGCGGTGCTCACCTCGATGATCACTCCTCACCCTGCTGTACGCCGTGCTCGCAGTGGTCGAGGTCGGCCTGCTGCTGAAGGCGATCAAGGCGGGACTGCCACCCGACCCGGAGCCCGCCGTCGGACGACTCCGACGACTCCGACCGCCCGCTCGCGTTCGCGTACTGAGGAGACTTGCTGTGGAGCTCACCACCGTTGTGGTTCGCACTCATCGCCGTCCTCTGGATCGGCTACTTCACCCTCGAGGGGTTCGACTTCGGCGTCGGCATGCTGCTGCCGGTCCTGGCCAGGAACGACCAGGAACGCCGGGTCATGATCAACACCATCGGCCCGGTCTGGGACGGCAACGAGGTCTGGCTGCTCGTGGCCGGCGGCGCGACGTTCGCGGCGTTCCCCAACTGGTACGCGACCTTGTTCAGCGGCTTCTACCTGCCGCTGCTGCTGATCCTGCTGGCGCTGATCGTGCGCGGTGTCGCGTTCGAGTACCGCGCGAAGGGTCACGGCGAGCAGTGGAAGAACCGCTGGGACGCCGCGATCGTGATCGGGTCCTTCATCCCGTCGCTGCTGTGGGGCGTGGCCTTCGCCAACATCCTCAGGGGCACCCCGATCGACAAGGACATGGAGTACACCGGCGGGTTCTTCAACCTGCTCAACCCCTATGCCCTGGTCGGTGGCCTCACCACGCTGCTGCTCTTCCTCACCCACGGCGCGATCTACACCGCGCTCAAGACCGACGGCCCGATCCGGGAGCGGGCCCGGGTGCTGGCGGTCAAGATCGGCCTCGCGGCGGCGGTGGTCGCCGTCGTGTTCCTGGTCTGGACCCAGCTCCTGACCGGCAACGTCGGCTCGGCGGTGTTCTTCGTGCTGGCTGCCGCCTGCCTGGTGGGTGCGCTCGTCGCGGTGCTCCAGGTGCGCGAGGGCTGGGCGTTCATCGGCACCTTCGCCTGCCTGGCCTGGCGGTGGCCGGACTCTTCATCGCGCTGTTCCCCGACGTGATGGTGAGCTCGACGTCCGCCGCTGTACAGCCTGACCACGACCAACGCGTCGTCGACGCACTACACGCTCACGGTCATGACGATCGTGGCGGTGATCTTCACGCCCGATCGTGCTGGCCTACCAGGGCTGGACCTACTGGGTCTTCCGGAAGCGCATCTCGGTGCAGCACATCCCTGTCGACTCGGTGCCGGCAAGCCGCCGAGGCGCCCGTCGTCGGATGAGACCGACCGATCCCCGGCTGGTGCGTCGTCTGGCACCTGCCAAGCGCCCACTGGCCGGGGTCATCTCGGGAGGAGTGGGCACCAGCCTGCTCGTCATCGGCCAGGCCTGGCTCGTCGCCGGCCTGGTCGTCGCCGTCGGTCGACGACGGCGACGTCGTGCCGTGGGCCCTGGCCGTGGCCGGGGTCTTCGCACTCCGCGGTCTGGTCGGCCTGCTCTCCGAGGTCTGCGCGGCTCGGGCGGCCGGCATCGTCGGCACCGACGTACGACGCCGCCTGCTGCGGGTGGTCCTCTCGCCGGACCGGCGGGCTGCGGTCCCCTCCGGGGAGACGGCGGTGCTGCTCACCCGCGGTGTCGCCGCGGCCGAGCCCTACCTGACCCGCTACTTCCCGGCGTTCGTGCTGGCCGGTGTGCTGCCCCTGCTGACCGTCATCGCGATGGCCACCCAGGACGTCATGAGCGCCGTGATCGTGCTGGCCACCCTCCCGCTGATCCCGGTCTTCGGTGCGCTGGTGGGCCTGGCCACTCGCGACCGCGCCGAGACCCAGTGGCGGGAGATGGCCTCGCTGTCCGGGCACTTCGTCGACGTGATGAAGGGCCTGCCCACGCTGGTCGCGTTCCGCCGCGCGCGGGCGCAGACCGGCCGGATCCGCGAGGTGACCGAGCGCTACCGCACGGCCACGATGGCCACGCTCAAGCTCGCCTTCGCCTCCTCGGCCATCCTCGAGCTGATCGCCACCCTGTCGGTGGCCCTGGTCGCGGTCACCGTCGGCGTCCGCCTCGCAGCCGGACACCTCGACCTGCGAACCGCCCTGGTCGTCCTGCTGCTCGCCCCCGAGGCCTACTGGCCGCTGCGTCGCGTGGGCGCGGAGTTCCACGCCGCCGCCGAAGGGGTCGCGACGTTCGAGAAGGTCGACGACCTGCTCACCTCGCCGGGCGACGAGACCCCGTCCCGCCCGGGAGCCGACGGCCACCTGGTCGTCGACTCGGTCACCGTCACCTACCCGGGTCGGGTCCTGCCGGCCCTCGACGGCCTGTCCGTGATGATCCCGCGGACCGGCATCACCGCCGTCACCGGCCCGTCCGGCGGCGGCAAGTCCACCCTGCTGTCCGTCCTCTCCGGTCTGCGCGCCCCCGACTCGGGACGCCTGCTGGTCGGCGGGGTCCCGGTCGGCGGTGAGGCCTGGCGCGCCCGCGTGGCGCTCCTGCCGCAGCGGCCGGTCTTCGTGGCCGGCACCGTCGCCGACAACGTGCGGCTCGGCTGCCCCGACGCCTCCGACGACGCGGTGTGGGCCGTGCTCCGCCGGGTCGCCCTCGAGGAGCGGGTCAGGCAGCTGCCGCTCGGCCTCGACACTCCCCTCGGTGAGGACGGCGCCACCCTCTCGGCCGGTGAGCGGGCGCGGCTGGCCCTGGCCCGGATCGTGCTCTCCGAGCGCCCGTTCGTGATCCTCGACGAGCCGACCGCCCACCTCGACGCCCTCACCGAGCACGTCGTCGCCGACACCCTGGTCGAGCTGGCCCGTACCCGTGCGGTCGTGGTGGTGGCGCACCGCCCGGCCCTGGTGTCCCTGGCCGACCACGTCCTGCACGTCGCGGGCCCGGCGGCATCGATCCCGGAGAACACCGAGCCGACGACCCACGTCGCGACATCGCCCGTCGCGCCGCTGGAGCAGGCCGCGTCGTACCGCCGGACCAGCCTGCTCCTGCCCACCGTCGTGGGCGCCCTCGCGTCGGCCGCCGGGGTCGCGCTGACCGCGTGCTCCGGCTGGCTGATCGTCCAGGCCTCCAACCGCCCGGCCGTGCTCACGCTGCTGGTCGCGATCGTGCTGGTCCGCACCTTCGGCCTGGCGCGGCCGCTGCTGCGCTACGTCGAGCGGCTGCTGTCGCACGACACCGCCCTCGGGATGCTGGCCCGCCGCCGCGCCGAGGTGTACGACGCGCTGGTCCCGCTCACCCCCGGCCGGCTCGGTCCGCGACGCGGCGACGTCCTCGCCTCGGTCGTCGACGACGTCGACAGCGTCCTCGACCGTGAGCTCCGCGGCCGGATGCCGGTGCGCGGCCTCCTGATCGTCGCCGTCCTCAGCGGCGTCGTCGCCGGGCTGCTGGACGTCACCGCGGGCGTCGTGGTCGTCGGCGGCATCGCCGTGGGCCTGGCCGCCCACGCCCTGGTCCGGCGCGGCACCGCCCGGACCGAGCAACGCATGGTGGCGGCCCGCGCCGACCTGTCCGAACGCGTCGTGGAGACCACCCAGGTCGCCGACGAGCTGGTCATGTGGCAGGCCACCGAGAGCGCGGTCGACCGGGTGGCCCGGGCCAGCGACGCCGTGGCCGCGGGCACGGTCCGCAGCGCCCTCTGGCTCGGCCTCGGGCGCGCGATCGCCCTGACCGGCTCCGGCATCGCCGTCGCCCTGGTGGCCCTCGTGATCGCCCCGGTAGTGGCGGACGGCGGACTGAGCCGGCCCCTGGCCGGGCTCCTCGTGCTGCTCCCGCTCGCCCTCGCCGAGGTCGTGGTCCCCGCTGTGGACGCCGCGACCGCCACCGTCCGGGCGCGGGCCGCCGAGGCCCGGCTCGACGCGCTGCTCGCGCTCAGCCCCGCCGTCAGCGACCCGCCGCAGGCTCTCCCCGCGTCCGAGGACCCTGCGGTCGAGGTGCGCGCGGTCACGGCGGCCTGGGACGACCACACCGTCCTCGACGGACTTTCCCTCGACGTCCCCACCGGCCGCCGCGTCGGCGTGGTCGGCCCGTCGGGCTCGGGCAAGAGCACGCTGGCCGCACTCCTGCTGCGGTTCATCGACCCCCACGACGGGGCGCTCCGCCTCGGCGGCGTCGACCTCCCGCGGCTCGCCCTCGACGACGTACGACGGGTGATCGGGCTGGTCGACGACGACCCGCACGTATTCGCCACCACACTGGCCGAGAACATCCGGCTGGCCCGACCCGACGCCGGCGACCAGGACCTCGTCGCGGCACTCCAGGGGGCCGGTCTCGGCGTCTGGCTGGACGGTCTCGCGGAGGGTCTCGACACCCGCCTCGGTGACGGAGCCTCCCAGGTCTCCGGAGGCGAGCGCGCCCGGCTCGCGGTGGCCCGTTCGCTGCTCGCCGACCAGCGCGTGCTGGTGCTCGACGAACCCACCGCCCACCTCGACCACGCCACCGCGGAGCTGCTCGCGCGGCACGTGCTGGGTGGCGCGCAGGAGCGTGCGGTCGTCTGGATCACGCACGAACCGGTGGGCTTGGAGCACCTCGACGACCTGATCCACCTGGACCGTCCTGGCGAGGTGACCCACCCCAGCAGTCAGGACGGTGCTAGACATAGGCCATGAGCGAGTCGACCACGCCCATCCGGGTGTTCCTGCTCGATGACCACGAAGTGGTGCGCCAGGGCCTCCGCGCACTGCTGGAGTCGGGCGGTGACATCGAGGTCGTCGGCGAGTCCGGGCTGGCCGCCGAGGCCTCCGCCCGCATCCCTGCCCTGCGACCCGACGTGGCGATCCTCGACGCGCGCCTGCCCGACGGATCGGGCATCGAGGTGTGCCGCACCGTCCGTGGCGTCGACCCCGACGTCAAGGCGCTGATCCTCACCTCCTACGACGACGACGAGGCGCTGTTCGCCGCGATCATGGCCGGTGCCTCCGGCTACGTCCTCAAGGAGATCGCCGGCCAGGACCTGATCGGCGCCGTGCGCCAGGTGGCCGCCGGCAACTCCCTCATCGACCCGACGCTCACCGCACGCGTCCTCGAGCGCGTGCGCAACGGCCCGAGCACCGCCCCCGAGCTGGCCGGCCTCACCGAGCAGGAGCTGAAGCTGCTCGGCCTGATCGCCGAGGGCCTGACCAACCGCCAGATCGGCGAGCGGATGTTCCTGGCCGAGAAGACGGTCAAGAACTACGTGTCCAGCATCTTGTCCAAGCTCGGCCTCGAGCGCCGCACCCAGGCCGCGGTGCTGGCCTCCAAGCTGCTCAGCAGCGAGCGGCCCGACTGACGTCCGACGCGACCCCGCGGTCGGTCCTTCGCGCCCCGGCGCCGCACGGCGTCCCGGCCGTCAGCCGCCGCCGTTCGGGAGCAGCGGCACCCGCCAGCGGAAGACCAGTCCCTGCGGCTCCTGCGGGTCGAGCTCGAGCTCTCCACCCCAGGCCCGAGCCCGGTGCCGTGCGTTGCGCAGCCCGCGGCCGTCCAGACCCTCGGTCGCGCCCGACAGCCCGACCCCGTTGTCGGCGACGACCAGGGTGAGCTGGGCGGTGTCGGTGGTGACCTCGATGTCGACACGGGTGGCGTCGGAGTGGCGGGCCACGTTGGAGAGGGCCTCGCGGGCCACGGCGAGCAGCTGGTCGCGCAGGGCCTCGCCGACGGCGGTGTCGATCGCCCCGTTGGTGCGTACCGACGGCGCGAAGCCCAGCGCCTCGGCGTACTCGCGGGCCAGCGAGCGCAGGTCGTCGCGGACCGAGCCGGATCCCTCGTTCTGCAGCTCGAAGATGGTGCCGCGTACGTCGCGGATCGTGCCGTCGAGCTCCTGCACCGCCTTCTCCACCTGGGCGGCGAGCTCGTCGCCGCCCCGGAGCGAGGCAGCACGGAGCTGCATGCCGGTGGCGAAGAGCCTTTGGATGACGACGTCGTGCAGGTCGCGGGCGATCCGCTCGCGGTCGCTGGTGATCGCGTGCGTCTCACGCTCGGAGACCGCGGTGGTGCGGTCGAGGGCGAGCCCGGCCTGGTCGGCGTAGGAGAGGAGCAGCTCGCGTTCGTCGACGTCGCGCTGCCGGATCGTCTCGCGGGTGAAGAGCGCGACGAGGACGCAGCCGGGGGAGAGCTCGACCCGGAGCGGGATGACGGTGGCCAGCATCTCGTCCTGCTGGACGTCGACCGGGTCGGGGAGCGCGGCCAGGTCGAGCGATGCGAACAGCCCCTCGAGCCGGGCGAAGACGCCATGGAGGTCCCCCGGGTCGCAGACGACGGCGCGGACCTCGTCGTCGGAGACCAGCGCGGTGGCGTGGGCCCGGCTGACCCGCCGCGCCGTCAGCGCGATCTGCTGCAACGCGAAGTCGGGATCGACCGGCGGCTCCAGGGCGTCGGTGAGAACCGCGCTCGCCTCGAGCCACTCGCGGCGTCGCTCGCTGAGGCGGAAGGCGCGGGCGTTCTCGATGACGAGGCCGGCCGCCTGGGCCAGCGCGACGATCAGGCTCTCGTCGGTGTCGGTGAAAGGCCCGCCCCCCCTCTTCTCGGTCAGGTAGAGGTTGCCGAACACCGTGCCGCGGATCCGCACCGGCACGCCCAGGAACGACCGCATCGGCGGGTGGTGGGCGGGGAAGCCGGAGGAGCCCGGGTGCCGGGTGAGGTCGGTCAGCCGCAACGGCTGCGGGTCCTGGATCAGCAGGCCGAGGATGCCGCAGCCTGCGGGCAGCTCACCGATGCGGTCGTGCTGCTCCTGGGAGAGTCCGTGGGTCACGAACTCCACGAGGGTGTCGCCCTGCCCGAGCACGCCGAGGGCACCGAACTGCGCGTCGGTGAGGGCGCAGGCCGACTCCACGATCCGGCTCAACACCCCGGCGAGGTCGAGGTCTGAGGACACCGCCATCACAGCGGCCAGCAGGGCCTGGCTGGACTCCGGCAGGTCGGGCAGGGGCCGCACCCGTTCGGGCGCGTCCACGATCTCCTCGACCGGCTCGTCGTCGGCCACGACGTCCTCAGGCCGGCGCGCGCAGTCGGCGGGGCACGCCCGCGTCGACCGGCGCACCGTGGTCGAGTCGCATCTTGATGTCGACCAGGGCGACCCCGCCCGGTGTCGCGACGACCGGGTTCAGGTCGGCCTCGACGAGCTCGGGTACGTCGATGGCCAGCCGCCCGATCGCCACCACGAGGTCCACCAGGGCCTGCTCGTCGACGGCCTCGGCGCCCCGGTAGCCCGAAAGCAGCGGCCAGATCCGCAGCGAGCGCAGGGCGCGCGCCGCGTCCTGTGCCGTGACGGGGGCGAGCAGCAGGGTGCTGTCGTCCAGGATCTCGACGGCCGTGCCACCGGCCGCGACCATGACCAGCGGGCCGAGGCCGGGGTCACGGATGACGCCGACGGCGAGCTCGGTGCCGTGGGCCATCGGTTGGACGAGCACCGGCACGTGGAGGTCCTCGGTCGCCAGCACGAAGTCCTCGACGACCGACCTCACCTCGGACACGGTAGCGACGCCGGGCCGGACCAGGCCGCGTTCGTACTTGTGCACGATGGCGGGGTCGGCCACCTTGACCGCCACCGGGAAGCCGACCTCTGCGGCGGCGGCGGCCGCGGCCTCCGGTCCGCGCGCCACCACGCCCGAGGGTGTGACGCCGTAGGGCGCGAGGAGCGCCGAGATCCGGCCGGGGTCCAGCCAGCCGGGGCCGTGAGCGGCCAGCGAGGTGGCGACCCAGCGTCGTACGGCGACGAGCCGGTCGGGGTCGGTGGTCGGCGGGGGGGTCCGCGGGGCGCGCAGCCACTCGGCGTACTGGACGGCGTGCGAGAGCGAGCGGACCGCGCTCTCGACGGACGGCAGGACGGTGATCCCGTGCATCGGGGCGGCAGCGATCCCGCCGAGCAGGACCGCGACCATCGGCTTGCCGGGATGGGCGGACCGCGCCTTCTTCAGCGCCTTGACGGTCGCGGCGTGGTCGAGGGTCCGGGTGCTGGCGAGCACCACCAGGAGGGCGTCGATCTCGTCGGTCTTGAGGAGCGTGGTGGTGAGGGCCCCCAGCGCGGCGGCCCCACCCCCGGCGCCGGCGTCGACCGGGTTGCGGGTGCCGACCGTGCCGGAGACGTGGCGGGCGGTCTTCTCGGTCAGGTCGTCGGAGAGCACGGGCACGTCGAGGCCGTAGCGGGTCGCCGTGTCGGCCGCCAGGACCCCCAGGCCACCGGCGTTGCCCAGGATGCCGAGCCGGGGACCCGCGGGCAGCGGTTGCGACCCGAGCAGGAGCGCGGTCTCGGTCAGCTCCTCGGCATGTCGGCAGCCGATCACGCCCGCCTGCGCGAACAGGGCGTCGACCCGCACCGAGGGCGTCGCGGCCGCGGCCGTGTGCGAGATCCCGGCCCGGCCGCCACTGCCCGAGCGGCCGCCCACGACGGCGAGCAGCGGCTTGCGCTCGGCGAAGCGGCGGGCGATCCGGGCGAACTTGGCCGGGTTGCCGAAGGACTCGAGATAGAGCGCGGCCGCCGTGACGTCGTCGTCGTCGGCCCAGGCCGACAACAGGTCGTTGCCCGAGACGTCGGCCTTGTTGCCGAGCGAGACGAAGTGCGCGACCCCGACCCCGAGCCGTCGGGCCAGGTCGGTGACCACGATGCCCACGCCACCGGACTGCGAGGCGATCGCCAGACCGCCCGGCGGCGGGTTGGCCCCGGCGAAGGTCGCGGAGAGGCGGACGTCGCGCTGGTTGTCGAGGAGGCCGAGGCAGTTCGGCCCGACCACGCGGATGCCGAGGGACCGCGCCGTCTTGACCAGCTCGTGCTGGAGGAGCTTCCCCTCGGGGCTGATCTCGGCGAACCCGGAGGTGATCACCACGGCCGCCCGGGCCCCGGCGGCGGCGGCCCGCTTGATGCACGCCGTGACCGACCGCGGGGGCACGGCGACGACGACGAGGTCGATCGGCCCCGGGGCCTGGGCGAACGACGGGTAGGCGGCCACGCCGCCCACCTCCTCGGCCTTCGGGTGGATCACGACGAGGTCGCCGAGGAAGCCGCCCTGCACGATCGAGTCGATCACGGCTGCCCCGACGCCGCTGCCGTCCCGCCGGGCCCCGACGACCGCGACCCGGGCGGGCCGCAGCAGCGCCTGGAGCGAGGCGGCCTCGGCCTGGGCCTCGCGGGTGTCGGCGGCACGCAGGGCCTCCTCGGAGACGCTGGTGTCCATCTCCACGGTGACCACGCCGCGGTCGAGCTCACGGCTGACCTCGAAGCCGGCGTCCACGAAGACCCGGAGCATGGGTGCGTTGTCAGCGAGCACCTCGGCGGTGAAGCGGCCGATGCCGGCGCCGCGGCCGAGCGCGGCCAGGTGCTCGAGCAGCAACGTGCCGACGCCGTGGCCGTGCAGCCGGTCGGCCACCAGGAACGCGACCTCGGCCTCGTCCTCGAGCCGCTCGGCGGTCGCCAGCCCGACCAGCTCGCCGTCCTGCCAGAGAGCCAGCGCGAGCACCGACCCCATGTCGAGGTGCTCGATCAGGTGGTCGACGTAGGAGTGACCGGCGGCGCGACTGGCGCTGAAGAACCGGAGGCGGAGGCTGTCGAGACCGACGGTGTCGTGCAGTGTGAGGAGGGCCTCCCGGTCGCCGCGCTCCAGCGTCCGCACCATCGCCACGGAGCCGTCCGCGAGCAGCACGTCCGCGGGCGCGGCCGTGGGCACCGGCAGCGTGGGTCCCGGCAGTTCGGGCACCGGCGGCGTGGGTCCCGGCAGTTCGGGCACCGGCGGCGTGGGTCCCGGCAGTTCGGCCACCGGCGGCGCCGGTGTGGTCGAGTCTGTGGTCATCGGAGTCCTCCTCTGATCATGGTCCGGAGCGGCTCGGCTGTGGGGCAGGGCCGTTGTGCCCGCGGCGTGGGGGCCCCTCGGCCCTGTGCGCTCGCGGGTGCGCGCGATGTGCTGGACGTGGGACTCTCGAGCGGCCCGTCGAGCGACGGGAGATCCCATGACCACAGGAGGGCGGCACGATGCTGGTACGCGACGTCATGACGACAGCCGTGGTGACCGTGCATCCCGAGACGCGGGTGAAGCGGGCCATCGAGCTGCTCCACGAGCACCAGGTCACCGCCCTGCCGGTCGTCGACGGCGAGGATCGCCTGGTCGGGGTGCTCAGCGAGGCCGACGTCCTGCGCGGCGCCCTGCTGCCGGACCGGCGAGCCCGCGAGATCCCGGTGCGCACCGAGGGCCGCACCACCCCGCTGCTGGTGCACGACGTGATGACCGCTCACCCGATGAGCGTGGCGGCCGACGCCGACCTCGCCGCGGCCGCGACCGTCCTGGTCGACACCCAGATCAAGAGCCTGCCCGTCGTCGACGGCGAGCGCGTCGTCGGTGTCGTGAGCCGGCGTGACGTGATCGCGGTGCTCGCGCGCAGCGACGAGCTGATCGAGGCCGAGCTCGACGAGCTGCTCCGCTCCGCCGAGGTGGAGTCGGTCGTCGAGGTGGTCGACGGCATCGCCCGGCTCGACGGGCCCCACGAGCCGCACGCCCGTGAGATCGCCCGCGTGCTGGCCGGCACCGTCCCGGGCGTGGTCGGCGTCCTGTTCATCTGACTCCCGCGGGCCTCGGGCCCCGGGCCCGGGCGCGGTCAGGGGGCCCTGGTGACCGGCAGCGAGGCCATCGGGTCCCAGCCCTGCCCCAGCCGCCGTCCGGAGATCTCGGTCCACCGCAACCGCAGGTAGAGCGTCCGTCCGCCCTTCGCCCAGGTCGCCGGGTTCCAGGTTCCCCGGATGTGCTCGAGCTCGTCGGGGTCGACCACGACGTCGCAGCGGCCACGAGCCACCACGCTCCAGCCGCGCTGGTTCTCGTAGTCGAACTGGTCGACCTCCAGAGCGAGGACCGAACCCTTGGCGTTGCTGCCGAGCAGGCTGTACGGCGTCGTCCGGATCACGACGGCGTCGTCGACCACCGAGTAGTTGACCGGGACGATGTGCGGCCCGTTCGGGATGCACACCGCGACCCGTCCGACCAGACCGGCCCGGATCAGCTCCTCGCACTCGGTCTCGGCGAGGTCGAACGACTCGTACATCGCGAAGCACCCTCTTCAGAGACGACGGCTGCGACTCCTTTTCCGGAGCCGAGAACCATCGTGCCCGGCGCCGCGGTGACCGGTTGAGGGCCGATGGTCCCGAACTGCGGGCGCATCTGCCCTGCCGTGCGCCGACCCCCGGCGAGACCCTGGAGTCGAGCCCTCGGGCGGCCCCTGAGGGCGGGGACCCACGACAGGAGCGCGGCCATGAACGCCACCGGGCACGACACCGGGCACGACACCGGGCACGAGCCAGGGCAGGCCACCGGACAGGCCACCCCGATGCCGGCTCCGGGCAGCATCGTCGTCGGCGTCGACGGGTCCGCGTCGTCACTCGAGGCGGTCACCTGGGCCGCCCAGCAGGCCGTCCACGACCACCGCACGCTGGCGCTCGTCCACGCCTACACCCTCGACCGGGTCCTCTGGGTCGACAGCATGGGCGTCGACCGCGACATCTTGAAGGTCATGGAGGGCGACGGCCGCAAGCTCCTCCTCGCCGCTGCCGACCGTGCCCACGAGACCGACGCCTCACTCGAGGTCCACGAGTGGCTCTTCCACGCCGATGCCCGGTCGGCGCTGCTGGAGGCGTCACGCGACGCCTCCATGCTGGTCGTCGGCTCACGCGGACGCGGCCCGGTCGCCAGCCTCCTGCTCGGGTCGGTCGGCGTCGCCCTGGTGCGGCATGCGGTCTGCCCGATCGTCGTACGCCGTCCCGAGAACGACATCGTGGGCTCCGGCGTGCTGGTCGCCGCCGACCTCCGCGAGGAGGCCTTCCCGGTCCTGGAGGTCGGCTACCGCTTGGCCGCGTCGCGAGACCTGCCCTTGACCGTCCTGGTGCTCCACCAGGGGTCGGCCTCCCTCAGCTCGCCAGCCGACGAGGACCTCGAGCGGCCTGACCGCGGCAAGCTGGACGGCTGGATGTCCGAGCTCGCCGGGAAGTACCCCGAGGTGCAGGTGACCGAGCGCGACGTCGACGGAGCAGCCGCACGGGTCCTGGTCGAGCAGGGCGGCGAGAAGGACGTCGTCGTCGTCGGCACCCACGTCTCGGGCGGGGTCTCGGCCGTCATCGGGCAGGGCCTGGCCGTGACCGTCGTCGAGCACGCGCCCACGACGGTCGTCGTCGTCCCCATCTCCTGACCGGTCGTTCGACAATTTCTCGGCAAGCCGCCGTGGACGAATGTCCCAGCCATGGGGGACCTACCCCCCTGAGCGTGAGCCCCGTCCGGGAGCATCCTGGAACTCAGAACGGTCATCAACCCCCCCTGTGACGGTTCAGAATCCCCCCGGAGACCCGGGCCCCGGTCTTATGAGAGCAGACCGGGGTCGGGGTCTCTCCTTGTGTCGGCCCTTGTGTCGGCCCTTGTGTCGGCCCTTGTGTCGACTCTGGTGGTGTCAGCGCTCGTCGACCGACCACCCGGTGTTCGTCCCGGCTGCTCCGGTTGGGCCCGGGCGTAGCGTGGAAGGGTGACTCAGGCCTCCACCCCCGCTCCCACGCCTCGCACGCTCGGACAGCTCCGTGCCTCCGGTCACGTGCAGAAGCCTCTCCGCGACGAGATCCGCGACAACCTCCTGGAAAAGCTCGCCGCCGACGAGGACCCCTGGCCCGGCATGCACGGCTTCGAGGACACCGTGATCCCCCAGCTCGAGCGCGCCCTGATCGCCGGGCACGACGTCGTCCTGCTCGGTGAGCGCGGCCAGGGCAAGACCCGGCTGCTGCGCTCCTTGGTCGGCCTGCTCGACGAGTGGACGCCGGTGATCTCCGGCGCCGAGCTCGGCGAGCACCCGTTCGACCCGATCACGCCCGCCTCGCGCCGTCGCGCCGAGGAGCTCGGCGACGAGCTGCCCGTGGAGTGGCGCCATCGTGACGAGCGGTACGCCGAGAAGCTCGCGACCCCGGACACCTCGGTCGCCGACCTGATCGGCGACGTGGACCCGATGAAGGTGGCCGAGGGCCGCCACCTCGGCGACCCCGAGACCATCCACTTCGGGCTGATCCCCCGCAGCCACCGGGGCATCGTCGCCATCAACGAGCTGCCCGACCTCGCCGAGCGGATCCAGGTCGCGATGCTCAACGTGATGGAGGAACGCGACATCCAGATCCGGGGCTACGTGCTCCGGCTGCCCCTCGACACCCTCGTCGTGGCCAGCGCCAACCCGGAGGACTACACCAACCGTGGCCGGATCATCACGCCGCTGAAGGACCGCTTCGGCGCCGAGATCCGCACCCACTACCCGACCGAGCTCGACGACGAGATCGCCGTGATCCGCCAGGAGGCCCACCTCGTCGCCGAGGTCCCCGACCACCTGGTCGAGATCCTGGCCAGGTTCACCCGCAACCTGCGCGAGTCCAGCTCGGTCGACCAGCGCTCGGGCGTGAGCGCCCGTTTCGCGATCGCGGGGGCGGAGACCGTGGCCGCCTCGGCGCTGCACCGCGCCCGGCGTCAGGGTGAGGACTCGCCGGTTGCCCGGGTCGTCGACCTCGAGACCGCGGTCGACGTGCTCGGCGGGAAGATCGAGTTCGAGACCGGGGAAGAGGGCCGGGAGACCGAGATCCTCACCCACCTGCTCCGCACAGCCACCGCCGAGACCGTCCGCACCCACTTCCGCGGTCTCGACTTCGCACTCCTGGTGGACCGGATCGAGGCCGGACAGATGGTGACGACCGGCGAGCAGGTGACCGCCCGCGACTTCCTGACCGGGCTGCCCGTGCTGGGCGAGTCCGACCTCTACGACCAGCTCTGCGACCGCCTCGGTGCGGTCAACGATGGCGAGCGGGCCGGCGCCATCGAGCTCGCGCTCGAGGGGCTGTACCTGGCGCGGAGGATCAGCAAGGAGTCCGGCGGCGGCGAGACGGTCTATGGCTAGGCGTCACGAGCCCCGCTCGCGCTACCGGTCCTACGACGGGGGGCCGGACCCGCTGGCACCTCCGGTGGACATCGCCGAGGCGCTCGACGCCATCGGCCAGGACGTGATGGCCGGTTACTCGCCCGAGCGGGCGATGCGCGAGTTCCTCCGTCGCGGTGGGCAGGACCAGCGCGGGCTCGACGACCTGGCCCGCCGGATCGCCGAGAAGCGGCGCGAGCTGACCCAGCGGCACAACCTTGACGGCACCCTCCAGGAGGTCCGCGAGCTGCTCGACCACGCGGTCCTCAGCGAGCGTGGCCAGCTCGCCCGAGACATCGACCTGGACGAGGGCGACCGCGCCCTGCGCGAGCTCACCCTCGACAACCTGCCGTCCTCGACGGCTGCTGCGGTGAGTGAGCTGTCGTCGTACGACTGGAAGAGCCGTGCGGCGCGCGAGGACTACGAGCAGATCAAGGACCTGCTCGGGCGGGAGATGCTCGACCAGCGGTTCGCCGGCATGAAGGAGGCGCTGGAGAACGCTACCGACGCCGACCGCGCGGCGATCAACGAGATGCTGACCGACCTCAACGACCTCCTGTCCAAGCACGCGCGCAGCGAGGACACCCCGGAGGACTTCGCCGACTTCATGGACAAGCACGGCCAGTTCTTCCCCGAGAACCCGCAGAACGTCGACGAGCTGATCGACGCGATGGCCGAGCGCGCGGCGGCAGCCCAGCGGATGATGAACTCGATGACCGCCGAGCAGCGGGCCGAGCTGATGTCGTTGGCCGAGCAGGCGTTCGGCTCACCCGAGCTGATGCAGCAGCTGGCGCAGCTCGACGCCAACCTCCAGGCCCTGCGGCCCGGCGAGGACTGGCGTGGCTCCGAGCAGTTCGACGGCGAGCAGGGGCTCGGCCTGGGCGACGGCACCGGCGTCCTCCAGGACCTCGCTGGTCTGGACCAGCTCGCCGAGCAGGTCGCGCAGTCCTACGACGGCGCCCGCCTCGACGACATCGACCTCGACCTGCTGTCCCAGCAGCTGGGCAACCAGGCGGCCGTCGACGCCCGCACCCTGCAGCGGCTCGAGCAGGCGCTGCGCGACTCGGGCTACCTCAAGCGCAGCAGCGACGGCCAGCTCAAGCTCAGCCCCAAGGCGATGCGGCAGCTGGGCAAGGCCCTCCTCAAGGACGTCGCCCAGCGGATGAGCGGTCGGCAGGGCCAGCGCGACCTGCGCCAGGCCGGCGCGGCCGGCGAGCTGTCCGGTGCGACCCGCGAGTGGCAGTTCGGCGACACCGAGCCGTGGGACGTCACGCGCACGATCACCAACGCCGTACGACGCACGGTCGCCGACGGCGGCGGACCGCTGGTTGAGGAGGGCGCTGTGCGCCCGTCTCGAAACCTTGGTCCGCGCATCCGGATCGAGGTCGGCGACGTCGAGGTGAGCGAGACCGAGGCCCGCACCCAGGCCGCCGTCGCCCTCCTGGTCGACACGTCGTTCTCGATGGCGATGGACGGCCGCTGGGTGCCGATGAAGCGCACCGCGCTCGCGCTGCACACCCTGATCCGGTCGCGCTTCCGCGGTGACGCCCTGCAGCTGATCGGCTTCGGCCGGCACGCGCAGGTGATGGACATCGAGGAGCTCACCGGCCTCGACGCGATGTGGGACAAGGGCACCAACCTCCACCACGCTCTGCTGCTGGCCAACCGGTTCTTCCGCAAGCACCCCAGCGCCCAGCCGGTGCTGCTGATCGTCACCGACGGCGAGCCGACCTCCCACCTCGAGCCCAACGGCGAGGTCTACTTCGAGTACCCGCCCCACCCGCTGACCGTCGCCTACTCGGTGCGCGAGCTCGACGGCTCCGGTCGACTCGGGGCCCAGGTGACCTTCTTCCGGCTCGGCACCGACCCGGGCCTGGCCCGGTTCGTCGACTCGATGGCCAAACGGGTCGACGGCCGCGTCGTCGCGCCGGAGCTCGACGACCTCGGTGCCGCGGTGGTCGGCTCCTACCTCGGGTCTCGGGGACCGGCCGGCTTCGAGGGCGGCTACTACAGCGACTGGTACGGCGGCGGCAGAGGCTCCTGGGCCGATCGCGGGCTGTAGGCGGGAGCGATGTCCCAGGAGTCCCAGCCCGCCCCTTCTGCATGACGGGTCACGCTGGACCCACCGGCGACCAGATGAACGCCAGGTGAACGGAACCCTGAACAGTTGGTGAACTGGACATTGGGGATTTCCCTGGAGGTCATCTTGGCCCCACACTCGACCCGTGTCGGCACAGCTGCTCACCTTGATCCTCGTCGTGATCGTCGCGCTCGGCTTCGACTTCACCAACGGGTTCCACGACACCGGCAACTCGATGGCCACCACCATCGCCACCGGTGCCCTCAAGCCCAAGACCGCCGTCGCGCTGGCCGCGGTCCTCAACCTCGTCGGAGCGTTCCTCTCCGTGGCGGTGGCCCTGACCGTCACCAACGCGGTCGTCTCCATCCAGAACTCCGACGGCACCCCCGACGCGGCGCTGACCGCCGACCACGGGTCCGCCCTGCTGCTGATCATCCTCGCGGGGCTGGTCGGCGGGATCATCTGGAACCTGACGACCTGGCTGTTCGGCCTTCCGTCGAGCTCGTCGCACGCGCTCTTCGGCGGCCTGATCGGCGCCACCATCGCCGGCATCGGCTGGGGCGGCGTCCACTGGACCGGCGACAGCACCAAGCTCGACGGGGTCGTCGGCAAGGTGATCCTGCCGGCGTTCGCGTCACCCGTGATCGCGGCGCTGGTCTCGATGGTGGGTACCTGGCTCATCTTCCGGGTCACCCGCGCCCTCGGTGAGAGCCTCAACAACGGCGGTTTCCGCTGGGGCCAGATCGGCACCGGGTCGTTGATGGCGCTGGCCCATGGCACCAACGACGCGCAGAAGACGATGGGCGTGATCACGCTGTCGCTGATCGCCTACGGCAGCTGGACCGACCTCGGCGCCATCCCGATGTGGGTGAAGGTCTCCTGCGCGGTCGCGATCGCGCTCGGCACCTATGTCGGCGGCTGGCGGATCATCCGCACCATGGGCAAGGGCATCACCGAGATCGAGGCGCGCCAGGGCACGGCCGCGCAGGGCTCGGCGGCCGCGGTCATCCTGGCCTCCAGCCAGCTCGGCTTCGCCCTCTCGACCACCCACGTCGCCACCGGCTCGATCCTGGGCAGCGGCCTCGGCAAGCCCGGCGCGCACGTCCGCTGGCGCGTCGCCGGCCGGATGGCCGTGGCCTGGTTCATCACCCTGCCGATGGCAGCGCTGGTCGGCGCAGCCACCTGGGAGATCGGCAACGCCGTGGGCGGTGGCCTGGTCGGCGCCATCGTCATGGTCGCGATCCTGGTGGTCGCCTCCGGCCTCATGTACGTCCGTTCCCGCCGCAACCCGGTCACGGCCGAGAACGTCAACGACGACTGGGAGGACCCGAGCTCGGTCCTCGAGCCGTCCGACCCGGTCGCGGCCTGAGGAGGCACCGATGTTCTCATTGTTCCTCCATGACATCTGGAAGGTCCTGATCTACAGCCTCATCCTCGGCGCCGGCCTCCCCGTGGTGTACGCGCTGGGCGTCCGCGCCTCCGCTCTCGGCACGGTCGCTGTCGAGGGTGCCGAGGGCGGCGAGGCGGCTGGCCCGCGACGCCGCCGCCTGCTCGGCAAGGCGGCCGCCGGGGTCTGCTTCACGATCGTGCTGGCCGGCATCGGGGTCGGCCTCGCCTACATCTGGGCCTCCGGCCACGGTGACCAGCTCAGCTTCGAGCACACCTACCCGACGATCGTTTCCACGAGCTGAGCGCCCGTGGCCGAGCAGACCTCCTCGCTGGGCCAGAGCGTGCTCGACTGGCTTCGCGCGGGGTACCCCGAGGGCATCCCGCCCCAGGACTACGCGCCGATCCTCGGCGTCCTGCGGCGCCGCCTCACCCCGGAGGAGATCCACGCGATCGCAGACGGGCTCGCGGCCCAGTCGCTGGAGTCGGTCGACCCGATCTCCCGCGACGACATCGAGGCGATGATCGAGCAGACCGTCTACCAGCGCGCCGACGACGTCGACGTCGCCCGGGTCTCCGAGCGGCTCGCCGCCGGCGGCTGGCCGCTCGCCGACGCGATCTGAGTGCTGCTAGCTGGTGACGTCCTTCGTGGTGAACCTCGCCCAGGCCGCCGCGAAGAACACCACGGCGTAGGACGCGGCAAGCACGAGGCCGGCAACGATGTTGTTCCAGGCGATCGGGTCGCGGAACAGGTCGCCGAAGTCGAGCCAGTGGTGGGTGAGCAGGTAGGGGTGCAGCCATGCCACCTGTGGGATCGAGTCGAGCACGAACGACGTCGAGCTGAACATGATCGTCGCGATGGTCGCCGCGATCGGTTGCTCGGTCAGGGTCGAGGCGAACAGGCCGACGGCGCCGAGGGCGGCCAGCCCGCAGGCGAGGTAGGACGCGGCGAGCAGCACCCGGAGCAGCCCGGCGGCGAAGGAGATCTGGGTGCCGGAGAGCAGGGTCATCGAGCCCCCGCCGAAGAGGACCAGTCCCATCGCCATCCCGACCAGGGTGACGACGTACGTCGCGAAGAAAGCGCCGACGGTGATGCCGGCGTACTTGACCAGGAGCAGCCGGAGCCGGGTCACCGGCGTGACCAGCAGGTAGCGCAGGGTGCCGATGTTGGCCTCGCCCGCGACGGAGTCGCCGGAGACGACGGAGACGGCCAGGGGCAGGAACAGGCCGAGCTCGATGGTCAGCGCGGCCAGGGCGACGAAGAGGCCGTTCTCGGTGATCGAGCGGAAGAAGTCGGGGGCGTCCTGACCGGGGTGGGACAGCGTGCTCTTGACCGAGATCGAGATCAGCACCGGCACGGCGGCCAGGACCAGCAGGCCGGCCTGGTTGCGGCGGCGGCCGAACATCAGCCGCAGCTCGGAGAGGAAGAACCGCGGCGAGAGCATCGCCCGCGGTCGGCGGACGATGCTCGCCCGCGGAGCCTCAGCCACTGACATCGAAGCCCTCCCCGGTGAGCGAGACGAACACGTCCTCCAACGACGGCCGGGCCACCCGGAACCCCACCACCGCGACGCCGGCGTGCACGCAGGCCGCGACTACCTTCTCGGGAGCGACCTCGCCGAGATGACCGGTCGCGCTGCCCGCGGTGGTGTGGAGGTCGGTCAGGCCGAGCTCGCCCATCACCCGGGCGGCGTCGCGCGGGGCGTCGGTCTCGACCGTGGCCTCCGTGGCGCCATCGGCCCGGAGCTCGGCGCTGGTGCCCTGGGCGACCAGCTTGCCGACGTGCATCACGCCGAGGTGGGTGCACATCTGCTCGACCTCGGCGAGCAGGTGGCTCGAGACCAGCACCGTGGTCCCGTCGCCGGCCAGCGACCCGACCAGCTGCCGCACCTCCCGGGTGCCCTGGGGGTCGAGCCCGTTGGTCGGCTCGTCGAGCACGAGCAGGTCCTTGGGGGTCAGCAGGGCGCCGGCGATCGCGAGCCGCTGGCGCATGCCGAGGCTGTAGGCCCGGAACCGCTTGTCGGCGGCCGCCAGCAGGCCGACCCGGTCGAGCGCGGCGTCGACCCGGTGTCGCGCTGTCCTGGGGTCGGCGGTGCGGTCGGCGGCGTCGAGGCGGAGCAGGTTGCGCCGGCCCGAGAGGTAGGGATGGAAGGCCGGCCCCTCGACCAGCGCGCCGACGGCAGGCAGCACCGCGGCGGCCCGCGCGGGCATGGCCTCACCGAACAGCCGGACGTCGCCCCCGGTCGCGCTGATCAGTCCGAGGAGCATCCGGATCGTCGTGGTCTTCCCCGACCCGTTGGGGCCGAGGAAGCCGTAGACCGCCCCGGTCGGCACCTCGAGGTCGATCGCGTCGACGACGGTCTGCGACCCGAACCGCTTGGTCAGCGCACGGGTGGCGACGGCGAGGTCGGTCACCGTGCCGTCATCGGGACGAGAGGGCGCGGTACAGCAGCTGCGGGGGTACGGCGCCCACCGCCACCCGGCCGTCGTCGGTCAGGACCGCGGAGAGCAGCGCCGTACGGAGCAGGTGGCCGGAGCCCCAGGAGCCGCTGACGCGGGGGAGGGCCTTCAGCATCGCGGTCGCGCCTGCGTTGCCGGTCGACCCGCCGGTGGTGGACTGCTGGGAGGCCGGGAGGTCGGCGACCAGCACGGTGGTCCACCCCTTGCCGACGACCTGGGGAGCGCCCTGCTTCTGGCCCGGCTTCTGGCCCGGCATCTGGCCCGGCATCTGGCTCTGCATCTGGCTGGGCTTCTGACCGACCCTCTTCATGGACGGCAGCGTGCCCTCCTTGACGGTCGCGCCCGGCGGCGGGGTGAAGCCGAAGACCGAGGCGTCGGGCGTCGCGGTCGACAGCGAGGTGAACCCGACCTCGAACGCGGGGGTCGTCGTACCGCGGGCGAAGACCTGGACCCGGGTCGGGATGTGGGTGGCGCCGTCGATGGCGATGCGCACGGAGCCGACCAGCGAGCGGGAGTCACGGGGCACCAGGTTGAGCTGGTAGGCGGCGCGGCCGGCCACGGTCGCGGTCGGGTCGGCCGAGACCTGGGTGGACGGGTCGATGGCCGCGAGCGCCTTCTCGGCCGCCTGCTGCGGGGTCATCGCCGCGGCCGCGGGCGACTCCGGGGCGGCCGGGGTGTCGTGGCTGCCCGCGGGGACGGTCCAGTGCGTGGCGGTGTTGTCGTGGCTGGACCAGGCCCAGACGTTGGTGCCGTTGTGCACGAGGTCGGACTCGCCGAGCTGGCCGAGGAGGGCGAGCCGTTGCTGATCGGGGCCGGCGTACCAGACCCGCATCGTGTGCGAGCCCGAGAGCAGCGAGGAGAAGCTCGCCGCATTGCCGCCGCCGCCGCCGATGGTGGGCAGAGCGGGCAGCCCGAGGTCGGCGGTCTCGACGACCGTGCCCGAGAGGGCCTGCACCTTCGCCTGGCTCACGTCGGCGAGCAGCTGGGCCGCCGTACGCGGGGGAAGGGTGCCTTGGGCGCTGGCGGTGACCGCGTGGACCAGGGGAGCGACGCCGATCAGCGCGGCCGCAGCGACTGCGGGCACCGCCCACCGGGCACGACGGGAGTGGAGGAGCGTAGCCATGCCCCCATCATGGCTCGCACCCGCTGTGAGTCCGCTGAGAACCTGTGACCGGAGTCAGCGACGCCCCGGCCCGACCGTGGCCGGCGGCATGCCATGGTGGGCGCATGCGGCTGCTGGTCGTCGAGGACGAAGCGCGGCTGGCGCGCGCTCTCCAGCGGGGCCTGACCGCCGACGGGTTCACCGTCGACGTGGTGGGCGACGGGGCCTCGGGTCTGGCTCGGGCGCGCGAGGGTCAGTACGACGCGGTGCTGCTGGACGTGATGCTGCCGGCGCTGTCGGGCTACGAGGTCGTCAAGCGGCTCCGGGCCGAGGACAACTGGGTGCCGGTGATGATGGTCTCGGCCAAGGACGGGCCCTATGACCAGGCCGACGGGCTCGACTACGGCGCAGACGACTACCTGACCAAGCCGTTCGACTACGTCGTGCTGTTGGCGCGGCTGCGCGCCCTGCTCCGCCGGCAGAGCGACCCGCGGCCACCGGTGCTGACCCATGGGGATGTCGCCCTCGACCCGGCCACCCGGGAGGTCACGCTCGCCGGGCAGCCGGTCGCGCTGAGTCGCCGCGAGCACGAGCTGCTCGAGTTCTTCCTGCGTCACCCCGGCCGGGTGGTCACCAAGACCGAGCTGCTCGACCGGGTCTGGGACGCCCGCGGTGGCGGCTACGAGCCCAACACGGTCGAGGTGTACGTCGGGTACCTGCGCCGCAAGCTCGGGCCCGGGCTGATCGAGACGGTGCGCGGCGCCGGCTACCGGCTCGCTCGATGAGCACCTCGCTCGCCGGCCCCGTGGGCTGGTGGCGCCGGCGGTCGCTGCGGGCCCGCCTGATGACGATCGGGCTGCTCGGGCTCGCGGTGGCGCTCGCCGTCGGCAGCATCGCGCTCTACGTCGCGCTGTCGGTGGCCAACCGGCACGACCTCGACCGCAGAGCTGACGCGACGGCTGCCCAGGTCGCCGAGCTGGTCACCACCGGTCGGCTGCCCGACCCGATCCCGGTGACCGGCACCGAGTCGGTCCAGGTGGTGGATGCGAACGGTCGGGTCCTGAGCGCCTCGGCGAACGGCGACCGGCTCACCCCGTTGCTCACCACCGACGAGCTCGCTGCGGCCCGGACGTCGCCGGTGACGATCTCCGGATCACGGCTCGGGATGAGCTCGACACTGCGGGTGAGCGCGACGCCCGTGTCGGCGGCCTCGGGGGCGCCGGTCGTGGTCGTGGCCGAGCCGGTCTCCGACCTGGCCCGGAGCCAGCACCTGCTCGTCGTCACCCTGCTCGTGACCTACCCCCTGCTCCTGCTCGTCCTCGGCCTGATCGCATGGCGGGTGATCGGGGCTGCGTTGCGACCGGTCGAGTCGCTGCGCTCGGCGGCCGAGCGGGTGTCGGGCTCCGGCCACGACGAGCGACTGCCCGTCCCCGAGTCGCGCGACGAGGTCCACGCCCTGGCGGTCACCCTCAACTCGATGCTCGAACGGCTCGCGGCCGCCCGCGACCGCGAGCACAGCTTCGTGGCCAACGTCGCCCACGAGCTGCGCAGCCCGCTGGCGTCGCTCCGGGTCCAGGTCGACGTCGCCGGCCGGCACGGGGCCACCGACGAGGACAGGGCCGACCTGGGCGCCGAGGTCGACCGGCTCTCCGCACTGGTCGACGACCTCCTCGTCCTGGCCCGGCTCGACGCAGGGGACCCGCTGCCCGACCCGGAGCCTCCGGCCCTGCCGTCGCTGGTGTTGCCCGGCTTCGCCTCCTCGGATCCGCCGGCGGTGGTGCTCGGTCCGGTCACCGACGGGACGGTGCCGATGAGCCGCCTCGAGCTCGAACGGGTCGTAGGCAACCTGGTCACCAACGCCAGACGCCACGCCCGCTCCCGTGTGG
Organism: uncultured Actinomycetota bacterium; assembly: GCA_963820015.1. Lineage (GTDB taxonomy): Bacteria > Actinomycetota > Actinomycetes > Propionibacteriales > Nocardioidaceae > Nocardioides. Next base: position 495,468 of record CAWFYO010000014.1, on the reverse strand, counting down.
ACGTCTCGTTCCGGCGTACTGCGGTGAGCGTCGTGGTCGCGGTCGCCGACGACGGCTCGGGCGTCCCCGAGGCCGACCGGGAACGCGTCTTCGACCGCTTCGCCCGCCTCGACGACGCCCGCGACCGCGACAGCGGCGGCACCGGCCTCGGGCTGGCGATCGCTCGCGAGCTGGTCCGGCGCCGAGGCGGCGACATCGTGCTCGGCGAGGCGTCCCCCGGCGGCCTGCTCGCCGAGGTGGTCTTCCCTACCGGCTGAGGACGGCGGCCAGCTCCTCGACACCGTCAACGAGTCGGGTGCCGGGCCGGGCCCACGAGGCGTTGGCGTCGACCGCGTGCACCGGCGTACCGGGCGGCAGCACGCCGCTCGCGACCAGGTCGAGGGCCAGCCGCCGGCAGCCGTCGCGGTCGAAGCCGCACGGAGCCACGACGACCAGGTCGGGCGCGGCCTCGTGGACCTGCTCCCAGGTCACCCGCCGCGACTTCTCCCCGGGTGTCCCGAGGAGCGGCTCGCCACCTGCGATCGAGATCATCTCGGGGATCCAGTGGCCGGGTGCGAACGGCGGGTCGGTCCACTCCAGGAACATCACCCGCGGTCGCGCCCGCCCGCCCACCTCCCGTCGTACGACGTCGAGCCGGCGCCGCTGGTCGGCGACGAGCCCCTCGGCCGCTGCCGTGTGCCCCGTGGCGCTGCCGAGAGCGAGGATCGACTCCAGCACCTCGTCGAGCGTGCCGGGGTCGATCGTCAGCACCTCGGCGGTGCACCCGAGGTGGGCGAGCGCGTCGTCGACCACGGAGACGTCGACCGCGCAGACCGCGCACAGGTCCTGGGTGACCACGAGGTCGGCGTCGAGGCCGGCCAGTGCACCTGCGTCGAGGTGGTAGAGGTCGTCACCGCGCGCCATCGCCCCCACCACGAACGCGTCGATCTCGGCCGGCGACAGGCCCCCGGGCATCGCCGACGTCGACACGATCCGCCGCGTCCGAGCCTCCGCCGGGAAGTCGCACTCGAAGGTCACGCCGACCACGTCGTCCCCTGCGCCGATCGCGAACAGGATCTCCGTGGTCGACGGCAGCAACGAGACGATCCGCACCGGTCCACCCTAGGCGGCTAGATTCGCGGCGAGATGAGCAGTGAGATGAGCAGTGAGATGAGCGGTGAGGTGAGCCCCGGCCTGAGCGACGACCCGACCTGGGACGAGACGACCCGCCCCACGCTCGCCGAGCCCGGCGACGCGCCGTACTCCGCGGCCCAGCTCGCCACCGCCGACCACCTCGTCCAGGTGCACGACCACCTACGTTCGGAGCTCGAGCGGCTGCAGGGTCTTGTCGGCGACGTACGACGAGGGCTGCTGTCGGCGGGCGACGCCCGCGCCGGAGTCCAGGCGATGACCCTGCGGCAGAAGAACTGGACCCTCGGCGCCTACTGCCAGTCCTACTGCGGCTTCGTCAACGGTCACCACACGCTCGAGGACGCCAGTGTCTTCCCGCACCTGCGGCGGGCGGAGCCGGACCTCGGACCGGTGGTCGACCGGCTCCACGAGGAGCACCAGGTGATCCATCACCTGCTCGACGCCCTCGACCATGCCCTGGTCGACCTGGTGCGTGACGGGGACGAGTCGGCCCTGGAGGCCTTGGACGCGACGATCCGTCGACTGTCGGATCGGCTGCTCAGCCACCTGGCCTACGAGGAGCGGGAGCTCCGCGGGCCGCTGGCGCGGCACGGGTTCTTCTGAGAAGTCGTCGCTCTTCGTCGGCTCTCGGCCGATGGCGGATCCATTTTCGTGCTTTCCAGTGTCGGGGTGGTGGGGAGAACTCGGGTCTTCGGTCTTTCGGGTTGGTCTGGATCTGCCAGGTGGTGTGGTGGATGGTTCGGTGGTGGTGCCCGCACAACAGGAGCAACCCCCACACCCGCCCTCGACCCGGTGCTGCTCCGCGAGCAGGTGTTCGCGGCCGTCGACGCCGACGGCAACATCGTCGGGCTGTTCTGAGTGGTTCGCCCCACAGGCCCCGTCCCTCACATCTCGCAGGCGGTCCCTGCACTTGTCGGGGGTTGCAACAGCCGACAGGTGCAGGGATCCCCGGTCAGCCGGGGAGCCCGACGGCCGCGCGCTCCGCACGGGTCAGGCGAGGGACTCCCGGGCTACCCGAGCCTCCTCAACCAGCGGACCGACGGTGCCGGCTCGCCTCGTCGAGCGACGCCGGGCCCGTTCTCGTCGGGGAGCGGTGCGGGCCGCCTAGAGTGCCCGCGTGAGCGACCCGAGCACAGCCACGATGGTGCTGCTCGGCCTGGCGGGGCTGTCGGCGGGGTTCGTGGACGCGGTCGTGGGCGGGGGCGGGCTGATCCAGCTGCCCGCCCTGCTGCTGGGCCTCCCGGGATCAGCGCCGGTCACCGTGCTGGCCACCAACAAGCTCAGCTCGATCTGCGGCACGACCGTGAGCAGCGCGACGTACTACCACCGCGTCCGCCCCGACCCGCGCACGTTCGGACCGCTGATGGCGTGCGCCTTCGTCGGTGCCCTGGGCGGCGCGGTGATCGCCTCGCACATCTCCGCCGCGGCGTTCGACCCGATTGTGCTCGTGGTGCTGATCGTGGTCGGTGGCTACGTGCTGTTCCGGCCGGACCTCGGGAAGACCACCGCCTTGCGCTACACCGGCCGCCGCCACGTCGCGGTCGCGATGGTCACCGGCCTGGTGATCGGCTGCTACGACGGGGCGCTCGGCCCGGGCACCGGCAGCTTCTTCGTGATCACCCTCGTCGGGCTGCTCGGCTACAGCTTCCTCGAGGGCTCGGCCAAGGCCCGCCTGGCCAACTGGGCGACCAACCTGGCGGCGTTGTGCGTCTTCGTGCCCCAGGGCGCCGTGCTCTGGAAGGTCGGGCTCGTGATGGGCGCCTGCAACCTCGTCGGCGGCTACGTCGGCGCCCGGACGGCGGTCTCCCGCGGCACCCGCTTCGTCCGGATCTTCTTCATCGTCGTCGTCTCGGCCTTCATCATCCGGATCGGCGGCGACGTGATCGGCGTCTGGTGAGGTGAGTACCGCCGCGTCATGGCCGGCGTCCGCTGGATCACCGCCTTTCTCGACCTCGCGCCCGACGTGCACGCGGCGGCCACGGAGTTCTGGCTCGGGGTCACCGGAGCCTCGCTGTCGCCGACACGCGGGGAGTACGACGAGTTCGCGACGCTGGTCCCATCCGGCGGCGACCCGAACCTGCGGATCCAGGGTGGCGTCCGGTCCCTCCAGCATCCACCTCGACCTGCATGAGCCGGGCCGGCCCCTCGGCCGGCCCGGTCGGCCGGTCGGCGTACTGCGTCTCCGACCACGGCCTCGACGCAATCGCGGATGCGGCCGTCGGCGACGGTCGCTAGCGTCGCAGCCATGACCACCACAGTGACGTTCGACCAGGCCTCCCGGGTCGACCCGCCCCTGCAGGGCGACGAGGCCACCACGCTGAGGGCCTTCCTCGACTTCCACCGCGACACCTTCCGCTGGAAGTGCGGCGGTCTCACCCAGGAGCAGTTGGCCCAGGCCCACGGCCCTTCCGACATGACCCTCGGCGGGATGATGAAGCACCTCGCCGTGGTCGAGAGCGGCTGGTTCGAGGAGACCTTCCGGGGCGGCAAGGCGATGCCGCCGTTCGACACCGTCGACTGGGCGGCCGACCGCGACTGGGAGTGGCACACCGCCCGGGACGACAGCCCCGAGGAGCTGCGCGCGCTGTTCGACGCCGCCGTCGGCCGAGCCGACGCGATCATCGACGCGGCGCTGGCCACCGAGACCGGCCTCGACTCCACCTCTATGCGGGAGAGCCGGCGCGAGGGTGAGGCGTTCAGCCTGCGCTGGATCCTGGTCCACATGATCGAGGAGTACGCCCGCCACAACGGCCATGCCGACCTGATCCGAGAGGCCATCGACGGCCAGACGGGTGAGTGACCGCCGGATCCGGCCGGCGGCCGACGACGACTGGCCGGCGATCTGGCCGATCTTCACCGCGATCGTGGCCGACGGCGAGACCTACGCCTACCCCGAAGACCTCACCAGCGACGAGGCGCGGGTCCTGTGGGTGGAGCAGCCGCCCGGCTTGACCGTCGTGCTCCAGGACGACGGCCGGGTGCTCGGCACCGCCAAGATGGGGCCCAACCGTCCCGGCCGCGGCGACCATGTCGGCACGGCGTCGTTCATGGTCGACCCCGCGGGCCAGGGGCTCGGCATCGGTCGCGCCCTCGCGTCGTACGTCGTCGACTGGCACCGCGAGCAGGGCTACGCCGGCATCCAGTTCAACGCCGTGGTCGAGACCAACACAGCGGCGGTGCATCTGTGGCAGTCGCTGGGATTCGAGGTCGTGGGCACCGTGCCCGGCGCGTTCCGTTCACGGACCCGCGGTCCGGTCGGCCTGCAGGTGATGTACCTCGCGCTCGGCTGAGCGTCCGGCTGGTTTCGAGACGGGCGCAGAACGCCCTCCTCGACCACCGGGCGCCGGCGCAGAGGCCGCCCTCAATCGGCAACCGGGGCGAAGCCCGGGAGGTTCTCCTCGAGGATCGCCCGGATCGGCGCCTCGGCGCCGAGCTGGCTGAGCACCCCGACCCCGCCCAGCCAGGTGCGGTGGATCATCAGGTAGGACGGCGGCAGGTTGAGCTTGAGCGGCACGGTGTACGTCGGCGACCGCGGGTTGTTGATCCGCTGGAACTGCGTCTGCATCCACTCGCGCGAGAAGCGGAACCGCTCGACTTTCGTCGGCTCCACGAACGGCGCGAGGTACTCCAGCACCAGCTCCGGGTCGACGTCGAGACCCGCCTTGATGAAGCCCTCCTCACGGAGACCGTCGACCAGGTGGGCGTCGTCGCCGCGTGCGGCGATCCGGATCAGCCGGCCCATCGCCTCGGGGAGCCCGTGGTCGGGCAGCCGGGCCACCGCGCCGTAGTCGAGGACGCCGAGCCGACCCGGCGTGCCGTCGTCGGTGGGGATCACCCGGAAGTTCCCGGGGTGAGGGTCGGCGTGGAGCATGCCGGTGCGCGCGGGCCCGGCGAAGAGGAACCGCACGAACAGCTCGCCGTAGTGGTCGCGCTCCTCCCGGCTGCCGCTGTCGATCACCGACGCGAGCGAGGCCGGGCTCTCGAGCCACTCGGTGACCAGCACCTCGCGCCCGACCGCGACCACGTCGGGGACGACGATGTCGGGATCGTCGCGGAACGCCGCGGCGAAGGCGCGCTGGGCCTCCGACTCGAGGGTGTAGTCGAGCTCGTCGGCGGCCCGCGCCTGGAGCTCCTCGACCAGCGGCTTCACCTCGATCCCGGGAACCAGCGGCCCGATCGTGCGCGCGAGCCGGGCGAGCTGCCGGAGATCGGAGTTCAAGGCCTCCCCGGCTCCGGGGTACTGCACCTTGACCGCGACCTCACGCCCGTCGCGCCACCGGCCGCGATGCACCTGGCCGATGCTGGCAGCGGCGGTCGGGCCACCGTCGAGCCAGACCAGGTCGTCCCGCCAGTCCGGGCCGAGGTCGAGGGCGATCTGGTCGCGGACGGTCTGGGTCGGCATCGGGGGAGCGGAGTCCTGGAGCCGGGTGAGCTCCGCGCGGTACGGCGCGGCGAGCTCGTCGGGGAGGGCGGCCTCGAGCACCGACATCGCCTGCCCGAACTTCATCGCCCCGCCCTTGAGCTCGCCCAGGGTGCGGAACAGCTGCTCGGCGGTCCGCTGCTGGATCTCGCTCATCACGGCCTCGGCCGGCCTGCCACCGAGGCGCTTGCCGAGCCCGATCGCGTTGCGGCCGGCGTACCCGAGCGGCAGCGCCGCGAGTCGCGCCGTACGCGCGACCGCCTTGCGTGGCAGCTCGGTCATGCTCTCATCGTGCCCGACGAGCGAAGCGGGACCTGATTCGGCGCGCACCGACCGGCTCGGGCGAGGGTATGTCAAGGTCGCTTGACATGCCTGCAGATGTCAAGCATGCTTGACATCGTGGAGAACGACGTGAAGGACCTGCGGGCGGCCCAGGGGATCTCCCAGGCCGACCTCGGAGCCGCTCTCGGCGTCTCCCGACAGACGGTGATCGCGATCGAGCGCGGGCGCTACGACCCGTCGCTGCCACTCGCGATCAAGATCGCCCGCTACTTCGGGCTCTCGGTGGAAGAGGTGTTCCATGTCGACGGTTGCTAAGGGCTTCGCCCGCTGGATGTGCCGCACCCCGCGGTGGGCGCTGCCGCTGTTCTCTCTGGCCCTGGGGATCTTGCTCGCCGGCGCGATGGCGCTCGGCGGCCAGCCCGGTGGCGCGTGGGTGCTGGTGCTCTTCGCGGCGTACGGCGCGTTCCTCTACCTGTTCTCGCCGCGTAGCGAGGTGGTCGGGCTGATGAGCGGCGATGCCCGCGACGAGCGGCAACGCTCGATCAACGACAAGGCATCGGCTGCGACGTTCGCCGTGCTGGTGGTGGTGCTGGTCGGTGGCTTCGTGGTGACGACCGCGCTCGGCAGCGACCTGGCTGTCGTCTTCTCGTCGCTGTCGGCGTTCGCCGGCCTGACCTGGCTGACCGCGCTGGTGGTGCTATCCCGGCGCGGCTGACTCTTCTGCCTCACCACACCTAGTGGGCGGGCCGCCTGAGCAGGGGGAGCTCCTCGACCCAGGTGCCCACGCAGGTGGCGAGCACGAGGGCGGTGAGCACGGAGTCGAGGGCGTTGTCGGTGAGGGACTGCCCGGGCCAGTTCCCGACCAGGGCCAGCAGCACGAACACCCCCATGACGGCGGCCAAGGCCATCGTCATCCAGGCGAACCGCGGCTCTGCGGCCCGGACGGCCAGTCCGAGGACGACCAGCGGCGCGGCGACGATGATCGCGCTGATGGCGACCGAGCCCCAGCGGTAGCCGCTGCCGGGTGGTCCCTGCACCACCTCGATCACGGCTCCCGCGCCGGCGGCGATGAAGGCCAGATCGACGACCAAGCGCCGCCCGGTCCCGCCACGGCTTGCCCACCCCTGTGTCACGACCCCACTCTCGTCGGCGAGAACGGGTGACGGCATGGCCCAACGTCACCGAGGCCCGGGTACAAGTTCCACCGGCGCCGGCCCCATTCCGCACCGTCGAGGCGGCGCCGGGCGTGCCTCCGCGGCCGACGGCAGATCGCGGCTGTTGGGCGCGTGCAGCCGGGGTCTGGTCGCACGCCCGCCGGATCGCCCACGTCCGGGTCTCGGTCTTCGAGCTGACCACCGTCGCCGTCGGGTACGCGTTCGCCCAGCTCTACCGGGCCCCCGGGATTTGTGGTCGGCGACTGCCGCGGCCGGGCTCGACCGCTTCTTGCGACTGGTCGCCCGCCCGGGGGATGACGACCACGGGCACGGTGCCGGCCGTGGCATCGCTGGCCCGCAACCCCGGTCCACCCGTGGCCACGATCTACTCGCCGGCCACCGCGCGCCACGTCTATCACCGCCTTCTCGACCAGGCACCCGATGCCTGGACGGTCGTGGTCAAGGTGAACGCCACCGGCGGCGATCGGCTCCGTCCTCGGCTCCGTCCTCGGCTCCGTCCTCGGCCTAGTGCAGCAGCACCTTGAGCAGCGCGACCAGTAGCCCGATGCCCGCCCCGACCGCCGCGCTGGCCAGGCGTCCCCACCACCCGAGACCGCTGCGGGCGCCGGCCAGGTAGCTGTAGCCGGTGAGCAGCACGATCGTGGCGATCAGGGCGACCCACGCCGCCGCCTTCAGTCCCGCGCCGGCGAGCTCGGCGAGCAGCAGCGCGGCGATCGGCAGGATCGACGCGCCGGCGACCAGCCAGGTCCGGACCAGCGCCAGCTTCAGGGCGACCAGCGGGTGGTGACCGTGCTTCACGGACAGCCCGACGGTGGTCGCGTGCAGGTGCGCCAGCCAGTAGACGAAGACGGTCCCGAAGATCGCCAGCGACAGCTGGGCCGACGAGTCCACGCTGCCGGCGGCGTAGGCGATCACCGCAGCACACACGACGGTGCCGGTGATCAGGCCCTCACCGCCCGTGAGCAGGCCGAGCCGGTCGCGGGAGGTGGGGGGGTCGTCCATAGGCCTTGCCTACACCACCGGGCCGGCCGCCCGCCGTACCGGATCGGGTGAGGTCGGCGAGGTGTCCGGATCCGATGATCGGCGAGGGGGAGCCTGAGCCTCGACGCGTCACCTGCTCGACAGGGGCGAGGTCCACGTCGTGAAGCCAGGATCCTCGCACCCTGCCCGACCCGGACGTGGACGACGTGGCGGCCGTGGGGGCCGCTCACCACTCGGCACTGGTCCGAACCTGAAGTCCCCGCCGGTCGAGGGGTTCACGCCCCGCCCTGGGCCTTGAACCGGCGTACCTCCTGGGGCCAGCCGCAGGCCTCGGCGATCTTGCCGGCCCACATCCGGGCGGTCTCCTCGTCGGGGACGTCGACGATCGTCAGACCGCCCAGGTACTCCTTGGTCTCGACATAGGGCCCGTCGCTGAACACCAGGCTGCCGCTGGTCGCATCGGCGCTGTATGCCTCCTCGACCTCCTCGACGAGCCCACCGGCGAACACGTAGGCGCCGGCCTCCCTGATCTCGTTCACGACGGCCATGGCCAGAGGCCCCCGCGAGCGGAACCACTCCTCGGTGTGGTCGCCCACCCACTGCTGGTTGAAGTAGATGAGGTACTCGGTCATCTCTGCTCCTCACGTCAGTCGCGGACCCGGCGTCCGCCACAACCCTTCCACGAACGGCATCCGTCCGATCCGACAGCAGGCAAGGAACTTTGATCCCGGGTTCGTGTGGCGTCGGTAGCTGAATGGGTTCTTCGCGAGCGGCTGCTGCTCGAGCAGGATGCGCCCGCTGACCCACAGAAGGAGGGCAGGCCTCCTCGTCAGGGCAGGTCGCCGGCGCGTTCTGCCGGGGCTCGTGCCGGAGAGGCGCCATGACCTTCGATCGTGCGCTGCAACGCTCGCACGAGCCAGGACCAGCGGATCGCGGACGCGGTGGAGGAAGTTGTCCTGGGGTAAGTCCGCGGAACGGTCTCGCCCTGGCCGGAACCAGCGGCTCAATCCGCCGAGAGCCGGCCCGGTTCAGCGCATCAGGTGCTGTAGAGCGGGAGGTTCCCGCCCCGTGGGGGCGAGCTACGTCTAGGTCTCACCAGCGCGCTGGCCAGGTCGGCGGGCGACCTCGATTCGAGGCGGGGTGCGATCCCGGTTCGTCGGGATCGCGCTGTCACGCGATCCCCTTGACGTTGGAGGGGCCCGTCCGGATGGCCACGGAGTCCCCCGGCCCTGTGGCCACCCGGCGAGCGATGTGAGCGAAGGTGCTCCCCCCGATGGCATTCAGGCGTCCGCGGCCGATCGTGACTGGCCCCCCGCCAGCCGGTCTGCCACACCCGCGTCACCGCACCTTCTCGACTCGACTGACTTACTAGTAAGTCAGTAACATCATTACACACCCGCCGGCTCCTCAGCCGCGGGAGGATGGCGAAGGTCAGGAGAACTTTTACCCAGGAGGCAGGCTGTGCCCCGACCGCGTAGGACCGCCGAGGATGCCCGGCAGGTCATCCTCGCCGCCGCGGTGGAGCTCTTCGTCGACGGCGGCTACGGGGCCACCTCGCTGGACGACATCGCCAGCAAGGTCGGACTGACCCGGCAGGCCGTGCTCTACCACTTCCGCACCAAGGAAGACCTGCTCCGCAGCGCGGTGGACCCTTACCTCCAAGACCTCATGGCGGCCCTGGACGGCCTGACCGTCAACGACCCTCCCAGCGCTGCCGAACAACGGGTCACCCTCACCGCTCTCGTAGACGTACTCGTCGCCCACCGCGGCGTCGTCTCGCTGCTCAGCCGTTTCACCACGGCCACCACCATTGCCGGGCTCGGACCACAGCTCGCCGGCCTGACCACCCGGATCCAGATCCTCCTCGCCGGCTCTGCACTGGCCACCGACCCCGACCTGCGGACCCGCGCCCAGGCCACCACCGCCGCCTTGGTCGGGGTCATCTCCGCACGACACGAGATCCCCCTCGACCAGCCCCACCATCGAGAAGTCCTCATCGACGCCGGAGCAGCCATCTTGGCGTCGGCCCGCTGAGACCCGGACCTCCCAAGATCTAGGGCTGACGCCTCCCTTGGTCGCCCTCGGAGGATCTCGCCTCGTGGGGGCCTTTGGTCACCCATCGAGGCGACTTTCGTCGGCTTTCTGGGGAGTTCTCTGAGCGGTGCTCTGGCGACGGCGAGAGTTGACGCGAGAGCGCTGCCCCTTCGGCAGGTTCCTGGGAGTGGCATCTCCACGGGAACCCCGAGAGTCACATCGCGGCCCAGCGGTGGGCGTCGCTCCACCGATTGGGCGGCGGGATAGAAGGCTGGAGTGGGACATGAGACCCCGAGCGTCGAACGTCGGTGGCAGCATGCCGCGGCCGCACCCGTCGTGGTCGGCCCGGGTCTTCCGCCTGCGAGTGCTGCGTCCATGAGCTCCCGCCCGCCCTGGCTCGGCTACGCCCTGCTGGTGGTGGGCGTGGCCTGCCTCGCCGTGTCCGGCGACTTCGTCGGCATGACCGGCGGGAGCGTGCTCAGGCTGCTCGCCGGGCTGCTGGCGGTGGCGATGCTGGTCTGGGGCGCCTGGCATCACGGCGCGGGCGCACGGACTGCGTGGCTGCTGCTCGCGCTCGGGATCGGCGGTTGGGTGGTCGGCGACGCCCTCTGGGACACCTTCGACGCCGCCCACTTCCCAGTGAGCTCGGGCTGGTACGACGTCGTCAACGTGCTCTACCTGTGCATGTACCCGGTGGTCTTCGTGGCGCTGATCCGGATCGTGGACGCCCACCGTGAGCAGCGGAACGTCGACAACGTCGTGGACTCCGCCATCATGTTCCTTTCCGCAGTCCTGCTGCTCCAGATCTTCGTGATCAACCCCGGGCTGACCGGACACGCTGCCCTCGATGGCTTCAAGAGCCTGTACCCGTTCGGGGACGCCTTGCTGTTGGCCGCCATCGGGTGGCTGGTGTTCACTCACGGCCGACGCAACCCCTCCGCGTGGCTGCTGGGCACCGGTATCGTCCTGCTCACGTTCGTCGATGCGGCCTGGGAGACCAGTGCACGACCAGCATTCGCTTCCCTGGACCAGTGGATCAACCCGCTCTACCCGATCTCCTACGCACTGATTGCCGCGGCCGTCCTGTACCCGTCGGCTGCCGATCTCGCGGAGGCCGGTGAGACCCAACCCCCCGAGCTCCATCCCGCGCGACTGGCCTTTCTCTGCGCGGCGCTCGGACTGATCCCGGTCGCGGCGTTCCTCGGGAGCAGCGCCGGCCTCCTCGTCGAGGTCGGCGTCACCGCCCTGGTCGCCGCCATCGCGATCCGGCTCATCGCCCTGGTGCGCAGCATCCAAGAGGCCCACCGACAGGCCGTGGCCAGTGCGACGCGGTTCGCCAACCTGGCCGCAGCTGCCCCGGTCGCCATCGTGGAGTCCGACGCCGAGCTCACCATCGTGTTCGCCAACGGCGAAGCGGACAGGTTCCTCGGCGTCTCGATGATCGGGATGTCCGCCGAGCGGCTGATCGCCGAGGTGGTGGACGACCGAGACCAGCCGTCCCTCAACCAGGCCATCGCGACGGTCATCGACGGCGGCGTGGCCTCCGCCCAGGTCCGCATCCGCGACAGCAAGGGCAGCCAACGCTGGGTGACGTGGTCTGCGGTTCCGGTCCAGCCAGGGACAGGACCGTTTGCGGGTGCGTTCGTGTCGATCACCGACATCACCCCCATCAAGGACGCCGAGGAGATGCTCACCCTGCAGGTCACCCACGACCCTCTGACCGGACTCCCCAACCGCAGGATGCTTCTCGACCGGCTGACGACCGCCATCACCCGACTGGGCCGGGTGCCGAGCACGCTCGCCGTACTGTTCGTCGACCTGGACGGCTTCAAACCGGTCAACGACCGCCTCGGTCACGACGCCGGGGACGCCCTCCTCGAGCTCGCCGCGACCCGGATCCTCCACGCCGTGCGCGCTGAGGACACCGTCGCCCGCTGGGGCGGCGACGAGTTCGTCGTCATCCTCGAACGCGTCACCGACGCGGCCCACGCTCTCACCGTCGCCGACAAGATCATCCAGGCGATCAGCGCCCCGGCGCCGCTCGCCCACACCGAGGTGAGCATCAGCGCCTGCGTCGGCATCGCCATCAGCAGCAACCCCCACGTCCAGCCCGACGCCCTCCTCCGTGACGCAGACACCGCCATGTACGCGGCAAAGCGAGCCGGAAAGGGGCTCGCCCGAGTCTCCGAGCAGACCACCCGACCTCGACCTGGACCCGAGCCTCGCCAGAGCCTGCCCACCTCTTGAATCGACCGAGTCGCGTCATACTGGGACTGGGATGCTCGAGCACGCAACCTCACAGCCAAGTCAGCTTGCGTAGCCGTCGATAGCGACGGCGGTCGTGGACGGACTGCCGGGGACGTGTCGCGTGGATCCGGTCCTCGATCAGGTAGCGGGCCTGGGCCTCGATGACGGTCTCGTTCATGGTGGTGTTCCTTCCGACTTCGTTCTCCTGGGACGCACCCTGACTTGGGCGCCCCGTCACGTTGTCGACGAACACCTCCACGTGGATTCGACACTCGGGACATGAATTTCTGCGGTGCGTCGGGGCAGCCGAGCTCGCCGCCTGTCACGGCCGCCCCTGTGCTCCCTCCCCCGTCGCCACCACGCGCACCCGCCTCTAGGAGACTGCTGAACAATCCGCGTGGCAGGTGGGGCTGTTGATGCTGACCTGAAATCCTGTGGTCATGCAGGGTGAGTCGGATCGGCAGCGCGGGTTGTTGGATGTGGAGTCGGTGGCTGGGCACCTGCTCGAGCCGGGCAGCGTGTTCGCGTTGCTGGCCGAGCATCGGGACCGGTTGTTCCCCACGGAGTTGTTCCTCGACTTGTTTCCATCCGGACGTGGCAGGCCCTCGATCCCGGGCGAGGTGATCGCCTCGGTGATCGTGCTACAGGCGTTGTACGGGCACTCAGACCGGGAGGCGGTCGACGCCTTGACCTTCGACCTGCGGTGGAAAGCCGCATGTGGGTACGCGATCGATGCGAAGGGCTTTGACTCCTCGACGTTGACCTACTGGCGTAAGCGGCTGGCGGGCAGCGACCGTCCGCAGCGGATCTTCGAGGTGGTCCGCGAGGTCATCAACCACGGCGGTGCGGTGGCCGGCAAGCAGCGGCGGGCGCTGGACTCCACGGTCCTCGACGACGCGGTGGCCCGGCAGGACACCGTGACCCAGCTGATCGCCCAGATCCGCCGGGTCGGCCGTGAGGTCCCGGGCGCGAAAGACCTCATCGCCACCCACTGCACTCGGCTGGCTGGGTTGACCGGGCAGGGGTATGAGGCGCCCGGCAAGCCACCGATCGCCTGGGACGACGAGGCCGCCCGCGAGGAGCTGGTCACCGCGCTGGTCAACGACGCCCTCGCGCTCTTGGCCGCACTAGATCTCGAGGCCATCACCGAGCAGGGTGGGAAGCCGGCCGAGGCGGTCGCGCTGCTGGCCCTGGTCGCCGGCCAGGACGTGGAGCCGGCCGAGGGATCCGATGGCACCGACGGCCGCTGGCGGATCGCCCGCAAGACAGCTCCGGACCGGGTGATCTCGACCGTCGACCCCGATGCCCGGCACGCACACAAGACCCGGGAACGACGCCAGGACGGGTTCAAGGCCCACGTCGTGGTCGAGCCCGACACCGGCCTGACCACCGCCGTGAAGCTGACCAAGACCAACGGCCCGGCCAACTCCGACGCCAACGTCGGTGCAGACCTGGTCACCACCGACGCCACGATCCCTGCCGATGGCGACCTCGAGGTCCTGGGCGACTCGGCCTACGCCACCGGCGACATGCTCCACACCCTGGCGGGCAGGAAATGGCTGCCGTTGCTCAAACCGTGGCCGACCAAGCCAGCTGTCGAGGGCGGCTTCACCATCGACGACTTCACCCACAACCCCGCTGGCGCCCACGGCGCCGGCACGCTGACCTGCCCAGCCGGCCTGACCCGCCCGATCACCAAGGCCGGCAACGCCGTCTTCAGCGTCGCGTGCCGCGGATGTCCCCTTCGCATGCGGTGCACCAACGCCAAGGACGGTCGTACCGTCAAGGTCCACGAGCACGACCTGCTCCAACGCGAGCACCGACGCCGAGCCGAGGACAAAGCCTTCCAGGCCACCTACCGCCAGCACAGGCCGATGGTCGAACGTTCCATCGCCTGGCTCACCCGAGGCGCTCGCCGCGTCCCCTATCGCGGCGTCGAGAAGAACAACAACTGGCTCCACCACCGCGTCGCGGCACTCAACCTGCGCCGACTCCTGGCCATGGGCCTCACACACCAGGACGGGGCCTGGACCATCACCTGAGCGCCCGGCCGAACCTTCCCCGGCCAGCCAGAAGCCCACAAGACCGCCCGCGCCGGGCGCAACGACTACTTCTGTCGCACCAACCACTGCCGACTCAAACCCGCCGCCCGACCGTCCTGGCAGCGTTCCACCCGCCACCCCGCCATCGCCAGCACCGAGATCACGTCTTGTTCAGCAGTCTCCTAGGCATCCGCGAGCGGCTCTAGGCTCGCCGCATGGGACTCCTGACCTTCAGCATCAACGTCACCTTGGACGGGTGCGTCGACCACCGAGAGGGCATCGCCGACGACGAGACCCACACCTTCTTCACCCACCTCATGGACGAGGGCGGGGCGATGCTGTGGGGCCGCGTTACCTACGAGTTGATGGAGAGCTACTGGCCGGCGGTCGCCCACGGCGACGAAGAAGCGCCGCCGGTGATACGCGAGTGGGCGGTCAAATTGGAGGCCAAGCCGAAGTATGTGGTGTCGTCGATGCGAACGGACTTCTCGTGGACCAACAGTCACCACCTCTCCGGCGACCTGCGCACGGGTGTGCAGGAGCTCAAGGACGTGACCCCGGCCGGCGTTCTCCTCGGTAGCGGCACGCTCGCGACCGAGCTGGACCGGCTGGATCTGATCGACGAGTACAACTTCCTCGTCCACCCGAGGATCGCCGGCCACGGCCCGACCCTGTATCAGAGCGGGCTGCCCAGCACGCGACACCTCGAGCTGGTCTCGGCGAAGCCGCTCCGCAACGGCGCGGTCGCCATGCGCTATCGGCGCGCGCGCTGACTCAGCGCAGCCCCCACGGGCTCAGCTCGCGGGCCGGCGCGTCGTCGGGATCCTTCTCGCCGCCGAACGCGGTGCCCCGCTGGCGGTCTATGTCTTCCAGGTCCTGCCGCTCAACACGTGACTGCTCATGCCGAGATGAGGTGCGTCATACCGCCGGAGTTGGACGGCTGCGGCTCCCGCCCGAAGGTCCCCCTCCGGGCGGGAGCAGTCGCCGTCCTCCGGTCGGTCAGGTCGAGGGCTCAGTGCGCGAGTGCCTCACCGGTGCGGCGCGCGGCCGTCGAGGAGGTGGACCGAACGCCACGGAGACCGACCACGACCAGCAGCAGCGGGACGAGCACGACCGGCGAGAACATCACGTCGAGCACCTGCAGCACCCCGACCGCGACGGCCGCCGCCGCACTGCCCCGAGCGAGTACCCCGGCGCGCCGACTGGCGACGCCGAGCAGCACCAGCGCCAGGCCCCAGCTGAAGAAGCCGATCACCATCACCCCGAGCCCGGACTGCGCCAAGGTCGTGGCGATCGGGATGCCGACAAAGTCGCCGCCGGCGATCTTCTGGACCTCCAGCGGGCCGATCGCCACCGCCGCGCCCACTGCGACCACAACTGCACCGGTGCGCGCCACAGGGACGGCGACCTCGCCGAGTCGGCACTCCCCGGGCAGTAGAGCGCGCCACTCGAGAAGGAACCAGGTGGCCGCCCAGGAGGCCAGCACCAGCAGCAGCACACTGACGGTCACGACGTCCTGCGCGACGCCACCGGACGTGTAGAAGTCGGTCATGGCAGTGCGGTCCAGCTTGCCCCCACCGGGGAAGTTGAAGAAACACAGCAGCCCTGCGAGCAGCAGCACCCCGGTGAGCGACCCGGAGGCGCGGAATCCTGTTTGCGTGCTCATCGCCGAGCGCTCGAATTGTTGGCTTGGACCACGTTCCCGGGTCCGGTGGCCTCGTCGTCGACCGGTACGGGCGAGCCGCTGATCTGGTTGCCGATGATCCGGTCATCGGCTGCCGTGCCGCCGCCGAACAGGTCCCCGTCGAGCAGTGCCACCCCGGAGCCGCTCAGGAAGACCCCGTCCACGGCAGCGCCGTTGTGGCGGATCGTGTTGCCGGCCACCACGCTGTAGGTGGCCCCGGCCAGCGCGATGCCGACGTGGCCGAAGCTCGGTCCCTCCCCGCCTCCGAAGACGCGCGTGTTGCCGGCGACGTGATTGCCGGTGACCCGCAGGTGACGCAGGTCCCCCGTGCGGAGCAGGTCTCCGCTGTCCCAGGCGACGAGGCCGCCGGCGTTGCCGTCGATCCGGTTGTTGCTGACCAGCCCTTCGGTGTCGTCCGCGAGCGCGACGCCGAAGCCGGCGTTGTCGGTCAGCACGTTGTCGGTGATCGAGACGCCCGCGGAACGCCGGACCGAAATCGCCGCGAACCCAGTTCCACCGCTCACCTGCACGTGCCGCATGGAGGTGTTGGTGGCGTACCACGACATGATCCCGGTGTCCCTCGCCCGGGTCACGGACACGTTCTGCACCTGCAGGTCCCTGGTCCCGACCGACAGGACCGCTTCGTCGAGGTCGTCGAAGGCCACCCCCTCGATACGCACCCCTCGGACGGGGGCGAGCACGCTGGGCAGGTCGCCGTCTCCGGGCTTCGGGTCTCCGAGTCGGCCGGTGACGCAGACCGCGACCTGCATCTCGATGCCTGCGTCCGCCGCTTCCTGGTCGCCGTTGCAGGGGGTGTCGCCTGGCTCCGCCGCCCGTACGAAACGGGCACCCGGCTCTCCGCTCAGCGTCACGGGGCGGGTGATCCAGATGTTCTCGGCGTAGTTGCCCGGCGCCAGCACCACGGTGCCACCCGTAGGTGCCGCATCGACGGCTGCCTGCACCGACTGACCGGGGTGGACGACGATCCGGTCGGCAGCGAGGGCCGGGGGCGCCGCTGCGACGATCACACCTGCCGCTCCCAGGACCAGCGCGGCCCCCGCGCCCAGGGCCGGCCCGCGCCGACCTGACTTCCTACTCATCTCGACCTTCTCCTCTCCGCAGCCGCGCCCTGCGACCACGGAGCAACGTTGTGGTGGGCTGTGTCCCACGGTCAGCCGACCCCGGTCCCCGGCTCCGGGGACACGTGTCCCCGGACGCCGGGACGCTGGAGGGCGCACTATTACCCCGTGGACCCGACCGAGGACGGAGCGACGTCGCCCAACCCGTGGCGCCGGTGGGCGCTCGCGGTGGCCGCGTGGGTACTGCTGGTGCCGGGGGCCCTGCTGGCGGTGGAATTCACCCGGACCTTGCCCAGCGACCACCTGCTGCTCGAAGGACCAGGCATCGCGGTCGTCGGCGGCGGGCTGCGGGTGCAGCCGGCGGGAGAAGTGCCCGGCATTCACACGGGGGACGTGCTGACCGCGATCGACGGGACTCCTGTCTCCCGGCTGATCTCCCGGCCAACGGCGCGCACCGTGCACCCCGGCGAGGTCCTCGACTACCGCGTTCACGCCCCGGGCGGGCCGGACCGGGACGTCCAGGTGGTCGTCGCCGCGCACCGGGACTGGTGGGCGACAGTACGCGAGGTCCAGCCCGACGCCGCCCTCGTCTCGTTCCTTGCGCTCGGGCTGGCGGTATGGCTGGTGCGCCGCAGGCCGGACCAGCACGCGGCGTACGCCTTCCTGCTGTACGCCGCAGGGTGGGCGAGCGACCCTTTGGTCAGCTGGAGCTCGCCACAGCCGCTGGACCTGGCCGCACGCCCCTGGCTCGTAGCCTGGTCAACGCTCACGCTCTCCGGGTACGTCTTGTCGGGTCTCGCGACGCTGCTCTTCGCACTCTCCTTCCCCAGCGTGCCCCGGCGCGCGGGCAGGGCGCCACTCACCGCCCTGGCCGTCGTGCCGCCCGTGCTCTGCGCGGCACTGGCCGCCAGCTACCTGGCCGGTACCGCGGCGGCGGGAGGCATGCTGAACGCCTTCGCCGAGGCGCTGTGGCAGCTGCTCACCCTGAGCGCGCTCGTGGCAGTCGCGGTGCGCTGGTGGCGGCTGCGCCGTGACCGCGAGGCCCGCCGCCGCATCCAACTGGTCGTGCTCGGCTTCGCCGCCAGTTTCCTGCTCATCTTGATGGGCAAGTGGGTGCAGGTGCCTGCGGGCACCTTCGGGTTCGGACTCGTGCTGCTGCTGTTCCCGTTGTCGCTCGTCGTCGCGGTTGCGACGCGGGACCTCTACGAGCTGGACGTGGTGCTGAACCGGTCGCTGGTCTGGGCACTGTCCGGTGCCGCCCTGCTAGGGCTCTACCTCGGCGCGGCGTACGCCGTGGCCGAGCTGACCGGGAAGTCCGGACCACTGGTCTCACTCCCGGCGGCCGGCCTGGTCGCGGTCGCCCTCGCCCCGGTCCGGGACCGGGTGTCCCGGCTCGTGGCCGCCAGGCTCTTCGGCACCGGCGGCGACACCCAGGTCATGCTGCATCAGCTGGGGATGCGGCTCGAGGCGTCCGGCGATCCCGAGACGCTGCTCGCCGCGGTGGTGGACACCGCTGCGGAGGGACTGCGGCTGCCCTACGTCGCGGTCGAGCTGCGCGAGGCCGACGGGCAGACCTCGATCGCGGTCTCGCGGGGACGCCGCACCTCGCCGGTGGAGGAGTTCCCGATCGTCATCGAGGGCGTGGGCGTCGGCAGGCTCGTGGCGGCACCCCGACGAGACACCGCAGGGCTTTCGCCGGTGGACCGGGGACTCCTCACCGACCTCGCCCGGCACTGCGGAGTTGCCGTCCGCACGGTCGCCCTGCTGACCGAGCTCCGCCGCGCCCAGCAGACCCTGCTGGTGGCGCGGGAGCAGGAGCGCCACCGCATCCACCGCGACCTGCACGATGGGCTCGGCCCCGCGCTCATCGGACTGACCCTGCAGCTCGAGGTGGCCAGCGAACTCGCGGAGGGCCAGAGCGAGCTCTCGCGACTACTCGGCAAGCTGCACCGTGAAGCCGCCCGAGGGGCGCAGGACGTCCGTCGACTGGTCCGCGACCTGCGCCCCGCCGAGCTGGAGGAGCTCGGGCTACCCGCAGCGGTCGCCGCCGCAGCCGACCGGCTGCGGGCGCCGTCAGCGCCAGAGTTCGCCATCGAGGCACCTCCACGACTGCCAGGCCTGCCGGCCGAGGTGGAAGATGCCGCCTACAAGACGTGCCTGGAGGCGATGACGAACGTGCTGAGGCACAGTGGAGCTCGGCGGTGCTGGATACGGCTGGGCAGCGACGGCGGAACGCTAGCGGTCGAGGTTCTCGACGACGGTCGGGGCCTGCCCGATGCGGCGGTCAGCAGCGGTGGCACCGGCCTGCGCTCCATGCAGGAACGGGCCGGCGCCCTCGGCGGCGAGCTCTCGCTGACGGGTCGCGTCGGCGGCGGGACACGAATGGTCCTGCGCCTGCCACTCGCCCGGACGCCCGGAGCGCCGGCGACACACCCGAGCACGGTGTCCTCGCGATGAGCCCGGCTGCAGCCGCCGCCAGCGACCCGATCAGGGTGCTGATCGCGGACGACCACCCGATCGTGCGCGACGGGCTACGGCTGGCGCTGGACCGACGGCCGGACTTGGAGATCGTGGCCGAGGCCGCAGACGGCCGGCAGGCGGTGCAGCAGGCGCTCGCGACCAGGCCGCACGTCGCCATCGTCGACCTCGACATGCCGGAGCTCTCGGGGATCCGGGTCATCGCCGAGCTCGCCCGCGCGCTGCCCGCATGCCGATGCGTCGTGCTCACCCTGCATGAGGACGACCAGCACGTCTTCGACGCTCTCGACGCCGGGGCGGCGGGCTTCCTGGTCAAGGGCGCCAGCAGCAGCGACATCGAGCACGCGGTGCGCAGTGCCGCCGGCGGTCAACTGGTCCTCGGCCGAGATGTGGGACCCCGGGTCGCCCGCGCGGCCGCGGCCGGCCGACCGCGTCGCGGTGGCGCGGAGCTCGCCCACCTCACCGAGCGGGAGCTCGACCTCCTCGCCCTGCTGGCGGCCGGCGCCGACAACGAGCGGATCGGCCGCGAGCTGTTCATCGCCTCGAAGACGGTGCGCAACCAGGTCTCGGGGCTGCTGGTGCGGCTGGGTGTGCCGGACCGGGCGGCGGCCACCGCCCTGGGCCGCCGAGCTGGATTGGGTGAGTGAGTCGCCCCCGGGCGAGCCACATGCGAGAGGAGCCTCCGCGGCCTGAGCACTCCACTGGCGCGGACGTGACCACGGAGGTTCAGAAGGCGGCAGCGATCAATCGGCCCTTTGTTCCGGGGCCTCGACGGTCAGCTCAGGCAGGGCATTCCGCCCTGGGGCGGCCCAGCGGCCTTCATCGCCCATGGTGTGACGGCGTCCGATCGTCGAACTCAGCGTCAGGGAGTCACCGGCGACCTGCTCTGTTCCAGGTAGTGCTGGGGCTGGTCACGACAGGCCGGAGACGAAGTGCTCGATCTCGGCCGCGATCTCGGCGGGGCACTCGAGCTGGGGGAAGTGGCTCTCGCCCGGTAGGCGCCGAACCTGGAACCACGGGTGCTCCGTGGCGTACTGCTGCTGGGCGGTGAGGAACCTCTCGTCCCTGGGCTGGGCGTACAGATGGAGTGTGGGGGTATCGAGCTGGGCCAGCACCTCGAGTGGCACCGGGTGCGCTCGGAACGACCCGGATATCTCCCGCGCCGCGCGACTCCACATCTCGCCGGGGTACTCGCGCATGCTCGCAACGTAGTCATGGACGGTCGGCCGAGAGACGCCGTCGGTCCACATCGAGGTGAGGGTGTCGACCGCGCTCTTGCGAGTCCGTGGGTCCTGCATCGCCTGCAGCGCGGGCGTGAACTGCGGTGGCGCGCCCAGGACCATCCAGTCCAGCAGCACGATGCCCGGCACGCGGCCGGGGCCGAGCCGCCGGCGCAGCTCGATGCCGACCCAGCCGGCGTGCGCGGCGGAGGTGGGGACGACGCGGTCGATGCCGACCTCGTCGATGACCGAGAGACAGTCCTCGACGAGCTCCTCGAGTCCGAAGTCGCCGTCGGCGGGTGCCGAGGCGCCATGGCCGCGCCAGTCCAACGAAACCGCGAGGCGGTGTCGCCCGGAGCGTGGAAGAACCTCGCGGAACACGCTGCGGTCACCACACCAGCCGGGCAGGCAGAGCAGCGCCGGGCCGCCGTCCCCCACCGCGTCGAACGAGATCCTTGTCGTCGTGTCGGTCAGCATGACCGGCCCCCTCCTTCTGTGCTCGCATCCCCAACGGGACAGTGATGCGCCCAGGTGTCCTGCACGAGCCGGACCATGGTGTCGGCCGACTGCCTTGGCCCGAGTCCGTTGTCGACCAGCTGCTTCCAGAACGGGAAGTTGCAGAGGACGAAGATCTCGGCCTCCTCTCGCTTGGACAGCGGCGTCCCGGCAGCAGCTCTTACCAGGATCCGCAGCGTGCCCTCGATGCCCTCGAGGGCGTCGGCGAGAGACGGGATGAAGTCACGCTCACGGTAGGCGGCATGCAGCCATCCCTCTCCCTGAGCGAAGCAATGGACGGTGTCACGCACCAGCTGCTCGAGGCGTACGGCCGGATCATCATGAGCAGCAAACTTCGGTGCCACCTGTTCGACGGTCGGGGGTTGGATGACGTCGAAGACCGTATTCGCGCACGCCGGGATCAGCTCGGCGGGGGACGGGAAGTGTCGGTAGACCGTGGCACTGGAGACCCCCGCTTCCATGGCGATCTCGTCCCAGCTCGTCGCCTGGAACCCCTGCCTCTCGTGCAGCGTCATGGCCGCGTGGACAATCGCGTTGCGGGTGGCCGCGATGTTTTCGGCGCGGGTACCCATCCGATACTTCCGAGGTGACATCGAAACTCCGTGAGATAGATTCACTCACGAAAAATTCTCACAGAGTGCCCAGACAGTCAAGGCCCGTACTGGTCGGAGACTGCGTCCTTTGCCGAGATCGGGGTGAGTTCCACACGGTGATGCCGCCGCGACGGTGCCCCTCCCTCGCCGCGCCTCGAGGGTGTGCCTGGGTTGGGGGTCTGGTGCGTCCGGCTCAGGGGCGAGTCCGAGCGTTCGCAGAGCCGCCGAAGGGTGCACTGCGGGACGACACGCGCGCGAGTACGCTCCGACGCATGGCAGCGCGCATGCTCCCGCCGTTCCGTGCCGACCACGTCGGCAGCCTGCTACGACCGGCCGCGCTGCTCGACGCGCGGGCCCGGTACCGGGCCGGCGATCTCGACGACGCAGGGTTGCGGGAGGCCGAGGACGCGGCGATCCGCGACGTGGTGGCGCTCCAGCGCGAAGCGGGCGTGCGCACGGCGACCGACGGCGAGTTCCGTCGTACGTCGTGGCACATGGACTTCATCTACCAGCTCGAGGGCGTCGACCCGACGGACCAGAAGCTGGCCGTGCACTTCCACAACAAGGGTGGGGACCTCGACTTCGAGACCGCGGCACTGAGCGTCCACGACCGGGTGGGGCTGGGGCACACGATCTTCGGCGATGCCTTCGAGTTCCTGTCGGGAGTGACGGCCGGCGACCAGGTGCCGAAGCTGACCATCCCCTCGCCGAACATGGTCCACTACCGCGGCGGCCGCGCGGCGATCGACGAGTCGGTCTACGCCGAGCTCGAGCCGTTCTGGGCGGACCTCACCGCGGCGTACGCCGAGGAGGTCCGCCGGCTGGGGGAGCTCGGCTGCACCTACCTCCAGCTCGACGACACCAGCCTCGCCTACCTCAACGACCCCGAGCAGCGCGCGATGGTCGCGGCGCAGGGCGGGGACCCCGAGCACCTGCACGAGCAGTACGTCGCGAACGTCAACGCCGCGATCGCCGGCCGCCCGGAGGGCATGCGGGTCACCACGCACATGTGCCGCGGCAACTTCCGCTCGTCGTGGGCCGCCGAGGGTGGCTACGACTTCGTGGCCGAGGTGCTCTTCTCCCAGCTCGACGTCGACGGCTTCTTCCTCGAGTACGACGACGAGCGGTCCGGCGGGTTCGAGCCGCTGCGGTTCGTCCCCGAGGGCAAGCAGGTCGTGCTCGGCCTGGTCACCACGAAGACCGGCGAGCTCGAGGACAAGGACGAGCTCAAGCGCCGCATCGACGAGGCCTCGACGTACGTGCCGCTCGAGCAGCTGTGCCTCTCGCCCCAGTGCGGCTTCTCCTCCACAGTGGAGGGCAACGTGCTGAGCGAGGAGCAGGAGCGGGCCAAGCTACGGCTGGTCGTCGAGACCGCCGAGGAAGTGTGGGGGTAGGTCATGGCACTACTGGACGGCGTCGCGTGGGAGGGCAAGGTCCTCAAGGGCGGCGCATGGACCGACGGACGCGGCGGCACCTACGCCGTCGTGGAGCCGGCCACCGGGAACGAGCTGGGCACGATGGGCCAGGCGGACGCCGAGGACGTGGCCGAAGCGGGCGCCTCGGCGGCGGAGGCGCAGAAGGAGTGGGCGGCGCTCCCGCACACCGCGCGTGCGGCCGTGCTCCGCAGAGCCGGAGACCTGTGGGCCGCGCATGCTGATGAGATCCGCGACTGGAACGTGCGGGAGGTCGGTGCGATCCCGCCGATGGCCGACTTCGCGATGCACGTCGCCGCCGAGGAGTGCTACCAGGCCGCGTCGTTGCCGGGACAGCCGATCGGCCAGGTGCTCCCCAGCGAGCAGCCCCGGCTCTCCATGGCCCGCCAGGTGCCGGCCGGTGTGGTCGCCGTCATCTCGCCGTTCAACGTCCCGATCATCCTCGGCATCAGGTCGGTGGCCCCCGCGCTCGCTCTCGGGAACGCCGTACTGCTGAAGCCCGACCCGCGCACGGCCGTCACCGGCGGGACGGTGATGGCGCGCATCTTCGAGGAGGCCGGGCTGCCGGCTGGCGTCCTGCAGATGCTCCCGGGTGGCAAGGACGTCGGTGAGGCGATGGTGACCGACCCGCACGTCCGCGTGGTCTCGTTCACGGGCTCGACAGCGGTCGGCCGGTCGATCGGCGAGCTCGCCGGCCGACACCTCAAGCGGGCCCACCTCGAGCTGGGCGGCAACTCCGCGCTGCTGATCCTCGACGACGCGGACGTCGAGAAGGCGGTCGGGCTGACCGGCTGGGCGTCGTTCCTCAACCAAGGCCAGATCTGCATGACCACCGGTCGCTACTTCGTCGCCGAGGGGCTCTACGACGACTTCGTCGACCAGCTCGCGGCGAAGGCCGGCCACCTCCCGGTCGGCGACCCGTCCACGGAACAGGTGGCGCTCGGTCCGATCATCGACGAGCGGTCGCGCGACAAGATCCACGGCCTGGTCACCGCGAGTGTCGACCAGGGCGCGCGCCTGGCCGCGGGCGGGGAGTACGACCGGCTCTTCTACCGGCCGACCGTGCTGGCCGACGTCCCGCTCACCTCGCCGGTCTTCACCGAGGAGGTCTTCGGCCCGGTCGCCCCGGTCACCAAGGTCTCCTCGGTCGAGGATGCCGTACGGCTGGCCTCGGAGGGCGACTACGGGTTGTCGCTCGGCATCGTCACCCGCGACGTGATGCGCGGGCTGGCGCTCGCCGAGCAGATCCCGACCGGCATCGTGCACATCAACGACCAGACGGTGAACGACGAGGCGAACGTCCCCTTCGGCGGCGTCGGCGCATCCGGGCTGGGTCGGCTCGGCGGCGCGGCCGCGAACATCGAGGCGTTCACCGAGACCCGCTGGATCACGATGCGAGGGGAGCCGGCGAGCTACCCGTTCTGATCGCCGAACCGAGCGAGGTCTCGCCGGATGTAGCGCAGGTGCGCCCACTCCTCCTCCAGGATCACGCGCACGCAGTCGCCGACGCTGGGGTGCCAGTCACCGCCACCCCACGGGTCGTCGCGCTCCTCCGCGAGCAGCTCCGCCGTGGCGGTGGCCAGGAAGTCGGTCACCATCTGCTGTCGCTCGGCCCGCACCGCGAGGATCTCCTCGTAGGACGGCTGGTCCGCGCGGAAGATCGACAGGTCGAAGCCCATCGCGCCGGCGCCGGTGAAGATCTGGCCGAGCTCGTGGAACGGCTGCTCCATCCGCAGGATGCCACCGCGGAGCCAGGCGTCGGTCGCCAGGACGAGGTGCCGCAGGGTCTGGGCCAAGGACCACTCGTCGTCGACGTGGGCGTCCACCAGGTCGGGTGGCGTGGCCGCCACCGTCTCCTGCCACGCCGACTGCACAGCGATCCAAGCCTCGCGCAGGCCCTCGGGCGTCTGCGCCTTCTGCAGCTCGCGACCGGGGAACTGTCGGTTGAGCTCGGCGTCCACGAGCGGCACCACGTCGACCCCGTTGACGAAGAGGCTGCCGAAGAACAGGTCGTGGCTGTCGATGTCGAGCCCGTCCACATCCACGCTGCGCATCGTCACCTCGCTGACGTCGGAGAAGCGCAGGGTCGCGCCCTTGAAGCTCGCCTTGACGAAGGTCGCGCCTTCGAACTCGTTCGTGCCGGAGTAGGTCGTCATCGCTCCATCATCGCCGCTACCGGGGACAGGCCCGAACGAGAGCCGGCGCGGCGCCCGTGGACGACAGCGAGCCCGCAGCCGACGGCTGCGGGCTCGCGTGCGGTGCGGTCAGGCGGTCGCGGGGAACCTGATCCCGGTGTTCGCGTGGCAGCGGTAGCCGAAGGGGTTCTTCGCGAGGTACTGCTGGTGGTGGTCCTCCGCGTAGTAGTACGGCGTCTCCGCGGCGGGCCGGATCTCGGTGGTGATCTCACCGATCCGCTGGCGACGCAGCTCGTCGCCGTACACCTTGGTCAGGTCGCGCGCGATCTGCTCCTGCTCGGGCGTGGTCCAGTAGATCGCCGAGCGGTACTGGGTGCCGACGTCGTTGCCCTGGCGCATGCCCTGGGTCGGGTCGTGCACCTCGAAGAACAGCTTGACCAGCTCGGCGTAGGACACCCGGGCCGGGTCGAAGACGACGCGGACGGCCTCGGTGTGGCCGGTGCGGCCGCTGCAGACCTCCTCGTACGTCGGGTGGGGCGTGACGCCGCCGGCGTAGCCGACCGAGGTCGACCAGACACCTGGCACCTGCCAGAACACCTCCTCGGCACCCCAGAAGCAGCCGAGCCCGAAGACGGCGACCTCGTAGCCCTCGGGGGCGGTCGGGGTCACGACGGGCGCGTCGAGCACGCGGTGCCGGTCGGCGATCGCGAACTCGCTCGACGTGCGGCCGGGCAGCGCCTCCGCGGCGGTCGGCAAGGTGGTCGTGTGGCGGGAGAACAACGACATGGTCACTCCTAACGGCGCCCCTGGATGGGGTGCTCACAGTGTCCAACACCCGAGGGGTCACAGGCGTTCCCGGAGGACCTGACAGAACCCTTACGGCGCCGCTGGGAACGCACCCGGTTCCCCCCACTACGGTGTGACGGTGACTCAGGAACACCGCCAGAAGAGTGGCTTCGAGACGCGTGCGATCCATGCCGGCTACGAGCCGGACCCGACCACCGGTGCCGTGATCCCGCCGATCTACGCCACCAGCACCTACAAGCAGGACGGCGTCGGCGGCCTCCGCGGCGGCTACGAGTACAGCCGCAGCGCCAACCCCACCCGGACGGCCCTCGAGGGCGCCCTCGCCGCGCTCGAGGAGGGGGAGCGGGGGTTCGCGTTCGCCAGCGGGCTGGCCGCCGAGGACACGATCCTGCGGGCGTTGACCCGGCCCGGCGACCACGCGGTGATCCCCGACGACGCCTACGGCGGCACCTTCCGCCTGTTCGACAAGGTCGAGAAGGTGTGGGGACTCGACCACACCGCGGTTCCGGTCTCCGACCTCGACGCCGTGCGTGGCGCCGTCCGTCCCGGACAGACGAAGGTGGTCTGGGTCGAGACCCCGACCAACCCCCTGCTCACCATCGGTGACATCGCGGCCCTGGCCCCGGTCGCCCACGACGCGGGCGCCCTGCTGGTCGTCGACAACACCTTCGCCTCGCCGTACCTCCAGCAGCCGCTCGCCCTCGGCGCCGACGTCGTCGTCCACTCCACGACGAAGTACGTCGGGGGGCACAGCGACGTGGTCGGCGGCGCCGTCGTGGTCCGCGACCTCGGCCTGGCCGAGGCGATCACCTTCCACCAGAACGCGATGGGCGCCGTGGCCGGGCCGTTCGACTGCTTCCTGACCCACCGCGGGCTGAAGACTCTCGGGGTGCGGATGGACCGGCACTGCGACAACGCCGAGCGGGTCGTGGAGTTCCTGTCCGGACACCCGTTGGTCTCCCAGGTGATCTACCCCGGGCTGGCCGAGCATCCCGGCCACGACGTGGCCGCGCGGCAGATGAAGCGCTTCGGCGGGATGGTCAGCTTCCGGCACGCCGACGGCGAGCAGGCCGCGGTCGACGCCTGCGGACGCGCCGAGGTGTTCACGCTGGGCGAGTCGCTCGGGGGCGTCGAGAGCCTGATCGAGCACCCGGGCCGGATGACCCACATGAGCGTGGCCGGAACCCCCCTCGAGGTCCCGGCCGACCTGATCCGGCTCAGCGTCGGCATCGAGAGCATCGACGACCTGCTGGCCGACCTCGACCGGGCACTGTCAGGTGGGTGAGGCGGAGGCCGGCGTCGTCATCTGCGTCGACTTCGGGTCGACGTTCACCAAGGCGTCGCTGATCGACCTGGCCGAGGGCCGGATCGTGGCGGCCGCCGAGCACCGGACGACGATCGACACCGACGTCCTCGACGGGTACGACGCCTGCCTGGCGCGGCTGGCCGGCCAGGACCCCCGCGCGGTGTCCGCGCCGACCCTGGCCTGCTCGAGTGCCGGCGGCGGGCTGCGGATCGCGGTGGTCGGCAACGAGGAGCTGGTCACCGCCGAGGCCGGCCGGCGGGTGGCGCTGTCGAGCGGCGGCAAGGTGGTCGCCGTGTTCGCCGCCGGCCGCGGCGACGACCTGGCCGACCTCCCGGCCAGCGAGCCCGACGTCGTCCTCCTCACCGGTGGCACCGACGGTGGCAACCGCGAGCCGATCCTGGCCTGTGCCCGGGCCCTGGTGCCGGTGTGGTCGGGCCCGGTGGTGGTCGCCGGCAACGTGGACGCCCAGACCGAGGTGACCGAGATCCTCGCCCACCACCCCCTGGTCGTCGCGCCCAACATCGTCCCGCGGATCGGTGTGCTTGCCCCCGAGGGCGCCCGGACGGCCATCCGGGAGCTGTTCCTCTCCCACGTGATCGGCGGCAAGCACCTCAGCAGCCGCGACGACTTCCTGGCGATGGTGCAGGGCGCGACGCCCGACGTCGTGCTCACCGGCGTCGAGCTGCTCGCGGAGGCGGCCGGGGACACCGTCGTCGTCGACGTGGGCGGAGCCACCACCGACGTGCACAGCGTCGTCGAGCTCGACCCCGAGGACGCCGGCCTGGGCCGCGAGGTCGTCGCCACGACCCGGGTGACCCGGACCGTCGAGGGTGACCTCGGCATGCGGTGGTCGGCGGTGACCACCGCCGAGACGGCCGGGCGCGACGACCTGGCCGCCGCCGCCGTACGCCGTCACGACGACGTCGGCTTCGTGCCCGAGGACGACGCCGAGAGCGCGCTCGACGAGGAGATCGCCCATGCGGCCGTGGGGCTCGCCCTGCGCCGGCACGCCGGGCGCAGCAAGGTGGTGGTCAGCCCCGAGGGCAGGGTCGTCGAGCGCACCGGCAAGGACCTGCGCGAGGTCGACCTCCTCGTGGGGTCGGGCGGGGTGCTGCGACACGGACGCCCGGGCGTGGCCCGGCGCGTGTTCGCGGGCAGCGTCGGTGAGGTGGAGGGGGGCTGGCAGCTGCCGCGCCGGGCGGAGGTCGTCGTCGACATACATTACGTCCTGGCCGCGGCCGGGCTCCTGGCACCGGCCCACCCCGAGGCCGCGGCCGCCCTCGTGTCCGGACTGGTGCCGGCCTCGACCGCCTGAGGGCACGACTCTCCGTTCGGAGCGCCTGCTGCGCGGGCCTTCGCATCCGATCTGGCGGCGTTGTCGGCGACTCGACGGGCCTCCGGCCCGCCTTCGCGCCTCCGCCTTGCCAGATGCGGCGCGAAACCCCGCTCGCGACGGCGCCGAATGGAGAGACGCACCCTAGGGTGACGTCCGTGAGCAACGACGCGCCGCCGGAGACGCCTGCCGAGAGCCGGGCGCGGGAGCGGCTCACCCATCGGCTCGCCCACCAGTGGGCCAACATCCGGGCGGAGCGGCGTACCGAGGTGGGCCCGGTCGCCACCGGGCCGTCCGACCTGCGGCCCGCCCGGGTGCCGTTCGGCGTCGACCTCGCGGCCCAGTGGTCCTGGCGGCTGATCCTGATCGGCATCACCTCCTACGTGCTGTTCCGGCTGGTGCAGTTCTTCGCCGAGCTGACGATCCCCGTCATCGTCGCCCTGCTGATCAGCGCCCTCGCCTCGCCCTTGGTCGGCTGGATGCAGCGGCTCGGCATCCCGCGTGGGTTCGCGGCGTTCCTGGTGGTGCTCGGGGGGTTGGCGCTCGTGACGTCGATGCTCGGCTTCGCCGGCCAGCAGGTGGCCGCCGGCGCCAACGACCTGGCGACGCAGGTCTCCGACGGTCTCGGCGAGATCCGGGACTGGCTCAACACGGGACCCCTCCACGTCAGCGACCAGCAGATCAACGACTACATCCAGAAGGCGCAGGACTCCCTGTCGAAGAGGGCCGAGGACGGTGCCTTCCTGAGCCAGGTCACCAACATCGGGAGCGCCCTCACCCACATCCTGGCCGGTCTCTTCCTGGTGCTGTTCTCGACGTACTTCTTCCTCGCCGACGGCGACCGCATCTGGTCCTGGATCGTGCGCATCGCTCCGCGTGCGGCCCGGGCGCACGTCGACAGCTCCGGCCGCGTCGCCTGGGTGTCGCTCACCCAGTTCGTGCGGGCGACGGTCATCGTGGCGGTCACCGACGCCGTCGGCGTGATGATCGCCGCCTCGATCCTGCAGGTTCCGTTCGTGCTCGCGATCGGGGTGCTGGTCTTCCTCGGCGCCTTCGTCCCGATCGTCGGTGCGTTCGTCGCCGGCACCGTGGCGGTGCTGGTGGCGCTGGTGGACCAGGGGATCGTGGTCGCCCTGCTGATGCTCGGCGCCGTGGTGCTGGTGCAGCAGATCGAGAGCCACGTGCTGCAGCCGTTCCTGATGGGCCGCTTCGTGTCCATCCACCCGCTGGGCATCATCATCGCCATCGCCGCGGGCATCCTGCTGGCCGGCATCGCCGGCGCCCTGGTCGCCGTACCGTTCGCCGCCGCGGCCAACGCCGTCGTCCAGCACCTGGCGTCCCAGACCACGGTCGGCGAGGATCCCGACGAGGCTCTCGAGGACGACTATGCCCAGACCCGGGAGCAGCCACGGCCCGGCGCGCAGGACGCCGATCCGGGGGACGACGGTCGGGTCGGCGACATGGACGATGCTGGGCTCGCGGACCAGTTCGACGCGCCGGACGGTGACGTGGAGCGGGGTGACGAGGAGGGTGGCGATGGGTGACGTGGTGCGGGTCTCCCTCGAGGACATCGAGCGGGCCGCTGACCTGATCAAGGCGATCGCGGTGCGCACCCCGATGGAGGGGGCGCGCTGGCTGTCGGCGCTGACCGGCAGCCGGGTCCGCCTCAAGTGCGAGAACCTCCAGCGCGCCGGGTCGTTCAAGGTGCGCGGCGCCTACACCCGGATCTCGGCGCTCTCTGAGGAGGAGCGGGCCCGTGGTGTCGTCGCCGCGTCGGCCGGCAACCACGCGCAGGGCGTGGCCCTGGCCGCGCAGACGCTCGGCATCAAGGCCACCGTCTTCATGCCCGAGGGCGCGCCGATCCCCAAGGAGAACGCGACGCGCGGGTACGGCGCGGACGTCGTCTTCGCGGGCCGCTACCTGGAGGACTCCCTCGTCGCGGCCCGTGAGTTCCAGGAGCAGACCGGCGCGGTGCTGATCCACCCCTTCGACTCCACCGAGATCGTCGCCGGCCAGGGCACGGTCGGGTTGGAGATCCTCGAGGACGTCCCCGACGTCGAGACCGTCGTCGTGCCCTGCGGCGGTGGCGGCCTGCTGTCCGGGATCGCGGTCGCGATCAAGGCGAAACGACCCGACGTGCAGCTGATCGGCGTCCAGGCCGAGGGCGCTGCCGCGTTCCCGGCCTCGTTGGCCGCCGGGCATCCGGTGAAGCTCACCACGATGAGCACGATGGCCGACGGCATCGCGGTCGGACTGCCGGGCGAGATGACCTTCGCCGCGGTCCGCGACCTCGTCGACGACATCGTCACCGTGTCCGAGACGTCCTTGTCACGCGCCGTACTGGCCACGCTCGAGCGCGCCAAGCTGGTGGCCGAGCCCGCCGGGGCGGCGGCCGTCGCCGCCATCCTCGACGACCCCGGCCGCTTCTCGACCTCCACGGTCGCGGTGCTCTCCGGCGGCAACATCGACCCGCTGCTGCTGGGCAAGGTGATCCAGCACGGCATGGCCGCGGCCGGTCGCTACCTCACGCTCACGCTGCGCATCCCCGACCGGCCGGGCGGCCTGGCGACGTTGCTGACCGACCTCGCCGAGGCCGGGGCCAACGTGATCGAGGTCGCGCACGCCCGGATCCACGAGGACCTCTCCCTCGACGAGGTCGAGGTCCACCTCCAGCTCGAGACGCGGGGGCCGGCCCACGCCGAGACCCTGTTCACCCGCTTGCGCGAGCGCGGCTACCGAGTGTTGGAGTGAAGCGACCGGAGCGCGCCCGAAGCG
The DNA here is from genome assembly GCA_963820015.1 of uncultured Actinomycetota bacterium. Lineage (GTDB taxonomy): Bacteria > Actinomycetota > Actinomycetes > Propionibacteriales > Nocardioidaceae > Nocardioides. The sequence continues at coordinate 463,797 of CAWFYO010000014.1, read as the reverse complement.
AGCTTGATCGCGAGGATGGCTGAGGCTCAGACCACGAACGGGACGGCGCTGATGATCTCGATCTTCGCGGTGCGGCCGTTGGGCTGCTCGAAGTCGACGGTCTCGCCGGCCTTGTGGCCCTTGAGGGCAGCGCCGAGCGGCGACTCGGGGGAGTAGACCTCGATGCCGGAGTGGTCCTCGGCGATCTCGCGGGCGCCGAGCACGAACTGCTCCTCGTCGTCGCCGGCGTAGCGGTAGGTGACCAGCTTGCCGGCCGAGACCTCCTGGTCGTCGGGCGACGGCGCGGTGGTGGCGGTGCTGAGCAGCTCCTCGAGCTGGCGGATGCGGCCCTCGTTGGTGCCCTGCTCGTCCTTGGCGGCGTGGTAGCCGCCGTTCTCCTTGAGGTCGCCCTCGTCGCGTGCGGAGCTGATGCGCTCGACGATCTCGGCACGGAGGGGTCCGCGTCGCTCCTCGAGCTCGGCGTGGAGCCGGTCGAAGGTCTGCTGGGTCAGCCAGGTCATGCGGAACTCTCCTCCAGGCGTGGGGGGACGCCCGTGTCATGTCGAAGTGGTACGCCACCGGTCCAAACAGTCGCTGGTTGCGTCGTCGTGGCGCGGCCAGAAGCCGAAAGTCTACCAAGACAGCAGCGCGGAACCCACAAACGCGCAGGTCAGCCACCCTTAGAGGTGACCGGAGGGGAGTCAGTGCGGCCGGTCCTGGCCGTCGGCGACGCAGCCCGGTACGTCGACCGCGCTCGCGAGACGCTCCGTGCGGACGGTCACCCGGTTGACGCCGTCGCGCGGGGTGAACACCAGCTCGCCGACGACGGTGTGGTCGGAGGCGAGCGCCTGCACGGTGCACCGCGGATGGGACGACGCGTCGTGGATGGTGACGCGGAGCGAGGCGGTGGCGTGGTGGGCATCGACCGGGTCGAACCCGAGGAGCTCCGACTCGACCTTGGGGGTCGCCTGCACGAACGTCGCCCAGGCGACCCAGCCCAGGGCGACCACGGCCAGGACGACGACCCCGCCGATGGTGAGCCGTCGCCGCCACGCGGGAGGGGCGGCGTACCGCTCGGTCAGGGTCTGGTCCACGCCGCTCATGGTGACACCTAGACTGAGCGACCATGTCTCCGGACCCCGCTGCACGCCTCGGCGCGGGCCTGCGTCTCATGCACGTCCACGCCCATCCCGACGACGAGTCGAGCAAGGGCGCGGCGACCACCGCCAAGTACGTCGCCGAGGGCGTCGACGTCCACGTGGCGACCTGTACCGGTGGTGAGCGCGGCTCGATCCTGAACCCCAAGATGGACCGGCCCGACATCGCCGCCAACATCACCGAGGTACGCCGCCAGGAGATGGAGCGGGCGCGCGACATCCTCGGCATCCGCCAGGACTGGCTGGGTTTCGTCGACTCGGGCTGGCCCGAGGGCGACCCGCCGCCGCCGTTGCCCGAGGGGTGCTTCGCCCTGGTGCCGCTGGAGGAGGCGACCGAGCGGCTGGTCCGCCTGGTCCGCGACTTCAAGCCGCACGTGATGACGACGTACGACGAGAAGGGCGGCTACCCGCACCCAGACCACATCCGCTGCCACGAGGTGAGCGTCGCTGCGTTCGAGGCGGCCGGTGACCCCGACCGGTTCCCCGACGCGGGCGAGCCGTGGCAGCCGCTGAAGCTCTACTATCACCACGGCTGGAGCTACGCGAAGCTCAAGGCGATCAACGACGCCATGCTCGCCCACGGCCTCGAGTCGCCGTATGCCGAGCGGCTGGAGAAGTGGGAACGCGACGAGTCGTGGGAGAAGCGCGTGACCACTCAGGTGCCGTGCTCGGACTACTTCGGCGTGCGCGACCAGGCACTGCTGGCGCATGCGACCCAGATCGACCCCGACGGCGCGTGGTTCGCGATCCCGCACGCGATCCAGGCGCAGGTCTGGCCGACCGAGGACTACGAGCTGGTCACCAGCCATGTGGACACCGGACTTCCCGAGGACGACCTGTTCGCGGGGATCCGGGGTCGCTGAGCGACGAGGCGCCTGAGACACTGGGGGCATGCTCGCCCCGCTGTTCCTGCTGATCCAGGCTGCCGCCACCGACCCGGTGCCGAGCGACAACAACGTCAAGGCCGGCTGGGTCGCCTTCGCCGTCGTCCTGGTGCTCATCGTCGCCGTGGTGTTCCTGCTCCGCAGCTTCACCAAGCAGCTGAAGAAGGTGGAGAAGGCCAACGACGCCGGCGTCTACGACGAGCACCCGTCGACCGAGACCGACCTGCCGCCGACCACGGTCGAGCGAGACCGCTGAGTCTCACGCCCTCCGGGTGCCGGCGTCGGCGAACGCCATCGCGCGCTGGAGCGCAGCGGCGCGCATCTCCTCGGGGATCGCGACCGGTCCGCCGGCGAGCCCGGCGGTGAGCGAGGCCTGCGCGGCCTCCTCGACGACGCCGCCGACGAGCACCGCCAGCTCGGGCGTGCGGTGGAAGACGAGCACGCCGTGGTTGGCCAGCAGCACGGCGGGGTTGCCGGGGACCACGGCGTCCCTGATCGCGGCCACCGCCTCGTCGGACCCGCGCGGCGCGTAGCCCGCCACCGGGACGCCGTCGGCCAGGCCGAACATCGCCAGTGCCTCGATCCAGCACTCGATCCGGCGCTGCGCGACGGCGTACGCCGTGGCGTAGGGGGAGTGGGTGTGGATCACGCAGCCGACGTCGTCGCGGTCGGCGTACATCGCGGTGTGCATGGCCACCACCGCGCCCTGGATCGGCGGCAGGTCGCCCTCGCGCAGCACGCCGTCGAGGCCCACCCGAGCGACGCCGCTCGCGCTGAGGCCCTTCAGCGACGGGCCGCTGGAGAAGTACATCTCGTCGCTGCCCGGCGCGCGCACGCTGACGTTGCCGTGCCCGTTGGTGGAGATCGCGCCGCCGGCGACGACCGCCGCTGCCGTGTCGACCACCCGGTCGACCAGGTCGTGGTCCATGTGCCACCTCGCCTCGCCCGTGCTGCCTGGATCCGAGTGGCCACAACGTACTCGGTCGGAGAGCACCAGGAGTACCTTGAGACCGAGAGTTCCATGGAGGACTCGGCGAGGAGCGCGCGCCGTGAGCATCATCCCAGGCGGCAGTCCGGGGAGCGCCGGATTCGCCGGGGGCTACCAGGCGTCACCACACGCCGGACTGCCCACCTCCGAGGCCACCAACACTGCGGTCGTGCTCGACACGCGGGCCCGCAACGCGCTCGTGCTCGGCGTCCTCGGGCTCCTCCCGTTCGGCATCGTCGTCGGGATCCCCGCCATCGTCGTCGGCGCCCACTCGTTGCGACGGATCGACGCCAGCGACGGGGCGCTCAGGGGTCGGGGCCTCGCGTGGTGAGGGATCGCGCTGGGCTGCCTCAGCGTCCTGATCTTCGGAGTGCTGCTGTACCTCGCCTACCGCTGATCGCCCACCGGACTGCCGGCATCCCGTCCGCGTGCTGACTGTCGACGAACGCGGGCGCGCAGCTCAGCGAGACCTGCCAGATCTCCCTTGTGGAGAAGGGGTTGTGAGGGTCTGGGGTTGTCGGTGGTGGGTGCTTGGATCGGGGTATGTCGATCTCGTCCGGGGTTCCGTCGGAGCATCCGTTGCTCGCTGCGGTGCGGGAGGTGGGTCGGGTGTTGGACAGGGTGTCGGGGTCGGACCCGGTGAACTTGTCGGCGGGTGAGAAGCAGGCGTTGTTGGTGGAGCTGTCCGGGTCGTTGGATCGGCTGGCGGGGTGGCAGGCACGGACGTTGGCGGGGGGGAGGATGTCGCGGTCGAGACCGGGAGCCGGTCCGCTGCGGCGTGGCTGGCGGTGGAGACCCGCCAGTCGTTGCGGGAGGCTGCCCGGTCCGAGCGGGTGGGGGTCGGGTTGGGTCGGTGGACCCGGGTGGCCGAGGCGGTGGCGGCCGGAGTGGTGGGTTTCGAGCAGGCCGACGTTCTGGTCGGTTGCCTGGATGACCTGCCGGCTGGGTTGGACCCGGGGCTGGTGGCCCGGGCGCAGGCGCATCTGGTGGGCGAGGCTGCCGGGTTCGGGCCCCGCGAGCTGCGGGTGCTGGGTCGCAGGGTGCTGGAGGTGCTGGCCCCCGAGATCGCCGAGGAGCAGGAGGAGGCTGCCCTGGCGGCGGAGGAACGCCGGGCTCGGGCGGCCACCCGGCTGTCGTTCCGGCCACGCGGGGACGGGTCGACCGACCTGCACGCACGGCTGCCCGAGCATCTCGCCTCCCGGCTGCGGGCCTACCTCGACGCGATGACCAGCCCTCGCCGTCACGACCCCACGGCTGGGCGGTTGGGTGAGGTCGACCGGCTGCCGCTCAAGCGGCGTCGGGGGGAGGCGTTCTGCTCGCTGCTGGAGCAGGTCCCCGCCGACCGGCTGCCCCAGCACGGCGGCACCGCCACGTCGGTGATGGTGATGGTCGACCTGGAGACGCTGCGCTCCGGGCTCGGGCTGGCCGAGACCTCCACCGGTGAGGTGGTCACCGCCGCCGAGGCGCGGCGGCTGGCCTGCACCGCCGCGATCCTCCCGGTCGTGCTGGGCGCGAAGGGCGAGGTCCTCGACCTCGGCCGGTCGCGGCGGTTGTTCTCACCGGGTCAGCGCAAGGCGCTGGCGGTGCGTGACCGGCGCTGTCGGGCCGAGGGCTGCCAGACCCCCGCTGCCTGGTGCGAGGCCCACCACGACAACCGACCCTGGGCCCGCAGCGGCCGCACCGACCTGGCCGACGGGCTCCTGCTCTGCTCCTTCCACCACCACCGCGCCCACGACCGCCACCACACCACCACCCGCCTGCCCAACGGCGACGTCCGCTACACCAGGCGCACCTGAGCAGCCGCCGATCGTCCCGCGCCGGTGGGCACTGGTGCAGAGCGGGTAAGCGGCCGAACCGGCGCAGCGTTGCGGGAGAGGTCCGGTGACCCGCGAGGAGCCGATCATGAGCATGGTGCCGGGCGGCAGCCCAGGACAGGCAGGATTCGCAGGTGGCCACCAGGCGTCGCCGCACGCCGGTCTGCCCGATCCAGACCTCCCGCAGGGGGAGGTCACAACCGAAAGCCGCGCCTGGAGCGCGCTCGTCCTCGGGCTGCTCCTGACGGCGTCCTCGGCCGGACCGCACGCACGCCACGGGAGGCGGTAGGCGCCGCCCGGGGTCAGCCCCGTCGTACGACGTGCACGAGGCAGTCCCAGGCGGTCGCTCTGGGCTCGGAGCCGTGCACATGTCCCGGGCCGCCGATCCGGCGGGCCACGCGCTCGGCTCGCCGTACGTCGAAGGTCTCGTCGGCGAGGTCGGCGAGGATGTCCTCGGCGGTCATCAGGACCGCCGCGTCGGTCGGACCGCCGGTGCCCTCGGTCAGGTTGGTGGTGTCGTGCGCGACCAGCAGGAAGCTGCCGCCCACCCGCAGCGAGGCGTAGCCGTTGCGGACCGCGCGGCGCCGGTCGTCGGCGATCAGCTGGAGATAGGCGATGACGCAGAGGTCGTACGACGCGTCCTCGCGCCAGGTGGTCGCGTCGGCGCACACCCAGTCGACGGGCAGGTCGCCGGCGATGGTGCGCCCCTTGTCGAGCCCCGCCTGCGAGTAGTCGACGGCGGTGACCTGCCAACCCTGGCGCGCCAGCCAGATCGCGTTGCGACCCTCACCGGCAGCCAGGTCGACAGCGCGTCCGGGAGTGAGCCCGGCGAGCTCCGCCTCCACGAACTGGTTGGGGCCGGCCGACCAGACCAGCTCGCTCGTGCGGTAGCGCTCGTCCCATTCCTCGGCGTCCATGCCGCCAGTCTGGCGTATCCGCCAGGCCGGACCTGACCCGGCCGGAGCCACCACGAAGGCGGCCCCGGCCGGGTCGGTGACGCCGGGCCAGTGCAGGCGGGAGGTCAGTGCAGGCGGGTCAGTGCAGGTGGGTCAGCAGCCCTCCGCCTGGGTCGCGAAGTTGTTGAGGTAGGTGAAGTACCCCTGGGCTGCCTGGGACGGGGTCTCGCGGGCGAACCACGAGTAGTGCACCTCGTCCTCCGGGTGGTAGACGGTCCCGTTGGGCATGGGGATCTTGAAGCCGTAGCCGACCACCGGGTCGCCGGTCTCGAGCACCGAGGTGCAGCCGTACTGCGGGGCCGTCGGGGTCAGCCACGGGTTCACCACGTTGTTGACGAACGGGTCGTCGTACCACTCCTGGACCTCGTGGGAGAGGCCGTGGATGTCGGCGATGTAGGACTCGCCGTCGCCTGCGTTCGCGCCGAAGATCCCCTGCTGGCTGTAGGAGGCGAACATGTAGGTGTTGACCTGCTGCTTGCCGTTGCCGTTGGTCGACGACATCGCCCCGTGGTAGCCGAGCACGCAGCAGTTGCCGGCCGTGTGCTCGTAGAGGAACGTGTTGTTGACCAGGAAGATCGGGAGCACCTTCGGGCTGATGTGGCGCGACACGATCAGGTTCTTCAGCTGGGAGCTGAACCACGAGTAGCTCATCAGGCCGATCGTGGCGCCGCTGCGGCTGCCGAGCACCGTCGTGCCCTGGTTCTTGGGCACCGAGATGTTCGCGGCCGCCTGCACGGCCGGCTGACCGAGGGTGACGTGCCAGTCGGTGCCGGACTTGGCGAACTGGGCCCGGTAGATCGCGTCACCGAGCTGCGTGTTGTCGCTCGGCTCATCGATCGTGCGCGGGTCGGGAGCCACGCCCGGCGGCGTGTCGGGCGGCTGCGGTGGCGCGCTCGCGCTGCCGGGGGCGTTGGCGGCAGCCCCGATGTCGGCGTTCTGGAAGACCGGCGACTCCATGGTCTGGCTGACCTTGTCGGAGCCCTTGAGGGTCACGCCGGTGCCCTTGAACGTGAAGTTCATCGGGACGATGACCGTGGGGATCGAGGTGCTGACGTCGCCCTTGCTCGGGTCGGTGCCGACCATCGTGTAGTGGTAGGTCTTCCCGTTGGTCGGGTCGGTGAACGACGACGTCCAGTTCGGGATGGTGATGGCCGACTTGGAGACGACCCCGCTGAGGGACTGCTCCTCGAACTTCGCGGTCCCGATCCCGTCGCCGCCCTTGGCGCCTGTTCCGTCGGCCGCCTGCGACGTGGTGGTCGTGGCGGCCAGGAAGGTGCCGGCGACCAGGGTGGCTGCCGCGGTCACCCCCAGAAATGTTCGCTTGCTCGTGCGCATGCATTGCCCCTTCAGGAGTTTCTCCGGCGCGATGTGAGCCGGACCACGGGTCATCCTGGACGTTGAACGGCCGTTTGAAAACCCCCGTCGGGCGGGAGAACGTACGTCGAGAAGCGGATGCGTGCTCACCCTCGGGGGGTGACGTTGCCGGTCCATGCCCGCGGCTAACGTCACGCCCGGCACCAGCCGCCCTGGTCTGTGCGTGCGGCCCCTCTGGAAGGCAGCCCCGATGAGCGTCCTCGACAACGACCCGCGCACCCTGAGCCGTGAGGCGTACACCTACCTCTATCCCCTGGTCACGATGGAGATGACCCGGCGGCAGATGTGCAACCTGCCGGCCGGGCAGAAGCCGGCGTACGGACCGGCCAACACCTTCAGCCACGTCCGCCAGTTCCCGCCTGCGGAGTTCCGCGTCGTCGTACGGCCCAACTTCGACACCCTCTACTCCTCGGCGTGGCTCGACCTGACTCGCGGTCCGGTGCGGATCGACGTCCCGGACAGCGGCGACCGCTACTACATGCTCCCGATGCTGGACATGTGGACCGACGTGTTCGCCAACCCGGGCAAGCGCACGACCGGCACAGGTGCGCAGTCCATCGTGGTGGTCCCGCCGGGGTACGACGGCCCGGTGCCGCACGGCGCGACCACGATCGTCGCGCCCACGCCGCGGGTCTGGGTCATCGGTCGCACCCAGACCAACGGCCCCGCCGACTACGACGCCGTGCGCGCCTTCCAGGACGGGCTCACGATCACCGAGCTGGGGGAGCCCGTCGACCACGTCGTCGACCTCGACCTCGACATGACGACGGAGCCGCTGCGCCTGGTCAACGCCATGAGCGCCGTCGACTTCCTCACCCTCGGCGCCGAGCTGATGAAGGAGCATGCGCCCCACCACAGCGACTTCTCGCAGGTGAGCCGGATGGCCGGGCTCGGCGTGGTGCCCGGCCAGGACTTCGACGCCTCGCGTCTCAGCGCCGCCGAGCTCGAGGAGGTCGAGGCCGGTGCGGTCGAGGCGCGCCAGGTGCTGGCGGCGTCGCTGCCGAGGATGGGCTCGGTCGCCCACGGCTGGGTCATCCCCGCGGACACCATGGGCGTCTACGGGAACTACTACCTCAAGCGGGCACTGGTCACCCAGGTCGGGCTGGGCGCCAACCCGGCCGAGGACGCCGTCTACCCGGTGCTGCTCAGCGACGCGGACGGTCGGCCGGCCTCCGGCGACCACGACTACGTCATGCACTTCGAGGCCGATCGGCTGCCGCCGGTCTCGGCATTCTGGTCGATCACGATGTACGACGCCGAGGGGTTCCAGGTGGGCAACGAGATCAACCGCTTCGCCATCGGCGACCGCGACGACCTCACTTTCAACGCCGACGGTTCCCTCGACATCTACGTCCAGCACGCCGACCCCGGGCCGGACAGGGCCCCGAACTGGCTGCCGGCGCCCGAGGGCCCGCTCGGCATCACGATGCGCCTCTACGCGCCGAAGGCCGCGGCCCTCAACGGCGCCTGGACCCCGCCGCCCGTCCGTCGTACTCGCTGACCGCACGACCTCGAGGGCGCCGCGGCAAGCGTGGCCAGATGTCCAACTCTGGCCGCAACGACCCCGCCGTACCTGCTCCAGCACGCCGACAGCCTCGTCGACCGGTGGGAGTGGGGCGACGTTGTGTTCGTGGCGGCGAAGCGCCGTGGCGTCCCGGGCCTCCTGAGCGTCGGGTACGCCGCCTGCCCCTGGTGCCACGAGGTCGTCGCCTAGACGGTCGTTGGTGGGTATCTGCGAAACCGCAGGTCATCCCTGAAGGAGCGGGGCCGGTCAAGGGGTGTGGCTGGCCCATCTTCTTGGCCCCGACCCGGTTTGTGAGCGCGCCGAGGTAGGGGTCGGGGTCAGGGCTCGGGCGGAGCCCGACCGCGGAGCGGCCGGAGGGCCTTGACGCCGGTCCCGTTTGGCGCATGCTGTGGGGTTGTCGGGGCCTGGGGTTCGGTTCTCCTGTGGGTGTCTCGGAGTCGTGGTGGGCGGGGTTCTCATCATCGCCGGGGTCCCGGCTTGGGTTGGAGCGAGCCGGTGCTGCTCGGTCATCCCTTCGGGGTCGCCGACGCGCACAGGTAGCCACGCGTCGGGCCGCATGATGGGGTGCGCAAAGCGTGGGTGTTCGACGGCCGGTCGGGGTCAATCAGACGGGCGACCTCGCCACCACGGTGACCACATCGGTGATCGGGGTGGGGGTCTTGACCTGCCCGGCCTCGCGGCCGGTCGTCGAAGTCTGGGGTCTCATGCCGCTTCCCCGCGTCCTGCCGCTGCTGGCCCTGGGCGGGGTTGGCGCCGTGGGCTGCCGGGCGGGTGCAGGGCGCGGACGTGGTGGTCGCGCAGCGCGTAGTAGACGAACTCGATCTGCTTGCGGGCCGCGGCCACGGTGCCGACGTTCTTCCCACGCCGGTCGGCGACCTGGGCCTTGTAGGCGCCGACCACGGTGTGGGGTCCGATCCGTTTGACCGACTCCACCGCTGCCCACCGCACCAGCCGGGAGCCCTGCTTGGTGATCCGGCCCCGGTGGACGTGGGTGTCGGACTCGTGGTGCTTGGGAGTCAGACCGGCCCACGAGGCCAGCTGGGTGGGCTTGGTGAACCGGGTCACGTCGCCGACCTCGGCGACGAACACCGCGGCCAGGACCGGCCCGACCCCCGGCAACTGCTGGACCGCGACATAGCCGGGGTCGGCCACCAGCCTCCCGCGGGCCAGCCGGGCGAACAGGTCGATCTCGTCTTCGAGGTCCTCGATCAGCCGCTGCAGCGACTGCACCCGCGCCCCATACGGGGGCCGGCACCGTGAGGTGGTCGAGGAGCTCGGTGCCCTCCAGGCCGAACAGATCGGTCATCGGCACCCGGATCCCGCACTTGGCCAACACCGCATGCACCTCGGCCTTGCAGCCGCGACCGCAGCCCGACCAGCTTGGCCCGGTGCCGCACCAGCTCGCGCAGCTCACGAGTGGCCGGGGGCCCGATCCACGCCTCGGGCAGCCGCCCCATCCGCAACAGGTCGGCCAGGTCCGCGGCATCGCGGAAGTCGTTCTTGACCCGCCGGTACTCAAACGCCTTCACCCCCAGCGGATGCGCCAGATGCACCCGGGCACCGGCCGCCTGCAGGGCGTCGACCGCCCAGTACCAGCCATAGGTGGCCTCCAGCACCACCTCGGGATCCTCCCCAGCCCGCGCCATCACCTGGTTCAGCGAGTCCACGTCGTTGAGGATCCGGACCGCCTCAAGGACATCGCCACCCTCGGTGGTCCGCACCAACACCGTCCGACGACGGTGCAGATCAATACCAACAAACTGTCTTCCTGCGTACTCTGACATCAGGGGCCTCCTTCGTCGTGAAAGACGTCAGCACCCCCAGCATCCGCCAGGGGCACGAGGAGCGGAGGCCCCGCTCCTTCATCGCATCAGGGGTACGTCGGAGCCCTGTGCCGCTACGAAACTTCGTAGCATGCGTGCCGCTCGGAAGGGAGCGGAGAAGGGAGCTCTGTGGCGAGAGACTGGGTAGCCCTTGGTGCTTAGTGATGGCGGTGGCAGGCGGTGGCGATGTGGAGGAACCCGGCAGGGGTCAGGGAAGAAGGTTCAGGTTTGTTGGTCGCCCCGTCGTCGTCAGATGGGAGGAACGCATCTTTGACCGGGAGCCCAACAGCTTCGATCGGCCCACGTGGGACGGAGTGGTCACGGAGTCGGTGGGTTTCTCCGCCTTCTTCCGTGGCTGGCCCGCTCTTCGGGGTGCTCGGCAGCGAACTCGCGCGTGTGCTCAGGTACGTCCGCATCCATGTCCTTGCATCGGCTGACCTCGGTGCAGATCCCTCCGGTGGCGGTGCTCGCCTTCTGCTGTGCTGCTCCGCTCGTCGCTGGTGGCGCTGCTGCTCGTCCGGCGTGGCGTCTCCCTGGCACCCAGCTGCGACGTTGGCGCGGGGACGGACCTGGCGGCCCGAGCGATGGCTCATCCGCCCTGCTCCCATCGGGGCTCGCCGCCCACCCAGGTGGCCAACACCGGCAGCTCGCCGATCTCGTCACCCGGGACCCGCATGAGATCACCGTCGAGCACGGTCAGGTCGGCGAGGTACCCGGGTCCCAACCGCCCCTTGAGGTGCTCCTCGCCGGCGACGGTGGCTGAACCCACCGTGTACATCCACAACGCTTCGCGAACCGAGACCCGCTGGCTCGGCCCGACGTCCGTTCCGCCCTTGGACCTCCGGGTGACACAGCTCTGTAGGCCACGCAGAGGCTCCCACGGGCCGCACGGGTAGTCGGAGGAGCCGGCCACGGTCAGTCCGGCGTCCAGCATCGACCGGTGGGCGAACATCCGCTCAAGCCGGTCCTTGCCGTACCACCCGATCAGGGTGTCCCCGTGGAACCAGGCGTAGCTGCCGAACGGCACGGCCATCACCTCCAGCCGCGCCATCCGGTCGAGAATGTCCGGCGTCACGATCGAGCAGTGCTCCACGCGGTGACGCACCGGTCGCTGTCGCGGGGAGCGCATCGTCGTCGCCTCGAGCGCCTCCAGCACCATCGTGATCGCCCGTTCGCCGTTGGCGTGGATCGCCAACCTGAGCCCCGCGGCCGTGGCGCGGTCGACCAGGTCGCGCAACTGCTGGGGGTCCGTGGTGAGCAGGCCACGTTCGTCGGAGCCTTCGAAGGGTTCCGCCACGGCGCACGAGCGGCCCGCCACCGCTCCGTCCGCGAACGCCTTGACGCCACCGATGCGCAGCCACTCGTCGCCGAAGCCGCCCTCGACCCCCAGATCGGCCAGGGCCGGCAGCGAAGGGTAGGTCATCAGGGCGTTGACGCGGAGGGCCAGCCCCCGCGCCCGTGCCTCCTGAAGCGCACGGAGCTCCTGCGGGCCGACCATGGCATCCCCCACCGAGGTGAGCCCCGAGGCGAGGAAGCCGCGAGCGACGTCCACGATGGCGGCGGCATGGTCTCGGAGCCCGATGACCGGCGCGATCGGCTCACCAGACGCGAGAGAGGGATAGACGAAGTCGAACAGCGCCTGCTCCGCGACATACCCGTTGAGACGACCATCAGTGTGCCGCCCCAGCCGCCCTCCCGGAGGATCCACGGACCCGTCCCCAAGCCCTCCGGCGGCCAACGCCCGCGAGTTCGCCACTCCCCAATGGGCGCCGATGTTGACCACGATCGCCGGTCTGTCCGGGACCAGCGCATCCAGCTCCGATCGGGTGAGCATCCGCCCCCCACCGCTGCGCACGTGGTCGTAGCGGCTGCCGACCAGCCAGGTGCCAGGCTCCAGCGAGTCCGCAAAGGCCTGCAGTGCCTTCGACAGTCGGGCGGGGCTGTCGAGCTCGTCGGAGGACAGGTCGAGACCTGCTGCCTGGGCTGCCGTCATCGTGAGGTGACTGTGGGCGTCGTTGAAGCCAGGAACGACGGTGGCGCCGGCGTACTCCCACCGTTCGGCGTCGGGAGCGATCGCACTCAGCTCCGCCGCGGTGCCAACGGCCAAGACACGGTCGCCGAAGAGCAGGAGCGCGTCGACATCGGGGCCCGACTGGGTGACGACAGTTCCTGCAACGATCAGCCTGGTCCCGGGCATCGTTTCATCATGCGCGCCAGAGGCCGTCGCGTCGAGGGTGCGCGCCACCCGGTGCCTGTCCAGGCCTCAGGAGCCCCAGGGCTGGGTGACCAACCCGCCCTGTCGTCGGTCGCCCTCGCCCGGACCAGGCTGTCCGCGCGGTGACCGAACCAGGCCATCGGGTCGTCGAGGAGTGAGCAGTCCTCATGAGTGACACAAGAACCCGGCCCCCCAGGGGCACCCATGACCTCGCGGGGGCCTCCCATGTCGCGGGTGGGCGGTCCTGAGTCGTCGGCAGCGTCGTACGGCATCGCCGCCAACGCATCTCGCCGGCCGAAGGCGGGTAGCCGACGCGCCGATATCGTTCACGGCGGCGCCGAGCCCGTCGATCGAGATCCCGTTGACGGGGCCGCAGCCCTCACCAGTCTGCGTCCTTGTCGCCCGGCTCTTCAGCGCACGACGAACGAGGAGCCACGGGTCAGGGGCCACCACAGTGGCCGCGGCTCTCGGCGGGGTCAATCGGGGTGTTTCTCGGGGCGATCTTCACCGTCGACCTCAGGCAGACCGAGAGCCCTGGCAAGGGGAGGCGCGCCCAGGCCGTAGACCGCGGCAGTTCCCACGATGACCAGGAACGTCACGGGCAGGATCCTGCTTGCACCGTCGATACCCAGCGCGACGAGCGGTGCGGCGAATCCGGAGGCGGTGGACGCGGCGATGATGCCTCGCGGATGCATCGCTCCGACGAAGATCCGCTCGTGGGCAGGCAGGCCGGTTGCGAACGTCGCGACGAGCGCGACGAGAGGGCGCACGACCAGCACCAGAAGAACCACGAGGGCGGCCGACGCCCAAATCGCTCCGCGGAGGGAGGCGGGCGAGACGGTGGCAGAGATGGAGATGAAGAGAATCCCCGTGGTGAGTTGCACCATCGTCTTGAGCTGCCTGCGGTCTTCTGGCAGATCGACCCCGGAGATGTTGGCGATGACCATGCCCATGGCGATCGCGGCGACCAAGCCGGTGTCCCGTGCCAGGGCATCGCACAGACCCGCAACGGCGAGGACCGTGGCAAGAATCGCCTCGGCAGCGAGGGTACCGGTCAACCGCATCTTCGTCAGCAGGATCCACAGCACAGCGATCCCGATTGCTCCGCCCAGAAGGCCGATGCCGAGGCGACCCGTGAAGCCGATCAAGCCACGCGCCACGCGGTGACTGTGGTGGGTGATGAGGATCTGGTAGACCACGACCCCGATCAGAGCGCCGATCGGGTCGACGGCTGTGCCCTCGTGGGTGAGCACCACTGTGAGTCTCCTGCCGGGCCTTGCATGCTCCAGGATCGGACCGACGACCGTAGGGCCGGAGACGATCAGGATCGCGCCTAGCATGACCGCCGCCTCGATGGACATCTCGGACAGCAACCCAGCGAAGAGCGCGGCGCCGCCCCAGGTGACGGGGATCCCGAGCCAGAGCAGACGACGGACGACCACACCGGTATCCCCGGACAGCTCGCCGAGGTCGAGTTCGAGGCCTCCATCGAACAAGATGATGGCGACAGCAAGGCTCACCAACGGCTCAAAGGCAGCTCCGAACATAGTGTGCGGGTTGACCGAGTCGACGAGTGCTCCTGCGGCAAATCCCACAGGCAGCAACAGGAGGATCGCGGGAAAGCGGAACCTGGCTGCGAGGATCTGACAGGCCACGGCCAGTACCACCGTCAACGCGATCCCCACGTAGATCTGCGACGGGCTCATGTCCCGAGTGTGGCCCGATCCGGCGCACCCGGCAGCCGTCCTCGGTTCACTGGCGACGTCGAGGATGGGGCATGGGTCGGTCTCGGTGCCTGGTCCTGGTCTCCGATCCGAGCTGTGCCGTTCATCTGCGGGTCAGGCCGAGGACTGCCGCGCCGACTCATCTGGACGTGCCGGGTGCTCGGCGCCCGGTGAGGTCGACCCCTCGCCGCGGATCTCGTTGGCGAGGTCCTGGGCGAGGCTGGTCTTCCTCCGTGCCGGTCGCTCAGGCGGCCACCGCGGCAGGAGCCGGAGACACCCGGCGGCGGCGTACCAGCATGAGGGCCACCCCGGACGCGCCCAGCCCCCACAACAGCAGGACGGTCACCACGCCGGCCAGGGAGCCCACCGAGCCTCCGGTGACCAGCTGGCTGGCGCCGTTGACGTAGGCGGGGAGCGGGAGCAGGCGGTTGAGCGTCGGCAGGGGTTCCGGTGCGGTCTGGATCGGCAGCACGTTGCCCAGGGCTGCGGCCTGGAAGAGCAGGAACAGCACGAACGCCAGGATGCCGACGCCGCCCCAGGCCCATCGCAGGGCGAGCCCGACCAGCGTGAAGGTCACCGCCGCGAGGATCGTCAGCAGCCCGAAGCCCAGGGGTCTGGCCATGTCGACCCGAAGGAGCAGCAACGCGGCCAGCACGGCCACGCCCTGGGCCGCGGCGAGCGTGACCGAGGGGCGCAGCTGGACCATGGTGAGCCGGCGCGAGGAGATGGGCGTGCTCGCGTGCCGGAGGACCTCGGCGAGGTTGCGGCGCAGGACGCCCAGGAGGGCGGCCAGCCAGAGGATGACGCCGAGGACGACCCCGATCAGCCAGCCGTTCGAGTGCTGGGTGTACTCAACCGAGGAGGTGAGCGCCACCGGCTCGCTGACCACGGCGGTGAGGGCCTTCTTCTCGTCCTTGGAGTAGGTGGGGGTCTGCTTGGCGAGCTGGTCGAGGCCTTGGGCGAGCTGCTGGGCTCCATTGTTGGCCGACGTCGCGCCGGAGCTGAGCGACGCGCTGCCCGACGCCAGCTCGTCGGCGGCCGACGCGGAGGAGGCGGCGCCCGTCGCGAGGCGACCTGCCGCGTCGTCGGTCTCCGCGGCTCCCGTGGCCAGCGAGGCGGTGCCGTTGCTCAGCTGGTCGGCTCCGTCGCTGACCAGTCGGCCGGCACGGCTCAGCGCCGTGGCACCGTGGGCCAGACCATGAGATCCGGCAGCCAGGGCAGCAGCGCCTGCGGCCAGGCGGGCGTTGCCCCCGGCGACCTCCACGGCCCCGTCCCGGACCGCCGAGGCCGCGTCGGCGACGGTGGCTGCTCGGTCGCGGGCACGCGCGAGGGCGCTGCAGAAAGTCGGGGAGCCCCCCTGCTGCGCACAGATGCGGGCCAGAACCCGGATGTTCAGCGCGATCCCCCGGCTGGCCAGCGACAGGCGTCCGGCGCCGGCCGCGACCTCGGTCGAGCCGCTCGCCGCCTGCCGGGCGTTGCGGGCGTAGCCCTCTTGCTTCGCCGCCAGGGTGCCGGCGCTGCCGGCGAGCGCGCGGATGCCCCCCTCGAGCCGGCGGGCTCCCGATGCGAGGTTGCCTGCGCCGGCGTCCAGACGGTCGGCCCCGCGGCGCAGGGAGCCGGTTCCGTTCGCGAGCTCCCGGGCGCCGGTCGAGAGCCGCGCCAGTCCGGAGGCGAGCTGCTGGGTGCCCGAGTTCAGCTGGTCGGCACCGTAGGCCACCTGCTGAGTCCCCTGCGCCAGCTGCTCGGCACTGGACGCGGCCTTCTGGTTCGACGAGGCGATCTGGTTGAAGCCGTCGTACACCTGGCCCAGGTAGCTCTGCGTGGCCTGCTGCCCCAACGACGTGGCAGCCGCCGCAGCGATCGCCTGGCTCAGGTACGGCACCGTCGAGCTCGCGGCCCCGTTGCTGACCAGGCGGACCTGACCCGCGACCGGGTTGCTGGTCCCGGTGGACAGGATCGCCTTCGAGAAGTCCTTGGGGATGGTGAGCACGGCGTAGTACGAGCCGTTCTGCAGGCCGGCCGCTGCGTCGTCCGGGTTGGCCAACGTCCACCCGAGGTCGGTTTGGCCCGAGCTCGGCTCGGTCAGCGACGCAGCCAGCGCCCGGCCGGCGGCCATCGGCTGCGGCTGTTGGATGATCTGGTCGTTGTTCACGATGGCGACGGGGATCCGGTCGAGGTTCTGCTGCCGGCCGGTGGTCGCCCAGACCAGGACAAGGGCCGCCGCCAGCGGGAGCACGGCTCCGATCATCGCCAGGATCTGCCAAGGAGCCAGACGTCCGGTGCCGTCGGACTCCGGTGTCATGGAGCTGCTCACAGCGTTGCCTCCTCCGGGTCCGTCGACCCCTCCGGTCCGGATGCCGCCTCCAGCCGCTGCGTCCGCCACGCCTCGGGCAGCAGGAGCACGGCGGTGATGCCCTCGCGGGACAGCCTCTGCGAGAGAGCCAGGGCCGTTCCCTCCGGCACGTTGCTCTCGGGGCCCTCCTCGACGAGGACCAGGAGCCTCGCGCCCCCGGCCACAGCCAGGGCGGCCTCGATGACCGCAGCCCGGACGGCCGCTCGCCCCAGAGGACCGGGATGTCCGGGAACCGTGACAACTTCGCGGTGAAGGTTCTCGGCCATCGCCGTCCCCAGCGCCACGAACTCCCGCCGCCGGCGGCGCGAGGACGAGCTGAGCCTGGCGCGCTCCTCGACCTGCTCGGTGAGCGACCGCTCGTCGTCGCCGGGACGGCCGACCTCGACGTACGCCGCGGACGTCTGCACAGCACCGCCTTGCTCCGGCAGCAGCAAGCCGCCGACGACGAGCTCGCCGCTCCGGGGATGCTGGCGCCCTACCAGCACCCGCGCGAGCTCGACCGGCTCGACGTCGACCGGGACCGTCACCTCGGTCACCCGGGTCGGGGGCGCCTCGACGTGGACAGGGGTGCTGCCCGCGCGGACCACCAGGTCCCGGGCGACGAGCGCCGCCGTGCCGTGGGTCTTCTCCCAGTCCTCGTAGTCGACCTTGCGATGCATCGCGGCACCCTCGACGTCGACCGAGGGGATCCTCGCATCGAGCCACTCCGGCAACCACCAGGCGCGCCTCCCGAGCAGCACGAGCACGGCCGGAACCAAGGTCATCCGGACCAGGAAGGCGTCGACGAAGACGCCGACCGCCAGGCCGAAGGCGATGGGCTTGATGGTGGTGGAGCCGCCTGGGACGAACGCGATGAACACCGAGGTCATGATCAGTGCTGCTGCCGTCACCACCGGCGCAGAGGCACGGAAGCCGTCGAAGACCGCCTCGCGCGGTTCACCCGAGCGCACGTACTCCTCGCGCATCGCGGAGACGAGGAACATCTCGTAGTCCATCGCGAGGCCGAACAGCACCCCCATCAGGAAGATCGGGAGGAAGCTGACGACCGGCCCCACCGTCACCCCCGGCATCAGTCCGCCCAGCCATCCCCACTGGAACACCGCGACGACGATCCCGAGGGCAGCGCCCACCGACAGCAGGTAGCCCAGCGTCGCCTTGATCGGGACGGCCACGGAGCGGAACACGATCATCAGCAGCAGCAGGGACAAGCCGATGACGATGGCGGCAAAGGGAAGCAGCGCCGCGGCCAGTCGCTCGGAGACGTCGATGTTGATGGCGGTGGGCCCGGTGACGAGCATGTCGGTCACGCCGTACTTCTTCTCCAGCTCGGCGCTGTGGTCTCGCAGCTCGGTCACCAGGCGGGCGGTCGAGGGCGCGTTCTGGCCGCCGACCGGGATCACCTGGATCAGGGCGGTGTCGGCGCTCTGGTTGGGCGTCGCCTGGGGCACCGCCACGACGCCGGGGAGCTGACGCAGCGCGTGGGCCAGGTTGTCGACCGTCTGGGTCGGGTTGTCGCTGGTGATCACGCCGGCGGTCACGGTGAGCGGTGCGTTGTAGCCCTCACCGAACCTCAGGGTGATGTCGTCGTAGGTCTGCCGCTGCGGCGTGTCGAGTGGCGCAGAGCTGTTGTCGGGGAGCGCGAGCCGGAGGCTGGCGGCCGGGATGGCCGCCACGACCAGGATTCCGACCACGACTGCGGTGGTCAGGACCGGCTGTCTGGTTGCCAGGCGCACCCAACGGGTGCGCAGCTGGACCTTCTGCGGCGCGGGCTTCCCGGTCCCCTTCTCGCGCCGGGAGGTCCTTCGACGCGCCCGGGGTCGGAGCCGCTCGCCGAAGAGCAGGGCAATGGACGGAACGAGCGTCAGGGCTGCGCACACCGCGATCGCGACCGCCGCTGCGGCACCGAGCCCCATCACGGTGAGCACCGGGATACGGGCGACCGCGAGGCCGGTCAGGGCGATGATGACCGTGGTGCCGGCGAAGACGACCGCGCTGCCGGCCGTGGCCAGGGCTCGCGACATCGCCACCACCGGGGAGATCTCCGGCTCGGCGAGCTGTCGCCGGTAGCGGGAGAGCAGGAAGAGGGAGTAGTCGATGCCGACCGCCAGCCCGAGCATCTCGGCGAGGTTGGGTGACGCGCTGTTGACGGTGACGACATTCGAGATCACCGCCAGGCTGCTGACGGTCACTCCCACGCCGATGAGCGCCGAGAGGATCGGCATGCCCGCAGCCAGGAGCGAGGCGAACGTGACAGTGAGGATGACGAACGAGATCGTCAGCCCGATGAGCTCGGGGATCCGGCTCGGCGGGCTCGTCGCCTTGTAGGCGCCACCCCCGACCGAGGTGGTGATCCCCGAGCCTGTCGGCGGCCGTCCGGCCCGCTGCACCGCGGCCAGCGTTGCGTCCGACGGCGTCGCCTGGGCGAAGAGGGCCTGCCCCAAAGTGGAGCCCTGATCCGACGAGAGCACCGGCTTGGACTGTCCCGGGGGCGGTCCCAGCGGGTTGCTCATCGAGACCCCCGGGACGTCGTTGATCGCGGAGACCACCTGCTGGACCGCTCGGGAGCCGTCGGGACTGGTGATCTTTCCCGCCTTCGCGGTGAACACCACCTGTGCCGTCGTGCCGCTCTGGTCGAACCGGTCCAGGACGACATCCTGGCCCTCCTGCGACTGGGTGCCGGGGATGGAGAAGGAGTCGTCGTAGTTGTCGCCGAGGCTCAGCGACAAGCCGACGACGGTCCCAAGTAGGAGGACCCAGGCCATCACGACCAGTCCGCCGAAACGGCCCAGGATCCCGCCCAACCGGTGTAGCAGTACGGACACGCGACCACCTTTCCCCGGCCGTCAGGATCTCCGGACACCACGCCCGGGAGGTCCCCGGTATCGAGTCCGGCTTCCCGATCTTGGGCACACTCGGGGCGCCCCCGTCAACGCAGCCCGGGCTTCCGCCCTCGAGCACAGCCCGCATCGGTGAGGTTCGTGGACCCGTGCTCGACAGAAAGCGCTCGGGTCCGGTCGTGGCCGTCGACCCGACCGGACACGACCCTGAAGATCTTCCTCGACGCCGTGGCCGCGGCATACCCATGCCGTCCTGGGGGCTCCGGTGGAGGACGCGACCTCGAATCCACAGATCACGGTCGTGCCGGACACGATCAGCCGGCTGGTGGGCCGCAGACGCCTGCGCAGGGCACCCGTGAGCCCGGAGACCTGGCCCCCGACCGCGCGGAGCGCACCGCCACGTCCCAGCACCGTGAGTCGGGCCGCCACAGGCTTCCGGCACGCAGTCACGGTCCCCGCACCACCCACGGCGAGGGACGACGGCTCAGGGTTCGGTGACCTCGGCGAACAAGGGGCGGCCCTTGTCCGGATGGGCGAGCAGCTGGTTCATGTTCTTGACATTGCGGGAGACCCACACGAGCAGATGGCCGGGTGCGACCGGGATCTCGGGGTGTGCCAGGGGTGCGTACTCGTAGTGACTTGCCCGCATCGACGGGATCGAGTCGGCATTCCTCTACGGCTCCTTCGCCGCGCGCATGCTCGGGGATGCCGGTCCGGCACCGCACGACATCGAGGTCATGGTGCTCGGTGAGCCCGACGTGGACGCGGTCTACGAGGCGTGCACCCGAGTCGAGGCCGCGGTGCACCGTCCCGTGAACCCGACGATCCTCACCCCTGAGGAGCTAACGGCGCCGTCCGGATTCCTGGACAACGTGCGCAACGGCCCGGCCGTCGCCGTGACCGGTGAGCTGCCATGGCGCTGACCCCGCTCACCCGCGTCCAGCAGGCGACCGTCCTGGCGCTGGTCGAGGCGCGACGTCTCGATGTCGTGCCCACGGATCTCGCGCGTGCGACCTCGTTCCTGCCCCAGGCCGAGGAGCGCCTGAACCAGTTGCCGCTGCTCACCAGCGTCGTCGTCAGGTACGGCATCGCCTACGACGCCTGCCCCGGCACGGGCGAGGCAATGCTGGCGGCGTACGGCTTCCGGACGACCAACGGGGCCCGGCCAGCACAAGGCGCTCGGCCGCTACCTGCGTGCCGTCTTCGACAAGCCGCCCGCGGAGAAGGCGGCACGCGAGTTCGACCGCCTGCGACGCGCCCGCAACCAGGACCGCTACGAGGCGAAGCCAGTGGGTGCCGCGGCGACCGAGAAGGCCTCACAGGTCGCCCGGACGCTGTTCGACGCCGCCCTTTCCCGAGGGCCGTCGCGGTGACCCAGCGGTCCGCAAACAGTCCGCAAGAAGTCCGGCCGAGGCCGATGATCGCCGACGACGTCCAACGATCCCGCGAACGCGTTTCCGCAGTTCAGACAGCCTTTTTCGGCATCGACCAACGATGACCGCAACCAGCCGAAACCCTGCGTGGTCGTTCCGCATCAACTCGGTGATCGCGGTCTTGGAGCACTGGGTGGCCAGCCAGGAGACCTGCTCGTCGAAGGCGTAGGTGTGCCCGGCCGCGTGCCGAGCCCACGGCACCGTGGCCACCGTCGGCCCATGCTCGGGGCACCGCACGCGGGGCGGCTCGGCTTCGAGGACGGCCTGGATCGTGCCCAGGTCCAGCGCCCGCCAGCGGCGCCGGCCCTCGCCCCGGTCATAGGCCGGTGAGCGCCGCCCGCACCGACCACACCGGCCACCCGCCCGCTTCCGCGGACGAACGTGAGCCACTAGCACTTCGAAGTCCTCGTCGAACTCGACGTCTTCGATGACCGCATTCTCGATCCCCAACAGGGCCCGCCATAGGGTGGCGTTGCGCACGCCGTTCTCCGCTCTTCAGTTCCGGACCTCAACAAGCCAGGAACCTAGACAGGGAACGGCGTGCGTTCGTTCAGACGCGCTCAACCACCCACGGAAGCATCAGGAGAGCCGTCTAGCCGCGAACGATCGGCACCAGGCAGTCGGCGGGCGGCGGCGTGTTGTGACCGATCACGCCTCTTGGGGGTCCGTACCGGCTGAGCGGCTCTGGCTTCGAAAGGTGCCCGGTGTCAGTTGGGTCTGGCGCCGGAAGTAGGAGGAGAAGTTCGACGCGTCGTCGAAGCCGAGTTGCTGGGCGATCTCCGAAACCGAGTCGTCGGCGTGGCTGAGCTGCCGTTTCGCCTCGAGTACGACGCGCTCGTCGATGAGCTCCTTGGCTGACATGCCGGTGTGCTGTCGCGCGAGGCGGTTGAGGGTGCGGGTGGAGTAGCCCAGACGGTCGGCGTACTGGCTGACCTTGTGCCAGTTCCGGAACTGCTCCTCGATGTGGTCGCGGAACCAGGTGTAGGCCTCGTGGGTCGGCCCGGGTGGGGGCGCGGCGCCGGCCGGTTCGACGAGCGCGAGTTGGACGAGGAGCACGGCGAGGCAATGGGCGAGCGCGACCTGACGTAGACCTGTGCGCTGTGTGGCTTGTGGTTCGGTGGAGGTGAGGACCAACAAGGCGAGGGCCTGCGAGACGGGTGTGCCCGTCAGGTCGGCCGCGGGCCAGTGACTTCGTGGGCGATCCAGTTGCGACCTGATGAGGTCCCTGGTGCGCTCGTCCACGGTGTGCGGGCCGAACATCGCGACCGGCCCCTCGATGTCGGCGATCGCTCCCCAGTGGTGGACCTGGCCTGCGTGCACCCACAAGACGTCGCCGGCTCCCAAGGTGTAGTCGGTGAAGTCGACGGTGTGCCGGGCGGAGCCGCTCTCGATGTGCACGAGCAGGTCGAAGTCCAGGCGTTGGGGGGTGAGGAACTCCTGCGGCCCGCCGCGGTCACGGATCCCTCTGAGGGTGTTCATCTCGATGTCGCCCGTGCTGGTCTCGGGCGGGAGGAAACGCACGCGGCGGATAGCGGGATGTCCCATTTTCACCATCGGTGCTCCCGTCATCACCGTGAATGTCGTTCGGCTTGATCCTACGGTTACCAGCATGTCAAACCTTACGTACACCGTCATCGATGCCGCGGACTCGTCGCTGAACAAGACCAGCGTGCTGGTCACCGGAGAGACCGAGGCGCTGGTGGTCGACGCGGCATTCACGCGCGCGGACGGTCACCGGATCGTCGCCGAGGTGCTCGACTCGGGCAAGCGGCTCACGGCCGTGGTCCTCAGCGCGGGGGACCCGGACTTCTACTTCGGGGCCGAGGTCATCGCCGACGCCTTCCCAGAAGCCGTCTTCCTGGCTCCGGCCGACGTCATCGAGCACATCGAGCACAGCTACGAGGGCAAGCTCCGGGCGTGGGCGCACCTCGGTCCGAACCTGCCGACCCGCCTGGTCGCCCTGACCCCGCTGACCGCGACCTCGCTTACCGTCGACGGCACCACGATCGAGGTACGACGCGGCAGCGACCTGCTCGGCGACCGGTCGTGGCACCTGTTCGAGCCGGCGTCGCGCTCGCTGTTCGGCGGCGTGCTGCTGTTCGAGGGGCTCCACGTGTGGACCGCCGACAGCGCGACCCCGGAGCTGAGGGCCGAGTGGATCCGCGTACTGGACGAGCTGGAGGCGCTCGACCCGGCGTACGTCGTGGCGGGCCATCGGATCGCCGGTGCCCCGACGGACCTCACCGCCATCAGCCACACCCGCGAGTACCTCGAGCTCTTCGAGAAGACCGTCGCCGCATCCGCGGACGCAGCCGAGGCCGAGGAATCGCTCCTGGCGGTCTACCCGGACACCGGCCTGAAGATCGCCGCAAGCCTCGGCACCAAGGTCGCCAAGGGCGAGATGTCATGGGGCTGATCCCAGAGCCCGGCCCGGCCGACGTCGTACGACGCCAGTACCTCGCCTCGGCGGCCGGCGACCTGGATGCCCTGCGCGCAACGCTCGCCCCGGATGTCGAGTGGACCGAGATGGCGGGATTCCCGCTCGCCGGCACCTACCGCACACCCGAAGGCGTCACCGCCAACGTCATGGAGAAGCTGGCCGCCGTGTGGGACGACTGGACCGCCCACGACGACATCTACATCGTCGACGGCGAGAACATCGTCGTGCTCGCCCGCTACACAGCCCGGAACCGGACCACCAGCAAGGCCCTGGCTGTGCGGGTGGCCCATCACTTCATCGTGCGAGGCGGACTCATCGTCCGGTTCGAACAATTCGTCGACACCGCACTCGTCCGCGACGCGGCCAGCTGACGCGAAACGATCCCGGCCAGTCCCATCAGCCGGAGAGCTTGAGTGGCACCCCTCCGATAGCAGCGGACGTGCGTCATATCACCGCCTGTGCACCGCTTCACAGGGTCGCCAGCTTGCTGACGGAATCGCGGAGGGCGTCCTCGCCTGCGCGGACGTAGTGGTTGAGGACAGTCGTGAGCTTGTCGCCGAGGTACTGAGCGACAACCTCCCAGGGCTCGCCGAGCTCGTCGTGGAACCACTTGGTGGCGGCGTGGTGGCGCAGGTTGCGGTAGACGATTGTCTTGGGCCAGGGTTGTCGGGGTCGTTCTCCTCGACCCAGGCGCGCACGCGGTGCCAGCGCTCGTTGTGGGCCTCGGGCTTCACGGGCAGGCCGGTGGCGGTGTCGACGAAGAGCCACAGCTCGTCCTGGGGTGCAACCGGGTAGTTCCACCAGGCGAGGTTCCGGTCCTTCTCCTTGGCCGCCAGCGACGCCCGCCGCTGGCGCTCCGCTTCCTGGACGTTGACGACCTGTTGGAGCGACGCCCTCGCGGGCAGGCCGAGGAGTTCCTTCACGCGGGGGAGGTGCTCGTCCCGCATCAGTGAGTTGGGGAGCGGTACCTCGTGCAAGGAGTGGTTCTTGACCGGGCCCCGGAAGCCAGCGGCACCTCGCGGGGTGATCCACGCGCCGTTGACGTGGACGTAGCCACGGTCGAAGAAGACGTCGATCGCGCGCAGGGCGTTCTGCTCGCCGAGGCGCAGGCCGCCGAAGCCGGCGACGCGGATCTTCGTGCCGAACAGCGGGAGCCGAGTCATCAGCGGGTCGGTGCCGCCCCGCCCACACAGCTTGTCGGCCGCAGCCGCCGTCGCCTCCAACTGACGGGTCGCCCGATCTCCAAGCCGTCCAGTGGGTCGATGCTGCGGTCGAGCCAGCCCAGCCGCCACGCGAGCTTGCGCATCGCGGCGAGCTGGCCGCGCAGGTCCTCGCGGCCGCGCTGGGAGAAGAGCGTCTTGCTGCCCTTCTCCATCACGCGACGGCTGTGCTCGACACGCCACTTCGTGACCGGCACGTCGCCGATGGTCGGCAGGATGTGGGCGTTGAGCCTGGACTCGCGCTGCTCCATCGTCCGCGGTTGTTTGCCGCGCTCGATCGAATCCCTGAGGTACTCCTCGCTGAGCATTGCGGATCTTCCGTGCTGCCCGGACGTCCGCGCCGACGGGCGTCTCCTTCTCGGTGTCCAGCGCGGCCTCGGCCTGGTCGAAGATCTTGCGCGCCTCGGCCTCGGAGCTGGCTCTCCGGAGGACACGCTTCCACGGCTCGCCCTCGCCGGCCGGTGCTCGGAACATGACCTGATACTTTGGGCCACCGTTCTCCGGCGCGTAGAGCCGCACCCGCCACGGTCGCCCGCTGCCGCCCTGGGTGCGCGGCTTGCCCTGTGCAAGCAGCGTTGGCTTCTTCCGTGCTGCCACCGGCGTCCCTCCTAGGGTGGACACGGGTGGGAGTCGCGTCGGACTCCCGAGAATCCGCTTCGTGCATCACTCTCGTGCATCACCTGAGGAAAGGCGATGCACGTGCCACTCGCCAGGAGTCACAGGAATGGCCAACCGCCTCGTCAACGCGACCAGCCCCTACCTCCTCCAGCACGCCGACAACCCGGTCGAGTGGTGGGAGTGGGGCGACGACGCGTTCGCGGAGGCGGGGCAGCGGGGCGTCCCGGTCTTCCTCTCCGTCGGGTACGCCGCCTGCCACTGGTGCCACGAGGTTCATCGATGGTGGCTGTCGACGGAAATCTGTGAAACCGCAGGTCAGCGGCCTAGTCGCGGTTCGCGACGGATCGGCGGATGCCGCCATTGGACATCGATTCCGGGGCTTCGTGCATCACTTTCGTGCATCACTTCGGCCCCATCACTGGCAACCCAGTGGCAGTCGATCTCGACGTGTTGAAGGACCTGACACGTCGCGAAGACATGTTAACTTTCCGGCCGATTCTTAACGGGGTTGCTGCGGTCGTCGGTGACCGGTCGTCACGGCCCCAGGCATCCGATCGGGATGACGTGTACGCCGTCGGACCGGCGGCCGCCGGCGCCTGTCGACGTGATCACGCCGAGACAGGCAGGTTCCTTGTGCCGGTCGGTGTCGACGTTCCCGGCGAACTTGAGCAGGGACGCGGCCCCGGCGTCGACGTCGCGTGGGTTGAGCTTGACCTCGAAGGCTGCCCACTTGTTGTCCCGAGCGGTCAGCACGGCGTCGACTTCGTTGCCGTTCTCGTCGCGCCAGGAGTCGACGCGCCCTCGGTGCAGCTGCGCATAGATGCGGAGGTCACGGATGACCAGCGCCTCGAAGTGGAAGCCCAAGGCCAGGGGATCGGCCTTGAGTTCGGCACTGCCGATGTTCAGCGCGGCGGGTCCGATCGAGGGGTCGACGAAGTAGCGCACGGGCGCGGTGCGGAGTCGGGCTCGCGAGCGCATGTGAGGTCGCCAGGCCGCGGAGTCGTCGGTGAGCCACAGGCGAGTGAGTGCATCGAGGTAGCCGGTGAGCGTCTCGTACGCGATCGGCCCGCCGTCGCCCCCGACGTCCTTGGCCAGATCGCTCAACTTGACTGGCTGTCCGACGCCGCGACCCAAGGCTTCGAGGAGGCGGTGCAGATTGCCTGGGTTTCGGCGGTGGCCCATCTCTGGGACATCCACCTCCACGACCTGGCGCAGGTAGTCGGCCAGCCAGTCGCGTGCGAAGTCCTCGTCGGCGTCGAGCAGCTCTGGCCAACCGCCGGTGATGATGCGTCGGAGCAGTTCGTTGAAGGACAGGTGCGTGCCCAGGCCCGTCTGGCGCTCGCCGTCCAGGAGGCTGGCCAGCGACATCTCCCCGGTCGAGTGGCCAGACTCGAACAGGCTCATCGGCCGCATCTGCATGACCGAGAACCGTCCCGCCCCGGAGTGCCGGTTCGCGTCGTCGCGGGGTCGGGCGGATCCGGTGAGGATGAACTGCCCCTTCTCGTCGCGGTCGTCCACCTGGCGCCGCACGCGGTTCCAGATGTCCGGGGCGACCTGCCACTCGTCGAACAGGATCGGCGGTTCCCCGGCGAAGAGCGCTTGAGGATCGAAATCGAGCTGGGCGCGCGCCGCGGCATCCTCGTCGAGACGGATGATGGTGTTGGCGATCTGCGATGCCGTGGCGGTCTTCCCGCACGCCTTCGGTCCCTCGATGAGGACGGCACCCATCACGCTGAGCCGGGCCTCGATCTCCCGGTCCGCGATCCGGGGCAGGTAGTTCGTCATGCGCAAACTCTAACGTTCGCGTAGGATGAAATCGAACGTTTACGGCCAATGAATCTGAGGATTCGGATCGCTTGAAGTCGAATTTTTGCGGGTGCGCCTTGGCGTATCGGTGGTTTCGGTCGGCCCAGATCACGGGTTCTGGGCCCCGAACGACAGAAGTCTGCGCACTCGGTCTATGACTAGATGTCTGTTCACTTGAGCAGTAATCTGTTCATATGGATTTCGGTGAACCCTTCGGCGGCCTGATGCCTGGAGCGCGCGGTGCGGCGCTCGCTGTGCTGCTTCGCACTGGCGCGCCCCTGACCGGTCGGCGCGTGCACGCGTTGGTCGCGGATCGCCACAGTCTGGGTGCCGTGCAGCAGGCGCTGCGAGACCTCGATCGGCTGGGGCTGATCACGACGGAGGCCGTCGGGCGTGCCGGCGTGCACCGCATCAACGAAGGCCATGCAGCCATCGCCCCACTGCGTTCCTTGGCCAGCCCGATCGAGATGCTGACTCGCGTCGTGGAGGAGACCGTGCGAGGCGTCGAAGCTGTCATCGTGTTCGGATCAGTTGCTCGTGGCGATGCCCACGCAGACAGCGACGTCGACCTCGTCGTGATCGCCCCCGAGGCGTGGGACGGTCGGGCCGAACTGCAGCAGCAGGTCCATGATCGCCTCGGCAATGACTGCGACGTCCTGCACCTGACCGGCGACCACTTCAAGCTCGCTCCAGAGGACCGCGAGCCGGTCGTGTCCGAGATATTGCGCGACGGGATCGCCCTGGTCGGCACGATGCCGCGTCGGAGTCGGGTGGCGTCATGACGAACATGGAGAGCAGGAACCACGTCAAGAGCTTCCTCCAGAAGGCGCAGGAGTACCTGGACTCAGCTCAGGACAATCTCGACCTCGAGCGCGCGACTCCGGCCGCTGGGGATGCGATCCATGCCGGCATCAGCGCGAAGGACGCGATCGTGACGGCGTTGACCGGGGAGACCAGCAAGGCGAAGGACCATGCCAAGGCGGTGAAGGAGTTGCGCCAGGCGCTCGGTGCTCACCGCGATGCATCAGCGGCAGAGAAGGCGTTGCGAGAACTGATCTCGATGAAGGGCGAAGTCGAGTACGGCGCCAGGCTCATCACGCTCGCCAAGGCGAAGCCTCTCGTCCGGCGAGCGATGGTTCTCGTCGAGATCGCGAAAGAGCTGGTGAGGCGGCCCTGATCTGAACTTCGCGAAGTCCGAGGCCGGTCGCATGGCCGAGATGGTCGCTCGGTACGACGACCTCCCGCTCGGGACCACGGCAGCGTCCTTGGTCGCTCTCGCCGAGCGCCTCGGAGTGGATGAGATCGCGACGTTGGACCACCGCCAACTTCCCAGTCGTGCGCACGAGCCATGTGGAATGGTTCACGCTTCTCTCAGAACTCATCTCCTGAGCGCACCTCACGCGAGAGTTGTCCTGGTCTCCTCGGCTCGGCCGAGTCGGGTAGGGGAGACCACGCGACCGAGGAGGCTGCGCGACCTCAGCGCGCGGTGACCCGACCCGCCGTTGAGCAGACGATGATGCGGCCGGGTCAGACTTGGTTGCCCCCGTCGCGAGGTTCCGATTCACCAGCCTCGTTCGGCGAAGAGCTTCATCAGGTTCCGCTTCCGCTTGTGCTCGGTCGCGAGCTCCGCGACGTAGGGCGTGAACTCATGACCGTTCCCCGCCGCGGCCATCAGGCGGCCGATCCGCTCGATCAGGGCGACGGCGTTGGCGTACGAGGGATTGCTCATCGCGGCGATCTCGCGAGTCACTTCCTCCCGCCACAGTGGGATGGCGTCGTCGGGGTGGGCGTCTTCGCGGAGCCGGGCGAGCTCAAGCCACTGGTCCCGGCGGCATCCGCGGGCGGTGGCCTCTTGCCACGCCTGCTCGACCTCACCGTCCAGGAGCAGGACGGCTACCAGGAGGGAGCTGTCGCGCGTGCTCTTGGTGTGCTTCCGTAGGAGTCGGATCGCGCGGTCGCGGTGCTCCGGCCACAGCCCGGCGCGTATCGCCTGCTCCTTCAGCCGGCGATAGGTCTCCACACTCGGGGATTCCTCGAAGGCGCGCGACACGACGGCGACCGCCTCGTCGGGTCGGCCGTTCCGGTGGTGCTCCTCCGCGACGAACTCGACCAATCGGTGATCGTCGTATCCGTGGAGTGACAAGCCCTTCAAGGCCCAGCCGAGCGCCTCGTCGTGCCGTGCCGCACCCTGCAATGCTTCAGCGATCTTGACGAACTGGTAGGCCGACGACTGGTCGTGTGCCAGCACCTCCACCACCGCGTCGACGTCTCCAGAGAGGTCCGCGAGGGAGAGCATGATCTGGGTGAGGTGAAAGCGGGCAGAGGACCAGGAGTGCTCCGAGTCACCGGGTCCAAGTGAGGGCAGTGTGTCCCACTCAGCCTGTGCCAGTTGTCGGTACTCCGCCAGGCCCACCTCGCCGAGCACATCGGCGTAGGTCTCCAGCGCGCCGTAGAACACCTCCAGGTCGCCGCCGTGACGCTCCCGCTCAAACAGGGTGCGGGCCAGCGCGATGGATTCAGGTCGCGCCTCCTCGCACGCGGTCAGGTGCAGGCCCCGTAGCTGTTCGGCCACGAGCGACATCCCGCCGTCGGAGTCGTCGACGTAGCCCAGCGCGTCCTCGGCGAGGTCGGCGGCGTACTCGCTCAGCGCCATCACGTCCTCGGCGTGGCCTTCATCGAGGAGAAGTTGCAGTTCGTCGAGCACAGACATGATGCCGGTCGTGTAGTCGTACGCCTCTCGGTAGCCGACGTAGTCATTGGTCTCGAACGCCGCGGCGAGAGCCTGCCGGTACGACGCCAGGTCCGGGCGCCCGCCGCGCTTGCTGGCGGCGGCGGCGCGTAGCCGGGCGTCGAAGAGGTCATCTGCGGCAGCACGCTCCAGCAGCAGGTCGACCAGTGCCTGGTGGTCGAGGTCAGAGAGGTAGTCGGCCAGATCTACGTCCTCGGCGGAGTCACCGCCGTCCTCCAGCTCGACAGCGCCGGTGGCCACCAGTCCGACCGCGACGGCGTGCTTGCAGAATCGCTCCTCCCGGCCCACCGGGCAGGTGCACGCCCATGCCGCCTCCTCGTCCTCGACCCAGAGCCGGACCTGGTACGACGCGGAGCCCCGCACCTTCGCGTCGACCTGCTCGCCAGCCGCCGTCAGCTTGTGGACCCGGCCGTCGAGCGCGTAGTCATGTCCTCGCACGAAGCTGCGCTGGCCGGTCAGGGCCTGGAGCTCGCGGCGAGAGAAGATCCGCCGAAAAGTGCGGTTGGGTCCGTCAGGCATTGACCGACTCCACGACGTTGCTCACGGCGCACAAGGCTATCGGCGGCCTTCGCTCTGGCAGCTGACGGATGGTGTGAACGGTCGCCGGCCGGCCGAGGCCCAAGCTGGCAGCCCAGACCCATCCAGTCACGTGGACTTGCGTGGATCAGGGAAGCCGAGGCTGAGGTAGCCGGGTGCTCGCTTGCTCAGCGCCGCGGCAAGAACGGGCACGTCGATGTCGTGGTAGTCGTGGACCTCGGCGGTCTGCTTGCCCGGATGCGCTCGGAGGATGCGGCCGGCGTACTGGACGAGGCGCCCTTTGAACGAGACCGGGCCTGCCAGGAACAGCGTGTCGAGTGCGGGACAGTCGAAGCCTTCGCCGACGAAGTGGCCCGTCGCGACCACCAGTAGCGGCGAGTCGGATTCGGATGGGTTGAGCCGCCCGATGGCTGCGGCGCGCTGCTTGGCGCCCATGCCGCCCTTGAGGACGACCGGGTCCAGCCCTCGCTCGGCGAGTGCCCCGGCGAGGTGGTCGACGTGGCCGGTTCGCTGGGCGAGGACGAGGCAGCGGCGGCCGCGACCGAGGGCATCTGCTACATCGGTGAGGATCTGCTCGTTGCGTGACTGGTCTTCGGCGAGCGCGCGGTGGACGCCTGCGATGGCGCCCGGGATGGATAGATCGACGGGGTCGTCCAGCCGGAACGAGGTGGCGTGGACGACGAGCACGGGACGGGGTCGGTCGGCACCGGCGCCTTCGAGGGTGTCGGGGTCGGCGTGAGTGAAGGTGTGGCGGACCGGGCCGAGTTGGAAGCCGATCAGGTCATCGAGGCCGTCGCGCCGGTAAGGCGTGGCGGTGAGCCCGACCCAGTAGCGGGCTGGGATCGCGCGGACGGCGGTCTCGAACGCGGCTGCCGGGACGTGGTGGCACTCATCGACGATGACCTGGCCGTAGGTGCCCAGCTTGTCGGCGAGGTCGGATCGGCGGGCGAGTGTCTGCAAAGTGGCGATGTCGATCTTGCCGGTGAGCTTGGATCGGCCGCCGCCGAGCTGCCCCGGTTTGACGCCGAGGAGGTCGGTGATCTCGCGGCGCCACTGGTCGGCGAGCGTCTTGCGGTCGACCAGCACCAGCGTGGAAACTGTTCGCTGGGCGATGACGGCGCACGCCATGACGGTCTTCCCAAAGCCGGGCGGAGCGACCAGGAGCCCCAACTCGTGCGGCAGCACGGCTGCCACTGCGTCCTGCTGCTGCGGCCTGAGGTCGAAGGTCGGCGAGAGGTCCAAAGGATCTCCGGTGACTCGCTGATCGTCGACCTCGACCTTGCTGCCGGCTCCCTCGATCAGTCGCGTCGCGGTGTCGCGTAGCCCGCGCGGGAGGACGAGGTGGTCGTCGAGCGTCTCGTCGTAGGAGGTGATGATCCGCGGGACGTTCCACGTCGATTGGCGGCGACGCTGGCGGTCGTAGAACTCCGGGTTGTACGTCGACGCTGCGTGCTTCAAGGTCGCATACAGCGAGGGGCTCAGCTCCGAGCCGGGAATCCTCACTGTGCCGTCGAGGCTCAGGTGCACGATCGGTGCCGGATTCGGCTGGGTCTTCGTCGACCGGGCGGGCTGGGTCCGGTCGACGTGTGCCCCTACGGTCGGCTCGCGGAGTGCCGAGGCGAGTTTCGTGACCTGCTTCGGGGTGAGGCGCTCCAGGGTGGAGAGGTACTCCCACTGGTCGTCGAAGGGCTCCAGCGTGGCCAGGTCGAGGAACACCGTGGTGCCGAGCTTTCGCGACTTGCCGTGGAGTGGCGCCGCGATCAGGTTGCCGGGTCCTTGACCGGGCAGCACGTCCTGGGAGGGGAAGAGCCGGTCGTAGCAGCGCAGGTCCATCCGGCCACGGATGGCGATCGCTTCGCGGACCAGTGCGGTCCCGAGTTGGCGTGCGGTGGCTGCTGGTACGGGGTCGGTGAAGAAGATCCATACATGGGCGCCGATCCCGGACCGGGACACCTCCAAGGCGGCGGGCGCGCCCACAGCTCGGGCCGCCTTCAGGTAGGCGAGTGCGTCGAGCATCGCGGCCTGTCCGTCGAAGTCGGCGGCGAGCCAGCAGGTCTGGTCGCCGGGGAGCATCGGATAGAGGCCGATGTGGACGTCGCCGGTCAGATGCGCGGCGAGGACCTCGGGCGTGAGAGGCAGGTGTCGTATGTCGGAGGCAGAGCGTCCCTTGCGCCAGCCGCCCTCGACGGCGGGCATCCATCCCGACTTGCTGGTGCGGGCGTTCTCCCAGCGCACGGCGTAGACGTCACGTCGTGCGCCGAACAACGCGGCATAGAACTCGACCTTGGCCCGCGAGGAGGAACGCGCGTCCACCTGACCCGGTGCCTTGTCGAACCACGCTGCCTGGGTGCCGCGAGCGGGCGCAGCTTCCGCGTCCGTCAGCTTGAGGAGTTTGCGCAGGCGCGCGTTCTCGCGCCTCAAGCTCTCGAGTTCGGCCTGCAGGTCGCTCACGACGTCAATCCTGCCGGTCGCGCCGCTGAAGTCGACCGAGCAGCCGAGCGCACCTCTCATGCTCGGCTGACGAGGCTTGTGTTGAGACGCAGCGACTATTGCGTTTGCTTCGAATATTGCGAATAATGGGCACTCAGGAGAGGAGACACCATGACCGCGTTGGCGCTCACGCCCGTACAGCCTGACGAGTCCGACATCAACACCGCTGTCGAGGCGCTGCCTCACGTCAAGAGCTACCTGGCCGAGCACGCCGACAGCATTATCCGGCTCGTGGTCGCCGCCGACCCTGAGGAGACTCTCGTTGTTCCGCGCGGTGCCGTGGAGCTCCTCGCCCAGGTGCTGGCGCACATGGCTGCGGGGCAGGGGGTGTCGGTGGTGCCTGCTCACGCCGAGCTGACCACCCAGCAGGCGGCGGAGCTGCTCAACGTCAGCCGGCCGTTCCTCATCGGTCTGCTCGATGCTGGCGAGATCGATTACCGGAAGGTGGGCAAGCACCGGCGGATCAAGGCGCAGTCGCTGATGGCCTACATGGCACGCGACGACCAGGAGCGCCGTCAGGCCGCAGACGAGCTGACCCGGCTCAACCAAGAGATGGGCCTGCTCTGAGGTGTCGTTTGTCGTCCTCTACGACGCCAACGTGCTCTACCCGAGCACGCTCCGAGACCTGCTGATCCGCGTCGCTCAAGCGGGCCTTGTCCAGGCGAAGTGGACCGACCAGATCCTCGATGAGGTCTTCCGCAACCTAGCCACGAATCGGCCCGACCTCGATCCGCAGCGGCTGGTCCGCACGCGCGACCTGATGAACCGCGCGGTCCGAGACTGCCTCGTGACGGGCTACGAGCCCTGGTCGACGCCGTCGACCTGCCGGACCCCGACGACCGCCACGTGCTCGCGGCAGCGATCAAGGCACGCGCCCAAGTGATCGTGACGCACAACCTGAAGGACTTCCCGTCCACCGTCCTGGAGGAGTGGGACATGGAGGCGAAGTCGGCCGACGACTTCATCCTCGATCAGATCGACCTGAGCCGTGATTCGGTCTACGGGGCGGTTCAGCGGATCGCGGACTCCCGAGGCAACCCTCCGGCAACGTTCGCTGCTGTCCTGGCAATGCTCGAACGTGACGGCCTCGTCGAGTCGGTCGCCGCCTTAAGGCCCTGATGGGTCAAGCGGACCGGCGCCGCTTTGGCTTGGGGAGCAGGTCGCTGACGGCCGTCTCCGCCCGGTCGGGCTCGAGGAGCGCTTCCAGGGCGGCCTCGGCCAGCGCCATCCGCTTCTCCTCCCACGCCAGGAGCTGATCGAGCCGCCACCGATCCGGATGTGTCATCACCGGCGGCGGCACGAGTTCCCGGTCCTTGAGGTTCTGGTAGCCCTTCGTCTTGCCCCAGCTGTAGCGAGCCATCACCTCGCTCGCGCTGAGGAACACGTGGCGCGGGTCGTCCATGGGTCTCACACCGCCTTCGGCTTGCCGAGCACCGGCTGAGAGGCGAGGCGCTGCATCCGGATGAAGGTCCGCAGGTCGCCGACCGTCGTGTAGAGCCGGCGGCCGATCTTGAAGAACTCCGGCCCGGTGCCCTCCTGGCGCCACCAGCGAACGGTGTTGACCGGTGTCCGCAGGATCTCGGCGACGTCATCGAGCGTGAGGAGCTCGTCGTCGTGGCGCGCGTGGAAGGGAACGTCGTGGGTGTTGCTGTTCATGGTTCCTCCTGTCAGGCGTTGGCCCGCGAGGATCGTGGGCGACAGGTAGGTGTGAGGGCTCTGCCGTCCAGAGGGCCGAATACGTTCGATCGGATATCGTCGAGGGATGGATCGGGCGTACCTGCTCGAAGTCGCGCGACGTGCCAGCGGTCTGACGCAGGCCGAGCTCGCCGCCAGATCCGGTACGTCGCAGGCGACGATGTCGGCGTACGAGCGAGGTCTGAAGTCGCCAACGCTCAAGGTCGCCGCGCGGATCCTCGAGGCCGCGGGTGACGACCTCAACCTGCGCCGGCTCATCGACTGGGTCGAGCACGAAGCGCCCGGAGTCGGGCACTTCTGGGTGCCGAGCACCCTCTGGCACGTCGAGACGCCTGACTGCTTCGCGATCTTGGCGTTCCCCGACCTCGTCGGCGACGGGCCGATGCGCGAGTGGGACATGCACGACCGTGCACAGCGCAAGGGTGTCTACGAGCAGTTGCTCCAAGGTGGCTCGCCCGAGGAGATGATCCGCTGGATCGACGGCCCCCTCCTGGTCGACGTGTGGGAGGAGCTCGACCTCCCGGCCGCGGTCCGCGAGGCGTGGACGTGGCCGATTGTGATCGCGCGGGGACCGACCCACCCGGACACCGTGCGGATCCTGGGCCGAGGGGACGACTCGTTCACGGCTGAAGCGTGGGTCCGCGGACACGAAGCAGTGCCAAGGAGGGCGCCGGCTCCGAAGGAGCCGCGGGTGCGGTTCATCCGGACGCGCTTTGACCCGCGGCCCCCAGAGTCGCCTGCGGACGGCGACGGGATGAAGCCAGCAGCGACCGTCGCCAAGGTCGCCGAACGGCTCGCCACTCAACTGGCAACGTCGCGGCACCCGGCCGCCCCGGCAACGTGGAACGCTGGAGTCGCGTTCGCACGGAGGTGGGCGGACTTGGGCAGCGGCCACACCGTTGTGCTTGCGCCGAGCGGACCTGGATGCGTCGTCGGCGTCACGGTCGAGCCCTACAGCGACAGGCTCGACGTCGGCGAGCAACTGATCAGGCTGTGGCGAACGGGCTGAGCTCGAACGTCTTCCCCGCGGCCAGGTGCTCCAGCAGCTGCTGTGCGCTGATGGCGCTTCAGAATCCGATGCCCGGGCCCGATGACGACGGCGCGGGGCGGCGGTGGTCGAATTCGGGCGGAAGGCTCGGAACCGGCCGATGCTTGCGAGCCCTCGGTCCGTAGCGCTCGATCGCCTCGACCGCAGCCTCGCGCGCGTGCGCCGGCCCGAGGTCGGCACGATCGCGCGCGAACACGTCGCACCACTGCTTGCGCGCATCCTCGACGGATTCGGCGACCAGGTGCGCGACGTTTCGCTCGCGGCCACGCGTCATCCCGACGTACGCCGACGCGGCTCCGCTGTGCTCGCCGACCAGCACATGGCTCTCGGCGACAGTGGCGCCTTGCGCGCCGTAGGCGGTCGCGGCGTAGGCGAGCTCCACATCGCGGTGCACGTAGTCGGGCGGCAACACACGAGTCCCCGCCTCGCCCCTCACGGTGAGCGCGCCGCGATCGCACGAGACGACGGTCCACAACTCGCGGTTCGCGACGTCGGCATCGCGGTCGTTGCGCCGGGTCGCGATGGTGTCGCCGACGCCGAGCCGTTCACCCGCCGCGGTCAGCACCTGCTCGTCGACCTCACCGGTCGCCTTGCGGATCCGGTGCGCGAAGGCGTTGATCCGGCCCACCTGCTCGCGGGTGTCGGCGACGACGAGCTTGCCGACGCTGGCTTCAGCGGCAAGGCGGCGTGCCCGTTCGACGTCGCTCCCGTGGATGACGATCTCGCCGTGGGCGAGGAGTTCATCGAACACCTCGCCGGGCGCGGTGCCCGTCCGCATCCGCACCGAAAGCTCGGCATAGCGGGGATCCGTGAAGCGGCGTACGCCGTCGAGCTGTTGCACCCGATCGGGTGCGTACCTGATCGCCAGATCCAGGACCCCGCCACGGCCGACGGCGGGGAGCTGATGGCGGTCGCCGACCAGCATCACGAGTGCTTTGGTCTCGTCGGCCAGGCGGAGTAGCGCGCGGGCAGTGTCCTGGTCGACCATGCCCGCCTCGTCGACGACGAGCAGGTCGCCTCGACGTAGTCGGGCGCTGACGTCGGGCGCGGAGTCGACTCGACTCCACCGACCGTCCTCGTCCCAGCGGAAGCCGTGCTGGTGGAGCAGCCAGGCTGCGGAGTACGACGCCGCGCCGATTGCGCCCTCTGCGACCTGGGCCGCCTTGAGAGTCGGTGTCACCACGACCATCCGACGCCCGGCCGCGATCGCGCGCTCGCGGGTTGCCGCGAGGCGGGCGGTCTTGCCAGCCCCGGCCGCGCCCTCGATCACGGTGATCGTCTTGGCCTCGGCACGAGTCGCAAGGCGGTCGACGATCTCGTGCTCGACCGCCAGCACGTCGACCGACGTAAACGAACGCACGTGCTCGGGCACGTCCGATCTGGGGAGTAGCGGGCGTGAGGCGGCGATGACGCGAGCGGTCAGATCCTCTGCCAACTCACGGCGTACGGCTCCGTCGACCACGCCTCCGCTTGCGGCGATGATCCGCTCGACCTCACCCCGGGCGTCGGCCGCGTTCCACGCCGAGCGACGTGAGCCCAGCCGGACGAGAGCCAGCTCGACGACGCCGTCGCGGTCGACGGCGCCCGTCCGCAACACGGGTAGTGGAGCGCTTGGCGCCGGAGCGACGTAGCCGAGCTCGTGCAACTCCTCCATCCAGCGGTGCCGCAGTTCCTCACCGTTCGTCGGTACCACCTTGTCCGGCCGCGCGTCGGCCCACGCTCGCCGATCCCATGCCTGCCGCAGCGCCGGCCCGGGCTCCTCGCCCGGATGATCGGAGCGCCACTCGGCCTCGTAGGTGTCGATGTTCGCC
The DNA here is from genome assembly GCA_963820015.1 of uncultured Actinomycetota bacterium. Classification (GTDB taxonomy): domain Bacteria; phylum Actinomycetota; class Actinomycetes; order Propionibacteriales; family Nocardioidaceae; genus Nocardioides. Next base: position 426,321 of record CAWFYO010000014.1, on the reverse strand, counting down.
TCGATCTGCTTCGCCCGTGCGCTGAACGCTCCCGTGTAGGGCGCCAGTTCGACGACCTCGCCGGTCTCAGCGTCCAGTGTCAACCCACGTCTCGCTAGGGCCTTTCGGAACTCCGGATTGGTCATCACCGCCGCGTGCCCGATCCCGTTGATCGCCTCCAGGCTGTCGCGAACCCCGACCGTGTGGAGTCCTCGCCAGGCGCCGGCAGCGAAAACTCGGGCGTTGATCTGGAGGTGCAGGTGTCGATGAGGGTCGCCGGCCCGGGAGGTGAAATGGCGTACGACGGCCGCCTCGACCTGCTCGACCGGCACCTGCACCTGGCGTCGCGCGGCCCGACCCGGGTCGTCGCGTGCGAGGCGAGCCAGCCGATGATCTCCTCGGCCGCCGCCATCTGCGCAGCGTCGTATGCCTCGGCGATCTCCGGGTGCAGGGCGGCCGCGAGCGACCAGGTCTTCGGCCCGTTGACGGTGACCTCGACGAACCGCACGCCCTTGCCGTCCGTCCGCAGTCGCCCCTTCGCCGCGCCGGTCTCGACGTCGTAGCCGGCGACCCATTGCTCGTAGGTCTCGCCGTCCATGTCGGCTCGGCGCTCGACGCCATCGGGGGTCGCATTGAAGTGCATGGCGACGCCGCTGCCCTCGGCGAGGTAGTAGTCGTCCGCCCGGGACCGATCGGCCTCGACGTAGTGTCGAGCGGCGGCCGCTGCGCCGCGGTAGATCTTCATGCCGCCATGCATCGAAATCACCTCCCTCAACAGCCATCAACAACCGTGAAACCGCAGGTCATCCCTGAAGGAGCGGGGCCGGTCAAGGGGTGTGGCTGGCCCATCTTCTTGGCCCCGACCCGGCGTGTGAGCGCGCCGAGGTAGGGGTCGGGGTCAAGGCTCGGGCGGAGCCCGACCGCGGAGCGGCCGGAGGGCCTTGACGCCGGTCCCGTTTGGCGCATGCTGTGGAGTTGTCGGGGCCTGGGGTTCGGTTCTCCTGTGGGTGTCTCGGAGTCGTGGTGGGCGGGGTTCTCATCATCGCCGGGGTTGCCGGCTCGGGTGGAGCGAGCTGGTGCTGCTCGGTCATCCCTTCGGGGTCGCCGACGCGCGCAGGTAGCCACGCGTCGGGCCGCATGATGGGGTGCGCAAAGCGTGGGTGTTCGACGGCCGGTCGGGGTCAATCAGAAGGGTCGACCACGCCACCACGTGACTCGTCGGAGTATCGCGGGGGTCTTGACCTGCACGGCCTCGCGGCCGGTCGTCGAAGTCTGGGGTCTCACGCCGCCGCCCCGTGTCTCGCCGTGGTGCCCTGTGCCGGGCTGGCGGCGTGGGCTGCCCGGCGGGTGCAGGGCGCGGACGTGGTGGTCGCGCAGCGCGTAGTAGACGAGCTCGATCTGTTTGCGGGCCGCGGCCACGGTGCCGACGTTCTTCCCACGCCGGTCGGCGACCTGGGCCTTGTAGGCGCCGACCACGGTGTGGGGCCGATCCGTTTGACCGACTCCACCGCTGCCCACCGCACCAGCCGGGAGCCCTGCTTGGTGATCCGGCCCCGATGCACGTGGGTGTCGGACTCGTGGTGCTTGGGGTCAGCCCGGCCCACGAGGCCAGCTGGGTGGCCTTGGCGAACCGGGTCACGTCGCCGACCTCGGCCACGAACACCGCGGCCAGGATCGGCCCGACCCCCGGCAGCTGCTGCACCGCGGTGTAGCCGGGGTCGGCGACCAGCCTGCCCGCGGGCCAGTCGGGCGAACAGGTCGATCTCGTCCTCGAGGTCCTCGATCAGCCGCTGCAGCGACTGCACCCGCGCTTCGTACGGGGCCGGCAGCCGTGAGATGGTCGAGGAGCGCGGTGCCCTCCAGGCCGAACAGATCCGTCATCGGCACCCGGATCCCGCACTTGGCCAACACCGCATGGACCTCGGCCTTGCAGCCGCTGCGCAGCCCGACCAGCTTGGCCCGGTGCCGCACCAGCTCCCGCAGCTCCCGCGTGGCCGGCGGCGCGATCCACGCCTCCGGCAGCCGCCCCATCCGCAACAGGTCGGCCAGGTCCGCGGCATCGCGGAAGTCGTTCTTGACCCGCCGGTACTCAAACGCCTTCACCCCCAGCGGATGCGCCAGATGCACCCGAGCACCCGCCGCCTGCAGGGCGTCGACCGCCCAGTACCAGCCATAGGTGGCCTCCAGCACCACCTCGGGATCCTCACCCAGCCCGCGCCATCACCTGGTTCAGCGAGTCCACGTCGTTGAGGATCCGGACCGCCTCCAAGGACATCGCCACCCTCGGTGGTCCGCACCAACACCGTCGCGGCGACGGTGCAGATCGATACCGACGAACTGTCGGCCTGCGTACTCTGACATCAGGGGCCTCCTTCGTCGTGAAAGACGTCAGCACCCCCAGCATCCGCCAGGGGCACGAGGAGCGGAGGCCCCGCTCCTTCATCGCATCAGCGGCCACGTCGGCGCCCGTCCCACTACGAACTTTCGTAGCATGCGTGCCGCTTGAGCGGGAGGGTGAGATGGGCGATCTGGAGGGCGGAGTCGGGAGCCGTTGATGGTCGGCGATGACGGTTTGGGGGCTTGGGGGTTGGACTGAAGGAACAAGGCGCGGGGCGGACAGCAGAGGGTTCGGGACGTCACCGTCGGCCGGCACGACGGACCGAGGTAGTTCGCACACCTGAAGCCCAGTTCAGCGATGCCGGGTGAGGTGAACCAGCCCGCGATTCCGACACGACTTTGGTGGGCGCTGTGGGGCCCGCGAGTCCAGATGCAGAGGCGCTAGACGGGCCCGACGCGGGAAGCCTCTGCGATAGCCGTTTCGGCGGAGCTGATCGAGGAACGCTGGCACCGCAGCGGGTCATCGTGTGCCGGCGCATACGCGGACCGACGCAGCGAGGAATCGCGCTGATTCCCGGCGGAGCGTCGCACGGAGTCAGGACACCCATTCCCGACCATCGGGAGCCGCCGGCGTCCAGGGGCCCTCGAGCACGGTCGCCTCCCGGTGGCCGGGCCACGGCGGCATCGTCACGCAGATGAACCGGAGTGGCTGGTCGTCGCCCAGACAGCGATACTGGAATGCGGTGCCGACCGGGATATCGATGGAAACGCCTGCCACCAGCCGAGTCGTCTCCTCGCCCACGTCGTCTCGTCGCCAGATCTCCCCCTCGCCCGAGAGCACGTACCAGAACTCACTAACCGTGGCGTGGACGGTCGCCCGATTAACCTGACCAGCCGGGACGGTCGAGTGGATCATGCCGCCCGTCGGGCCGTCGACGAGGCGCCGAACCTCGGCCCCTGCGGGCGACCGGGTATCGGGACTGGACGGAAATGCGTGCGTCTGCATGGAAACCTCCGTGTCCTCCCGCCATTGTCCGCGTGGCCCGCCTCGACAGCCACGGGTCCTCGCGGTGGAGGAACTGCCACGCCTCCTTCTCCTGCCCCGACGGCACGGGTGCCTCGTCATGAGCTGGAGGGATTCGCCACAAGCGCGAGGAAGCGCCCACGGTGCCGGTCGGCGTCGTGCGAACTTCACTGGTTGCGTTCAGGCAACGTCCAGACTCGCTGGCTAGCGTGGGAGTCGAGGTCGCGCGACAGGCTCGTCCGAGGTTGTGAGTGAATGCGAACATCCGGTGGCTCAGTAGGCCCGAGGAGCGCCACGCTGCTCCTTGCCGCCGCGGTGGCAGGGGGCCTGCTGGCGGTGCACGGCTGGTCCACGCGTCACGCGGGTCCACCACCAGGGGCGCTCAGCGCCACCTCGTCGGCACCCAGCGCCTCGCCCACCCCGACCAGCCCCTCCAGCCCGAGCAGTGCCACCTCCACACCGCCCACGGGTGGCGGTGGCCCGGCGAGTCACTCAGCGAGTCCGGGACCGCTGCTGGCGTCCCAGAGCTTCGCGTCGTACTCCTTCCAGGTCTGGCCTGGTTCCCCGAGTGCCGCGGCGAAGTCCGCCATGACGGGTCTGTCCATCTCGGTCCACCGAACCGGCTCGGGCATCTCGGTCAAGGCCGGGGTCAGCGGCCAGCCGGGGGCTGCCCATGTCTACGCCGGGGGTGCCCGGGTCTACGTCGTCGAGGCATCCATGGGCGACGAGGGCGGCAACTCCGACTACAACCTCGGCGACGACGGTGTCGTGGTCACCGACGCCCACGGGAGGATCGTGCAGTGACTGCGGCCAAGGCCCCACTCCCCACACGCGACGGCACCACCGCGGGTCATCCGGCCTCGCCGCCGGGCGCGGTCGAACGGGCGGGGCAACTGGCGACAGACTGGGCACCCACCGTGGGCCGCGTCCTCCTCGGTCTGGTGTTGTCGTGGTTCGGCTACCACGAACTGGTCCAGCCGTCCTTGTGGACCGGATACGTCCCGTGGGTGTCCGGCTCGACGCTCCTCGTGCTGCTCGTGCTGGCGCACGGTTGGTTTCTCCTGATGCTGGCGGTCGCCATGTTCGCGGGAATCGCCGTGCGGGTCGTCGCGGCCCTTTCGGCGCTCCTCCTGATCGAGATCGTGACTTCCCTGACGATCACGAACGGCTTGTCGGACCTGGTCCTGCGCGACGTGGGCGTGCTCGGGCTCGCTGTCTGCCTGACAGCAGCGACCCGCCAGCGACTGGTCCTCACCGGGTAGACCCGCGGCAGGCCGCCGATGACCCGGGAGTCATCACAGACGCCCGTCGGCACGAGAGGCGACAGCGACACTGACCCGGCGGAAAGACGCTGGTTCCTTCTGTGCCATGACTTCGCCTGCCTGACTCGTGGATCAGGTGGGTCGGGCGGGCCGAGGGCCTCGTGGTCGGCGCCGTGCCGGTCATCGACGTGGAGCCTCGAGGATCGTTCGCCTCGACCCTTGACGAACAAGCACAATAGAATCATGATACGTAGTGTCTCAAAATGAGACATTGTGTATCACCAGGGGAAGACATGACGGTACGGATGACACCACCAGGGGGAGGCGAGGCCTTCGCGAGCGGACCGGTCAGGTTCCGGATCCTGGAGGACGGCGTGGGGGTCGACGGACGGTTCGGCGTGGCCGAGTGCACCATCGCCCCCGGCTGGCCGGGGCCTCCTCAGCACGTCCACCGCGAGCACGACGAGACGTTCTTCGTGGTGTCCGGCGTGGTGGGGTTCCGCTCTGGCTCCGAGGAGCTGCTGGCCGAGGCGGGCAGCCTGGTGACGGCGCCCGTCGGCGACCCGCACACGTTCTTCAACGCCGACGCGGATGCGCCGGCCACGCTGTTGTGCAGCGTGACCCCCGAGCGCTACCTCGGCTACTTCCGCGACCTCGCCGACCTGCGACCCGGCCCTGACGGCGTGCTCGTTCCTTCCGACGTGCTCGAGGTCATGGCCCGCTACGCCACCGAGCCCTACCGCCCCTGATCCCGCCCATCACCTCACACCTGAACGAGGAGGACCACCATGACAGTTGCGCCAACCACGACCCCGACCGACGCAGCGACGACGACGATGCCGAGCCTTTCCGGAATCCACCACCTCGGACTGACCGTCGGCGACATCGACCAGAGCGTGCGCTGGTACGCCGAGGTGCTCGGCATGGTCCGAGTGTTCGTCGAGGCGCACCCCACCGGTGGGGGGCATACGGTGGTGATCAACCGTCCCGACACGTTCTTGTTCCTCGGACTGGACTATCACCCGCAGGCAGACCTGGAGCGCTTCGACGAGCGCCGTACCGGACTCGACCACGTCGCGTTGGCGGTCGACAGTCGGTCGGACCTCGACGCGTGGGCCAGTCGACTCGACGCCCTTGGCGTCGAGCACGGACTCATCCACGACCAGGACCAACCGGTCCACGCGGCCATGGTGGTGCACGACCCTGATGGCATCCCGGTCGAGCTGTTCTGGGCGGAGGGCTGAGACCATGACACAGATGGATCTGCCAACCAGGTTCGGTGACCGGCCCCATGCCACCGCCGCCCTGCCGCACTCACAGCTCGACCAGCAGCCCTCCACCACCCGCGAGCTCGACGCCGTCCTGGCCGAAGCGGCGACCTGGCCGCACGTGACCGTCCAGGCCTCGCGGATCGCCGTCGAAGGCTCACGCGCCCTGGTGCTGACCGATGACGTCGACACCGGTCCCAGCGACGCCTTCTTGATCGGCCGCGAGTTCTGTCACGGGCATGCAGGCGGCGACTCGAGCTTGCACGCCGCGCTCCCACCTCACCTGGCTAGGTCCGCACAGGAGGCGGGCTGGGGTGAGCCCCACTACCTCGTGCACACCCACCAGGCGCCACCGAGCATCACCATGCTCTATGCCCCCCGCGACCAGGCCGAACGGGACGTCATCCTGCGACTGGTCCGAGCCTCCTACGAGTTCGCCCTCGGTGTCACCGACCGGGCCGACGTCGGGGCCGCGATGCCATGACGCCTGAAGCACCCGAGCCGCGGAGGCCGAGCGCCCGGGAACGCACCCGCCGCCTGCTGTCGGAGGCCGCCCGCGAGCTGCTGCGCACCGGCGGCCCGCTCACCGTGCAGGCGGCCGCGGACCTCGCAGGCGTCTCCCGCGCAACGGCCTACCGGTACTTCCCCAACAACGACTCCGTGCTCGTGCACGCCACGATGCCGCTGGTCGACGGCGCGAGCCTGAAGCCGCCCGCCCTCGACCAGCCCGACAACCAGGCTCCCCAAGATCTTCCCGGCCAGGCGTCCACTCTGGTCCGCACGATGGGCGAATGGGCCTTCGACCACGAGCACGAGCTGCGCACTTTCATGCGTCTCTCACTCGCGCCCCCGGGCACAGAGAAGATCGACCGTCGGGCCAGCACGAACCGCGACACCTGGATCGCCACACTGCTCGAAAGTCTACCCGACCACGTTCCCCCAGAGGCGCGCGACCGGTTGTCGATCGCCCTCACCCCACTGTTCGGAGCCGACGCCGTCATCTGGAGCACCGACATCGGCGGTGTCGACCGAGAGACCGCCCTCGACGTGATGGCCTGGATGGCAGCAGCCCTCGTCCAAGCCACCCTCAACGAAAGCGCATGACCTCACCCCGATCGCCATCGCCTGAACCTGCACAACATGGGCACCTCAGGACGGAAAGCGAGAGTGACGCGCCCGCGACCCGGCGGAATGACTCACGGCTGCTACGGCCTGAGACGGCTCGGCCTCGCTCGTGCTCCGGAGGGGATCTCACTCGTAGGGTTGGGGCATGCCCGACGTTTCAATCCTGAAGTGGCGACAGCCGTACCTGGAGACCTCTCAGGTGCCTCCGAAGCGGGAGAGTGCGGTCGCGGTGACGCTTGGGGTCCTGCGCTCAAAGGAACGGTCCTGCCTGCCCATCTTGAGGAGCTTGTGAAGATCGCATTGTGGAAGTGGACGGAGGCGGAGGGAGTCTCGCCGTAAGCGAAGTTCAACCTCCTCCTCGTCAGCCAGGGTGTGCTCGAGGGCGAGAGTCCAGTGTCGATCAACGACGAGCATGTGCAAACAGAGGAGTCTCTAGTCTTATCCTTGCTCTCCGGTGACACTTCTGGACCTGGTCCAGGGTGGGCACGCCCAACCTGCTGGGTCTAGGGGAAGAGAGTGCAGGACGGGAGAAACCTCTAATCGGGTCGGTCGGCGGCCTCGCGGATCCTGGAGACGTGAGATTGTGTATCCAGATTGCTGTGGGCTCCAGCCATTAGCGCCGCCGGAAGCCATTCGGGGCCCTTACCCACCGCCACCTCGGGCGCGAGTCGCTCAAGTTCCCCGGGCTTGACGAGTACGACACCCATTTCATCAAGCTGATCAAGAAGAGCGTCGAGAGCGAGCCGCGCGCCCCCCTTGAAAGCTGCAACTCCGTACTGCTTCATCGGCTCCCAACGCGATCCACTTGTCCGAAGTTGAGCATTAAGTTGGGTCTGCAACTCCGCTGTGAAGGGTTCGGCCTCGTGCCCAGCGAGCACGGCCTCGATGGCCGTCTGAACGTCCCGCACCTGCGCCGGCTCTCGACGCGCGCGAAGATCGTTGGTTGCTCTGCGCCAGAGAGCACTTAAGTCATCCGTCCACGCTCTCCCGAGCGCTTCAACAAGGCGACGGAGCTTGCTCTCGTCATTGAGGAGATCAAGGTCGACCGTGGCCACAACTGGAACGCCAACGGCGACGAGCGAACTTGCGACCCGCGCCATCCCGTCCTTTCCTCCGGTCGGCACGAAGAGAAGATCGCGACCTCTGACGTCGCCCCCCGAGATGACGTCAAGAGCTGCCGCATAGTAGGCGCAGTCGGCCTCCGCCTCGCTGAGGACCACCGCGCGGTGGAAGAGGCCGTCCAAGACGTTGGTGTACTTCAGCACCGGGTCTCTCCAAAGCTCGGTAACTCTCGCGGGATCCAGTTGACGGGCCCGTGTTGTTGCGCCGTTGCGCTGGAGCCTCACCACGGAGACGTCGACGCCGGAATCGAGGAGACCGGCGAGGAGGTTTCGGTCGTGGGAAGCAACGATCACTTGTACTTGACTCGCAACAGCGAGCCGCCCGAGTTGTTGGCCAAGTCCGTACGCCTGTGGCGGATGCAGGAACGCTTCCGGCTCATCGAGCGCGATGATCTTGAAACTCGACGTGACCAAGGGCAGGAGTTGCCCCATGAAGCCCCGCATCCCGTCACCCTGCTGATCGAGAGGTGAGAGGGACGACATCGCGTCTCGGTACTCAACAGAAATGTCGTCTACGGGAGGAGCCGGGACGTCGACCGTACCGACCCGCAACTGGATCATGCGACCCAACGAGTCCAGCGTTAGCCGCTGGTCGAATACCGTGTGAGTGATGTCGCTCAGCTCGTCGAGAAGAGCGCGGGAATCCTGCAGGTCATGTAGTGGATGGCTCGGCGGGTCCGTGACGGAAGCGCGCATTTCCACCGCGCCCCCGAAACTAAACCGATCCTGCGCGTGGCTGTAGTGGACAACTACCTGGGCAATTTCTCCCAACGAGGCATCTTGCTGTTGCCACGCGTTGGCGACGTTGTTCGGGTGCAGAGTTGCGCCACGCGAGGCGTGAAACATCGCCTGTTGCGGCGCAATGATGAACGTCGAATGATCACCGATCCAGGCGATGGCGTCGCTTACCCCGCCACTTCGGGTGAGATCTACGCTCTGCAAGAGCAGTCGTGGAGCCTCAGGATGACCCGGGTGGTGACTGACCGCGTTCACTACTTCTCGGAGCAGGGTCGATTTTCCCGCGTTGTTTGCTCCGACGATTGCGGTGACGCCAACCTTCGGCATCTCAACGACCGATCCCGCCGCGAGGTTCAGCCGAGCCAGGGATACATCAAACGCAGCGGAGTCTCCCCCGAGAAAGTGCGGCGACTGTTGTCCGTAAGATTCAGCAAAGCGCGCTTGCCACCCATGTGTCACGGGCAAAGACTGTCACAAGCGCTCGCTCCGTGTTGTTCTCCACGGAGCGAGGGGTCGACCGATCTTCACCAGCGCACAGGCTCGACTCTTCGCATGTTCACGTCTTCGCCGGATCGCATGGCCGGCGCGCGAACGACCGTCGCCGCTTCAGACCCGCGTGGCCCATAGTGGGCGGTGTGGGCGACATGGGAGACGCAATCTCGCGATCTACAACTCCGCCAGTTTGCTGACTGAGTCGCGGAGTGCGTCTTCGCCTGCGCGGACGTAGTGGTTCAGGACGGTCGTGAGCTTGTCGCCGAGGTATTGCGCGACGACCTCCCAGGGCTCGCCGAGCTCCTCGTGGAACCACCTGGTGGCGGCGTGGTGGCGCAGGTTGCGGTAGACGATGGTCTTGGGCCAGGCGTTGTCGGGGTCGTGCTCATCGACCCACGCGCGGACGCGGTGCCAGCGCTCGTTGTGCATCTCGGGCTTCACCGGCAGGCCGGTGACGGTGTCGACGAAGAGCCACAGTTCGTCGCCGGGCCTTACGGGGTAGTTCCACCAGGCGAGGCTCCGGTCATTCTCCCGGTTTGCCAGGGACGCGCGGCGCTGGCGTTCCTCCTCCTGGGCGTTGAGCACGCGCTGCATCGCCGCGTCCGCGGGCAATCCTAGGAGCGCGGCGACGCGGGGGAGGAGCTCGTCGTGCATGAGCGACTTGGGCAGCGGCACCTCGTGGAGCGTGTGGTTCTTCACCGGGCCGCGGAAGCCAGCCGCTCGGCGTGGGGTGATCCATGAGCCGTTGACGTGGACGTAGCCACGGTCGAAGAAGACGTCGACGGCGCGCAGCGCGTTCTGCTCGCCAAGCCGCAGTCCGCCGAAGCCGGCAACCCGGATCTTCGTACCGAACAGGGGAAGCCGGGTCATCAGCGGGTCGGTGCCCTCGGGTCCGCACAGCCTGTCGGCCGCGGCGGCCATCGCCCGCACCTGCCGGGTCTCGGGCCGCAGGCGAGGGTCGACGTACTGGGCCGTCGCTCCGTGATGCACGTTTGCTCGTCCGATCTCGAGTCCGTCCAGTGGATCGATGCTGCGGTCGAGCCAGCCCAGCCGCCACGCCAGCTTGCGCATCGCGGCCAACTGGCCGCGGAGGTCCTCGCGGCCGCGCTGGGAGTGGAGTGTCTTCGAGCCCTTCTCCATCACCTTGCGGCTGTGCTCGACGCGCCACTTCGTCACGGGACGTCGCCGATGGTCGGGAGGATGTGGGCGTTGAGGCGCGACTCGCGTCCCTCCATGGTGCGGGGCTGCTTGCCGCGCTCGATTGAATCTTTGAGGTACTCCTCGCCGAGCATCCGGATCGTTCGAGACGCGCGCACGTCAGCGCCGACGGGCGTCGCCTGCTCGGTGTCGAGTGCTGTCTCGGCCTGCGCGAAGATCGAGCGGGCCTCGTCCTCGGAGGCAGCGCGGCGAAGCACCCGCTTCCACGGCTCGCCCTCGCCGGCCGGCGCCCGGAACATGACCTGGTACTTGTTGCTGCCCGGAGACGGTGCGTAGAGCCGCACTCGCCAGGGCCGCGAACTGCCGCCCATCGTGCGCGGCTTGCCCTGGGCGAGCAGCTTCGGTCGAGACGGCGGGGCCACGAGAACCTCCTAGGCTGGAGGACCATCGTACGCCGGTTTCGTGTATCACTCTCGTGTATCACTCAGGGAAGAGTGATACACGTGCCACTCGTCAGGAGTCACAGGAATGGCCAACCGTCTCGCCTCGGCAACCAGCCCGTATTTGCTCCAACACGCGGAGAATCCAGTGGATTGGTGGGAGTGGGGACCCGAGGCGTTCGCCGAGGCGAAGCGTCGTGATACACCAATCTTCGTGTCAGTCGGGTACGCCGCCTGCCACTGGTGCCACGTGATGGCGCACGAGTCGTTCGAGGACGAGGCGACCGCGGCCCAGCTCAACGCGGAGTTCGTGTGCGTGAAGGTCGACCGCGAGGAGCGGCCTGACGTCGACTCGGTCTACATGGAGGCGACGGTCGCGCTGACCGGGCAGGGCGGCTGGCCGATGACCGTCGTCCTCGACCACGACGGCCGGCCGTTCTTCGCCGGCACCTACTTCCCCGACCGGCCGCGGCACGGCCAGCCGTCGTTGCGCCAGGTGCTGACCGCCCTGACCGCGGCCTGGCGCGGCCAGCCCGACGACGTACGACGAGCCGCGGCGACCGTGACCGATCACCTGGCCCGCGAGGTGACCCTGACCGGCCACCCGCTGACCTCGGAGGACCTCGACGCCGCCGTGGAGGCGCTGGCCGGTGACTTCGACGAGCGCAGGGGCGGCTTCGGTGGCGCCCCGAAGTTCCCGCCGTCGATGGTGCTCGAGCTGCTCCGAAGGCGTGACGACGACGAGTCGCGCCGGATGCTCGACCGGACCCTGGCGGCGATGGCTCGCGGCGGCATCTTCGACCAGCTCGGCGGCGGGTTCGCGCGCTACAGCGTCGACGCCGGCTGGGTGGTGCCGCACTTCGAGAAGATGCTCTACGACAACGCCCAGCTGCTCGGGCTCTACGCCCGCTGGGGCACGCCGATCGGCGATCGGGTCGCCAGGCTCACCGGCGACTTCCTGCTGCGCGAGCTCACCACCTCCGAGGGCGGCCTCGCCTCCGCGCTCGACGCGGACAGCGAGGGGGAGGAGGGCCGCTTCTACGTCTGGACCCCCGACCAGCTGACCGAGGTGCTGGGCCCGGACGACGGCGCCTGGGCCGCCGAGGTGCTCGAGGTGACCGGCACCTTCGAGCACGGCACCTCCACCCTCCAGCTCCTCCGCGACCCGGACGACTCCAGCCGGTTCGACGAGGTACGACGTCGCCTGCTCGCCGCGCGGGAGACCCGGGTGCGCCCGGCCCGCGACGACAAGGTCGTCGCTGCCTGGAACGGGCTGGCGATCAGCAGCCTCTGCGACGCCGGGCGGCTGCTCGGCGAGGAGCGGTACGTCGACGCGGCGCTGCTGGCGGGGGCGCTGCTGGCCGACGTCCATCTCGTCGACGGCCGGCTGCGTCGGGTCTCCCGCGACGGTCGCGTCGGCGCGCCGCTGGGGGTGCTCGAGGACCATGGCGCGGTCGCGGCCGGCTTCCTCGCGCTGTGCGGGGTGACCGCCGACGAGAGCTGGCTGGCGCGCGCCACCGAGCTCCTCGACACGGCCCTGCGGCTGTTCCGGGCCGACGACGGCGGCTTCCACGACACCCCCTCCGACGGCGAACGGCTGGTCGCGCGGCCCCGCGACCCCAGCGACAACGCCAGCCCGTCCGGCACCTCGGCGATGATCCACGCCCTGCTCGCCGCCCACGCCCTCACCGGTGACGGCCGCTGGAGCGACGCCGCGGAGGAGGCCCTGGCCGGCGTCGCCGACCTCGCGCGGCGCGCGCCGAGGTTCGCCGGCTGGTCCCTGGCAGCCGCCCAGGCGGTGCTTGTCGGGGCGCCCGAGATCGCGGTCGTCGGACCGAAGGGCGCCGACCGCGACCACCTCGAGCGGCGGGCCCGAGCCTGGCCGGGCGCGACCGTCGTGGTCGCTGAGGCGGCGGTCGCGGGCATCCCGCTGCTCGAGGGGCGAGGCCCGGTCGACGGTCGCCCCGCGGCGTACGTGTGCCGCTCGATGGTCTGTGCCGCCCCGGTGACGAGCCCCGAGGATTTGTCTCCGGAGGATGCTCGGTTCCTCTAGTCTTGCCGCGACCGCGTCCGGGGGGAGCGGCGAAGCAGAACGAGGTTTCGGATGGGGGATCCAACCGAGGGGGAGACGTCCACCCCGCTCGTCGACGACCTGACGCGCATCGCGGAGTCGGTCCGCAGTATCGCCGGCGCCGACAGCGCCCTGGTCAGCGGCGTCCTCGACGACGAGTGGCTCGAGGTCATCGCGGTCGCCGGCACGCTCCCCGCAGCCGACCCCGACGAGCTGCCCGGTCTTCGCTGGCGCCGGGACGACCTCGCCAGCAGCCTGGAGCACGCCGAGCAGCTGGGACGCCTGCACGTCACCGGTGGCGGCGCGCTGCCCTACGTCGCCCTTCCGAGCAACGACCCGTCCGGCGCCACCGGCTCGCCCGGGTCCCACGACCTGCTGCTCGCGCCGCTGTGCACCCCGTCCGGTGAGCTGCTCGGGGTGCTGACGACCGTCGGCCAGATCGACCCCGCCGATCTCGAGGCCGCTGCCTGCGAGCTCGTCGAGCTGTACGCCGACCAGGCACGGCTGGCGCTCTCCCTCGTCCGGGAGAACCACGCCCTGGCCGAGCAGCTGCGGATGTCCGACGCCGCCCAGTCAGTGCTCAGCCTGGCCGCCCAGCAGCTCGACGTCGTCGCCTTGTTGCGGGCAGTGGCGCCGGGGGTGGCCGACCTGCTGCGCGGCCGAGGCGTCTGGGCCTGCGCGGAGGTGGCCGGGGTGCACATGGAGGCGGCGTCGTACCCCCTCGACGTCGGCGACCGGCTCGGGCCCGACATCTGCGCACTCGTGGAGCCGTTGGTCGACGAGTGCTGGCGGTTCGACTCCACGCTCACCCACGACGAGCGGCCGCTGCTCGGCCGGGTCGCCGACCTGGCCCGCCGCGAGCAGGCTCTGCTCGCGAGCATCGGAAGCGGTACGACGGTCCGCGGCGCCCTGCTCGTGCTCCGGGCCGCGGACGACCGCCCCTGGGCCGACGAGGAGCGCGACGCGCTGGCCGGTCTCGGTCGCCGGCTGGGTGTCCTGGTCCGTCAGCTCGAGGTCCGCCATCACGATCTCCAGGTGCTCGACGAGCTCCGGCAACTGGACCAGTACCGACGCGACCTGGTGGCCTCGATCACCCACGACCTGCGCACCCCGCTGACCGCGATCACGCTCAACACCGAGCTCCTCGAGTCCGAGGGGCTGCCGGCCGACGCCGGCGCCCATCCGGTCGTGGCGATCCGCCGCAGCGCCGAGCGGCTCTCCGGTCTCGTCGACGACCTGCTGGCGCTGGCCCGGGTCGAGGAGGGCAGCCTCGACCAGACCGCCAGCGAGGTCGACGTGGTCGTCCTCGTCGGCGAGGCGTGTCGGTACACCGAGGTCGAGGCCCGCGCCCGCGGCGTGACGGTGACCCTCGAGGCGCCCGACCCCGTGCCGGCGCTGGTCGACGCCGACGTGCTGACCCGCGCCTACGGAAACGTCGTCGGCAATGCCGTGAAGTACAGCCCGCCGGGCGGCGAGGTGCGCGTGCGGGTGCTGCGCGACGGAGACTTCGCCGAGATGGTGTGCGAGGACGACGGTGTCGGGATCCCCGAGGACGAGCAGGACGTGGTCTTCGACATCGTGCGGCGCAGCCGCGACCGGGTCGACGGGCTGTCGGGTGCCGGCATCGGACTGGCGATCTCCCACCGGATCGTCACCCGGCTCGGCGGCGGCATCGCGCTCTCGTCGAGCCCGGGCCGCGGCTCGACGTTCACCGTCCGGGTCCCGGTGAGGCCGGTCTCGAGCTGACCGTCAGCGCAGGCCGATCTGCGCCACCAGACGCCCGGCGAAGCCGTGGGTCGGCAGGCCTCGGCTCACCAGGTCGAGCCCGGTGTGGAAGGCCATCACCACCAGCACGATCCCGGCGACACCGACCAGCACCTGCCGGACCGGCGCCGGGTCGCGGTCCCGGGTCGCGCTGTGCATGCGGGCGATCCAGTGCGCCAGGGCGTTGGTGACCACCGCGGAGGTGATGCTGGCCACCGCGGCGCCGAGGATGGTGCCGACCAGGCCCAGCTGCGTGGAGAGCGCGGTCGCGGTCGCCGCAGCGACCGCGCCGGCGACCACGGTCGGATAGTTCAGGGTGTGCGGGTTCTGGGACATACCTCGGGTCTGACGCGTCAGGGCACCCGATTGTTCCTCGATCGGGCCAGGAGTGACGGAGGTCTCCAGCCCGCTCGCTCAGCCCGCTCGCTCAGCCCGCTCGCTCAGTGCGAGGAGTACGTCGCCAGCGAGACGCCGACGTAGTGGCTGACGAAGGCCAGGATGGTGAGGGTGTGGAACACCTCGTGGAAGCCGAAGTAGCGCGGCCACGGGTTGGGTCGGCGGAAGCCGTAGACCACCCCGCCCAGCAGGTAGAGCGCGCCCCCGACCGCGATCAAGGTCATCACGGCCACCCCGTGGCCCACGCCCAGCCGCTCCGAGCCCCGGGCGAACTCGGGCAGCACCACCACGGCAGCGCACCCGAACACCATGTAGACGGGGGTGTGCAGCCAGCGAGGCGCTCCCATCCACAAGACCTTGAACATGATCCCGAGGAGGGCGCCGGTCCAGATCACCGACAGCATCACGATGCGGGTGGTGCCGGACAGCAGCAGCAGGCAGAACGGCGTGTAGGTGCCGGCGATCAGCAGGAAGATGTTCGCGTGGTCGGCGCGCCGGAGCAGGGCTCCCACGCGGGGTGACCAGCGTCCGCGGTGGTAGACGGCCGACGTGGTGAACAGCATGACCGCGGAGACGACGTAGACCGCCGAGCCCCAGCGGGCCGTCGCCGTCGGTGACAGCGCGATCAGGACGATCCCCGCGGCCAGGGTCACCGGGGCGGTCCCCAGGTGCAGCCAGCCCCGCAGCCGAGGCTTCACCTCCGCCAGGGACACGGCGAGGGAGTCGAGCCCGGCTCGGATCGAGTCGTTCATGACACGACACTACGCGCCATCCGGGCAGCAGACCCTGGCAACCTCCGGCCATGCCGGGGTTCGGGGTGGTTACCATCGGAGGATGCCGGTGATCGGGGAAGCCAAGGAGCGCGTTCGCCGCCTCCTCTACCCCGCCTACGAGGCGCGGATGCTCAGGGCGCTGCCCAAGGACCGCATCCCCCAGCACATCGGCGTGATGCTCGACGGCAACCGGCGCTGGGCCAAAGGCGTCGGGCGCGACACCACCCACGGCTACCGCGCCGGCGCCGCCAACATCGAGCCCCTGCTCCAGTGGTCCGAGGAGGTCGGGGTCCAGGTCGTGACCCTCTGGCTGCTGTCGACCGACAACCTCAACCGGCCCCCCGAGCAGCTCGAGGGGTTGCTCGACGTCATCGTCGACGCGGTCGACGCGCTGGCCGCCGAACGACGCTGGCGGATCCACCCGGTCGGCGCCCTCGACCTGCTGCCGACCCAGGTGGCGACCCGGCTCAAGGAGGCCGAGGAGGCCACCCGCGACGTCGACGGCTTGTTGGTCAACGTCGCGGTCCCCTACGGCGGCCGCCGCGAGATCGCCGACGCCGTCCGGTCGCTCCTCCACGAGCACGCCGAGCGCGGCACGAGTCTCGAGGAGCTGGCCGACGTCATCGACGTCGACCACATCGCCCAGCACCTCTACACCAAGGGCCAGCCCGACCCCGACCTGGTGATCCGCACCTCGGGAGAGCAGCGGCTCGGCGGCTTCCTGCTGTGGCAGAGCGCGCAGAGCGAGTTCTACTTCTGCGAGGCCTACTGGCCCGACTTCCGCAAGGTCGACTTCCTCCGCGCGATCCGGGCCTACGCCATGCGTGAGCGGCGCTATGGCGGCTGACGCCGCTCACTGTTCACCGGCGGTTCAGGCGTGTCGAACGTGATTCGCGCCACCTGCGGCGTACGTTCGCGGCATCGGTGGGGAGGGGAAACCTCACCGAATCGGGAGGCCCGTTCGTGAGAGATCACGGCCAGACAGCGTGGCGGGTTCCGCCGTGCGCAGGGGGCCGGCACTCCGGTCCTCGGGTTCCTTCCCGGTCCACCAGCTGAGCCAAAGGGACCGGGCGAGGAGTGCCCGACCGGTCCGTGAGAGGTGTCCGGTGCCGACGCAGAAGAAGCGCTCCCGAACCTTCGTCCTCGACACCAGCGTGCTGCTGTCCGACCCGGGCGCCCTGCGCCGGTTCGAGGAGCACGAGGTGGTCCTGCCGGTGGTGGTGATCACCGAGCTCGAGGCCAAACGGCACCATCCCGAGCTGGGATTCTTCGCGCGTACGGCGCTGAGGGCGCTCGACGAGCTGCGGGTCACCCACGGCCGGCTCGACGAGGCCGTCCCGATCGGCGACCTGGGCGGCTCGATCCGGGTCGAGCTCAACCACACCGACGCCGCCTCGCTGCCGTCGGGGTTCCGGCTCGGCGACAACGACACCCGGATCCTCGCCGTCGCCCGCAACCTCGCCAACGAGCACTACGACGTCACTCTGGTCTCCAAGGACCTGCCGATGCGGATCAAGGCCTCCGCCGTGGGCCTCCGCGCCGAGGAGTACCACGGTGAGCACCTCGGCGACTCCGACCCCGGCTACAGCGGCATGGCCGAGCTGGAGGTGCCCGCCGCGGTCCTCGACGAGCTGTACGACGACGGCTGGACCGAGATCGAGTCCGCTCGCGAGCTGCCCTGCCACACCGGCCTGGTGCTGCTCTCCGAGCGCGGCACGGCCCTCGGTCGGGTCGGCGCCGACAAGCACGTCCACCTGGTGCGGGGCGACCGCGAGGCGTTCGGCATCCACGGCCGCTCGGCCGAGCAGCGGATCGCCCTCGAGATGCTGCTCGACCCCGAGGTCGGCATCGTCTCGCTCGGCGGCCGCGCCGGCACCGGCAAGTCGGCGATGGCGCTGTGTGCCGGGCTCGAGGCGGTCCTCGAGCGTCGCCAGCACCAGCGCGTCGTCGTCTTCCGGCCGCTGTTCGCGGTCGGGGGCCAGGAGCTCGGCTACCTCCCCGGTTCGGAGTCGGAGAAGATGTCGCCCTGGGGTCAGGCCGTCTTCGACACCCTCGGCGCGATCACCTCCAAGGACGTCATCGACGAGGTGCTCGACCGCGGCATGCTGGAGGTGCTCCCGCTCACCCACATCCGGGGCCGATCCCTCCACGACGCGTTCGTGGTGGTCGACGAGGCGCAGTCCCTGGAGCGCAACGTCCTGCTGACCGTGCTGTCCCGGATCGGGGCCAACTCCAAGGTCGTGCTGACCCACGACATCGCCCAGCGGGACAACCTCCGGGTCGGCCGGCACGACGGCGTGGTCGCGGTGGTGGAGAAGCTCAAGGGCCACCCGCTGTTCGCCCACGTCACGCTGACCCGGTCGGAGCGGTCCCCGATCGCCGCGCTGGTCACCGAGATGCTGGAGGACGTCGCCCTCTGACGCCCGCGCGGGGCCCTCGAGAGGGCCGCTCCAGCCCGGCGTCGTGACCGTGCCGTGACCGTGCCATGACCGTGCCGTGACCGAGGCCACCTTCTGGCTGGGACACCTGTGACCTGAGCGTCGGATGTGGCCGATGTGGCAGGACCAAAGACCTTTTTACGGAACCTTTCAGGGCGTTCGGTTTGCAGGCCTCCGCGATGTCATGCAAGGTGGTGAGCCAGTCGTCATCGCCGCCTTCCGGTGGGTATCTGTGACCCCCCTTTCGGTGGTGCGGCTGCACCCGAGTCGTCTACCCCCCGAAGATCTCCCGTGCCCTCTTTGCCGTACTCGCCCAAGCACCGCGCTGTGCCCGAGCCGAGCCGACCCGTGGCCTTCACCGGCCCACGGCACACCGGCGCGCGCCGACGGCCCGCAGCCAAGGCCGTGCGCTCCTCGCTCGCTCTGAGTGGTCTGGCTGCCGCCGTGACCGGGGTCGCCGTGGCCGCCGGGGTCGTGCACGCGCCGATGCCGGCGTCCGTCGACCTCGCGGTGTCACCGAGCCCCGCCGCCGCTCCCGCCGCAGCCAGCAGCGCACAGGTGCTCCAGGACCGCGCGCCGGTCGTCTCGCGCTCCGGTGACCGGCTCCGCGCCGACCGTCGCCAGTCGCAGGACCCCGCCAAGGCGGCCGCCCTCGGGCTCAGCTCCGGCCCCGCCGTGAGCGGCCGGGAGAGCCTCTCGGCGCAGGACCCGCAGGCCATCGCCGGGGCCCTGTTCCCGACGTACGGCTTCGACAGCTCCCAGATGTCGTGCCTGGTCCCCCTCTGGGAGGGCGAGAGCGGCTGGCGCTGGAACGCCGAGAACTCCTCCTCGGGTGCCTACGGTATCCCGCAGTCCCTCCCCGGCTCCAAGATGGCCTCGGTGGCCGCCGACTGGCGGACCAACCCGGTCACCCAGATCAAGTGGGGCCTGGAGTACATCAAGGCCAGCTACGGCACCCCTTGCGGCGCCTGGGGCTTCAAGCAGGGCCACGGCTGGTACTGAGGGACTAGGCCGCGGCTGTCCGAACGGACAACATCCGCCGGTCCCCACCCCCTAGGCAGTAAAGGATCTGCGGTTCTTCGGTAAAGAACCGCCCGTTTCGGTTCACTCGTGCATGTCCCGGCTCGGGGGAGCCACTGGGACGACCTACCGAATCTCGGTTCCTCAACCACGCTGATTCGATCCAGGGGGATCTCTCATGTTGCTCTCACGCGCCCTCCGCGTGACCGTCACCAGCGCCGTCTTCGCGCTGGCCGTCGGTGCCGTCACCACCACGTCCGCAGAGGCCAAGGGCAGGCCGGCTCCGGCGCCCACCGGGCTCGCGGCGACCGTCACCGCCCACGTCGGCGGCCACTACGACGTCGCCGCCTCATGGAACGTCACGCCGAGCGCGAACGGCTACCGGGTGGTGCTCACCAAGGGCGGCGCAACGCTGTCCGCCACGACGGTGACCAGCACCTCGTGGACGCCCACGGTCACCACCACTCCCGGCAACGCGTTGCTGAGCGTCCGCGCTCTGCTGGGGAAGAAGCCCGGCAAGACCGCGACCCTCTCGGTCCCGCTGCCCGACGTCACGGCTCCGACCGGGACCTTCACCACCGCCTGGGACGACGTCACCAAGATCGCCACCCTCACCCAGACCGCCCTGAGCGACGACTCCAACGGCGCCGTCTCGCGCACCGTCGACTGGGGTGACGGCACCGTTGTGCCGTGGACGACGGGCATGACGCTCGACCACACCTACCCCGCGCTCGGCCGGTACGCGCCGACGGTGACCCTCGAGGACGCCGCCCACAACCAAGCCGTCATCGACATCCCCGCCGTCGTCATCGGCGACAAGGTCGCGCCGACCGGATCCTTCACGCTCGGTCGGATGACCGCCTGGGCGAGGCTGACCAAGGTCTCGGTCACCCAGACCACCCTGACCGACGACAACAGCCCGCAGGTCAACATCAGCCGTACCGTCGACTGGGGTGACGGCACCGTGACCCAATGGACCTCTGGTGACCCGACCACGCACGTCTACGCCGTCGCCGGCAGCTTCGCGCCGGTCGTGACGATGACCGACGAGGCGCACAACTCGGCCCAGGCCACGCTCGACACCGTCACCGTGAAGGTCGACTCGGTCGGCCCGGTCGTGAAGTTCCTGCTGCCGAAGCACAAGCACTCGGTCCGCGCCTTCCGCACGGTCAAGGGCAGGGCCACCGACACCGGCGGCACCGGCGTCGCGAAGGTGACCGTCAAGGCGATCGAGAAGCGCGGCACGGTCTGGTACGGCTACAACGCCACGACCAAGACCTGGCTCAAGGCCGCCACGAAGACCAAGGCCCTGGCCAAGGCGCGGGCTGCGGTCGTCAGGACCAACAGCAGGCACGTCTGGGCGGTCACCTTGAGGGGGCTCCGCAAGGGCACCCTGGTCTACCGCGCCAACGCCTTGGACAAGGTCGCCAACAGGTCGGCCACGCTCACCCACAAGGCGACGCTCACCCGCCGCTGACGCCTTCCCCCCGGCGTTCACGACCCGCGGCCCGTCACCTTGCGAGGTGACGGGCCGCGGGCGTTCGCAGGTGGGGGCGGTTCAGACCGGGGCCAGCCCGACCAGGGCCGCGCTCACGGCGTGGAGCCGGTCGCGGAGGTCGTCGTCGAGGGCGAGCAGCGAAGGCTCGCGCAGCCGGTTGCGCTGGTAGTAGCCGCCGGTCTGCCCCTCGACGTCGGGGCTGACCGCCAGGTAGGCGAGGCGCTCGCCCCCAGTGGCCGGACTCTCCATCTTCCACTTCTTCAGCACCGCCAGCACCGGGCGGGCGAACCACGGGGCGCCGCTCCAGATGTTGGTGGCGATGGCGCCGGGGTGCAGCGACGTGACGGTGACGCCCGTGCCCTCGAGCCGCCGGGCCAGGTGTCGCGCGGTGAGGACGTTGGCGAGCTTGGAGCGGCAGTAGGCCCGCATGATCGTGTAGTCCTGCTCGAAGCCGAGGTCGTCGAGGTCCATCGTCCCGGAGTAGTGACCGTCCGACGACGTGAACACGATGCGGGCCGGGGCGGACTCCTTGACCCGGTCGAGCAGGAGCTCGGTGAGGAGCAGGCCGGCCAGGTGGTTGATCGCGAAGGTCGACTCGATGCCGTCGGCGGTGAGGGTACGGCGGGAGAAGACGGTGCCGGCGTTGTTGACCAGGACGTCGATCCGGTCGCAGGCTCGCGAGCAGCTCGCCGGCCAGCCGGCGTACGGCGGCCTGGTCGGCGAAGTCGCACAGGAACGAGTCGACCGTGCAGTCGGCCTGCTCGCGCCGGACCCGCGCGACCGCCGCGGCCGTCCGCTCGGGACTGCGCCCGACCAGGACGATGCGGCAGCCGGGCTGGTCGTGGGCGACGACGCTGGCACACTCCAGGCCGATGCCGTCGGAGCCGCCGGTGATCACGTAGGTGCGGGGTGAGTCGGTCACGGTCGGGTCATCCGTTCCACGTCGAGGGCCTCGTCGAGCTGCTGCTCGGTGATCTCTCCGCGCTCGACGTAGCCGAGGTCGAGCACGGTCTGGCGGATCGTGGCGCCGTTGGCCAGCGCCTGCTTGGCGATCGCGGCGGCCGCCTCGTAGCCGACGTAGCCGTTGAGCGGGGTCACGATGCTCGGGGACGACTCGGCGTAGGCACGCATCCGGTCGAGGTCGGCGGTGAGGCCGCGCACGCACCCGGCCAGCAGCCGGCTCGCGTTGGCCAGGAGCCTGATCGACTCCAGGAGGTTGCGCGCGATCACGGGGAGCATCACGTTGAGCTCGAAGCTGCCGCTGGCGCCGGCGAAGGTGATCGCGGTGTCGTTGCCGATCACCTGGGCGCAGACCTGGAGCGTCGCCTCCGGGATCACCGGGTTCACCTTGCCGGGCATGATGCTCGACCCCGGTTGGAGGTCCTGGAGGTGGATCTCGGCGAGGCCGGCGGTCGGCCCGGAACCCATCCAGCGCAGGTCGTTGCAGATCTTGACGAGCCCCACGGCGTAGGTCTTCAGGGCGCCGCTGAGCTCGACCAGGGAGTCCTGGGTGCCCTGCGCCTCGAAGTGGTCCTCGGCCTCGGTGAACTCACCGCCGGTGTCGGCGTTGAGGTGGTCGATCGCCCGCGCCGCGAAGTCTGGAAGCGTGTTGATGCCGGTGCCGACGGCCGTTCCGCCGAGCGCCAGCTCGCGCACGCGGGGCAGCGTGGTCGCTACCCGGCTCCGGGCCAGGGCGACGGTGCGGGCGTAGCCGCCGAGCTCCTGCCCGAGCGTCACCGGGGTGGCGTCCATCAGGTGGGTGCGGCCCGACTTCACGGCCGTCCGGTTCTCGTCGGCCTTCTGCGCGAGGGCGTCATGGAGCTCGGTCATCGCGTCGTCCAGGCCAGGCAGGGCGCCGACGGCGGCCACGTGCATCGCGCTCGGGAAGGTGTCGTTGGAGGACTGGCTCGCGTTGACGACGTCGTTGGGATGGCACTCGACGCCGGTACGCGCGGTCAGCGAGGAGATCACCTCGTTGACGTTCATGTTGGTGCTCGTGCCCGAGCCGGTCTGGAAGACGTCGATCGGGAACTGGTCGTCGTGGCGGCCGTCGACGACCTCGGCCACCGCGGCCACGATCGCGTCGCGCTGCGCGGCCGAGAGGACCCCCAGGTCTGCGTTGGCCCGCGCGGCCGCAGCCTTGATCCGGGCCAGGGCATGGATCAGAGCGGGCGGCAGCGGCTGACCGCTGATCGGGAAGTTGTCGACCGCGCGCTGGGTCTGCGCCCGCCACAGGGCGTCGACCGGCACCTCCACCTCGCCCATCGAGTCGTGCTCGGTGCGGGTCTGGGGGAGCGGCCGGCAGAGCTCATGGTCCCGAGGCTAGTCGGCGGACTGAGGGGCTGGCTGATGGGCGACGGGGCGGCGGCCGGCGTAGAGCCAGTAGTGCTCGTCGCGGTCCTGGAGCCGCACCTCGTGGGCGATCTCGTCGACCTGGCCGAAGACCTCGGCCAGGGTGTCGAGGAGCTCGGGGGACCGGGCGGCCGACCACAGCGCGACCGCCCCGCCGGGGGCGAGCCGGTCGTGGACCACCCCCAGGAACGGCGCGCCGTAGAGGTCGGCGTTGGCGTCGTGCACCAGGTGGCCCGGGCCGTTGTCGACGTCGAGCAGCACGACGTCGTACGACGCGGGGGCGGCCTCGGCGAGGGCCACCGACACGTCGGCGACGACGGAGCGGACCCGGCTGTCGGCGAGCAGGCGGGGGCCGTGGGCGATCGTGCCGTCGCGCATCCAGTCCACGAGGGCCGGCTCGATCTCGACCACCACGCAGCTCTCGACCCGGCGGTCGCCGAGCACCCGGTCGAGGGTGAAGCCGAGGCCCAGCCCGCCGATCAGTACCCGCTCGGGGCTCTCGACCAGCGCGAGCGCGGCATCGGCCAGCGCCTGCTCGGAGGCGTGCTCGTGGCTGTCCATGACGAAGATGCCGTTGGCCCGGAGCTCGAGGACGGGTGACCCGCCGAGGTCCGGCGCTGCGCTCCCGCAGCAACAGCTCACCGCGCTCGGACTCGGCCCGCGCCACCTCGACGTACTGCATGACGACCACGCTAGTGGGCGCGCCGACGTGGCTCGGAGTGCAGGGAGCAACAGTCGAGGGTCAGCGCGGAGCCCGGGAGCGGCCTGAGCACCTCCGTCGCTCCCGAGACGTGAAGCCGCCCTGGGGCCGCCCTCGCTCGGGGAACGGGACGGCCACCACGGCGGTGAGGGACGGTCAGCTGGCGCACCAGGGGTAGACGAAGAGGCTCGAGCTCCCGGCCCGGTGGTCGGCCAGGATCAGGCTCAACGGCAGCGGGTCGGGCACGCCGGACAGGTCGGCGCCCGGCCGGACGGTGACGTCCAGGGCTACGGCGGTGGCGATCGGCAGGCCGCTGCGGGCCACGTCGTCGAGCAGGCCGGCCTGCTGCAGCGTCTTGATCCCTGCGTGCATGCAGGCGACGTCGGGCTTGGTGGGCTTCGCCGCGTCGGCGGCCGCGGCGGGGACGACGGTGGCAGCGAGGGCAGCGCCGGCGAGAGCGAGGGCAGCGGGACGGAAACGCATATCGACTCCTTGGTTTGTCCAATGTTTGTCCAAGTATCATGAGGTCATCGACCTGGGACTTGTCCAGGGTCTGACCGAGATTGGGTCTAGAGTGCTGCGGGTGTACTCCGTCCAGCACGCCGCGCGCCTGACCGGCATCGCGCCGGACACCCTGCGTATGTGGGAGCGCCGCTACCAGGTGGTGACCCCGGAGCGGAGCGACGCCGGCTACCGCCTCTACGACGACGACGCGCTGCGCCGGCTCTCCGCGATGCGTTCCCTGGTCGCTGCCGGCTGGTCGCCGCGGCTCGCTGCCGAGCGGGTGAAGACCGGGACGGAGGGCGCCGTTCCCGGCCCCGTGCTCGCGTGTCGCCACCAGCAGCCTGCCGAGCCTGGTCCCGCTCGCCGCCGACCTCGACCCCCGGCGGCTCGAGTCGGAGCTGACCGCGGCCTTCGCCTCTGCCGAGTTCGAGGACCTCGTCGACGACTGGCTGCTTCCCTCGCTGGCCGAGCTGGGCGCGGGATGGCTGGACGGCACGGTCTCGGTGGCCGGTGAGCACTTCGTCTCCGCCGGCCTCCAGCGGCACGTCGCCGCCGTGCTCGCCGGGGCCGACCCCCCGGCGGGTGCGCCGCGGGTGGTCGCCGGGCTCGCCCGCGCCTCACGTCACGAGCTGGGGATCCTCGCCTTCGCGGCCGTGCTGCGCCGCGCGGGGGTCGAGGTGGTCTACGTCGGCTCCGACCTGCCGACCGAGGACTGGGCCGCGACGGTGGTGTCCACCGGCGCCCGCGCCGTCGTGCTCGCCGTACCGACCGCCGAGGACGTGCCGGGCGTCCGCGACGCCGTGGCCGCGATCGCAGCGGCGGCGAGCGAGGTGGCCGTCTACGTCGGCGGCAGCCACCAGCAGCGGATCCACGAGCCCGCTCTGCCGTTGGGCCACACCGTGGTCGAGGCCGCACGCCGGCTCGCGGCCGAGCTCGGCGCTCCCGCCGGCTGAGCCGGGGGCGGCGGGATGGCTCGCGGGTTTCGAGACGGGCGTGGAACGCCCTCCTCAACCAGCGAGGCGAGACCGCCGGAGGGCTACTGGGCCGAGCGCACCCGGATGCCGGTCAGCGGGACCGTGACCGCGCCGGAGGGGTCGGTGAAGAAGTCGTTGCCCTTGTCGTCGACGACGATGAAGGCCGGGAAGTCCTCGACCTCGATCTTCCAGACCGCCTCCATGCCGAGCTCGGGGTACTCCAGCACCTCGACCGACTTGATGCAGTCCTGGGCGAGCCGGGCTGCCGGCCCGCCGATGGAGCCGAGGTAGAAGCCGCCGTGCGCGGCGCAGGCGTCGGTCACGGCCTTCGACCGGTTGCCCTTGGCCAGCATCACCAGCGACCCGCCGGCGGCCTGGAACTGCTCGACGTAGGAGTCCATCCGGCCGGCGGTCGTCGGCCCGAACGACCCGCTCGCGTAGCCCTCCGGCGTCTTGGCCGGGCCGGCGTAGTAGACCGCCATGTCGCGCAGGTACGACGGCATCTCCTCGCCGGCGTCGAGCCGCTCCTTGAGCTTGGCGTGCGCGATGTCGCGGGCGACGACCAGCGGACCGGTGAGCGAGAGGCGGGTCTTGACGGGGTACTTCGTGAGCTCGGCCAGGACCTCGGCCATCGGCCGGTTGAGGTCGACCTGCACGACGTCGTCGTCCAGGTGCTCGTCGGTGGTGTCGGGCAGGTATTTCGCCGGGTCGGTCTCGAGCTGCTCGAGGAACACGCCATCGGGCGTGATCTTGCCGAGCGCCTGACGGTCGGCCGAGCAGGACACCGCGATCGCGACCGGGCACGAGGCACCGTGGCGCGGTAGCCGGACGACGCGCACGTCGTGGCAGAAGTACTTGCCCCCGAACTGCGCGCCGATCCCGAAACCTTGAGTGAGCTTGAAGACCTCCTCCTCGAGCTCGAGATCGCGGAACCCGTGTGCAGACAGGGATCCTGACGTCGGCAGGTGGTCGAGGTAGTGCGCGGAGGCGTACTTCGCGGTCTTGAGCGCGTACTCCGCGGAGGTGCCGCCGATGACCACGGCCAGGTGGTACGGCGGGCACGCGGCGGTGCCGAGGGAGCGGATCTTCTCGTCGAGGAAGCTCAGCATCCGGGTCGGGTTCAAGACGGCCTTGGTCTCCTGGAAGAGGAACGACTTGTTCGCCGAGCCGCCTCCCTTGGCCATGAAGAGGAACTTGTACTCGGGCACGCCGACGTGGTCCGGGGTCGAGTAGATCTCGATCTGCGCCGGCAGGTTGGTGCCGGTGTTCTTCTCCTCCCACATGGTCAGCGGCGCGAGCTGGGAGTAGCGCAGGTTGAGGGTGGTGTAGGCGTCGTACACGCCCTGACTGATCGCCTCGCCGTCGTCGATGCCGGTGACGACGCCCTCGGACTTCTTGCCCATCACGATCGCGGTGCCGGTGTCCTGGCACATCGGCAGCACCCCGCCGGCGCTGATGTTGACGTTCTTGAGCAGGTCGAGGGCGACGAAGCGGTCGTTGCCGCTCGACTCGGGGTCGTCGATGATCCTGCGCAGCTGGGCGAGGTGGGCGGGCCGCAGGTAGTGGGCGATGTCGTGCATCGCCTCGGCGGTGAGCCGGCGCAGGGCCTCGGGCTCGACGGAGAGGAAGG
Organism: uncultured Actinomycetota bacterium; assembly: GCA_963820015.1. Lineage (GTDB taxonomy): Bacteria > Actinomycetota > Actinomycetes > Propionibacteriales > Nocardioidaceae > Nocardioides. The sequence goes on along the minus strand of CAWFYO010000014.1, from coordinate 399,257 downwards.
TACGTCCACCGGCATCGAACGTCGAGACGCCCTCGCTCGTGATCAGGCGGTACGGCGTGTCGTCGGCGCCGATCGGCAGCAGGTCGGAGTAGCGGAACTCGGGGTCACTCACGACAGAAAGGCTAGTCCCGGGTCCGTCGCCGGCCGTCAGCGCCCGAGCTGGGATCGCTGGTGCTGGGACGCCCTCTCTCCTGCTTCGGCATCCGCTGCCGAGTCGGGGGCGAAGGCACGTGGTCGGGATGACGGGAGGAGTCCGGCGGCTGGTAGGCGGTGGTGCTCGGCAGCGTCGGGGCCGCGGTCGCCGACCTGGAGAAGTCGAACGCGGAGGTCAGGTCGCCGCACCCGGTCTCGACTTCGGGCACGTGGACTCCCGGGGACGAGGGCGGACGCCCGGTCGTCGCTGACCGGCTCTAGTCTCGACCATCGTGAGGTCGTTCGCCCTGCTCGTCTCGCCCTCGGCCAACCGTGTCTACGCCCATGCGGCGCCGGGGCTGACGGTGTCCGAGCTCGGGGTCCTCGACGCGACCGTGCTCGGGGGCCGGCTCGGGCAGGCCGAAGCGACCGAGATCGCGGGCGTCCCCTACGTGACGTTCGCCGGCGACCTGGACGAGACCGACCTGCGCCACGTCGCCAACGTCTCGACCGCGTTCGCCCTCTTCGAGCGGGACGGCGACGCGCTGCGACCGGTCGCGCTCCACCGGCTCGACTGCCTCGACGACGACCTGCTCACGATCTTGAAGTACCAGGGCAAGACCAACGAGGTGTTCACCAAGCTCCTGCTCAACGTCACCGCTGCCTCGTCGGCGAGCGGTCGCCGGATGCTCACCGACCGCCTCCGCGTCCTCGACCCGCTCTGCGGCCGCGGCACCACGCTCAACCAGGCCCTCATGTACGGCTGGCACGCGTGCGGGCTCGACGTCGACGAGCGCGACTTCGACGCCTACGCCGCCTTCCTGCCGCGCTGGCTGAAGGACAAGCGGCTCAAGCACAGCGCAGACACCGCGCGGCTCCGGCGTGAGGGGCGGACCTTCGGCCGGCGCTTCGACGCCCGCTTCGCCCTGTCGAAGGAGGCCTGGGCGACCGGTGACGACATCCGCGTCAGCGCCCTCCTGGCCGACACCCGCGACGCCGCCGACCTGCTCAAGGTCCGCAGCATCGACCTCGTCGCCACCGACGCGCCGTACGGCGTGCAGCACGGCAGCCGGTCCGAGGCGGGGCTGCGCCGGAGTCCCCTCGACCTGCTGGCCGCGGCGCTCGCGGGATGGGTGGACGTGCTCCGGCCAGGAGGTGCGGTCGGGATCGCGATCAACGTGCACACCTGCCCGCGGGCCGACCTGCTGGCGCTGTGCTCCGAGGTCGGGCTGGAGCCGCTGGACGGTCCGGCGTACCGCGGGTTCGAGCACCGCGTCGACCACGCCATCGTGCGCGACATCGTGGTCGCCAGGAAGCAGGCCGGCCCGGGCAAACAGTCCTAGGCTGACCTCATGGAAAGCCCGGACCCGGCCCAGCTGCGCATCTCCGACCAGGACCGGCACCAGGTCGCGGAGGTGCTGCGCGAGGCCGCCGGCGACGGCCGGATCGACCTCGAGGAGCTCGACGAGCGGCTCGAGGCGACCTACGCCGCGCGCACCTACGCCGACCTGGTGCCGATCACCCACGACCTGCCCGCGACGGCTGTTGGTCACCTGCCGGTCCGGCCCACCGTGCCCGCCCCGGCGCCGCTCGTCCACGGCCCGGACGAGGAGCACCACCTCGCGATCCTGAGCGGGCTGGAGCGCAAGGGGGAGTGGATCGTGCCCGCCCATCTCACCGTCCGCTGCTTCATGGGGGGCGCCGACCTCGACCTGAGGCGGGCGAAGTTCACGGCCCGCGAGGTCGTGCTCACGGTGAACGCGGTGCTGGGTGGCGCCGACATCAAGGTCAACCCGCAGACCCACGTGATCATGGAGGGGACCGCCTTCCTGGGCGGCTACTCCGGTCCGGACGACCGTGACGCACCCGCCGAGATCGACGAGAACAGCCAGGTCGTCCGGATCCGTGGGTTCGCCTTCATGGGCGGGGTCAACGTGGACCGGAAGCCGGCGCCCGGTCTCCGCCACGAGATCGAGCGACCCGGGCGCGACTAGCGCGAGTAGGGAGTCAGACCCGGGTCAGCCGCACCAGGGTCACCGTCGCGGGACGCCGCCGCGGCATCCAGAAGCCGCGGGTGCGCAGCGCCCGGCCGAGGACGTCTGTTCCCCCGGTCGGGCCGGTGTCGGGCAGCGAGGCGGACATGCTGACCGCCCGCTCGGAGATCGGCCCCTCCCAGGCCAGCCGGTAGGTCGCGTCGTCGTCGAGCCCCGGCACCCGGATCTCGACCCCGCGGTTGTGGGAGCTCTCGTCGAGCGCGACGTGGGCGACCAGCGCCTCGGACCGGTCGGCCGCGACGACGCCGTGGAGCAGGACGGACGGGTCCGCCGACTCCGGTCGTACGACGCGTCCGCCGTGCAGCAGCGGCCGGAGCCGCTGGTGCCGGGCGACCCAGGCCGCGAGCCGGTCGAGGTCGTCGTCGGACGCCTGGGTCAGGTCCCACTCGATCCCGAACGCCCCGAACAGAGCCGTCGCGCAGCGGAAGTCGAGGGAGAGGGCGCGACCGGTGGTGGGGGACACCGGGGAGGAGACGTGCGCACCGAGGTACTCCGGCGCCACCAGCTGGACCGACCACCGCTGGATCTGCTGCCGGGCAAGGGCGTCGGTCATGTCGGAGGTCCAGACGCGTTGCACCCGCTCGAGCACGCTGAGGTCGACCCGCCCGCCGCCCGACGCGCACGACTCCCAGGCCACCTGCGGGAAGTCGGCTCGCAGGGCGTCGAGGAGCCGGTGGAAGGCCAGGGTCTGCCCGTGCACGGCCGGCGCGCCGTCCGACGTACCGCTGCCCGCCTCGAGCAGGTCGCGGTTGTGGTCCCACTTGACGTAGCCGATGGGGTGCGCGGAGAGGATGGCCGACATCCGCTCGCGGAGGAAGTCGAAGACCTCCGGTCGGGTCAGGTCGAGCACCTGCTGCTGGCGCTGCTCGCGCGGCGCGCGATGGGGCCCGGCCGCGAGGATCCAGTCGGGGTGTCGGCGCAGGAGGTCGGAGTCGGGGTTGACCATCTCTGGCTCGAACCACAGCCCGAACTCCATGCCCAGCCCACGCACGTGGTCGATCAACGGCATCAGGCCCTCGGGCCACACGGTCTCGTCGATCCACCAGTCGCCCAGGCCCGCCGTGTCGTCGCGGCGGCGGTGGAACCAGCCGTCGTCGAGCACGAACCGCTCGACCCCGACCCGCGCCGCCCGGTCGGCGATGGCGGTCAGCCGGTCGAGGTCGTGGTCGAAGAAGACCGCCTCCCAGACGTTGAGCACGACCGGCTGCGTCGCCGGGTGAGCGGGGAGCGCCCGCTGCCAGGTGTGCCACGCGGCGGCGAGGCCGTCGAGACCGTCGTCCGCGGAGGCGACGTGGACCCAGGGGGTGGCGTACCTCTCGCCCGGGCCCAGCACCACCTCGCCGGGCAGCAGCAGCTCGCCGCCCCCGATCGTCGTACCGGTGGCCGCGTCGCGCTCCACGCGCAGCACGCTGTTGCCGCTCCAGGCGACATGGACCCCGACCACCTCACCGGTCGTCGTGGTGAAGCCGGGCGTCCCGACCACGAGCAGTCCGGCCCCGTCGAGGCCGGGACGTCCACCGCGGCCCTCGCGCAGCCACAGCCCGTCGGTGACCGGCCGGCGCTGGGGAGTGCGCTCGCGCTCGTGGCGCCCGGTGAAGTCGAGGGTCTCGGTCAGGTGGTCGGCGACCGGGAGGACGACCTCGAGGCCGTCGACGACGTACGGCGCGTCGCCGGTGTTGGTCAGCGTCCACCGGCCGCGGAGCGACCCGCCGACCAGGGACTCCAGGTCGAGCACCACGACCAGGCCGGCGTCCGGGTCTGAGGCCTCGACCACGAGCCGCTCGTCGGTGACGTCGAGGCGGTCGCTGCCGAACCGGGTCGTCCACGACCGGCCGGCGCCGCCGTGCCCGAGGCGATGGCCCCGCAGGTGGGGGCGGGTGAAGAGGGCGTGTGCGTGCTCACCGAGCAGCGGCACTCCGGGACCTCTGTCGGTGACCGGCACGCCGGCGGAGGTCGGCTCTCCGGGCACGTGACCTGCCCACAGCACCCGGGGCAGCCCGTCGCCGGAGGCGTCGAGCTCGAGCCCGGTGTGGGGGCCGGTGGCCGTCCGACCGGCCGGGGGAAACAGCATGGGAGGTCCTGATCTCGATGGTGCTCGTGACGCACGACGCCCGGGCAGCAGCAGGGCTGCCCGGGCGTGGCGTGAGGTGTCGGGTGTCAGCCCTTGACGGCACCCGCGGTGAGACCGCGCACGAAGAACCGCTGCAGGCCCAGGAACACGATGATCGGGAGCAGCATGGTCAACATGCCGCCGGCCGTCGTGACCTCCCAGCCCTGGCCCAGCGAGCCCGAGAGGTGGGTCAGACCCACGGTCAGGGGCTCGTTGTCCCCTGGTCCGATGAAGACCAGGGCCACCAGCAGGTCGTTCCAGACCCACAGGAACTGGAAGATCGCGAACGCTGCGATCGCCGGCACCGACATCGGCAGCACCAGCCGGTAGAACGTCTGGTAGTGGCTTGCCCCGTCGATCTTGGCCGACTCGATCACCGTCTTGGGCAGGGTCGCCATGTAGTTGCGCAGGATGTAGATCGCCAACGACATCCCGAACCCGATATGGGCCAACCACACGGATGGGAAGGTGCCGTTCAGGTTGAGGTTCTTGTAGAGCTTCAGGATCGGGATGAACGCCACATAGTTCGGGACCACCAGCAGGCTGACGATGACCAGGAACAGGATGTTGCGGCCCGGGAACTCCATGAACGTGAACGCGTAGGCCGCGAACGACGCGATCAGGAGCGGGATGAACGTCGCCGGCAGGGCGATCGCCAGGCTGTTCATGAACGCGCGGCCCATGTGGGCGTTGCCGGTGAGGGCCTTGTCGTAGTTGGTCAGGGTGAGGTGGGACAACGACGACGGATGGACGAAGATCGTCCACCAGCCGCTGCTGTTGACGTCGTCCAGCGGACGGAACGACGTGATCAGCAGGCCGACGAGGGGGATCAACCACATCACGCAGAGGGCCAGCAGGACCACCTTGGTGACCCAGCCCGCCTTGGCCGGGTTGCTGTCGTAGTGGGTGGCCTTCTTGCGCTGCTTGGTCGCCGGCGTCGCTGCGGCAGGCGTGGTGGCGGTGTCGGTCATGCTGCCTCCTCCGACTGGAAGTGCTTCACCTGGTACCACATGATCGGGATCACCGCGATCATCAGGATCACCACGATCGCCGAGGCGGCGCCGTAGTTGAAGTACGTGCTGATCTGGTTCCAGAACTCGTTGCCCAGCACGTTGGTGTTGAAGGAGCCGTTGGTGTTGACGTAGATGATGTCGAAGATCTTCATGGTGGTGATCGTGACGGTGATGAAGACCGTGACGAGCGTGCCCTTGATCTGGGGGATCACGACCTGGAAGAAGATCTGGCCCTCGCTCGCGCCGTCGATGCGGGCGGCCTCGAGGGTGTCGACCGGGACGCCCTTGACTGCGGCCGAGAGCAGCACCATCGAGAACCCGACCTGCGCCCACATCAAGATCACCATCAGCAGCAGGCTGTTGAGGTGGAAGGTGGTCTGCTGCAGCCAGGCCACCGGGCCCTTGTTGAAGACCCCGAGGATGGCGTTGAAGAGTCCGATCTGCGGCTGGCCCTTCGGCTCGAAGTCGTAGACGAACCGCCAGATCGTCGCCGCGCCGATCAGGCTGATCGCCATCGGCAGGAAGATCACGGTCTTGGCGGCCTTCTCGCTGCTCGGGCCGAGCCGGTCGGCGAGCACCGCCACCATCAGTCCGATCACCACCGTGATGGCCGGCACGATGATGATCCAGAGCAGGGTGTTGAACAGCGTCTGTCTGAACTCGTGGGACTGGAAGAGCGCCCGGTAGTTGGCCAGGCCCACCCAGTTCCGCGAGAAGTTGTCCTTGAAGCTGTTGATGAAGGTCAGGACCGCCGGGTAGATCAGGTAGAGCGAGATCGCGGCGACGGCGGGGAGGATGTAGAGGTAGGGCTTGACCCGGTCCTCCCAACGGCCCGGCAGGAGTTCGGCGATCTTGTTGAGGATCCAATAGATCAGGAGCGCCGCACCGATGCCGGCGACGACCGTGATCAGGGTAGTCAGTGCCTTGGCCAACACGGGTGAACTCCCCTTTCGGCTCGGGTGCGGCGCTGAGAGGACTGAAGCCGGGACCGGAGGCGCGGGCGCCGCGCCCGCCCCCCGGTCTCGTCAGCTCATCACTACGAGCTCGGCCAGCTCTGGTCGATGTTCTTCAGCGCCGTGTTGATGTCCTCCCCGCCACTGATCCAGGAGACCAACTCCTTCCAGAACGAACCGGCACCCACCTGGGCCGGCATCGCGTCCGAGCCGTCGAACAGGAACGTCGTCGTGCTGTAGAGGTACTTCGCGATGTCCTTGGTCACCTGGTTCGGGTACAGGCTGACGTTGAAGTCCTTGTGCGGCGAGATGAACGAGCTGGTCGGGGCCGCGTCGTTGCCGATCGAGGTCTCCGACAGGTCCTTCACCACCGTCTGCACGTTGGCCGAGTCGTTCAGCATCGTCATCAGGTCGCCACCACCTTCGACCGGGTTCTCGCCACCGGCGGTGGCCGGCGGGAAGCCCATGACACCGACGTTGGCGTCGAGGTTGTTGGTCGCGCTCTTCGGGAAGAAGCCGGTGATGAACGAGCCCTGCATGAGCATCCAGCACTTCGGCGGCTGGCTGAACATCCCGGTGCCCGCCGTCTGCCAGTTGGTGCTGGCGATGGCGCCCTGGCCACCGGGGGTGTTCCCGTTGGTGAACAGCAGCTTGCTGAACTCGTCGGCGGCCTGCTTGACCTGGGGCGAATCGAACATGATCTTGTGCTGAACCCACTGGTTGTATGCGTCAGCGCCCTGCTGCTTCATGATCAACGTCTCGAACCAGTCGGTGGCCGGCCAGCCGCTCGCACCACCGGGGTCCTGGATCCCCATGCACCACGGGGTGCCGCCGTCGGACTTGATCTGGTTGGTCAGCTGCTCGAGCGCCGGGATGTCCTTGAGCTCGGTCGGGTAGCCAGCCTTGTCCCACGCCTTCTTCGGGTACCAGATGAGTCCCTTGACGTTGGCGCTGACGATGAGGCCGTAGAGCTTGCCGCCGATGGTGCCGGCATCGAGCGTGCCGGGCACCATGGTGCTCTGGAGCGAGGACATGTCGACGACGTCGTCCAGCGGTTTGGTGGCGCCGAGCTGCTGCATCTGCGCGACCACACCGGGCTGCGGGATCATCGCGATGTCCGGGGTGTCGCCGGCCTGGATCTTGGTGATGATCAGCTGGTTGATGTTCTGGACCTGCTGCCACTTGATCGTGATGTTGTCGCCGTCCGCCGCGAGCTTGGCCACGAGGGCCTTCTTCAGTCCGGCCTGGACCGGCGCGTCGAGGCTCGACCAGATGGTGACGGTGTTGCCGCTGCCGCCACTTCCGCTGCCGCCACAGGCGGTCAGGCTGACGGCGGCAGCAGTCAACAGCGCCGTCCCCAGAAGTGTGGTCCGGCGTACGGGGCTCCTCATGAATGGCTCCTTGCGGTTCGGTCCCTGCGACTTGGGAGTGCCGATCCGGTCCGGCATGTGATAGACACCACTCTGCTGAATCGAATCAGCCTGATCATTACGGGCTGGTGAAACCACTGTCAAGGCACATGTCGAGAAGGTGAACAAGCCGTTGCGGACCGTCGCCCCCTTGGGCGGCGGCAGGCTGATACGTCCCAGGATCGAGGCCTAAGTGTCGTCCTTGCGACGCGCGACGTTGTCCGACGTGGCGCAACTCGCCGGCGTGTCCGGCACCACCGTGAGCTACATCCTCAACGGGCGCGCCGAGGAGATGAGGATCTCCGAACGCACCAAGAAGCGGGTCCTCGACGCCGTCGCCGAGCTCGGCTACCGGCCCAACCGCAGCGCACGCAGCCTGCGCACGCGGACCACCAAGACCATCGGAGTGCTCAGCGACTTCGTGGCCAGCGGCATGTTCGCCAGCCGGATGCTCGCCGGGGCCAACGCGGCCGCGCGCGCTCTCGACCACGTGCTCGTGATCGGCGAGAGCGAGGGTGACCCGGCCGTCGAGGGCGTCCTCCTCGACGAGATGGCGGAGCGGCAGGTCGACGGCCTGCTCTACATCACCCGCACCACCGTGGAGACCACCGCGCCGGCCTTCCCCGGCAACCGGGTGGTGATGCTCAACTGCACCGACCCTGACCGCGACCACGTGTGCGTGCTCCCCGACGAGATGTCCGGTGGCCGGACGGCCGCCGACGCGTTTCTCGGTGCGGGCATCACCCGGGGGATCCACGTCGTCGGGGAGGACCCGACCCCCCGTGCGGTCGCCGGGCCGCTTCGGCTCGCGGGGATCGGCGAACGCCTGACCGCGGCAGGGCACCGCGTGGAAGGCGCGATCCGGTGCGACTGGGCCGTCGAGCCGGCCTACCACGCCTTGCACGACTTCCTGCGGGCCGGTCACCGGCCGCGCGGCCTGGTCTGCCTCAACGACCGGATCGCGATGGGCGTCTACCAGGCCCTGGCCGAGGAGCGGCTCCGGGTGCCGGACGACGTAGCGGTCGTGTCGTTCGACGGGTCCGATCTCGCCGGCTGGCTGCGGCCGAAGGTCACCTCGGTCGCTATCCCGTTCGAAGAGATGGGAGACCTCGCCGTCCGGCTCCTGCTGGAGCCGGACGCCTCGGCCTCGACCCGGCACCTGGTGCCGATGCCACTGGTGCCGGGGGAGTCGGTGGTGAGACAGCGGGCTGTGCGACGCTCCGCACAGCCGTTAGTGTGACCAGGACCACTTCACGATGGATCGTCCGGCACGTACCTGCCGGTGGAGGGAAGTCCAGCATGGCGACAGTCACTTTCGAGAAGGCCCAGCGCTGGTATCCGGGGTCCGACGTCCCGGCCGTGCCGGGCATCGACCTCGAGATCGAGGACGGCGAGTTCATGGTGCTCGTCGGTCCGTCCGGATGCGGCAAGTCCACGACCTTGCGCATGCTGGCAGGGCTGGAGGAGGTCAACGACGGCAAGATCTTCATCGGCGACCGCGACGTCACCAACCTGCCGCCGAAGGACCGCGACATCGCGATGGTCTTCCAGAACTACGCGCTGTATCCCCACATGACGGTTGCCGACAACATGGCGTTCGCCTTGAAGATGGCCAAGGTCCCGAGCGAGGAGCGCGACAAGCGCGTCGCCGAGGCTGCCAGCATCCTCGGCCTGACCGAGTACCTCGAACGCAAGCCCAAGGCGCTCTCGGGTGGCCAGCGTCAGCGCGTGGCGATGGGTCGAGCAATCGTCCGCAACCCGCACGTCTTCTGCATGGACGAGCCGCTGTCCAACCTCGATGCCAAGATGCGGGTGCAGACCCGGACCGACATCGCCAAGCTCCAGAGCGACCTCGGGGTCACCACGGTCTACGTGACACACGACCAGATCGAGGCGATGACGATGGGCGACCGGGTCGCGGTGATGCAACTCGGCATCCTCCAGCAGGTCGACACGCCCCTGGGGCTCTACGACAAGCCGGTCAACCTCTTCGTCGCCGGCTTCATCGGCTCCCCGCAGATGAACCTGATCGAGGCCACGGCCCATGAGGGCAAGGCCAAGATCGGCGACTACCACGTGCCGGTCGACGCCGCCTCTGAGCGAAAGATGAAGGGCGAGATCACCATTGGCGTACGTCCCGAGGCCTGGCGTCTCGTCTCGGCCGCGGAGGGCGGCCTGCCGATCAACGTGACGGTGGTCGAGGAGCTCGGCGCGGACGGCTTCGTCTACGGCACCAGCGAGGTCGAAGGCACGCCCGAGAGCCTGATCGTGCGCGTGAGCGTGCGCGACTCGGTGAAGAAGGGCGACGTCATCCACGTCACCACCGATCCGAGCAACGTCCACGTGTTCGACACGAAGAGCGGCGAGCGGATCTCGGACTGACGAGCCTCCAGCTCACCGGTCACGGCCGGCCGTACCCCTCGGGGTGCGGCCGGCCGTGTCGGGTCAGGGGTCGGTCAGTCTGCGTCAGACCGCGCGCTGACCCGCGCGGGCGGCGACCCGGGTGATCGCCTCGACGAGGGTGTCGTAGAGCTCGGGGGACAGGTCGTGGCCCATGCCCTCGATCAGGAGGAGCTCGGCGCCCGGTATCGCCGCCGCGGTGGCGCGGCCGCCCGAGACGTGCACCATCCGGTCGGCCAGACCGTGGATCACCAGCGTCGGCATCCGGAGGGAGTGCAGGCGCGGTGAGCGGTTGGGCTGGGTGAGGATCGCCATCATCTGGCGCAGGGAGCCGGTGGGCGAGATGCCCCGGGCGTACGTCGCTCGGGCGATCTCGCGCGTGCGCTCGTCGGTGCGCGGGTAGCCGGGCGAGCCGATCATCCGCCAGATCGCGAGACTGGTGCGCTCGTAGGACTCCAGGCCCGGCCGCAGCGGCCGCAGCAGGATGGGCATCAGGCGGGGGTCGATCCAACCCACCGTCCGCTTGCCCGTCGTCGACATGATGCTGGTCAGGGACCGCACCCGGCTGGGCGCCTCGATCGCCAGCGACTGCGCGATCATCCCCCCCATCGACACCCCGACGACATGGGCGCTCTCGACGCCGAGGTGGTCGAGCAGGCCCAACGCGTCGTGGGCCATGTCGACCAGGGTGTAGGGCGGTCGCACCCGGCGGCCTGCAAGCGCGCGCACCAGCATCCGGCGCGTGACCCGCTCCCGCATCGTGGTCGAGCGACCGACGTCGCGGTTGTCCAGGGTGATCACGTAGTACCCGCTACGGGCCAGCATCGAGCACAGCTCGGGGTCCCACCACGTGAGCGGGCTCGAGAGTCCCATCACCAGCAGCATCGGTTCGTCGGCCGGGTCTCCCCAGGTCTGGTAGCAGAGCTCGATGCCGGGGGAGACGGGTGCGAAGAGCTCACCGGAGGACTCGGCGAGCGGGCCCGTGCCCCCGTCGGGAGGCGGCGTCTCAGGGGTCGCGGATGACGGCTCGGCCATGCCACCCAGTCAACCGCATGCGCGCAAAACGCGGGCACACGGTGCCGGGCGAGCCGAGGACATCGGCGCCCGATCGTCGTAACGTCGAGTTTCGTGGCCACTTTCGCCGTTGCCGACTTCCTCCTCCCGGAGGGCTTCACCGCGCCGCGGCCCGCCGCGGTGCTGCGCGAGGCGAGCGTCGTCACCGAGGCCGGACGGCTCGCCGTGCGCGAGCTCGGGCGCCGGGTCGCCGGTCCGCCACGGGCCTACGCCGGTCACGCCGCCCACCGCGACGTCGACCCCGTCGTGCTGGTGCCCGGCTTCATGGCGGGTGACGCCAGCCTGGCCGTGCTCGCGGCCGCGTTGCGGGCCCAGGGACACCGCACCTACCGGTCCCACATCCATGCCAACGTCGGCTGCACGCTCGCGGCAGCGGCCCAGCTCGAGGCGCGGCTCGAGGCCGTTGCACAGCGCCGCGGCCGCCGGGTGCGGATCGTCGGGCACAGCCTGGGTGGGCTGCTGGCCCGCGGTCTCGCCGTGCGCCGGCCAGACCTGGTCGCCGGGATCGTCACCCTGGGCAGCCCGATGCTCGCCCCGGGTGCCCACCACGCGAGCCTCACCCGCAGCCTGGACGCGCTGGTCCGGCTCAGCCGCGCCGGCGTACCGGGCCTGATGTCGCTGGAGTGCGTCGCGGGTGCGTGTGCGCGCACGAGTTTCGACGAGAGCCGGCGGCCGCTGCCGGAGGGCGTCGACTTCACCGCCGTCTTCTCACGTCGCGACGGCATCGTCGACTGGCGCGCGTGTGTGGACCCGCTGGCCGCGTCGGTCGAGGTGCGCTCGTCCCATGTGGGGATGGCGGTCGACCCGGACGTCCTCCGCGTCGTACGGCGCGCGGTCCGGCCTCAGGCGTAGGTGGTCAGCTTCTCGAAGCGGTGCTCGCTGGAGATCAGCCGGACGGTGCCGCTGCGCGAGCGCATCACCAGCGACTGCGAGGTCGCGCCGTGGGCGCGGAAGTGGACGCCTTGCATCAGCTCACCGTCGGTGATGCCGCTGGCGACGAAGAAGCAGTCGTCGCCGGTGACCAGGTCGTCGGTGGACAGGATGTGGTCGGGGTCGAGGTTGTGGCCGGCGTCGATCGCGCGCTGCCGCTCCTCGTCGTCCTTGGGCCACAGCCGGCCCTGGATGACTCCGCCCACGCACTTCATGGCCGTGGCAGCGATGATCCCCTCGGGGGTGCCGCCGATGCCCAGCAGCAGGTCGATGCCGGTGCTGGGGCGGGCCGCCATGATCGCGCCCGCGACGTCGCCGTCGACGAGGAACTTGATCCGCGCGCCCGTCGCCCGGACCTCGTCGGCCAGCTGCTCGTGGCGCGGCCGGTCGAGCATCACGACCGTGACGTCCTCGGCCCGGGTGCCCTTGGCCTTGGCGACGGCGTGGATGTTCTCCGCGACCGGGTTGCGGATGTCGACGACGCCGGCGGCCTCGGGACCGGTGACGAGCTTCTCCATGTAGAAGACCGCGGACGGGTCGAACATCGAACCGCGGGGCGCCACGGCGAGCACCGAGACGGCGTTGTTCATGCCCTTGGCGGTCAGGGTCGTGCCGTCGATCGGGTCGACCGCGACGTCGCACTCCGGCCCGGTGCCGTCGCCGACCTCCTCACCGTTGTAGAGCATCGGGGCGTTGTCCTTCTCGCCCTCGCCGATCACGACCACGCCGCGCATCTCCACCGTCGAGATGACCTTGCGCATCGCGTCGACCGCGACGCTGTCGGCGCCTTCCTTGTCTCCCCGGCCGACCCAGCGGGCGGCGGCCAGGGCCGCGGCCTCGGTCACCCGCACCAGCTCGAGCGCGAGGTTGCGGTCGGGGAGGTCCGGCGCGGTCTCCCGGCTTCCGTCGGCTGCCGTCATGGCGTGATGTTATCGGTCGGGCCGATCCGCCGGCCGCCTCGCACCGGTCAGGAGGTGAGCCAGAGCACGGTCACCGCGACCAGCAGGGCCGGTGGGGTCAGCGCGAGCGAGACCCGATGGAACGCCGCGCTGCCGATCCGGGTGCCGTGCCGGCGCAGGGTCCGCCGCCAGAGCAGGTTGGCCAGGGAGCCGGTCCAGGTGAGTCCCGAGCCGATGTTGAGCCCGAGCAGCGCGGCCAGGACCGCGGTGGTGCCGAGCGGCGCGACCATCGGGACCAGCAGGAGGGTCGCGGAAAGGTTGGTGAGCAGCCCGGCGAGGACGGTGGCCAGGAGGGCCACCGCCCCCAGCCCGGCGTACGACGTGGAGGCGGGCACGAGGTCGCGCACGGCCGCCCCCAAGAACCCCTCGGACAGTCCGGCCACGACCACGCCGAGCCCGAGCACCCAGATCGCGAACCCGGGATGGGCCGCGTGCACGACGTGGATCGGCCGGGCCAGTCCGCGGCGTACTGCCCACCCGGCGAGCACGGCGGCGGCCACCGACGAGGCCCACCACGGCTGGCCGCCGAGGGGGGAGAGCACCGCGAAGCCGACCAGCATCGCGGCGACCACCACGACCGGGAAGGCCGGCAGCGGGATCGTCTCGCCCGGGGCGGCCGGCCCGTCGCCGCGCAGCCGCCCCCGGAACACCAGACGGAGCCCGACGTACTCCACCACGAGCACCGCTCCCAGCACCGGAGCCATCCGCACCGCGAACCCGGTGAAGGTCAGGTCGAGGTGTGGCAGTGCCAGGAGGTTGGTGAGGTTGGAGACCGGCAGCAGGAGGCTGGCGGAGTTGGCCATCCGCAGGCAGGCCCAGGTGCCGGGCTCGTCGCCACCCGCGGGCTCCGCGGCGTGGGTCAGACCGGCTGCGAGCACGACGGGGGTCAGCAGGACCACGGTCGCGTCGAGGCTGAGGGTGACCGTGACCAGTGCCGCGAGCAGGAAGATGCCGGTGAACAGCCGCGTGGCCCGCCCCGCACTCCACCGACTCACGCGTTGGGCCGCGGCGCGGAACACGCCGGCCCGGGCACAGACGTCGGAGACGACGAGGATGGTGACCAGGAAGGCGACCACCGGTGCGAGCTGCTCCACCGCCGATCTCGCCTCGGCCCGGCTGAGCAGGCCGGTGGCCATCGCCGCGGCCGCGCACACCACGCCGGTCGCGGCCTCGACCCCACCGCGCGGGTGGCCGAACGCCACTGCCAGCATCGCCACCAGCGCGAGCACGACGACGACGTCGGACACGGGCGGCACTTCGGCAGCCTAGGGCGCGGATCCCCCTGGCAGACGGCCGGTGAGGGTCGGCCTGTGAGGATGGCGCCGTGAGGTGGGCACCATGAGCGAGCAGCCAGGGCGGTACCAGCGGTCCCCCTCCGGCATGGTCGGTGCGTTGATCGTGACGCTGCTGGTGATCCTCGCGTTCGTGGCGTTCCGCGCCTGCAACCGGGCGGACCTGAACGTCCAGCCCGACCACGTCGACTACCTCGCCCAGGTCGGCTACGCCCAGCGCGCCGGGACCGAGCTGGTCTACCCGGCCGCCCTGCCCTCGGGCTGGTACGCGACCAAGATCGATCTCTCCCTCGGGAAGAGGCCCGAGCTCTCCCTCTCGATGCTCACCGCCAAGGGGAACGACGCCCAGTACGTCGGGTTCGTGCAGTCGCCGGTCCCGATCCCGGAGCTGCTGACCACCTACGTCGACCCGGCACCGACGTCCGGGCAGCCGGTGACGCTGCCGGACGGGTTGGTGAGGCACTGGCAGACCTGGACCGACAGCGGCGGCGACACGGCCCTCGTCGCCCGCTGGCACGGGTCGTCCCTCATGGTCTTCGGGGGGGCGCCCCTCGACCAGCTCGAGCAGGTCGCCGGGTCGCTCACCACGCGCAGGCTGCCCGGCTGATCCCGGTCGAGAGGGACCGGGGTGGTCCCGGAACCGGCCCCGACTCGCCTCGTCAGGCCCGGTCGGCCCCGTCGCCGTCGATCGCGGCATCGAGGCGCGCGCGGGCACCGTCGAGCCACTCCTGGCAGACGGTTGCCAGCTTCTCGCCACGCTCCCAGAGGGCGAGGCTCTCCTCGAGGGTGGTGCCGCCGGCCTCGAGCGCGCGGACGACCTCGACCAGCTCGGCGCGCGCCTCCTCGTAGCCCGGCCTCGGCCCGGCCTCTGCGGCCTTCTTCTGCTCAGCCATCGTGCTCCTCTTGGTGGTCGGCGGGGGTGAGGGCGCGGTCTGGCTCGACGCCCGTGGTGGTGGCCAGCACGCGGCCGTCGGCGACGCGAATGGTCAGGGGGTCACCCGAGCCGACGCCGGCGACAGAGGCCAGCACGGCACCGTCGAGGCTCTGGACGACGGCGTAGCCCCGGCGCAGCGTCTCCAGCGGGGACAGGGCCCGGGCGCGGGCGCGCTGATGGGTGACGTCGTCGAGACCCCGGGCCAGCCGATGGTCGAGCACCCGGCGGCCGCGGTCGCGCAGGTCGGTGACCTCGACCTCGCGCGCGTCGAGGAGCGTGTGCGGGTCGGCCAGCACGGGGCGGGCACGGAGATCGGCCAGGGCCTGGCTCTCGCCCTCGACCAGCCGGCGGATCAGGGTGCGGACCCGGTCGCGAGCCCACGCCACCCCCTTGACCTCCTCGGCGACGTCGGGCACGAGGTGCTTGGCGGCATCGGTGGGGGTCGAGGCGCGGACGTCGGCGACCAGGTCGAGGAGGGGGGTGTCGGGCTCGTGCCCGATCGCGGAGACGACCGGCGTGCGGGTGCCGGCCACCGCGCGGACCAGGGCCTCGTCGCTGAAGGGCAGCAGGTCCTCGACCGATCCGCCGCCGCGCGCCACCACGATCACGTCGACCACCGGGTCGCGGTCGAGGCGGGCGAGCGCGTCGATCACCTCGGTGGCCGCCCGCGTGCCCTGCATCGCGGCGTACGCCGTCGCGAAGGTCACGGCGGGCCAGCGACGCCGGGAGTTCTCCACGACGTCGCGCTCGGCCGCGGAGCCGGGGGCCGTCACCAGGCCGACCCGGCGGGGGAGGAACGGCAGCGGCTTCTTCAGCGCCGGGTCGAACAGACCCTCGGCCGCGAGGAGCTGACGTCGGCGCTCGAGACGGGCGAGCAGCTCTCCGAGCCCGACCATCCGGATCTCACGCGCGACCAGCGACAGCGATCCACGGTTGGGGTAGTAGTCGGGCTTGGCGTGGATGACCACGCTGGCGCCTTCGACGAGCGGGGGGTTGAGACTGTCGAACAGGGTGCGGGCGCACGTCACCGGCACCGAGATGTCGGCGGCGGAGTCGCGCATCGTCATGAACACGGTGCCGACGCCCGGCCTGCGGCTGATCTGGGTCATCTGCCCCTCGACCCACACGGCCCCGAGCCGGCCGACCCACTGGGAGATGGCCAGAGCGATCTGCCGGACCGGCGCGGGCGCGGTCGGTGAGGTCTCCAGGGCCATGCGGTGACCCTAGAGGAGCCCACCCCCGCGGTCCGTAGACTCCAGGGCATGAGCGTCGATCTGGGAATGCCGGTGCCGTCGGGCAAGGGCGTGCGGCTGGCCGCACCCCGCGGCTACTGCGCCGGGGTCGACCGGGCGGTGATCACCGTCGAGAAGGCGCTGGACCTCTACGGCGCTCCGGTCTACGTCCGCAAGCAGATCGTGCACAACAAGCACGTCGTCTCCGACCTCGAGTCACGGGGGGCCGTCTTCGTCGAGGAGCTCGACGAGGTGCCCGAGGGCGCGACCGTGGTGTTCTCCGCCCACGGCGTCTCGCCGGTCGTGCACGAGCAGGCCCAGGCCCGCGGCCTGAAGACCATCGACGCCACCTGCCCGCTGGTCACCAAGGTGCACCACGAGGCGAAGCGCTTCGCCGGCGACGACTACGACATCCTCCTGATCGGCCACGCCGGCCACGAGGAGGTCGAGGGCACCTCGGGCGAGGCGCCCGAGCACATCCAACTCGTGCAGGGACCGGCGGACGTACCCGGCATCGTGGTCCGCGACCCGGCCAAGGTCGCCTGGCTCTCCCAGACCACGCTGTCGGTCGACGAGACCCTCGAGACCGTCGACGCGATCCGGGCCCGGTTCCCCGAGCTGCTCGACCCGCCCAGCGACGACATCTGCTACGCCACCCAGAACCGTCAGCTCGCGGTCAAGGAGATCGCCCACGACGCCGACCTGGTGATCGTGGTCGGCTCGGCCAACTCGTCGAACTCCGTACGCCTCGCCGAGGTCGCCCTCGAGGCCGGCGCCAGGGCGGCCCACCGCGTCGACGACGCGAGCGAGATCGACGACGCCTGGCTCGAAGGGGTCGCCACGGTCAGCGTCACCTCGGGTGCGAGCGTGCCCGAGGCGCTGGTCGACGGCGTGCTCGCCTACCTGACCGAGCGCGGCTACCCCGACGCCCAGGCCGTCCACAGCGCCGAGGAGTCGCTCATCTTCGCGCTGCCGCCGGAGCTGCGGCGCGACCTGCGAGCAGCCGCCAAGAGCTGACGCGACCGCCGGTCGAGGAGGCCGCCGCCCGGCGCCCGCCGCTGGTTGAGGAGGGCGCTCTGGCGCCCGCCGCGGCTGCTGGAGGAGGAGGAGGCCGCCCGGCGTTTGCCGCTGGTTGAGGAGGGCGCTCTGGCGCCCGTCTCGAAACCAAGCGTCCGGTGCCCGCCGCCCCAGCCCCGCCACCGCCGCACGCCCAGCGATCACGGCTTCACAGGCTCCACCCCGCTCTCGCTCAACGTCGCCGCGCGGACGCCGACCCCACCCCCGGCGAGTGCGGCGCTGTCGCCCCACACGACGTACCGGTAGAGCAGGAAGTTCGCCACGACGCTGCCGCCGAGGGCGAGCACCTTCGCCCCCATCAGCGGTACGCCGGCCGCGGTCTGCGCCGCGACCATCACGAGGGGCTGGAGCACCCACATCGTCATCGCGTTGGAGCCCACGAAGAGCAGTGCCTGGCGCAGGGTCACCCGCTCGGCCCCGAAGGTGTGGCGACCGTTGACCAGGAAGCTGAACGTCATCCCGGCCGACGTCGACACGAGGTTGGCCAGCACCACTCCGAGAGGCGCGTGCAGCAACCAGAACAGGATGACGTCGATCGCGGTGTTGCAGGCGCCGACAGCGAGGAACCGGACCACGGTGGGCGACCTCATGTTCCACTGGTACGCCGCGGGGCTGCGGCCCGGCTGCGAGGGACCTGTGAGCGCTCTGCGAGACCGTCCCTAGAATCAGGCCGTGGCCCGCTACATCGACCTGCACCCGGACAACCCGCAGCCGCGACTGGTCCAGCAGATCGTCGCCGCGGTCCGTGACGAGGACGCGCTGATCGCCTACCCCACCGACTCCGGCTACGCCCTCGGCACCCGGATGGGCAACCGCGACGGCCGCGACCGGATCCTCGCCATCCGCGGTCTCGACGACAAGCACCACTTCACCTTGATGTGCTCCGACTTCGCCCAGCTCGGCCAGTTCGCCCAGATCTCCAACAGCGTCTTCCGGGCCATCCGGGCCGCGACGCCCGGGCCCTACACGTTCATCCTGCCCGCGACCGGCGAGGTGCCGCGCCGGGTGCTGCACCCCAAGAAACGCACCGTCGGTGTGCGGATCCCCGACCACGCCGTCTGCCAGGCGCTGCTGACCGAGCTCGGCGAACCCCTGGTGACCAGCTCCCTGATCCTGCCGGGCGAGACCGAGCCGCGCGGCCTCGGCTGGGAGATCAAGGAAGAGCTCGACCACGCGGTCGACATCGTCGTCGAAGCGGGGGAGGCGCTGGCCCAGCCGACGACGGTCGTGGACTGGTCGGAGGGCTACCCCGAGATCGTGCGGCTCGGCGCGGGCGACCCGAGCCGCTTCGAGGAGTGACCCGCGGCCGGCCAGCCGTTGCTAGTGGGCGCGGGCGGCGTGCTGCCGCGCGACGAGGGTCAGCAGGCACACGGCGTATCCGGCGAAGAGGGCGAGGCTGTGGTGGGCCAGGCCGGTGACCACCGCCTGGACGATGCTGTCGTGGGCGGCGGCGATCACTCTGGGGCCGTTGAGAGCGACGATCACCATCGTGCCGGCCATCAGCAGGGGCGGCAGCACACCGACGGTGAAGAAGTCGCGAGGGCGCACGAGCAGGGCTGCACCCAGGCAGACCAGGATGAAGCAGAGGTCGAAGAACAACCCCAGGCGACCGACGAACGCCGTCTCCGCGGCTGCGGCGGTGAGCACCAGGGCAGTGGCCAGCGCAGCGACCTCGCCGCCGGGGGTGTTGCCTTCCCACCACTGGCGCGCCGGAGTCGCGTGGGCGGACATGCCCGTGGGAGAGACCCGCGCTCGCGCCTGGCTCACGGTGCCACCGTAGGGGCGTCGACCTCGTCGTCGTCCGCGGCGCGCCGGGGCAGGGCGTGCACCGAGCCGACCCCGCGAACGGGCGTGGAGACCGCTCGCGGCGTCTCGAGCACGTCGTCGGTCGCGTCGAGCTCCTCGAACCTCCGCGCCGCGACCAGCACCCGTGACTCGTAGGAGCCCAGGGCCGAGTTGTACGACGACACCGCGGCATCGAGCGAGCGGCCGAGCTTGCCGAGGTGGCCGCTCAGGGTGCCGAGCCGCTCGTGGAGATCACGCCCGACGCGGTGGATCTCGCGGGCCTGCTCGGCCAGGGACTCGTGGCGCCACCCATGGGCGACCGTGCGGAGCAGCGCGATCAGCGTCGTCGGGCTGGCGAGCACGACATCCTGGTCGGCCGCGTGCTCGATGAGCGACCCGTCGGCCTCGAGCGCCGCCGAGAGGAACGACTCGGCCGGCAGGAACAGCACCACGAACTCCGGCGTGTCCGGCAGGGAGCGCCAGTAGCGCTTGGACCCGAGCAGGTCGACATGGCTGCGCAGCTGGCGGGCGTGGCGGACCAGGTGGGCCTCGCGCTCGTCGAGGTCGTCGGTCGACGTGGCGTCGAGGAACGCGTCGAGGGGGACCTTGGCGTCGACCACGACGCTGCGTCCGCCGGCCAGGCGCACGACCAGGTCGGGTCGTCGCGCGCCGTCGGCGAGGCGCACCTGCTCGGCGAAGTCGCAGCGGTCGACCAGCCCGGCGATCTCGACCGCGCGGCGCAGGTGCAGCTCGCCCCACCGGCCGCGCACCTGCGGGCGCCGCAGCGCCGTCGACAGGGACTGCGTCTCACGCCGCAGGCCCTCGGTGGTCTGCCGCATGTCGAGCACCTGCTGGCGCAGCTGCCCCTGCCAGGTGGCCCGCGCGTGCTCGAGGTCGTGGAGCTGGTCGCTGAGCCGGTCGAGGCCCTGCATCACCTCGGCCTGCTCGACCATGCCCTGCCCCCGCCCGTCGACGTAGGCCGGGCGGGAGCGCGCCCACAGCACGCCGGTCAGCGCGCCGAGCGCCAGCCCGAGCAGCAGCATCAGCAGTCCGCTCATCAGGTCCATGTCACTGATGATGCAGGTGACCACCGACAGCTGCCCGGGAAAGCACGGCCGGGTCGTCCCACGTACCACCAGCATCACTGGTTACCGTGTGCCCCATGAGGTACGGATCCAGACGCGCCGCCCTGCTCGTCACGGGGGTGGCCTCGCTGGTGCTGCTGACCGCCTGCTCCAGCTCGCCCCAGCCCACGGCGTCCCAGCACAAGCCCCGCCACTCGGCGTCGGCGACCCCCAGCACGTCGCAGACGCCCTCGACCGAGCCGGCCTCGGGCACGCCGTCGCCCTCGGAGTCCTCCTCGTCCGGTACGCCGGCGTCGCTGATGAGCTTCGACCCGAAGTCGGGCGGCCCGCACTCCCACACCTGCTTCCAGATCACGGGCACCAAGCCGGTCGACTACGTCTACTACCCGGTGATCGTCACGGCCGGGTCCACAGTCACCCTCGACGACCTGTCGGTGACCTACGCCGACGGCGTCCAGGTCGCGGGTTCCTGGGTCGCCCCGGCCACGGCCAACGCCGGCACCGGGTTCATCCAGGGCTGGCCGGCCCCGTCGATCCTCACCCAGAGCAGCTCGGTGCAGTGGTCCAAGCGGGTCTTCGCCCAGGGCGCGTCGCTGCCGGCCGGGACGCCGTACAACGTCTTCCTCCACCTGCGCGTCTACCCCGACGCCCTGCCGCTGAAGACCGACGGCGTCGTGCTGACCTACCACGACAGCGCCGGCAGCCACACCGACACGTGGGTCGACCACGTCGTCTACAAGGCCGGGAAGTGCGCGGCCACGTCGTGAGCGAGGGGAAGCACCGGCTCCCCATGACCTGACCTCGTGGCCCGAACGGGCCAGCTGCGCCTACGTTCTTCTGGGGTGGTGGAATCGGCCTCGGCCCTTCAGGCTGGAGGGATGCAGGGCATCCTGTCCGGACGGTCCCTGAGAGCGGCACTGTGCCTCGCCGCTGGGACCGCCGCGGTCCAGCTCGTCGGCGTCGGCGCCGCGCACGCCGCCGACGCGGCCATCTACGTCGACAAGACCGTGTCGGCGTGCACCGACTCCGGCACCGGCACTGCGACGGCTCCGTTCTGCACCATCGCTCCGGCGGTGTCGAGGCTCCAGCCGGGGGCGACCGTCTACGTCGGGGACGGCACCTACGCCGAGACCGTCAAGCCGACCGTCTCGGGGACCGCCTCCGCGCCGGTCACGATCACGGCGTGGCCCGGCCGGCACCCCGTCGTGGGAACCGGCGTGACCAACGGCGTCCTGGTGTCGTCGCGGAGCTACGTCACGGTGTCCGACCTGCTCGTGTCCGGCACCACGGGGGCGGGGATCTCGGTGTCGGGAGGTGACCACATCTCGGTCGTCGGCAACGAGGTCACCCGGTCCGGGCAGCCGGTCAAGGGCAAGATCGCGCAGGGCATCCGCCTCTCCGGTACGACGTCCGCGCTGGTGCAGAGCAACGTCACCCACCACAACAGCGACCACGGCATCCTGCTGACCGGAGGCACCACCGCGACGACGGTGTCGGGCAACGTGTCCAGCTACAACGCGGAGGGCTACCAGCGCAACGCCAACGGCATCGACGTGATCAGCCCCGGCAACGTGCTGATCGGGAACATCACCCACGACAACGAGGACTCCGGGATCAACTTCTACACCGGGGGCAACAACAACCTGGCCGCGAACAACCTGACCTACAACAACGGCGACCACGGCATCGACGACTACAACGTCTCGGGCGGCAGGCTGATCGGCAACACGGTCTTCCACAACTGCACGAGCGGCATCAACGTGGAGGGCACCTCGAACCACTACACGGTGGAGAACAACATCGCCGTCGACAACGCCGTCTACCCGGCGTACAACGGGATCTCGTGCTCCCGCCGCGCGGGCAACATCGGGATCTGGGACTCCGCGCCCGCCACCACCACCGTCGACCACAACCTCGTCTACCTCTCCAAGCCGGGCAAGATGTATGTGTTCGGGTCCTCCTACACCTCGCTCGCCGCGATGCAGGCCGCCACCGGGCAGGAGAAGCACGGCGTCCAGGGTGACCCGAGGTTCACCGCACCTGCCACCGGCGGCTTCACCCTGCAGGCCGGCTCGCCGGCCGTCGACCGCGGCAACTCCGGAGTGTCCGGAGCGCAGGCGCTCGACGCCGCCGGCAACCCGCGCGTCGACGACCCGGCAACCCCGAACACGCAGGCCGAGGGGCCGAGGCTCTACGACGACTTGGGGGCCTACGAGCTCCAGACGCAGTCGGGTCCGCTTCCGCCGACGGCTCAGCTGAGTGTGTCGCCGTCGAGCGGTACGGCGCCGTTGCCGGTGACGGTGGATGCGGGTGGGTCGTCTGATCCGCAGGGGCAGGCGTTGTCGTATGCGTTCGCCTTCGGTGACGGGTCGTCAGTCGGGGCCGCAGGGGTCGGCGACGGCGAGCCACACGTATGTGTCGGCGGGGTCCTACGTGGTGACGGTGACGGTGACCGACACCTCGGGGTTGACGGCGACGGCGAGCCGGACGGTGACGGTGAACCCGGCGGGTCCGCTTCCGCCGACGGCTCAGCTGAGTGTGTCGCCGTCGAGCGGTACGGCGCCGTTGCCGGTGACGGTGGATGCGGGTGGGTCGTCTGATCCGCAGGGGCAGGCGTTGTCGTATGCGTTCGCCTTCGGTGA
This sequence comes from uncultured Actinomycetota bacterium, assembly GCA_963820015.1. GTDB lineage: Bacteria > Actinomycetota > Actinomycetes > Propionibacteriales > Nocardioidaceae > Nocardioides. The sequence continues at coordinate 376,176 of CAWFYO010000014.1, read as the reverse complement.
CGGGTCGTCATCGGGGCCGCAGGGGTCGGCGACGGCGAGCCACACGTATGTGTCGGCGGGGTCCTACGTGGTGACGGTGACGGTGACCGACACCTCGGGGTTGACGGCGACGGCGAGCCGGACGGTGACGGTGAACCCGGCGGGTCCGCTTCCGCCGACGGCTCAGCTGAGTGTGTCGCCGTCGAGCGGTACGGCGCCGTTGCCGGTGACGGTGGATGCGGGTGGGTCGTCGGATCCGCAGGGGCAGGCGTTGTCGTATGCGTTCGCCTTCGGTGACGGGTCGTCATCGGGGCCGCAGGGGTCGGCGACGGCGAGCCACACGTATGTGTCGGCGGGGTCCTACGTGGTGACGGTGACGGTGACCGACACCTCGGGGTTGACGGCGACGGCGAGCCGGACGGTGACGGTCGACAACCCCAGCGGGGTCGACCCGACCTACGTGGGCACGATCGCGAACAACTACTCGACCAGCACCCACACCTCGGGTTACGTCACGGTATGGCGCCCCGCGGGCGTGAAGGCCGGCGACCTCGTCGTGCTCACGCTGCAGCTGTCCGGGACCTCCGCGACCGGGACGGTGTCGGGCACCGACACCGCCGGGAACTCCTACACGGCCGTCGGCGACGTCGCGGACGGCAGCGGCAACCGGCTCGTCGTACTCTCCGGGATCGCCACCCAGGCGCTGGCCGCCAACGCCAAGCTCCTCGTGAGCTTCCCGTCCGCTGCGACGTACCGGCTCGCCTCCGACGAGTTCGCCGGGGTCTCGCGACCGGACCAGGTCGTCACCGGCTCCGGCACGGGGACGACGTTCTCCACAGGCCCGGTGCAGGCCACGACCGGCCACGAGCTCGCCTTCGCAGCGGTCGCCCTCTCGAACGGGACGGCCAAACCCACCTGGGCGACCGGCTGGACCGACGCGGGCACCTACGCGACCTCGGCCCGCTACCTGAGCAAGAGCTACCAGGTGGTGACGTCCTCCGGCAGCCGTACGGCGTCGGGCGGGGCCTCCGGTCCGTGGCTGGCGCTGGCGCTCACCTTCCGTTCCTGACTGTCGTCAGCGATCGCTCACCCGCCCCCCGCAGCTCGGCTCGTTGGTCAGCAGGGGAAGGCCAAGGACTCGACCCATCTCGCACGTGATCGACTACGCGTGGCGTGGTGACTTCGACAGCGCTGAAGGGGAGGCGCTGGACGCCGAATGTTTCGTGGTATCCGCGCCGTGAGCGGCCACGAGTACTACTTCAAGACGCTCTTCGCATGCCAGATCCTCGACGTGCTCGCGGGCCAAGGCTTACCCGTCTCTGATGCGCCAGGAACGGCCAGTCGAATGTGGCAAGGCAGACCCTGACAGCGGCTATGAGAGGTCGCTTCGGAGACTCAGAAGTCCGTCTCCCAACCGTTGACGGACTCGCTGCCGTCCGGAACAAACACCACCTGACGCCCGATGCCGTCGCAGCAGCCGCCGAAGGCGTACTGGTAGACGTGGTCCGAGAAGACGAGCCAGTAGACGCCGTCCGGTTGCTCCGGACTATCGCGCAGTTGAACACGCGATATGCCCAGGAGATGTGGCTTGACGCCCTGGAGCGGTTGTCGGTCGTGGTAGTACGCCCACAGCCGATGCGCCTGAACCTTCGAGTCGCCGCCAAGAGGCGTCAGGCTTCCCTCTTGGACCCGATCGGCTTGCCTGAGCTCCCGCGCTGTGAGTTGGGGCGCTACTGGGCCGGGATCGCGAGGGCCGGCACGCCACGTGGCCACCCCGGCGACGAGCAGCGCGAGGACCGCGATGCCCACCAGCCATCGCCATTTCATGGCGGAAGTGTGCACCCCGCCGAGGGCAGTCAGGGACGTTCGTCGCTGGATCGTGACATCACCAGACCCGACCGCTCACTGGGGCATGAGCGACCCTGACAGTGGCATAGGACGTTCGATGCCACAGCCGATCCAGTGGCTCCCGGGTTCCGTTGCGTCACGGCCTGGCGAACCGAGGCGGCGCTCCAAGCCGTGCTCGACCCCATGCCCGGGCCAGACGCAGCCACCGTCGGTCTCACCGCAACGGACATCACGGTGTCACAAGTAGTCAGTATGGCGTCCCGGATTCCCTGGGATGACATGGCGTGGGTCGAGAGCACGCCGACGGGCGAGCGGTTCAAGGTGGCGATGGCCCCTCGGGGAGTCATGCTGAATCGCCAGCCGGGTGGTGGCGACCTCGGCGAGGAGTTGGTCGGTTTCATTGCTCAGGGCGTCGTCGCCCTCACGTTGGTCACCGATGGATTGTTCGTACGAAGGCCGAGTCGCAAGTACGGTTGGCAGTCTTGGTCGGGAGCGCCGAGGGCTTTGTTGGGATGTTCGTCCTTCTCGGCTTGGCCTTCGCCGCGGCGATGAGGGCGGATTGACGCCGTGGCCGTCGGCGTTCGTCGGACTCTCTCATCGGCTGCGTGCGTTTATTGGGGAGCTCTCCTCGGCTACTCCCGATGCTTGCTCGGGTGAAGAGAAGGACATGATCTGGGTCGCCTTCCCTTCGTCTTCGCCGAGTTCCCCCGTCGCTTCGAATCCGGCAGCGCGCCACGCGCTGAGTGCGCCTCGATCCACGACCGGGTCGGCGGTCAGTGGCGTCCACCCCAGCCTCGTCAGTTCGGTGGCGATCGCTCGGACCGCACGCGGACCGATGCCTCGCCCTTGCGCCTCGGCCGCGATGAACATGTCTACGCCGAACCGCCCGTCCCTCTGCCACGACTGGAGGTACCCGACGGGCTGTGCTCGCTCGCAGATGACGTAGGAGACGACCTCGGGCGCTCTACGGCCCGTGTACTTCGCCCATGCCTCTTGAACAGTGATCGCTCGCCCACCCCAGAACCGATGGACCTCCGGTGCGCGGGTCATGGCGCTGATCAACTCCGCGTCGCTGTCTCGCGCCAGCCGGATGGTCACGTCCGCGCCAGCACCGACGCTGGATGGGAAGGCGCGGTGTATCACGTCCAGAACGCTGGTCGGGATGCGACCGGCCGCCCTCGCATCGCCGGCATGACAGGACGCCTGCCGAGTCAGTCGGCGAGTTCCACGACGACCGGCGCGTGGTCGGAGGCGCCCTGTCCTGCCCGCTCCTCGCGGTCGATGAACGCGCCGGTGACGCGCTCGGCGAGCGCAGGTGTGGCCAGCACGAAGTCGATCTTGAGCCCACGGTCGCGCTCGAAGCGCTGGCGGTAGTAGTCCCAGTAGGTGTAGCCGGGCGCATAGGCGCGGGTCACCTCGGCGTACCCGTCGTCGAGGAACGCCTGGAAGGCGGCGCGCTCGGCCGGCGTGACGTGGGTGCTGTTCTTGAACTGCGTGACGTCGAAGACGTCGTCGTCGGTGGGGCAGATGTTCCAGTCGCCGACGAGTGCGGTCTGGCCGTCCATCCAGGCGCCGGCCGCCTCGCGCAGCCGGGCCAGCCAGTCGAGCTTGTAGACGTAGTGGGGGTCGTCGGGCTTGCGGCCGTTGGGCACGTAGAGCGACCAGATCCGTACGCCGCCACAGGTCGCCGCGATCGCGCGGGCCTCGGCAGCGAGCGGCTCGCCCCAGCCGGGCATCCCGTCGAAGCCGGTCGCCACGTCCTCGAGACCGACGCGACTGATCAGGGCGACGCCGTTCCACTGGTTCACACCGACGGCCGCGACGTCGTACCCCGCGGCCTGCAGTCCCATCAGCGGCAGCTGGTCCTCGCGGGCCTTGGTCTCCTGGACCGCCAGCACGTCCACGTCGTGCCGTTGGAGGAACGCCTCGACGCGATCGATCCGCGAGCGCAGTGAGTTGACGTTCCAGGTCGCGATCCGCATCGGCTCAGCCTAGGGTGGCCGGATGCGACGCACTCTCGGGCTCGTGTCCCTGACCTCTGCTTTCGTCCTCACCGGCGCGCTGCTCGCGCACACCCCCGCGGAGGCCACCGTGGACCCGACCCTCTCCTGGCAGGTGACCACGGTCGGCTCCGACCACGAGCTGCGCGGCCTCGCCGCGATCGACGGCCACACTGCCTGGGTCAGCGGCGACCAGGGCGGTGTCTGGCGTACGACGGACCGTGGCGCCACCTGGCAGGACGTCTCGCCGCCGGGCACCGACGGTCAGTTCCTCCGTGACGTGGAGGCCACCGACGCCGACCACGCCTGGGTGCTGGCGATCGGGAGCGGCACCGACAGCCGGATCTACCGCACCACCGACGGCGGTGCCAGGTGGTCGACGTCCTTCGTCAACCACGACCCCGCCGCTTTCTACGACTGCATGGCGATGTGGCCCGGCGGCCGCACCGGCATCGCGATGAGCGACCCGCCCGACGGGAAGTTCCGGATCATCCGCACCACCGACGCGGGCCGCACCTGGAGGGTCGTCGACAACGCCGGGATGCCGCCGGCGGTCGACGGCGAGTTCGGGTTCGCCGCCTCCGGCACCTGCCTGGTCACCGCCGGCGGCCGCGATGCCTTCCTTGCCTCCGGCGGCACGGCCAGCCGGATCTTCCGCAGCCACGACCGCGGTACAACGTGGTCGGTCGTCGACTCGCCGATTCCGGCCACCCCCTCCGGAGCCGGGGGCACCTTCGGCCTCGCGTTCCGCCACCCCCGGCAGGGGTTGGCCGTCGGCGGTGACTACACCGCTCCCGACAACGGCGCCCAGGCTTCGGCCTACACCCGCGACGGCGGGCAGGCCTGGAGCTCCGGGGGAGACCTCGGCGGCTACCGCTCCGGCGTCGCCTTCGTGTCCGGCACGCCGCGCACGGCGGTCGCGGTCGGGACCAGTGGCAGCGACGTCACCTACGACGGTGGCCGCACCTGGACCGCCCTGACCTCCGGCGGCGAGGGGTTCGACTCGGTCCAATGCGTGCCGGGCGGCACGTGCTGGGCCTCGGGTGCGGGCGGGCGCGTCGGGGTCCTCCAGCGGTAGTGCCCGCCGGGGTGGTCCTGCCTGGTTGGATCTCCCCATGAGACGCACCGTGATCGTCATGCTGGTCGTCGCGATCGCGCTCGACGTGGCCTACTGGGCGATCTGGTTCACCGAGCGCGACTGGATCGCCAGCGAGCACGCGCAGGCCTACTACGACTTCGAGAACGCCTTCCCGCTGGCCGACCTGTGGCTGGGCCTGGCCTGCGTCCTCGCGCTCGTCACCTTGGTACGTCGCCGCCCCAGCGCCTTGCTCTGGCTGATCGCCGTGGGGGCCGCCGGGCTCTACCTCGGCTCGATGGACCTGCTCTACGACGTCGAGCACGGCGTCTTCGGCAAGGGCGGGGGAGGGGCGTTCGAGGCCGTGATCGTCACCGTGACGTGGGTCTTCTCGATCACCGTGCTGCGGTTCGCCTGGACCCGTCGCACCGAGCTGCTCGCCGGGTCCGACTGAGTCGTCCTAGGTGGCGACGCGCCGGTAGCCGGAGCAGACGATCCGCAGATAGTCGATGGTGTCGCCCTCGCAGCGGTAGTAGGCCTGCTGCTCGATCAGGTGGGGGCCGTCCTCCGTCGTCGTGTGGAACCGGTAGCCCACGCGCTCGGTGTCGCCCACCGAGTCGGTGGTCAGCTCCTCGAGCCGGTCGATGGTGACGCCGTCGTCGAACCACGTCCCCAGCACCACGTCCCGGACCTCGCCCGGCGTCGTACCCTCCCAGGCGCGGCGCGGGGTCAGGCCCCGGAAGTCGATCTGGTCGGCGAGCAGCGCTTGGAGCCCGGCCGAGTCACGGGCCGCGATCGCGGCCACCCACTGCTCACCCGCTGTGGTCATGAGCCGAGTGTGCACCCGAACGGCCGGAGGCGCACGGGGCGTCGAGGAATCGGAGGCCGCGGCCGCTCGCCGTAAACTCGCCGCCCGTGGCTCTCACCATCGGCATCGTCGGTCTGCCCAACGCCGGCAAGTCCACGCTGTTCAACGCGTTGACCAAGAACGACGTGCTCGCTGCGAACTACCCGTTCGCCACCATCGAGCCCAACGTCGGCGTCGTCGGCGTCCCGGACGCACGGCTGCAACCGCTGTCCGAGCTGTTGGAGTCGGCCCGGATCCTGCCCGCGACGGTGGAGTTCGTCGACATCGCCGGCATCGTCCGCGGCGCCTCGGAGGGCGAGGGCCTGGGCAACAAGTTCCTCTCCCACATCCGCGAGTCCGCCGCGATCTGCCAGGTGACGCGGGTCTTCCGCGACGAGGACGTCACCCACGTCGACGGCGAGGTCAACCCGGAGTCCGACCTCACCACGATCCAGACCGAGCTGATCCTGGCCGACCTGCAGACGCTGGAGAAGGCCATCCCCCGGCTGGAGAAGGAGTCGCGCGGCAACAAGGCCCTCGTCGCCAACCTCGAGGCCGCCCGCGAGGCCCAGGCGGCGCTCGAGGGCGGTACGCCGGTCATCGCCACGAAGGTGGACGCCTCGCTGCTGCGCGAGCTTTCGCTGCTCACCGCCAAGCCCTTCATCTACGTCTTCAACTGCGATGCCGACGAGCTCTCCGACGGCGAGCTCAAACAGCGGATGCAGGATCTCGTCGCCCCCTGCGAGGCGATCTTCCTCGACGCGAAGTTCGAGGCCGAGCTCGTCGAGCTGGACTCCGACGAAGAGGCCCACGAGATGCTCGCCGAGCTGGGGATCTCCGAGTCCGGGCTCGACCAGCTCGCCCGCGTCGGCTTCGACACCCTCGGCCTGCAGACCTATCTGACGGCCGGCCCCAAGGAGACCCGGGCCTGGACGATCCGCAAGGGCGCCACCGCCCCCGAGGCCGCCGGCGTCATCCACACCGACTTCCAACGCGGCTTCATCAAGGCCGAGATCGTGTCGTACGACGACCTGATGGCGGCCGGCTCCCTCCTCAAGGCGCGCGAGGCCGGGCGGGTCCGGATGGAGGGCAAGGACTACGTCATGCAGGACGGCGACGTGGTCGAGTTCCGGTTCTCGCCAACCTCTGTGAGCAAGAAGTAGCGAGCACGGACGGCGGCACTGGTGCGACTTCGCGGTGTGCTACCCAGGCCCCTCACGCCATCAGCGCGGCCTCGTCGCCGGAGTGGCGTGCTCGCGATCGGGCTCTCGATGGGTGCCGGGATCATGGTCCTCAGCCGACATCGGCATCGCAAACATCCCTAGAGCCTCACCGACAAGCGGCATGTGCGTCCTGTCGGTTCCAGGGGGTCCGGGTGTCGGCGGGCTACCCCAGGTCCGGCGAGCCGCACGCATGGGTACGCCCCTCGCCTCACCGAGGGTCGACATGGACCCACATGGCCGCTGATCCTGCCGCTGGTCCTGATGGGCGCGGGGTTGGTGATTATCTGGGCGTGTGCGCGCGTCGTGATTCCGCGGCAGCGTGAGCAGCCGTAGTGGCCTACCGCTCATGAGCGCGAGCGGAGCCATGATGGGAGGTTCGCAGCCAGCCGTTACTGCTATCGCTCTTGGCTTGGATCAGGCGGACTCGCAGATGCAGAGCTGGAGCGGCTCAGCCCCGGTGAACGGTCGACCCGACCAGTCACCGAAGCGATCGATGAGCCGAAGTCCACCGAGCGAGAGGAGCAGCGGCAGCTCTTGGGGGAAGATGCTTCTGATCTCCAGCGGCAGGACGATGAAGTCGGGTTCTGAGTCAGTCGAGAGGTGCCACGTCCCGCGGGTCACTTGCGCCCGTGCGTCGTAGGTCTCCGCGACTTCGACGCTCACGTCGCCACGGTCGGGATCGGTGAACGACAACGACTCCCGCTTGCGCCGTACGCCGACGGCTTCGGCCAGGAGGCGCAGGCTCGGGTTGAAGACGTCGAAGGCAAGGCGCGCGCCAGGTGCCAGGTGCCGCCGGACCGATCGGAAGCAGCTCACCAGGTCCTCGACATCGTGCAGGTGCAGCAGGGAGTTGGCCGCGATGAACACGAAGTCGAAGGTGCGGCCCAAGTCGAAGTCCCGCATGTCGCCGTGCACCCACTCCACGGCTACTCCGCGCTCGTCGGCCTTGTGGCGGGCCACGGCCAGCATGTCCGATGAGAAGTCCAGGCCGACGCACGGATGTCCGTCGGATGCGATGGGGATCAACTTGTGCCCGGTGCCGCACCCGAGCTCCAGGACGCGTCCGCCCGGCCGATCGGCCTCGGCCCGGTAGAAATCCCCTGCGGGTCCGCCGCCGGGAAACATGAGGTCGTAGAGCTTCGCATGCGAGTAGAACACCTCGCTCATCACATCACCCCTTGCCGACTGGTCGAGCTGGGCGTCGTGGCCCAGCTGGTTCGAGCGTCCGTACCGACAGTGTGGCTGCCGGTGACCGTGTAGCAGGGGACGGAAGCCCGCAAGCCTGAGCGGACGCCATGCCCTACTGACAGCGCCAGGTCAGTGTGCTCCGGGCGCAGTACCCCCGTCTCGGTCCGAAGCCAGCCACGAGAACGCTGCCGCACTATCTCAACCATGCCGGGCGCGAGTCCGATCTGTTCCAGGTCTTCGCGAGCGACCCAGGCTACGTCGAGAATCTCCCGTCCGTCTGGGTGCGTCACGTCGTAGATCGGGGAGCCGACAAAGACCCGAGCAGATGAAGGGAATCGATCCGCAACCCGACCTCTTCGTGTACCTCACGCCTGGCCACGTCGTCGTGCGCCACCGTTGCGTGGGCTGTTGCGCGTGACAACGCCCGCCGAGTCGGGGGGACGTCAGCGGGCGTTGCGCTAGGCCCCCAGGCATGGGGATGCTGGGAGCCGTCTTCAGGCTAGGGATCCCGATCCCGTCATGGTCGGACGCCGATAAGAGCCGCGCCGGCGTGTCGCCTCCGGCAAAGACCGAGCGGCCCGGCTCGGACAGCGGCCAGATGCGCAGCAGCGGTGGGCAGTGCGAGTCACGATGCTCATGATGTGGGGAGTCGTCGTCCTGGTCTGCATGGGTTTCCTCGTCGCAGCGCTGCTGGACCAGCTCGCTGCGCGCGATGAGCAGCCTGAAAGCGGACGTCCAGGCGGCGGGGGAGAGTGGACGTCCAGGGGGCGGCGCGAGACTCGTTGTGCCGTTCGCCGATCATGAACCTCATGGAGGTCCAGCAGGCGCCGCGGTCGGCCGTGGGTGAGGCGAAGGTCATCACGCTCTGCGGCTCGACCACGTTCGAGGCTGAGTTCGCGGAGGTCAACCAGCGGCTCACGATGGAGGGTTGCGTCGTGATCAGCCTCGGTATGTTCAGCCTCCCCGATCTGCCGGACTACGACTGGACAGCCGACAGCTCGGAGCTCGAGGCGCGGCTCGGCGGCGTGCACCTCCAAAAGATTCGCATGGCTGACGAGGTGTACATCGTGGATCCGGGCGGCTACGTAGGTGAGTCAACCCGACGGGAGATTGCCTACGCGGAGTCGCTCGGCAAGCCGGTTCGGTATTTGAGTCGCGAGCGCTTGGCTCGAACGGGAGACGGCCCCCAAGAGTGAGTCCGACCTGGGCGGTCCGCTCATCGGCTGCGAGCCCCGGGCAGCGGCAGGTCAGTGGGTTCAGAGCCGCCAGGTGACCAACGGTGTGCAGTCGCCGGGACAGGGTGCCGAGACGTAGCAGTCACGTCAGCCACACCATTCGAGCTCGCTGGCACGTGACGAATCCGAGGTGGACGGGAACTCGTCTCGATTGCTACGTCGACGTTCAAGGACGACGCCTGTCGCGGCGAGGACCGCGTCCGTGAGTCCCCGTTGCAACCAATGAATGTTAGTGACTAACATAGTGCCCGTGAGCACACCCAAGACCGCCCGCACCCGGGCTCTGCTGCAGGAGACCGCGACCCGGCTCTTCGCCGAGCAGGGGTACGACGCCACCACGGTGGAGCAGATCGTCCGCGTGGCCGGCGTGAGCCACATGACGTTCTTCCGCCACTTCCCGACCAAGGACGCCGTCATCCTCGACGACGGCTTCGATCCGACGATCGCCGCCGCTGTCGCCGCCACGTCGGCCTCACTGCCGCCATTGACCCGGGTGTGCACGGGTCTGCGCGCCGTCCTCTCCCATGTCGACGTTCCCGACCAGGAGCAGGTGCGCCAGCGGGTCCGAATCGCAGCGCAACACCCCGCACTCCGGATGGGCATGTACGCCAACACCGAAGCCACCCGCGAGGCCTTGGTCGCGGTGCTGCTCGAAGACGGCGGCGAGGAGTTCGCCGCACGGGTCGCGGCGGCCGCCGTCTTGGCGGCTCTCACCGTGGCCCTGCAGGAGTGGTGCCTGTCCGACGACGAGGTCCCCATGAGCACGTGCTTGAACGCCGCGCTCGCAGTGGTCGACGGCGGTGCCTCATGAGGGCGCTCGAGATCCGGGGCCTGTGGCACCAGTTCGACGACCTGCCCGTGCTCCGCAACGTCGACCTGCGCGTCGCCCCCGGCGAGGTGCATGCCCTCATCGGTTTCAACGGAGCGGGAAAGTCCACCCTGATGCGCGCCGCGCTGGGCATGCTGCGACCCGACGGCGGCTCGGTGCACCTGTTCGGTGTGAGGATCACCGGCGCCGACGCTGCGGTCTGGAGTCGCGTCGGCCACCTCATTGACACACCGTTCGTCTACCCCGAGCTGACCGTGCGCGAGAACCTGTGGGCGGCGGCCCGGCTGCACGGCATTCCGGCCAGCGAGGTCCCCGCGGCCGTGGACCGCGTCGTCGCCGAGCTCGAGCTCGAGCCCTGGTCCCGGCGCCGCGCCAGCACCCTCTCTCTGGGCAACCGCCAGCGGGTCGGACTGGCCAGCGCGCTGGTGCACCGCCCGCAGTTGCTGGTCCTCGACGAACCGACCAACGCGCTCGACCCGTCCGGTGTGGTGCTGCTCCGTGAGCTGTTGCAGGGCGCCGCCCGCGACGGTGCGGCGGCGCTGGTCTCCAGCCATCACCTCGACGAGGTGGCCAGGATCGCCGACCGGGTCAGCGTCATCCACGCGGGAACGATCGTTGGCGAGCTCGACCCCCGGGGCGTCGACCTGGAGCGTGCGTTCTTCGCGATGGCCCATGCCGCCGACCAGGCCGCGCAGGCAGCGGCGGAGACTACCGCTCGGGAGGCGCTCCGATGAGCCCGGCGTACGCCGTGGAGGCCCTCAAGCTGCGGCGCTCACGCGTCGTCCTCGTCGCCACCCTCGCCCTGGTGCTCGTGCCCGCTGCGATGGCACGCGGCTTCCTCGCCGCGGCCGAGCAGGGCGGCAACGACCCGGCCAGCCTCAAGGCCCAGGCCATGCTCCCCGGTGTGGGCTGGACCGGATACCTCGGCGGTCTCATGCAGATCTACGCGACCGCCGGCGTGGTCGGCGTCGGCATCGTGGTCGGGTGGTGCTTCGGGCGGGAGTACGCCGACCGCACCGTGGTGTCCCTCTACGCCTCCGCCACGCCCCGTGAAGCGGTGGCGAGCGCGAAGCTCGCTCTCCTGACCCTCTGGGCCACGGCGGTCGGCCTGGCCATGGTGTTCGCCAGCTGGCTGCTCGGACTCGCGACGGGGCTCGGGATGCCGGACGACGGCGACTGGCGGACAGTGGCGCGGATGACGACCCTGGCCGTGCTGTCCGGCCTGCTCGCACTCCCGGTGGCCGCGGCCGCCAGCGTGGGCCGGGGCTACCTGCCAGCCGTCGGCGCGCTGCTGGTCCTGGTCGTGCTGGCCCAGGTCGCCACGATCGCCGGCCTCGGCGGTTGGTGGCCCTGGTCGGTCCCCGCGCTGTGGGCGATGGGCCCCGAGGCGGGCATGCCAGCGATCTCGGTGGCCCGTGTGCTCCTGGCGCCCGTGGTCGCCCTCGTCGGCGCCGTGGTCACCGTACGGTGGTGGCGCCACGCCGAGGTGGTCTGAAGCACCCCATAGCCCAGCGACACGGTCCGCGCAGCACGACGTCGATGGAGCTGACGATGCCGACCAGCTCCCCGTTGCCCACGGAAGGTACCGAGGCCCAGCTCGTCGAACCGCGGGAGGGTGACGGTCGCCCGTCCCCATGCGGACGATGCCGGATCGTGGCAGCCGCACGTCGACACATCATTCGCGCCGGTTGACGCGCCACCGCCGCGGGCGGCGAGGTGATGGCGCAGAGTCGGGATCCGCTCGGGTGTCCCCATGAGCCTGCGACAACCACCTCACCCGGACTACGTCATCCGAAGGTCGCGGTGAAGAAGGGCGTGCAGCCCGAGGCCTCGCGGTCGCCCGGTGGCGACGCTGGACGCGAGAGCCGCAGAGGGCGGTGAGCAGCAGAGGAGACGTCCACATGTCTCAGGTCGACAACGGGGCGAGCCCGCGGATCCCCTCCGCATCGCCACCTGCTCCTACGGCGAGGCGATGCGGATCGCACATGAGCAGGGGGCTGCGGGCGTCGGTCTTGCGGCTGCACGCGCGGCCTTCGACCTCGCTGTCGAGCACAGCCTGGTGGCAGGGAGCCTGACCGCCCTGCTCGGCGCGGTGATGTTGCGATGAAGGCAGCCCTGGGAGAGGGGAACGCCGCGGGCCCACGGGTCGCTGCGACATCGCGCCCCTGTCTGCTCGCTCATCCAGTCCCTCGGATCTACGTCATTCGGCCGAGCCATGCCTCGGCGCGAGGACCTGGCTGGTACGGCCGCTCCGCCGTGGTGACCGAACGCGAAGGCGACCATGCTCGAGTTCTCGGATGGAAAGGACGTCCCATGAACGTCGAGATCGTCTTGCCTGCGTGTCCCTGCCTCCCGAAGACGGACCACCGGCACGGCATGCCGGCGAGCGGGGCCGCTCCTGCGCGCGGTTCGGTGCCAGGGTGACCCGCCCTGTCGTGCTCGTGGTCGACGACGACCCTCGGGTGCGTGCCGCCCTGAGCAGTCTGCTGACCGGACCCGGCGGGCTGGAGGTCGTCGCGGTTGGCCCCGGTGAAGCGCGACGGCTGACGCGACTTCTGGTGCGGGACTACGAGGTCGCCGTGGTCGACGCACCCGACCAGAGCGCGCTGGCCCTGGGCCTCCTCCGACGACTCGGCGCGGCCGTGCCCGTGGTCGCGATGAGTCTGAGCGGGGCGATGCGACTTCCCGCACTGCAGGCCGGTGCGGCAGCATTCGTCGAGAAGGACGGCGACGGGGAGGCGATCCAACGGGCTGTCGCCGCCGTCCGCGCCGCTCGACGAGAGGAACCGCACACGTGACCCATGCGAACGAGGAGCGCATCCGGGTGATGCTCGTCGACGACCACGCGATCGTCCGGACCGGACTCGCCGCCTACCTCGGCACCGAACCGGGGATCGAGGTGGTCGCCGAGGCCGCCAACGGCCGGGAGGCACTGGCCCGGATCGCGGCGCTGCACGCCGCCGGCCAGGCACCCGACGTCGTCCTGATGGATCTGCAGATGCCACAGTTGGACGGCGTCGAGACCACGGCGCAGATCAAGGCGTCCTGGCCCGAGATCGACGTCATCGCGGTGACGTCGTTCGTGGAGGAATCACGCATCCGGGCCGCGCTCCAGGCCGGAGCCACCGGCTATCTCCTCAAGGACGCCGACGCCCCGGACGTGGTGGATGCCATCCGCGCCGCGATGGCGGGCGAGGTGCGGCTCGACCCCGCGGCCGCGGCTGCCCTGGCCGCCTCGCTGCGCACCCCGCCTTCCGCGGCCGAGTCCCTGACCGCGCGCGAGCGCGAGGTGGTGATCCTGGTCGCCGAGGGAGCGACGAACCGGGAGATCGGGAAGCGACTCGGAGTCGCGGAGCGCACGGCGCGCACCCATGTGTCGAACATCCTCACCAAGCTCGACCTGGCCAGCCGGACCCAGGCGGCCATGTGGGCCGTGCGCGAAGGGCTCGTCAGCGCCGAGAACGCCGGAACGGGAAACCATGACGACCGCAGCCGAGCCTGACGACGGGCGATGCTCGCCGCTTCGGAGCACCTCGATGCCCACCGAAGCGGTGGCCGAGCCGTTGCGGCCCGCGGACGACCCCCTCGACGCCCAGCTTCTCGCGCTGTTCTTCGATCGGACACCGATGGGCGTGGCGGTGTTCGGCACTGACATGCGCCTGCAGCGATGCAACAAGACCTGGGTCCGCTTCTACGAGCACTACCTGGGGGTGCCGGCCGAGTACACCGTGCCCGGCAAGCACATCAACGAGCTCATCCCGGGCAACGAGGAGTCCGTCCAGGAGCTGTTCGACCACGCCCTCGCCGGTGAGATCGTCCGCCAGGCGGCACACCGGATCGCGATCCCGGGCATGGAGACGTACTGGGACGTCGTGTTCGCGCCGCTTTTCGCCGACGGCCAGGTGGTCGGTGTCGTGGACATCGTCACCGACGCCACCGACCGGGTGCTCTCCTTCGAGCGGCTCGAGGCGCGCATCGACATGTTCTCCCAGGTCGCCACGGGCATGAGCGTCGACCAGCCATTGGCCGACACGCTGGCCGAGGTCGTTGCTGCCGTCCGTGAGACCACCTCCGCACGCGCCTGCTCGGTCACGTGCTGGGAGGAGGATCTCTCGCGCCCAGCGACCGCCTACGCCGACCCCATCCTCGGCGACGGGTTCGCTGCTGCCCTCGAGGCGATCTGGCTGCGCCGCGGGTTCGAGACCCTCGAGCCGGTCCCGGCCTACGACGTGACCATCCGGCGCAACTTCGTGACCGAGGCCCTCACCGACCCGGTGCTCGCGCCGATTCACCCCTTCCTCCAGGATCCCGTCTGGGACGACATCTCGATCATCCCCTTGGTCGTGTCGGGCGTGCAGGTCGGGGAGCTGGCGATCTACCTCGCCACTGGTCAGGTCCTGACCAGCGACGAGCAGTCCTACCTGCGGGCGCTGGCCGACCAGGCCGCGGTCGCCGTTCGCAACAGCACGATGTTCCGCACCGCCGAGCAGAACGCCGCCCTGGTCGAGCGGAACCGGCTGGCCAGGGACCTGCACGACTCCGTCAGCCAGGCGTTGTTCTCGATGACCCTCCACGTCCGCACCGCGCAGCGACACCTCGAGGCGGCGCAGCTTCCTGACGACCACCCCCTCGCTGTCGAGGTGGACCAGCTGCGAGGGCTCACCCAGGCTGCGCTCGCCGAGATGCGAGCGCTGATCTTCGAGCTGCGCCCCGGGGCACTCGAGGAGGAGGGCCTCGCCCAGGCCCTCGTCAAGCAGGCCACGGCGCTCACGGCGCGCGAGCAGGTCCCCATCCGGGTCCAGGCCCCGGCTGAGCGCATCCCCATCCCGACCGACGCCGAGGAGCACCTCTACCGCGTGGCCCTCGAGGCGATGCACAACGCCCTCAAGCACGCTGAGGCCACCCGCATCGACGTCTCCCTCCAGGCCACCGACGACGGCCTCCTGCTCGAGATCGTCGACGACGGCCGAGGGTTCGACCCGAGCGTGTCGCGCCCCGGTCACCTCGGCATGGGCACGATGCGCGACCGGGCACACGCCGCCGGTGCGCAGCTGGAGGTCGTCTCCTCGCCGGGGCAGGGCGGGCGGATCCGGGTGCTGCTCCCGCTCCCCGCCTGAGCCGAGACACCGTCAATCGGCCGAGACGCCGTGGGCCGAAGCCCACATCCGCATGCGGCGTCTTCTACGAGTCGCCAGCCCTACGCACGCGGCAAGACTTCTTCGCAGGCAGCAACCACCCCGCCCTCCCGAAGGAGTCGTCATGAACCACCTCAGCCTCTCGCTGGCCCACACCGAGATCGAGCGCCGCGTCGCCGAGGCAGCGACCCGACGCACCGCTCGCCTTGCTCGTCCCCGTGGCCGCCACACCCGGCAGGTGCCTTTCACCGTCGACCGCGCGGTCTGAGGCTCACCGCAGGCTCATTCCGTGACGACGCGGCCCGCCCTCAGCAGCAGAAGATCCGACCGCGCCGTCGGCGTACGTCATTCGGCCAGGTCGGACCGGGCCGTTGCGCACGGATCGCCCGGACGGCCTCGCCGATGTGGCTGCCCCGCTCCGCGCGCGACGCTTCCGGAAGAAGTCGAACTCACCCTCACGAAGGACTCACCGCTATGACCACCGCACAATGGATCCTGAACCTCGCCCTTCTGGGCTGGGTCCTGACCCGCAACCTCGGCACCCGACGCCTCACCCTCGCCACGATCCTGCCGCCGTTCGCCATCGTCGGGGCCGCGGCATTCGCCTTCCTCCGCGACATCCCTACCGCCGGCCATGACACCCGCCTGGAGCTGGCCGGCGTCGTCGCCGGCCTGCTCCTCGGCCTGCTGGCCGCCGCACTCACCCGGGTGCACCCCGGCCCGTCAGGGACTGGACTCTCGGTGACGGCCGGCGCCGCCTTCGCGACTCTGTGGGTGCTCGTCATCGGTGGCCGCATCCTCTTCGCCGAGTGGGCCACCCACGGCGGCGCCCGGACCGTCGGCGAGTTCTCGGTCCGCCACCAGATCACCGGTGCTGAGGCATGGACGGCCGCGTTCGTGCTGATGGCCCTCGCCATGGTGGTGGCCCGCTACGCCGCGACCGCAGCGATGGCGACCCGCGCGCGCAGCGTGCCCACTGTGACCCGAGTCAGCGTCGCATGAGCGCCACGAGTACGCCGTTGGAGGCTCACCACCGCCCGGTACGACTGGTCTCGGCGTCCCCTCGTCGAACGGAGACCAGGAAGCTGGCGGTCGTGGTGGCCGCCGCCTTCACCGGCCCGTGGCTGGTGTGGGGCAGCCGGCTGGCTCAGGCTCATGGCCTGACCGACTGGCACCTGCCGCAAGGCGTGGCGTTGTGGAGCATGACCCTTCCGGTTCTCCTGACCGTGGCCGCCTGCTGGGGGCGCCCGTCCCTCTACGGCCTCGGACGCCGGCTGCTGGCCTGGCGGGTTCCGGCCCGCGCTTACGGCTACGCACTCGGGTTCCCGGTGGCCGTCGCTGCGATCGCCGTCGGCGTCACGGAGGCCACCGGACATCAGGTGGCGACAGGCGTCGTCCTCTCACTGCCGTCCGCTGTGGGCTTCCTGGCCTTCGGTACGTTCCTCTACTTGCTGACCGAGGAGCTGACGTGGCGCGGCGCCCTGCTTCCACGGCTGCGTGGCCGCATGGGAGTCGGACCCGCCGGGCTCGCAGTCGGGGTGGTCTGGGCGGTATGGCACATCCCGCTGCTGTCCGTCCCCGGGGAGACCGACCGCGGCCTGCCCTTGCCCGGATTCCTGGTCCTGGTCGTGGCCACCAGCGTGGTGATGGCCTACCTGATGGAGCTGTGCGGCTACAGCGTCCTGGTGGCCGCGGTGTTCCACGCCGCGTTCAACGCCACCTACTCCTACGCCGGCGTCGTGGGCGGAAGCGCCGTGACCTTCTGGGCGGCGGTCGTCGTCACCGTGCTCGTCGCGGTCGCCCTGCTGGCCCGTGATCGAAGGTCCGATCGCAAGCGGTCAGCGACCGGGAGCTGACGCCGGCGGATGGCTGACCGGAACTGATGCCGGTGAGTTTCGACCGCCTGCGACGTGCTCGCAACCAGGACCGCTACGAGGCGAACCGTGGTGCCGCGGCGAACGAGAAGGCCGAGCAGGTCGCCGGGACGCTGTTCGAGGCCGCCCTCGTGCCGCTTCAACGTGTGCATGCCCAGGTCAGCGGCCCAGTTGGCGCTTTCTCCCCTTCTTGTCCGCGTCAGCGGTAGGACTTCCTCGGCGAGCGCCGATGCGGCGCTTCCGGTCTCGCCTCCGCGGGCGGTCGGAGGTAGCCGCGTCTCCACAATCGTGCCGGAGGCTGGACGATCTGGAAGGAGACTCGGGGCACTCGGGAGGTCCTTCCCATCGGGTTCGGGGAGGCTTCGGCAAGACGCAGCGCGGCGCAGCGCGTGCGCATCGACGAGGCCACCGAGATCTCCGGGTCGCAGCGATCCTGCCCACCAGCACACCTGACCCGGACGGGCGCTGATGGCGTCGTAGGTCTGCCGCTGTGGAGTGCCTTCGCAGCCACGACCCTGATTGGTCGCACGTCCGTACTAGCACGCACGCACGTGCGGTGCTGCCGCCGACGCGATCTCCGGGCGACCGGACCAGGCTCGTTGGTGACCATCGCTTCGACCGAGGAGTCACCATGACCGGCGCTTCTGAACCCCGCTCAACAGATCCGCTTGCCCGCACCGCGGCCACTCGGCGGGTCGGGCTCGCCCTGGCGATGATCGTGGCCCCCTGGCTCATCGTCATCGCCGAGACCGGGAACGCGCTCACCAACCCGCACGGGCAGGACGACATCAGCGACCACGCCGCGAGCCTTTCACTTGCCGCCGAGCACCTGACCACCCACCAGTGGGCGAGCTTCGTCGACATGGTCGGCGCGATCCTCCTCGTGCCGGCCGTGCTCGGCGTGATGCGGCTGGTGCGCATCCGTGCCGCGAGGCTGGGTCTGATCGGTGGCGTGCTGACTGCGCTCGGCTACATCTGCTACTTCGGCCTCGTCTTCCAGGGAGCCGGCACCGAGGTCGCGATGGTGACCACCGGGGGATCGACCGCGCAGAACGTCGAGATCCTCGATCAGTTCATCAACCAGCCGATGACAGCCTGGGTGGGACCGGTCTTCGTGCTCGGCAACATCGTCGGCACCTTCCTTCTCGGGCTCGCGCTCGTGCGTGCCCGCACCACCGCCCGGCTCGCCGGGTACGGCCTGATGGCCTGGCCGGTGCTGCACGTGCTGAGTTTCAGCCCCTTCGTGGAGGTGGCCGCTGCACTCGCCCAGGCCGGCGGTCTGGCGCTGGCGGCTATCGCCCTGCTCCGCGGCGCGGGTGCCGCGGATGACGAGCAGCCGCAGGCCTACGAGCTGTTGCGCAGGTAGGCGAGCACCGCCAGGACGCGGCGGTGGTCGCCCTGGGAGTCGTACAGGCCGAGCTTGGCGAAGATGTGCCGGACATGGGTCTCCACGGTGCGCTCGGTCGTGTGCAGCCGACATGCCACCGCTCCGTTCGACCGGCCCTCGGCGACCAGACCCAGAACCTCGCGCTCCCGGGAGGTCAGCTCCGCGAACCCCGGTTCTGGACTCATCGGCGCCAGCAGCGACGCGACCACCTCGGGGTCCAGCGCCGAGCCCCCGGCCGCGACACGGCGCAGGGCGTCGAGGAAGTCCTCGAGGTCGAGAACCCGATCCTTCAGCAGATAGCCGAAGGCCCCCGTCGCGACCAGCTCGGTCGACTGCGTGGTCTCGACGTGCTGGGAGAGCAGCACGACCGGCAGACCTGGCCGGGACGCTCTCAGCTCCCGTACCGCACGAACTCCGTCGTCGGTCATCGTCGGCGGCATCCGGACGTCGGTGACCAACAGGTCCGGCTCGTGCTGCTGCACAGCCGCGACCACACCGGGTCCATCTACGGCACGGGCAACGACCTCATGGCCCGCCTGGATCAGCAGCAAGGCCAAGCCCTCTCGTACGACGGCCGAGTCCTCACCGATCACGATCCGCACGGCAGCCTCGCCTCCACCCGGGTGCCGGACCCGGGATCGCTGTCCACGCGCAGGACCCCTCCGGTGGCAGCTACGCGGTCCCCCAGACCTGCGAGACCGGAACCCGCCGAGATCCTGGCACCGCCGCGTCCGTCATCGGACACCCGGACCACCAGCTCGCCCTCGCCGAGCGCGACATCGATGGCCACGGCGCGGGCCTCGGCATGCTTGAGTGCGTTGGTCAGGGCCTCGGCAGCGACGTAGTACGCCGTCGTCGCCACCCGCTCAGGCACCCGTTCGCCCGTCACGCGGGCATCCACCGGCACCGGGCTGGCGAGGACCAGCCCACGAATGGCTGCCGGGAGCCCCTCGTCCAGTCCGCGCGGGCGAACGCCGCCGGCCAGGGCGCGCAGCTCGCACACGGCCCTTTGCAGGTCCCGCACCGCCGACTCGAGCACGGCCTGCATCGGATCGGCCCGGCCGGCGCTCTCCTGGGCCAACCGCAGCGACATCCCGATCGCCACCAGGCGTTGCTGGGCGCCGTCATGCAGGTCGCGCTCCAGCCGACGGCGCTCCGCGTCTGTGGCTTCGACCAGGCGTGCCCGGGAGGCCCGTGTCTCGCCCAGCGCTTGACGCAGGGCGATCCTCGAGTGGGCGAGCTCGAGCGGGAGGTGTGCCCGGCGCAAGGCCTCTCGCAGCAGTCGCGGGCGGCTCGCGCAGGCGTCGTACCCGACGCAGCCGATCAGCCGACCGGCGACGGCGACGTCCAGCGCCTGGCCGCTCGGCCGCGCGGCAGCGGTGCCGTCCCCACGCAACCAGGGCGCCTGCACCTCCGGCCCCAGCCAGTAGACGACGACCAGCGCAGGGTCGTGCAGTGCGCCTCGCAATGCGGACTCGACGTCCTCGGGGTCGGCGCGGTCATCTCGGATGTCGTCGATGAACCGGTCCAACCCGGTGAGGACATCGCTCCTCGCCCGGTCGAACTGCGCATCCACCAGCCACTGCACGCGGCGCCGCAACAGGCCGAACAGCGCCGCGCAGGCGAGGGTCGTCCCGGCCACCACCAGACTCGACCCGTGACCGACCGCGACCCCGGCACCCACGGTGACCGCGGCGAACACTGCGACCACGCCGCCGGTCAGAACGATGTAGGCGACCGCGCGGCTCACCAGCGCGTCGACATCGAGGAGGTCGTGGCGGAGCACGCCGATCGCCACGGCGACCGGCACGGTGAGGTAGACCAGCAGCAGGCCGACCACCACGACGACGCCGGCGACGTCGGTCAGCAGGTACGCCGCCCAGGTCACCACGAGCACGCAAGGAAGCAGGAGCATGCTGAGCAGGAACCACTTCAGCTGGCGACGCACGCGCGTGGGTCCACGTCGGAAGCGGATGACGACCCGAGCCGCCGAACCCACCAGAAGGCTCAGCAACAGCAGAAGGGAGCCGGCACCGAGCAGGCCGTTGACCCACGGGGGCACCGAGACCGGGGGACTGCCCGGGATCTGGTCCGGCCCGCGGCCATAGGTGCCGGGGTCGAGGGCGACCGCTGCATGGAACGACACGAGGAAGAGCAACCATCCAGCGGGCAGCACCCACCAGCCACGTCCGAGGCGGCCGTCCGGCAGGTACGCCGCGAGCAGGGCCGGAGGCAGGTAGAACCACACCCATCCGGCCACGGACGCCACCGCCAGGGCAAGGCCGAGTCCCTCCGGAGGATGGCCGCTGAGCTCGGGGTCAGGTGCCAGCAGAGAAAACGGCAGCAGCCCCAGAGCTACGAGGAGGGCGCCCACCACCCACTGGCCCCGGGACACCAGAAGTGCACCGAGGACCAGCCCGGGCGCGCCTACCACACAGGCGGCCGCGAACTGCCATGCGCTCATGGTCACTCACCCACTCAGGACAGCCCGGTGCCAGACGGGCGCCACCGAAGGCGCCCCGCGTCGTCAGAACCATGATGGGCCCCCAGACCGCCCACGTCATGCGTGCTGCCACGCACTCGCGCTGGCGACAAGTTCACCGGCTCAGCGGACCCCCTCTTGCGTCCGCCTGAGGATCGGCTACCGGGACAGCGCGGCCGCGTCGCTGCGCCTCGAAGCGCTCGCAACGCGCTCCTGAGCGTGGCCTGTCGCTGTGCGACGGAGACTGCCGATGGCCTGATGTGCCAGGTAGGACATCCCGATGGACGCCGCGCGCTGGTCGGCGCGAGGATCGGAGGGTGAGCGACCTGGCCGAGCTGCTCCAGCTGGCGCACGCAGCCCACTCCGAGCATCGGTTCGCCGAGGCCGATGGGGCGTTCTCTCGTGCCGACCGGCTCGGCGAGCTCTCTGCCGATGACCTGGTCGCCTGGCAGGACTCGACGTGGTGGCTCGGCCAGGCCGACCGGGCACTCGAACTCGCGGAGGTCGCCCACCAACGGCTCGTGGCCGAGGCACAGACGACTCGCGCTGCGCAGGCTGCCATCGGTCTCGGGTTCCTGTTGATGCTGCGCGGCGACCTCGCAGCGGGTTCGGGCTGGATCCAGCGCGGCCGGTCCCTACTGGAACAGTCGCCCGACGACACGGCCCGCTGGTACGTCGTCCATCTCGACGCGGAGAACGCTCTCCATAGCGGCGACGTCGCCCGCGCCCTCGACCTCGCCCGGGAGGTCCGTGGTGCTGCCCAGCGGGCGTCGGACCCCACGCTGCTCTCGCTTGCCCTGATGACCGAGGGGACCGCCCGGCTGCGCAGCGGTGCGGTGGCTGAGGGCATGGCCCTGCTCGACGAGGCCATGCTCCCCGTCACGGCCGGGCGGATCCCACCGGAGATGGCGGGGAATCTCTACTGCCAGATGATCGCGGTGTGTTGGGAGCTCTTCGACCTGCGCCGGGCCCGTGAGTGGACCACCGCGACGGAACGTTGGTGCGCACAGTTCGACAGCGCGGTCATGTTCGCCGGCATCTGCCGCATGCACCGGGTCCAGCTGCGCCAGGTCTCCGGCGACTGGGACCTAGCGGCGGACGACGCTCGGCTCGTGTGCACCGAGCTTGCCGGGATGAACGTGCAGGTCGTGGCAGAGGGCCACTATCTTCTCGGTGAGCTGCTGCGGCTGCGCGGCGATGTCGTCGGGGCCGAGTCGGCGTACCTCCGTGCCCACGAGCTGGGTCGGGACCCGCAGCCGGGTCTCGGGCTTCTGACCGCACAGACCCACGCGGTCGGCGCTGGTCTCGCCTCCTTGCGCACGGCACTGGCGACGCACCGGGGTGCGGAGTACGCCCGCGCGCCCCTTCTCCAGGCGGTGGTCGAACTTGCGGTTGACGTCGGTGACCTGGACGTGGCCGTCGAGGCGAGCGAGCAGCTCACCGCAATGGCGCACCGGTGGCAGTCAGAGGGGCTGCACGCCGTGGCGGCATACGCACGTGGGGTGGTGCTCCTCGCCGCGGGGAGTCCCCTCGAGGCGGTTACCGGTCTTCGCGAGGCCGTCCGTCGCTGGCGGGAGCTCGAGGCGCCGTACGCGTGCGCTCGGTCCCGGATGCTGTTGGGGCAGGCGTACTCGGCGCTGGAGGACCACGGCGCCGCGACCCGCGAGCTGGACGTCGCCGAGCGGACCCTGAACGCGCTCGACGCGGTGGTCGACCTCCGACGACTACAGCGGCTGCGTCCGGGTGCCGAGCCACCCGGGGGGCTGACGATCCGTGAGGCCGAGATCCTGCGGCTGGTGACGTACGGGGGTACCAACAAGCAGGTCGCCGGGGCGCTGGTGATCAGTGAGAAGACCGTGGCCCGACACCTGGCGAACATCTACGCCAAGCTCGGGGTCTCGACCCGGACCGCGGCAGTCGCCTGGGCTCGCAACGCGGGACTGTAGCCACGGCCTGGTGACCAGCCGGCTGCACACATCGGTGCACGACGGGTCCCGGCGGTTGCACATTCCGGCCGAAGCGGAGACCCAGGCTGCTCCGTAGGTTCGAACACGCCGGGGATCCTCCTGGCCAGACCGTCAGGAGCAGCCATGACCACCGCCCAGACCACCCCCACCGTCGACCACAGCACCGACCAGACCCCGGGGACCGCGACGCCTGACGTCGACCTCGCCCGTGTGGAGGAGTTCGCCGGCAGGGTGCTGCAGATCATCGCCGACGCGTCCGCGGCCTTGACTCTGAGCATCGGACACCGCACCGGTCTCTTCGACGGACTGGCCGGCCTGCCGCCCTCGACCTCCCAGGAGGTCGCCGACGCGACCGGGCTCCAGGAGAGGTACGTGCGGGAGTGGCTGGCGGCCATGCTGGTCGGCGGCATCGTCGAGCACGAGCCAGCGACGGGTACGTGGTCCCTGCCGCCCGAGCACGGCGCGGTGCTCACCCGGCAGGCGGGCAAGGACAACCTCGCCAAGCTCGCTCAGCTGATCGGCCTGATGGCCAGTGTCGAGCAGCAGGTCGTCACCTGCTTCCGTGAAGGTGGCGGCGTCCCCTACAGCGCCTACACCGAGTTCCACGCCTTGATGGCGGAGGACAGCAAGGACGTGGCCGAGGCGCTGCTGGTCGACCACGTCGTGCCGCTGGTCGAGGGGCTGTCCGACCGGCTGTCGCACGGCATCTCAGTCGCCGACATCGGCTGCGGCAGCGGCCACCACCTCAACGTGCTTGCTTCGACGTACCCCGCCAGCTCCTTCGTCGGGTACGACTTCTCCGAGGAGGCGATCGCGAGCGCCCGGTCGACCGCCGCGTCTCGGGCCCTGACCAACGTCCGCTTCGAGGTGCGTGACGTGACGGACCTGTCCGCGACAGGCCCCTTCGACCTCGTCACCGCGTTCGACGCCATCCACGACCAGGCCCACCCGGCCGCAGTGCTCGCAGGCATCGCCGCGTCCCTGGCGCCTGAAGGCGTCTTCCTCATGTGCGACATCCGGGCCTCCAGCCACCCCCACGAGAACGTCGGTTTCCCGGGCGCAGGGTTCCTCTACGGCATCTCGCTGATGCACTGCATGACGGTCTCGCTGTCCCAGGACGGGGGCACGGGCCTCGGCGCCGCCTGGGGTGAGCAGACCGCGGTCAGGATGCTTCACGAGGCAGGGTTCGCACAGGTCGAGGTCAAGACCCTGGACGGCGACTTCATCAACAACTACTACGTCGCCCGCAGAACCTGAGCTCGGTGCCTCGGCCCCACTCAGACGCCCGAGCCGCCGGATCGTCGTCTCAGGTGCCCGTGAGGTGCTCGGGCCGCACGGGGACGCGGGTGAGGGCGAGCGCTGTAGCCGCGCGGACCGCTGCGACGATGGCCGGCGTCGAGGAGATCGTCGGCGGCTCCCCGACCCCACGCAGACCGTACGGCGCGTGCGGGTCGGCCAGCTCGAGCACGTCGACGTGCATCGGCGGCATGTCGAGAACGGTCGGGATCAGGTAGTCGGTGAAGGACGGGTTGCGCACCAGAC
Organism: uncultured Actinomycetota bacterium; assembly: GCA_963820015.1. Classification (GTDB taxonomy): domain Bacteria; phylum Actinomycetota; class Actinomycetes; order Propionibacteriales; family Nocardioidaceae; genus Nocardioides. Next base: position 351,565 of record CAWFYO010000014.1, on the reverse strand, counting down.
CGTCGACGACCTGGATCTCCTCCATGACGGCCAGCCCGAGGCCCTGGGCGCTGCCGCCGTGGATCTGTCCGAGGACCGCGCCGGGGTTGAGCGCCCGCCCGACGTCCTGCGCACAGTCGAGGGCCACCACCTTCACCAGACCCAGCTCGACGTCCACGTCGACCACGGCCCGGTGCGCGGCGAACGCGAACTGCGCATGGGCGCTGCCCTGTCCGGTCTCGGGATCCAGCGCCGTGGTGGGGCGGTGCCGCCACTCGACCGTGCGCTCGACGCCTTCGTCGCCCACCAGGTCGACGACCGCGGCCACGCGCTCCCCGGCCGGCCCGACGACGTGGCCGTCCTCGATGCGCAACGAGTCCGGGGCCAGGCCGGCAGCGACCGACGCCCGGGCCAGGAGCTCGGTGGCGACCTCGCGGCAGGCCGCCTGGACGGCGCCACCGGTGACGTAGGTCTGCCGCGACGCCGACGTCGACCCCGCCGAGCCCACCCGGGTGTCGGCGGTCTCGATGCGTACCTGCGGGAGGCCGAGCTCGGTGCGGGCGATCTGCTCCTGCACCGTCACCAGACCCTGCCCGACCTCCACCGCAGCGGTGTGGACCGTGACCACCGGCTCGTCGCCGACGACCTGTACCGACACCCGGGCGGTGGAGTAGTCGTCGAACCCTTCCGAGAAGCAGACGTTCTTGATGCCCACGCCGTAGCCGATGCCGCGGCGTACGCCCTCGCCGTGCGTGGTGTTGCCCACGCCTCCGGGGAGCGAACGGAGATCCGGCGTCGCCGGCGCAGGCAACGGCAGGTCGCGTACCCGGCGGACCAGCTCGGCGACCGGGGCGGCCGAGTCGATCACCTGTCCCGTGGCGATCGGGTCACCTTCGGCCAGCCCGTTGCGGATCCGGATCTCGGCGGGGTCCACGCCCACCGCCTCGGCGAGCCGGTCCATCTGCGACTCGTAGCCGAAGGCGGCCTGCACCGCCCCGAAGCCGCGCATCGCGCCGCACGGGGGATTGTTGGTGTAGGCGCCGTAGCAGTCGAGCGAGATGTGGGGCACGACGTAGGGCCCCGCGCCCATGGTCGCGGCGTTGGCGACGACCGCCGGCGTGCTCGAGGCGTATGCGCCTCCGTCGAGCACGATCTCGGCGCGCACGTAGACCAGGCGGCCGTCCTCGTCGGCGCCGTGCTCGTAGCGCATCCAGGCCGGGTGCCGGTGCACGTGCCCGAAGAACGACTCCTCCCGGGAGTACACCATCTTGACCGGCCGCCCGGTGCGCAGCGCCAACATGCACGCGTGCACCTGGATCGACAGGTCCTCCCGCGCCCCGAACGCCCCACCGACGCCGGCCAGCGTGATCCGGACGAGGCCCTCGTCGAGACCCAAGGCGTAGGCCACCTGGCTCCGGTCCACGTGCAGCCACTGCGTGGCCACGTAGAGGTCGACCCCACCGTCCACGGCGGGCACGGCGAGCCCCGACTCCGGACCCAGGAACGCCTGGTCCTGCATACCGACCTCGTACTCGCCGGTGACGACCACGGCGGCGGGGATCGACGGGTCGCCCCGGCGGATCCTCACGTGCCGCACCGTGTTGCCGTCGGGGTGCAGCGCCTCGCCCTCGCCCCGCACGGCCGCCCGAGGGTCGGTGACGCGCGGCAGCTCCTCGTAGTCGACCTCGATCAAGGCCGCGGCCCGGCGGGCGGTCTCGGGATGGTCGGCCGCCACCAGCGCGACCGGCTCGCCCTGGTAGCGCACCCGGTCGTGGGCCAGCACGGGCTGGTCGCGGTGCTCGAGCCCGTAGGCGTTCACTCCGGGCACGTCCTCGTGGGTGAGCACGGCGAAGACGCCCGGTACGGCGAGGGCGGCGGCGGTGCGGAGGCCGGTGATCCGGGCGTGGGGGTGTGGGCTCCGCAGGGTGGCGCCCCAGAGCATCCCGTCCAGCCAGAGGTCGGAGGAGAACGCGAACTCCCCGCGGGCCTTGAGCCCGCCGTCCGGCCGCGTGGCGCTGTCGCCCACGCCGTCCTGGGCGGGGGTGCGGGTCCCGGTCGGCGCGGAGGTCATCGTCCGCTCCTGGTCAGCAGCGCCCGGGTGGCCGTGGCCGCTCTGCGGGCCAGTGTGTGCTCGTCGGCGGTCAGCAGCACGTCGTCCTGCACGACCGTCGTGCCCCCCACCAGGAGGCGGGCCAGCGGCGGCCGGGAGCCGAGGACCAGCGCCGCGACCGGGTCCTCGCAGCCGGCATGGGCGAGCCCGTCCACGCGCCAGAGTGCGACGTCGGCGAGCTTGCCCGGCTCCAGCGAGCCGAGCTCGTCCTCGCGTCCCAGCACCCGCGCGCCACCGATCGTGCCCAGCACCAGCGCCTCGCGAGCGGTCATCGCCGCCGGCCCGCCCCTGAGCCGGGCCACCATCACCGCAGCGTGCAGCTCGGTGACCAGAGAGCTCTCCTCGTTGGAGGCGGACCCGTCGACGCCGAGCCCCACGGTGACCCCCTCCTCGCGGAGCGCGGCGACGGGGGCGAGCCCGCTGCCCAGACGGGCGTTGCTGGTCGGGCAGTGCGCCACCGCGGTGCCGGACCGGGCGAGCCGCGTCACCCCTTTCTCCTCGACGTGCACGCAGTGGGCGAGCCAGACGTCGTCGCCGAGCCAGCCCAGGCGCTCGGCGTACTCCGTCGGCGAGCAGCCGAAGTGCGAGCGGCAGAAGGCGTCCTCGTCGAGCGTCTCGGCCAGGTGCGTGTGCAGCCGTACGCCGTGCTCCCGGGCGAGCGCGGCGGCCTCGCGCATCAGGTCCTCGGTCACCGAGAACGGCGAGCACGGCGCGACGCCCATCCGCAGCATCGAGCCCGGCGACGGGTCGTGGTGCTCGTCGAGCGCCCGCCCGGTGCCCCCCAGCGCTGCCTCGGTCGTCTCTACGACGGAGTCCGGCGGCAGCCCGCCCTGGCTCTGCCCGAGGTCCATCGACCCGCGGGTCGGGTGGAACCGGAGGCCGATCTCGCGGGCGGCCGCGACCGTCGCGCCGAGGACGTCTCCGCCGTCGCGGGGGAACACGTAGTGGTGGTCGGTGGTGCTGGTGCAGCCGGTGCGCGCGAGCCAGCCGAGGCCGGCTGCCGCGGCGGCTCCCACGACGTCCTCGTCGAGGCCCTCCCAGATCGGGTAGAGCGTGGTGAGCCAGCCGAACAGGTCGTCCTGCTGGGCCAGGCCGCGGGTCGCCCACTGGTAGAGATGATGGTGGGTGTTGACCAGGCCGGGAGTCGCCAGGCAGCCGCTGGCGTCCAGCACGGTGTCGGCGTCCTCGGCGACCGAGGGATCCGCCGGGCCGGGGCCCACAGCGGTGATCCGCGACCCTTCGACGACGAGGTGACCGTCCGCGTGCTCGGTGCCGGCGCCATCGACGGTCGCGATGGCGCACCCCTGGATCACGGTGGTCATCGGGCGCCTCCCGCTCTCGACGCGGCCAGCCGCACCGCGTCGAGGATCTTCTCGTAGCCGGTGCACCGGCACAGGTTCCCCGCGAGCGCCTCGCGCATGTCGGCGTCTGACGGGGCGGGGTCGCGCTCCAGCAGGTCGTCCACGGCGACGACAAGGCCGGGCGTGCAGAACCCGCACTGCACCGCGCCGGCGTCGACGAAGGCCTGCTGCACGGTGCCGAGGTGGACCCCGTCGGCCAGCCCCTCCACTGTGACCACAGTGCGGCCCTCGGCCTGGCCGCCCGCGACCAGGCACGAGCAGACCAGGACGCCGTCGAGGTAGACGGTGCAGGACCCGCACTCGCCCTGCTCGCAGGCGTTCTTGGAGCCGGGCAGCCCGAGCCGCTCGCGCAGGAGGTAGAGCAGACTCTCCCCGGCCCAGACGTCGTCGGCGACGCGTTGCTCGCCGTTGACCATGCACCGGACCCTCATGACGCCTCCTGCGTGCAGTACTCGTCCCAGGCCCAGGTCGCGGTGCGGGCCGCGAGAACGGCGAGCGCGTGCCGGCGGTATGCCGCGCTGCCGCGCACGTCGTCGATGGGGCGTGCGGCATCGGCCACGAGCTCGCCGAACCGGCGTACGACGGACGCGGCCAGCGGTGCGCGGCCGTCCCAGTCGAGCGCGCCGGCCAGGTGCTCCTCCGCGGCTGGCGCGGTCCGCGGGGTGGGAGCAGCCGACCCGATGCCGGTGCCGACCCGTTGCGCCCCGGGGTCCAGCGCGAGACCGAACGAGGCCACGGCGATCACCATCGCGTTGCGGGTGCCGACCTTGGCGAACTGCTGGGGCCCGCCGGTCACCGGCACGTGGACCGCCCGGATCAGCTCGTCGGGCTCGAGCGCGTTGCGCTTCACGCCGGTGAAGAAGGCCGCAGCCTCGAGGAGCCGCCGACCCCGCACCGACTCCACCTCGATGCGGGCTCCCGAGGCCAGCAGCGGCGGATGGGCGTCGCCTGCCGGGGACGCCGAGCCGAGGTTGCCCGCGACCGTCCCACGGTTGCGGATCTGCGGGGAGCCCACCGTGCGCGACGCCATCGCCAGCCCGGGCACCAGTCCGGCGAGGTCGGACTGCACCTGGGTGTAGGTGACCCCCGCGCCGATCCGGAGCACGCCGTCGGTGACCGACCAGGATCCGATCTCGTCCAGGCGGGTCAGGTCGAGCAGCCCCGCCGGTCGGCTCCGGCCGAAGTTGATGTCCACCATCACGTCGGTGCCGCCGGCGATCGGGAGGAGGTCAGGCCGCTCCGCCCGGGCGGTGAGCGCCTCGGCCCAGGTCTGCGGCTGCACCAGGTCCATCGCTCACCACACCCCCGTGTCGGCCTCGGCCCCGTCGGCGAGGACCGTCGCCTCGATCAGACCGTAGGGCCGGTCGTCGACGTGGAAGACCTCGCCGGGGTTCTCCAGGCCGAACGGCTCGAGGTCGACCAGGACGTGGTGCCGGTTGGGCAGTCGCAGCCGCACCTCGAGGACCCCGTCACAGGTGGTGACGACCCGGGAGCCCATCTCGTACAGCGTCTGCTGCAGCGACCGGCTGTAGGTGTCGGTGAAGGCGGTCACCAGCGCCGAGCGGACGGCGTCGTAGGACGCCTGCCAGTCGACCGCTGGTGCGGCGCACCGCCATCCGGCCTCGACCGAGGTGCACAGGATCCGGTCGTCGGTCTCGGGGAGCGTCGTGTAGCGGTCGTGGGCAAAGCCGCGGAACTCCGAGGCCGTGGAGCTGAGCAGCACGAGATCGCGGAGCCCGGACCGCACCTCGGTGCCCTCGGCGTCGTGCGTCACCGTCGTCGTGCGGGTCTCGCGCCCGCTCCGGGCGAACGAGTGGTCGCCCAGCCGCTCCCACTCATGCTCCTCGACGCGCACGGTCGCCCGGTGGACGGCCTGCTGGGTGTCCCTGAAGTGTCGGGCGAGCAGCGTGGCGAAGTCCTCCACCTGGCCGACCCCGTGCTCGCGGGCGAAGGCGTAGACGGTGTTCTTCTGGGTGTCGGTGGGAAGCACGGAGGAGTTGTCGCCGACGAGGTGGACCTGCTCCATCTCGCCGGAGAGGGCGACGCTGACGGTGAGGTCGTGCAGCACGTGCCGGGGCCGGTCGCGGTCGACCTTCATCAGGCGGATCTCGGCCTTGCCGTACTGGTTGTCTCCCAGGCGCGCGGCCATCACGAGCCCCGGTACGTCGAGTAGGCGAACGGGCTGAGCAGCAGGGGCACGTGGTGGTGGGCGTCGGGATCGGTGATCTCGAAGACCACGACCACCTCGGGGTAGAACGTGGTGGTGCCCTGCGCGTCGAAGTAGTCGCCGGTGTCGAACACCAGCCGGTGCACGCCCGTCGTCGCGGTGCCTTCCCAGTGGGAGACCCTGCCGTCGTCGTCGGTGACGCTCTGCGCCACGGGCTGCCAGTCGCGGTCGGTCCGGCGCTCCCACCGCACTGCGACGCCACGCGCCGGCGTGCCGCGGCCGGCGTCGAGGACGTGACTGGACAGGCTCATCGGGCACCCACCACCTTCTGCAGCCGGAGCCGGACGATGTCGGCGAGCTCCCGGCGTACGACGTCGCGCTCGGTGTCGTCGTCGTTGCCGAGCCGCTGCTCGAGAGCAGCCAGCATGTCCTCGGCCGGACGGCCGGCCGCCCGGATCAGGAAGACGTGGCCGAACCGCTCCTCGTAGCGCCGGTTGCCCTCGGCGAGGCGCTCCTCCACCTCGGTGCCGACGGCGAGCGCGCCCGCCTGCTCGGTGCGCGACCAGTGGTCCTCCGTGGTGCTGCCCAGCCGGCGCTCGCCGATCCGCGCGTGCGCGGCGAGCGCCTGGGCCAGGGCGGCGTCGTCGAGGCCGAGCACGATCTGGTCGGAGAGGTCGGTGGCGGCCTTCACGGACGAGAACGGGCGGGCCAGGGTCATCGGGCGGAGCCACGCGTCGGCGGCGCAGCAGGCCCCCAGCTGCTCGTCCGTCGGGTCCCAGGCGTGAGCCATCGTCCCCCTCCTCTGCGGAATTCCTATCACTCCGGAGCGTCGCCGGGCGAGGGATCAGGCACCAGCTCACCCAGGACGCGTAGCCGGGCGAGCCCGCCGTCGGGGAAGACGTCGAGTCGGACGTGGTCGACCGGTGTGGGGGCCGACTCGCCCCCGACGGCGAACACCTGCCGGGTGTCGGGCTGCACGGCAGACCGCGGCAGCAGCGTCACCCAGGCCGGTGAGCGGTCGCCATCAGGCGCACCGAGACATCCGCGGACCAGCACCTCCGCCGGGGCGTTGCCGACGAAGCAGGACGTGTCCACGACCAGGCGGCGGACCGTGCCCCGACCGGCGAGGCGCACGGTCACGTGGTCGTTGCCGGAGTCCCGGCGGCGGGCGTTCTCCCAGCCCTCGCCGGTGGACCTGGCTCGGCCGGGCAGGAGCAGGTTGCGCGCCGCGGCGTAGAAGGCGTCGGAGCAGTCGACCACGTCGCCTCCGCTCTCCAGCGCGGCCAGGTCGACGGTGCCGGTGAGCAGCTCGCGGCGCGGCGCCGGACGGCCGTGCACCCGGAGCCGGGCGACCCCGCCGTCCGGGTGCAGAGTCAGTCGTACGTGCGTACAGGTCGGCGCGTCCGCTACGCCGAACGCGTTGGTCGCATCGCCCGCGACCTCCGACACCGGCACCAGCGGCTGCCAGTCGGCGGCGAGCAGCTCGTCGTCCGACGGGTAGCCCGGTAGGTCGATGCCGTCCACGCTCACCCGGGGCGGATGGTTGCCGGTGAAGTGGGCCGTGTCGACGACCACGCCGCTGACCGCGCCGCGCACGCCGAGTCGCACGATCGCCAGGTCGTTGCCCGGCGTCCGCCTGCGTCGGGTCTCCCACCCGTCGTAGATCTTGCCGCGCGGTCCGAACGCCTGCGGGTCGTGCAGCGGAGGCCCCGGAGTCACGAGGTTCTCCCGGGCGGCGAACAGGTCGTCGTTGGCGTACACGACGCCGGCTCCGAGTGCCCGCGAGGCGAGATCGGGCTGTTCGGTGAAGTCGCGGCTCATCGTGACCCTCCTCGGTCGAGCAGCCGTCCTCGTGGTGGTCGGTCCAGGTCGACGGGTCGGCCGGCCAGCCACGCCTGGCGGACGACACCCGTCAGCGTGCGCCCGGCGTAGGGCGTGACGGGATGCCGGTGCTCGAGGCGCGCCGGATCGACGTCGTAGGACTCATCGGGCGCGAGCACGCACAGGTCCGCGTCGGCGCCCTCGGCGATCCGGCCCTTCTGCGACAGGCCGGCCAGGTCGGCGGGGGCGGTGGCCATCCACCTCACCACGTCGGGCAGCCCGTGGCCGCGGCGTCGGGCCTCGGTCCAGGTCGCCGCCAGCCCCACCTGCAGCGAGCTGACCCCGCCCCAGGCAGCGGCCAGCCCACCCGCACCGGTCGCCTTCAGCTCCGCCGGGCACGGCGAGTGGTCGGACACCACCATCGTGATGGTCCCGTCTCGCAACCCCTCCCAGAGCCCGTCCCGGTTCCCGTCGTCGCGCAGCGGCGGGCAGCACTTGAAGGCGGCATCACCGTCGGGCGCGTCGGACGACGTCAGGGTCAGGTAGTGCGGACAGGTCTCGGCGGTGACGAGGATCCCGGCGTCCCGGGCCGCGCGCAGGACGGGCAGGGCTGCCGCGGCCGCCAGGTGCACCACGTGGATCCGGCAGCCGGTCTCCTTCGACGCGGCCACCACCGCCCCGACCGCGACCACCTCGGCCCGGGGCGGCCGGCTCTCCACGAACCCGGCGTAGTCGGTGCCCGCGTGCGGCTGCCGCAGGCTGCCGGGATCCTCGGCGTGCACCAGCAGCAGCCCACCGAACGAGGCGACCCTCCGAGCGGCGTCGCGGAGGCCGGCCTCGTCGACGGGCGAGAACTCTTCGACCCCCGAGTCGACCAGGAAGCACTTGAAGCCGAGCACCCCGTCGTCCCAGAGCGGTCGCAGGTCGTCGCCGTTGCCCGGGACCGCCCCACCCCACAGGGCCACGTCGACGAAGCAGCGACCCGCGGCTGCCGCCCGCTTCGCGCTGAGCGCCGCGACGTCCACGGTCGGCGGCAGGCTGTTGAGCGGCATGTCGACGACGGTGGTCACGCCACCCGCGGCGGCGGCGCGGGTGGCGTGCTCGAACCCCTCCCAGTGCGCCCTGCCCGGGTCGTTGCAGTGCACGTGGGTGTCCACCAGCCCGGGCAGCAGCACCACCTCGTCGTCGAGCCGCACCCGCTCCCCGGCCTGGACCCGGGCACCGAGGCGCTCGATCCCGACGAGGCGACCGTCGCGCACCAGGACCGTGCACGCCTGCTCCCGGCCGTCGACCACGGCACGGTGCGCGTCGATGACGTGGTCAGCTGCCGGCATGCCGCCGTCAGCCCTGCGCGGCGCGATAGGCCCGCCAGCCGCCGTACTCGGTGATCTCCAGGCTCCGGTCACGCTCGCCGGGCCGCAGCATCATGCACAGCGCGGCCCTGCCGTCGGCCAGCTCCACCGCACCGAGCTCGAGCTCGGCCGGCTCGTGCGGGAGGAACGCATCGCGCAGGACCTCCAGCGGTACGTCGTACAGCTCGCCGCGGACGACGCCGCCTCCCTCCGCCGCCAGAACCAGGCCCGGGAACTCGTCGCGGACGGAGAAGAACCGGTACCGCGGAGCGGTCTCGACATCGCCCAGAAAGGGATGGGCCGCAATGGTGTGGTGCACCGACCCGCCGCGCATCCCCTCCCCGTTGGTCATCAGCAGCACCATGTTCGGCAGCCTAAGGGACTCCGGCGTCGGCGACGGTCTGCGATGGGTGGTGGTGGAGCCGTGCTCGTGGCGGTGGAGGCCGCCTCACTGCAGGAACGACTCGGAGCTCTCCCGTACGGCGAGCCAGGCCGTGGTGGCCTCGGCCTCGCAGGTCTCGGCGTCGGCCCGCTCCCGCTCGACGATGACCCCGGCCACCAGGGCAGCGGCCGAGCTCGGTCGCGGTCGGTGGTCCGGCTGGGTGAGCTCGACCAGGTAAGCGCGGGTCACCACGGTGTCCTGACGTCGGCCGAGGGCGGCCTGCAGGTCCTTGAGCGCGTGCACGAGGTCGTCGGCCGGCCGACCGTAGCCCGGCCGCAACGGCTCCACCGCATAACGCGCGCGCTTGGCGGCCCGGCGGGCGGCGTGCAGGGTGCGGCTCCGCGCGTCGCTGTCACCGACCTCCGCCGCCGCGGCTCCCATCAGCCGCTCGAGCCGGCGCAGGTCGTGCGCGACGCGGCGGCGGTAGCCGTCGCGGACGGTCAGCTCGGCGCGAGGTGTCCAAGGCGGGTCGGCGACCACCTCGCGCAGCCAGCGCAGGAGCGCGAGGTAGCGCTCGCCGCGCAGGGCGTGGTTGAGGTCGGTGATCGCACGGCGATGCCGGAGCTCCAGCGGCGACAGCACGTCGCGCCGGACGACGGGATCTGCGGCCAGGGTGAGGCCGTCGCCGATGACGGACGTGAGGGTGGTGTCGAGGCGTTCGAGCATCACCTCGGCGTCGCGTGCGCCGCCCAGGACCTCGGCCAGCCAGGCGATCTCCACGCGCAGGGGCTCGGTGACGGACTGGTCGAGGAAGGGGCGCCCTGTGGCGAGAGCCGAGCGCAGCCGACGCGTCGCGACCCGCATCGCGTGGACACCGTCGGTCAGGTCCTCCCGCGCCAGCGGGTCATGGAGCACCAACGCGCGCACCTGCGACTCGAGCCGGAGCCGGAGCAGCAGCGACACCGGGTCGTGGGGGCGCACGGGCTGGTCGGGGGTCGCTGCCGGTTCGCCGAGGACCCGGGCCAGCTTGGTGTGGTGCTCCGACACCCGGGCACCGGCAGCCAGGAGCCGTCGCTCGACGCGGTCCAGCAGCGCCCGGTCACCCTCCGCGAGCTCGACCTCGAGCTCGCGCCAGCCGAGCGGTTCGCCACTGGGCACGGTGGCCGCGACCCGGTCGTCGACGACCTCGGCCAGGCGCCGGCCGTCGACGCCGAGCAGCAGGCGCCGGGTGCGGGAGGTGTCGACCGTCGCGACCGGGCCGAGCCCGCGGTCGTCCAGCAACGTCCCCAGGGTCGTCCGGAAGCGTTGCGGCACCCGGGTGCTGCTGCGACCGGCCGGCAGCTGGAGCTCGTGCCGCTCGTCCTCGACCTCCGTGGCCGGGAGCTTCAGGTGCCAGCCCTCGTCGTGACCCCCGAGGCGCCGCCGCAGCGTCATCGCCGCGTGGAGCAGCGCGCGGTCGTCGGTGTCGAAGTACGTCGCGCTGAGGCACTCCTCCTCCGGGGCGGAGATCGATGCGACGCCGGAGAGGTCGGCGAGGTCGGGGACGACGAAGCCGTCGTCCACGTCGTACTTCCGCTCGATCTCCAGCACCCTCCAGACCTAGCAGCCCGCCGGAGCCGGCTCCAGGGTCGTTCGTCGGTCGGAGCAGGCAGGTCGGCACGTCCGCAGACCGTGCCACGATGGGGCGCATGACCGAGTCGGTGTACGACGCAATGGGCGGAGCCGATGCGGTGCACGCCCTGGCCCATCACTGGCACCGACGCGTGCTGGCCGATCCCGTGGTCTCCCACGCCTTCGAGCACGGCTTCCGCGACGACCACACCGAGCGCCTCGCGGCGTACTGGGTCGAGCAGCTCGGCGGCCCGCCGGCCTACACCGGAGTCCTGGGCGACCACAGCCAGGTGCTGCGCCTCCACTCCGGCAACGGGGAGCACGAGGAGATGGACCGGCGGGCGGAGGCGTGCTTCGCGCAGGCGATGGACGACGCCGGACTGCCCGACGACGAGCGCCTCCGCGCGACGTTGACGGACTGGTTCCACTGGGGTGTCGAGCTGATGGACTCCCACCCGGAGTCCCCGGACGCCGTGCCCGAGGGCCTGCCGCTGCCGCACTGGTCCTGGGACGGTCCCCGCCTCGACTGACTTCCGGCGCTCGGTCGACGACGAGCTGCGAAGCGTCACCGCCCAGATCGAGCTGCTGCTTCGCCGCGCTCTGGCCGATGCCTGGCCGGATGCCGCTCCACGCCGGGCCCCTGCCCTAGCGGGGCCGGCCGAGCTCTGAGGGCCCAGGCTAGGACCCGGCAGGGGAGTGTCGGCGACGTCACAGCGACCGGGATTGGATCGTTCCAATGGATCCGAGCAGACTGGGGTCGTAAGGGACGAACTCTCGAAGGGAAACCATGATGTCCCGCCTCATCGACGACCTGACTGTCCTGCACGACCGCTACGTCGAGGCCGTCAACAGCGCGATCGCCGACAACGACCTCGACCGCGCCGACTCCCTCGCTGCCCAGTACGACGACGAGGCGATCCTCATGGTCGCTCTCCACGAGGGCCGCACCGACCTGTTGCCGCTGCGTCGCCCGGACCACGCCGACTCCGGCCTGCGGGCCCTGATCCGCCGCCTCACCCGCCACCAGGCGGCCTGACCGCCACGTCCCCGTCCCCTCCTGCTCGGGCAGGACGGCGACCGGTCACCTCACAGCAGCACGACCACCAGCAGGACTGCGACGATCACCATCACGACCGTGATCACGAACGCCAGCCCGAACGACGGCAGCGGCTCGTGCCGTCGCATCGCCCGCTCGACCCGGGCCCACCGCACGTAGGCCAAGCCGCACACCGCGCCGCCGAGCCCGATCAGCCCGACCACCAGCACGGTGCGGACCCACGCGGTCGCCGGCACCGCCAGCGCCTGCAGCGCGACGCCGCCGGCGAGCATCGCGAGCGCCGTGCGCACCCACGCCAGGAACGTGCGCTCGTTGGCCAGGGTGAAGCGCGGGTCGGGCTCCTGGCCGCTGTCGTAGACCCAGCGGGGCTGACGTGTGGTCACGCCGCACATCGTGCCCGACGGAGTCCTGTCTACGCTCGCCGCCATGAGCGAGTTCGACCGCGACATCGCGCTGAACGCCGTCCGCATGCAGGAGTACGCCGCCGACCTGCGTCCGGGGTGGGTGGTCGGCGGCGGGGTGAACGGCGGCTACCTGCTGGCCACCCTGGCCGGCGCCGTACGCCAGGAGTCCGCGCACCCCGACCCGTTCACGATCAGCGCCTACTACCTCTCCGCCACGCGCCCCGGCCGGGCGACGGTCACCATGCGTCGGCTCCGCGAGGGCGGCAGCACCTCGACGTACGCCGTCGACCTCGCCCAGGAGGGCCAGGTCCGGATCAGCGCGCTGGCGACGTACGGCGACCTCGCGGCGCTGCCCGACGACGTGGAGACCACCGCGACCCCGCCCGACCTGCCGCCGCGCGGGGAGTGCCGCCACCTGAGCGGTCCGGGGACGCCACCCCTGATGGGCCGCTACGACCTGCTCCTCGACCCGGCCACGGTCGGCTGGGCCGACGGGCGACCGGGCGGACGGCCGCTGCTCCAGGGCTGGTGGCGGCTGCACGACCGCGAGCCGGACGCCTTGGCGCTGCTGCTCGCCGTCGACGCGATGCCGCCGGTGACCTTCGAGCTGGGGCGGATGGGCTGGGCGCCCACCCTCGAGCTCACCGCCCACGTTCGCGCCGTGCCGGCGCCCGGGTGGCTGCGGATCCGGCACGAGTCGCGCAACGTCGCGGGCGGGATGTTCGAGGAGGACTGCGAGGTCTGGGACTCGGCCGGTCGGCTGGTCGCACAGTCCCGCCAGCTCGCGCGCCAGCCCCGCGGCTAGCCCTCCACGCCGACCTCGGGATGCGTCGGACGCAGGGGACGCAGCCGTCTACCCTGTTCTGCGTGACGCCGCAGCGAACTCGCGGCTGGAGAGGTCAGGGATCGTGGTGGGTCGCGTGCCGCTGGCCGTCCTGGCGTGTGCCGTGGCGGCCGCGCTGCTGACCACCCCCATCCCTGCGTCGTCCGCCTCGCCCGGTCCCGCCGCGGCGAAGGCCACACCTGCGCGCCTGCTCAGCGCCCCGGCGTACGCCGGCAAGGGGCGGCTGCGGGCGCGCCTCCCCGTCGGCGGCTTCGTGAGCTACGCCTTGTCGCCGCTGCCCGCCGGAGGCGTGCGACTTCTCGGCGACTGGGACGGCCACGGGGCGCAGACCCCCGGCACCTTCGTCGCCGGCCAGTGGCGGCTGCGCCCCTCGATGGTGCGCACCACGGGCACGGCCCCGGCCTTCACCTTCGGCCGGGCCGGCGACCGCCCGGTCACCGGCGACTGGAACGGCGACGGCATCACGGACTTCGGGGTCGTCCGCGGCCCGGAGTGGCTGCTGGCGCTCGGGCCCGCGCCCGCCGACGGCAGCAGCCCCTCGGTCTGGCGAAACGTCACCCTGGCCGACCCGACCGGAGCGCGCGGCACCCCGGTGACCGGCGACTGGGACGGCGACGGCAGCGACGGCATCGGCGTCTTCGATCGCGGCCGCTGGACCCTGGCCGACCCCGTGCCCGGCCCGACCGGCACGCCGGTCGTCCCCCGGACCGTCTGGTACGGCAGGGCCGGCGACCGGCCCGTCGTCGGCGACTGGAAGGGCGACGGGACCGACGGACTCGGCGTCGTCCGCGGCGACACCTGGTACCTGCGCCGGGCCGCCACGAGCGGATCTGCGACCCGGGTCCTCTCGGTCTCCGGGCGCCGGACCGGTGACGTACCGCTCGCCTGGCGCGTGCCGGCGGCCACCGGTACCAGGATGTGCCCGACCCGCCGCACAGCGACGGTGGGCCGGCGCGGATGGGTGGCGCCGAGCCAGGTCCTCGGCCGTGACGTCACCGGTGGCGTCGGGTCCACCGGACGGCTGGTGCGCAGCTCGCTGGAGCAGACCGAGCGCTACCTCCTCGGTGCGCAGTACGACGCGCGGTGGCGGGCGACGCGATACCGCCCCTACCTCAGCCTGCTCGGCCTGCGCAGCCACGACGAGCTCAACATCCGGCTCCCCGCGATGTCGGCACTCACCGTCGCGGTCGGGCTGCGGACCGGTGCCCTCGACCCCCGCGTCGTCTCCCGCTCCGGGCGCGCGGGAGGCTACGTCGACCAGCTGGTCCGCTCGATCGCCTGCGCCCACGCGTCGGTCAGCCCTGGTGGCTGGGGCGACGGGTGGGAGACCGCCCACTGGGCGATGCTCACCGGTGCTGCGGCCTGGCTGGTCTGGGGTCGGCTCACCCCGCAGACCCGGGCGGACGTCGTCGCCATGGTCACCGATGAGGCCGACCACCAGCTCCCGCTCGCCGTGCCCTTCTGGAGCGCCCCCGACGACACCCGCCTCACCCCCGGCGACACCAAAGCCGAGGAGGACGCGTGGAACGCCGGGCTGCTGGCGTTGGCGAGCGCGATGATGCCGTCGGCGCCGCATGCCTCCGCCTGGAGGGCCAAGGCCGCCGAGCTCGGGGTCGCGGCGTACTCGGTGAAGGCCGACACCACCTCGGCCACGGTCGTCAACGGGGTGCCGCTCGACCAGCGCGTGCAGGGCTACAACGCCTTCGACGACGGCACCGTGGTCAACCACGACATCATCCACCCCGACTACGCCGCTGCGGTGCAGCTGCTGTGGCTGGCCGCCGACTTCGACCGCCTCGCGGGCCGGTCGGTGCCCGAGGCGATGTTCCACGACGGGGGGCTGGTCTACTCCTCGCTCAGCACGACCGTCTTCACCGCGGGCCAGACCAGCCGGGCCGGCGGATTGATCACGTCCCCGGGTGGCACGGTCTACAAGCGCGGCACCCCGGCGATCTACTACCCCCAGGGCGACGACTGGGGCACCGCCCGCCGGGCCCACTTCGTCAGCCTCGACGCCCATGCCGCGGTCTACGCGCGCTACCTCGGCGCCACCGGCTGGCCGGCCGCCGAGGCACTGCTCGAGCACGAGAACGCCCAGCGTCGGCTCCGGCTCAGCAGTGGCACCGACGACGGCCGGACCTACTCCGTGCACCCGGCCACCGCGGCGAGGCAGGACACCTACCCCGGCCGCGAGGAGTACGCCGCGCAGAACCTGGCGACCGCCTGGCTGGCCCTCTACGTCGGACGCCTGGGTCTCCCACCGCTCGACCGGAGCGCGCTCGGCGTGCCCGTGGTCTCCGCCCGGGCACTGCGGGCGCCGTCGGTGACGACGCTGGCCCCGTGACGTCGCGCGCGCTCGTCGTCGGCGCCGCGGTCGTCCGCGACGGCCGCCTCCTCGCCGCGCGCCGTACGACGCCGGTCGAGGCCGCAGGCCGGTGGGAGCTCCCCGGCGGCAAGGTCGACGCAGGCGAGGACCCGGACCGGGCGCTGGTGCGCGAGATCCGCGAGGAGCTCGGCTGCGAGGTGACCGTCGACCGCTGGCTGGCCGGCGACCAGCCGATCGGGACGGCGTACGCCCTGCGTGTCGCGATCTGCACGCTCGCCGCCGGCGAGCCGGCAGCGCTGACCGACCACGACCTCCTCGTCTGGCTCGGGGCCGACGAGCTCGGCCGGCTCGACTGGCTGGAGCCCGACCGACCCTTCCTGCCCGACCTGAGGACCGCACTCCTAGGGTCGGAGGCATGAGCGACCTCCCGACCCAGCGGCTGCTGCTGGTCCACGCCCACCCCGACGACGAGACCATCGCCACCGGTGCCACGATGGCCAAGTACGCCGCGGAGGGCCGTGGCGTCACCCTCGTCACCTGCACCGGCGGCGAGATGGGCGAGATCCTGGTCCCCGACCTGGCGCACCTCGCGGCCGACCAGGACGACGGGCTCGCCGACCACCGCCGCGGTGAGCTCGACGAGGCGATGCGGATCCTCGGGGTCACCGACCACCGGTTCCTGGGCGGGTTCGGCTGCTACCGCGACTCCGGCATGAAGTGGCACGAGGACGGCCACGCGGTCGCGGCCGACGACCTCCACGAGAACGCCTTCTGGCACGCCGACCTCACCGAGGCCGCCACCCACCTGGTCGAGGTGATCCGCGAGGTGCGGCCGCAGGTGCTGGTCACCTACGACCAGTTCGGCCACTACGGCCACCCCGACCACATCCAGGCCCACCGGGTCGCGATGTACGGCGCGCAGCTGGCCGCCGTGCCGTCCTACCGCCGCGACCTGGGCGAGGCGTGGGACATCGCCAAGATCTACTGGACCGCGATGTCCGAGAGCCGGTTCCGGCGCAGCCTGCGCACCTTGCGCGAGACGGGCGACGCCACGACCTTCGAGGGGATGGACCCCGACGGCCCCCTGCCGATGGCGTCGCCCGACTCCGACCTCTCGGCGGTGGTCGACGCCACCGCGCACGTCCAGCAGAAGATGGACGCGATGCGGGCCCACGCGACGCAGATCACCGTGGACGGGCCGTTCTTCGCCCTGTCCAACAACCTCGGCAACGAGGTCTGGGGGTCGGAGTACTTCCGGATCGCGAAGGGGGAGCGGGGCGAGCTGGGGCCCGACGGGCTGGAGACCGACCTGTTCGCGGGTCTGTGACCGTCCCGCGTCGTCCGGCGCGTTTCGCTCCGCCGAGACACCCCTCCACCTAGCATTTCGGACGTGGCGCGCTCGACCCGGCGAGACCAGCCCGGCCGAGAGAGCGAGGGCGGCCGGGTGGTCCTGCTGACCGTCCTCGGGCTTGCCCTGCTCGTCGGCGCGGTCTACGCCGGCGCCTACCTACTGGCCGGCGGCAAGGTCCCGGTCGGCACCCGCGTCGCCGGGGTCGACATCGGCGGCCATCGTCCGGCTGTGGCCGAGGTCGTGCTCCGCGACGGGCTCGCCGACCGGGCGAACGCGCCGTTCACGGTGCGGATCGGGGGTCGCGTGCAGCAGGTGCCGCCGCAGCAGGTCGGGCTCGGCGTCGACTACCCCGCCTCGGTGCGCGCCGCGGGCGCCATCCACTCGTGGAGGCCGTCGCAGCTGTGGGCCTACTACACGGCAGGCGGCGAGGTCACCCCCGTGGTCTCCCTCGACCAGAACCGGCTGGCCGCCCTCCTCGAACGGCTCGACCTGCGCGACGGGCGGCCGCCCACCGACGGGACGGTGGTGTTCGGGCGCGCCGCGTTCCACGTGCGGGCACCGCGGGCCGGGCTGTCGGTCGACCCGAAGGCTGCCGGCGAGGCGTTCTGGTCGGCCTACCTCAGCGACGACCCCGAGGTCGGCCTCACCCTGATCTCGACCGAGCCGGCCATCGGCGAGCGGGCGGTCGCCCGCTTCGTCACCACGTTCGCCAACCCGGCGATGTCGTCGGCGGTCACCCTGCGGCTCGGGCGACGCAGCGTCCGGCTCGAGCCGTCGTCGTACTCCGCGCTCCTCCGCGCCCGCCGCGTCGGGCACCGCCTCGAGCCGGACGTCGACGCAGCCGGCCTCGCCCGTCTGGTCGACGACAAGCTAGGCGGACCCGACCCGGTCGACGCGCCTCACGACGCGACGGTGGCGCTGGTCGGCGGCTCGCCGCAGGTGGTGCCGGCCCGGCCGGGTGTGGTCTACGCGCCGTCCGCGATCCGCCGGGCACTGCTCGCGGCGATCGCCTCCGACCGGCGTACGGCGCGGGTCCGCGCCCACCGCGCCCAGGCGTCGTTCACCGACGCCGATGCGGGTCGGCTCGGGATCACGCAGCGGCTCTCGTCGTTCTCCGTGCGCCTGCCGGCCGGGATGCCCATCGGCCGGTTGTCCGCGGCCGCCGCCCGCATCGACGGCACCGTGCTGCATCCCGACGACTCGCTGTCGCTGCGCGATCGGCTGGGGGTGGCGCTCCCCGACGGGGATGCGGCGGACGCGCTCGCCACGGCGACCTTCAACGCCGCCTGGCTCGGCGGTCTCCGCATCGCCTCGCACGCCACCCACACGACGTACCCGGGCCAGGATCCCACCACCGGGCCCCTCGGTCGCGACGCGACCCTGCGGCAGGGCCAGGACCTCGCCTTCATCGACGACACGCGCTACGGCGTGCTGGTCTCGGTGGCCCTCGACGCACCGTCCGCCCGCCGCGCTGGGTCGCTCGCGGTCACCCTCTGGTCGACTCCCCGCTGGACGGTGACCTCCGCGCACGACACCCCGACCGACGTCGTGCCCGCCGGCCGCGTCGTCGGGCACGGACACGGCTGCGTCGCGCGCGACGGCGCCGACGGGTTCCGGGTCACCGTCACCCGCACCATCGCGCCGCCGGCCTCGGGCGAGGCCGACCGCAGCGACTCCTACACCGCGCACTACCGACCGCGGCCGGCGGTCGTCTGCCGGTGACCGCGGTGCCGGCGGGTCAGCCGATGCCGGCGGTGCGGTCCAGCTCCTGGAGCAGGTCGTGCGCGGCCAGCTCGACCTGCTTGTGCCGCCACTCGGAGGCCCGGTAGACGCACGCGATCAGCCCGGTGCGATGGACGCGCCGGAGGTCGCCGTACCCGAAGGCGTAGCGGGCCTTCGTCTCGTCGTTCGCCCCCTCGGTCAGGCCGAGGTGCCAGGCGGCGTACTCCTCCCAGCCGTGCCGGTCGAGGTAGGCGTTCTGGACATCGGCCCCGGGCTGCACCTGCCCCCAGTCGGAGTCGAGGACGTACTGCTTCGCCGCGATCAGCTCGCGGCAGTGGGCCACGGCGGCGTCGTTGACGGTGTAACGAGCCATCCCGCCACGTTACGGCGCCAGCCGGTGCAGGTCGCGGGGGAAGAGGGCGACCTCGCGGATGTTCTGCGCCTCGACCAGCCGGCCGACCCAGCGTTCCAGGCCGATCGCGAAGCCGCCGTGCGGCGGGATGCCGCGCCGGAAGGCCTCGACGTACGACGCGTAGGGCGCATAGGGGTAGCCGCGCTGCTCGAGGGTCCGGACGTAGTCGTCGTAGCGATGCAGGCGCTGGGCACCGCTGACCAGCTCGATGCCCCGGAAGATCAGGTCGAACGACCGCGACCAGTGCGGGTCGGCCGGGTCGGGGTGGCTGTAGAACGCGCGACTGGCCGTCGGATAGCCCTCGACGACGAGCAGGTCGGAGCCGTGCTCGTCCTTGGCCCACTCGCCCAGCGCGCGTTCGTGCGCCGGGTTGAGGTCGGGCTCGTCCGCGGGAGCGCCGGCGATCTCGAGCGCCTCGCGGAAGTGGACGACCGGAAGCTCGGGCAGCACCTCGGGCAGCTCGATGCCGAGCCGTTCGACAGCGTCCCCTGCGTGCTCGCGCACTCCGTCGACCATGCCGGCGACGACGTCACGCAGGCAGGCGACGACGTCGCGGTGGTCGTCGATGAAGCCGAGCTCGACGTCGAGCGAGACGTACTCCGCCAGGTGCCGCACCGTGTCGTGCGGCTCGGCGCGGAAGACCGGCCCGACCTCGTAGACCCGTTCGAAGACACCGACCAGCTGCTGCTTGTAGAACTGCGGGCTCTGGGCCAGGTACGCCGGGCGCCCGAAGTAGTCGACGGTGAAGACGTGGGCGCCGCTCTCGGTCGCGGACTCCACCAGCTTGGGGGAGTGGACCTCGGTGAAGCCGTCGGCGTCGAGGGTGTCGCGGAAGCCACGCAGGCTCGCCGCGGCCAGCTCCCACTTGGCCCGCTGCACGGGGTGCCGCCAGGTCGTGGCAGCGTGGTCGAGCAGCGTGGGAAGCCCGGTGTCGAGCGTCGGCCGCCACAGCTCGACGGCCGGGGTCTCGGCCGGCTCGCTGAGCGCGGTCACGGTCGCGTCGGTGACCTCGACGCCGCCGGGTGCCTGGGTGTTGGCGGTCGCCACGCCGGTCACCGCGACGGGCGTCTCCTCGGGCGGCAGGCCGGTGCCGGCGGGCAGCACGACCTGGGCCAGGCCGGTGCGGTCGCGGACCACCAGGAAGGTGACCTTGGCCAGCTCGCGCCGGCGGTGGACCCAGCCCTGCAGCAGGACCTCCGAGCCGGGGGCCGCCTGGGGCAGTGCGGATGTGAGAGTGCGTTTCATCGATCCTCCAGTGGCAGTGCTGCCCTGGAGGTGTGGGCGGGGGCAAAGTCGCGGTGCCACCACACCTTCGCCGGATCGGCTCCGGCCTCTCGTCGGTCCGTCGTACGCACGGACCACCGCTTCGCTCCCGGCGTGGAGGGGGAGTGTCAGGCCCCGCGACGGTCGGACGAATCCTACGGCGGGTGGGCCGCGAGCGGCGAATCGTTTCCCTAGTCTGGCGGGATGCTCGTCCATCTGCGCCTGACCGTGCCAGAGGCCCTGACCGACGAGTCGCTGGCGGTGCTCCGGGGCCACGACTGCGCGACCAACCTCACCCTCCATCGCGGCGCCTGCCTCGAGCCGGTCGGTGACCTGGTCGAGGCCGACGTGGCGCGGGAGGAGTTCAACGAGGTGCTCGACCACCTGCATCGCATCGGTGTCGGTCGCGAGGGCGGGATCCTGGTGATGACGCCGACCGGCACGCCGTTCGACGAGGCCGTCCGGATCGAGCAGAGGGCGCCCGGCGACCCCGACGACGCGATCATCTGGGACTCGGTGCTGGCCAAGGCCGAGGGTGGTGCGCACCCGACCGTCTCGTTCCTGCTGTTCATGGTGATGGCGGTGACGCTGGGCGCGATCGCGGTGCTCCTCGACTCCTCGATCCTGGTCGTCGGCGCGATGGTGGTCGGCCCGGAGTACGGCGCGGTCGGTGCCGTGGCGGTGGCCCTGGCCTTCGGGCGCTGGCCGCTGTTCGGTCGCGGCCTCCGCCTGCTGGTCGGTGGCTTCGGGTTCGCGATCGTCGTGGTGACCCTGCTGGCGCTCGCGGTGCGGGTGACCGGTCTGGTCTCGCTCGACCAGGTCACGGCGTCGCGGCCGCAGACCGGCTTCATCTGGCACCCCGACATGTGGTCGTTCGTCGTCGCCTTCGTCGCCGGCGCGGCGGGTGCGCTCGCGATGGCGATCGACAAGGCGTCCACGATGGTGGGCGTCTTCATCTCGGTCACCACGATCCCGGCCGCCGGCAACCTCGCCCTCGGGCTCGCCTTCTGGGCGCGCCACGAGATCGTCGGCTCGGCCGCCCAGCTGACCCTCAACCTGGGCTGCATGATCCTGGCCGGGGTCCTGGTGCTGGGCTACCAACGCCTGTTCTGGACCCGCACCCTCCTGCTCTCCGAACGGCTGTTCGGCGAGCGCAACGGCTACTGAGCCTCAGCCCTGTCGAGCCCCTCAGCCCGCCGGGTACGGCGTACGCAGGCCGACCGGGCGGGTGACCGTGACCGAGGCGTCCGGGCGCACGGTGACGACGGCGTACCGCAGGTGCCCGTTGCCCGGTGCGTAGCTGAGGATCGCGAAGCGGGCTGGAGCCTGGATGACGCCCGGGTTGGGCTCGGTGCTGACGTGGCCGCCGGCGCTGCCGGTGGTGAGCTCGTAGACGTGACCGCCGCTCGTGGTCTCGACCGGTCGCGGCCCCAGGAACTGGTAGGAGCGACCGTCGAGCACCGCAACCCGCGGGCATCCCGACGCCGCGATCTCCTGACCGAGCACGTGGTCGTGGAGGAGCACGAGGTCGGGGCGCGTCCGGCACGCCTCGGCCGTGGTGTCGGCGACGAACGTGTCGAGGTCCACGTCCGGGTCGCGCAGGACGTCGCCCAGGCCGAAGTCACCGACCAGCGAGATGCGCGGGTCGGCTGCGGCGAGCAGGCTCAGTCCGCCGACGTCGAGGGTGTGGCCGTCGGCGACGTTCCAGCCCCGGGCCTGGGCGGCGTCGACGATCGCGGTGGTGTCGTGCAGACCGGGCGCGAAGTAGACCGGCGTGTGGGCGGAGTAGTAGTCGACGGTGTCGATGAGGTAGCTCTCGATCGGCTTGCCGGCGAAGGTGAGGTCGCCGCTGAGGGCGATGAAGTCGGCGCCCAGCACCTGCGCGGTCAGCCCGACCTGGCGCGCCATCCCGTTGACGTCCTCGAAGTCCTCGGCGAGCACGAAGACCATGCCGTCCCCGTGCGGACGCAGGTCGTCGCGGCCGGCCAGCGCGGCCTCGAGGTTGTTCGCGACGGTGTCGTAGAACGTGTCGCGCGGTCGCAGGATCGCCAGGAACGGCAGCACCTCCGCCATCAGCCCGTTGACCTCCGTGCCTTCCAGCGTGGTGCCGCCGAAGACCGGGCTGCTGGCCACGACGTGGTGGTCACGGTGCAGGTAGGTCGCCAGGCCCAGCCCGTCCAGCACCAACGCGCCGACCACTCCCGCGGCGACCAGGCCCGTGCGGAGGCGCTGGTTGTGCGCGGAGACCAGCGCCGCCTGCTCGGGCGTGTACGACGCGAGCCGGCGGCGCCGTTCGCGGAGGAGCACCGCGACGCTCCCCGAGGCCAGCGCTCCCACGAGGAAGCCGATCAGCCCCCACGTCACCAGGTAGGTGCGGGCCGCGTCCTGGATCCGGGAGATCTCCGGCGCGGGGTCGTCCCACAGCGCGACCAGGTATCTCCGCGTCTGCTTGTCGCTGGGGATCAGCTGGTTCCAGTCGGCGCTGATGTCCACGCCGATGTCGAGGCCGAGCGCACCGACGTGGGCGTGCTCCTGGCGGATCAGCGCGCCGCCCTGGAGGCGGCTGGTGTCCTGCCCGAGCACCGGCTTCACCGCCACCGGGTGCCCCGCGATCTCGACGTGGGCCGGCGGGGCGACCCGCACCGCCACGAGCGCTCCCGCCAGCGGGACGGTCCAGAACAGCACCAGGACCGTGGCGCGGCTCAGGCGGCGGAGGAGAGCCGATGGGTCTGCCTGCATCCGCGACGTGAGCGACTCTCCCGGTTCGACGTCGGACCCGGACCCGGATCCCGTGCGCTCCTCGATGCTACCGACCTGGTTCGGGCCACCGGTCCGGGGAGGGCCCGGGGTGGGGTTCGCTGGTTGCGGAGCTCGCTGTGCGAGAGTCTCGGAGCGACGCGGTCGGGGGAGGGCCCGGGGTGGGGTTCGCTGGTTGCGGAGCTCGCTGTGCGAGCGTCTCGAAACCACGCGGTCGGGTCGGGACACGAGCCTCTGGATCCGGTTGTGGAGAAGCCGAGATCCGTGGCCCGGACTGTCGGTGCTCGGGGCTTGAGTGGTCTCATGGCCACCACCGCACCCGATCTCCGCGAGACGGCCTCGCCGCGGGTCAAGGCAGCGGTGCTCGACCGGGCGGCGGATGCACTGACCGCTCGACGCGAGGCCGATGCGTCGCTGCTGAACGCGGCGGTCGACTGGGCCGAGCTCCACCCCGCCCCACCGGGCGGGCCGTGCGCAGGCTGGGGGGAGGCAGATCTCCACGGTGAGGGAGTGATCCCGATCGCCGGTGAGGGCACGCCGTCGGTGGCCGAGTTCGCCCCGTTGGAGCTGGCGGCCGTGCTGGGCTGGACCGCCGACGCCGCGCGTGAGCTGATGGGTGACGGCCTCGAGCTGTCCTACCGCCTGCCTCGGTTGTGGGGCCTGGTCTGCGAGCTGGTCGTGCCGGCCCATCTCGCCCGTCAGGTCGCCTCGCAGACGCGTGACCTCGGCCCGGAGGCCGTCGCCTACGCCGATCGCCTCGTGTCCGCCGACCCGGCCCACGTCGACCGGGTGCGGCTCGGTCAGCTGGTCGACGAGGCCCGGCTCTACTTCGACCCCGACCGCGAGGTCGATGACGAGCTGACCGCGCTGGCCTCGCGCAAGGTCGAGCTGCGACCGCACTCCACGCCCCTGACGACCGACGTGCTGATGGTGCTCGACTCCGCCGACGCCGAGGCCTTCGAGCCGCGGTCACCCGCGGGGCTCGAGCGCTCGATCGGCTCGGTGACGACGACCCGCTCGACGTACGACGTGCCCGTGCGGTGGGCATCCTGGCCGACCCGCAGCGTGCCCTCGACCTCTTCGGCGGAGGCGACCCCGGGCGCACCGCGATGCCCGCTTCGCTGGTCCTCCACGTCACCGCCGACGACCTCGACCGGGTCACGACCGATCCCACGGTGGTCTCCGTGTTCGGCCCCCACCAGAGAGGACCGGCCCTGCTCGACGTGCTGCACGCCTGGCTGCCCGGCACGACGCTTGTCGTCCGCCCCGTGCTCGACCTCGCCCGCATCGACGCCGTCGACGCTCACGACCCACCGGCATGGATGGCCGACGTGGTCCGCCTCCGAGATCCCCACTGCGTGTTCCCCGGCTGCCGACGCCGGTCCGGTGCCTGCGACCTCGACCACATCGAGCCCTATCTCGACCTCGAACTCGGCGGGCGACCCGGCCAGACGCACGCCGGCAATCTCGCGCGGCTCTGTCGGCGCCACCACCGCGCCAAGACCCACGGTGACTGGAGCTATGTGCGCCGCTACGACGGCTCCTACCGCTGGCTTTCGCCCACGGGCCGCCGTTTCAAGGTCCTGCCGCCGCCACCGCGACGACCTCGACCGCGCCGCCCCTGACCGACACGGACCGGTCGGGCACGTCGGCGTGCCCGCGAGCCCGAGTCGCGTCCGACGACGTCAGCTCAGGGCCGCCAGACCCGCTTCCTGCGGTAGGCCCGCAGCAGGAAGAAGCCGAACGCGAGCAGAGCCACCACATCCGCACGGCGACATGGCCCCACCATCCCTGGGCGCTGAGCAGGAGAACGCGCTTGGCGGCCGAGGGACCAGGCGGGCGGAGAGGGCGGTGTCACGTGGGAGAGTTGCCTCTCGTGACGACGCCCCTGCCCACGTCTCGCGCAGAGGGAACGGCGCGGCTCTCGGAGGTCCTGGCCGCCACAGGTTCCGCCGACGAGGTGTGCGTGATCGGCTCGATGGCGAGGCCGGGCGAGGCGGACGTCTACAGCGACATCGACCTCCGATGGACCATCCCGCAAGGACAGGCAGTCGAGCGCCTGGCGTCGCTGCGCCGGACCCTGGAGCGGGTCGGGACCGTGGAGTCGCTGCGGGTGGATCCGGAGATCCGGCCGGACCAGCGGCTGGTCTTCGTGCGGTTTGACGGTTGGCCGCTGTGGTGGAGGGTCGACCTGGAGATCCACTCGGCGGGAGTGGAGACCATGGGCGTCGCGGACGCCGACCCGTGGTCGGCCCACGAGAGTGCCTGCATGGGCGTCGTGGTGACCCTCAAGGCGCTGGCCCGCCATCGGCCGGCGCCGGTGACCGAAGAGCTCTGGGCGCGTGCCCTTCGTCGAGTGGAGGCCCCCGACGTCGCCGGTGACTGGTCGCTGCGCATCGGCTCGCTGCTCGAT
Source organism: uncultured Actinomycetota bacterium (assembly GCA_963820015.1). Lineage (GTDB taxonomy): Bacteria > Actinomycetota > Actinomycetes > Propionibacteriales > Nocardioidaceae > Nocardioides. The sequence goes on along the minus strand of CAWFYO010000014.1, from coordinate 326,233 downwards.
CACCTCGAGACCAGCGGTCCGCCCACCGCAGCCCTGGTCTCCCGGACCCGTCGCCTGTCCCTGGACGTGCTCGGCGGGTAGGAGAAGACCCACCGCAGGCGTCGTGGCAGGGCTAGTCTGCTGGACAGCAGCCGTCGAGAGGGACTCTCATGTGGTGGGTCATTGCAGGCGTGGTCGTGCTGCTTGTCGTCGGGGCCGCCGTCTGGTTCCTGACACCGACGATGCGCACGTTCCGAGGGCCCGACTTCGAGCCGACGGCCAAGGACGACGCCAGCGTCGAGCGGGCGCAGCAGTCCGGGCCGGCGTCCGGCCTCGGCGCGGGCGGCGGCGGCGCCTGAGCGCCGAGGTCAGCCAGGACAGGGCAGGCGTACCAGCGTCCCGCGCGGGTACAGAGCCGGCATGGATGTCGTCGGCTCCACGATCCGCGCCGCCTCCTCGTCGGGCGGCCAGGTCCTGCGCGCGGCCACCGGGCTCGTCGCCGTACGACCGGCGGCCAAGCCCCTGCACCCACGAGGCTCCCAGCTGACGGGGACCCTGCGTCGGTTCGGCGGTGCGGAGCGCACAGGTGTCGCCTTCCTGGACGACGCCGGACAGGACCAGGTGCTGGTGCGGTCGTCCCGAGCCGTCGGCCTACCGTCTCCCGCACCCGACATCTTCGGCCTCGCGCTGCGGGTGCCGATCGGGGACGAGCGGCACGGGGACCTCCTGTTCGCCACGACCGGCCTGGGTCGGCTGACCCGCTTCACCCTGACCCCGGCCCGCTCCGCCTCGAGCAGACCGATGACCACGTTGCTGCCCTACCGGACCCCGGCCGGTCCCGTGGTGCTGTCCGCGCTCCTCGACGACGGGGAGGTGACGCTCGCCTGGGCGATCGGAGCGGGCGGCTGGCACCGGTTCGCCGCGCTGTCGCTCGACGAGACACCGGTGGGCGACGGCGACGCTCGTCCGTCGTTCGACCCGATCCGCAACACCCTCCCCGGCCTCGAGAACTACCCCTGGGTGCGACGTCTCCGCGAACCCTCCTACCTCGCGGCCCGGCGCTCCCGACGGACCTGAGCACCCGTGCCAGGGTGGGCGCATGACCGTGAGCACCCGGGTAGCGGACGTCGGTGACCTGGCCTTCCTCGGCCGGGTCGACGACCACGTGACCGAGCAGGAGCTGGCCCACGTCGTCGCTTCCGGTCGGGTGCTGGTCGCCGAGGCCGAGGCAGCCCCGATCGGCCTCCTGCGCTGGGGGATGTTCTGGGACGCCGTGCCCTTCATGAACCTCCTCTTCGTGCTGCCGGAGCATCGCTCCCGCGGAGTCGGGACGATGCTCGTCGAGAGCTGGGAGCGCGCCCAAGTGGTCGCCGGCCATGGCCTGGTCCTCACCTCCACGTCTGCTGCCGAGGCCGCCCAGCACCTGTACCGACGACTCGGCTACGTCGACAGCGGCAGCCTGCTGCTGCCCGACGAGCCGACCGAGCTCGTGCTCCGAAAAGCCCTGTGAAGGTCCTGTGAACGTCCTGGAGGCCCGGTCGCCCGGCCTCCGGGGTCTGGACGACGGCGGCCTCGGCGACCGAGAATTCGGCGTGCCGGGTTTCCTTCGGGCAGGGGTTGGGTAAACACTGTCGGGAACGGGGCCAGAAGAGATCGGGGCGATGGGAGCGCCGGCTATGAACAGGCATCAGACCTTGGAGCGGTTGCTGGCCGCTGACACCCCGAGCGAGGTCGCGGCCATCGAGGCCTCGCTGCGAGCGATCGCCTCGCGACTCGACGCCGTCGACACGGACGCGGAGTACGACGACGTCCACCGCCGCCTCGACGAGCTCCTCACCGCGCGGGAAGCGGCGCTCACCCACGGCGCGCTGGTCTGAGGGCACCCACGGGCCGGTGACCCCGTAGCCTCTCGCCGTGCCCGAGACCGCTCCCGACGTCAGCCCCGACGTCAGCCCCGACGTCAGCCCCGACGTGGCGCGCGACCTGGCAGCGGCGATCGACCTCGCGCCGGTCGTGCTCGACGGCGGCCTGGCCACCTTGCTCGAGGCCCGCGGCCACGACCTGAGCTCCGACCTCTGGTCGGCACGGTTGCTGCGCGACGACCCGGCGGCGATCGTGTCGGCGCACCGGGAGTTCTTCGAGGCGGGCGCGCAGGTGGCGACCAGCGCGTCCTACCAGGCGTCGTTCGCCGGCTTCGCCGCCCTCGGTCTCGACCGCGACGCGGCGACGGCCCTGATGACCAGGAGCGTCGATCTGGCCCGCGCGGCGCGCGACGCGAGCCGTCCCGACGGGTGGGTGGCGGCCAGCGTCGGGCCGTACGGCGCGGTGCTCGCCGACGGCTCGGAGTACCGCGGCGACTACAGCCTCGGCGTCACCGAGCTCAGGGAGTTCCACGCGCCGCGGCTGGCGGTGCTGGCCGACGCGGGGGCCGACGTCCTCGCGGTCGAGACGATCCCGTGCCTGGCCGAGGTCGAGGCGCTGTGCGCCGAGCTCGGCGGCAGCGGGCTCACCGCCTGGCTCAGCCTCAGCGCCGACGGCGACCGCACCCGGTACGGCGAGCCGCTCGCCGAGGCCTGGGCGATGGCCGCGGACGTGGCTGAGATCGTCGCCGTCGGGGTCAACTGCTGCGTCCCCGGAGACGTGGCCACGGCGCTGGCCGACGCCCCGGGGCCGTCGGTCGCCTATCCCAACTCAGGCCAGGGCTGGGACGCCCGGGCGCGGGCCTGGACCGGCGTCTCCGCCTTCGACGCGGGAGCAGTGGAGGAGTGGCTGGCCGTTGGCGTCCGCCTGGTCGGCGGGTGCTGCCGGGTGGGCCCGGACGACATCCGCCACGTCGCCGACGTCGTACGGACCGCCTCGTGACTCGCCGGCGGGCCGCCGCCCGCGACACGGTCGTGCTCGCGGTCGGCTCCGCCCTCAACGGGCTGCTCGCCTACCTCTTCTTCGCCATCGTCACCCGTGCCCTGGGCGCCGGTGCGGCCGCGCCGGTCTCGGTGCTCTGGGCCTACTGGAGCTTCGCCGCCGCCGCCCTCGCGTTCCCCCTGCAGCACTGGGCGGCGCGGACGGTCGCCATCACCGGGAACGACCACCAGGTGCAGCGGTCGCTACCTGCGATCTCGGTGGCGATCCTCAGCCTGGCGCCGTTGCTCGGCCTCCTCGCGTGGCTGGCGCGCGACCCGCTCTTCCACCGCGACGACCTCTGGTTCCCGCTCCTGGTGGTCGGCTCCACGGTCGGGTCGGCCCTGACCGGACTGGTCCGCGGCATGCTCCAGGCCCACGAGCGCTTCGCCGCGGTCGCCACCTCGCTGGTCCTGGAGAACCTGGTCCGGGTCGTCGTCAGCCTGGCCCTCGTGGCCTCGGGCAACCACGACCCGGTCGCCTACGGGCTCGCGCTCATCGTCGGCTACCTCTCCGGGCTGGTGTGGCCCTGGGCCCTGCGGATGACCCTGCAGGGGGAGGACCACGAGTCACCACTGGCCCTGCTCGGCGCCGCCAGCGGCGGTCAGCTGCTCGGGCAGATCGTCCTCACCGGCGGTCCGGTGCTGCTCGCACTGGCCGGAGGAGCGCCGGCCGAGGTGACCGTGCTCTTCGCCGGCCTGGCGCTGTTCCGCGCGCCGTACACCCTCTCGATCGGCATGGTGGCCCAGCTCACGGCCCGGTTCACGCTGATGGTCGTGGACGGACGTCGCGCGGCATTGGCCCGCACCCGCTCCTCGCTCGTCGTCGCGACCGTGGTCCTCGGCCTGCTCGCTGCACCGGTCGGCGCGGTGGTCGGCCCCGCACTGCTGCCCCTGGTCTTCGGCAGTGACGTCACCTTGTCCGGTCGCCTCTCGGCGGTGCTCGCGTCGGGCTCCACGGTCGCGATCGCGGCGCTGATCACCACCCTGCTCCTGATCGCGCTCGGCCGGACCACCGGCCAGGTGCGCGCCTGGCTGATCGCGGCCGTGCCCGGCGCGCTCTACTTCGCGCTCTGGCCGGCACCGGTCCTCGACCGGACCTGCTGGGTCTTCCTGATCGTCGAGATCGGCGCGTTCGGGTGGATGGTGCTCGAGCACTCCCGCGGTACGGCGCGGCTCACCGAGCCCGTGGAAGCCGCATCCGCCGCCGGGGGAGCGGCCTGAGCGCCAGCTAGGAGGTCAGTGTCGCGCGGGTCGCCCGGGCGAAGCTCTCGACCACGCGCTCGATCTGCCCCTCGCTGAGGGCGTTGTAGAACGGCATCCGCATCAGCCGGTCGCCGACGTCGGTGCTGACCGGGCAGTCGGTCTCACGCGCGGCGAACCGGCGCCCGCCGACCGAGCTGTGGAGCGGCACGTAGTGGAACGTCGGGTTGATGCCCTCCTGCCGCATCTGCTCCATCACCGCGTCGCGGGTCGCCTTGTCGGGCATCAGCACGTGGAAGAGGTGATAGGCCGGGTCGCAGTCCTCGGGCACCGTCGGCAGGGTCACGCCCAGCTCGACGGAGGGCGCGAGCGCGGCGAGATAGCTCTCGTAGACCCGCCGTCGCTTGGCCTGGATCTGCTCGGCCACCTCGAGCTGGGCGAACAGCGGCGCGGCCAGCAGGTCGGCCAGCCCGAACGACGAGCCGGTGTCGACCCAGGAGTACTTGTCGACCTGGCCCAGGAAGAACGCCCGCCGGTTGGTGCCCTTGTCGTAGAGGATCCGGGCCCGGTCGACCCGCGCCGGGTCGTTGACGAGCAGCGCGCCGCCCTCGCCGCAGGTGATGTTCTTGGTCTCGTGGAAGGAGAGGGTCGCGAACTGCCCGAAGCTGCCCAGCGGCCGGCCGCGCCAACGGCCGAACAGGCCGTGCGCGTTGTCCTCGATGAGGACGACGTCGGGCCGCGCGGCCAGCACCTCGGAGATGCCCTCGATGTCGCAGGCCACACCGGCGTAGTGGACGATCACGACCGCGCGCACCGAGTCGTCGAGGAGCTCGGCGAGGTGGCGGGGGTCGAGGCCGAGCGTCGTCGGCTCGATGTCGCAGAAGAGCAGCCGGGCGCCGCGGCCGGCGAAGGCCAGGGCACTCGTGGAGAACGTGAACGACGGGACCACGACCGTGTCGCCGGGCTGAAGGTCGAGCATCAGTGCGCTCAGCTCGAGAGCCGCGGTGCACGACGTCGTCAGCAGCACCTCCTCGGCGCCGGACACCTCGCGCAGCAGGGCGCCGGCGCGAGCGCTGAACGGACCCGACGACGCGGTGTGGCCCTCGCGCAGGCTCTGCTCGAGGTAGGCCAGCTCGTGGCCCTCGATCCCGGGGACGTTGAACCGGATCGGGTCCGGATGCTCCCTGAAGTCGGTCACCGGCGTGATCCCTTCCGGTCCCAGGGCGGCCGTCGTCCGGTGACGGACCCGAGCTCGCTGTCGCTGTCGTGGAAGTAGCCTCTCAGGGCGGCCAGCAGGGCCGGGTCCAGGGCGGGCGCCGGCAGGTCGCTCTCGTTCACCGGCTCGCGGGAGATCTCGCCGACCGTGGGGCCGGCACCCACGTGCGCCAGCGTCTCGGCCAGTCCGGCGGGGTCGGCGAGCAGGTCCTCCAGGAACTGCACGTGGAGGAGGTCGCCGAAGGCGTCGCGCCACGGCCGGATCGCCTCGACGTAGCGGCCGCGCTCCAGATAGGCGTACGGCGACACCGAGGTGAGCGCCGGGTCCCACGGCAGCGGTCCCTCGAGGTTGGCGGCCAGGACCTCCTCGAGCGGGCGCTGCTCGAGCCCGGACGCCGTGCTGAACCGCCAGTGGGAGACGGCCCGGTCGACCGGGTCGCGCAGCTGCACCACGAGGGGGACGTCGCCGAGCAGGGCCCGCACCCGCGGGATCGCGTCGGGCCGGTCGAGGTAGCTGGTGCTCTTCTCACCGAGCACCTGCCCGGCCGCCGCGTGGGCGAACCAGGTCCGGTCGTACCACCCGAGGTCCTGGTGGGGCTCGAGGTCGGTGAGGAACACCTTGGGCTCGGGGCGCACCGGACGCGACATCGCCACCGTCGGCTGGGCGTCCAGCTGCGCGGCGAGCCACGTCGTACCGCAGCGCTGGGCGCCGATCACGAGGAAGTGTCGGCTCACGGCACGACCCGGATGGGCGGCTCGCCGTCGCTGACCCGGTCGATGACGTGGAAGCTCTGCTGGACGCTGACCGCGTTGAGGGTGCGCACGACGTACTCGCCGAGCATCGAGAGCATCGCGATGATGAAGCCGTTGAAGACCGACACGATCACGATCAGTGACGTCCAGCCGGGCACCGCGGAGCCCTGCACGATCCCGTGCACGAAGTAGAACGCGCCGAGGAGGAAGCTCAGCGCCGCCAGGGCGAAGCCGACGACGGCTGCCGCCCTCAGGGGGAACGACGAGTAGCTGAACAGGATGGCCAGCACGAGCCGCAGGATCCGCACCAGCGTGTAGTTGCTCGAGCCGACGGTGCGCGCCTCGTGGCGGACCGTGACGTTGCCGGGGTTGTTGGAGAACAGCAGCGCCTGGCCGGTGACGTAGGGGTGGGCCGTGCGCGAGGCGCAGATCCGGTCGACCACGTCGCGGCGCAGCACCCGGAAGTTGGAGACCGCGAGGTCGTCGGGCTGGCCGAAGACGCGGCGGTTGATCGCGCTGACCATCTTGCTGCCGAGCCGGCGGAAGCCGGTCGCCCGCTTGCGGGCGAACTCGCCGAACACGACGTCGTGGCTCCCCGCGAGCGCCGCGTCGATGAGCAGCAGTGCCTGGTCGGGCGGGTTCTGCAGGTCGTCGTCCATGGTGATGACGTAGTCGCCGGTGGACTCCATGAACCCCGCGAGGTTGGCGTGGTGCTGGCCGTAGTTCTTGAGCAGGTTGAGTGCGACGACGTGGGGCGTGGTGCGGGCGATCCCGGAGATCACCGACCAGCTGCGGTCGGGGCTGCCGTCGTTGACGAGCACGATCTCGTAGCGCAGGCCGGCGTCCTCGAAGACCTCGACGACCCGCTTCACGGTCTCGGCGACGATCGCCTCGCTGTTGTAGACGGGGATGACCACGGAGTAGGAGAAGTCGGTGCGGTCGGGCACGCTCTCCGCGCTCACGCGCACCTCCTCCTGCGGCTCGTCTTCGCCGATCATCGTCCCATCACCCTCGCGTGTGCGGCGTGGATGCTCCGGAGCACGTGTGCCGGCAGCGCCGTGCTGGCCCACCACGCGAACGTCGGACCCCTGCCCACGCGACGATAGTCCTGGGCGAGCACCGGAGTGAGCCAACCGGGCGAGAGTCCCTCGTGGATCGCGATCAGGTCGGGCCGGGTCCGGCGCACCCAGTCGGCGTACCCCTGGAGGCCGCCGGGCCAGGTGTCGTCGACGTAGCGGCTGAAGCCGTTGGTGAACATCTGCACCGGCGTCGGGTTGCTGCGGTGGGCGAGCACCAGCGCCTCCGGAGCCTCGACCGAGAGGATCGTCGCGTTCGCCGGGGCGTGGGCGAGCACAGCGGCGACCGACGCCCGTTGGGTCAGGAGGGTGTCGGAGCGGGTCGTCACCGAGGTGACCGTGGCGAAGGCGATGAGCGCGACGGCCAGGCCGATCGCCACCCCAGTGGCCGCGCGGACGTCGACCCGCGGGCGCGCCCCGCGCAGACCGGCCGCGAGGAGTCCCCCGAGCCCGAGCGCGGCGAAGGGCAGCATCTCGAACAGGTCGGGGTAGCCGTTGAAGGCGATCGCGGACCAGGCCGTCCCGACCAGCCAGCCTGCGCCGAGCGCGACCATCGTCACCGGTACGGCGTCCCGGGTGCGCCAGGCGGGACGGACCGCGAGCGCGGAGAGCACCGGAAGGGCGACCAGCCCGAGCAGGATCAGCCAGACCGAGGCGCCGTACCCCTCCTTCAGCAGCCCCCACGTCGCGCTCGAGGTCACCCCGCGCTGGGTGGTGTAGCGGGCGTTGATCAGCACGAAGCCCTCGAAGAACGTGTGCAGGGCGTGGTGGGCGGCGTAGTAGACCAGCACGACCGCGCTGGTCACCGCGCCACCGATCGCGACCCGCAGCAGGGCGACCCAGCGGCCCGACGGGGCGAGCCGGATCGCGACCAGGCCGGTCGCTGACAGCACGAAGAACACCGGTTGCCAGGTGAGCGTCGCCAGCGCCACGAACACCCCGGCCGTCGCCCACCGCCGGTGGCGCAGGGCGACCAGCGCGACGAGGAGGAACAGCACCATCGGGGTCTTCTCGCGGGGCCCGTACGTTGCCATCTCGAGGAAGCCCTGGAAGCCCAGGAACGCCATGGCGGCGACCACGCCGACCGGGCGCGAGCCGTAGAGGTCGCGGGCCAGCACGTGGACCAGGCACACGCAGGCCACCGAGAGCAGCAGGTAGAGGTAGCGCGCGGCGTGGACGTCGCCGACCCCGACCCGGCGGCCGACCCAGATCCCCACCGCGGGCAGGACGTGGGCCAGTGGGCCGGCCCGGTTGAGGACCCCGACGTAGGGCGGGTCGCCGTCGAGGAACCGCTGCGCGCCGTACAGATAGACGCCGAGGTCGCGCTTGAGCACGCCGTCGACTCCGTGCAGCGCGTAGACGACCAGGCCGACCAGCCCGACCACAGCGACCCAGGGGTCGGCCCCGGCGAGGCGGGCGCGCAGGGCGGACACGGCTGCTGACCAGGCCTCTCGGAGGGGGAACGGGCGCGGCGACGCTACCAAGCGAGGTAGCGGCAGGCGTGGTGGACGCGGAAGCCGAGCCCCTCGTAGAGCGCGAGGGCGGGGGCGTTGTCGATCTCGACGTGGAGCCACACCGTGGTCGCGCCCTGTTCGGCGCCCCACGAGAGCAGCGCGGCCATCAGGGCGGTCGCGTGCCCCTCGCCCCGATGCTCGGGTCGGACGTGCAGCCCGTGCACCCCGAGCCAGTCGCCGTCCACCGCGGCGCGCGCGGTGCCGACCTCGACGCCGCCCGCCGACCGGCGGGCCAGCACGCGTGGCGGGTCCTCCTCGAGCACCGCGGCGTCGTCGCCGCCGGCCCGGCGGAGCGCCTGAGCCACCGACGCGACCAGGAAGCGCGAGTCGCCCCCCTCCACCAGCGTCCAGCCCAGGTCGGTGAAGGCGAGGTCGGGCTCCGATCCCGTCTCGACCTGGACCAGCGGCGGCCGGCCGCGCTCGGCGTAGAAGGCACGCACCTCCTCCGCGGCCGCCGTCAGGGGAAGCCCCGGATCGCCCAGGGCAAGACAGGAGTTGGCGCGCTTGAGCAGCCGCCCGACCGGCGCGGGGTCGGTGCGCAGCTCCCACTCGCCGAGCGACCGGCGCTCGACGGCCGGCCACAGGGGGAGGGCGTGCCGCTCGGCGTCGCGGGCGGAGACCCGCTGCCGGACCGAGGCCCGCGGCGGCACCGGTTTGCCGGTCACGATGTCGGCCCACGGGATCGTCACCGCCGGTCCCGACTCCGGCTGCACCACGCAGGCGCCGGCCTCCCAGGCCACGCAGGTGCCGAGCAGGTCGGTCATCGCCGGTCCCCCGGACGGCCCGGTCTCGCCGCGCACCAGGCGGCGTACGACGACCCGTCGGCCGACGACGTGCGGGCCCAGGCCGTGGGCAGTCGCTGGCTCTGGCACGTGGGGATACTAGGCTGCAACTGATCTCAGCAACGCTTCTCCTCAGGAGGATCTGGTGACCTACGTCATCGCCCAGCCGTGCGTCGACCTCAAGGACCGCGCGTGCGTCGACGAGTGCCCCGTCGACTGCATCTACGAGGGCAAGCGGATGCTCTACATCCACCCCGACGAGTGCGTCGACTGCGGTGCGTGCGAGCCGGTCTGCCCGGTCGAGGCGATCTTCTACGAGGACGACACTCCCGAGGAGTGGAAGGCCTACTACGACGCCAACGTCCACTTCTTCGACGACCTCGGCTCGCCCGGCGGCGCGGCCAAGCTCGGCGAGATCGACCACGACCACCCGCTGGTCGCGGCGCTGCCGCCGCAAGAGCACGACGAGTGACGCGGGGGCCGGTCTCCGGCCGCCTCCCCGACTTCCCGTGGGACCAGCTCACCTCCTACGCCGAGCAGGCGCGCGCGCATCCTGACGGCATCGTCGACCTCTCGGTCGGCACTCCCGTCGACCCCACGCCCGCCGTCGTACGACGAGCCCTCGAGTCGGCGTCCGACTCACCCGGCTACCCGCTGACGGTCGGCCGGGTGGAGACCCGACAGGCGGCCGTCGACTGGCTGTCCCGCCGGCACGGCGTCACCGGGCTCGCCCTCGACGCCGTCCTGCCGGTGATCGGCACCAAGGAGCTGGTCGCGTCGCTGCCGACCCACCTCGGGCTCGGGCCTGACGACCTGGTCGTCCATCCCGAGCTCGCCTACCCGACCTACGCCGTCGGTGCGGCCCTGGCCGGCAGTCGGGCGTTCGCCGCCGACTCCCTGACCCAGCTCGGGCCGCAGCGGCCGGCGCTGATGTGGGTCAACTCCCCGGCCAACCCGACCGGCCAGGTGCTCGGCGTCGAGCACCTGCGCAAGGTCGTCTCGTGGTGCCGCGACCGCGGCACGCTGCTGGTCAGCGACGAGTGCTACCTCGAGTGCACCTGGGAGGGGGAGCGGCCGCTGTCGGTGCTCCACCCCGACGTCTCGGGCGGCAGCCACGAGGGCATCCTCGCGCTCCACTCGCTGTCCAAGCGCTCCAACCTGGCCGGCTACCGCTGCGGCTTCGTCGCCGGCGACCCGGCCGTGGTCGCCGAGCTGCTCGCCGTCCGCAAGAACCTCGGCCTGATGCTGCCAGGCCCCCAGCAGGTCGCGATGGCGGCTGCGCTGGCCGACGACGCCCACGCCGTCGAGCAGCGCGCCCGCTACGCCGCTCGCCGTACGACGCTCCGTGCGGCCCTGCAGGAGGCCGGCTTCCGGGTCGACCACTCCGAGGGATCGCTCTACCTCTGGGCCACGCGTGACCAGGACTGCTGGCAGACCGTCGCCGACCTCGCCGGTCTCGGCGTCCTGGTCGCACCCGGCACGTTCTACGGGCCGGCCGGCAGCCGGCACGTCCGGGTGGCGCTGACCGCCACCGACGAGCGGGTCGACGCGGCCGCCGAGCGACTGGCCGGCTGACTCGGGGCGACCTCTCCGCTGACGTCGGTCCGCGCCTCCTGCAGCCCGGAAGCGGGCTGTGCGGTCCGGCAGCATCCACCGCCCTGTCATGCCTGGTGAGCGTTCGAAGGACTTCTATGGGCTGGTGGCGAACTCCAGGCGGTATCGACCGCGATCTCCTGCTCGGTGGACAGTCACGAACCGGTCGTTTCTTCCTGGGTTCCAGGCCAGCGGGTTGTTCGTGAACCTGAGGTTCATCGAGACCAGCAGTGTGAACTCGTTCGGTCCCCTCCACCGGTAGAGGCGAGACGACGTGACCGTCCCGGAACTGATACGAGGTGCGCCCCGGTCGCTCTTCGTTCGTTGGCTGCCACCAGGTAGTGGCTGGCCTGCGATGGACCCTGGGCGGCCCACGAACGCAGATAGCGACGTACGGTCGAGATGGCGGCAGTGACCTGGTGAGGGCCGGGCTTCGGCCCCCGTGGCTGTTGGCGTGGGGACGGCGACGCTGTCGCATCTGCGGTCGGCGGCGCGGACGATGAGTGGACCGCGGCAGGATCGACCGCAGCGTCGGGGGCAGGACGGCTGTTGCCGCAAGCGCTCAGAGACGCACTGGCTGCCACCAGGCAAACGGCGGTTCGGAGCCGCACAGAAACCGTCACGGTTGCTCCCTTCGCCACGAGTGTGGCGCCCGAGCCAGCAGCATGATTGCGCAACGACCAGCGACCTCACCCCACTGTCCGGCCTGCCCGTACCCTGCGCGACGTGCGAAGGCTGTCGCTCCTCCTCGGCTGGTTGGGCGTGCTCGTCGTGGCGCTCGGAGGGGTCCTTCTGCACCTCGCCGGAGGCATGTACATCGGATCCTGCTCGTCTTGGTCGCGGTGATGGGGGCGGCGGGCCTCATCGCCTCCCACCTGTCGCGGACCCAGCAGCCACAGCGCCCGCTATGTCGCTGACATGGCGCATCAGTTGGCGGTGTGTTGGCGGCCTGACAGACATGCTCGTCGGCCACAGGCGAGGATGGGTCGCGCAAGACGCCGTTCCTCGCCTTACGCTCGTCATGGGCACGCAGTGGATGGCCTCCATTGCTTGAGGCGCGGGCATGTGCCAGTGGGAGGTCGCGATGGTGTTCTACGGGTTTCTTGTTCTCGTCGGCCTTGGGATCGTCACGTGGCTGGTCCGTTCCCCTGTAGTCCGGCAGCTGCGTCGTGGACATGGCTTCGATGGCTCCACTCGGGGTTTTGGGAACAGGCTGTTAGACCATGTAGCGGAGCGCGGTTACAACCGAACAACGTGGAACGACGACAGCCGTCATGGAAAGCGGGAGTCCTCTCGGGTGTTCAATGAGCCGAAGCAGGTCAGACCACGAAAGTGGGACTAGAGGAGGGTGATTCAACCCGGGTGGTGCCTGTCTGCGCGACGCACATGCCGCTGTCCGCGCTCGCTCATGCCTGATGAGCGGGCGAGTCCCTGCAAGAAGTTCATATGCCGCCAGCACCGCGCCCACCGCCCCGCCCTCTCGGCCGGAATGCTGGCTCGCGTCGCTGCTGAATCCTAGGCGCGGCCGCGGCTCTCGGTCCGCAACGCGCGCTGACGCACGCTCTAGGGGCGCACTGCTCGGCTGGTGAGCCTGTCTCCTCAGTCCCCTGAAATGCGGCGATCCGGCCCGAGCAGTCATGGGGTTTGCTCGGGCCGGATCACCGGTTTCGCCACCAGGCATGGGGTCCTGGTGTCGGATCGACGGGGCATGGGTCCCCGTACGTCTGGAGTTGTGTCAGGCGGCGGGGCCGGGCATGCGCCAGGCGCCACCATCGGTGCCGGTCATCACCAGCTCGTGCTTCTCGTCGAAGGTCTCGGCCACCGGGGACTCCTCGACCCGCTCCGGGATGCGCACGACGGAGATGTCCTCGAGCCGCACCACGGAGTGCTCCAGGTGCGTGGTGAGGATGACGCCGTGGCCGTCGACGCCGGCGACGTTGCCGCTCAGCCAGTGCCCGTGGACGAGCACCTCGACCGGCAGGCAGTTGGACTCGGCCCGGCGCAGCGCCGTACCGATGGTGAACAAAGTCGAGTCGTGCATGATGAAACCCCCGAACCCCAAAGCCCCCCCGGGCTCTGCACTTGTGAGCCAAGCGTAGGACACGGCACCCAGGTTGGTGGGGACATCCGGGTTAAGTCTTTCGCAAAGTTTCGGCCACAGGACGCCATCGCCTCGACGGAATCAGTGGAGGACGACGGCTCCGGCCACCGATTTCGGGTCTGCCCGCCATCTGTCGTCACTGCCCGTCGACCAGGTGCGCCCGGCGTAGGACACGCTGTCGAGCCGGAGCTCGGCGGCGCGGGCGACCAGGTAGGACGCCAGCGACCAGCCGCGCGGACGGCTCGAGGCCGCGAGCCGGAACCCGCCGCCGGGGCGGACCGTGATGCGGACCCGGCCGAACGCCGGCTCCAGGGAGCGTTGCAGCACTCGTGCCCGCTGGGCAGCCGGGGGCACCGAGGCCTCGAGCGGCTGGCGCAGGTGGCACCGGAAGGCGGCGGGGGAGTAGCCGGTGAGGGCCGACGCGAGCGCCCGCGCGTCAGCCTCGTGGGCGGCGTACGCCGACGGGTAGCCCGACCGCTGGACCCGCTGGGCGGCCACGGTGACGGGCAGGGTGTCGTAGCGGTCGACCTTGTCCAGGGCGTCGTAGAACGCGTTGGTCGCGTGGACCGGGTCGAGGATCTGGGCCGGGGTGCCCCAGCCCTGCGACGGACGCTGCTGGAAGAGCCCGAGCGAGTCGCGGTCACCGCCGCGCAGGTTGTAGAGCTTGGACTCCTGAAGGGCCGCGGCCAGTGCGATGGTGGCGGCGTGCGCCGGCATCCCGCGGCGTACGGCGATCGCGGCCACGAGGCTGGCGTTGCGGGCCTGGACGTCGCTGAGCTGCACGGTCAGGTGCCCCACCTCGGCGGTGCACAGGCCGAGCGTGTTGTCGGAGCCGGAGGAGTGCCGGGAAACTCCGTAGGCGACCCCGCCGATCACCAGGCCGAGCGGCACCACGACGGCAGCAGTTCGTCGGACGAGCCCCATCAGCCGGCCGTCAGTTGGCGTGCAGGGCGTCGTTGAGCGCGACCCCACCGGCCCGCCAGGGCACGACCTCGACGGTGCCGGTCACCGAGTTGCGGCGGAAGAGCAGGTGGTCGAGCCCCGACAGCTCGAGCGCCTTGACCACGGTGCCGTCGGGCCGGGTCACCTTGGTGCCAGAGGTGATGTAGCAGCCCGCCTCGACCACACAGTCGTCGCCCAGCGAGATCCCGATGCCGGCGTTGGCGCCGATCAGGCACCGCCGACCGATCGAGACGACCTGGGTCCCGCCGCCGGAGAGGGTGCCCATGATCGAGGCGCCGCCTCCGACGTCGGACCCGTCGCCCACGACCACGCCGGCCACGATCCGGCCCTCGACCATCGACGTGCCGAGAGTGCCGGCGTTGTAGTTGACGAACCCCTCGTGCATGACGGTGGTGCCCTCGGCCAGGTGGGCGCCGAGCCGCACCCGGTCGGCGTCGGCGATCCGGACGCCGGTCGGGACGACGTAGTCGGTCATCCGCGGGAACTTGTCGACGCCGAAGACCTGGACGGCGCCCTGCTCGCGCAGCCGAAGCCGGGTCGCCTCGAAGTCGTCGACCGGGCAGGGCCCGGCGTTGGTCCACACCACGTTGGTGAGCACACCGAAGATGCCGTCGAGGGCGACCCCGTGGGGCCGGACGAGCCGGTGGGAGAGCAGGTGGAGGCGCAGGTAGGCGTCGGGCACGCTCGCGGGCGCCTCGGTGGGGTCGATCTCCACCAGCACCACCTCGGTGCGCACCCGGCGCAGCGGGTGGTCGCGGACCTGGGCGGCGAGCGCCTCCGGTGCGGAGGCTCCCGGCTCGGCGGGGCCGAGCGCCGGGGCGGGGAACCAGGTGTCGAGCACAGTCCCCTCACCGGCACCGCTCGTGACGACGGTGGCCAGGCCCCAGCCATGGGCGGGGGTCGCGGTCGCGGTGTCGGTCACGGGGGAGAGTCTAGGAGCGGCCGGTGAGGATCCCCGCAGCGAGGAGGTGCACCTCGGCGGCCACCTGCTCGGGGTCCACGACGAGGTGCAGGTGCCCGGCGGCCAGCTCGCGGACCGGCCACCCCAGCGCCCGGGCGGCATCGGCCTCGGCGCGGTAGCCGTCGCCGAGGCCGAGGTAGCCCGCAGCCTGTCGGTACCAGGTCGCGGGCGTCGGAGGGTCGTGCAGGAGGAAGGCAGGGTCGAGGCGGGGCTGGGTCTGCTCGAGCAGCGACAGCCACTCCTCCGGTACGACGTCGACCAGGTCCTCGGCGGGCCACCAGTCGGTCCAGCCGGGGAGCAGGCCGTCGTCGGCGACCTTGCCCTGGATGAATTCGGCGAACCCGTCGCCGTCGCCGATGCCGGGCAGCAGCGCGTCGACGTAGACGACGGCCGCGCCGACCCGCTCGGCGATGGCGGGTGCGAACCGACCCGCGTTGGAGTGGGGGACGAGGAGGTCGGCACCGGCGCACTGGTCGACCAGGCTGTCGAGCAGCGCGCCCACGCCGCCGTCCTCGGCGTCGGCCGTACCGCCCGGCAGCTCGGGGTCGGCGATCGACACGTCGTAGCCCCGGCTGGTCAGGGCTCGCCCGAACGGGCTGTAGACGGCTACGCCGAGCAGCGGGCTCGGGACCACGACGGCGTGCACGCGCTCAGGTTAGGGCCTGGGGAGGGCGGTGGCCTGACCCGCGTGGGTCACTGCCCCGTGCGACCGTCGATGCACTCGCGCAGCAGGTCGGCGTGGCCGCAGTGCCGGGCGTACTCCTCGATCATGTGGACGACGATCTCCCGGAGCTCCGACTGATCGCCCTCGGGGCCGACCAGCGTGCCCAGGTCGTCGTACCCCTCGTAGACCTCACGCGCGTGGCCGACCTCCCGGCGCCACACCTGCCACGCCTCGGCCACGACCTCCGGGTCGGCCACGGCGCCGTTGAAGTCGAGGTCGCGGTCCTCCGGCGACTTGAACGGCCGCTGGAGGTCCGGCTGACCCTCGATGAACCGGCGGTACCAGTGGAACTCCACCGACGCCAGGTGCCGGACCAGGCCCAGCAGCGACATCGTCGACGGCGGCACCGACCGGCGGGCGAGCTGGTCGGGATCCAGTCCCTCGCACTTCATCTCGAAGGTCATCCGGAAGTGGTCGAGATACTCCGCCAGCACCGCCTTCTCGCCCCTCGGCGCCGCGTCGGTCTCGCGCGGGTCGTCCTCGGGGTCCACCCACATGTCGGGGAACGCTCTGGGCGTCTGCTCGCTCATGCCCCAGCACTCTGCCGTGGCGGGGGATCGGCGCCAAATCGGTTCCTGCCGGGCGGGAGCTCCTGCATCAGGGCCTCGTTCGCGGCACGGGCGCGCACGAAGTCGGGACGGCCGGCGCGGCGGTTCAGGTACCACGTCCAGCCGGGCCCGTCGCCCACCCGCCAGTAGTCCTGCGCCAGCATCCGGTCAGGCCAGGTGCCGGCGTGCGACTCGTCCACGACCACGAAGGTCGGCTGCAGCGCCGCGACCTGCCGGGCGTAGCCGCGCAGGCCGCCGGGCAGGGTCTGGTCGAGGTAGCGCCGCATCGTGCCGTTGAAGAGCTGGTACGGCGTGGGGTTGTCGCGCCCCGACAGCGCCAGCACCTGGGGTGCGTCGATGCTGAGCACGGTGGCGTCGGCGGGCTGCGTGGCGAGCACGGCGCCGACGTCGGCCCGCTCGAGCACGAGGAGGTCGCTGCGGGTCGCGACCGACTCGACGGTCGCACTGACCACCGCGCCGCCCACGACCGCGACCAGCACGCCGTACCGCAGGCGGAGGGGGAGCCGCTGCACCCCGCGGACCACGAGCCCGGCGACACCGAGGGCCGCGAACGGGAGTACCACGAAGAGGTCGGGTCCGCCGTTGAGGACCGCCGCGCTCCACGCGGTGGCGGCCACGCCGGCGGCCGCGACGCTCCAGAGGCGACGGTCCCGGAGAGCGAGCCCGACCAGCCCGACCAGCCCGATCGGCACCAGCAACAGGGTGCTGCCGTAGGAGCGCCACAGGATGGGCAGCAGGGTCATCGGCTGGAGGAGCAGCGACGGCTGCCGGGCGTCGCGCAGGTTGACGATGATGAAGCCGCCCACGGCCGTGTGCAGGGTCCCGCTCAGGGCGAACCACGCCACGGCGAGCGCGCTCGGGACGGCGCCGCCGGCCACGAACTCCACGACGGCGTCCACGCGGGCACCGCGGGGCAGGAGCAGCACCACCACCAGCGCAGCGGCCACGGCGGGGGCCAGGGCCGGCTGCCAGGTCAGCGTCGTCAAGGCGGTGCAGACCCCTGCGGCCAGGAACCGACGGCGGCCGAGGAACACCAGGCAGCCCAGCAGCGCCAGCACCATCGTCGTCTTCTCGCGTGGCCCGTCCGTGGCGAGCTGGAGGAAGCGGGTGAAGGTCAGGAACAGCGCAGCCGCGACGTACCCGGCCGTCCGCGAGCGGAAGGCGTCACGAGCAAGGGTGTGCACCAGGACCACGCACGCGACGGACAGCAGCAGGAAGAGGCTTCGGGCGGCGGGCACCGGGGCCAGCCCGACCAGCCGGCCGAGCCAGATCGCGAGGCCGGGCAGGGCGTCGGCGAGTGGCCCGACGGAGTTGAAGACCCCCGCGTACGGCGGGACGCCCTGCGCGACGTGCTCGCCGCCGTACACGAAGACTCCGAGGTCGTGCTCGAGGTAGCCCTGCATGCCGTGCAAGCCGTAGACGACCAGCGCGACCAGCCCGACCAGCAGCGGATCCCCGACCGACCGGGCCGAGACCCACGGCGGGAAGCGGTCCGGCGTACGTCCGCGTGCCGGGACCCGGCGGTCGAGGACCGAGATCACGAACGCAGGTTGACCCCGCCGCCTGAGGAGAACATGAGCGCCGGATGAGGAGGTGATATGGGTTGGCCGGACCAGGGACCGACTTACCGGGTGGCCGCCGCCCGGACCCGGCCCGTAGGCTTGTCACCACAGGCGTCTGAGCCGTCATCAGCGGTGAGCCTCCGGAAGAACGGCGCAAGCCCAGTAGAACCGGACGGGTGGGCCCGTCATCGCCCGCAACGAGCGGTCTGGCCGCTGGTCGAGGAGGTTCTCGGCGACCACCTCGCAACCGAGGCCAGGCAAGCGAGGTGGTACCGCGGCAGGCCTCCGCCGGAGGTGGTCGTCCTCGCGGGTAACGAGTAAGGCACTCGCGGCCTTCCTCAACCAGCGAGGAACAGATGACGTACCCCCAGGTCTCCCACGACCCGCACTTCGATCCCGGCCAGGGCACGGGCGGCGTCCCCGCGACGCCGCGGTTCCCGCAGATCGAGGAGCAGGTCCTCTCCTACTGGGAGGCCGACGACACCTTCCAGGCCAGCGTGGAGCAGCGGTCGGCCGGTGAGAACGGCGACAACGAGTTCGTCTTCTACGACGGCCCGCCGTTCGCCAACGGCCTGCCGCACTACGGCCACCTCCTGACCGGCTACGTCAAGGACCTGATCCCGCGCTACCAGACGATGCGCGGTCACCGCGTGGAGCGACGGTTCGGCTGGGACACCCACGGCCTGCCGGCCGAGCTCGAGGCGATGCGTCAGCTCGGCATCAAGACCACCGACGAGATCCTCGACATGGGGATCGAGACCTTCAACGCGGAGTGCCGCAAGTCGGTCTTCGAGTACACCGACGAGTGGCGCGACTACGTCACCCGGCAGGCGCGCTGGGTCGACTTCGGCCACGACTACAAGACCCTCGACCTCGACTACATGGAGTCGGTGATGTGGGCCTTCCAGCAGCTGTGGCAGAAGGGGCTGGCCTACGAGGGCTTCCGTGTCCTGCCCTACTGCTGGAACGACGAGACGCCCCTGTCCAACCACGAGCTGCGGATGGACGAGGACGTCTACCAGCTGCGGCAGGACCCCGCGGTCACCGTGGGGTGCCGGCTCGAGACCGGTGAGATCGCCCTGGTCTGGACGACCACGCCCTGGACGCTGCCGTCCAACCTGCTGATCATGGTCGGCCCCGACATCGAGTACGTCGTGGTCGAGTCCGACGTCAGCGGCACCACCGAGCGCTACGTCGTCGGCGCGGCCCGGCTGGCGGCGTACGCCCGAGAGCTGAAGAACGACGACAGCGAGTCGCTCCTCGACCAGGTCGTCGAGCGGCTGACCGGTCGCGACCTGCTGGGGCGCAGCTACACGCCGCCGTTCACCTACTTCGAGGGGCATCCCCACAGCCACCGGGTGGTCGAGGCCGACTTCGTCACCACCGAGGACGGCACCGGGCTGGTGCACAGCGCGGGTGCCTTCGGTGAGGAGGACAAGGCGATCACCGACCGCGAGGGCATCGAGCTCGTGGTCGCGGTGGCCAAGGACGGCACCTTCACCTACCCGATCACCGACTACGAGGGTCTGCACGTCTTCGATGCCAACCTCGCGATCATCGAGCACCTCAAGGCGATGACCCGTGGGGAGGGCGAGACCGGGTCGGTCACGCCCGGCACCGTGCTGCTCCGGCGCGAGTCCTACGAGCACTCCTACCCGCACTGCTGGCGCTGCCGCGAGCCCTTGATCTACATGGCGGTCTCGTCGTGGTTCGTCTCCACGACCAAGATCCGCGACCTGATGCTCGACCTCAACCAGCAGATCCGCTGGGTGCCGGACCACGTCAAGGACGGCCAGTTCGGCAAGTGGCTGGAGAACACCCGGGACTGGTCGATCTCCCGCAACCGGTTCTGGGGCAGCCCGATCCCGGTCTGGCGCAGTGACGACCCGGTGTACCCCCGGATCGACGTCTACGGCTCGCTCGACGAGCTCGAGCGCGACTTCGGCGTCCGGCCCGACGACCTGCACCGGCCGTTCATCGACGAGCTCACCCGGCCCAACCCCGACGACCCTCGTCCGGTCGAGGAGGGCCGGTCGACCATGCGGCGGGTCACCGACGTCATGGACTGCTGGTTCGAGTCCGGGTCGATGTCGTTCGCCCAGGTGCACTACCCGTTCGAGAACGCCGACTGGTTCGAGCACCACTTCCCGGGCGACTTCATCGTCGAGTACATCGGCCAGACCCGCGGCTGGTTCTACACGATGCACGTGCTGGCGTCGGCGATCTTCGAGCGCCCCGCCTTCGAGACGTGCGTCAGCCACGGCATCGTGCTCGGCAGCGACGGTCAGAAGATGTCGAAGTCGCTGCGCAACTACCCCGACGTGCGCGAGGTCTTCGACCGCGACGGCGCCGACGCCATGCGGTGGTTCCTGATGTCGTCGCCGATCCTGCGCGGCGGCAACCTGATCGTCACCGAGCAGGCGATCCGCGAGGGTGTCCGGCAGGTGCTGATCCCCTTGTGGAACTGCTGGTACTTCTTCGCGCTCTACGCCAACGCCGCCGGCTACGACGCGCAGCGGTCGACCGCGTCGGAGCACCCGATGGACCGCTACCTGCTGGCCAAGACCCGCCAGTACGTCGAGCAGTCGACGCGCCAGCTCGACGACTACGAGGTGGCCAACGCCTGCGACACGACACGGGCGTTCCTCGACGTGCTCTCCAACTGGTACATCCGCCGCTCGCGTGAGCGGTTCTGGGCGGCCGAGGGGTCGGTCGACACCGACGCGTTCGACACCCTCTACACCGTGCTCGAGACCGTCTGCCGGGTGTCCGCGCCGTTGTTGCCGCTGACCACCGAGGAGGTCTGGCGCGGGTTGACCGGCGAGCGGTCGGTGCACCTGACCGACTGGCCCGCTGCCGACGACCTGCCCGCCGACGACGCGTTGGTCGAGGCGATGGACCAGGTGCGCGACGTCTGCTCGGCCGGCTCCGCCCTGCGCAAGGGCGCCGCCCTGCGCAACCGGCTGCCGCTCTCGACGATGACCGTCGTCGTCGCCGGTGCCGACCGGCTCGCGGGCTTCGAGGAGATCGTCGCCGACGAGCTGAACGTGAAGTCCGTGCGCCTGCTCGACGCCGCCCACCCCGAGGCCGCGTCGTACGGCGTCTCGCAGCGGCTCACCGTCAACGCTCGCGCCGCCGGCCCGAGGCTCGGCAAGGACGTCCAGACCGCCATCCGGGCCGCGAAGTCCGGTGACTGGTCGGTGTCGGACTCGGGCGAGGTGACCGCCGGCGGCCTGCGGCTGCAGGAGGGTGAGTACACGCTCGAGACCGTCGCCTCCGGCGGCGAGGACGCGGCGACCGGGATGCTGCCCGGGGGTGGGTTCGTGGTCCTCGACACCGCGGTCACCCCGGAGCTGGCGGCCGAGGGTGTCGCCCGCGACCTGGTCCGCGCGGTCCAGCAGGCCCGGCGCGACGCCGGCCTCGACGTCTCCGACCGGATCTCGCTGGTGGTCTCCGCCGACGCGGCCACGGCCGAGGCGGCCCGGACGCACGCCGACCTGATCCGACGCGAGACGCTCGCGACGTCGTACGACGTCCTGGAGGCCGACGTGAGCAAGCCGGTCATCGAGCTGACCCGCGCCTGAGGGGCGCGATCGGCCGAACCGGCGGCTGGTTTGATGGGACCCGTGGAACTCAACCTCACCGCCGACGTCGTGGCGCTCACCGCGCAGCTGGTCGACCTCGAGTCGGTGAGCCATCACGAGGAGGCCATCGCCGACGCGGTGGAGGCGGCGCTGCGGCCGCTCGCCCACCTGAGCGTGACCCGGCACGGTCACACGGTCGTGGCCCGAACCGACCTCGGTCGCGGCGAGCGCGTGGTGGTGGCCGGGCACCTCGACACGGTGCCCCTCAACGACAACCTCCCGAGTCGCAACGACGGCACCCACCTGCACGGGCTCGGCGCCTGCGACATGAAGGGCGGGGACGCGGTCATCCTCCGGCTGGCGGCGACCGTGCCCGAGCCGGTGCGCGACGTGACCTACGTGCTCTACGACTGCGAGGAGGTCGAGAGCGAGCACAACGGTCTCGGCCGCCTGGCCGCGAGCGACCCCCATCTGCTGGAGGCCGACTTCGCGATCCTCATGGAGCCCTCCGACGCCGTCGTCGAGGCCGGCTGCCAGGGCACGATGCGGGTCGAGGTCACCGCCCACGGCGAACGCGCCCACAGCGCGCGCTCGTGGAAGGGCGTCAACGCCATCCACGGCATCACCCCCGTCCTCGAGCGGCTCGCGGCCTACGGCGCCCGGCTGCCGGTGATCGACGGGCTGACCTACCACGAGGGGCTGAACGCCGTGGGCATCAGCGGTGGCGTCGCCGGCAACGTGCTGCCCGACGAGTGCACGGTCTCGGTCAACTACCGCTTCGCCCCCGACCGCAGCGAGGCCGAGGCCGAGGCGTTCCTGCGTGACTTCTTCACCGGGTACGACGTGGAGGTCACCGACAGCGCGCCCGGCGCACTGCCGGGGCTCGGCCGGCCGGCGGCCCAGGAGTTCGTCGAGGCGGTCGGTGGCACGGTGAACCCCAAGTTCGGCTGGACCGACGTGGCCCGCTTCAGCGCCCTCGGCGTCCCAGCGGTCAACTTCGGTCCCGGCGATCCGGCACTGGCCCACAAGCAGGAGGAGTTCGTGCCCGTGGAGCAGGTCCGACACTGCGAGCGGGCGCTGGTCGCCTGGCTCGGAGGTGACCGATGAACGAGCAGCCGGAGGACCGCGGACCGGAGAAGTCGGAGAAGCACGAGAAGTTCAAGGGTCCGGTGGTGATGCGCCGGGCGCAGGTCGACGGCTCGACCACCGACCAGCGACTGCTCGACTCGCGGGGTGAGACCGACTGGGTGCACACCGACCCGTGGCGGGTGATGCGGATCCAGGCCGAGTTCGTCGAGGGCTTCGGCGCCCTGGCCGAGCTCGGGCCGGCCATCTCGTGCTTCGGCTCGGCCCGCACCCACCCCGACGACCCGACGTACGCCGTGGGTGAGGAGGTCGGCCGCAAGCTGACCGCGGCCGGGTTCGCGGTGATCACTGGCGGTGGTCCCGGGTCGATGGAGGCGGTGAACAAGGGCGCCAGCGAGGCCGGCGGCACCAGCGTGGGCCTCGGCATCGAGCTGCCCTTCGAGTCGGGGCTGAACCAGTGGGTCGACATCGGGATCAACTTCCGCTACTTCTTCGCGCGCAAGACGATGTTCGTCAAGTACAGCCAGGGCTTCATCGTGCTGCCGGGCGGCCTGGGCACGCTCGACGAGCTGTTCGAGGCGCTGACGCTGGTGCAGACCCAGAAGGTCACCAGCTTCCCGCTCGTGCTGCTCGGCACCGACTACTGGCAGGGCATGATCGACTGGCTGCGTGACCGAGCCCTCACCCACGGCACGCTCAGCCAGGCGGATGTCGACATGCTCAACCTGACCGACGACGTCGACCACGCGGTCTCGCTGATGGTCCGGGCTCGCGAGCGGCGGACCCCGCGATGATGTGGTTCTTCGCCATCCTGATCGTGCTGGCTCTGGGCGCGATCGCCGTGGTCGCCGCCGGCCGGGGGACGCCGATGTCGCCGGCGTACGGCGACTCGCCCGACGCCCTGGTGCCCGCAGACGGGCCGGTCACCGCCGACGACCTGCGTCGGATCAGGTTCCCGTTGGCGTTCCGCGGCTACCGGATGGCCGAGGTCGACGCCTTGCTGGAGCGGTTGGCCGAGGAGCGCGAGACCGTGGCGCGGGAGGCGGCGGACGAGGAGCCCGCGGAGTCTCCTGTCAGCGGCGAACGAACGGCCGACTAGGGCACACTGAGCGTCCGTGAAACCCGAGTACGTCGTCTACGCCCTCACCTTCTTGTCCGCGGTCGTGATCGTGCTGACGCGGGTCCGGCTCTCGAAGGCCGAGGCAGCGGGGCAGCACCAGGTGGGCATGGGCACGGTCAACGCCCACACGACGTTCGGGGTGGTGGGTCTGGCCCTGTGGGTGGTGTTCCTGGCCAGCGGCAACGACCTCTCGGGGGCGGGCGTCGTCGCGCTCTTCTTCTACTGGCTCACCGCCCTCGTCGGGCTGTTGATCCTGATGCGCTGGCTGCCCAGCCGGGGGCGGCATGCGTCGGGGACCGCCGACGACAGCTGGTCGGAGGGGCCGGGGTTGTCGGTGCTGGCCCACGTCGGCATGCTGGTCGGCGTGTGCGTCTTCACCTGGTTCTTCGCGACCCACAGCTGATGCGCCGGCCGTCTCGGGTCCGGTCACCGCAGCGCTTGCTGGCAGCGGTCGGTGCCGCCTGCGCGCTGGCGTCGGCGGCCCTCGTCGTACCGGATGCACCGGCGTCCGCCACCTCTCGGCCGGCGGTGATCGCCCGGAAGGTCATCGGGCACTCCGTCCGAGGCCGCCCGATGGTGGCCTGGCACCTCGGTGAACCGGGCAGGAAGAAGGTCGTGCTGCTCGCGGTCATGCACGGCAACGAGCCCGCCCCCCGGCGGATCCTCGCCGATCTCCGCGACGGCGCCCCGGTCCACGGCCTGAACCTCTGGGTGGTGCCGGTCTACAACCCCGACGGCCTGGCCCGTCACACGCGCAAGAACGCGCACGGGGTCGACCTCAACCGCAACTACCCCTACAAGTGGGCCCGTCTCGACGGCAGCTACGAGTCCGGCCCCAAGCCGCGCTCCGAGCCGGAGACCCGAGCGCTGATGCGGTTCCTGGGCAACGTCGACCCGGCGTACGTCCTCTCCTTCCACCAGCCCCTCCGCGCCGTCGACGTCACCGAGCGCCCGAAGTTCTCCACGCGGGTCGCCCGCGCGCTCGACCTGCCGCGATCTCGGCTCACCTGCGGCAGCACCTGCCACGGGACGATGACGATGTGGTTCAACCATCGCTTCGACGGCTTCGCCCTGACCGTGGAGTACGGCGCCCATCCGCCGGACGCCAAGCTGGCCGTCGCCCCGGACAAGATCCTGCACCTGTTCGGCGCCTGGCGCGGCGGGGTCGTCGGGGTCGACCGGAGCTGACTCGTCCCACGGGTCCCAGCCGCCCCACCGAGGTGGCACTCCCTGCACTTGTCAGGGGTTGCAACGGCCGACAAGCGCAGCGATCCCCGGTCAGCCGGGGATCCCGACGCCCCCCTGTCCGAAACCCGGCCCGATCCTCAGCGGCCCTCGAAGACGGGCTGCTCCTTGGCCAGGAACGCCGCGACGGCGGCGGTGTGGTCGGCAGTGGCGCCGGTGCGGGTCATCTGCGCCGACTCGTTGGCCACCGACTCCGCGAAGGTGTGGTCGGCGGAGTAGGTGACCGACTGCCGCATGGCGCCCAGCGCGACCGTCGGTCCGGCCGCCAGCCGGGCTGCGAGCTCGGCGACCACCTCGCCGAGCTCGCCGGTCGAGACCACCTGGGTGGCCAGCCCGAGGGCCAGCGCCTCGTCGGCGGGGACGGTCCGCGGGAAGTAGAGCAGCTCGATCGCCTTGGCGCGCCCGACCAGCCGCTGCAGGGTGAAGCTCGAGCCGGTGTCGCAGGAGAGGGCGACGTTGGCGAAGGCGAGGTTGAAGCCGGCGGTGTCGGCCACGATCCGCAGGTCACAGGCGAAGGCGAGGCTGGCGCCGGCCCCGGCGGCCACCCCGTTGACCGCCGCGATGACGGGCTTCTCCATCTCCACGAGGGTGGACACGATCGGGTTGTAGTGCTCGTCGACGGTCCGGAACAGCGACTCCGGCGACCCGCTGTGCAGGATCTCGATGTGCTCCTTGAGGTCCTGCCCGACGCAGAACGCCCGGCCGCTCCCGGTCAGCACGACGCACCGCACGGCGTCGTCGTCGGCCACCCGGCGCAGGGCCGCCAGCAGCGACTCCTTGGTCGCCACGTCGAGGCTGTTCATCGCCTCGGGCCGGTTGAGGGTGACGGTGGCGATGCCCTGGGCGACCTCGACCAGGACCGGGGAGGAGGAGTCGGTCATGCCCCGCAGGGTTTCACACGCGGCTTCACACCCGGAGGCAGCGGGCGACGAACCGGTCGGACGCCGGCTTGAGACGTTCGGCCTCGCTGGTGAACAGCTCCGCCGCAGGTACGCCGGGCCAGTCGGCCGGCAGCAGCTCGGCCGGCAGACCGGGATCGTCGAACAGGAACTTCCGCCACTCGTGGACCAGCCGGAACCTCGCCGCGAACGCGGCCTCGTCCTCGTCCCCGGCGGCGGGTTCGGCGTCCGGCTCCAGCAGGCCGTCGGCCAGCGCCGGCCACGCGGCGTACGCCGTGGCGAGGGCGGACAGGTCCCAGGCGCCCAAAGGGTCGGGGTCGAGGGACAGCGCCAGCCCGTGCCGGACCGTCCCGCCGGCGCGGGTGACCACCTCGTCGACCTCCGGCCGGTCGAACGGGCAGACCCAGACCCCCGGAGCGTGCTCGGCGTACCCGAGGTAGTGCAGCTCCACGCGCAGCCGCTTGCGCGCGCTGCGCTGCCCGGGGAGCTCGACGAAGACCAAGCGCCAGTGGCCGTCCCACGGCTCCGGGCCGCTGCGGTAGATCCGGGAGGCGGCCTCGGTGAGCCGCTCGATCGCGCGGCGGGAGGCGCGGTAGCCGGGCGCGGCGTCGACCCGGGCCGGCTCGAGCCACCCCTGGGCGGCCATCCGCGAGATCGCCGTGCGGACGGCGGGAGCCGCGATCCCGACCGGCTCCAGGAGCCGGATCAGGGCCGAGACCGGGGCCTGGTGGCCGCGGCCGCGCAGGTGGTCGCCGTACACGTCGAACAGGGCCGACCGAGCGCGCATGGCGCCACTGTGCCAGTTCGGGTCACCCGGTCCGGCGGTGGATACGCCGGGTCTGGTGAGCGCAGGCGGACCCGATGGGGAATAATGGACGAACATCAGGCGTGTGGGGGGCACTCCCGGCGCGTCCTGCGACGACCAGAATGTCGATCAGAATGAGGTGCGCGGATGGCGGCAATGAAGCCGCGGACAGGTGACGGTCCGCTCGAGGTCACCAAGGAAGGCCGCGGCATCGTGATGCGCGTGCCACTCGAAGGGGGAGGCCGCCTCGTCGTCGAGCTCAACGCCGAGGAGGCAGGGGCCCTCGGAGACGCACTCAAGGAGGTCGTGGGCTGACGTGCCCGCGGCGACGTCGACACTTCCACCGCAGGTCTCACCCCCAGCATTCGCGCTGAGCGGACTGCAGCCGCACGCACTCTCGGGGGTCGAGGTCCTCGCACTGCCGTTCACCCGGCATGACGACGCACCGGTGCTCGGTGAGGAGGCCCGAGCAGCCGGCGAGGCGCTCGGGATCGACCTGCTCGAGATCCTGGAGTCTGCCCGCGCGCGCGGCCGGCCGGGCGAGGTCGTGACCGTGCCGGTCGCCGGCCACGGGCCGCGGCTGCTCCTGCTGGTCGGGCTCGGCGACGAGACCGCCGCCCACTTCCGGCGCGCGGGCGCCGCCGTCGGCCGGGCCACCTTCGACCGCGAGTCCGTCGCCACGTCGATCGCCGCCGCCGGCGACGACGAGGCCCTGACGGCGTTCGTGGTCGGGCTGATGCTCGGCTCCTTCGTGTTCCACTGGCGCTCACAGGGTGCCGAGCACGAGCCCGTACGACGTGTGGTCCTGGCCGGCCTGTCCGGCGACGACCACTCCGCAGCCCTCGAGCATGGTCTCGAGCTCGGCGGCGCTGGCTGGCGGGCCCGGATGCTGGCCACCGTGCCGGCCAACCTCAAGTCGCCGGCGTGGCTGGCCGAGCAGGCCGAGGCGCTGGCCGCCGAGAGCGGGCTGGCCTGCGAGGTCTGGGACGAGCGCAAGCTCGCCAAGGAGGGGTTCGGCGGTGTCCTCGCCGTCGGAGCCGCGTCCGCAACGCCGCCGCGGCTGATCCGCCTCGACTACACGCCACGCGGCGGCCGGAAGGCTCCGCGGGTGGTGCTGGTCGGCAAGGGCATCACCTTCGACAGCGGCGGCCTCAACATCAAGCCGGGCGAAGGCATGTCCACCATGAAGCGCGACATGACCGGTGGCGCCGTCGTGATGGCGGTGCTCGCTGCTCTGAGGGGGCTCGGGTGCCCGCTCCGCGTGACCGGCCTGGTACCGGCCGCGGAAAACGCCATCGGCAGCGGTGCCATGCGCCCCGGAGACGTGATCACCCATCGCGGCGGACGGACCACCGAGGTCACCAACACCGACGCCGAGGGCCGGCTGGTGCTCGCCGACGCCATGGCCTACGCCGTCGCCGAGCTCGACCCGGTGGTCCTGGTCGACGTCGCCACCCTCACCGGCGCGATCAAGGTCGCCCTCGGCCAGTGGACCGGCGGCTACTTCGCCAACCACGAGTCACTGGCAGCGAAGCTCCGCGACGCCGGGGCGATCGCGGGGGAGCCGTTGTGGCGGATGCCCCTGGAGGCCGACTACGAGGACACGTTGAAGTCCCACGTCGCCGATGCCGACAACGCCCCGGGCGGGCCCGGGTCGATCACGGCGGCGCTGTTCCTCCAGCACTTCGTCGGCTCCGTGCCCTGGGCCCACCTCGACCTCGCCTCGGTCGGCGACTCGCCGAAGGACTCCTTCGAGTGGACCGCGGGTCCCTCCGGCTTCGGTGCCCGGGCGCTGCTGACCTGGCTGACCGGCCCCGACCCGCTGGCCGGCATCGCCTGACGGGCGAGGCCACCTGGGCCCTCTCGCCGGTCCTGTGGAGGGGACCAGGCGGCCGCCGTCCGGGTGTGGTGGGCGGACGCGACCTCCGACCACGCCGCGGAGCGCGTCACCGGCCGGGTCCTCGGTGAGGACTCGGTGAGGACTCGGTGAGGACTCGGTGACGATCACCTCCCCGCCGCCGCGTGAGGGGCGAGTGGCGGACCGGGCTCACGCCTCGGGGGCCCACTCCTTCTTCGCGACGAGCAGACCGTCGCCGACCGGCAGGAGCACCGGCACCAGCGACTCGTTGGCGGCGATCTCCCTGCCGAGGTCGCGGATCACGGTGGTCTCCTCGTCACGCTGGGAGGGATCGGCGACCCGGTCGTGCCACAGCGCGTTGTCGAACGCGACGATGCCACCGGGACGCAGCAGTCGCAGCGCCTCCTTGAGGTAGGCGGCGTACTCCGCCTTGTCGCCGTCGCAGAAGACCAGGTCGTAGTGCCCGTCGGTCAGCCGAGGGAGCACGTCGAGGGCCGCGCCGGCGATGGTGCGGGCCCGCTGGGGAGGGATGCCGCCGTCGTTGTAGGACTCGCGGGCCAGGCGTTGGTGCTCGGCCTCGATGTCGATGGTGGTCAGGACACCGTCGGACCGCATGCCGCGCAGCAGCCAGAGACCGGAGACGCCGGCGCCGGTGCCGACCTCGACCACCGCACGCGCCTCGATCACCGACGCCAGGAACCTCAGCGCCGCCCCGCCACCCGACCCGATCGCGACGGCGCCGACCTCCTCGGCGCGGGCCCGGGCGGCCGCGAGCACGTCGTCCTCGGCCACGAAGGACTCGGCGTAGGCCCAGGTGGCGGCCTTGGGAGCGGGGAGGGTCATCACACGGCCTTCCGGTCGAGAGCGTCGCCCGGCGCGGCGCCGCCGGACTCAGGCGACCCTATCGCGCGGCGAACGTCGCGACGGGCCTCCCGAACCGCGTCGCCGACACGGGAACACGGGGCCCGGTCCCGCTCGTTGGAGCAGACGAGGAGCCGGACCAGGCGTCGTTTCACATCGTGCGTGGGGCGGTTCTCACAGGGTTTATTCAGGCGGTACGACGAGAGTGCCGGGTATCAGAGGAGCAGACCACTGTTCAGGCCGGTTCAAGGCAGGGCGCGCAAGCGCCGCCAGGAGGAGAGCGTGGAGCCCACTCCCCAGCACCCGGGCCAGCAGTCGGGCCAGCAGTCGGCCCAGCAGTCGGGCCAGCAGTCGGGGCAGCCCGCGGACTCGTGCGCCACGCCCGAGGGCGTCCCCACCTGGGAAGAGATCGTCGATCGGCACTCCGAGCGGGTCTACCGGCTCGCGATGCGGCTGACCGGCAACCGCCACGACGCCGAGGACCTCACCCAGGAGGTCTTCGTCCGGGTCTTCCGCAGTCTTTCGACCTACACCCCTGGCACCTTCGAGGGCTGGATCCACCGGATCACCACCAACCTCTTCCTCGACCAGGCCCGCCGCAAGCAGCGGATCCGCTTCGACGCGCTCTCCGACGAGCGGGCGGACCGGCTCCACAGCGACCTTCCCGGCCCCGACTCGGCTTACGCCGACCAGACCTTCGACGACGACATCGAGCGCGCCCTGGCCACCTTGCCGCCGGAGTTCCGTGCGGCGGTCGTCCTGTGCGACGTGGAGGGTCTGTCCTACGAGGAGATCGCACAGATCCTCGACGCCAAGCTCGGCACCGTCCGCTCTCGGATCCACCGTGGCCGCGCGATGCTGCGCGAGGCGCTCGCCCACCGGGCACCGGCCCAGGGACGGACCCGCTACCAGGGGCCGAAGAGCCTGCCCGGCATCCCGGGCCTGCCGCAGGGGTCCACGTCGTGATCGGTCATCTCGGCCCGCGGGTCAGCGCGCTCCTCGACGGCCAGCTGTCCGTGGCGGAGGAGGAGAAGGCCTGGGAGCACGTCCACTCCTGCTACGAGTGCCGGGACGCCGTCGAGCGCGAGGGTTGGGTGAAGACCCGGCTCGCCACCATGCAGTTCGAGGGCTCCTCAGTGCCCTCCCACCTCAAGGGCTCCCTGCTCGTCCGCGGCCTGGTGGCCGACTGGCCGCCGCTGGCCGACGACCCGTCGCTGGCCGCTCGCGGCCGCCGCCATCTCGGTCTCGCCGGCATCAGCAGCGGCGCCGTCGGGGCGGCCGTGATGGGGGTGCTGGCCCTCGGGGCGTCGCCGGCCAACGCGCCCGGGGCGATCACCCGACCCGCCTCCGAGTCCTTCGGCGACAACCTCGTCAACGCCATCACTGCGGTGATCGACCGCGACTTCCGCCTCGGCCCGCAGCCCACGGACGCCCGTCCGAGCGGTCACGGGCACCGTCGTACACTCGCGCCGTAGGGCCGGTCGGCCCACCGCCGGTTCGCCGGTGGCACCGCCCGTGAGCGAGCCTCGTGGGAGAGGCCGAGTGGAGAGTCAGGACGCCGTGAGCGACGAGCAGCCCCGCGACGGCGAGGACACCGCCCCCCTGTCGTTCCCGCCCGAGCCGACCCCGTCGGCTCCCCTCGAGGCCGAGGACACCGTGACCCTGGGCTGGTTGCCACCTCGTGCCCAGCAACCCCCGCACTCGTGGACCCCGCCCGGTGCCGCCTACGACGCGCCGTACGCCGGTGCCCACGCCGCGCCCGCCCCGCCGACCACCGCCATCCCCACCCAGCAGGCACCCTCGAGCGGCACCGCCGGGATGCCGGGTCGGCTGTGGCCGCTGGTGGCCCTGCTCGCCCTCGTCGTCGGCGTGATCGGCGGTGTGGTCGGAGGAGCGGCCTATCAGACCTGGCACCGCAACAGCGTGTCCGACGGCATGGTTGCGGACGGACTGGCCGCCTCGGGCACCTCCTCGCAGGCCCCCCTGCCGGCGAACAACCGGTCGGTCGCGGCCGTCGCCCAGCGACTGCTGCCGAGCACCGTCCAGGTGCTGGCGCAGTACCAGGGCAAGAAGGACGGAGCCACCGGCTCCGGCTTCGTGCTCGACCGGTCGGGCCACTACATCACCAACAACCACGTCGTCGCCGATGCGGTCGCCCACCACGGCCCGATCGAGATCGTCGACCAGAACGGCGACAAGTACGTGGCCACGGTCGTCGGCCGCAGCCCGACCTACGACCTCGCGGTGCTCTACGTCAAGGGCGCCCCGCGGCTGCCCCCGGCGAGCCTGGGCACGGCCCGTGCGCTGCGGGTCGGTGACCAGGTCGTCGCCTTCGGCTCGCCGCTGGGCCTCAGCTCGACGGTGACCTCGGGCATCGTCAGCGCCCTCAACCGACCGGTGACCACCAGCGAGACCGGCTCGAACGCGTCGTCCTACATCAACGCCGTGCAGACCGACGCGGCGATCAACCCCGGCAACTCCGGGGGCCCGCTGGTCGACCTGCACGGGCAGGTCGTCGGCGTGAACTCCGCGATCGCCACCACGGGTAGCAGCACGTCGGGCCAGGCCGGCAACATCGGCGTGGGGTTCGCGATCCCCATCGACCAGGTCAAGATCACCGCCGACCAGATCCTGCGCACCGGCGAGGCGCGCTACCCCGTCATCGGCGCGACCGTGAACACCGGCGAGACCGGCGACTCGGGCGCGAAGATCCTCGCGGTCGCCTCGGACAGCCCGGCCGCCAAGGCCGGGATGCGCAAGGACGACCTGGTGACCGCGGTGCAGGGGGAGAAGGTCGCCGACGGGATCGCCCTGATCGTGGCCATCCGTGCCCATCGGCCCGGTGACACGGTGCACTTCTCGGTCAGGCGCGGAGCCTCACAGCTGGACCTCCGGGTCACCCTCGGCTCCCAGGTCGGCTGAGTCGTCGGCCGGGCCGCCCTCGGCGGGGCCGCCCTCGGCGAAGGGGTGGGTGTCGACGTAGGTCCGGGTCTCGTCGTACATCCGAGCGATGTAGGCCTCGAGCTGGTCGGACTCGACCCGCCACTGCCGGCGGCCACCGATCCGGATCGCCGGTAGGTCGCCGCGCCGGACGAGGGCGTAGACCTGGGCCTGGGAGGTGTTGAGGACCTCGGCGACGTCAGCCAGCGACAAGAACCGCGGCGCGGGAGCCATGGGGCCATCGTTGCACGAGTGACCGCGGGGCCCTTCGCCCGTGGAACCGGTCCTGTGGAGGAGGCTCCCGCCAGGCACTGGATCGGGGTGATGATGGTCCGGTGACCAGGAATCTCGGGATCTCGGACACGCCTGCCGCCCGCCGGGCTGCCACCCCCGGCTGGCGCGACCCACGGCTCTGGGTCGGGGTGGCGATCGTGGCGGTGTCGGTGCTGGCCGGCGCCTGGGCGTTCGGCAGCAGCGACGACACGGTGCCGGTGTGGGCGGCGACCACTGCCCTTCCGGCCGGTCATCGCCTGACCGCCGACGACCTGACCGTACGGCGCGTCCGCTTCGCCGCCGCCGGCGACCGGCTGCCCTACCTCGCGGCCGACCGGCAACTCCCGGCCGACGCCGTGCTCCTCCGTCCGGTCGGCGAGGGCGAGCTCCTGCCCGACGCCGCGATCGGCGGTGGGGGCGCAGCCGCGGCTGCTCGGGAGGTGCCGATCTCGGTGGCACCCGACCAGGTGCCGCGTGGGGTCGGGGTCGGCGACGTCGTCGACGTCTACCTCCGACCGGCCACCCACACCGGCTGCGCCGACTCCTCGGTCTGCAACGGCTCGCCGGTGCTCTCCGGCGTGACGGTCGCCGACGCACCCGCCGTCGAGCAACAGTTCGGTCCCGACGGCGCGCGGATGCTCGTGCTGTCGATGGACGAGCCGGCGGCCCGCCGGTTCTTCAGGCTGATGGCAGCCACCGACGACCCTGCCCTCACCGTCGTCGGCCGGGGCTGACATGGTCGTCGTCCTGGTGGTCGCCTCGGGCGCGGCCTGGGAGTCGCCGTTGCTCGCGCTGGTCGGGGAGCGCCACGACCTGGTCCTGCTCAAGCGGTGCGTCGACGTCGACGACCTGCTCGCCTCGGCGAGCGCCGGCCAGGCCGACGCGGCCGTGGTCGCGCTCGATGCCCCCGGGCTCGACCACGCGGCGGTCGACCTCCTCCATCGACACCAGGTCCGGGTCGTGGCCGTCGCCGGGTCGGGCAGTCCGGATGCGGTCCAGACCCGGGCCGCCCGGATCGGGGTCGACGGCCTGGTCGGTGCCGACGACCTTCCTCGGGTCGTCGAGCTGCTCGAGCGTGACGACGAGCCGCTCTCCGACGAGGTCGTCGAGCCGGAGACCTCAGCGGCGGCCGCGGTGACGGCGGGGCGGGTGCTGGTCGTCTGGGGACCAGCAGGTGCCCCCGGCCGGACCACCCTCTCGTGCGGGGTGGCGGCCGCCCTGGCCGCGCGTGGCCTCCGCACCACGCTCGTCGACGCCGACCCCTACGGTGGGTCGGTCGCGCAGCACCTCGGCGTGCTCGACGAGGTCTCGGGCCTGCTGAGCGTCGCCCGGTCGAGCGCCGACGGTGGGCTCGCGCGCGGGTTCGCCAGTGCCCAGCGCGCACTGGACGACGACCTCACCGTGGTCACCGGCCTGCCTCGGCCCGACCGGTGGCTGGAGGTCCGGTCCGGGGTCCTCGAGCACCTCCTCGAGGTCGCCCGCCGTACCGGTCACGTCGTGGTCGACACCGGCTTCAGCCTCGAGGACGACCCGGCCGGCGACCTGATGTCCCGCCCCGGTCGCAACCAGCTGACCCTGGCCGCCCTCGACGTCGCCGACGAGATCGTGGTGGTGGGGTCGGCCGACCCGGTCGGCCTGTCCCGGCTGGCGCGCGGGCTGGTCGACCTCCGGGAACGCGTCCCAGGTGCGCCCGTCCGCGTCGTGGTCAACCGGATGCGGTCGAGCCTCGGCTGGACCGAGCGCGACATCGTCGGCATGGTCGAGGGCTTCGCCCGGCTGGCGGGCGTCCATTTCCTGCCCGACGACCGGGCCGCAGCCGACCGGGCGCTGATCTCCGGGTCGAGCGTCGCCGAGCAGCCCGACTCCCAGCTCGCCGGCGCGGTCACCGAGGTCGCCTCTGCTCTGGTCCCGTCCCCGGCGCCGGATCGGGTGGGTCGTCGGCGGGGGCGCCGGTCGCCGTGGTTCGGGCGTGGCCGGGGGACGGGGTGAGTCAAGGGGCAGGGCTGGGTGCGCTGCGAGGAAGGGGGCCGGTGACCCCTTCCTCGTAGTGGTGCCGGGTGGGTGGATGGGTGCTCGGCGGCGGCCGTTCGACGAGGGCGGTGCGCCGCTGGGCCCCTGATCGGCCGGGTGGGTTCGGGCGGCGAGCGGGAACCGGCTCAGCTGGAGAAGAGCAGGTACAGCCCGCCGGTGGTGAAGGCGATCATCGCGGCGAGCAGCGGGAGCTGGCCGGTGAGCTGGTGCTTCTTCGGCAGCAGCTTGATCGCCCGCTCGTGGGCGGCGATGACGCCGACGACGTGGCCGGCCACGACCGCCAGCACCTTGACCTCGGCGAGGAAGGTCGGGTGGTAGGAGAGCCAGTAGGGCACCGACCAGCCGCCGGTGCCGAAGAGGTTGCTGCCGTTGCTCAGCGGGTCGCTGGCCTGGATCAGGGTCTGGGTGCCGATCTCGACCAGGTAGCTGAGGTAGTGGGCGACGATGTAGCCGACGATGATCGGCACCACCGAATGGGCGTAGAGATCGGGCAGCGCGGTGCGGCGCAGCCCCGGCCCTACTCCGGTGGAGATGCAGGCGACCCAGAAGATCACCCCGATGGTCAGGCAGAAGCCGAGGAGGCCGAGGTTGTTCTGGAAGGTGATCGAGATCCCCGTGCTCTGGGTGAACGTCAGCCACGGCGACGACTCGCGGAACGCGTCGAACGCCGTGCTGCCGAACAGGACCGCGACCACCGCGGTCAGCCCGCGCCGGGCCTCGGTGGAGTCGAGGTTGGCCAGCGGGCTGCGGACGGCCAGGGTGTCGTCGCGCCGGCCCCAGATCGAGAGCTGGGCGACCAGCGAGGAGTAGACCTCGAACGGGTCGGCGAGGGCGTAGAAACGGTTCCCGAACAGCGCTCCGCCGAGGATCATCACCGCGAGGTAGATCGCGCACCACAGCCGCACCGTGGCCAGGTCGACGTTGTGGGGAGAGACCAGCTCCATCCAGACGAAGGCGTACAGACCGATCGCGGCCGGCCAGACCCCGAGCCACTCCGGATAGGTCAGGACCCCCTGGTCGGGGTCGCCGCCGGAGACGCGAGCGAGTCCGGCGTTGATCGTGCGGAACGGGCTGATCCCCTTCCAGACCCGGCCGAAGAGCACCGAGGCGACCACCATGCCGACCCAGATCCAGACGTAGAAGATGCCGAAGATCGGGTTGATGAGGAGGTCCTTGCCGCGGACCGCGATCAGCACCAGGTAGCACAGGCCGGACAGGCCGACGACCCGCAGCAGGATCTGCCAGGCGGTGGAGTCGAGCCAGCCGGACAGCCACGCCGGGGCCGGGCGCCCGCTGGTGGCCGCGTCGTACCGCGGCTTGCGCCACGCGACGGCGAGCACGACGAAGGAGACCCCCACCGCCAGCGCCGCACCGAGGATCGCCAGGGTGCGGGAGATGGGCAGGTCCTGGGCGCCGCCGAGGCCGTGCTGGGGGAGCAGCAACGGCAGGAGTACGCCGGTCACCGGATCTGGAGCTTGAACAGGACCTTGTCGAACGTGTGCGACTCGACGGTGACCACGCCCGGGGCCGCGATCGGGGTCAGCTTCAGGGTCGAGGTCCCCGCCTTGTACTCGAACTCCTGCTCCGGCGAGGAGTGCACGTGGATCTCCCCGGGCGCGTCCGCGGTGACGTGGAAGCTGATCGGCTGACCGACCGAGGCCTGGATCACGCTGCCGTTCGGCGTGGTCTGGTCGCCCTTGAACGTGATGTCGATGACCAGGGGCGCAGCGCCCGGCCCCGAGCCTCCGGAGCTGCTGCTGCTGCCACAACCGGAGAGACCGAAGGAGGCGACGAGCGTGAGGATGACGGCGGCGATGAGGTGGTGCAGTCGTCGCATCTGTGGCCTTTCTCGCAGCGGACCCGACCGGTCCTGCCGGACACCTCTGTCAGAATCCCATGGAGGGCAAGGAATCCAGCACGGGGGTGGCAGATGGGCGATCGTCTCCGGGCGCGCGATCTCGCCTTCCTGACCGCCGAGACGCCGACGGCGCCGCGTCACAACGCGACGGTCGAGATCTTCGACCCCGGGCCGCAGGGGCTCGACCACGAGACCCTGGTCCAGCTGGTCGGCGACCGGCTCGCGTTCGTGCCGCGCTACCGGCAGCGGGTGCGCTGGGTCCCGGGCCATCTCGCCAACCCGGTCTGGGTCGACGACCCGCACTTCGAGCTCGACTACCACGTACGGCGCTCGGCGCTGCCGCGACCGGGCTCGCTGGAGCAGCTGCGCGAGCTGGTGGCCCGGATCGTGTCCCGGCCGCTGGACCGCAACCGCCCCCTGTGGGAGGTCTACTTCGTCGAGGGCCTGGCCGACGGTCGGGTCGCGATGCTGTCCAAGGCCCACCAGGCGCTCGTCGACGGGGCCGAGGTGGTCGACCTGGCGCAGGTGCTGTTGGACCGCACCCCCCAGCGCCGTGAGCTCGGTGGTGACGAGTGGCATCCCGGGCGGCCCGTCACCGGCTCGGCCATGATGCTCGAGGCGCTCCGCGACAGCGTGGGCACGCCCTACACCGCCCTCGACACCGCCGTCGGCGCGGCCGACGCGGTCCTCCGCGAGGTCGGCTCGGCGAGTCGCCGCGTGGTCTCGGTCGCCAACGCCCTGGCGGGTCGCCGTCACGAGCAGCTCACCCCGATCAGCGGCCCGCTCTCGCAGCAGCGGCTGCTCGTCTCGACCCGTCGCCCCCTCGCCGAGCACCGCCGCGTCCGCGACGCCCACGGCGGCACCGTCAACGACGTCGTCCTCACCACCATCACCGGAGCCCTGCGCAGCTGGCTGATGACCCGCTCCGAGTCGCTCGGCGGCCTCAAGCAGGTGCGCGCGCTGGTGCCGGTGTCCGTGCACGACCAGGAGCTCGAGGCGACCTCGCTCGGCACCCAGATCGCGCCCCACTTCGTCGACCTGCCGATCAGCGAGCCGAGCCCGGTGATCCGGCTGCACCAGGTGTCCTACGCGTTCAAGGCCCACAAGGAGACCGGCCGCGCGGTTGCGGCCAACCGCATCGCGGGCATCGCCGGCTTCGCTCCGTCGACGTTCCACGCGATCGGCTCCCGGCTGGCGTTCGAGCAGCAGCGGCGCGGCTTCCAGCTCACGGTGACCAACGTCCCAGGCCCGCAGTTCCCGCTCTACGCCGCGGGTGCGCAGATGGAGCAGACCTACCCGGTGCCGCCGCTGCTGCCCGGCCACGCCCTGGCGATCGGCGTGACGTCGTACGACGGCAACGTCTTCTACGGCGTGACCGCCGACCGCGACCTGGTGCCCGACGCAGACGTGTTCGCGACCTGCATCGACGAGGCGCTGGACGAGCTGCTCGACACCGTGGGTGACGCTCGGCCGCGCGTGCCGCGGGGGCGCCGTACCAAGGCCGTGAAGAAGTCGTGACCCGCCTCTACCTGCCCGCCACGACGCGGCTGCTCGTCACGCTCGCCAGTGGCGGTCCCGTGATCGTCGACGACGACGTGGTGGTCGTGCCCGATGACGCGGCGGACCACGAGGACCTCGAGTACGACGCGCTGATGACGGCAGCGGAGATCTCGGCGCTCCGGGCTGGCGAGCTCGACCCGGGGGAACGGCGACGTGTCGTCGTGGTGGCCGAGGTGACC
Source organism: uncultured Actinomycetota bacterium (assembly GCA_963820015.1). Taxonomy (GTDB): domain Bacteria; phylum Actinomycetota; class Actinomycetes; order Propionibacteriales; family Nocardioidaceae; genus Nocardioides. The sequence continues at coordinate 288,042 of CAWFYO010000014.1, read as the reverse complement.
GGCTCCGACCTCCCCGGCTCGGTCTCCCTGGCCGACGTCGTCGCCGTCCATGCCGACGCCGCCGACCTGCCCGCCGACCCGCCCGGCGACCTGCCCGGCGACCTGCCCGGCGACCTGCCCGGCGACCTGCCCGGCGACCTGCCCGGCGACCCGACCGACCCCGACCTCTTGGGCGACCTGTGCTGGTATGCCACCCAGGAGATCTGCGACCTGCTGCGCTGACCGCACGCTCCGGCGGGGCACCGGATTGAGCGCGCCACCCCATGTCTGACAACATCGCGGGCATGAACGGCGTCACCCACCCCCCGCACCCGGTCAACGAGCCCAACCTCACCTACGCGCCCGGGAGCCCCGAGCGGGAGGGTCTGCTCGTCGAGCTCGAACGACAGCAGCGCCGCCAGGTGACCCTGCGCGCCCACATCGGTGGCCGCAAGCGCAGCGGCGGCGGCGCCGAGATCAACGTCGTCCAGCCGCACAACCACCACCACGTGCTCGGCACGTTGAAGGCCGCGACGGCGCGCGACGCGCAGGCCGCGATCAAGGCCGCGAACGACGCGGCTCCGGGCTGGCGGGCGATGTCGTTCGACGACCGCGCCGCGATCATCCTCAAGGCTGCCGACCTGCTGGCCGGCCCCTGGCGCCAGCGCCTCAACGCCGCCACCATGCTCGGCCAGTCCAAGACCGCCTTCCAGGCCGAGATCGACGCGGCGTGCGAGCTGATCGACTTCTGGCGCTTCAACGTCCACTTCGCCCGGCAGATCCTGGCCGAGCAGCCGATCGCCAACAGCCCCGGCATCTGGAACCGCACCGACTACCGCCCGCTCGAGGGCTTCGTCTACGCGATCACACCGTTCAACTTCTCAGCGATCGCCGGCAACCTGCCGACGGCCCCGGCCCTGATGGGCAACACCGTGCTCTGGAAGCCCGCCGTCACCCAGCAGCTCGCGGCCAACCTCACCATGGAGCTGCTCGAGGAGGCCGGCATGCCGCCCGGCGTCATCAACATGCTCCCCGGTCACGGGCACGACATCTCGGAGGTCGCACTCGCTCACCCCGACCTGGCCGGCATCCACTTCACCGGCTCGACCGGGGTCTTCCACCACCTGTGGCAGACCGTCGGCGCCAACATCGCGTCGTACCGCTCCTACCCGCGCGTCGTCGGCGAGACCGGCGGCAAGGACTTCGTGGTCGCCCACGCCAGCGCCGACCCCGACGTGCTCCGCACCGCCCTGATCCGCGGTGCGTTCGAGTACCAGGGGCAGAAGTGCAGCGCCGCCTCCCGTGCGTACGTCGCGAGGACGGTGTGGGCCAAGATGCGCGATCAGTTCGTGGCCGAGGTCGAGGCCCTGAGGATGGGCGACGTCACCGACCTGTCCAACTTCATGGGCGCCGTGATCGACGACCGCGCCTTCGCCAAGCACAAGAGCGCCATCACGCGGGCCAAGCGCAACAGCCACCTGTCGATCGTGGCCGGCGGCCAGGTCGACGACTCCGTCGGCTACTTCGTGCGGCCGACCGTCGTGGTCTCGACCGACCCGAAGGACCAGATGTTCTCCACGGAGTACTTCGGCCCGATCCTCACCGTCCACGTCTACGACGACAACCGCTACGACCGGATGCTGGCGCAGATGGAGTCGTTCGCGCCGTACGCCCTGACCGGCTCGATCATCGCCCAGGACCGTCGGGCGATCGCCGAGGCGCAGGACTTCCTGCGCTTCGCGGCCGGCAACTTCTACATCAACGACAAGCCCACCGGCGCGGTCGTCGGCCAGCAGCCGTTCGGTGGCGCCCGGGCCTCCGGCACCAACGACAAGGCCGGCTCGGCCGCCAACCTGATGCGCTGGATCAGCCCGCGGTCGATCAAGGAGACGTTCGTCCCGCCGACGGACTACCGCTACCCCCACATGAGGTAGCGGGACTCAAGCCGCCTGGCGAGCAAGCTCGCTGCGGCGTTCGCTCCGGCCGTCTCGCCCCGGCTTCGCCGGGCCGAGACGTCCTCACTCAGGCCACTCGCCGCGCAGCCACTTCACGCCCACCGTGTTCTGGGCGTCGAAGACCCGGTCGACGAACCCGCCGATCATCTCCTCGAGCTTGCCGCCGACCAGGGGGATGCTGACCCGCACGGCGATGTCGATGTGCTGGGTGACGTCGGCGCCGTCCTGGTCGAGCGAGATCGTGCCGCGGATGTCGCCGGGCTTGCCGGGGACGGTGACGTCGATGTCGGCGCCGTCGGGTGAGCCCCACGTCTCGTGCTGCAGGAAGCGGATCTCGGGCCCGGTGAGCTTCTGCGCCATCGCCGGGATGCGGTCGGTGCCGTGCGCCTGCTCGATGCTCACCTCGGCCCCGGTGCCGTCGGGGGTGATCTGGCAGGAGAAGTCGGTCACGTGCTGGAAGACCGAGACCGCCGTCCGGTACTCCGGGTCGACGAGCATCGCGTAGACGTCGGCCACCGTCGCGTCGGGGTAGGTCAGGGTGTGGTCGAGCCGCCTCATCGCTCGCCCGCCAGCCAGCTGGTGCCGACCAGGTGCTCCTCGTCCCAGCCCTCCCTGATCAGGTGCTCGAGCTGAGGCTCGATCTTCTTCCCCAGGAACGGCACCGGCACCTTGGCCTCCCCTTCGAACGTGTCGAGGCAGCCCGACCCGTCCTCCACCAGCACCCGCCGGCCGTGGACGCCGCCGGGCTTGCCCGGCGACGTGATCGAGAACTCCGCCGAGGGGCCCGACCAGTGCTCCGCCTGGACCGTCCGGAGCGTGGCGCCGGCGAACGACCGGACGAACGACGGGACGTCGGCCAGGTCGCTCTCCATCGTGAGGGTCACGACCTCCGACGCCACCTCGGCGTGCACCGAGATCGGCTTCTGGGCCCAGGCCGCGCGTTCGCGGAACACCGGATCCAGCAGCATCTCGCGCACCTCGCCGACGGAGGCGTCGTATCGGACAGAGTGGGTCACCCGCATGCGCGCCATCATGCCCGAAGGACCTTCGGGCTCCGGGCTGCGGGCCGGTCGCGACCAGGCTGCGGGACGGCGTTGCGCACGTCGGGTTGGTACGCCGTTCCGCGGGGTCCTAACCTCGAGTTGTGTCAATGACGACCGCCCTGTCGACGGACCCCGAGAAGTCCCACCTGCTGGACCAGGCCATCGCTCTCGCCGAGCGCAGCTCCGGCACCGGAGGACCGCCGAAGAAGGACGTCGCCGCCCTTCTCCACGCCTACTACCGCCACGTCGCCATCGAGGACGTGATGGACCGCTCCGCCGAGGAGCTGTACGGCGCGCTGGTCTCGCACTACCGCCTGGCCCAGGTGCGACCGCAGGGGACTGCCCGCGTGCACGTGTTCACGCCGACCCTGGCCGAGCACGGCTGGTCGGCCGGTGGCCACTCGGTGGTGGAGGTCGTCACCGACGACATGCCGTTCCTCGTCGACTCGGTGGTCATGGAGCTCACCCGTCAGCAGCGTGACGTCCACCTCGTCGTCCACCCGCAGTTCGACGTCGGCCGCGATGTCGCCGGCAACCTCGAGACCATCGCCTGCCCGGACAACGAGTCCGCGCCACCGACCGACGGCTCCGAGCGCGAGTCGTGGATGCACGTGGAGATCAGCCGGATCGGCCACGACGAGGACATGGACGGGATCGCGACCCACCTGCAGCGCGTGCTGCGCGACGTCCGCGAGTCGGTCGAGGACTGGGAGCGGATGCGCCTCCAGGTGCGCGACATCATCGGCGACCTGCGCCAGACCCCGCCGACGTCGGTGTCCGCCACCGAGCTCGGCCGTGGCGTCGCGTTCCTGGAGTGGCTGGCCGACGAGCACTTCACGTTCCTCGGCTACCGCGAGTACCACCTCGCCCACGGCGAGGACGGCGAGTACCTCACGGCCGTCCCCGGCACCGGCTACGGCATCCTCCGCAACGACCCCGACATGGCGGCCGGGGTGGGGCGGCTGCCGGACGCGGTCGCGGCCAAGGCCCACGAGCACACGCTGCTCGTGCTGGCGAAGGCCAACTCCCGCTCCACCGTGCACCGCCCGGCGTACCTCGACTACGTCGGCGTGAAGACCTTCGGCCCGGACGGCGAGGTCTCCGGCGAGCGCCGGTTCCTCGGCCTGTTCTCCAGCGCCGCGTACACCGAGTCGGTCTGGCACGTGCCGCTGCTGCGCGAGAAGGCCAAGGACGTCCTCAAGACGGTCGGGCTCGACCCCCACAGCCACGCCGGCAAGGCCCTCATCGACACCCTGGAGACCTACCCGCGCGACGAGCTCTTCCACACGCCGGTCGACGAGCTCGCCACGATGGCGAGCCGGGTCATGGAGACCCGCGGGCGCCGGCAGCTGCGGATCTTCGTCCGGCGCGACACCTACGGGCGCTACGTCAGCGTGCTGGTCTTCCTGCCCCGCGACCGCTACAACACCGCGGTCCGCGAGCGCTTCTCCCACCTCCTCAAGGAGAGCTTCGGCGGGGAGTCGATCGAGTTCACCGTGCGGATGAGCGAGTCCACGACCGCGCGGGTCCACTTCGTCGTCCACCCGCCGAGGGGGCAGGCGATCCCCGACGTCGACGTCTCCGAGCTGGAGCGCCGGTTGACCGACGCGTCGCGCTCGTGGCGCGACGACTTCACCGCCGCCGTCATCGCGGAGTACGGCGAGGACGTCGGTTCGCGCCTGGCGCGCACCTACGAGACGTCGTTCCCCGAGGCCTACAAGGAGGACTTCTCGGCGGCCACCGGCGCCCTCGACCTGGGCCGGCTCGAGGCGCTGGGCGACCGCGGCACCGACCTGTCGTTGTTCTCGCCGCTGGACGCTGCTCGCGGCGAGGCCCGGCTGAAGGTCTTCCGTCGGGGCTCGGCGATCTCGCTGTCCCAGGTGCTGCCGGCCCTGTCGTCGATGGGCGTCGAGGTCGTCGACGAGCGGCCCTACCAGCTCGACCACGGCCTGACCTCCTACATCTACGAGTTCGGGCTGCGCTACCCGCCGGGGATGCCCGACAAGATGCGCGAGCCCTTCCAGGACGCGATCCGGGCGATCTGGGACGGGTACAACGAGATCGACGGGTTCAACGCGCTGGTGCTCGGCGCCGGCCTGACCTGGCGGCAGGCCACCGTGCTCCGCGCCTACGCCAAGTACATGAAGCAGGGCAACAGCCCGTTCGCGGTCGACTACATCGAGGAGGCGCTGCGCGGGAACACCGACATCACCCGGCTCCTCGTCCAGCTGTTCGAGGCCAGCTTCGACCCCGGCCGCAACGGCCTGGCCGCCGACGCCGAGGCCCGGAAGGCGCGGCTGGAGGAGATCACGACCCGCATCGAGCGCGCGCTCGACGACGTCGCCAGCCTCGACCACGACCGGATCCTGCGGTCCTACCTCACCCACATCCAGGCGACGCTGCGGACCAACTACTTCCAGCGCGACGGCGGGTCGGCGGACGCGCCCCACCACGCCTACATGTCCTTCAAGCTCGAGCCGTCGGCCATCCCCGACCTGCCGGAGCCGCGGCCGCGCTTCGAGATCTTCGTCTACTCGCCACGGGTCGAGGGCGTCCACCTGCGCTTCGGCGCCGTCGCCCGTGGTGGCCTGCGGTGGTCCGACCGCCGCGACGACTTCCGCACCGAGATCCTCGGCCTGGTGAAGGCGCAGATGGTCAAGAACACCGTGATCGTGCCGGTCGGCGCGAAGGGCGGCTTCTTCTGCAAGCAGCTGCCCGACCCGGCCGATCGCGACGCGTGGCTGGCCGAGGGCATCGCCTGCTACAAGACGTTCATCTGCGGGCTGCTCGACATCACCGACAACCTCGTCGACGGCGAGACGGTGGCGCCGCGCGACGTCGTACGCCACGACTCGGACGACTCCTACCTCGTGGTCGCCGCGGACAAGGGCACCGCGACGTTCTCCGACATCGCCAACGGCGTCGCCCAGGACTACGGGTTCTGGCTCGGCGACGCCTTCGCCTCCGGCGGCTCGGTCGGCTACGACCACAAGGCGATGGGGATCACCGCTCGCGGAGCCTGGGTCGCCGTGGAGCGCCACTTCCGCGAGCGCGGCCTCGACAGCCAGACGGAGGACTTCACCTGCGTGGGCATCGGCGACATGTCCGGCGACGTCTTCGGCAACGGACTGCTGCGCTCCGAGCACACCCGGCTGATCGCGGCGTTCGACCACCGCGACGTCTTCGTCGACCCCGACCCCGATCCGGCCGCGTCGTTCGCCGAGCGCAAGCGGATGTTCGGGCTGCCGCGGTCGAGCTGGCAGGACTACGACAAGTCGCTGATCTCCCAGGGCGGTGGCATCTGGCCCCGGTCGCTGAAGTCCATCCCGGTCAGCGCCCAGATGCGCAAGGCCCTCGGTCTCGAGTCGTCGGTCTCGGCGATGACTCCGGCCGAGCTGATGAAGGCGATCCTGCAGGCGCCGGTCGACCTGCTCTGGAACGGCGGCATCGGCACCTACGTGAAGTCCTCCGACGAGACCCATGCCGACGCCGGCGACAAGGCCAACGACGCGATCCGGGTCGACGGTCGCGAGGTGCGGGCCCGGTGTGTCGGCGAGGGCGGCAACCTCGGGCTCACCCAGCGCGGCCGGATCGAGTACGCCGAGTCCGGCGGCGACGGTCACGGCGGCGCCATCAACACCGACTTCATCGACAACTCCGCGGGCGTCGACACCTCCGACCACGAGGTGAACATCAAGATCCTCCTCGACCGGGTCGTCCGCGACGGCGACCTGACCGAGAAGCAGCGCAACCACCTGCTCGCCGAGATGACCGACGAGGTCGGCTCGCTGGTGCTCCGCGACAACTACGAGCAGAACCTCGCCCTGGCCAACGCGGCCGCCAACGCGTCGTCGCTGCTCCACGTCCACGAGGACTGGATGCGCACCCTCGAGCGCGAGGGCGTGCTCAACCGCGAGCTGGAGGGCCTGCCCTCCTCGCGCACCGTACGACGACGGCTCGAGCGCGGCGTGGGTCTCACCACCCCAGAGCTCTCGGTGCTGCTGGCCTGGACCAAGATCGTGCTCGCCGAGAAGCTGATCGGCTCCGACCTGCCCGACGACCCCTACTGCCACGTCGACCTGATGGCCTACTTCCCCCGTCAGCTCCGGGAGGGCTTCGAGGCCGCGATCGTGAGTCACCCCCTGCGTCGGGAGATCATCGTGACCCAGGTGGTCAACGACCTGGTCAACGGCGCCGGCATGACGTTCTGGCCGCGGCTGGCCGGCGAGACCGGAGCCACGCCCGAGGAGCTCACCCGCGCCAACTTCGTGGCCCGCGAGATCTTCGGCTCCCTCCCGATGCGCGACGAGATCAAGGGCTTCGACAACCGGCTCGACGCCGGCTGTCAGACCCGGATGCGGGTGGAGATGCGCACGCTCGTCGAGCGGGCGTCGCGCTGGCTGGTCACCAACCGCCGGCCTCCGCTCGACAGCCAGGGCACGGTCGACTACTTCCGGACGACCGTGCAGCAGCTGATGGGCGAGCTGCCCTCGGTGCTGACGGGCCGCGAGCTGCGGGCCTACGAGACACGACGCTCCGGCCTGGTCGACCTCGGCGTGCCCGACGACCTGGCCTCCCGCGTGGCGGTGCTCCACCCGGCGTACCAGCTCCTCGGCGTGGTCGAGATCGCCGACAAGCTGTCGCTCGACCCGCTCGAGGTGGCGCGCCTGCACTTCGCCCTGGGCGAGCGCCTCGGGCTGCCCCTCCTCGTGACCCGGATCCTGGCGCTTCCGCGCGACGACCGGTGGCAGACCATGGCGCGGGCGGCGCTGCGCGACGACGTGTACGCCGTGCACGCCCAGCTCACCGCCCAGGTGCTGCGCGACACCGATCCGTCGGAGTCGGTCACCGCCCGGATCCAGGCCTGGGAGGACGACGACGCGGTGGTCGTCACCCGGGCGGCCACGACGCTGGGTGAGATCTGCTCCGACGAGAGCGCCGACCTGGCCCGGATGTCGGTCGGCCTGCGCGTCGTCCGCGGTCTGCTCGCCGGCTGAGACCGGCCCACCGCCGGACCTCGGCGAGAGACGGGGCCCGGCGGCTCGGGGGATCGGAGCGCCCGAGCGTTCGGTCGCCCCGCGTGGCGCCGCCGAGAACTACGGCGGAAGTCGGCGGCGCCACGGTCGGGATGGTGCTGGCACCCAGGGTCGGGCAACGTTCCTGCCAGCCACCTGACAGCCCGCGTCCTCAGCGGGCCGGCATCCTGACCTCGAACCGGCCGCCGGGGCCGGGGCAGGCGACCAGGTCGCCCCCCGCGGCGCGCGCCATCCGTCGGGCCAGCGCCAGCCCGAGCCCGCTGCCGTCGGTGGAGGTGGTGTGGCCGGGCGAGAAGACGGTCTCGAGGTCGGCGGCGGGGACGCCGGGCCCGTCGTCCACGACGGCGATCACGACGGTCCGCCCGTCGCGGCTCACCTCGACCCGCGGGGTGCCGGAACCGTGGCGCTCGGCGTTGTCGAGGAGCGGCCGCATCGCCGCGGCCACGGGGGCGACCGGCGCGGCCAGCACCATCGCGTCGTACGGCGTGGAGTCGAGGCCCAGGGAGGCCATCAGCTCCCCGACGGTCGCCCGGTCGTCGCTGCCCGCATGGGCCCGGGCCACCTCGAGCATGGTGCCGATGGAGTCGCGCATCCGCAGGGCCGCGGCGTGGATGCCGTCGAGGCTCTCCCGCTGCTCCGGCGTGGCCGAGCGCCGGGCCAGGTCGGCCTCGGCGAGGACCACCGCCAGCGGGGTGCGCAGCTCGTGGGCGATCTCGTCGGTGAGCCGACGCTCGGCAGCCAGGGCGTCGCCGATCCGGTCGAGCATGCGGTCGAGGGTGCGGCCGAGGTGGGCGATCTCGTCGCCACCGGGACCGGGGTCGAAGCGGGCGGAGGGGTCGTGCTCACGCCAGTCGTCGGCCAGGTCGGCCATCGCCTGCACCTGGCGCAGCGACCGACCCGCCGCCACCCAGGCGGCCAGTGTGGCCACCAGCACGGTCACGACACCGAGCAGCATCGACAGCCACAGGGAGTGCTGCTCGGCGCCCTCGTAGGGCTCGAGGTCCTCGGCGGCGACCACGGTGGCGACCTGCTTGCCCTCCCGCGTGACGGGACGAGCGAGCAGGGACACGTCGTGGGTCGTGGTCTTCTGCTCCGAGGTGCTGCGGGACAGCGCCACCACCTCGTCGCCCACCGGTCCGGACGGCATCGTGCCCTCGAGCAGCTGACCGTCGGCGTCGAAGATCCACACGTTCTGGTCGAGAGCCGGCGCGCGCTGCTCCAGCACCCGGACGCTCCCGTCGCGGACCACGACGGTGGCGGCGGCGGCGGCGCTGCGGGCGGCCAGGCGCGAGTGGATGGTCGCGTCGTTGCTCCTGGACAGCAACGCCTGGACGCCGATCACGAGGACCACGGCGGTGAGCGTCGAGACGATCAGTGCTGCCGCGGCCAGCCGGGCCCGTAGCGAGGCTGGTCTCACTGCCACCGGTAGCCGACCCCACGCACGGTCGAGATCGGGGACAGATCGACCCGCTCGAGCTTGGCCCGGAGCCGCCGCACGTAGGAGTCGAGGGTGTTGTCACTGACGATCGCGCCGTGCGGCCAGGCGGCGGCGACGAGCGTGTGGCGTCGTACGACGGTGCCGGGCTCGGCCATCAGCCGGCCGAGCAGCCGGAACTCGGTGGGCGTCAGCGCGACCTCGGTCCCGTCGAGCACCAGCGCGTGGCGGGCCGGGTCGAGCACCGGCTGACCTTCCTCGGCAGGCCGGGCCGGGGCACTGCGGCGGAGCAGGGCGTCGAGCCGGACCCGGAGCTCGTCGAGCTCGAAGGGCTTGGTCAGGTAGTCGTCGGCGCCGGCCTCGAAGCCGGCGATCTTGTCGTGGAGCCCGTCGCGCGCGGTGAGCATCAGCACGGGGGAGTCGACGCCCGCGGCACGCAGGGCGAGGCAGAGGTCACGACCGTCGGCGTCGGGCAGGCCGATGTCGAGCACCAGGACGTCGGGCCGGGAGCGGACGAAGGCCCGGAGGGCCTCGGCTGCCGTGGCCACCACGGTCGGTTCGTGACCCATCGCCCGCACCGCCCGGGTCAGCACCGAGCGCAGCGCGGGCTCGTCCTCACAGACACCGACGACGGCCACGCCACGAGCCTAGAGGTCGCTCGGGACGGCCCGGCGGGGCCACGGCGAAGTAAGAGGCACTAGCGAGAGACACTCCGTACAAATCGATTGGGTCGTTGTCGGGGGCAAGGGTTATGGTCGAGCAACGATGCCTGACGATCGACTCGCCTCTCCGACCACTCACCCGCCCGCCGGGGTGCACTCGCTCTGGCGCCTGCGCGGCTATCTCCGGTCGCACATCCCTGCCCTGGTGATCATGCTGGTGACGTCGATGTCGGGGATCGCGGTCGCGATCTCGATCCCGCTGGTCATCAAGGCGCTGATCGACGGGCCGATCGAAAACCACGACGCCAGCGGCATCCTCCCGCTGGGCCTGCTGGTGCTCGGCCTCGGCATCCTCGAGGCGGTGCTGATCTGGTGGCGCCGCTGGGTCCAGAACAAGGCGGTCCTCGAGGTCGAGACCGAGATGCGGCACGACCTCTACGTGCGGCTCCAGGAGCTGCCGATGAGCTTCCACAGCAGGTGGCAGTCGGGTCAGCTGCTCTCGCGTGCGACCACCGACCTGTCCGCGATCCGCCGGTTCTTCGGGTTCGGGATGCTGTTCCTGGTCGTCAACATCACCCAGGTGACGGTGACCACGGGCGTCCTCCTCTACCTCTACTGGCCGCTCGGCCTGGTCGTCGCCGCGGCGGCCGCGCCGATCGTGTGGCTCTCGATGCGCTTCGAGAAGGGCTACGTCGTGGTCTCCCGCGCCGTACAGGACCAGCAGGGCGACCTCGCCACGCTGGCCGAGGAGGGCGCCGTCGGCATCCGGGTGATCAAGTCGTTCGGCCGCTCGCCCCACGTCTCCGAGCAGTACGACGTGGGCGCACGCCGGCTGCTCGAGACCAGCATCTCCAAGGTGCGGCTGTCCGCGCGGTTCTGGACCTTCCTCGAGATGATCCCCAACCTCGCCGTGGTGATCGTGCTCCTGCTCGGCGCGATCGGCGTCGGCCGGGGCGCCCTGACGCCCGGCGAGCTGGTCGCGTTCATCACCTTGATGCTGTCGCTGGTGTGGCCGGTGGCCTCGCTCGGCGTGATCCTGGCGATGGCCCAGGAGGCGATGACCGCAGCGGCCCGAGTGCTGGAGATCTACGACACCCTTCCCGACATCGTGTCCGGCACCGCCACGGCTTCGCACGCCCTGGGTCACCTGCGGCTGGAGCACGTCGACTTCACCTACCCCGGCTCCGAGACCCCCGTCCTGCGCGACGTCAACCTCGATCTGGCGCCCGGCGAGACGCTCGCGCTGGTCGGCGCCACCGGCTCGGGCAAGACCACGCTCACCGCCCTCGTGCCACGGCTCTACGACGTCAGCGGCGGCCGGGTCACCATCGACGGTGTCGACGTCCGCGACTACTCGCTGGTCGAGCTGCGCTCGCTGGTGGCCACGGCGTTCGAGGAGCCCACCCTGTTCTCGATGAGTGCCCGCGAGAACCTCACCCTCGGCCGCTCCGACGCCACCGACGAGGAGATCGCCGAGGCTGTCGACATCGCCCAGGCCGGCTTCGTCCACGACCTCCCGTGGGGGCTCGACACCAGGATCGGGGAGCAGGGCATGTCGCTCTCCGGTGGCCAGCGCCAGCGCCTGGCTCTGGCCCGCGCCGTTCTCGCCCAGCCCAAGGTGCTGGTCCTCGACGACACGCTCTCCGCCCTCGACATCCACACCGAGAAGCTCGTGGAGGAGGCGCTCCAGCGTGTCCTCGCCTCGACCACCGGCCTGGTCGTCGCCCACCGGGCCTCCACGGTGCTGCTCGCCGACAAGGTCGCGCTCCTCCAGGACGGCACGATCACCCACGTCGGCGACCACCGTCACCTGCTCGCCACCGTGCCGGCGTACCGCGAGTTGCTCGCCGCCGACGCGGAGGATCTCGACGACCTCGAGGAGGCGTCCGCATGAGCAGTGACTCCTCGGTGGCCGAGCGGAGCCGAGACGCCGCCGAGCAGGTGCCCGAGGGCCAGGAGTGGCGCGGGGTCGCGGCCGACGGTCGCGACGACCTCACCGCCGAGACGACGGCCCGGCTGGCCGACCGCTCCCGGCGGCTGCTGCGCGACCTGCTGCGGCCCTACGGCGGGGTGCTGAAGCTGCTGGGGATCGTGGTGCTGATCGAGAACGCCGCGCGCCTGTCGATCCCGCTGCTCGTCGCGCTCGGCATCGACAAGGGCATCCCGCCGATCCAGCAGGACGACGACGTCACGACGTTGCTGGTGATCGTCGGGGTGGTGCTCCTCGCGACCGTCGTCCAGGCGATCTCGCGCAACATCTTCCTGGTCCGGTCCGGGCAGATCGGGCAGGACATCCTCTTCGAGATCCGGCAGCGCATCTTCCGGCAGTTCCAGCGACTCAGCCCGGCGTTCCACGACTCCTACACGTCGGGACGGGTGATCTCGCGGCAGACCTCTGACGTCGATGCGATCTACGAGATGCTCGAGACCGGCTTCGACGGGCTGATCACGGCCGCGCTCACCTTGTTCGGCACCGCGGTGCTGTTGCTCTACCTCGACGTGAAGCTCGGCCTGGTGGCGCTGCTGTGCGGTCCCTTCCTGGCCTGGGCGACGAACTGGTTCCGCAAGGAGTCGGCGAAGAGCTACCGGGTCACCCGCGAGAAGGTCGCGCTGGTGATCGTCCACTTCGTGGAGTCGATGAACGGCATCCGCGCCGTCCAGGCCTTCCGCCGCGAGCCCCGCAACCAGGAGATCTTCGACGACGTCAACGACCAGTACCGTGCGGCCAACCTGGTCGCCTTCCGCCTGGTCGCGTGGTTCATGCCCGAGATCCGGCTGATCGGCAACATCACGATCGCGGTGGTGCTGATCTACGGCAGCTACCTCGCCTTCGACGGCCAGGTGACCGTGGGCGTCCTCGCCGCGTTCCTGCTCTACCTGCGGCAGTTCTTCGAGCCGATGATGGACATCTCGCAGTTCTACAACACCTTCCAGTCCGCCAACGCCGCGCTGGAGAAGATCTCCGGCGTGCTGGAGGAGGTGCCCGGCGTCCCCGAGCCGACCCACCCGGTCGCGCTGACCGACGCCCGTGGCGACCTCCGCTTCGACCACGTCCGCTTCGCCTACGTCGAGGGCGTCCCGGTCCTGCCCGACCTCGACCTGACCGTGCCTTCGGGCCAGACCGTCGCCCTGGTCGGCACGACCGGCGCCGGCAAGACGACGATCGCCAAGCTCGCCACCCGGTTCTACGACCCCGTCGACGGCGCGGTCACCCTCGACGGCGTCGACCTGCGGTCGCTCACCTCGCGCGACCTCCACCGGGCCGCGGTGATGGTGACCCAGGAGAACTACCTCTTCTCCGGCACGATCTCCGACAACATCCGCTTCGGCCGCCCCGACGCCACTCAGGACGACGTCGAGGCCGCGACCCGCGCTCTCGGCGCCCACGGCTTCATCGCCGCCCTCCCCGAGGGGTACGACACCGACGTCTCCAACCGCGGTGGCCTGCTCAGTGCCGGCCAGCGCCAGCTGGTCGCCTTCTCCCGCGCCTTCCTCGCCGACCCGGCGGTGCTGATCCTCGACGAGGCGACCTCCTCGCTCGACATCCCGTCCGAGCGGCTGGTGCAGCGCGCGCTGCGCACGATCCTGTCGGGCCGGACGGCGGTGATCATCGCCCACCGGCTCTCCACGGTCGAGATCGCCGACCGGGTGCTGGTGCTCGAGCACGGCCGCATCGTCGAGGACGGCACTCCCGCCGAGCTGATCGAGGGTGGCGACGGTCGGTTCTCCGACCTCCACGAGGCCTGGCTCGCGTCCCTGGCCTGAGCGAGGACCGAGCGACCCGGCGCAGCCGGGGCGCTCGGCCGCAGCGAACGGCGTCGCGCGCTTGCGCGCAAGCCGCCCGGGACCCGGCGCAGCCGGGGCGCTCGGCCGCAGCGAACGGCGTCGCGCGCTTGCGCGCAAGCCGCCCGGGACCCGGCGCAGCCGGGGCGCTCGGCCGCAGCGAACGGCGTCGCGCGCTTGCGCGCAAGCCGCCCGGGACCCGGCGCAGCCGGGGCGCTCGGCCGCAGCGAACGGCGTCGCGCGCTTGCGCGCCAGCCGGCGCGGGCGACCAGCGCGTCGTACCGCTGGCCACGTTGGTCCCTCGTAGGGGGCACTCCCGGCACCTGTCAGGCGTTGCAGCGGCCGACAAGTGACGGCATCCCCGGTCAGCCGGGGATCCCGACGGCGACCGCCACACCGGTCCCGGCGCGAGCCGCGGGCGACCAGCGCGTCGTACCGCTGGCCACGTTGGTCCCTCGTAGGGGGCACTCCCGGCACCTGTCAGGCGTTGCAGCGGCCGACAAGTGACGGGATCCCCGGTCAGCCGGGGATCCCGACGGCGACCCACCCGCGGGAGGATCGAACCGAACGCCGCGCGGCGACGTATGACTGTGCGGAGGGAGCTGTGAGTACGACGACGCGCGAGGTAGGCGGAAGGGGGGTGGGGCCGATGGCCACCCAGAGCCCCGACGTCGTCATGCAGCGACTGCATGACGAGCACGCGGGAGCGCTGTGGGGACACTGCCTGCGGCTGACCAACCACGACCGCGCCCGCGCCGAGGACGTCTGCCAGGAGACGCTGCTGCGCGCCTGGCGCAACGCCTCCATCCTCGACGAGTCGCAGGGGTCGGTGCGGGCGTGGCTGTTCACCGTCGCCCGCAACATCGTGATCGACGAGTCCCGCACCAAGCGGGCGCGCTCCGAGATCCCCATGGGCGAGCTCCCCGAGCGCGGGCGCGACGACAGCAGCGACGAGCTGCTCACCACCTGGCTGGTCGCCGATGCGGTCACGCGACTGTCGCCGGAGCACCGGGCGGTGCTCCAGGAGACCTACTTCAACGGCCGGCCGGTCGCCGAGGCCGCCCGGCGCCTCGGCATCCCCGAGGGCACCGTGAAGTCCCGCACCCATTACGCCCTGCGTGCCCTCCGGCTCGCGCTCGAGGAGATGGGGGTCGTGGCATGAGCAACCACCAGCCGACCGACATCGCGCCGTGCCCCTACGAGCTCTGGGACGGCTCCTACGTCATCGGTGCGCTCGCGCCGGCCGAGCGTCGCGAGTACGAGTCGCACCTCGACGGGTGCGTCCGCTGCTCGCGCGCGGTCCGCGATCTCGCCGGCCTGCCCGGACTGCTCGGCCGGATCGGGCCGGAGGTGTTCGAGAGCGCGGTCGAGGAGCCGGTGCCCGACACCCTGATGCCCCGCCTGGTCCGCGAGACCCGCCGCCGGGACCGTCGCCGTACCTGGCTGACCGCCGGGGTGGCAGCCGCCGCCGCAGCCGTCGTCACCGTCGGCGGCACGGTCGTGCTCGACCACTCCATGAGCGGTACGCCGACCGCGACCCGTTCCAGCAGCCCGGCCGGGTCGGGGTTCCGGCCCATGCGCTCGGTCAGCGCCGACCCGATGAGCGCCAGCGTGGCCCTCACGACGGTGGCCTGGGGGACCCAGCTCCACCTGGAGTGCAGCTACCCGGCCGCCCCGGGCGACTACCTCAGCGGTTCCTACGCCCTCGTCGTGCACACCCGCGACGGCCGGACCCAGAAGGTCGCCTCCTGGAACGGCCTGCCCGGCAAGACGATGCAGCTCACCGCGGCAACGGCGTCGCCGCTCGCCCAGATCCGCTCGGTCGTACTCACCAGGGCCGACGGGACTCCCGTGGCCGCGCTCGGGCTCTGACCGACCGGCCCGCGACACCAGGACGGGCTCTCCGACAACGAGAGCCCGTCCTGGGTACGCCTCCTCAGGCGGTGCGGGAGTCGACCGTGGGCCGGGCGGCGGCCTGCGGCGCGGTACGACGCTCGGCGACCACGGCGCTCAGGCCGACGACCAGCGCGACGAGCTCGGCGGCGGTGGCGATCCAGACGTAGCTGCCCTGCCACTTCTCGTGGTCGCCGAACAGGCCCAGGCTGGTGGTGGCGATGGCGAAGGCGCCCAGCGTGGAGGCTCCGAAGCCGGCGGCCAGCAGCGGCGCGATCCAGCTCCTCCAGGTGACGAGGAGCGCGGCGATCACGACGCCGGCGACGGTGTTGACCATGAAGGCGGGCCCGACGACGTTCAGGTGGCGCATCCCGTCCAGCCACAGGTGCAGGTGCACGTAGGCCGAGACCAGGACCGCGGCGGCGGCGATGAGGCGGCGGGTCATGCGAGTTCTCCGATCCGGGCCGGCGGCCCACACCAGGAGACACGGATCGGGGACCGCTCCGGTTCGATCAGGGCGCCGCGATCGTGGTACCTGGACCGGTGTCGAGCGGGCCGGACGGCGTCGAGCCGAAGGCGCCCAGGAACCGGTCGCGGAACGCGTCCATCGGCCACTGCACGCCGTTCGCGGGCGGTCGCAGGCCGGGCGTCCAGCCCCAGCCGTCGATCCGGTGCAGGACGCGCGGGTCGTGGGCGACCAGGGACACCGGGACGTCGTGCGAGACGCCGGTGCCGCTGACCTGCGAGTGGGGCTGGTGGTCGCCGAGCACGACCATGACGAGGTCCGGGTCGTGGGCGTGCCGTACGAAGGAGACCAGGGAGGACAGCGAGTAGCGGATCGACCTCGCATAGCTGCCCTGCTGGAGGTGGGAGTCGCCGAGGATCCGCAGCGTCGAGGAGGTGGGCGCCGTCAGCTGCCGGTAGACCGAGCCGTCGCCGATCCGGTCCCACGGGACGACGCGGGGGTTGGGGCTCCACGGCGTGTGGCTGGAGTCGAGGTCGATCTCGGCCATCACCGGCCGCTGGTGCTCCCGGGCCAGCACCAGCCGGTCGAACGCGGCGAAGGTGTACTGGTCGGGAACGCGGGCGTAGCCGTAGCGCGGGCCGACGTACCCCACGTCGCCGGCGTTCAGCATCTGCTCGTAGCGATAGAAGGTCCGGCCCTCGGGCCACGGGCCGGCGTCGGAGGGGATGTCGCCGACGGTGTGCCAGCCCGCCCGGCGGAAGGCGCCGGCCAGCGACAGCCGGTCGGAGCCGAGCACCTGCTCGTAGCGTTGCTGGTGGTCGACCCACAGGCCGGTCTGGAGCGTGGAGTGCGCCAGCCAGCTGAGGCCGCCGAACGTCGGCGACCCGAGCCAGGCGCTGCGGGAGTGGAAGCCGAGGCCGGCCAGCTGGCCGTCGAGGGCCGCCAGCCGACGGTCCACCGGCGGAGAGAACCACGTGCCCTGCACCGCGACCTGGCCGTAGCTCTCCACGAAGACGACCAGCACGTCCTTGCCGTGCAGGTCTCGCAGGAGCTGGTGGCCGGGCGTCCCGGCGTAGGGGTCGTGGGTGAGCCGGTGCTCGAAGACCGCCTTGTCGCGAAGGTCGGAGCGCACCTGCTCCACCTGGCCGGCGATCAGCGAGGCGGCCGGGGCCGCGGCGACCGGTACGCCGCCCACCTGAGCCCCGCCCAGAGCGGCGGCCGCCCAGACCAGGCCCAGCGCGACGACGAGCCGTGTCCACGGTGCCGGCTCCCGCCGCGCGCTGCGGCGGGAGCGCAGCGTCGCCCACACGCACAGCGTGAACGTCCCGACCACGACGAACGCCAGCACGGCGAGCGCGGCGGCGCGGCCGAGGCCTCCGAGCGCGACGTTCAGCAGATCGAGCCCCGAGCCGGCATAGCCGGGGTCGCTCAACAGGTCGAACGGCCGGTCGAACGCGGCGAAGAAGGCCAGGTCGAGCAGGGTGACCACGAACGTCGTCGCCAGGGTCACGCCGCACAGCACTGCCAGCAACCGTCCCCACCGGCGCGGCAGCACCATCGCCAGAGCGACGAAGACCAGCGGCTCCACCGGGATCGCGGCCAGCGCCCGGAACGACACCAGCCCGGGCCGCGACGGCAGCGCCAGCACCAGCCAGAGCACGGAGACGGCGAGGAGGTCGGCGGCCGGCGTGGCCCACGAGGGCCGGGGGGTCGGAGACTCGTGGCGGAGCCTGCGCGCGGTGCGGACCTGGTGGGCGAACGACTCCGCGAGGAGCGCCAGCGCCGCGCCGAGCACGGCCTGGGCGACCCGCGTCGGCAGCAAGCCGGAGGCGACCACGACCAGGGCCACGCCCTGCACCGCCGCGACCACCTTGGCCCAGGGCCGAGGCGGGGCCGGCGCCCCCAGCCACGGGCGGAGAGCGGTGGCCACCAGCAGGAGGTAGCGGGCCAGGCCGATCAGCAGCACCCAGGCGCCGACCAGCGGTACGGCGTACCCGCTGAGCACCAGGATCAAGAACGCGTCGGTCTCCATGTCGAACGCCGCGCCGAGCACGGTCACCGAGCCCCGCGCGCGGGCCAGCCGGCCGTCGACGAGGTCGAGGGCGAGTGTCACCGAGGCGAGCGTGACCAGGACCGGGGCGGGCACGTCGCCGGACCAGGACTCGACGAGGAGGGCGGTGACCCCGGCGACGGCGGCCGCGCGGACCAGGGTGACCGTGTTGGCCGGCCCCAGCCGGGCCAGCCCGGTCGCCCGCATCCCGTGCTCCAGCAGCAGCCAGGTGGCGACGGCGACGGCGAATCCTGTCAGGATCGAGGCAGGGTGCAGCCCCACCGTCGCCGCAAGCGTCGTCAGCACCAGGGTGGCGGCCGGCAGTACCAGCACTGGACCGAGATGAACCCTGCGCACATGGCCTCCGTAGAGATGGATACCAGTCATACGAGGGCAGGTCAGCGTCGGTTCAGGACCGATGCCGGACGTGGAGGGAGCCGACGTGGCACGAACGGCCCGCTCGTACTGGCTGCGTGAGCCCGGGTCCGGCGAGCTCCGGACGACGGAGCTGCCGGACCCGGGTCCGGGCCAGGTGCTCGTGCGCGCGGTGGTCTCGGGGGTGAGCCGTGGCACCGAGTCGCTGGTCTTCCGCGGCGGCGTGCCGGAGAGCCAGTACGCCGTCATGCGCGCGCCGTTCCAAGAGGGCGAGCTGCCCGGCCCCGTGAAGTACGGCTATCTCAACGTCGGGGTCGTCGAGGCCGGTCCCGACGACCTGCGCGGCCGCACGGTCTTCTGTCTCCACCCCCACCAGACCTCCTACGTCGTGCCCGCCGAGGCCGTCTTCGTCGTCCCGGACGGCGTGCCGCCGCGGCGCGCAGTGCTCGCCGGCACCGTCGAGACTGCAGTGAACGCGCTCTGGGACGCCCGGCCGTTGGTCGGTGACCGCGTCGCCGTCGTCGGCGCCGGCATGGTCGGCTGCTGCACCGCCCGCCTGCTCGCAGGCATCCCCGGTGTCGAGGTGACCCTGGTGGACTCCCTCGCGGAGCGCGCGGACACCGCGGCGGCACTGGGCGTCGGCTTCGCCCTGCCCCGTCAAGCGGCCGGCGACCTCGACCTGGTCGTGCACACCAGCGGCACCGGTGCGGGGCTCCAGTGCGCGCTCGACCTCCTCGGCGCCGACGGCGTCGTCACCGACCTCTCGTGGTACGGCGACACCCCGGTCGCGCTCGACCTGGGCAGCCGCTTCCACTCGGCACGGCTCGCGGTGCAGGCCAGCCAGGTCGGCGAGGTCGCGGCGGCCCGGCGTGCGCGGCGTACCCCTGCGGACCGGATGCGCCTGGCCCTGCGCCTGCTCGCCGACCCCGCCTTCGACGCGCTGCTGACGGGCGAGTCGCGGTTCGCCGAGCTGCCCGAGGTGATGGCGAAGCTGGCGTCCGGCTCGCTGCCGGCGCTGTGCCACACGATCGACTACACCGGCGCCGACACCGGCGCCGACACCGGCGCCGACACCGACACCGGCACCGACACCGAGACCGGCGCCGACGAGAGCGAGATCTGATGTTCGAGGTGACCGTCCGCGACCACATGATGATCGCCCACAGCCTGCGCGGCGACGTGTTCGGGCCTGCCGCCCACCTGCACGGAGCGACGTACGTCGTGGACGCGGCCTTCGCGCGGCCCGACCTCGACGCCCACGGCATCGTCCTCGACATCGGGCGGGCGGGTGCCGCCCTGCACGGAGTGCTCGCCGACCTCACCTACACCAACCTCGACGACCATCCCGACTTCGTCGGCGTCAACACCACCACCGAGGTGCTGGCAAGGGCCGTCGCCGACCGGCTGGCAGCCCGCGTGCACGACGGCTCTCTCGGCGTCGGGCCCGGCGACCTGACCCGGATCCGGGTCACCCTTCTGGAGTCGCCCTCCGCCTGGGCGAGCTACGAGCGTGCCCCATGACCGACACCGTACGGCCCGGTCTCCTGCACGCCGTGCTCCCGGCCGGGATCGACGACCCGGCCCGCCCCAGCGGCGGCAACCGCTACGACCGGCGCGCCCTCGACGGGCTCCGGCAGCGCGGCCGGCCGGTGGTGGAGCACGAGGTCGCCGGCGCATGGCCGCGTCCGGGGTCCGACGACCTGACCCGCCTGCACGACACGTTCGCGCGTCTCGCCGACGACTCCCTGGTCCTGGTCGACGGGCTCGTCGCCACCGGAGCGGGCCCGGTGCTCACCGCGCACGCAGCGCGGCTGCGGATCGTCGTCCTCCTCCACATGCCGGTCGGTCCCGACCCAGGTGAGGCCGAGGCTCTGCACGCGGCGGCCGTGGTGGTCACCACCAGTGCCTGGTCGCAGGCCCGGGTGCGCGTGTCCTACGCCCTGCCCCGGGTCGAGGTCTGCCGTCCCGGCACCGACCCCGCCGCCCTGGCCCGTGGCAGCGGTGTCGGCGGCGGCACGTCGTTCCTCTGCGTGGCCGCGGTCCACCCCGGCAAGGGCCACGACGTCCTGCTCGACGCGCTGTCCCACCTGGGCGACCGCGCCTGGACCCTCACCTGCGTCGGCTCGCTCGAGGTCGATCCCGACCACGTCGCCGCGCTGCAGACCCAGGTCTACGCCCGCTCGTGGGAACGCCGGGTGATCTTCACCGGGCCGCTGACCGGCCGCGACCTCGACACGGCGTACGACGGGTCCGACCTGGTCGTGCTGCCGTCGCGGTTCGAGAGCTACGGCATGGTCGTGGCCGAGGCGCTGGCCCACGGGCTGCCGGTGGTCGCGAGCGCGGTCGGTGGCGTCGTGGAGGCGTTCGGCGGTGCCCCGGTCGGTGGCCTGCCCGGCCTGCTGGTGCAGCCCGGCGACCCGGCGGCCCTCAGGGCGGCCCTGCTGGCCTGGCTCGACGACCCCGCCCTGCGCGAACGGCTGGGTCGTTTCGCCGATCGGCGTCGCCCCTCGGCCCGAGGATGGGCCTCCGTCGCCGCCGACCTCGACCGCGTGCTCGCGGACGTCGAGACCGGCCCGAGACCGGGCGTCCGCGCCCGTGCCGGAGGGCGACGATGAGCCGCGGGTCGGCCGTGCTGCGCCTGGTCGGCGGCCTGGCGCTGCTCGCGTTCCTGCTCCACCGTTTCGGCGGCGGACCGTTGGCGGATGCCTGGCGGGTGACCACCTGGCAGGCCGTGCTCGCGGCGTTCGTCCTCACCGCCGTCGCGACCGTGACCTCGGCCTGGCGGTGGCGCGTGGTCGCGCGCTCACTCGGCGTACCGCTGGGAGTGCGCGAGTCCGTCGCGGCCTACTACCGCTCGCAGCTGCTCAACGCCGTGCTCCCCGGCGGCATCCTCGGTGACGCCGACCGGGCGGTGCGCCACGGCCGGGCGGCCGGCGACCTGGGTGCCGGCGTCCGGGCCACCGGCTGGGACCGGGTGACCGGCCAGGTCGTGCAGGTGACGCTCGCCATGCTGGCCGTGGTGCTGCTGCCGACCCCCTGGCGCGGCTCGGGCGTCGGCGCGGTCGCCGCCGTGGCCCTGCTCGGCGTCCTGGGAGCCGCCGTGCTCGTCGTACGCCGCCGTACCGACGGGTGGCTGACCCGCGACCTGCGCGCGCTGGTGCGCCCGGCCGTGCTCGCGCGCCTGGTGGTCGCCTCCTGCGCCTCGACCGGCGGGCACCTCGCCGTGTTCGCGGTCGCCGCCGCCGCGGTCGCGGTCGACACCTCGCCCGCCGTGCTCCTCACGACGGGGCTGGTCGTGCTCGTGGGCTCGTCGATCCCACTCAGCGTCGCCGGCTGGGGTCCGCGCGAGGGCGTCACGGCCTGGGCGTTCGGCGTGGTCGGGCTCGGTGCAGCGGCCGGCCTCACCGTCGCCATCGTCTACGGCGTGCTGGCCGGGGTCGCGACCCTGCCCGGCGCCGTGGTCCTGGTGGCCGACGTCGTGGCCCGGCGGCGTCTCCACGTCGTGGTCCCCGAGCCGGAGCCGCAGCCGGAGCCCGAGCCGCAGCGGCTGTCGGAGCCGGTAGGGGTCGGCTGTGGCTGACCGCCCCTACACCCTGCTGTCGTGCAGCATGTCGATCGACGGCTTCATCGACGGTGCCTCCGAGAGCCGGCTGCTGCTCTCCAACGATCTGGACTTCGACCGGGTCGACCGGGTGCGCGCCGGGGTCGACGCGATCCTGGTCGGCGCTACCACGATCCGCAACGACGATCCCCGCCTGCTCGTGCGCGACCCCGAGCGGCGCGAGGAACGGGTCGCCCGTGGCCTGCCGCCGAGCCCGGCCAGGGTCACACTGACCGGCCGCGGGCGCCTCGACCCGTCGTCCCGCTTCTTCGACGACGACGGCTGCACCAAGCTGGTCTACGCCGGGACTCCGGTGGCCGACCAGGTGCGCGGCCGGCTCGGCACGGTCAGCGAGGTCGTCGACGCGGGAGACCCGGTGCGCATGGCCACGGTGGCCGAGGACCTCCACGGGCGCGGGGTCGAGCGGCTGATGGTCGAGGGCGGGGGTGCGGTGCACACGCAGTTCCTCGCCGAGGACGTCGTCGACGAGCTCCAGCTGGTGGTGGCGCCGTTCTTCGTCGGAGCGCCGGGCGCGCGCCGGTTCGTGGGTGAGGCGCACTTCCCGTGGCACCCCGGCCGCCGGGCCAGGCTCGCGGAGACCCGGCAGCTCGGCGACGTCGTCCTCCTGCGCTATGCGCTGTCCGACCGGTTCCGAGCGACGACCTCACGGTCGTGAGCCGGCGCGGACACGGACGCCGGCTCCCAGCCGGCGCCTCTAGGCTGCGCGCGTGACCGAGACCCCCCTGAGCGCGGCCGAGACCGTCGAGGCCATCGCTGCCGGCCGCACGTCTCCCGGCGCCGTCGTGGCAGACTCCCTGGCCCGCATCGAGGCGCGCAACGCCGAGCTCAACGCCTTCTCCGTCGTCCTGGCCGACCGGGCGCGCGAGCAGGCGCGGTTCCTCGAGCTCGGCCAGGGCGAGGCTCACGGCCCGCTCTACGGCATACCGGTCGCGATCAAGGAGGAGATCGACGTTGCCGGCTGCGTCACCACCTACGGTGGCCGCGGCAACAGCACGCCGGTCACCGACGACGGCGAGGTCGTGCGCCGGCTGCGCGCGGCCGGGGCGATCGTGGTGGGCAAGACCCACATGCCGGAGTTCGGCGCCTACCCCTACACCGAGTCCGACGCCTACGGCTACACCCGCAACCCCTGGAACACCGACGTCCAGCCCGGTGGCTCCAGCGGCGGGACGGCCGCCGCGGTCGTCTCCGGGATGGTGCCGATCGGGATGGGCGGCGACGGCGGTGGCTCGATCCGGGTGCCGGCGTCGTACTGCGGGCTGTTCGGGCTCAAGCCCCAACGGGGCCGGGTCACCACCTCTCCCATGGAGCACCTGTGGTGGGCGCTCGGCGCCGTCGGCCCCCTGTCCCGGACCGTGCGCGACTCCGCGATCGTCTACGACGTCATCCGCGGCTCGCTGCCGGGCGACAGGTGGCGGGCCGGCGAGGTCGGGTCGTTCACCGAGGCGGCCCGCCGCGAGCCGGGCCGGCTGCGGATCGGCTGGTGCACCAAGCCGGTCACCAAGGGGGTCCGTCCGCACCCGGACAACGTCGCGGCCGTCCGCGAGACCGCTCGCGTGCTCGCCGACCTCGGCCACGACATAGGTGAGATCAAGCCGGGCTACCCCGACCCGAGCCTCGCGTTCGTGCCGCAGTTCTTCGCCGGCATCCGGACCGAGGCCGACGCCATGGAGCACTACGGCCGGCTCGAGCGCCGGACCCGGGAGACCTACCGGCTCGGCTCGTGGGTCGGCCCGAAGGTCATCGAGTACGCCCTGGAGCAGACCGAGAAGGTCTCGCTGAAGGCCAACCGGGTCTTCGACCGGGTCGACGTGCTGCTCACCCCGACCACTGCCAACCGCCCGCCGAGGCTCGGGGTCCTCGAGGGCGTCGGCACCGTGCGCTCGGCGCTGCGGTCGGTACCGGCGATCGCCTACGCCGCGCTCTGGAACGTCGCCGGCAACCCGGCCTGCTCGGTGCCGTCCGGCACCGGCTCCGACGGGCTGCCGATCGGCTGCCAGCTGGTCGGTCCGACCGACGGCGAGGAGATCCTGCTCAGCCTGGCCGCCCAGCTCGAGCGGGCCCGTCCGTGGCCTCTGGTCGCGCCGACCTCCTGAGGCGGTCAGCTGGGCGGCTCGGCGCTCGCCGCCCGGTCGAGGAGCAGCGCCCGCTCGACGGCGTTCTCGGTCAGCCCGGCCGCCTCGCGGAAGGAGGCGGCGGCCTCGTGGCCACGGCCGGCGCGCTCGAGCAGATCGCCGCGCACGCTCGGGACCAGGTGGGACCCGGCCAGCGTCCGGTGGTCCGCCACGTCGTCGAGCACGGCGAGGCCCTCCTCAGGCCCGTAGGCGCGGCCGTGGGCGACGGCGCGGTTGACCTCGACGACGGGGTTGTCGCCGAGCTGGGCCAGCACGTCGTACCACGAGGCGATGGCGGACCAGTCGGTGTCGTCGGACTGCTCGGCGCGCGCGTGGCAGGCCGCGATCTGGGCCTGGACGACGTAGGGGCCGATCGCCCGGCCGCCCGCGGCCACGGTCATCGCGAGGTCGAGGCTCGCGAGCCCGCGCCGGATCATCAGCCGGTCCCAGAGCCGGCGGTTCTGGTCGTCGAGCAACACCGCCGATCCGTCGGGCGCCGTGCGGGCGTGGAGACGGGAGGCCTGGAGCGACATCAGCGCCAGGAGCCCGTGCACCTCGGGCTCCTCCGGCGCGAGGCCGACCAGCATCCGGGCCAGCCGGATGCCCTCCTGACACAGGTCGGGCCGCATCCAGTCGTCGCCGGAGGTGGCGGTGTAGCCCTCGTTGAAGATCAGGTAGAGCACGCCCATCACGTCGTCCAGGCGTCCTTCACGCTCCTGACCCACCGGCAGGTCGAACGACTCGCCCTCGAGAGTCCTCTTGGCCCGCGAGATGCGCTGGCCGACGGTCGCCTCCTTGGTCAGGAAGGCGCGCGCGATCTCCGGCACCGTGAGGCCGCCGACGAGCCGGAGCGTGAGCGCGGCACGGCTCTCGGGGGAGAGCGCCGGGTGGCAGGTGAGGAAGATCAGCCGGAGCACGTCGTCCTCGATGTGGTCGACGAAGGAGTCGAGGTCGGGCACGGCCGCCTCCTCCCGCTGCCGGTCCTGTTCCAGGGCATGGCCGAGCTCCGTCGTACGACGTCGCAGGGTGTCGGCGCGCCGGAAGTGGTCGACGGCGCGCCGCTTGGCGGTCTGCATGAGCCAGGCCGCCGGGTTGTCGGGGACACCCACGGCCGGCCACTGCTGCAGGGCGGCGACCAGGGCGTCCTGGGCGAGGTCCTCGGCCAGGCCGAGATCGCGCGTCATCCGGGTCAGCGCACCGACGAGCCGGGCCGACTCGTCACGCCATACCTGCTGGACGACGTCCTGGGCGGTCCCGGTCTCGCTCACACGGCGAGACTAGGACCACCCGGCGAACCAGGGGCGGTTCAGGCGCCGGTCGGCGCTTCGTCGGGCTCGGCGATCCGGCGGATCTCGATCGCGCCTTCCCAGCCCGGCCAGTGCTGGAGGTGCAGGTCGGCCATCTTCTGGCCCTCCTCCCGCGCCTCGTCCTCGCTGTCGAACCTGACGATCGCCCAGCCGCCGATGACCTCCTTGGCCTCGGCGTACGGGCCGTCGGTGACGGTGACGTTGCCGCCACGGACGCGGAACTCGACCGCCTCCTTGGCGCCGTAGAGCCCGCCGCCGTCCAGGAACGAGCCGTTGGCGATGGCCTCGCCGACGTGCTTGTCCATCGCGTCCATGATCGACTGCGGCGGGTGG
Organism: uncultured Actinomycetota bacterium; assembly: GCA_963820015.1. Taxonomy (GTDB): domain Bacteria; phylum Actinomycetota; class Actinomycetes; order Propionibacteriales; family Nocardioidaceae; genus Nocardioides. The sequence continues at coordinate 261,989 of CAWFYO010000014.1, read as the reverse complement.
GCCAGGTTCTCGTCCATCTTCACGAAGCACAGGTAACGCATCGGATTCTCCTCCGGTTCGAGTGGGTGGTCGCCCCTACGTCGTACGGCCTGGTGCGTTTTCGACACGGCCTCACTCTTTTCTTTCACGACTCCTCGCCGAGTGCCAGCAGCAGGGCGGCGTACGTCGTCTCGAGGTCGGTGCTGGGGAGCTGCAGCAGGCCCTCGCGGGCCGCAAGCGCCTCGAGGTCGAGCGTGGATCGGCGGAGGGCGTCGTCGCCGCCGAGCTCCCCGACGATCGTGGTGACGGCACGCACCCAGGGGTCGTCGCCCTCCGCCACCGCCCGCCCCCGGAACCTGGCGATCACCTCGTCGGGGTCGGCGACGAGCATCACCCCGACGTACTCCCCGCCGCTCCGCGTCCCGGCCGCACGGAACCGCGCCAGCTCGTCGGAGCGGCCGACGAGCTGGGGCAGGACCACGTCGTGTCCCGACGCGAGGTAGGCCTGGATCGCGGCCAGGGCGGCCGTTCGGATCCTGGCTCCTGCCTGGTAGAAGTCGTCCTGCCAGCCGGCGACCATCGTGCGCAGCGTGTCGATCTCGAGGACGAGCACCCCGGGGTGCTCCGCGGCGTACCGGCGCGCGAGCGTCGACTTGCCCACCCCCGAGGGGCCGTTGAGGTGGATCAGCCGAGGCACCGGGCCAAACCTAGCCACGCGGCCCGAAAGGGGGGCTGGGCAGGACCGGGGTGCGCGGCTAGTTTGTGCCGCGTGGGGGATCGTCCCGCGCTGTTTCTCGGGCTGCTTGCGGACCAACCGGAACTGGTCGCCGAGGTCGGCGTCCTCCGCTGGCGCGCCTCCGGAGGCTCCGGCACCCCCGGCCCGTGGATCGAGGCGACCGCACGCGACGCCGGGCGGGACGGGCTGCCGCTGACCCTGGTCGCGATGGACCTCGAGGGCCAGGCCATCGGAGCGGTCACCCTGGGGCCCGCCGACGAGTCGGTGGCGGACGTCTGTCCCGGGCTCGTCCCTTGGGTGGTGCGGATGGTGGTCCGGCCGGGGGAGCGGCGCTGCGGCGTGGGTCGGCTCATGGTGACGGCGCTGGAGGACCTGGCCCGCGCGTACGGCCACGACCGGATGTGGGTCGCCGCCGACGGCGACGAGGTGGCGTTCTACCGCGAGTGCGGCTGGCTCGAGGACCCGTCGTACGCCGGACCGGTGACGGTGCTCGCGAAGGCCGTCGCGCACGTGGATTGATGCAACGGCCGGTCTCCGGGCTTCGCTGGTGAGGGGACGGTGCGCGACCTCCGCTGGTTGAGGAGGCGCGCCAGCGCCGTCTCGAAACCACGCGGAGAGCCAGTGCGACGGCGTCGGACGTCTCCCGGAAGGTTCTCGAGATCCCCTTGTGGACAAGGGCATTCTCGGCCTCGCGTTGTCGGTGCTCGATGCTTGAGTAGTGCCATGACCACCACGGCAGAGCTCCGGCCCGAGGCGCCGGCCGGCGTCCTGGTGGCGGCGAAGGCCAGGCGCCGGGCCGCCGATGCGGCGGAGGCCGACCTGCTGCAGCTGGCGGTGGAGTGGGCGGTCATGCACCCGGCGGAGTCGATCGACGAGGCGGCGACCCACACGTTGCGCGGCTTCGGGGAGACCGACCTCCCGCTGGCTGGTCCGGGTGCTCCGAGCGTCGCCGAGTTCTGTGTGGCCGAGTTCGCGGCGGTGGTCGGTCTGCCCACCGAGGCCGGCAAGCGCTACCTCGGCGAGGCCCTCGAGCTGTGCTTCCGGCTGCCGCGGGTGTGGCGGCGCGTCACCACCGGTGACCTGGCGGCCTGGAAGGGCCGCCTCGTGGCCCGCGAGACGATCCGGCTCACGCCCGAGGCCGCCAGGTTCGTCGACCGCCACGTCGCGCCGGTCGCCCACCGGGTGCGCACCTCCCAGCTCGACCGGCTGGTCGCCGAGGCGATCGGCCGGTTCATGCCCGACGAGGTCGAGCGGCTCGCCGCGCAGGCAGCCGAGCGGCGTCACGTCACGGTGCACGACCAGCAGGTCTCCTTCAGCGGCACGACCTACGTCGAGGCCGAGCTCGACCTCGCCGACGCCCTCGACTTCGAGGCCGCGGTGGCCGCGGGTGCCGAGCAGCGCGCCGCGCTCGGTTCGCACGAGCCGCTCGACGTACGTCGCGCCCAGGCCGTCGGCGACCTGTCGCGACGCCAGCTGGCGCTCGACCTCGCCACCCCGACCGGCATGCCCGCAGTGAAGGCGCGCCGGGTCGTGCTCCACGTCCACCTGTCCGAGGCGGTGCTCCATGGCGCCGATCGCACCGGCCGGCTCGAGCAGGGCCGCAGCCTGGTGACGGTCGACCAGATCCGCGACTGGTGCGGCAACCCCGATGCCGAGGTCGTCGTGAAGCCGGTCCTCGACCTCGACGGCTGTGTGAGCGTCGACTCCTACGAGGTGCCCGACCGCATCTGCGAGCAGGTCGCCCTGCGCGACGCCACCTGCGTGTTCCCGTGGTGCACGCGCCCGGCACGGCGCTGCGACTGCGACCACACCGTGGCCCACCGCGACGGCGGCGTGACCTGCTCATGCAACCTGGCCGCCCTGTGTCGTCGCCACCATCGGCTCAAGACTCACTCGCCCTGGAGCTACGTCGCGCTCGACCCCGGTCGCTACCTCTGGACCAGCCCCCACGGCTACCAGTTCCTCCGCGACCACCGCGGCACCACCGACCTCTCGCGCGACCGGCCACGTCAGGCCCGCTCGCCCGACCCCTGACCGGTCCGCCCCATGGCCGGTGGCCGAGGCATGGCCTCAGTCGGCGTGCTGGGTGACGTTCATGATCGCGCCGTTCGGATCGCGCACGAAGAAGCGTCGGAGACCCCACTCCTCGTCGGTGATCGGGTAGGTGATCTCGGCGCCGGCTTCGACCGCGCGTGCGTAGACTTCGTCGACGTCGTCGACCTCGATGGACACGTCCGGGTGCTGGTGTGCCTTGATGTCCAGCGCCATGACGCTGAGCTGGACCTCGCGCTGCTCGGTGCCGAAGAACATGATCCAGTCCAGCCCTGGTCCGCCTTCGAGGCCGATGACGCCGGTGTAGAACGCACGGCTCCCCTCGAAGTTGCTGGAGAGGATGTTCGGCTTGATCCGCTTCACGGCCATCTGTCGATCCTAGGAGCGAGCTCCGGTCCGTTTTCCGGGCAACCGTTCCCCAAGTCCTAGGAGGCTTACCCCGCGCGGGTCAGCCGGTGGCGTCCTGACGGTCCTGGTCGGAGCCCGCCGACTCCTCGGTCGGCTCGTCGGTCTTGCCGACCTCTTCCTTGAAGATCCGGATCGCTCGGCCGCTCCCACGTGCCAGATCGGGCAGCTTCGAGCCCCCGAACACCAGCATGACGACGACGACGATGATCAGCAGCTCCGGGGTGCCCACATCGCCGATCAGTGGATACATGGCGGGTCCTCGCTTCCCAGGGAGACTGCATCGGAAGGCTACGTTTCCCGCCCGCCGGGGGGAACCGATCCGGCAGCTCCACAGCCACTTCTCAGGAACCCGCTCTCGAGTGCCAGAGTGACGGCCATGGCGAACGACTGGACCGGCGTGACCATCGACTGCGCGGACCCCGAACGGATGGCGGTCTTCTGGGGCGCCTTGCTCGGGCGGGAGCAGAGCGACGAGATGAGCGGTGACGGATGGGCGACCGTCGGGTCCCGGTACGACGCGCAGCCCCGCCTCACCTTCCAGCGCGTTCCCGAGCCGCGGGCCGGCAAGGTGCGGCTGCACCTCGACCTGGAGGTCGACGACCTCGTCTCGGGCATCGCCGAGGTCGAGCGGCTCGGGGGCGCCCGGACCGGCGAGCGGCACGAGTACGACGAGGGTGTCGTTGTCGTGATGACCGATCCCGAGGGCCACGAGTTCTGCCTGACCCAGATCTTCGAGCGCCGGCCATTTTCAAAGCCGTGAGGGCCACCGACACTCGAAGGGTGGCTGTCTCGGTGGAGATCTCGCCCTACACGACAAGCGAGGGGGCCGCGGCCGCTGCGCGCGAGTGGGTCGAGGACTCGGTCTCGGCACAGGACGACGCCCACGCCGTGTTCGTCGCTCGGGTCGCGGGGCGGGTGGTCGGCATGGTGTCGGTGTCGGAGCAGCGGCATTGGAGCGGTGACGTCGACGCCTACCTCGGCGAGCTGGTCACCGAGGAGTCCATGGAGGGGCAGGGGGCGGCCAACTCGCGGGCGCTGACCTTCTACGAGGGCCTGGGCTACCGCCGCGAGGAGGTCCGGCTCACCCGACGGCTGACGAGCTGACGCTCAGCTGGCCTTCTTGGCCGCCTTCTTCGTGGTCTTCTTGGCCGTCTTCTTGGCGGCCGCCTTCTTCTTCGGCTTCTCCTCGGCGGGCGCCGACTCGCCGCGGGCCGTCTTGGCCGCGTCGACGGAGCGCTGCAGTGCGGCAAGCAGGTCGACGACCTCGCCGGAGGACTTGGTCGACGTCGGGGTCCTGGTGATCTCGCCGCCCTCGATCTTGGTCTTGACCAGCGTCTCGACGGCGCCGGCGTAGTCGTCCTCGAACTCGCCTGGCTCGAAGTCTCCGGCCAGCGTCTCGACGAGCATGTTGGCCATCTTCACCTCGGCCGGCTTGACCTCGCCCGTCTCGACGCTGAAGTCGGGCTTGCGGACCTCGTCGGGCCACATCATCGTCTGGAGCACGATCACGTCGTCCTTCACCCGGAGCACGCCGACCGTCGTCCGCTGCCGCAGCGCGACCGTGACCACGGCCATCCGGTCGGCGTCGAGCAGGGCCTGACGCAGCAGGGCGTAGGGCTTCGCGCCGGTCTTCTCCGGCTCGAGGTAGTAGGACTTCTCGAACAGCATCGGGTCGATCTGGTCGCTGGGCACGAACTTCTCGACCGCGATCTCGCGGGACGACGCGCTCGGCAGCGAGGCCATGTCGTCGTCGTCGAGGATGACCATCTCGCCGTCCTCGGTCTCGTAGCCCTTGGCGATGTCGGCGTAGTCGACCTCCTCGCCGTCGATCGAGCAGACGCGCTGGTACTTGATCCGGCCGCCGTCCTTGGCGTGCACCTGCCGGAACGACACGTCGTGGGACTCGGTCGCGGCGTACAGCTTCACCGGCACGCTGACGAGCCCGAAGGACACCGCGCCCTTCCAGATCGCACGCATCTCATACCTCCGTGATCACAAGGTCGGTCCAGTATCGGGCCTGCGGGCCGCGAACGCACGCGCCAAACGGGTGGTACGGCGTGTGGTCAGCGCCCACGGGCGGCGAGCAGGTCGGCGAGCCGCAGCACCGTCTCCGCCCCTCGCGAGGTGACGGGTACGCCGAGCAAGGCCTCGAGCGCGGGTGTCGCGTAGGAGGTGCGGGGCTCGTCGTTGACCGCGATCGCGTGGCGACCGTCGGCCGCGACGACGGTGACCCGACCGCGGTCCGGTCGCCAGGGGAGAGGTGCCGGAAAGGATCGCCGGCCGTCGAAGAACGACACCTCGACGTGGCCTTCGACCTCAGCCAGCCGCTCGCCCAGGCCCAGCACCCAGGTCGCCGCACGCACCGGCGCCACGTCGCACCAGTCGGTGCCGCCGATCAGCCGGCTGCAGACCAGGTCGCGGGTGGAGACCGGCGCGGACGACCGGAAGGCGACCGTGCCGTTGGACCGCACCGACACCACGTCGGTGGCTCCTGCGGACTCGAAGGCCGCCAGCAGTTGGGCGCGGGTGGGGCTCCCGCGCTGGCCGAGGTTGAGGTTACGGAAGAACACGACGTGCTGCCGCACCATCAGAGCCGCTCGGTGAGCTGCGCCCGGTCGGCCGGGGGCTCGCAGGGCTCCGGCCACCACCGTCGCACGGCGACGTGCCGCTCGCGCGTCTGCTCGGTCTCGTAGACCAGGTCGGGGGAGAGGAGCGGGGCCAGGGCTTGCCGGTCGCGGGCGTCGGTGGTCTCCAGGGAGCGCCGGATCGTCGCCGCGTGCTCGCTCATGCCGACAGCCTGGCACGCCGTACCGACGAGACCCGCCTGCCAGGATGTCGGGCATGCGTCCGATGCTCGCCACCCGAGGCACCTACGTGCCGACGGGGGAGGAGTGGCGGCACGAGGTGAAGTGGGACGGCATGCGCGTCCTGGTCGACGTACGACGTGGCGAGGCGCGGCTGTGGAGCCGCAACGAGAACGACGCCACCGTCTCCTTCCCCGAGCTACGGGTGCTGCCCGTCGACGACGCGCTGCTCGACGGCGAGGTCGTGGCGTTCGCCGACGGTGTCCCGAGCTTCGCCGCCCTGGCCGAGCGCATGCACGTCTCCCGTGCCGACCGCGCCCGCGTGCTGGCCGAGCGGCTCCCGGTCACGCTGGTCGCCTTCGACCTCCTGCGCCTGGGCGACCGCGACCTGATGACCGAGCCGCTGAGCATCCGCCGCGAGCTGCTCGAGGGCCTCGACCTGCACGACGACCGCTGGCAGACCCCGCCGACCTACGACGACGGACAGATGCTCTTCGACGCCACCTTCCAGCAGGGGCTCGAGGGGATCGTCAGCAAGCGGCTGTCGAGCCGCTACCGGCCCGGCCAGCGCAGCAAGGACTGGCTGAAGTTCGCCCACCGCCGGCGCGAGTCCTACGTCGTCGGCGGCTGGCGCCTCGAGACCGACTCGAAGGACCGGCTCGGCGCCGTCCTGATCGGCGAGCCGACCGCCGGCGGCTTGCGTTACCGCGGGCGCGTCGGCAGCGGCATCGCCGGCAAGAAGGCGCTGCTCCTGCGCGAGGTGCTGGCCGACCTCACCCGCCCGACCACGCCGTTCGTCGACGAGGTTCCCCGGCTCGACGCCCTGGGTACGACCTGGGTCGAGCCCGTCCTCGTGGTCGACGTGGAGTCCCTCGGCCCGTCCGCGCAGGGGCGGGTCCGCCAGCCGTCGTACGTCGGCACCCGCGCCGATCTGACCCCGGAGGATCTCTCGTGAGGAAGCTCGGCCTCGCACTCGCCCCCCTGCCCCTCGTCGCCGCCCTCGCGATGGCGCCGTCGCCGGCCCACGCGACGATCCGCCACGTCACGCTCGGCGGGGTCCGGGTCGCGCTCCACGACCACACCCGGCAGGTCGTCACCGTCAACCACCGGCGTGGTTACCACGCCCACATCGCCTTCTGGGTGCGCCGCGACGGCCACTGGCGCAAGGTCTACGACGTCCGCGCCGGCCGCACCGGGTACGGCGGGCTGGTGGCGCCGGCCAAGCGGGTGCAGGGCAGCGGGGCCACCCCGCTGGGCACCACCCGGCTGATCTCGTCGTTCGGCCGGCACCCGCAGTCCACCGGCTGGGACCTGCCCTACCGCCAGATCCGGAAGGGGGACTTCTGGGTCGAGGACAACCGGTCCGCCTTCTACAACCGCTACCGCAACCGGAGCCAGGGCGGCTTCCGCTGGTGGCTCTCGCCCAGCAAGGTCGACAGCTCCGAGCGGCTCCGCGACTTCCCCGTGGCCTACGAGTACTCCGTCGTGACCAGCTACAACTACGCAGACCAGGTGCGGCATCGGGGTGCCGGGATCTTCCTCCACGTCAACGGCCGGGGCGCGACCGCCGGCTGCGTGAGCGCGCCCCGGTGGTTCCTCGTCGCGATGTTCGAACGGCTCGACCCGGCGCAGGTGCCCCTGATGGCGGTCGGTAGATGACTCCGGGTGGGGACGAGATCCGGGTCGACGTCGAGGGCCGGACGCTCAAGCTGTCCAACCTCGACAAGGTGCTCTACCCCCGCACCGGCACCACCAAGGGCGAGGTGCTCAACTACTACGCCCAGGTCGCCCCGGTCCTGCTGCCGCTGCTGAAGGACCGACCCGTCACCCGGGTCCGGTGGCCGCACGGCGTCGAGCACGACCGCTTCTTCGAGAAGAACGCGCCCGCCGGCACGCCGACCTGGGTGCGAACCGCCGACGTACCGACCACGGGCTCGCGCGGCGAGAGCCGGCACGGCGACCGGCTGGTCTTCCCGATCATCGACGATCTCGCGACCCTCACCTGGGCGGCCAACCTCGCGGCTCTCGAGCTCCACGTCCACCAGTGGACGGTGACCAGGCACGGCAAGCCGCGCGGCGCCGACCGGCTCGTGATCGACCTCGACCCCGGCGAGGGCGCCGGCCTCCACGAGTGCTGCCGGGTCGCCCTGCTGGTGCGCGACAAGCTCACCGAGCGGAAGTTGGACGCACGCCCGGTCACCAGTGGGAGCAAGGGCCTGCACATGTACGCCCACCTGCCGCGCCGCCAGGACTCCGAGCGGACCTCGGCGACGGCCAAGGAGATCGCCGAGGAGCTCCAGGCCGAGCACCCGAAGCTGGTGACCGCCACCATGACGAAGGCCAAGCGCTCGGGCAAGGTCTTCCTCGACTGGTCGCAGAACGCCGGCTCCAAGACCACCGTGTCGCCCTACTCCTTGCGCGGCGTCGAGCGCCCGCTCGTGGCGACCCCGGTGACCTGGGACGAGGTCGAGGAGGGCGCCGAGGACCCGGTCGGGCTCGACCAGTTCCGCTACGACGAGGTGCTGGCGCGGGTGGCCGAGCGCGGCGACCTGTTCAGCGCGTGAGAGGACCTGGTGGGCCCCGACTCCGTGTGGGTGCCGGTGGTCACCTACCGCCGGGGGATGGGGCCGGTGGCGCCCGTGACTCCGCTCGTGGTCCAGGCTGCGGGCGGACCACGCCCCCGGCCTCGTCGTCGACCGGTCGGTGGGACCTCGTGCCCCGTTCAGATCACCCGGTTGTGGCCGTTCGGGGGCCCGGCCCGAGTCGTGCGGACACCTATGCTCCGGGTATGGCTCACCGGGTGCTGCTCGTCGAGGACGAGGCGGAGATCGCCTCGCCGCTCGTGCGCACGCTCGAGCGCGAGGGCTACGTCGTCGACCAGGCCTCGACCGGCCGCGAGGCCATCGTGGCCGCCACGACGGGCGGTCACGACGTGGTGATCCTCGACCTCGGCCTGCCGGACATGGACGGCCTCGACGTCTGCCGCTCGCTGCGCGAGGCGTCGTACGAGGGCGCGGTGCTGATGGTGACTGCACGGTCGCGCGAGCTCGACCGCGTCGTGGGGCTCGATGCCGGCGCCGACGACTACCTCGCCAAGCCGTTCGGCCTCGCCGAGCTGCTCGCCCGTCTGCGCGCGGTGCTCCGACGTACGACGGCCCACCACCGCCCGGCGACCAACGGCTTCCGCCGGCTCCAGGTCGACGTCGCCGCCCACCGGGTGCACGTCGGCGAGGAGGAGGTGCCGCTGACCGGCAAGGAGTTCGACGTCCTCACCGTCCTCGCCACCCACCGCGACAAGGTGGTCCCGCGGCAGCAGCTGATGACCGAGGTGTGGAGCGAGGGCTGGTTCGGCTCCACCAAGACCCTCGACGTCACCATCGGTCGGCTGCGCCAGAAGCTCGAGAAGGCCGACTCCGCCGAGCGCGTCGTGACCGTCCGGGGCGTCGGCTTCCGCCTCGAGAGCGGCTGAGAACGGCTGAGGCTCAGCCCAGCATCCGCGCCACGGCCCCGGTGACGTAGCGCTCCATGACCGCGTCCACCTCGACCCGGTCGCCGGTGAGCAGCAGGTCGTGCAGCAGCCCGCGGGCGACCGCCAGGTCGAGCCGCCCCTGCTCCCGCGCCTGCCGCTTCGGTACGCCGCGGGCCCGCCACATCGACTCGAGCGCGTCCAGCCAGGTGGTCACCAGCCGCTCGCGCAGGCCGGCGGCGTGGGGGAGCCCGAGCATGGCGTGGCTGGAGAGCTCGTAGAAGAGCGGCCCGTAGACCAGGGCGTCGTCGGTGACCAGTCGCCAGTAGCGCAGCCCCGCCTGGTCGGGGTCGGGGTCGGCCTTCGCCTCCTCGACCATCTCCGCGAGCGTCTGCCGCGCGCCGGCCTCGACGGTGTCGACGACGGCGGCGAGCAGACCCTCGCGGGAGCCGAAGTGGTAGATCAGCATCCGGTGGCTGGTACCGATCGCCTCGGCCAGCGCGCGCAGGCTGGTGTCGCCGACCCCGTGCTCGGCGAAGTGCCCGATCGCGCGCTCGAGCAGTGCGGCGCGGCCGGTCGCGGCCGGCGTCACGCGGCCTCGGCCGCCGCCTTGAGCGCCTCGGCCTCGAGATCGACGTACTCCCGGACCTTGCGGCCCAGAGCCAGGGTGACGAGCCCGCTCAGCCAGCCGGACTGCTCGAGCACGAGCGTGAGTCGGGTGCGGCCGTCATCGTCGGTCGTGACCGTGTGGCGCCCGACGATGCGGACGCCGGGCTGGTGGCTGGCCCAGGTGAAAGTGCGGTCCTCGACCAGCTCGCTGACCTGCCACTCACCGGGCTTGAGGCCCTTCTGCTTGACGTGGGCCCTGCTGCCGACGCGGAGATCGCCCTCGTCGAGGAGGCGCACCTCCTCGTACGTCGTGATCCGCTCCGGCCAGCGCTCGATGTCGCTCAGCACCTCCCAGACCTGCGCGGGCCGGGCGGCGACGGTGAGGGACTTCTCGTACTGCATGACTCTCTTCCTCTCGTGTGGTCGTGTACCAAACGGTACATATCCACGATCGGGTGGGCAACCCGTGACGTTCGGCCCTCCCGCACCCACCTCCGACCTCGGAACAATCGACAGAAGTCTGATCGAGGAGTAGCTGGTGACTACGAGGCAGAACCTCGCCGCCACGATCGGCGGCTGGAGCGTGCGCCACCGGGTGTTGGCGGTGGTCGGGTGGCTGGTGTTCGTCGTGGTGGCGATGGCGGCCGGGTCGGCCGCGGGTCAGCGCAACATGACCCAGGACCAGTACGCGACGGGAGACTCCTCCCGCGCGATCCAGATCCTCGACGCGGCGAACCTGAAGACGCCGGCCGAGGAGCTGGTCCTGGTGACCGGCGCCGGTCCCGCCACGTCGCCGGCGACCAAGGCGACGGTGACGGACCTGCTCCAGCGGCTCCGGGAGATCCCGGCCGTGACCGGCGTGCTCGACCCCTACGCGAACCACCTGGTCTCGGTTGACGGCCGGTCGGTGCTGGTGCGGGTCTCGATGTCCGGCGACCCGATGACCGCCGCCGACCGGGTGCAGCCGATCCTCGACGCCGTCGCAGCGACCCGCGCCGCGCATCCGTCGGTCACGATCGACGAGTTCGGTGACGGCTCGGCCAACCAGTGGTTCAACGACACGATCGGCAAGGACTTCCAGCGTGCCGAGTGGACCGCCGTACCGCTGGCGCTCGGCATCCTGCTGGTCGCCTTCGGCGCGCTGCTGGCCGCGATCCTTCCGGTCGGGCTCGCGCTCACGTCGTTCCTCGCCGCCAACGGGTTGCTCGCCCTGGTCAGCCACCGGCTCGCGCTGGACAGCTCCACCAGCTCGGTGATGCTGCTGATCGGGCTCGCGGTCGGCGTCGACTACTGCATGTTCTACGTACGGCGCGAACGCGAGGAGCGCACCCGTGGACGCGACCCCGAGACCTCGCTGCGGATCGCGGCCGCGACCTCCGGCCGGTCGGTGCTGGTCTCCGGGCTCACCGTCGTGGTGGCGATGTCGGGCATGTTCTTGTCGGGGATGCTGATCTTCGAAGGCTTCGCCGTGGCCGCGATCCTGGTCGTGCTGGTCGCGGTGATCGGCTCGGTGACGGTGCTGCCGGCCCTGCTCTCCCTGCTCGGCGACAAGGTCGAGCTCGGCAAGATCCCGGGCCTGGCCCGGATGCGGCGTCCGAGCGGAGGCAGCAAGGTCTGGGGCGCCGTCCTCGACCGGGTCCTCAGGCGTCCTGGGGTGTCGGTGCTCGGCGCCGTGGCCTTCCTCCTCGTGCTGGCGACCCCGCTGGTCGGCATCCACACCGAGCAGCTGGGACTCGACAAGCTGCTGCCGGCCGACGCCAGCATCATGCAGAGCTATGACCGGATCGGTGCTGCCTTCCCGGGCGGGTCGACCCCGGCCACGGTGGTGGTGAAGTCGTCCGACATCGGCAGCAACGCGATGACCGCGGCGCTGACGGGGCTCCGGGCCCAGGCGGTGGCGACCGGACTGATGCACGAGCCGATCGAGGTCAGCCCGCACGCCGGCGTCGGGGTGCTCGTCGTCCACGTTCCGCTGGCGGGCAACGGCTCCGACGCGACCTCGATCCGAGCCCTGGAGGCGCTGCAGCACGACGTCGTACCGGCCACGTTCGGGCAGGTGCCGGGAGCCGAGACGCACGTCGGCGGTCAGCTGGCCTTCTCGCAGGACTTCAACGCCCAGCTCCAGCGGTCGATCGCGCCGGTGATCATCTTCGTGATGGTCCTGGCGTTCCTGCTGATGCTGGTGGCGTTCCGGTCGGTGACCATCGCGGCCGTCTCCGTGCTGCTCAACCTGCTGTCCATGGCGGCGGCGTTCGGGGTCATGGTCGCGGTCTTCCAGCACGGCTGGGGGGCCGACCTCGTCGGCGGCGGTGACGTCGGCGCCATCGAGTCGTGGATCCCGCTGTTCGCGTTCGTGATCCTCTTCGGGCTGTCGATGGACTACCACGTGTTCGTGGTCTCGCGGATCCGCGAGGCGCACGATCGCGGGATGTCGACGCAGGAGGCCGTGGCCCACGGCATCAAGATCTCGGCCGGCGTCGTCACCAGCGCCGCCGTGATCATGGTCGCGGTCTTCGCCGTCTTCGCCACCTTGTCGATGACCACCTTCAAGCAGCTCGGCGTCGGCCTGGCCGTCGCGATCCTGCTCGACGCGACCGTCGTCCGCGGCGTCCTCCTGCCGTCGGTGCTGGCCGTCCTCGACGACCGCACCTGGTGGCTGCCCCGCTGGCTGTCGTGGCTGCCCGACCTCGGACGCGCGCCGGTCGTGGACGACACGGTCGCCGGCGAGGTCGAGGTGAGCCGCACGACGGTTTCCCACTGACCACCTGAGCTCCTGCCGGCGGAGGACCCCCGATCCCGTCGCGATGCGCGACGGCATCCGCGAGCTCCTCGCCGAGATGCTCGGGGTGATCCTGGCCGGTGACCTCCTCGACCCCGCCGATGCCCACGAGCTACGCCGGCGCATGGCCGCCGCCCACGGCTTCGGCGTGCACACCTTCAACGCCGGCGTGATGGTGCTCGACCTCGACCGGATGCGTCGCGACCGCTTCGTGGAGCTGCTCGTGCCGATGGCCGGCCGCTTCGGGCTGCACGACCAGGACGTGCTCAACGCCTACACCGGCCCCCACCGCGCCGAGCTCGACCCGCGCTGGAACTCCTTCCCGGTCGCCGAGTCCCTCCCGATCCGCGGCTCCTCCACTACGCCGGTGCCGGGAAGCCCTGGGAGGACCTGATGATCCCCGGCGGCCACTGGTGGCGTCACTACGCCGAGCAGTTCGCCGCCCGCGCGGGCGCCGTGCCGGACGCCGACTGAGCCCCGCTCGACGAGCGGGCGATGTCGCTTCCTGTGGTTCGACCGCGTTTGCCCACGAAGGGTCGCCGGCTCGGCATATGGTTCCGACTCACCATCCGATTCCTCTTCTTGGGGGGACCGCTCCGATGCATCCCAGAATCTGGCCCGTCGCAGCCCTGACCGTCGTCGCCCTGACCTCGTCGCCCTGACCGTCGCAGCCCTGGCACTTCCTGCCACAGCGACCGCGGCCGCCGGCGCGCATGGGCACTCCGCCGGCCGCGCCACCGCCGAGCTGACCGACACTTCCGTCGCTCAGCGGCGGCGCCGACCAGCTGCGAGCGCTCCGCGCGGCCGCGCCGATCACCCGGCCGGCCGTCGGCAGCGACGCCCACCAGCTGAGGGCCGCCCGCGACCTGGTCCGGCAGACCGAGCCCGCAGGCGGTGACTGCGGCCGCCGCGCCCTCCACGGTGCCGGTCGATCACCTCGCCCCTCGACGGCACACCGTGGCCGGCGTGACCACGCTGACCGCCTCGACGACGGCGGCGGCGGTCCAGTTCGCCACGCTCGACCTCGGCACGTTCTCGGTCGCGGCCTCCGCCGGCGTCGCCTCGACCCCCCTCGACACCTTCGGCGAGGTCAACGGCTCCCACACGGTGACCGCCGCCGACTGCGACGCCCTCGCCAGCTGCAACGCCACGACGGCCAGCTCCACCTACACCGTCGACAACGGCCCGGTCACCCTGACCCAGCCCGCCGACGGCGCGACGGTCGGCGGCAGCTTCGTCGCCGGGGCCACGAGCAGTGGCGGCCGGATCAGCTTCCGGGTCGACGGCGGCGAGGTCGCAGCGGTGGCGGCAGCGCCCTACCTGGCGACCATCGACACCAGCGGCCTGACGGTCGGCTCGCACACGCTGACCGCGGTCCGGTGCTCGAACGACGGCTCCGTGTGCGGAGACTCCTCGGCCACGATCACGTTCACCGTCGCCCGCGTCTCGCCGGTGATCACCTCGGCCAAGCCCTCGCCGTTCTCGCCCAACGGCGACGGTCACGTCGACACGACGACGATCGGCTACCAGCTCGACTCGGCCCAGCAGGTCACCTGGCGGGTCACCACCCGCTCCGGGCAGACCCTCCGCGGGCCGGTCCACCTCGGCAGCGTCTCGGGCGGCCAGCACTCCTTCGTCTTCAACGGCAAGAAGAACGGCGGCACCTACCTGCCCAGCGGCGGCTACGTCGTACGGATCGACACGTCCAAGACCGTCGGCGGGGCGACCATCACCGGCTACGCCGAGCACGCGGTCGTCGTCGACCTGAGGAAGCCCGGCGCCTCGGGCATCCACGCCTCGCCGCAGCAGTTCTACCCCGTCCACGACGGCTACAAGGACACGACGACGGTCACCGTCCACACCACCGAGGCGACCCGCAGCGCCCAGCTGCTGGTCTTCAACGCCAAGGGTCACAAGGTCGCGAAGGTGTCGTCGGGCGGCAGCACCAGCCTGACCCGACACCTCACCTGGAACGGGCGGTACGGCGGGAAGCTGCTGCCGGCGGGCCGCTACTCCTACCGGGTGTCGCTGACCGACCGGGTCTGGAACACGCGCGTCTCCCAGAAGTACCCCCTGGTGATCTCGTCGAAGAAGCTGGTGCGCAAGTCCGGGACCGCGACGGTGGCCAACCCGAAGAAGAACCACTCCTCGGCCCTGATCGGCGACTGCTCGGCGATCTACTACCCCGCCAAGAAGGCGTGGCCCGGGTCGCTGCGCTACCTGAGCAACTACCACGCCTGCGCCTTCCCCACCGACACCGAGCTGCTCGCGGTCACCCGCCACCAGGTCACGCTTCCCGGCGCGATCCGCTACGGGACCGTGCGACTCTCGACGTACGGCGGCCGGAGCGTGCCTGGCTACGCCGACATCGGCGTCGCCCTCTACGAGGACAAGACCGGAGCCATCACCTCCAAGGGCGGCATCCTGAAGTCGAGCGTCGCCTGGCACGGCGGGTCGTCGGTCGCCGCCCCGAGCTTCCTGCAGGGACGCATGTTCCGCTGGTGGGCCGGGACCACGGACTCGAACTTCTACGACATCCGCTCGTTCAAGGTCAGCCTACACCTATTTCGTCCTGAGGTAGTCGATCGCGACCGTCACCGGAGGGCCTCGGCCCGCCGGGCCACCGACCGGAGCACGCGGTGGGTGGCCCGGAGGCGGCCGGTGGTGACCATCAGCATCCGTCGGCACGCCCTCCCGTGCAGGTCGACAACCGGTGGCGGCCGGCGAGCCCGTCGACGTAGCCTCGAGCGCTGCGGTCACCCGCCACCAGGTCACGCTTCCCGGCGCGATCCGCTACGGGACCGTGCGACTCTCGACGTACGGCGGCCGGAGCGTCCCTGGCCACGCCGACATCGGCGTCGCTCTCTACGAGGACAAGACCGGGACCGTCACCTCCAAGGGCGGCGTCCTGAAGTCCAGCGTCGCCTGGCACGGTGGGTCGTCGGTCTCTGCCCCGAACTTCCTCCAGGGACGCATGTTCCGCTGGTGGGCCGGGACCACGAACTCGAACTTCTACGACATCCGCTCGTTCAAGGTCAGCTACACCTACTTCGTCCTGAGGTAGCCGACCGCGACATCACCGAGGGCCTCGGCCGGGACAGCTCCCGGCCGAGGCCTCGGCGGTGGTGGAGACACCCGTGCCCTCACTCCTCGGCTCGTTGCTCACGCCTTCATCCTGCCCGTCGTCCCACGGGCCCCACGGACACCTCCCGTCGCGTTTCGTCCACAGATCGGGGTGAGGGTCTTCCGGAGCCAGGTGGCGCGGACGTACCGTTGCCGGCACGGATCTCTTACTCGGGGGAGGGCCGCATGTCGCTGGTCGCGGACGCCCGCGCCGACCTGGTCGAGTCGCTCGACCAGCGGGTGCGCGAGGCGGTGCGGCGCGAGGGCGTCGACCCGCAGCGCGACCCCTCCGTCGTACGCCGCCTGGCGGAGTCCGTGGTCCGTGCCCACGACGAGCGCAGCCTGACCGGCGCGGTCCCGTCGGTCAGTGACGTCGATGCGGTCGTCGGCGAGCTGGTGGCGCGGGTGGCGGGGTTCGGGCCGCTGCAGCCGTTCCTGGACGATCCCACCGTCGAGGAGATCTGGGTCAACGACCCGAGCCGGGTGTTCATCGCCCGGCGCGGCCGACATGAGCTGACCAACCTCGTGCTCACCTCCGGGCAGGTCCGCGAGCTGGTCGAGCGGATGCTCAAGAGCAGCGGACGGCGGATCGACGTTTCCCGTCCGTTCGTCGACGCGACCCTGCCCGAGGGCCACCGCCTCCACGTCGTTCTCGAAGGGATCAGCCGGGGCTGGACGGCGGTCAACATCCGCAAGTTCGTCCTCACCGCCGGCCGGCTCCACGAGCTGGTCGAGCTCGGCACCCTCACACCTCGAGCGGCGGCGTTCCTCGAGGCGTCGGTGCGGGCCGGCCTCAACATCCTGGTCGCCGGCGCGACCCAGGCCGGGAAGACGACGTTGTTGAACTGCTTGGCCGCCGCGATCCCGGGTGGCGAGCGGGTGGTCAGTGCCGAGGAGGTCTTCGAGCTCCGCTTCCCTCACCCCGACTGGGTGGCGATGCAGACCCGGCAGAGCGGTCTCGAGGGGACCGGCGAGATCCGGCTGCGCGACCTGGTCAAGGAGAGCCTGCGGATGCGGCCGAGTCGCATCCTGGTCGGCGAGGTGCGAGCCGAGGAGTGCCTCGACCTCCTCCTGGCACTCAACGCGGGCGTGCCCGGCATGTGCACCCTCCACGCCAACTCCGCCCGCGAGGCCCTCGTCAAGATGTGCACGTTGCCCCTGCTCGCCGGCGAGAACATCTCGGCCCGCTTCGTGGTGCCGACGGTGGCCGCCAGCGTCGACCTCGTCGTCCATCTCGGCATCGACCACCAAGGCGTACGCCGGGTCAACGAGGTCGTGGGCGTGCCCGGCCGGGTCGAGCACGACGTGATCGAGATCGAGCCGATCTTCGAGCGGCAGGGTGGCGACCTGCGGCGGGCGAACGGGATGCCGCCTCGGCTCGGTCACTACGAGCGGCTCGGCATCGACGTCCACGCCGTCCTGAACGGTGCCCGCTGATGGGCGTCCTGGTCGGTCTGGGCGTGCGGCGTCGGGCTGATGCTCTGCTGGTCGGCGTTCTTCGTCCCGCGGGCGGCGCCCCGCGCACGTCGTACCCGGAGCCGGGTCGCCACCCTGCTCGCCCGAGCCGGGATGAGCCACGTCTCGTCGGCCGCCTTCGTCGCGCTCTGCGTCGTGTGCGGCCTCGCGGCGACGCTGCTCGTGGAGGTCGTGTCCGGCACGCCACCGGTGGCCGTGCTGTTCGGGGCGATGGCGGGCTTCCTGCCGGTCTGGATCGTCTCCGGGCGTGCCCGCCGCCGGCAGCGCGACTTCGCCGAGGTGTGGCCGGAGGCGGTCGACAACCTCGCCAGCGCGGTGCGGGCGGGGCTCTCGCTGCCCGACGCCCTGGCCGGGCTCGTCGATGCGCGGGCCGGAGCCGTTGCGCGACTCGTTCGCCGCCTTCGCCCTCGACTACCAGGTGACCGGTCGGTTCGGGCAGTGCCTCGACCGGCTCAAGGACCGGCTGTCCGATCCCGTCGGCGACCGCGTCGTCGAGGGCCTGCGCGTCGCCCGGGAGGTGGGCGGGGGCGAGCTCGGCCGGCTCCTGCGCAACCTCTCGGGCTACCTCCGAGACGAGCTCCGGACCCGCTCCGAGATGGAGTCGCGCCAGGCCTGGACCGTGAACGGCGCCCGGCTGGCGGTCGCCGCGCCGTGGCTCGTGCTGCTCATGATGAGCTTCCAGCCCGAGGTGATCCACCGCTACGCCTCACCCGCCGGCACCGTCGTCCTCGCGGTCGCCGCGGCAACGTGCCTGGTCGCCTACCGCCTGATGATGCGCATCGGCCGGCTCCCAGCCGAGCGGCGGATCCTCTCATGACCGCGCTGTGGGGTGCCCTCCTCGGCGCGGTCGCCGGCCTGGGGCTCGTGCTGGTGGTCGCGCGGCTACGCGAGCTGCACCGCCCGACCCTGGGCCTGCGCGTCCTGCCCTACCTGCGCGACGTGCCGCGCCTGGGTCGGCCGACTCCCGAGGCCTCGGGCTCGTCTCCGGTGACGGCTGCGGCCGGAGTGTTCGGCCCGGTCCTGAAGGCGGCCGCCGATGGTGTCGAGCGCGTCCTGGGAGGCTCGGCGTCGGTGCGCCGGCGGCTCCAGCGCGCCGGTCTCGCGCGCAGCGTCCACGACTTCCGGGTCGAGCAGGTGCAATGGGGTGTCGTCGGCTTCGCCGTGGTGGCGGCCTACTGCCTGCTCACCGCCCTCGCCGGTGCCGGCGGCGTCGTGTCGTCGCTGCTGCTCTGCGGCACGGGCTTCGCCGCCGGGGTGCTCGCCCGCGACACCTACCTCTCCTCGCAGGTCACCACCCGCGAACGCCGGATGCTGGCGGAGTTCCCGACCGTCGCCGAGCTGCTGGCCCTGGCCGTCGCGGCCGGCGAGAGCCCGGTCGCCGCGCTCGACCGCGTCGTACGACGCAGCGGCGGCGAGCTGTCCCGTGACCTGGCAGCGGTGCTGGCCGCGGTCCGCACCGGCGAGCCGGTCAGCGAGGCGTTCGACCGGCTGGCCCAGGTCACCGGGCTGCCGCTGGTGGCGAGGTTCGCCCAAGGCGTCGCGGTCGCCGTCGAGCGCGGTACGCCGCTCGCCGACGTCCTGCACGCGCAGGCCGCCGACGTCCGCGAGGCAGGTCGCCGCGAGCTGATCGAGGTCGCCGCCCGCAAGGAGATCCTGATGATGGTGCCGGTCGTCTTCCTCATCCTCCCCGTCACCGTCCTGATCGCGTTCTGGCCCGGTGTGATCGGGCTGCAGCTGACCACCCCCTGAGCCCCTGCGAGAGACGAGGTACCCGATGAACGCGCTCACCCTCCTGGCCGTACGGCTCCTGACCGAGCTCACCGCCCCGCGCCCACGCGACCAGCGTGGCGACGTGCCAGGGTGGGTGCTGGTGACGGTGATGACCGCCGGGCTCGTCGGTGCCCTGTGGGGCATCGCCCGCGACCAGCTCGGCTCCATGCTCACCACCGCCCTGAACAGCGTCCGCGGCTGAGCTGTGCCTGGTCCGCGACGCGGGCCGGGAGCAGCGCGGGTCGGCGGTCGTCGACTTCGTGCTGGTACTGGTCGTGCTGGTGCCGGTCTTCCTCGGGATCCTCCAGGTCTCGCTGGTGCTGTTCGTCCGCAACACGCTGACCGCCGCCGCCTCCGAGGGCGCCCGGTACGCCGCGACCCTCGACCGCGGGCCGGCCGACGGTGCCGCCCGCACCCGCGCCCAGATCAGCGGCGCACTCGCCGGTCGCTACGCCCGCGGCGTGGCCGCCCGGGAGACGACGATCGAGGGCGCCCCGGCGGTGGTGGTGACCGTCCACGTGGTCGTGCCGGCGCTCGGGATCGGCGGCCCGGCGGTGTCCCTCGACGTGTCCGGTCACGCGATGGAGGAGGTTCCATGAGGCGCGACGAGCGGGGGAGCGCGCTGGTCGAGCTGGTCTGGCTGGGGATCCTGCTGGTCCTGCCGGTGCTGTGGATCGTGATGTCGGTGTTCCAGGTGCAGCGCGGTGCCTTCGGCGTCTCGGCCGCGGCCCGGGCGGCTGCGCGGGCTTACGCGCTGGCCCCCGACGACGGCTCCGGGCTGGTGCGCGCCAGGGCGGCCGCGCGGATGGCTCTCGACGACCAGGGGGTCCACGGGGTGCGGCCCGAGGTGCGGGTGACCTGCACGCCGTACCCCGGCGACTGCCACCAGGGCACCTCGACCATCACCGTCTCGGTGCACTCCCGCGTGGCGCTGCCCCTGATGCCGAGCGCGCTGGGGAGCAACCGGCCGAGCTTCGCACTCGACGCGACGCAGACGGTGCCGATCGGGCAGTACCAGGAGATCAGCGGTGGCTGACCGGGGTCAGGACGGCACCGCGAGCCTGATGATCATCGGGCTCGCGGTCGTGCTGCTGATGATGGCGGCGGTCGTCACCGACGCCTCGGCGGCCTACCTCCAGCGCCAGGGCCTCGACACGCTCGCGGACGGCGCCGCGCTCACCGCGGCCGACGCGGGCGCCTCCGGCGAGGAGGCGTACGACGCCGGGCTGGGCGACGACCTCCGCCTCGACCCGGCGACGGCGAGGGCTGCGGTCCTCGACTATCTCCGCCGGGTGGGCGCCTACGCGCGCTACCCGGGTCTCACCGCCGAGGTCTCGGTGGACTCGACCACCCAGCGTGTGGTCGTGGCGGTCCGCGCCCCGATCCGGCTGCCCCTCCACGTCCCGGGTTCACCCGGTCACGCCACCGTCGGCTCTCGTAGCGCCGCGACCGTCGGGATCGACTGACCCCCGAAGAACCGTCTTCCGGCCCTAGCCCGCGGGCGTGGCCGCGGACGAGGCTGGGAGGCAAGAGGGGGGATCCTCATGCCGAGCGGAACCACCAAGCGCCCGCGCCCCGCCCGACCCAGGATGTCGGAGAGGCCGGGCCGGCACCTCGCGCGTCGGGGCGCGCGGCGCCACGCACGTCGCCCGGGCGCTCACCGCGCCGGCTGACGCCCGACCCCGGCCCGGTCAGCCCAGCGGACCGGGGCGTAGACCTGCCACGACCACGCCGGCGCGACGTAGCCCGGCCCGGACCTCGGCGAGCGTGATCACCTCCTCGGGGTACCAGGCGCCGGCCGGGGAGGTCTTTCGGTCGACGAGGGCTCGGGCGAAGGTGACGGCGCTCGCGGCTGCCATCCGGAAGTCCCCGTGGCCCCGCACCGACGCGGCGCCCAGCGGCCGTCCGTCCCTGAGCACCGTGACCGTGTGCGCAACGGCCTCGGTGCTGGCGTCCTCGACCGTCGTGCGGCGGCCCTGGCCGAGGATGCGGCGCGGCAGCCTCGAGACCAGCCCGGCTCGGTTCAGGGTCAGCAAGAGCCGCTGCGCCGATCGCTCGGACAGACAGATATGGGGATGGACGTCGACGTGGTCGGCCACCGGTCCGAGCCACCCTCGGTCCTGTTCGGCGAAGCCCAGAGCGTCTCGCGTCCCGAACGGCGCGGGCAGCGCCACTCTGGCGACGCGGTGACGTGGGCAGCCCACGAACCCGCGGTGCGCGAAGTCGCCCGAGGTTGGGCCGCCGGCCCCCCGCAGGGAGACGGTGAAGACCATCTGGATCTCGTCGGCGTCCGGATGCTCCTCCACCAGGGCGGCGGCCACCAGATTGGTCACGCCGGGCGCCACACCGGCGTTCATCACCACGGTGCCGAGCCCGGCCGGCTCCTCGCGCAGCGCCTCCAGGTGGCCGGCGGGACCGGCCGACAGGTTCAGCAGTCGGCCCCCGTGCGCGAGCACGTGCCGCTCAGCGGTCAGGTGGGGGTCGGGAACGGTCGTCACGACCAGGTCGGTCTCCCGCAGCGCGGCCGGCACGGTGTCGGGATCGGCCAGATCGACGTACCGGTAGCACGCGTCCGGAAGAGAGCGGCGCCCTCCTGGCCTGACCAGCCAACCCGCCTGCTGGAACGCGTCGGCGACGAGGGAGCCGAGGGCGCCTCGGGCGCCGACGACGAGCACGGAGGGCTGGGTGCGCGGTGTGGTCATGACGAGGCTCCTCACCGGATGCCGAAGATCTGGACGAACATCGGGGTATCGACCAGCGTGTGCGGCGCGATCGCGTGATAGGCCCACACATGGACCCATGCGTTGCCCGTGCGGAGCGTCAGGAACGTCTTGAACATCCCGGGCGCGGTGTAGAACAGCAGCACGTACAGGACCGACAGCACGACGTCGGTCGGCGACGCGAGATCGGTCCATCCGTCGAGGACGTGCAGGGAGGCGTAGGTCAGCCCGCCGAGGATCACGGTCGCCACCGCCGAACCGGTGAGCCGCAGATACCTGGGAGTCAGGACGCAGTAGACGAACATCATCGTGGGCAGCACCGTCCCGGCGAAGGACACGACGAAGGTGAGCGGAGCCCCCAGCAGGAGCTGGCGGGCATCGAGCTCGAAGAGGGCCGGGTCGAGGGACAGCTGCACACCCGACTCCAGGACGAGGACGGTGAGGATCACCCAGAGATCGCCACGCAGGTTCGTCGAGTGCAGGCCGAGGTCTCTGGTGGAGTAGTGGCGCCGGAAGAAGCAGTACGGGACGACTGCGTACGCAACGAGGTTGTAGGCGGCCCAGCACAGGGCCTCCTGTGGCACCACCTCCTGGCCGGTCCGGATCACCATGCCGTCCAGGTGGAACCCGAACGCGTGCCAGCCGCACGCGCGCCCGACCAGGTATCCGAGGGTCATCACCCCTACGCCGTAGCCGAGGAGTCCGACCGTCTCTCGCAGCGTCTGCTCGCGGCCCGGTGCGCGAACGCCCAGATCGGGAGCCGCGCGGTGGCGGGTCAGCAGGTGCACCACGCCCATGAGGAGGAACACCTCGACGAACATCGTGTCCGTCTGCAGCACCGTGCTCGTGGCCGGAGGGCTGGCCAGCCGGGTCGCCTGGAAGGGAAGGTGCTCGCCTGCGAGGAGGACGAGGAGCAGGTTGACGGCGAGCCAGGCGCCCACGGCTGCCAGGAGGATGCGTGCCGTGGCACGGTGGCCGAGGACACGTGGCGCTTCGTCTTCGCGGATCGGTGGTGCCACCCGAGAATGTGGTGTCATGTCCAGCACCATACGAACGTATGGTACGTCCGTCTAGTACGTTTGTATGGTGCCTCTCGATGGAGACCCGATCGTGACCGAGCAACCCAAGGATCGTCTGCTCGAGGCGTTGGTCTCGATCACCGCGGAACGCGGGCTGGACCAGGTCAGCATCCGCGAGGTCGCCGCAGGAGCCGGAGTCTCGATCGGGACCGTGCAGTACTACTGCCGGTCCAAGGACGACATGCTCGAGATGGCCTTCCGGCACATCCTCGACCGCATGGTGTCGCGCGTCGAACAGCTACCCGTCCAGAGTCCGGTCGGCGCGGCGATCCGGCAGGCGCTCCACGAGTTCCTTCCCCTGGACGAGACCCGAGGCCGGGAGTGCCGCGTCTATCTCGCCTTCGCGGCACGTGCCGCCGTGACCCCCCGGCTGGCCGCCGTCCAGCACGAGCTGCTCGGCGGCGTGCGGCGCCGGTGCGCCGACGCGTTCCGGGTGGCGATCGAGCGGGACGAGGCGGTCACGACCTTCGACCCGAAAGCTGCCGCGGCTGTCACCACGGCCCTGGTCGACGGGTTGCTCCTGCACATGCTGACCGATCCCAGCGGACTGCGCGCCAAGCAGGCCCTCGCCCTGCTCGACGAACACCTCCGCAGGTACGTCGTCCTCGACCCCTCGGGTGCGTAGATGTCGCCGTCGTCGTCCTCCCCCCACACTCGGCTGGGCCGAGAGGCGTCAGACCTCGACGAAGGTCGTGTCGACCGTGATCCCCTTGTCGTCCATGATCGTGGTCGTCGCGCACATGCGGCGGTCGCCCGCCGGCACGAACTCCACGCTCACGACCGCCCCGAGCCGAACGAGCTCCCAGATCCGCTCGTAGGTCTCGTCGCCGCAGACCTGGACCACACGTGAGTGCTTGCCAGGCTTGGCGTGCTCGTCGCCCATCAGGACCCCCTCCTAGGTGGGTACTCCGAGACAGACTCAACAGGGGGGAGGACTCCAGTCTAGGGGTGCGGAGACGGTGTGGCGGGTAAAGAAATCCGCAGGTCCGGCTCGAGAAGCTCACTGCGAGGGCAGCTCCGCTGACGTGTGACCCAGGTGACAGCCACCGGCCTAGACCAGACCCCGTCGAAGCCGCTGCTGGCGGGCCGCAGGCCCGGGCGTCGGCGATGAGCGGCCGCCAGGAGGGGTGTCGTAACCTTGCTCCTCGTGGCCGGTATCGAGTTCGACGTGGAGATCAAGCAGCTCCGGGCGACGATGAAGACCATCGGCCAGGTGCTCGACCTCGACGGGATGCGCGCCGAGATCGCCGACCTCGGCGAGCAGGTCGCGGCCCCCGACCTCTGGGACGACCAGGCCAACGCCACCCGTGTCACCGGCCGGCTCTCCGCCCTGCAGGGGCAGCTCGACCGCTTCACCGAGCTCGAAGGTCGCCTCGACGACGTCGAGATCATGGTCGAGCTCTCCCAGGAGGAGGGCGACGCGAGCGCCCTGGCCGACGCCGAGGCCGAGCTGCGGAAGATCCACAAGGCGGTGGAGAACCTCGAGGTCCGCACCCTCCTCTCCGGGGAGTACGACGAGCGCGAGGCGATCATCAGCGTCCGCTCCGGCGCCGGTGGCGTCGACGCGGCCGACTTCGCCGAGATGCTGATGCGGATGTACACGCGCTGGGCCGAGCGCAACAAGTACCCCGTGGAGGTCTACGACACCTCCTACGCCGAGGAGGCGGGCCTGAAGTCCGCCACCTTCGCCATCCACGCGCCGTACGCCTATGGCACGTTGAGCGTCGAGGCCGGCACCCACCGGCTGGTGCGGATCAGCCCGTTCGACAACCAGGGCCGCCGGCAGACGTCGTTCGCCGCGGTCGAGGTCGTGCCGGTGCTCGAGCAGACCGACGAGATCGAGATCCCCGACGAGGAGATCCGGGTCGACGTCTACCGCTCGTCCGGCCCCGGCGGCCAGAGCGTCAACACCACCGACTCCGCGGTCCGGCTGACCCACATCCCGACCGGAATCGTGGTGTCCTGCCAGAACGAGAAGTCACAGCTGCAGAACAAGGCCTCCGCGATGGTGATCCTCAAGGCCAAGCTGCTCGCCCTGAAGAAGGCCGAGGAGCGCGCCGAGCTCGACGCCCTGCGCGGCGACGTGCAGGCCAGCTGGGGCGACCAGATGCGCAACTACGTCCTCAACCCCTACCAGATGGTCAAGGACCTCCGGACCGACTACGAGGTGGGCAACCCGCAAGCCGTCTTCGACGGCGACATCGACGGGTTCCTCGAGGCCGGCATCCGCTGGCGGATGGGCGCCGAGAACACCCCCCGCTGACCGCTGCCGGCCGGTTCAGCGCGTGGCCTGCGCCCCCTGCTGGGAGGCGGTGGCCGGTAGCCTCTCCAGCACCTTCTCGAGCACGTGGCCCACCTTGACCGACACCGAGTCGGGCGGAGGCGCGGCGCCGGCGGGCAGCTGGAGCACCAGCACGTGCGAGGCGACCCGGGTGACCCACAGCACCGCGTGAGGTCCCGTGGCCACGGCCAGGGGCCGGCCGCTCGGCAGGGTGCTCGTGCTGACATCGTACGGCGTGGCGCAGGTCGCCAGGCCGTCACGGATCCCTGCCGCGGCCTGGTTGGCGGCGGCCTCGGAGACGAACTCGTGCACCCACTCGATGCCGTTGCGGCCCACGTTCAGGATCAGCCCGTCGCCCGGGTCGTTCCCCTCGGGATTCCCGACGCACGCGGCCAGGGAACCTCCGGGCACGGTCTTGGGGAACCGGGGGTCCCAGGGAGTCGACCAGCCGGTGAGCGCGGGCTCCAGGGCCTGCGTCGGCACGGTGCCGGCCAGCGGGGCCGGGTGCGGGCGGATCCCGGACGCACCAAACTGCAGCGCCGCCGGGCCGGCCTCGAAGTAGGTCTCGTCGTCGATGGTGGCAGCCATGCCGGCGTCGGCCAGGCGCGCCGCCTGCGCTGCGGTGGGGACCGAGGCCGGCTCGAGCCCGAAGGTCCCGGCCCGGTCGTGGTAGCGCGTCGCGACCACGACATTGGCGCCGTTCTGTCCCGTTCCCGGAAGGGCAGCCACGGTGGCTTCCGCGCCGTTGGGGTAGGTGAAGATGTGGTCGTCGTGGCCCCGGCAGGCGTCGAGCGCCGCGACGGTCGCGTCGTACTCCTGGGTCGCAGCCTGGGTCCCACGGATCCCGATGCGCCACACGATGGTCTGGGAGCCGTCGGTGGTCAGGAAGATGCCTGACCCGTTCCGCGTCGGCTGCGCCACGTTCTGGTCGTGGACCAAGAAGCTGCACCCGACGTCCCCCTGGTTGCGGAGGTCCTTCTTGTTCGCGTCGGTGTAGTGCTGCCACGACCCCGTCCAGCCGCGGGTGGCGTCGTCGAGACCCTGGACGGACAGGGGAGCAGGTGTCGGCAGCGGCCTGCCGGCAGGCTCGACAGCGCGGTCCTGGCCGAGCCCGTGGCCGACGACGGCCCCGCCGGCGACCAGGACGGCGACGGCCGCGGCCGCGCCGATCGTCGTACGCCGACGGCGGCGGGCCGTGGAGACCGCACGCGCGGCGCCGGGGCCGCGAGAGAGGCCGGCGATGTCACGCTCGAGCGCGTCGAACGCGGCGTCGAGGTCGAAGGTGTCGGGCTCAGGCATGGGTGGGTTCTCCGTTCGGGGTGCCACCGAGAAGCGGGACGAGGGCGGCGCGGCCGCGGGACAGGCGGGCCTTGACCGTGCCCTCCGGGCACCGCTCGAGGCGCGCGATGTCGGCGACGGTGAAGCCCGCGAGGTGATGGAGGACCAGCGCCCGGCGCTGGGCCTCGGGGAGCTGCCGGAGGGCGGTCACCAGGGCGACTGTGTTCTCGTCCGGCGGCGTGGCGGACTCGGGAGGTCGTGAGCGCTGGAGGAACCGGTTCGCGGTGCCCAGCCTCCGCCAGCGGCTGATCGCCTGCCGGGTGGCGACCTGGCGCACCCACGCGCCCGGGTCGTCGTACGACGAGAGTTTCGACCAGCGCGGCCAGGCCTTGGTGTAGGCCTCCTGGGCGACGTCCTCGGCCGCGGCCAGCTCGCCCGTGACGGCGTAGGCGCACGCGACGGTGCGTGACCACGTCGCGTCGTAGAACGCCGTGAAGTCCTGCTCGGCTGTACCCATGCCCTCCCCGTCCGGACCGGGCGATCGCACTCTGACCGCCCATCACACCAGACACGCCCGGCTACGGCCGGAGGTTGCATGCATCCTCGTGGCGAGCCCGAGGAGGACGGCTCACCAGGCCTGGAGCGACCTCTGCGCGGGCGCCGGCAGCGCGAGCCGCTCGACGGGCAGGAAGAAGTGGTGCCGCTGGACGCAGCGGACCCTGGCGTGCTCGATCGGCCCGTCGGTGCTCTGCAGCACGTGCCGGTCGCGGATCTCGGCGAGCGCCCCGCACTCGGGGCAGGTGGTCAGGTCCATGGCGTACCCCCGTTTCCGGACTGGGTGAATGGGGGAGAGGAGCGCGGACGCCCGACCGGGATACCTCCTGGGACGCGGCTCACAACGCGCCCGGCGCCGTGGATACCCGAACCGTTGTCCTCCTCGGCTACCGTCCGTGAGGTGATCCGCTTCGAAAAGGTCACCAAGACCTACCCCGGTGGCAGCCACCCCGCGCTCGACAACGTCTCCATCGACGTCGAGAAGGGCGAGTTCGTCTTCCTGGTCGGCACCTCGGGGTCCGGCAAGTCAACCGCCCTGCGGCTGGTGCTGCGCGAGACGCGGTGCACCAAGGGCCGGGTCTACGTCGCCGGCAAGGAGATCAACCGCCTGGCGGGCTGGAAGGTCCCGCGGCTGCGCCGCCAGATCGGCACCGTGTTCCAGGACTTCCGGCTGCTCCCCAACAAGACCGTCTCCGAGAACGTCGCCTTCGCCCTGCAGGTGATCGGCAAGTCCCGCGGCGACATCCGGCGTACCGTCCCCGAGACCCTCGAGCTGGTGGGCCTCGACGGGAAGGGCGACCGGATGCCCGACGAGCTGTCCGGCGGCGAGCAGCAGCGGGTGGCGATCGCCCGCGCGTTCGTGAACAAGCCGATGATCCTGATCGCCGACGAGCCGACCGGAAACCTCGACCCGGCGACGTCCGTCGGCATCATGAAGCTGCTCGACCGGATCAACCGCACCGGTACGACGGTGGTCATGGCCACGCACGACGCCGGCGTCGTCGACCAGATGCGCAAGCGCGTCATCGAGCTGGCGGAGGGCGTCGTCGTCCGCGACCAGGCGCAGGGCGTCTACGGCTTCCAGCACTGACCTGATCTCCCGACCGACCCCCGACGACCCGGAGAAACCTTTCTCATGCAGCTGCGTTACGTCTTCACCGAGCTGGGCAACGGCCTGCGCCGCAACCTCTCGATGCACGTTGCGGTCGTGCTCACGCTGTTCGTCTCGCTGACCCTGGTCGGCGTCGGCGTCCTCCTCAACCAGGAGGCCCAGCGGGTCGCCGACCGCTGGGGCAGCCAGCTCCAGGTCGCGGTGTTCCTCTGCAGCGCCCACGACGGCAACCCGGCCTGCACCACCGAGGTCACCACCGCTCAGCAGGACCAGATCCAGAAGGTCATCGACGCCAACCCTCAGGTCTCGGACTCCACGACGCAGTCCAAGCAGGAGGCGTTCCGCAAGCTCACCGCCCAGTACCCCGGCAAGTACGACGGCCCCCACTCGCCGATCAGCGCCGCGGACATGCCGGAGTCGATCTGGATCACGCTCAAGGACCCCAACCAGTACCAGGACGTCGAGAGTGCCGTCGTCGGGCTGGACGGCGTCTCCCGGGTCCAGGACGTCCACAAGCTCCTGAAGCCGATCTACAGCACGATCTCGCGCCTCAAGTGGGGCTCGATCTGGACCGCCGCGATCCTGGTGGTCGCCGCACTGCTCCTGGTGGCCAACACGATCCGGCTGGCGGCGTTCGCCCGGCGGCGTGAGATCGGGATCATGCGGCTGGTCGGCGCCTCCACGCTCTACATCGCCCTCCCGTTCCTGATGGAGGGCATCGTCACCGCCGCGCTCGGCGTCGGGTTGGCCGCCCTGGCGTTGTGGGGCTTCATGGAGCTGGTCGTCAAGAGACAGCTGGCGGTCGATCTCAGCTTCATCCCCTGGGTCCAGAACAACGACTTCTGGTACGCCCTGACGGTGATCGCGATCCTCGGCCCGCTGCTGACCCTGATTCCGACACTCGTGCTGACCCGCAAATACCTCAAAGTCTGATCCGCGTCGGTTAGCGTGCCAGGTGGCCGCTTCCCCGACCGCGAAGGCTTCCCGGTGCGATTCTTCCCCGCCACCGTCCGCCAGCGCGTGGCCACCGTTGCGACGGTGGGTGCGCTTGCTGCCGGCGTCGTGACCAGCCCGTTGGCCCACGCCGACGTGCGGCACCTGCGCCACCAGCAGTCCCAGGCGCGGCACTCCCTCCACAACGCGAAGTCCGCGCTCGAGGAGTCGGGCAGCCGGACCCGCCACGCCTACGCCACGCTGGCGAGGTGGAAGGCCGCCTACCGCGTGGCCACCCACGACTTCGAGGTCGCGCGGGCGAAGGTGCTGGCAGCCGAGGCACGGCTGAAGACGATCCAGCAGCAGCTCGCCGCCGCCAAGGCCCGGCTCGTCGCCGCCGAGGCCGACCTGGGCCGCAGCACCCAGGCGGTCGGTGCTCAGAAGGACCAGCTGGTGCACACCATGACCACGATCTACGAGGGTGGTGACCCCCAGCTGGTCGGGTTCCTCTCGCTGATGAACTCCCAGACGCCGGCCGACCTGGTCAGCGCCAACGACAACAATTTCGTCGTGCTCACCTCCCAGGACCAGGCGCTCGACAACCTCGCTGCCGCCCAGGTGCTGATGAAGGTGCAGACCGACCGGCTCGCCGCCGCTCGTGACGCGGTCGCCACCAAGCAGGCCGAGGCCCAGGACAACCTTGCCCAGCAGCGCACCTACCGTGCGCAGGCGCTCGACGCCAAGGCGCGCGTGGCTGCCAGCGTCAAGGCGCGCCACCAGGCCTGGGAGCAGGCGCGCGCCGCCCGGGCGCACGACCGCAAGGTGTGGCTCGCGTCCAAGGCCCAGGCCGACCGCATCCACCGCCTGCTGCTCGCCGAGATCGCCCGCGAGCAGCGTCGTGGTGGTGGCTACCAGGGCTCGACCCACGGGCTGCTGATGAGGCCGGTCAACGGCCCGATCACCTCGCCGTACGGCTATCGGATCAACCCGGTCATGGGCTACTACGGCCTCCACGACGGCGACGACTTCGGCGCGCCCTGCGGGACCCCGATCTGGTCGGCCGGCAACGGCACGATCCTGTCGCAGTACTACTCATCGGTCTGGGGCAACCGGCTGTTCATCAACCTCGGGCTGATCAACGGCAAGAACGTCACGGTGATCTACAACCACCTGTCGGCCTACCGCAGCCACGTCGGCGAGCGGGTCTCGCGCGGCCAGGTCGTCGGTCTGATCGGTACGACGGGCTGGTCGACCGGCTGCCACACCCACTTCACCGTGATGGTCAACGGCGTGGCCGTGGATCCGGCGCCCTGGATCAGCTGAACGGGGCGCAGGGATTCGTGCGTCACAGTCGCGTCAGGGACGCGTCAAATCGGTCCGAGGCCGATCCGCGCGGCGAGACGATGGTCGCGTCCCGATGCGAGGAGGTGGCCTGCCATGACCGGGATCTCCGACTGGCCGCAAGCGACCTGGTGGCGACCCGCCTGCCGGACCGCGGCGATCCTCGCGCCGCTGCTCACCTGCGCGATCCTCGCCACCTTCCGTGACAGCGTCACGGCGGCCACCGCCGTGCTGGTGCTCGTCCTCTGGGTCGTGGCCGCGGCCGCGACGGGGGACCGGGCGGCCGGCATCCTGGCCGCCGTCTCCGGCGGCGTCTGGTTCGACTTCTTCCTCACCGAGCCCTACCTGCGCCTCACGATCCACGGCTCCGACGACGTCGAGGCGACGCTGCTGCTCGTGCTGATCAGCCTGGCAGTCACCGAGATCGCCCTGTGGGGCCACCGCCAGCAGCAGCAGGCCTCGCGGCGCTCGGGCTACCTCGACGGCGTCATCGGCGCGGCTCGGGCGGTCGCCGAGGGCGACACCCCCGCACCGGTGGTCATCGACGTGGTCGCCCGCCAGATCACCGAGGTGCTCGGAGCCGACGACGGCCGCTACGTCGACGGCCCCGTCGACGACCCGCGGGTGGCGGTGCTCGACCACGACGGCGTCCTGATGCGCAACGGCCACCCGGTCGACGTCGAGCGGGTCGGGCTCCCGGTCGACGAGTACGTCGCCGTCCCGGTGGGCGTGGGGTCGCACGTGGTCGGTCACTTCCTGGTCACCGCCACCGGCCACCTCACCTATCCCACCGGGGAGCAGCGCCGGATCGCCGTGCTGCTCGCCGACCAGGTGGTCGCCGCCGTGCAGGGCGGAGCCGTCTGACGCGACGGATGGAGACCCGCGCCGGTGCCAATCCGGTTGACCCTCCCTGGGAGAATGGCCGGATGCCGAAGGAGCAGGGGCGCAAGCTGGTCGCGCAGAACCGCAAGGCGCGACACGACTACCACGTGGAGGACACGTGGGAGGCCGGCCTCGTGCTGACAGGCACAGAGGTGAAGTCGTTGCGGCAGGGTCGCGCGACCCTCGTCGACGGGTTCGCCGAGGTCGACGGTCACGAGGTGTGGCTGCACGGCGTCCACATCCCGGAGTACACCCAGGGCACCTGGACCAACCACGCCGCGCGTCGCCGCCGCAAGCTCCTGCTGCACAAGTCCGAGATCGCCAAGATCGAGCGCAAGATCGGCGACAAGGGCTACACGCTGGTGCCGCTGGCGATCTATTTCAAGGACGGCCGGGCCAAGGTCGAGATCGGTCTCGGCCGAGGCAAGAAGTCCTACGACAAGCGGCACGCGCTGGCCGACCGGCAGGCCGAGCGGGAGAAGCAGCAGGCGATCGGTCGGCGGCTCAAGGGCCTTCCCGACTGATGCCGCCGGACGTCGTACGGCGGGCGGACCCCGCGGCGGTCGCCGAGATCCTGGCGACCCTGCCGGAGTGGTTCGGCATCCCCGAGGCCAACGAGTCCTACGTCAACGACGCCGCCCGGCTGCCGTCGTACCTCGCGCTCGAGGGCGACGACGTCGTGGGGGTGGCGCTGCTGGCCGAGCACTTCCCGGAGGCGCGCGAGCTGCACCTGCTCGCGGTCCGCCGCGACCGGCACCGCCGGGGGATCGGTCGGATGTTGGTCGAGGCGGTGGCGTCCGACCTGCGCGAGGCGGGGGTGCGGGTGCTCGAGGTGCACACGGTCGGACCGTCCTACGAGGATGCGGGCTATAGGCGGACCCGGGAGTTCTACCTCGCGACGGGCTTCGTGGCGATGACCGAGCTCCAACGCATCGACTGGAGCGGGCCCACGCTGATCCTGGTCAGGCCGCTGTGAGCCTCGACCCGGTCGCCTTCGCGGAGGGTCTCGGGATCCCGGGCCTGTTCGACGTGCACACCCACTTCCTTCCGCCGCGGATGATGGCCAAGGTGCGCGAGCAGTTCGACACCGCCGGCCCGCTGATCGGGCGGCCGTGGCCGATGCACTATCGCGGGGACGACGACGACCTGGTCGCCACGCTGCGTTCCTTCGGCGTACGCCGGTTCGCCGCGCTCTCCTACGCCCACCGCCCAGCGATGGCGGAGTGGCTCAACGACTGGGCCTTCGCGTTCGCCGAGCGCACCCCGGGATGCCTGCGCAGCGCCACGCTCTACCCCGAGCCCGAGGCCGCCCGCTACGTCGCTGACCGGATCGCCGGCGGCGCCGAGATCTTCAAGGTGCACGTGCAGGTCGGTGGGTTCGACGTCCGCGACCCTCTGCTGGCGGACGCGTGGGGCGTCCTCGAGGACGCCGGCACGCCGGTCGTCCTCCACGCCGGCTCCGGGCCGGTCGGCACGCCGTACACCGGGCCGGGGCCGGTCGCCGACCTGCTCGCCCGCCATCCACGGCTCGCCCTGGTGATCGCCCATCTGGGGGCTCCGGAGTACGCCGAGTTCGTCGGGCTCGCCGAGGCCTACGAGCGGGTCCGCGTCGACACGACCATGGTGTTCACGCCGTTCTTCGACGAGATCGGGGCGCCGTTCCCGGCCGGCCTGGCGCCGCGGCTGCGCGACCTGCGGCCGAAGGTGCTGCTGGGGTCGGACTTCCCGAACATCCCCTACCCCTACGACGAGCAGCTGGCCGGGCTGGTCCGCCTCGACCTCGGCGACGACTGGCTCCGCGCAGTCTGCTGGGAGAACGCCGCCGACCTCTTCGGGGGCCGCACCCAGGAATGGGAATCGTCTGCGGGGCGTTCCTCCCAGTAGACTGGAGACACAACTCAACAGGGGGCTGATCGGTTTCGACTTGGGACGTACGTTCCAGGGGAAGCGGGTCGAGAAGCCGACGTCATCTCGTAAACGATCGTCGGAAACCTATAAGTGCCAACGCTAAGCGCACTGACTTCGCTCTCGCTGCCTGAGCAGTGATCGAAGGGTCTGACCGGGCACCTGCCTTCGTCCCGGATCCAGGCCTCATCTAGAAGGCTTGCTGGCCACTCTCTGTCAGGAGGGGTGGCCGGGACTTCATCCTGACTGAGTCTGTCGGTGACGTGTCAGTGCGAGCACCGGGACTGAGAAAACGAACAGCGCTGACTGCACCCGGAGAAGACCTGGTTCGACGCTCGAGGACGCGGGTTCGATTCCCGCCAGCTCCACCACCACACCACCATCATTGGATCTTCACAGGATCGGTGAGGACTTTTCGTAGAACAACCTCGGCCGGCTGTTGCGCACGGGAGATCGGCCACCGTAGAGGCGAGCCCACGTGGCACGATCCGGGTCGTGGCAGACACAGACAAGCCGAGTCGCTTGCTGGGCGATGGTCGTCGATACCGCTGGAGCGTCGGTGCGGAAGACGCCGAGCTCGACCAGGGCTGTCAGACGAGCTGGACAAGGTGAATGCCGAGGCGACGCGAGGGACTGCTCCCGCGCGCGAGCTGACGGTCCAGATCCACGACGAAGCGGGCCGGCTCGCGGCGGGCATGAGCGGTGGACCTGGGGTGCCGCCGCCGGGATCGGGATGACCTGGGTCCGCGAGAACACCCGTGGCGCGGGCCTCGGGGGCAGCCTGCTCGCCGAGTTCGAGACCGAGACCCGGCGGCGAGGGTGCACCCACGTCTTCGTCACGTCCTTCACGTTCCAGGCGCCCGGCTTCTACGAGCGCCACGGGTATCGCGAGATGTTCCGCTGGGAGGATCTGCCGGTGCCCGGGGCCTCTGACGTGCACCTCCGCAAGGACCTCCTGACCCGCACCAGCCCGAAGGGAACCTGACATGGCCCGCGTTCGCATCGACCTGTTCGCCTCGCTGGACGGCTGCACCACGAAGGCCGACCCGACCTCCGAGCACCCCATGGGCGAGGACTGGGGACGCTTGACCGAGGCGTACGCCGCGACCCGCACCTTCCACGAGCGCATCTTCGGCGACACCAGCGGCACCGGCACCACCGGCATCGACGACGCCCACGCCGCCGCGCACTTCGAGGGCGTGGGCGGCGAGATCATCGGCGCGGCCATGTTCGGCCTGCACACGTTCCCCGACGACCCGGACTGGAAGGGCTGGTGGGGCGACAAGCCGCCGTTCGGCACCCCTGTCTTCGTGCTCACCCACACTGCACCGCGTCCGTCGATCCCGATGCAGGGAGGGACGACGTTCCACTTCCGCAGCACGGCCCTCGAGGACGTGCTCGCCGAGGCGACCGAGGCCGCCGGCGGCCTGGACGTGCGCGTCGGTGGTGGCATCAGCACCGCACGCGACTTCCTGCGCGCCGGCCTGGTCGACGACCTGCACGTCATGATCGCTCCGATCCTGCTCGGCCGGGGCATTCGCGTGTGGGACGACCTGCGCGGCCTCGAGCTCAGCCACCAGGTGACGAGCGAGGTGGCCGAGAGCGGCACGATCCACGTCACCTTCACCCGGTAGGGCGATCCCGCGACTCCGGTTCGAACCGCGAGGCAGCACTCCGACGCACCCTGGCGCGCGCCCTCGGTTGGGAGGATCCGGTCATGTCGGTCGACCCGACCGGACGTGACCTCAAGGGCTTCTCGCGCGCGACGACGACAGTCCGGTCGTGATGTTCGACCAGCTCCGCTTCAAGCCAGGAGGACGGGGCGTCGTACGACCGCTAGGCCGAGGCGATCGCGAGCACCTTCCTTCCGGGCGTGGGCGGAGAGGTGCTCTACGCCGGAGACGGGGACGTCGCGCTGGTGGCCGAGGCCGGCCAGGACTGGGACGCCGTGCTCCGCGTTCCCCTGGGCGTGAGGTCGCAGCCCCTCAGTCAACCCTGGGCGGGTGGACGGCACAGGCCCGCGATCCGGCCTCCGTCGAGCGGTGCCACCTGCCACGTCGCTCGGGCCGCCTCCGACGGCATGGGGCAGACGATCTCCACGCGGTGCGGGGTCTCCAGGAAGACCACGCCGATCGCGAGCGTCCCGTCGTCCCGCCACCCGGCGGATGCGGCCACGGGTACGACGGCTCCGTGCGCGTCTCGCGGCTCCGACACCGACCAGTGGCCATAGGCGGCGTCCGACGTGAGCGAGTTGCGCTCCTCGTGGAGCGTGACGCGCAGACCGGTGTCGGTCACGTCGACCGAGACGGAGGTGACCCGGACGGTCGGAGCCCCTGCGGTGTCGGCCGCCACCGCGAACCGAAGGGGGGACGTGGCCTGCCCGCTCGCCAGTCGTGGGTCTCCCTCGACGGGTGGCAGGCCGAGGTTGCCCAGCCGTTGCTCGAGATCGGCTTGCGCCTCGGCGTCGACTCGGCCGCCGAGCCCTGGGAGCAGCCGCTCCCACACGTGGTTCAGGAGCGCCTGCGTCGCCTCGGTGCCCGCGGTCGTCGCGACGACGGCATCGTGCTCGGGCAGCACCAGGCTGAACTGCCCGAAGGCTCCGTCGGCGCGGAACCCGTGTCGGGACACCCAGAACTGGTAGCCGTAGCCCTGCTGCCAGTCGACGTCCGGCATCAGCGGCGTGGCCACCCGTCGCGACGTCGCCTCCTCGACGTAGCTCTCCGACAGCAGCTGCCGCTCACCCCACCGGCCACCTTGCAGGTAGAGCTGGCCGAGCGCAGCGACGTCCTCGGTGCGGGCGAAGAGACCGCTGAAGCCGAGCTCGCGGCCCGCCGGGTGGCACTGCCAGGCGACCTCGCCGATGCCGAGCGGGCCGAACAAGCGTGTCGAGAGGTAGTCGCTCAGCCGCATCCCCGCCCGTCGCTGGATCACCGCGGCGAGGGTGTAGGTGCACGGTTGGTTGTAGGCGAAGACGGTGCCGGGTTCCTGGTCGGGCGGCAGCAGGAGGAAGCCGCGGACCGGCTCGTCGCGGTCGCAGGCGAGGGCGTCCTGCCACATGGTCGCGGTCATGGCCCGAGGTCATGGACGCGAGGTCGCGCAGGGTGATCGACCGGCTCCGCGGATCGGTGATCTCGTCGGCGAGCTCGGGGAAGTGCGAGACCACCGTGTCGTCGAGCCGGACCAGACCTTCGTCGACGGCCATGCCCAACGCCGTCGACGTGACGCTCTTGCTCACCGAGTAGACGAGGCGGGACCGCTGCGCCGTGTACGGCGCCCACCATCCCTCCGCGACCACGTGCCCGTGGCGCACCACCATCAGGCTGTGGAGCTCGACCTCGGGGTCCGC
The DNA here is from genome assembly GCA_963820015.1 of uncultured Actinomycetota bacterium. GTDB lineage: Bacteria > Actinomycetota > Actinomycetes > Propionibacteriales > Nocardioidaceae > Nocardioides. The sequence goes on along the minus strand of CAWFYO010000014.1, from coordinate 225,356 downwards.
CTCCACGGCCTCGACGAACGCCAGCATCGCGGCAGGGTCGACGCCTTGCGCAGCGGGAGTGCTGCGCGGGAGCCCGACCATGGCCCGAGCCTACGCAGCGACAGGACCGCAGGCCCTACGCTCAGGAGGGACAGTGGCGACGATGGGTCCGCGGTGGACCGCTCGGTCAACGTCGGCCAAGACGGAGGGCACCCACCCATGTTCAACGACAACGGCCACTTCCTGGTGGCCATGTTCGAGATCGCCATCCTCATCGCATTCCTCATGTGCCTGTGGTGGGTCTTCGGCGACCTGTTCCGCAGCCACGACCTGAATGGTGCGATGAAGGCCCTCTGGGTCCTGTTCATCATCGTGCTGCCGATCGTGGGCGTGCTGGTGTACCTGTTCACGCGAGGCAGCGGGATGGACGCGCGTGAGATCGAGTACTACAAGGCGAAGGGTCTGCCCTCGGCCTGACGTGGCCTCCCGCGGCTGCGGTCCTGCGCCACCCGGCCCGACACCTCGGCGTCAGCTCGGGCGAGGCCTCCGCCTCGTCCACTGAAGGACTTCGGCCTCTGGCCCGGTCGGGCGTGCCCTCGCGACACTGAGGCCGAGGGAGTTGACCGTCGTGACTACAGACTTCCACGCGCCCACCTCCGTGAAGCACCCCGAGGTCCGCGAGCGCAGACGGGTCGGTCCCATGCTCTGGCTGGGGGCCGGAGCGCTGCTGTTCTTCCTGGTGCCGTGGATCGGGACCGACCGGCTCGGGCTGCAGCCCGACCTGTACTACCTGGTCTACTTCACCGTTGCGGTCACGTTCTTCGCGGCGTTCGTCACCAGGCATGCCGCCGAGCTGCGGCCCCTGTGGAGCGAGCACCTGTGGCAGAGCCTCGTGATCGGTGCCCTCGTCGGCGTCGCGGTGGCCGTCGGCATCTTCGCCCAGGCGGCCACCCCGCACGAGGGTGGGTGGCGCTACGGCTTCGAGCTCGCCTGGCGAGGACTCGTCTACGGCAGTGTCGACGCCCTGACGCTCTTCGTCTTCCCCGCCGCAGTGGCCTACCTCGTCCTGCGGGGCGACCGGCAAGGGCTACGGCGCAGGGCCGCCTTCGGCGGACTGGCGCTGGCCCTGTCGCTGCTCGTCACCACGACGTACCACCTCGGCTACTCCGAGTACCGCGGCGAGCTCCTTCGCTACCCCGAGATCGGGGCGCTCACGGCGAACGTGCCCACGGTCCTCACCGGCAACCCGCTCGGCGCGGTGGTCACCCACGTGACCATGCACGTCAGCTCGGTCGCCCACCAGAACGAGGGCGGTCCGGCGCACATGATCCCGCCCAGAGTGTCGGCGGACTACCCGAGCCACGGCAGCAGCGACGTGGCCGCCGGCCTCGCCGCCGGCTGGCTGGTGGTCACGGCTGCAGCCCTCATGGTGCTCGTACGCCGTGAGCGTCACCGCTGACCCGAACACCCGACCAGAAGGGGGAGGCGCCATGGCCGCGCCGGGGATCACCTTGCAGGACTACGAGAAGGCCGAACGCGCCATGGCCCACGAGGGTGCCCGCGTCGGGGTGACCGTGCACGGGATCATCACCGTGCTGCTCTCGGCGCTGATGCTCGTCCTCAATCTCACCGTCGCCCAAGGGTTCCCCTGGTCGGCGTTCGCGATCGCCGGCCTGGCCATCGGGTTCGGCACGCACTGGTGGTTCGGCTACCGCAACCTCGACACACATCTGGCCACTCAGCAGCTCAAGACCGAGGCCCGCGCGGCCCTGCGTCGTTGAGGACCGCGCCCGTGGCCGTGCTGAGCAGTGAGGTGTCGCAGCGGAACTGGCCGTGGCGGACCGTTGCCGGGCTCGAGGTCCTCCTCGCGACGGCCGCGGTGCTGAGCGACCTGTTCATCCCGAGCGTCGTCCTGTTCGTGATGGCCGCGGTGTCGCTACTGGCGCGCCGCGAGGGGCCGAGCTCGCTCGGGCTGCGACGCGTGCCGGCCGGGCCGCTGGCGCTGCGCATGCTGGTGTTCGCCCTCGTCTGGTCACTGGTGCAGCTGGGCCTGACGATGCCCCTGGCCAACCACGTCTCGGGCACCCACCAGGACCTCAGCGGGTTCGTCGACATCGAGGGCAACCTCGGGCTGCTGGTCGTCTTCGTGGTGCTCAGCTGGACCCTGGCCGCGTTCGTGGAGGAGCTCGCGTTCCGCGGCTACCTCCAGACCCGGCTCCGCGACGTACTCGGACACGGACGAGCCGGCACGGTGGTCGCCGTCCTCGTCTCCTCGGTGCTCTTCGGGGCCGTGCACAGCGAACAGGGCCTGATCGGCGTGCTGGTGGTGTCGCTGGACGCCGTCGCCTTCAGCGTCGTGCGCTATCGCTGCCGCACGCTGTGGGCGTCGGTCCTGGCCCACGGCTTCAACAACACGATCGGCTTCGTCGCCTTCTACCTGGTGGGGCCGGTGTACGGCCTGTGGTGAAAGGTCAGCGATAGAGCCCCTGGAAGGCCTGGAAGACCATGTAGGCCGGCCAGAAGATCCCCTCGAAGATCGCGTAGAGGTGTGCCCAGAACCCGTCCGCCTGCTGCCAGAACCAGAACCAGGCGCCGAGGATGCCGAGGCCGTAGATCGCGCCGCTCCCGGCGGCGACTCCGTTGTTGTTGGACGAGGCCATGCTCCTTCTCCTTCTCTCCGTGTGGGCGGCCGTGCTCAGGTCGGCCTCCCACTCCTAGTGCCGGCTGATCGCCCGCAGGACGTCGAGCCTGGCGGCGCGGTGGGCCGGTCCCGCGGCGGCCAGGACGCCCGCGAGCGCTGCGAGCAGGGCCACGACGAGCAGCAGGACCACGGGCACCGACAGCTCCGTGACCCCCTGGGACTTCAACGCCGCGACGACGGCCCAGCCGAGCAGCACTCCCACGACCAGCCCCTCGACCGTGCCCAGGAGGGCGATCAGCACCGACTCACCGCGGATCACGCTGCGGAGCTGGCGCCGGGTCATGCCGACCGCCCTCATCAGCCCCAGCTCGCGGGTGCGCTCGTAGATCGACAGCGCGAGCGTGTTGGCGATGCCGATCAGCGCGATCACGAGAGCCAGCCCGAGGAGGCCGTACATCAGCCCGAGCAGCTGGTCGATCTGTGCCTCCTGCTCCTGCTTGTACTGGGTGCGGTCCATCAGCGTCGCGTTCGGGTACGCCGCGAGCACGCTCTCGATCGCCGTCCGACCGTGGTCGGCGGACACCCCCGGAGCCAGCCGTGCGTAGACCTGGATGTCGAGCTGGGAGCTGAAGTTGCGCCGTGCGGCGGCCGAGGGCAGCAGGTAGTCGCCACCCACCTGCCCGGCGCCGTAGACAGCCTGGACGACGAACGGCTTCGTGCCGGTGGCGGGGAAGGTGACCGGCAGGCGGTCGCCCATGCGGAGATTCTCGGAGTCCGCCACCTGCTGAGAGATCGCGATGCCGTGCGGACCCATGGTGGCCAGGTCCCCCTCGCGCTGGTCGAGGTCGAACAGGTCGTCCAGATGGCGCGGGTCCACGGCCATCACGACCGTCGAGGACCCGCCGATCCGCACCGCGCCGGCGCGTACGCCGGTCGCGGACGACACCTCGGGCAGGGCGGCGACGCGCCGCGCCAGGGTCGGGCTGAAGCCGGACTCACCCCCCTGCGTGCCACCGCCGGCGACCACGAAGTCGGCCCGCATCGCGGAGTCGACGACCGAGCCGATCGAGGTCTTGGTCGAGGAAGCCATCACCGAGATCAGGGCCACCAGGGACACCCCGATCATCAGGGCGGCCGCCGCGGCCGAGGTGCGCTTCGGGTTGCGCATGGCGTTGCTCTGGGCCAGCCGGCCCGTACCACCGCGCCACCGCAGCGGTGCGCCGACGACCAGGCACAGCGGCCGGGCGAGGACGGGCCCGGCCACGGCGATCCCGAGGAACACCGCCGCCGCACCGCCGCCGACGTAGGCCATGCGATGGGGAAGATCGGCGAGCAGCCCGGTCAGGAGCAGCCCGGCGCCGACGGCGAGGAGCACGAACCCGCTCACCGCGCGGCGTACGACGTGGGGCTCCTCGTCGACCTCGACCTCGCGCAGCGCGGCCACCGGCGGCACCCTGCCGGCCTTCCACGCCGGCACCAGGGCAGCCGCCAGGGAGATGCTCACGCCCACGACCATGCTGACGACGACGGTGCGGGCCGTGACCAGGAGCGAGGACGTCGGGAGGGCGAACCCGAGCGCGGCGAGCAGCGACTTGAGGCCCACCGCCAGGGCGATCCCTACGCCCAGCCCGGCGGCCGAGGCCACGACGCCGATCAGGAAGGCCTCACCGAGCACCGATCCCACGACCTGGTTCCTGCTGGCGCCGACGGCTCGGAGGAGGGCCAGCTCGCGCATCCGCTGCGCCACCACGATCGAGAACGTGTTGAAGATCAGGAACGTGCCCACGAACAGGGCGATGCCTGCGAAGACCAGGAGGAAGGTGTCGAAGAAGGCCAGGGCCTGGTGGATGCCGTTCTGCCCCTCCTCGGTGACCTGGGCGCCGGTGGCGACCTCGAGCCCGCGGTACGGCAGCACGGCCTGGAGCCTGCGCACCATCTCGTCCTGGGAGATGCCCGGCGCCGCGGCGACGTCGATCTCGCCGACGTGTCCGGGCTCGCCCAGGACGCGTTGGGCCGTGGTCAGGTCGAAGAGCGTGATCGAAGCGCCGAGCGGACTGTCGGCGCTGCCCCAGCGGACGATCCCGGAGATCGTGTACGCGCGCGGCTCCTGCTTGGTCAGCACCACGACCCGCTCGCCCACGGCCAGATGGCCGAGGTTCGCCGAGTTCTTGTCGATGGCGACCTCGTCGCTGCTGTGCGGTGGCCGTCCCTGGACGAAGCGGTAGGGCTCCATCCGCTCGGCTCCGGAGGTCCAGGCCTCGCCGAGCGTCGGTGCTCCGGCCGCCGGGTTACCGATGGCCTTGCCGTCGTGCCCGACCAGCTGGGCGTAGCCCTCGACCCCGACGCTGATCGCAGTGACACCGGGCACCTGCCGTACGACGAGGATGAGGTCGGCATCGATCGACCGGCGCTGGCTGGTGAAGTTGGCTCCGGGCGTATAGGCCTGCTTGGCCCGCACCACCGCCGAGGTGTTGCTGTAGACGTCGCTGAACAGGCCGTCGAAGGTGTGCTTGATCGTGTCGGTGAACACGAAGGTGCCGGCCATGAACGCCACGCCGAGCAGCACGGCGAGGGCGGTCAGCGCATAGCGGATCTTGTGGACGAGCAGGCCGGTGAGAGTGACGCGCCACATGGGTCAGTCACCGAGCTCCCTGACCGTCTCGAGGATGGTGTCCGTGCTCGGTGCCGGCAGCTCCCGCACGATCTTCCCGTCGGCCAGGAAGAGGACGCGGTCGGCGTAGCTCGCACCGTGCGCGTCGTGGGTGACCATCACGACCGTCTGGCCGAGCGTGTCGACGGTGGCCCGCATCTGCTCCAGCAGGTCGGTCGCCGACCTGGAGTCCAGGTTGCCGGTCGGCTCGTCGGCGAACACCAGGGCCGGGTGGGTGACCAGCGCGCGGCCCATCGCCACCCGCTGCTGCTGGCCGCCGGACAGCTCCGAGGGCCGGTGGCCGAGGCGGTCCCCGATCCCGAGGGTCGACACGAGGGAGTCGAACCACTCGCGCTCGGGCTTGCGGCCGGCCAGGGTGAGCGGGAGCACGATGTTCTCGCGCGCGTCGAGCGTGGGCACCAGGTTGAAGGACTGGAAGACGAACCCGACCCGCTCCCGGCGCAGCAACGTCATCGCCTTGTCCTTGAGCTGCCCGAGGTCGATGTCGTCGATCAGCACCTGACCTTCGGTGAGCCGGTCCAGCCCCGCCAGGCAGTGGAGCAGCGTCGACTTGCCCGACCCGGACGGGCCCATGACCGCGCTGAACTCGCCGTTGGCGAAGTCAGCGCTCACCCCGTCCAGGGCCCGGACCAGCGTGGCTCCGGAGCCGTAGAGCTTGACCCCGTCCACGATCCGGGCGGCCGTTCCTCGAGTGGCCGGCCCTCCCGCTCCGGGGCGGGCAACCGTCTCGGTCATCTCAGCTCCTGACCCATGGCAGATCTCCCGAGCGCCTCCTCCACGCTAGGAAGGCGCAGCCCCGGCCGCCAGCGGCGTTGGGCCGGGTTGCCGGAGACCTAGGTCCCGAGGCTGTGGTCCCGCCTAGGCTTCGGCCATGGGCGGCGACTGTGTGTTCTGCTCGATCATCGCCGGCGAGATCCCGGCCGAGATCGTGCTCGACGAGCCCGAGATGGTGGCGTTCCTCGACGCGCGGCCGGTGTTCAAGGGGCATCTGCTGCTGGTGCCGCGCGAGCACGTGGTCACGCTGCCCGACCTCCCGGCGCCCCTGCGTGACCCCTTCCTCGCCGTGGCCCAACGGCTCGCGACCGCGGTCGTCGAGGCCCTCGGTGCGCAGGGGAGCTTCGTGGCGCTGAACAACGTCGTGAGCCAGTCGGTCGCCCACCTGCACCTGCACGTCGTACCGCGGACCAAGGGCGACGGCCTGCGCGGCTTCTTCTGGCCGCGCACCAAGTACGCCGACGGCGAGGCGGCCGAGTACGCCGCTCGGCTCAGGGGAGCGCTCCATGACTCGCTCCATGACTCGCCCCATGACTCGCCCCATGACTCGCCCCATGACTCGCTCCATGACTGAGGTGTCGGCGGGCCCGGCTCGCGGTGTCCGCACCCTCGTCTGGTCCGTGGCGGCCCTGGCTGTGGCAGTGGTCGTCGCGACGGGCCTGTTCGTGCTCAGCCAGGTGTTCCGGGCGCTCGGCGAGTCCTTCTGCAGCACCGAGACCAGGTTTCCGGCCGATGCCGGCGGAGCATCGGGGCCGACGTTCGTCGACCCCGTCCACCTCCGGTGCGACTACGGGCGGGCCGGCACGCGGGTCTTCACCGACGCGTGGCCCGCGCTCGAGGTGGTGGCCGTGGTGGTCGCGGTGCTGGGTGCCATCGGCGTCCTGCTGTGGTGCGCGTGGCGCCTGACGGCCGCGCCGGGTGTAGAAGTGTCAGGATAAGTTGACAATCCGTCGATCGTCAGGTTTACTTGACACAGTGAACGACGCCACCGAGCTCTCCGAGTCCGCGGCGAGCAGCGATCCCGCCCAGGGACTCGCCGCTGTCCGAGCTCTCCGCGCGCTGGCCGACCGCCTCGAGGCGGTCCAGGTCCGCAACGCCCGCGAGCAGGGCTGGAGCTGGCAGGCGATCGCCGACGTGCTGCAGATCAGCCGTCAGGCCGTCCACCAGAAGCACTCACGCGACTCCGCCTGAGACCAGGGGAGTCGCCCACCCTTGCGAGGAGAACCCCCATGAACACCCGTTTCGACACCGAAGCCAGGATCGCCGTCACCCAGGCGGCGGACATCGCCCGCGAGCTCGGCCACCGCGAGGTCGGTCCCGACCACCTCCTGCTCGGCCTGCTCGCCAACCCCCGCGGCACGGCGTACGCCGCGCTGACCGAGTACGGCCTGCGCCTCGACGCCGCTCGCGACCTGGTCGCCCAGAGCCACGCCGATGGGCACGACGATGCCGTCGACGAGCCCGAGCCGGGCGAGGAGCCCGCGACCTCGGCCTACGACGACGACCGCGAGGCCCTGCGGGCCATCGGCATCGACCTCGACCGTGTCCGTGACGCGGTCCGGGCCAACCTCGGCCAGGACCTCGGTGACGGCTGGGGCGACCGCCCCGAGCGCCGTCGCGGCGAACGCGGCCGGGGCCGGGGTCGCGGCCGCCGGCACCACCACGAGCACGGCGACGGCTTCCCCGGACGGGGGAGGCGTGGTCCGCGCAGCCGCCGCACCGTCGGGCCGCAGTTCTCGCGGTCCCTGCGCGCGCTGCTGCACGACGTACGACGCTCGGTCCTGCGCGACCGGCTCGGCGACGACGACGGGCAGCGGCCCGACCGACGGCCCGACCGGCGGCCCGACCGGGGCGGCGTGACCGGGATGACCGGCGCCCGGCTGCTCGTCGCCCTCCTGCGCAGCGACGACGCCGCCGTCCAGGCGGTCCTTGCGACCGCCCAGGACCTCGACGGCCTGCGGGCGCGGGCCGAGGCGGCCACCCAGCCGATCACGCAGCCGACCACCGGGCCGACCACTGGGCCGACCACCGGGCCGACCACCGGGCCGACCACTGGGCCGACCACTGGGCCGACCACTGGGCCGACCACCGGGCCGACCACCGGGCCGACCACCGGGCCGACCACCGGGCCGACCACTGGGCCGACCACTGGGCCGACCACTGGGCCGACCACTGGGCCGACCACTGGGCCGACCACCGTCTGAGATCGACACCTCCCGCCCCGGCGGCGGGCCCACGCCTGCCGTCGGGGCGTTGCCGTGCCCCCTCTACAGTGGCCGTGGCCGCGGGCATGGCCCGCAGACGATTGAGGAGAGCATCCATGGGTCGTTTCGACGGGCGGATCGCCGTCGTCACCGGAGCCGCACAAGGGATCGGGCACGGCATCGCCACCCGGTTCGCCGAGGAGGGCGCCGGCGTCGCAGTGCTCGACCTCGACGAGGGGCGAGCGGCAGGGTCCGCGGCCTCGCTCCCGGCCGGTGAGGGGCAGCGCCACGTCGGCATCGGCTGCGACGTCAGTGACGCGGCGTCGGTGCAGACCGCGGTCGACCGCGTCGTCACCGATCTCGGTGGGCTGCACATCCTGGTCAACAACGCCGGGATCACCCGCGACAACCTGCTGTTCAAGATGTCCGACGACGACTGGGACCAGGTCATCGGCGTCCACCTCCGTGGCGCCTTCCTGATGACCCGCGCCGCCCAGCAGGTCTTCACCCAGCAGAAGTACGGCAAGGTCGTCTGTCTCTCCAGCGTCTCCGCCCTGGGCAACCGCGGCCAGGCCAACTACGCCGCTGCCAAGATGGGCATCCAGGGCTTCGTGCGCACGATCGCGATCGAGCTCGGCCCCTACGGCGTCACGGCCAACGCGATCGCGCCCGGCTTCATCGCCACCGACATGACCGACGCGACCGCCGCCCGAGTGGGGATGCCGGTCGAGGACTTCCGCAAGGCCGCCGCCGACCGCAACCCGGTCCGCCGGGTCGGCTACCCGGAGGACATCGCGGCCGCCGCGGCGTTCCTGTGCAGCGACGAGGCGTCCTACATCACCGGCCAGACGCTCTACGTCGACGGAGGCGCCAAGCTTGTCTCCTGAGTACGTCCGGCCGACCGGCCGGCCGCCGGGCAGCAAGCCCATCCACCTGCTCTACGGCGCGGTGCTGGCGGTGTTCTGGGTGGTGCTGATGGTGGTGGTGGTCACCCGCGGCCACGGGCAGCAGTCGTCGGTCGACGTCTACTCCCAGCTGCCGCCGGCGTTCACCAACGAGCTGGCCGCCAAGGGGGTGCTCTACTCGGGGCTGTCGCCCGTCGACAGCGGCACCGTGGAGCAGGTGCTGGCGCACGCCTCGACCCAGGGCGGTGGCTCCGCCGGCGGGTCGAACCCGATCGTGCTGCGCACGTCGTTCAGCGACACCGCGAAGGGCTACACCGACCAGGCCGCGCTGATGGTGGTGGTCCCCGACGCGACCTCGACGGGAGGCGGGTCGTCGGTGTTCGTCGCCTTCCTCGACCCCGCGACGTACAAGACCCTGACGACGTTGTCCTACCCGACGTCCGGCGGGTCGGGGTGAGGTTGCTCTCACCCTCGGCGCGCCCTGCCTGCACCGCTTTGGGCCGTCCCCCACACTGGTGCCGTCTGTCTGAATCGAGCACCACCCCCGATGGAGATCCTGTGCGACGCCTTGCCCTGTCCTTGTCCGCCCTCACCGCGGCGGGCCTCCTGCTCAGCGCCTGCAGTGGATCGGCCAGCTCGGGCCCCGAGGCCAACAGCTCGCAGTCGGTGCAGGGCGGTGCCTCGCTCACCCAGTTCTGGCCGCTGACCGGTCTCCAGGTCGCCTCCGACCAGAGCGCGGAGAAGAACCACCCGGTGCTGGTCACCAAGATGGACAACACCACCTCCAGCGCTCCCCAGGTCGGCCTCAGCCACGCCGACATGGTCGTCGAGGAGCTGGTCGAGGGCGGCCTGACCCGGCTCGCGGCGTTCTTCTACTCCGACATCCCCAAGAACGTCGGCCCGGTCCGTTCGATGCGCGCCAGCGACATCGACATCGTCTCGCCGGTGCACGCCTCGATCGTGACCAGCGGTGCCGCCGCCCCGACCATCAGGCTGATCAAGGCCGCCGGCATCCCGTTCTACGGCGAGAGCACGAAGGGCTTCTACCGCGCGACCGACCGCATCCCGCCCTACAACCTCCTCGCACACCTCGACCAAGTGGCCCAGGTCGCGAAGACCGACAAGGCGACCACCCCGCCCGACTACTTCACCTGGGGCAGCGAGAGCGCCTACCCGAAGGGCCCCAAGGCGACCCACATCTCGGCGCAGTTCTCCGGTGGCCACACCACGCAGTGGTTCTTCACCAACGGCGCCTACCACAACACCAACAGCAACGCGCCCGCCGGCGACCAGTTCCCGGCGACCACGGTGCTGGTGCTGCGGGTGCGCGAAGGCGACGCGGGCTACCGCGACCCGGCCGGCAACCCGGTGCCGAAGACCCTGCTGGTCGGCAAGGGCAAGGCCCTGCTCTTCCACGACGGCCACGTCGTCAAGGCGACCTGGCACAAGGGGAAGAAGCCGACCTCGCCGGTCACGCTGTCCACGAAGCAGGGTGCGTTGAAGGTGCCGGCGGGTCACACCTGGGTCGAGCTGGTGCCGATCTCCACCGGCAACGTCACCTACACCAAGAAGTAGCCGCCGGCATCCCGGTCAGGGCGCCTGGGGGAGCGGGACGCCCTGATCGGCCAGGGACCGCAGGCCCGACAGGATGAAGCCGATGGCGAGCTCCACGCGCGCCGCCTGAGCCTCGCTGTCCTCGGCGCTCGACACCGTCGACCCGGCCGACGACATCGCCCCGAAGAAGATCCGGGCGAAGGTCTGCTCGAGGTCGTCGTCGACCAGCCACTGGCCGGCGGCCAGCACCGACCGGACGATGTCGAGCACGTAGGTGAACGTCGAGCGCGCCTCCTGCTCGCGGAACCGCTCGTAGCCCAGCACCGAAGGGCCGTCCTGCACCACGATCCGGTGGTAGGCCGGCTGCCGCACCACGTCGAGGAACGCGCGCAACCCCGCGATCGCCTTCTCCCAGGGGTCGTCGTGGTCCCGCAGGGACTCCTGGATGGTGCGGGCGCCGGCGGCCTCGACCTCCTCGAAGACCGCCCCGAACAGCGCCTGCTTGCCTGAGTAGTGGTGGTAGAGCGCGCCCTTGGTGACGTCGGCGCCGGCCACGATCGCGTCGAGCGACGTCGCGGCGTACCCGTGCTCGGTGAACAGCTCCTGCGCCACGTCGACGAGCGCGCGGCGGGTCGTGGCGGAGTACTGCGCGCGGCGGCTGGTCCCGGGGACGGGGGTGACGGACGCCGGCCGGTCCTGCACGCTCTTGGTCATCGGCGCAGTCTAGGGGCGCCGCAGGATCCCGGCCCCGGGCCGCGAGGTGGCTGGTCGACCCCGGCTGATCATCCCTAGGTATTTCCTAGGCATCCGTGCTACAACAGTCCGGTCCTCGTCGGACCCCGACCTCATCCTGCTGGGAGCACCATGCGTTCTCCGGCCTGCCGTGCCGCGGCCCTGGCCTCTGCCCTCGTCTGCGCCGTCGCGCCGCTGTCGGCGCTGTGGCGGCCGGGGCGGCACCACGATCACCGTGCTGGCCGCCTCGTCGCTCACCGGGACCTTCACCGACCTGGCCGGGCAGTTCGAGAAGCAGCATCCCGGGGTGAAGGTGACCTTGGCCTTCGACTCCTCGGCGACGCTCGCCCAGCAGGCTGCGGGCGGCGCGCCGGCCGACGTGCTGGCCACCGCCGACACCGCCACCATGGACAGCGCCAAGGCGGCGCTCGCGTCGACCCCGAAGAACTTCGCGACCAACGTCATGGTGCTGGTGACGCCGAGCGACAACCCGGCCGGCGTCACGACGTTCGCCGACCTCGACTCCGCGAAGGTCAAGTACGTCGTGTGCGTCGACACGGCGCCGTGCGGCAAGGTCACCGGGGCGCTCCTCGAGCAGGACCACATCACGGCCGAGCCCGTGAGCACCGAGGTCGACGTGAAGAGCGTGCTGGCCAAGGTGACCGAGGGAGAGGCCGACGCGGGGGTCGTCTACACCACCGACTCCGTGTCCGCCGGGGACGCCGTGAAGGCCGTCTCGATCCCGGGCTCGTCGAGGCAGGTCACGACGTACCCCATCGCCACCCTCGACCAGTCGAAGCACTCGGCCCTCGCCCAGGACTTCGTCGACCTCGTGCTCTCCAGCCAGGGCCAGCAGGTCCTCCAGGCCGCCGGGTTCGGGGCTCCCTGATGACCACGCCGGAGCCCGACACCACCCGCGGGGCGCTGGGACGGGTCCCGACGATCCTGCTCGTGCCGGCGGTGCTGGCGGCTGCCCTGCTGGTGGTGCCGACGCTGAGCCTGATGGCGCAGACGCCGTGGGGCGACTTCCTCAGCCAGGTGTCGTCCACGCCGGTGCTGCAGGCGCTGTGGCTGACCTCGCTGGCGTCGGTGGCGACCGTCGTGCTGTGCATGGTGCTCGGGACACCGCTGGCCTGGCTGCTGGCCCGCGTCGAGTTCCGAGGGAGGTCGCTGCTACGTGCCGCGGTGCTGGTGCCGCTGGTGCTGCCGCCGGTCGTCGCCGGCGTCGCGCTGATCACCGCTCTCGGCCGGACCGGGCTGGTCGGCCGGTGGTTCTACGACTGGTTCGGGCTGACCCTGCCCTACACGACGACCGCCGTGGTGATCGCCCACACCTTCGTGTCGATCCCGTTCTACGTGCTGAGCGTCGAAGGCGCCCTGCGGGCCGCGGGGGAGGAGCTCGACCTGGTCGCCGCCACCCTCGGCGCGGACCGCTGGACGACGTTCCGCAGGGTGACGCTGCCGCTGGCGATGCCCGGCGTGGTCGCCGGAGCGGCCCTGGCGTGGGCGCGGTCGCTCGGCGAGTTCGGCGCGACCATCACCTTCGCCGGGAACTACCCTGGCACCACCCAGACCATGCCGTCGAAGATCTACACGGCGCTGCAGTCGCAGCCCGACGTCGCCCGCACGCTGAGCATGATCCTGCTCGTCGTGTCCGTCGGCGTGCTCGCGCTGCTCCGCAACCGCTGGCTCACCCGCCCGTGAGCGGGCCGTGAACGGACTCCGCGCCCGGCTCGCCGTATCCGGTCGTCTCGACGTCGAGCTCGGTGCCGAGCCCGGCGAGGTGGTGGCCGTCATCGGTCCCAACGGCGCCGGCAAGTCCACCCTGCTCGCTGCCCTGGCCGGACTGGTCGCCACGGAGGGCGAGGTGGTGGTCGGCGGGGAGTCATGGACCGACCCGCCGCGCACCGTCCCCGATCGCCGGGTCGGTCTGGTCTTCCAGGCCGGTCTGCTGTTCCCGCACCTCTCCGCGCTCGACAACGTCGCGTTCGGTCCCCGGTCCCGCGGGGTCGACCGGGCCGCCGCCGACGCGCTGGCGCGGGCCTGGCTGGAACGGTTCGGCATCGCCGACCTGGCCGCACGTCGTCCGGGGGAGCTCTCCGGCGGCCAGGCGCAGCGGGTCGCCATCGCCCGGGCTCTCGCCGGGGAGCCCGTGCTGCTCCTCATGGACGAGCCGTTCGCCGGGCTCGACACCGGGGTCGCCACCAGCCTCCGGCTCGAGCTCGCGCGCCACCTCGCGGCGTACGACGGCGTGTGCCTGCTGGTGACCCACGACGCGATCGACGCGCTCACCCTGGCCGACCGGGTGCTGGTGCTCGACGAAGGGCGGATCGTCCAGAGCGGCACCCCCCGCGACGTGGCCGCCCGGCCGCGCACCGAGCACGTCGCGCGCCTCGTGGGGCTCAACGTGCTGCGTGACGGTGACGACTTCCTCGCCTTCGGGCCGGGGGTCGTCACCGTGTCGCGGGCCGAGCCCGAGGGGTCGCCTCGTCACCGCTGGCACGGTGCCATCGCCCAGGTGGCCGTGCACGGCACGTCCGTGCGGCTGCTCGTCAGCGGCGAGCGCGACGTGCTCGCTGACGTCACGCCCGAGGCCGTGACCGAGCTCGGCCTCGAGCCGGGGCGCGAGGTGTGGGTCTCGGTCAAGGAGTCGGCCCTCAGCCGCTACTCCGCCGAGGGCGGGTGAGCGCGACCGGGAACGCCGGGGCGCGCCCCTATGCTGGCCTCGTGGCCGACTACCTGCGGATCGGCGAGGTGGCGCAACGGGCGGGCGTCAGCGTCGACACCCTGCGTCGCTGGGAGAGCGAAGGACGCATCACCTTCGAGCGCCGCGGCAACCAGCGGGTCCTGCCCGTCTCGGAGCTGGCCGGGTTCCTGAGCTCGCTGGCCGGCAGCGACAAGACCTCGAGCGCGCGCAACCGGTTCACCGGCGTGGTGGTCTCGGTCGAGAAGGACGGCGTGATGGCCAAGGTCGAGCTGGCCTGCGGTGACTACCGGGTCGTGTCCCTGATGAGCCGCGAGGCGGCAGAGGACATGGCGCTCGCGCCAGGCGTCTCGGCCACCGCGGTCGTGAAGTCGACCAGCGTCATGGTCGAGACCTCGTCGGGGCGCAGCGGCTCCTGACGCGGCCGCCCTTCCGGTGGGCCGGTCGGGCGTGCACCATGGAGTCATGGCCGAGATCCAGGCGGGGATGCTGCTGCTGGCCTCGCCCGAGTTGCTCGACCCCCACTTCATCGACACCGTGGTGCTGCTCCTCGATGCCGACGACGACGGGGCGATGGGCGTGGTGCTCAACAGACCGTCGCCGGTGCCGGTGGTCGCGGTGCTCGCCGACTGGAGCGAGGTCGTCGCCGAGCCCGAGGTGCTGTTCCGAGGAGGACCGGTCTCGCCCGAGGGCGCCCTCGCCGTGGCCCTGCTGCGTGACCACGACGACGTACCGACGGGGCTCCGGCCGGTCACCGACCGGCTGGCGATCGTCGACCTCGAGGGTGAGGCCGACGCGCTCGACGGACAGGTCGACGGGGTGCGGATCTTCGCCGGGTACGCCGGCTGGGGCGCCGGTCAGCTCGAGGGGGAGATCGCCGGCGGCGACTGGTACGTCGTACCGTCGCTGCCGCCGGACGCCTTCCAGGCCGACCCGACCGACCTGTGGCGCGAGGTGATGCGCCGCCAGCCCGGCGAGCTGGCCTGGCACGTCAACAGACCCGCCGACCCTGAGCTGAACTGAGGACCGGCTGACGTAGGGTGGGCCGGTGGTCAAGACCGGCTTCACCCCTTCCACCGACACCGCCCTCGACGAGCGCGTCGAGGAGCGCACGGTCCCGACCGACGAGGGCGACCACGAGCGGTTCAGCCACTACGTCGACAAGGCCAAGCTGACCGAGGCGATGGTGATGGGCACCCCGGTGGTGGCCCTCTGCGGCAAGGTCTGGGTGCCGAGCCGGGCGCCGGAGAAGTTCCCGGTCTGCCCGGAGTGCAAGGAGATCTGGGAGTCGATCAAGCCCGGTGACCCAGGCGGCTCGGGAAGCCCCGGCGAGTGACGGCACCGCCTCCACCTGACGCCGTACCACCCTCTCCCGCTCTCACTCCGGCCTGGCCGGAGCGGGCGGCGTGGGGCACGGCGCCGTCCCTGCGCGCCTGGCAGACCGCCGCCCTGACCGACTACTTCGGACGCAGCCCGCGCGACTACCTCGCGGTCGCGACGCCGGGCGCCGGCAAGACGACGTTCGCGCTGTCGGCCGCCGCGGAGCTCCTCGGGCGCCGGATCGTCGACCGGGTCGTCGTGGTGACGCCGACCGAGCACCTCAAGCTCCAGTGGGCCGAGGCGGCAGCGCGGGCCGGGATCCCGATCGACCCGGCCTTCTCCGCAGGGGCGGGGAAGACCTCCAGCGACTTCGTCGGCGTCGCGGTCACCTACGCCGGCGTCGCGGTGAACCCGCTGGCGATGCGGATCCGGGTGGAGCGCTTCCGGACCCTGGTGATCCTCGACGAGGTGCACCATGCCGGTGATGCGCTGTCGTGGGGCGAGGCGGTGCAGGAGGCGTTCGACCCCGCGCTCGCGGCGGCTGGCCCTGACCGGCACGCCGTTCCGCTCCGACGTCAACCCGATCCCGTTCGTGCGATACCAGCCCGGCGGCGACGGCGTACCGCGCTCGGTCGCCGACTTCAGCTACGGCTACGGCCACGCCCTGGCCGACCACGTCGTCCGACCGGTGCTGTTCCTGGCCTACTCCGGCGAGATGGCCTGGCGCACCCGGGCCGGCGACGAGGTGGCGGCGCGGCTGGGGGAGCCGCTGACCAAGGACCTGACGGCGCAGGCACTGCGGACCGCGCTCGACCCCCAGGGCGACTGGATCCCGGCGGTGCTGGCCGCGGCCGACCGTCGGCTGACCGAGGTACGGCGCCACGTGCCCGACGCCGGCGGCCTCGTGATCGCCACCGACCAGGACTCCGCGCGGGCCTATGCCGCGCTGCTGCACTCGATCAGCGGCGAGAAGGCGACCGTCGTGCTGTCGGACGAGAAGGCGGCGTCCAAGCGGATCGCCGCGTTCACCGAGTCCGACGCGCGCTGGATGGTCGCGGTCCGGATGGTCAGCGAGGGTGTCGACGTGCCGCGGCTGGCCGTGGGGGTCTACGCGACCAGCACCGCGACGCCGCTGTTCTTCGCCCAGGCGGTGGGCCGCTTCGTGCGGGCGCGGGCCCGTGGGGAGACGGCATCGCTGTTCGTCCCGTCGGTGCCCCACCTGCTCGGCCTCGCCGCCCAGATGGAGGTCGAGCGCGACCACGTGCTGGGGCGTGCGGTCCGCGACGACGACGACATCTTCGCCGCCGAGCAGGACCTGCTCGACCGCGCCAACGCCGACATCGGCGCCTCCGACGACCTGCTGGGCAGCTTCGAGGCCCTCGGGTCGCAGGCACGCTTCGACCAGGTGGTCTTCGACGGTGCTGCGTTCGGGCACGCCGGCGAGGTGCACGTCGGGTCGGACGAGGAGATGGACTTCCTCGGCATCCCCGGCCTGCTCGAGCCCGACCAGGTCCGCGAGCTGCTCCACCACCGCCAGCGTTCGCGTCGTACTGCCGCGGCGGCCGAGCCCGAGCCGTCCCGCGAGCCGACCACCCACGAGCAGCTCGCCGTACTCCGGCGCGAGCTGAACGGGCTGATCGGCGCCTGGCACCACCGCACCGGCCAGGCCCACGGCGTCACCCACGCCGCCCTGCGCAAGGAGCTCGGCGGCCCGGCCGCGGCGATCGCCAACGCCGACCAGCTGCTCGCCCGCATCAACCGCCTCCGCGAGTGGGCGGCCAAACCCTCCGCCTGACCTGGTCTCGATCCGTGACGCTGACGACGTCCGACCCGAGGCAGGCGCCCGGGCCGGGTGCGGCGCCAGGTCGCGCGGCCGCTCGACCCGATGACCGTCGGCGCACTCGACGACGGCGTGCGACCGGCGACCCGCAGTCGCGGTGCACGAACTCGACCGGTGGGCCCGGCGGGGTCGGCGACGTAGCGGTCGCCCCAGTCGGCGATCGCGACCAGCACCGGGTAGAGGTCGAAGCCCTTGGCGGTCAGGCGGTACTCGTGCGCGGGCGCGCTCGCCGGGCTCGCGGTAGGGCTCGCGGCGCAGGATGTCCTGCTCGACGAGGAGCGCGAGCCGGTTGCTCAGCACCTGGCGGGGGATGCCGCAGTGCGCGCGGATGTCGTCGAAGCGGCGTACGCCGTTGAAGATCTCGCGCAGGACGACGAAGGTCCAGCGCTCCCCGAGGATCGCCATCGTGCGTCCGACCGTGCAGTTGTCGGTCGACCAGGCCAGGGCCGGAGGAGCGGTGCTCATGGCCGACAGTCTAAGTCTTGTTGACAGACCCAGCAATCGTGGCGCAGGCTGCGTCCGTGAGCCAGACCCAGGATCGTCGACCTGAGCAGCGATGGACGGCCTCGAGCAGCTGGAGGCGATCTTCGACGGCCGGCTGCCGCCGCCCCCGATCGCCGAGACGCTCGGGATGGACGGCTTCCGCGCCGAGCGCGGCGCGGTCAGCGTCGAGCTGGTGCCGCTGCACGCGGCACTACAACCCGATCGGCTCGGTGCACGGCGGCGTGATCTCCACGCTGCTCGACACCGCCACCGGCTGCGCGGTCCACTCCACCCTGGCGGTCGGCGAGCTCTACACCTCGCTCGACCTCACCGTGAAGTTCCTCCGCCCGGTCACCACCGACTCCGGTCGGCTCCGGGCCGAGGGCACGGTGGTCCAGCGCGGCCGCCGTACGGCGCTCGCCCAGGCGCAGCTCTTCGACGCCGACGAGCCGGCTGGTCGCCCACGCCACCTCGACCTGCATGATCTTCTCCTGACCGATAGTCCCCGACGTTCTGGTCGGGTCCCAGCCTCGAGCCCCACCAGAACGTCGGGGACTATCGCGCGTGGGCCAGGGGGAGGACGCGGTAGGGGATCTGGGTGGCGAGGGCGATGACGGTGGAGGAGCGGACGATCGCGGGGTCGGCGAGGACGAGGTCGATCACCCGCTGGAGGTCGGAGTTGGAGCGGGCGACGACCCGGGCGAAGAGGTCGCCGGCGCCGGTGATGGTGTGCGCCTCGAGCACCTCCGGGATGGTGGCGAGGTGGCGGGCGACGCGGTCGTGACCGCCGTGCCGGTCGCTGTCCTGCCGGATCTCCAGCGTCAGGAAGGCCGTGACCGGGAAGCCGAGCGCCTCGGGGGAGAGCTCCGGGCCCCAGCCGGTGATGACCCCGGCCTCGGTGAGCTTGTCGAGCCGCGCCTGCACCGTGCCCCTGGCCACCCCGAGGTCGCGGCTGGCCTGGAGTACGCCGATCCGGGGATCTTCGGCGAACCTGGCGAGCAATCTGCGGTCGAGGTCGTCCATCTCGGCTCCTGAGGTGTGCAACATGCCCAGTGATTCGGCGTACTGTTGCACAGTTTGTCACCGGACGGCAGGGTGTCCGGATGACCACCACCCACGAGACCCCGTCCACCGGCGGCGCCCTCACCGCCGAGGAGCTCAAGGCAGACCTGACCCTCGACCAGCTCAAGCAGCTGGTCGGGCTGGTCGAGTACGACGCGACCAACGACCCGTTCCCGGTGATCGCCCAGGACTACGTCGGCTTCGTGGTCGGCAACGCGACCCAGACCGCGCAGTTCTACCAGCTCGCCTTCGGGATGGACCTCGAGGCGTACGCCGGCCCGGAGCACGGCCGCCGTGACAGCAAGTCGTACGTCCTGCGCTCGGGCAGTGCTCGCTTCGTCTTCACCGGCGGCGTGACCCCCGACAGCCCGGTCCTCGACCACCACCGCCGGCACGGCGACGGCGTCGTCGACCTCGCGATGGAGGTGCCCGACGTCGACCAGTGCATCGAGCACGCGCGCGCCCAGGGCGCGACGATCCTCGACGAGCCGCACGACGTCACCGACGAGCACGGCACGGTCCGGACCGCCGCCATCGCGACGTACGGCGAGACCCGGCACACCCTGGTCGACCGGAGCCGGTACGACGGCCCGTTCCTGCCCGGCTACGTCGCCGCCGCCACGACGGTCACCCGACGCGAGGGCCACCCGAAGCGGCTCTTCCAGGCGGTCGACCACTGTGTCGGCAACGTCGAGCTCGGCCGGATGGACGAGTGGGTGGAGTTCTACAACCGCGTGCTCGGGTTCACCAACATGGCCGAGTTCATCGGCGACGACATCGCCACCGACTACTCCGCGCTGATGTCGAAGGTCGTGGCGAGCGGCAACCACCGGGTGAAGTTCCCGCTCAACGAGCCGGCGATCGCCAAGCGGAAGTCGCAGATCGACGAGTACCTCGAGTTCTACGAGGGCGCCGGCTGCCAGCACATCGCCCTGGCCACCGGCGACATCCTGCGCACCGTCGACATCCTGCGCGACAACGGCGTGGAGTTCCTCGACACCCCTGACGCCTACTACGACGACCCCGAGCTGCGGGCCCGGATCGGCGAGGTGCGGGTGCCGATCGAGGAGCTGAAGGCGCGCAAGATCCTGGTCGACCGCGACGAGGACGGCTACCTGCTCCAGATCTTCACCAAGCCGGTCGGCGACCGCCCGACGGTCTTCTACGAGTTCATCGAGCGGCACGGCTCGCTCGGCTTCGGGAAGGGCAACTTCAAGGCCCTCTTCGAGTCCATCGAGCGCGAGCAGGAGCTCCGCGGGAATCTCTGACCTCGCCGAGTCGGCAGGTGACGGCTCGGCGTCAGATGGCGTCCCCTTCGTGATGCAGGACGACCTCGCCGCCCTTCATCACGAAGGGGACGTCCTCGAGGAGGCGTACGTCGTGCGTCGGGTCACCCGGTACGGCGATCAGGTCGGCCCAGCGGCCGGCCTCGATCCGCCCGACCCGGTCCGCCCAGCCCATCAGGTCCGCGGCCTGCAGGGTGGCGGCCCGGATCGCCTCGAGCGGGGTCTGGCCGTGCCGCACGTGGTAAGCCAGCTGTCGCGCGTTCCGGCCGTGCGGGTAGATGCCGCTGTCGGTGCCGAAGGCGATCCGGACCCCGGCCGCCACGCACTTCTCGAACATCTCGCGCTGCGCCACCGTCGTCTCGTCGTTCTTGCGCAGGACGTCGGCCTTCCAGCCGTCCCGCCGCCCGATCTCGGCGATGTAGTCGCCGCAGTAGATGTCGGCGACCAGCCAGGTGCCGTGCTCGGCCATCAGCGCCACGCCTTCGTCGTCCATGAGCGACCCGTGCTCGACGGAGTGCACGCCACCCCGGATGGCGCGCTTGATGCCCTCCGCGCCGTGGGCGTGGGCGGCCACGTGAGCGCCGTGGAGGGCGGCCTCCTCGACGGCGGCGCGGATCTGCTCCTCGGTCAGCTCCGGCACGCCGGGGTTGCCGTTGTCGGACATCACCGCACCGGTGGCGATCAGCTTGATCAGGTCTGCCCCGCCGTACAGGATCCGCCGGACCACCCGGCGTACGTCGTCGAAGGTGTCCACGACACCGACCCGCAGCTCGGCGGGCACCAGCGCTTCGGCGTCGGGAGCGAGCCCGCTGATGTCGCCGCCGCCACCGGTGCAGCTGACGTAGGCACCGGACACCATCATCCGCGGTCCGGGCGTCCAGCCGGCCTCGATCGCGTCGCGGAGCGCGACGTCGACGAAGGCGCGGTAGGTGCCGACGTCGCGCACGCTGGTGAAGCCGGCGAGCAGGGTGTCGCGGGCGTTGCGGACCCCGGTCATCGCCTCCTGGGCCCCGGTGCGGGTCAACAGCTCGGTGTACCCGTGACCGCTGTCCTCCTCGCCCACCAGGTGGGCGTGGCAGTCGATGAGGCCGGGCAGCAGCGTGTGCCCCGGCAGGTCGAGCACCGGTACGTCGCCCGGCACGTCGGGCGCGGCCACGACGTCGTCGATGCGGTCGTCCTCGACGAGGACGGCACGCCCGCTCAGCAGCTCTCCGGACACGACGTCGAGCACCCGCTCCGGCCGGAGCGCCATCCGACGAGTCACGCGGGCACCCTACCCGGCCCGTCCGGTCGAGCAGCACCGCTGACGCTCGGCGACGACGAGGTGGGGGCACTCAGTCGGGCGCCGGGAGGTTCAGCTCGATGGTCGAGCCGATCGGCAGCGACTGCACGAGCCGCAGCTGCGCGAGCGCCGGGTGGTCGTCGAGCAGCTTGGCGCCGTTGGCCAGCGCACGCAGCGCGGCCGTCTCGGCCCGCGCCACCTCGAGCTGCGCCTGGGCGCGCTGCCGGGCGGTGACCACGGCGGCGTACGCGGATCGCAGGTCGGCGGGCAGCACGACGTCCTTGACCACGACCCCGAGCACCTCGACGCCGACCGTGTGGCCGGCGTCGACCGCCGACGCCGTGGCGGCGTCGGTGACCGACTGCCGCGCGGCGCGCACCACGGCGTCGGTCTCGAGCTGCGCGAGACCCTCGCGCAGCGCGACCTGCACCGCGAGGTAGACCCGTGCCAGCGGGTCGGCCACCGCCTCGGTGAAGACGACGGGATCGGCGATCCGCCACCGCAGCGCGGCGGTCACCTTGACCGTCACCCCGTCGGCGGTGAGGACCTCCTGCGGGGACAGTGTGAGCAGCTGCTCGCGGACGTCGAGGACCTGGTACGTCGCGCGCTGGCGGCGCCGGTGCCGGCCGGGCTCGAGGACCACCGTCGAGGCGCCGTCGAGCCGCTCCAGGACCCGCTGCCACGGCTGGACCGTGAGGGGCTGGGTGAACAGGGACATGACCGGCTACCTCCTTCGTCGTCGTCCGGTCGGACAGATGCAGTCGTGAGTGATGACCGCGCGCCACGTCGCCGCGCGGCCTGGGCCACCGGGCGCGTGCAGGCACGCGACCGTCGACCCGCCGCAAGGCGTGGCGGGCTTCCGCCGCCGGTCACCACCCGGAATCGGGAGTCGAACCCGAAGAGCTCTCGCTCGAGCCGATGCCTCACAGGCGTTGTCGAACACGCGCACCAACCTGTCACACAGACCTGCCGCTGATCTCGCCGACAGGACGACGGTACCGCGTCGCGCCGCACGCCCACGACCGGTTGGTCAGGAGGCCTGTGCTGCAGGGGATGCGGGCTCGACCTTGCACTCGGCCAGGGGCGCGCCGTCGCAGCAGTTGGCCTTCATGTGGCAGTGGGGGCACAGCCAGCGCGTGGAGATGGGGTCGAAGTCCAGACCGCAGTAGTCGCAGGGCACCGGACGACGGTACGCCGCGCGGCGCCCGCCGCGAGAGATCCGCGCCGTCGACGTCGCGGTCAGTCCAGGTCGCCGACCAGGACGGCCTCGACCTCCTGCGCCCGTGACTCGCGGTGGCCCTCCAGAGCGCGGCTGACCACCCCTGCGCCGGCGCCGAGGATCGCCACGCCGACGGCCACCATCGCCGCGCCGAACCAGAACGGGGCGTGCACGTGCACGTCGGGCGGCAGGCCGAACAGCTTGAGGGCGACGTAGGGGCCGATCGCGCCGCCGCAGAAACGGACGAACGAGTACGCCGCCGAGGCCACCGGGCGCTCGACCGGTGCGACGCCCATCACGGCCTCGGTGATCAGCGTGTTGTTGCTGCCGATGAAGGCGCCCGACAGCACGATGCCGACGACGACCACGGCCTGCTGGTCGGCGTAGACGGCCATCACGGTCAGGTCGAGCATGAACAGCGCGAGGGTGCCGACCACGGCCGGCACGGTCCCGACCAGCCGCTGCAGGCGCGGCGCCACGAAGACGGAGACGACCGCCACCAGCACGCCCCAGCCGAAGTAGATCCACCCGATCTGGATGATCCCGGCGCCGGGCAGGGCGAACGGGCCGGCGGCGAGGATCGTGAAGAAGCCGATGTTGTAGAAGACCGCGGTCGACGCCACCACGAGCAGAGGACGGTGCCGCAGGGCGCGGAACGGGTCGGCCAGCGAGGTACGTCGCCCGGTCGGGGGAGTGGCGGGCAGGAAGAAGACGGTCGCGACCAGGGCGATCGTCATCAGCACCGAGACCCCGAAGAACGGCGCGCGCCACGACTGCTCACCGAGCAGGCCGCCGACCAGCGGCCCGGACGCGATGCCGATGCCCAGAGCGGCCTCGAACAGGATGATCGCCTGCGCCGTCCCTCCGGTCGCCGACATCACGATGGTCGCCAGGGCCGTCGCGACGAAGAGCGCGTTGCCCAGCCCCCAGCCCGCGCGGAACCCGACGACGGCGCCGACGCTGTCCGACGACCCCGCCAGGGCCGCGAAGGCGATGATCAGGACCAGTCCGCTGAGCAGGGTGCGCTTGGGGCCGATCCGGCTGGAGACCACGCCGGTGACCAGCATCGCCACGCCCATCACGGCCATGTAGCTGGTGAACATCAAGGAGACCTGGCTCGGCGTCGCGTCCAGCTGGACCGCGATGGACTTGAGGATCGGGTCGACCAGGCCGATGCCCATGAACGCGATCACGCAGGCGAACGCGACGGCCCACACCGCTCGGGGCTGCGCGAAGAACGATCCGCTCGTGGCAGGGGCGTCGTGGGAGTGAGGGGCCTGGGTGGTCACAGAGATCCTTCCGAGATGGGTCGGGCGCCAGTCTACATAGGAAACCTATGATGATCAGGTCTTGTTCCCGGTGTGACCTCTCGCACGGATGAACGCCGGGTGACGGCTGCCGCGACCCCCTTGACCTGCCCTGCCGGCGGTCGGGTAGGAATGGACCACCTCGACTCGGAAGGTTTCTCGCATGTCTGCTCCCACCCCCTCGCGCCGTGGTGTCCTCACCGGCGCCGCCGCTCTGGCCGCCGCCGGCTACGTCGCCCCCGCCGCCTCCGCCGCCACCGCCCACGGCGGCCACGCCACGCGGCTGACGATCCTCGGCACCACCGACCTGCACGGCAACGTCTTCAACTGGGACTACTACAAGAACGCCGAGTACGACGACTCCGCGCACAACGACATCGGCCTGGCCAAGGTGCAGACGCTGATCAAGGCCCAGCGGGCCCGCCTCGCCGGCCAGCCTCTGCTGATGCTCGACGCGGGGGACACGATCCAGGGCACCCCGCTGGCCTACTACTACGCCAAGGTCGAGCCGATCACCTCCGGTGGCACGCACCCGATGGCGGCGTGCATGAACCTGATCGGTTTCGACGCTGCCGCCCTGGGCAACCACGAGTTCAACTACGGCATCCCGCTGCTGCGGGCCTACGAGAAGCAGCTGAACTTCCCCCTGCTCGGCGCCAACGCGGTCGACCCGGCCAGCGGCCTGCCGGTCTTCCCGCCGTACGTCCTGAAGACCATCCGGATGCCCGAGGGGCCCGACATCAAGGTCGGCATCCTCGGCCTCACCAACCCCGGCATCGCGATCTGGGACCGCGACAACGTCTCCGGACGGATCGACTTCCCGGGCCTGGTCGAGCAGGCCGCGATCTACGTGCCGAAGCTGAAGAAGCTCGGCTGCGACATCGTCGTCGTCGCCGCCCACTCGGGCGCCTCGACCAGCTCGTCGTACGGCGATGCGCTGCCGTACCCGGAGAACGCCTCGTCGCTGGTGGCCGAGCAGGTGCCCGGCATCGACGCGATCCTGGTCGGGCACGCCCACGTCGACATCCCGCAGAAGTTCGTCACGAACACCGCCACCGGGCGCCAGGTGCTGCTCTGCGAGCCCGACTACTGGGGCATGCGGCTCGCGGTGATGGAGCTCGACCTGGTGCGGCACGGCCACCGCTGGTCGGTCGCCTCCGCCTCGTCGCAGACCCTCAACTCCAACGTCGCGGCCGAGGACGCCGAGGTGGCCGCGGCGGTCCGCGCACAGCACGACAAGGTCGTCGCCTACGTCAACACCGTGATCGGCACCTCCACCCAGGCGATGTCGGCCGCCCGGGCCCCGGTCCAGGACGTCCCGATCATCGACTTCGTCAACTACGTCCAGGCGGACGCCGTGAAGCAGGGCCTCACCGGTGCCGACGCCGCACTGCCGGTGCTGTCGATCGCTGCGCCGTTCAACCGCAACGCC
This sequence comes from uncultured Actinomycetota bacterium, assembly GCA_963820015.1. Classification (GTDB taxonomy): domain Bacteria; phylum Actinomycetota; class Actinomycetes; order Propionibacteriales; family Nocardioidaceae; genus Nocardioides. Next base: position 199,961 of record CAWFYO010000014.1, on the reverse strand, counting down.
TCGTTCCCGGCCGGTGCCGTGAGCCGGCGTGACGTGGCCGGCCTCTACATCTACGACAACTTCCTGTTCGGGGTGAAGGTCAGCGGACAGGACGTCCAGGACTACCTGGAGTACTCCATGCGGTACTTCAAGAAGGTCCCCGGCCCCGGTACCTACGCCATGGCCGACGTCACGAACGCCGTCACGCCGACGGCCCCCAACGGCACCCCCGACTACAACTTCGACACGATCGCCGGCCTCGACCAGCGGCTGACCTACCGGGTCGACATCGCGCAGGACCCCGGCTCGCGAGTCCTGGACCTCGCCTACGGCGGCACCGCGGTCAAGCCCACCGACCAGTTCGTGCTGGCCGTCAACAACTACCGCCAGAGTGGCGGCGGCGGCTTCCCCGCGGTCAAGACGGCGCCGGTGGTCTACAGCAACTCCACCGACATCCGCCAGCTGTTGATCGACTGGGTCGGGACCAACCACACCATCGACCCCGGCCAGTTCGCGAGCGTGGACTGGACGCTGGTCGCGGACGATCAGGCGCTCACGATCACCTGACCCGCACTCAGAGCTTCTCGTCCATCACATCGCGCATCACCGCGACCGCGGCGGCGACGTCGTCGGCGGTGTGGCCCGTGCGCGCCAGCCGCTCGGCCACGGCGATGCCGTTGTCGCGTCGCGCGTCCTGGAGCTTGCGGGTGCCTGCGGGGGTCAAGCTGACCATGCTGCGGCGCGCGTCCAGCGGGTCGGGGTTGCGGGAGACCAGTCCCTGCTCCGCGAGCTGGCGGACCGCGCCGGAGACCGTCGGCTGCGACGAGCGGTCGGCTTCGGCCAGCTGGGTGACGCCCGTGGGCCCGAGCTCCTCGAGGAGCGAGAGGATCCGGATGCCGGCGGGGTGCCCGAGGCGCCGCCGGACCGCGCGCACCAGTCGAGCGGCGTACAGCACGAGCTCGGAGCTCTGCTCCTCGAGGTCAGTGGGCATCCGGGCAGGATACCGAGGCGGCGGCCGGGTGCGGGTCGTGCGGCAAGATGACGTCATGCCGACGTACATCGCGTTCCTCCGGGCGATCAACATCGGGAAGCGGCAGTTCGCCAAGGCTGCGATCGTGAAGGCCTGCGAGACGGCCGGCTGTCGCGAGGTCGAGACCTACATCAACACCGGCAACGTGCGGGTCACGACGCCGCTGCGCAGCCGGGCGAAGGTGGAGGCAGCCCTGGAGAGGGCCTTCGCGGCCGAGGCGGGCTTCGAGGTGCCGACGATCGTGGTGACGCCCGAGGAGCTGAGCGCGATCGCTGCCCAGGCCGAGGAGGTCGGGAAGTCCCACGACGGACGGCACTACGTCTCGCTGCTCAAGGACGCCCCTTCTGCGACCGCCGTGCAGAAGCTCGACGGGGCCGCCCGCGACGGGGAGCGGGTCGTGGTCGACGGCCGTGGCGTGCACCTGCTGCTCGGGAACAGCTACCACACCGCCACGCTGGACAACGCGGTCGTCGAGAAGCATCTCGGGGTCGCCACCAACCGCAACCTCAACGTGATCCGGACCCTCGCCGAGAAGTGGGGCGCGTGAGATGGACTCACTGCGCACCGCCCGGGACGGACCCGTGCTCACGCTGACCCTGAACCGGCCCGACCGGCTCAATGCTCTGTCCGCCGAGCTCGCCGACGCGCTGGCCGAGGAGCTCGAGCGCGCGACGTCGGAGGTCGACCTGCGGGTCGTCGTCCTCCGGGGCGCCGGCCGGGGCTTCTGTGCCGGCGCCGACATCTCCCCGTACGACGAGGAGGCGCCGCTCGACGGACGTGCGCTCGACCGCGCCAACCGGATCGTCCGTGCGGTCATCCGGCTGGACAAGCCGGTCGTCGCCGCGGTGCACGGGGCGGCGGCCGGAGTGGGCTGCTCGATCGCGCTGGCCGCCGACCTGTGCGTCGCCTCGGAGTCGGCGACGTTCCTGCTGGCCTTCGCCCGGATCGGGCTGATGCCCGACGGCGGCTCGACCGCCACCGTGGCCGCGTCGATCGGACGCGCTCGGGCGATGCGGATGGCGCTGCTGGGCGAGCCGCTGAGCGGTCGGGAGGCCCACACGGCGGGGCTGGTCAGTCATCTCGCGGACGACGAGGCCTTCGAGGGCGTGCTTGCCGACGTGGTCGGCCGGCTGGCCGCCGGCGCGCCACTGGGTCAGGCCGCGACCAAGCGCGCCGTGAACGCGGCCGCGTTCGCCGGCCTCGACGAGGCCCTGGAGCGCGAGCGGACCGGGCAGACGATCCTGCTGCGCAGCCACGACGCGGCGGAGGGCATGGCCGCCTTCGCCGAACGACGCTGACCGACCTTCGAGGGGGAGTGATGGAACCGCTCAAGCGCGCCATCGAGGCGCTTGACGCCGACGCCGTCGAGGCGCTGCTCGCGCCGGACTGCGTGTTCAGCAGCCCGGCGATGTTCAAGCCGTACGTCGGACGTGAGGCCACCATGGTCTTCCTCCGTGCGGTGATGGAGGTCTTCGAGGACTTCCGCTACACCCGCACCTTCACCGACGACGCCGGCGGCGGGAGCGTGATGCTGTTCGCAGCGAACGTCGGCGGCAAGGCGGTCGAGGGCGTCGACATCATCGGCGTCGGAGACGACGGCCTCGTCACCGAGTTCCAGGTGATGGTGCGCCCCCTGAGCGGGTTGGTCGCGCTCGCCGAGGCGATGGCCCCGCGGATCAGCGGTCCGCTGGAGGCGCTCAGCCGAGGGTGACCCCGGCGCTGCGCATCTCCTCGATCGCCGTCCCCGTGGTCTCCGGGGCCACCCCCGCGCACAGGTCGAGCAGCACCCGGGTCGCGAACCCCGCCGCGACGGCATCGAGCGCCGTCGCCCGGACGCAGTGGTCGGTGGCGAGGCCGCAGATGTCGACCGAGTCGACGTGGTGCGCGGCGAGCCACTCCGCGAGCCCGCGCCCGTCAGCCGCCCGCCCCTCGAAGCCGGAGTAGGCCGCCGCGTGCTCGCCCTTGAGGAAGATCGCGTCGAACGGCTGGGGGTCGAGGTTGGGGTGGAACGCCTCCCCGTCGGTGCCGACCTTGCAGTGCACCGGCCAGGTGTCGACGAAGTCGGGCTCGCGGGCCCAGTGGGGACCCGGCTCGAGGTGGTGGTCCTTGGTCGCGACCACGACGTCGTAGGACGGCGCCTGGTCGTCCTGGCGGCTCCAGTGGTGGAGCAGCTCGCCGATGTCGCTGGCCACTCTCGCGCCACCTTCCACCGGCAGCGACCCGCCCTCGCAGAAGTCGTTCTGCACATCGACCACGACCAGCGCTCGCGTCATGGGTCCACGCTATCGGGGGCCGTTACTGCCCGACCGGGCGCCCGAGCGGGAGCCAGTCGATGACGTCGGCGATCGCGGCATCCCACAGCGACCACTCGTGCGTGCCGGGACGCAGGTCGACGGTCACGTCGATGCCGGCCGCGGTCGCGGCGTCGACCATCCGCTGGGTGCCGGGCAGCAGGGGGTCCTCGGTGCCGCAGCCCAGGTAGAGGGGTGGTACGCCCGACGCCTGCTCCAGCAGGTGGAAGAGGTCACTCTCCTCGGCGACCGAGCCGCCGAAGACCCGGTCGAGCAGGCCGCGCGGGTCCGGCGGGACGAGCAGGCTGCGCAGGTCGAGGCCACCGGAGAGCGACGCGGCGGCGGCGTAGCGCTCGGGATGGGTGAAGGCGAGCTTGAGGGCGCCGTACCCACCCATGGACAGCCCGGCCACGAAGGTCTGCGCCGGGTCGTCGGTGACCCGGAGGAACTCGTGCACCACCGAGGGCAGCTCCTCGGAGACGAAGTCCCAGTAGCGGTGCCCGTGCGCCTCGTTGGTGTAGAAGCTCCGAGCCACCGCGGGCATCACGACCGCGAGACCGGCCTTCTCCGCATGGCGCGCGACCGCCGTGTAGCGGTTCCACGCGGTGTGGTCGTCCGACAACCCGTGCAGGAGGTAGAGCAGGGGCGGCGGTCCCTCCCAGCCGCCACCCTCCACCCCGATCTGCTCCTCGGTCTGCTGGGGCAGCACGACGGTCATCGAGGTCCCGAGCTGGAGGGCGTCGGAGAAGAAGTCACACGTCAGGAGAGCCACGGCACCACTCTCACACGCCCGGTCTCACACGCCGCCAACGGACTGCTCACACGTGCAGGGTCGGGATCACCGGCTCACCGCGAGACATCTGCTGGGCGGCGAGGGGGAGCTCGGCCCGTGCGGCGGAGTGACGCTCCCGGGCGTCGTCGAGCGGCTCACGACCGACGACCTCGCCGTCCCGCACGAGCGGGACGAGCAGCGGCCGGTCGTCCCCGTCGTCCACAGGCGGCTCACCGATGCCGACCACCTCGGCCTCGGCCACCCCGCGCGACGAGCGGCGACGGAGCCCGAACTTCCGGCCCCCGATGGAGACTTTGTCGGTGCTCCGCTTGGCCACCGTGACCATCTCGCCGTCGTCGCCCTCGCGCGAGACCAGCTTGTAGACGAACCCGCAGGTCGGGTGGCCCGAGCCGGTCACCAGCTGGGTGCCGACGCCGTAGGCGTCGACCGGTGCCGAGGCGAGCGCGGCGATCGCGTACTCGTCGAGGTCGCTGGTCACCACGATCCGGGTGCCGGTGGCGCCGAGCGCGTCGAGCTGGGTGCGCACCTCGCGGGCCAGCGACCCGAGGTCTCCCGAGTCGAGGCGGACGGCCCCGAGCCCGACGCCGGCCACCTCGACACCGAGCCGCACGGCCTCCCGGACGTCGTAGGTGTCCACGAGCAGGGTGGTGCCGGTGCCGAGCGAGGTGACCTGCGCCCGGAACGCGTCGGCCTCCGTGTCGTGCAGCAGGGTGAAGCTGTGGGCGCTGGTGCCGGCCGTCGGTACGCCGTAGCGCTGCCGGGCGGCGAGGTTGGAGCTCGTTGCGAAGCCGGCGACGTACGCCGCGCGGGCGGCGGCGACCGCCGCCTCCTCGTGGGTCCGGCGCGAGCCCATCTCGATGCACGGGCGGTCTCCGGCGACGCTCGTCATCCGGGAGGCGGCGGACGCGATGGCCGAGTCGTGGTTGTAGACCGAGAGCAGCAGGGTCTCGAGCAGCACCGCCTCCGCGAAGGTGCCCTCGACCACGAGCAGCGGTGAGTAGGGGAAGTAGACCTCGCCCTCGGCGTAGCCCCAGATGTCGCCGGAGAACCGGTAGGACGCCAGCCACTCGCGGGTGGGCTCGTCCACGACCGCGGTGAGGGCCTCGAGGGCGGCCTCGTCGAAGCGGAAGTCCTCGAGCGCGTCGAGGGCCCGGCCGACCCCGGCCACCACGCCGTACCGTCGGCCCTCGGGCAGCCGACGAGGGAACAGCTCGAAGACCGCCCGGCGCTGAGCCGTCCCGCCCGCCAGGGCGGCCTGCAGCATGGTCAGCTCGTAGTGGTCGGTGAGCAGGGCCGTCGACGCGCACACGGGGGCCAGCGTAGGCCGGACGCCGGGGCACCGATCCCGGGACCGGCTGTGCCACGATGTGTGGATGGCGACCACGAGCCCGGTCGAGGTCGAGCCGGACCTCACCCCCGACGAGATCACCCTCACCGCCAAGCCGTGGGTCACCATCGTCTGGAACGACCCGGTCAACCTGATGAGCTACGTGACCTACGTGTTCCGCACCTACTTCGGCTACGACGAGAAGGTGGCCGAGAAGCTGATGCTCGAGGTGCACCACGACGGCAAGTCCGCGGTCTCCCACGGGTCCCGCGAGGAGATGGAGCGGGACGTGCAGGCGATGCACGAGTACGGCCTGTGGGCGACGTTGGAGAAGCAGTGAGCAGCCCATGCGAATGCTCGCGTGGCTGCGCTTCGAACGGAGGCCCCGAGTGAGCGGCTTCTCCCGCCACCGCCGCAGCGGCCGGATCTTCGCCACCTTCACCGGGCTCGAGGCCGACCTGCTGCGCTCGCTCGCTTCCCAGCTGGTCGAGCTGCTGCGCAACGAGGCGGCGATCCCGCGCGACAGCAGCGACCCCCTCGAGGCGATGCTGAGCTTCGACGGGCCGACCACCGAGCCCGACGACCCGGTGCTCGCCCGGCTGTTCCCCACGGCGTACCTCGAGGACGACGAGGCGGCGGCCGAGTTCCGCCGCTTCACCGAGGGCGCGCTGCGCGACAGCAAGGCCGCGGGTGCGGCTGCGCTCATCGACGCCCTCGAGGAGGCCGGGCTGCCGGCCGAGCCGATGCACGACCAGAAGCTCGTCATCGACGTCGAGCTCGACCCCGCGGCGGCCGTGACGTGGCTGAAGACCTTCACCGACCTGCGCCTGGCGCTGGCCACCCGGCTCGAGGTCGAGCAGGACGACGACGACTACTGGGAGTCGCTCCCCGACGACGACCCACGGGCGCAGGCGCACGACATCTACCAGTGGATCGGGGCGCTCCAGGAGACGCTGGTCGACGCCATGCACTGACCTCGGGAGGCGGGTGCGGTGACCGACATCACGACAGGCCGGTCGCGGGTAGCGTGACGAGTCATGCGCCGCCCGCACATCAACGTCGCGACCGTCCTGGTCGACCCGGCGGTGCTGCGCGACCTCGAGCTCGACCTGGCCGCGATCGACCTGTGGGTGTGGCCGATCGCGACGACGCCCAACTGCCCCGACGGCCCGCGGATGGCCTTCCAGGTCAGGCGCCGGCTGGTCGAGGCGCGCCGCGGCGACTGGGACTGTGCCGCCGAGTGGGCGGCGGTGTGGATCTCGTTCGGCGAGAGCTGGTACACAGGGTCCGACCCGCTGCCCTGGGCCGCCCACCGCGCGCTGTGGGACAAGCTCGGCGACTACTCCGACCACACCCGCTACCGGCTCGGCCTGGGAGGAGTGCCCACGGAGATGGTCCGGCGCCGGAGCGAGCCCTGATCCCCTCTACCCTGGGCGCGTGCTCACCCTCGACCGCGCGACGTACGACGGCATCGTCGCGCACGCCAAGCGCGAGCACCCCGACGAGGCGTGCGGCATCGTGGCCGGCCCCGAGGGCAGCGACCGGGCCGAGCGGCTGGTCGAGATGGTCAACGCGGCGGGCAGCCCGACGTTCTACGAGTTCGACTCCACCGAGCTGCTCGCCCTCTACCAGCAGATGTGGGCGCGCGACGAGGAGCCGGTGGTCGTCTACCACTCCCACACCGCCACCGAGGCCTACCCGAGTCGCACCGACATCGGTCTCGCGAACGAGCCGGGAGCCCACTACGTGCTGGTCAGCACACGTGAGCACGGGAATAACGCGGGCCCGGTGGAGTTCAGGTCGTATCGGATCGTCGACGGCGAGGTGACCGAGGAAGAGGTCGCCGTTGTCGACCAGCTTCCCACCCACCCCCCTCACCACCCAGGAGACCCAGATGCCCGTTGAGGTCCGGATCCCCACGATCCTGCGCACCTACACCGACGACCAGAAGGCCGTCGAGGCGCGCGGCGCAAGCCTGAGCGCCCTCATCGACGACCTCGAGGCCAACCACCCCGGCATCAAGGACCGCCTGATCGAGAACGGCGACCTGCGGCGCTTCGTCAACGTCTACGTCAACGACGAGGACGTCCGCTTCCTAGGCGGCCTCGAGGCGCCGGTCGCCGACGGTGACCAGGTCGTCGTCCTCCCCGCCGTCGCGGGCGGCTGAGCCCGATGGCCGAGCGTCGTACGTTCCTGCTCGTCGACGGCGAGAACATCGACGCGACCCTCGGCACCGCGCTGTTCCAGCGCCGGCCGCAGCCCGAGGAGCGACCCCGCTGGGAGCGGCTGACCCAGTTCGCGGAGACCACCTGGGGGCAGCCGGCCGTCGGCCTGTTCTTCCTCAACGCCACCAACGGCCAGATGCCGCTGCCGTTCGTCCAGGCGCTGCTGGCGATGGGCTACCGCCCGATCCCGCTGGCCGGCGGACCCGACGAGAAGGTCGTCGACCTCGGCATCCAGCGCACCCTCGAGGCGCTCCGGGGTCACGACGACGCCGACGTAATGCTGTGCAGCCACGACAGCGACTTCGTCCCCCAGCTGCAGTCGCTCCAGGACGGGCGACGGCTGGGGCTGCTCGCGCTCCGCGAGTACATCAGCAGCCAGCTCACCGCCCTCGACATCCCGCTCTACGACCTCGAGGACGACGTGGCCGCCTTCAACACGGTGCTCCCGCGTGTGCGGATCATCTCCCTCGACGACTTCGACCCCGAGCGCTTCCTGCGCTGACCCGACCCGGAGGGCATCTGCCGCCATGCGTTACGACGACCTGCTGGCCTCGGTCGGCAACACCCCCCTCGTGGGGCTGCCCCGGCTCTCGCCGAGCCCCGACGTCCGGTTGTGGGCCAAGCTCGAGGACCGCAACCCCACCGGCTCCATCAAGGACCGTGCCGCGCTGGCCATGATCGAGCACGGTGAGAAGGACGGGCTGCTGCGTCCGGGCTGCACCATCCTCGAGCCCACCAGCGGCAACACCGGCATCTCCCTGGCGATGGCGGCCAAGCTGCGTGGCTACCGCCTGGTCTGTGTGATGCCCGAGAACACCTCGGCGGAGCGCCGACAGCTCCTGGAGATGTGGGGCACCGAGATCGTCTCCTCTCCTGCCGCGGGCGGCTCCAACGAGGCCGTGCGGGTGGCCAAGGAGCTGGCCCGCGAGCACCCCGACTGGGTGATGCTCTACCAGTACGGCAACCCCGCCAACGCGCTGGCCCATTACGAAGGCACCGGCCCCGAGATCCTCGCGGACCTGCCGGAGGTCACCCACTTCGTGGCCGGCCTCGGCACCACCGGCACCTTGATGGGGACCGGCCGCTACTTCCGTGAGCACAAGCCCGAGGTGCGGATCGTCGCCGCCGAGCCGCGGTACGGCGAGCTGGTCTACGGCCTGCGCAACCTCGACGAGGGCTTCGTCCCCGAGCTCTACGACGAGTCCCTGATCGACGCGCGCTTCTCGGTCGGCCCGCGTGACGCCGTACGACGGGTCCGCGAGCTGCTCGAGGCCGAAGGGATCTTCGCCGGCGTCTCGACCGGCGCGATCCTGCACGCTGCCCTGGCCCAGGCTGCCAAGTCGGTCAAGGCCGGAGAGCGGGCCGACATCGCGTTCGTGGTCTGCGACGGCGGCTGGAAGTACCTCTCGACCGGCGCCTACGAAGGCACCATCGACGACGCCGAGGAGGCGCTCGAGGGCCAGCTCTGGGCGTGAGCGAGGATGCGTCGATTCGGACGGAGTCCGGACGGCGGCCCGTAGCGAACTCCGAAGCGGGCTTGCTCGCAAGGAGGCGCTTCCGCCTCAGTCCGAGGTGTTGGCGTTGACCTCTTCGCAGTTGCCGCGGATCACGTCGGCGGTGTCGATCGGCCCGAGGTAGTTGACGACGTCGTGGCCGCTGCCGCAGTCGATCACCGCGCGCACGCCGTCGTCGGTGAGGAAGCTGAGCGAGTCGTTGCCGGCACCCATGAAGATGTGGTCGGTGCCCTGGATGGTCTCGAGCTGGTCGGCGCCGCCGCCGGCTCGGATCACGTCCTGGCCCAGCCCGCCGTGGAAGAAGTCGCCGCCGGATCCGCCGACGAGCCGGTCCGCGCCCGGGCCACCCTCGAGCAGGTCGCGGCCCGCGCCGCCGAAGATCCGGTCGTTGCCGGCCTGGCCGAGCAGTCGGTCCGGGCCGCCCCGGCCCTCGATCACGTCGGCACCGGCGTGACCCCTGATGGCGTCGCGGACCGACGTCCCGACGAGATGGTCGGCACCGCTGGTGCCGTCGATCTGCTGGGCCAGCGCGGGACCGGCGACCAGGACGAGGGACGCCGCAGCGGCAGCGCCGGTGACCAGGAACGTGTGGAGTCGCATGTGTCCCAGGAGCGTGGGAACCGGGCCCTGATACCTCCCCGGCCCGGCCGTGGGTTCCGGGGTCTGATCGGGCCTGTCTCCCTGCTCGGGACCGGGTTACTCTGGCCCCGACCGCCGCCCAGCCCCCTGGAGTGCCCCCCGTGCCCAAGCGCGATGTCGTCGTGTTCAGCGGTTCCGCCCATCGCCCCCTGGCCCAGGACATCTGCGTCGACCTCGGTGTCCCGCTCTCGTCGGTGGAGATGACGCGCTTCAGCAACGACTGTCTCCAGGCCCAGCTCCAGGCCAACTGCCGCCAGCGCGACGTCTACATCGTGCAACCGCTCGTGCCGCCGACTCAGGAGCACCTCATGGAGCTGCTCCTGATGATCGACGCGGCCCGTGGCGCCAGTGCGGCCTCGATCACGGCCGTCATCCCGTTCTTCTCCTACGCGCGCTCGGACAAGAAGGACGCGTCGCGCATCTCCATCGGCGGCCGCCTGGTCGCCGACATGCTGAAGACCGCCGGCGTCCACCGGGTGATCACGATGACCCTCCATGCGCCCCAGGTGCACGGCTTCTTCTCGGTGCCGGTCGACCAGCTCACGGCCCTCGGCATCCTCGCCGACCACTTCCTGGCCCAGGACCTCAGCGACGCCATCGTGGTCTCACCCGACTTCGGCAACGCCAAGACCGCCACCCAGCTCTCCCGGCTGCTCGGCGTCAGCGTCGCGGCCGGCAGCAAGCGTCGACTCGCCGACGACCGCGTCGTCATCGACTCCATCGTCGGTGACGTCCACGGCAAGCGGGCGATCGTGCTGGACGACGAGATCGCCACCGGCGGGTCGATCGTGGAGCTCCTCGACCGGCTCGCCGACCAGGGCTGCACCGGCGCGGCGGTGGCGTGCACCCACGGGTTGTTCGTGGGCAAGGCCGTCGACCGGCTGCGCGAGCACCCGATGATCACCGAGGTGGTCACCACCGACACCGTGCCCGCGCCGGCCTACTGGCCCGAGCTCCAGGTCCGCAGCGTGGCCGGATTGTTCGCCGAGGCCATCGCCCGCTGCCACGCGGGCGAGTCGGTGAGCAGCCTCTTCGACGGTGTCGACCCGCAGTTCGCACCCCCGCAGGCCAAGCTCTTCGAGTAGGCCGCGGTTTCGAGACGGGCGCAGAGCGCCCTCCTCGACCGACGGACGGGTGAGGGTGGGACGCGCGTCACGTCGCGCGCCGACGGTGCGACCACCTAGCCTGTGGCGCTATGTCCCGTCCTGACCTCGAAGCGCCGATCGGCATCTTCGACTCGGGTTTCGGCGGCCTGACCGTGGCCCGGTCGGTGATCGACCAGCTGCCCCACGAGTCGGTGCTCTACCTCGGCGACACCGCGCGGCAGCCCTACGGGCCCAAGCCGATCGGCGAGGTCCGCGAGTACGCGCTGGAGTGCCTCGACCACCTGGTCGCCCAGGGCGTCAAGGCGCTGGTGATCGCCTGCAACTCCGCCAGCGCAGCCATGCTCCGCGACGCCCGCGAGCGCTACGACGTACCGGTCGTCGAGGTGATCCTCCCGGCCACCCGGCGTGCCGTCGCAGCCACCCGCAGCGGCCGCATCGGGGTCATCTGCACCCGCGCCACCGCCGAGTCGCTGGCCTACGACGACGCGTTCGCCGCCGCGCCGCAGGTCACCCTCACCACCCGGGCCTGCCCCCGTTTCGTCGACTTCGTCGAGTCGGGCGTGACCGGTGGCGACGAGCTCCTCGCCGCCGCCCGCGACTACCTCGACCCTCTCGTGGCAGCCGGGGTCGACACCCTGATCCTGGGCTGCACGCACTACCCCCTGCTCACCGGCGTCATCTCCTACGTGATGGGCGACGAGGTGACGCTCGTCAGCAGTGCCGAGGAGTGCGCCAAGGACGTCTACAAGCTCATGGTCAGCCGCGACCTGGCCCGTCCCGACGGGGAGCCGTCCTACCGGTTCCTCACCACCGGCGCGCCCGACGAGTTCGAGCACATCGGCCGCCGCTTCCTCGGGCCCGAGCTCGCCATGGCCGCCCAGTTCGCCGGCGGCCTCGCATGAACCACCCCACGATGAGGCTCACCGTCATCGGCTGCTCCGGCTCGTTCGCCGGGCCCGATGCCGCGGCCAGCTGCTACCTGGTCGAGTCGACCGACGACGACGGCCGCACCTGGCGGGTCCTGCTCGACCTCGGCAGCGGGTCGCTCGGACCACTCCAGCGGATCGCCGATCCCGCGGGGATCGACGCGGTGTTCTTCAGCCATCTCCATGCCGACCACTGCCTCGACCTGTGCGGCTACTACGTGCTCCGCAAGTACCACCCCGGTGGTGCCCTTCCCCCGATCCCCGTCTGGGGGCCGGCCGGCGTCGCCCGCCGGATGGCCAAGGCCTACGACCTGCCCAAGGACCCTGGCATGGCTCTGGAGTTCGAGTTCCACGAGTACGCCGGGCCGGTCGAGGTCGGACCCCTCCGGGTCGAGCCGGTGCGGGTCGCCCACCCGGTGCCGGCGTTCGGGCTCCGGGTCACCGCTGCGGGCCGCACCCTGGCCTACACCGGCGACACCGGCCCCTGCGACGCTCTCGACCGGCTGGCCGCCGGTGCCGACCTGCTGCTCGCCGAGGCGTCGTTCCGCCACGGCGAGGACAACCCCGACGACCTCCACCTCACCGGTCGCGAGGCGGGCGAGGTGGCGGCGCGCAACGACCTGCCTCGGCTCGTGCTCACCCACGTCCCGCCCTGGTACGACCCCGCCGACATGCTCGTGGAGGCGGCAGAGGTTTTCGCCGGCGAGCTGTCCGCGGCCGCGCCCGGCGCGACGTACGACCTCTGAAGAAGACAATGTCATGCGGAATCAGTGGCATCCCTGACGCGGACCGGATGGGTCGATAGGGCAGGCTGGGTCCATGATCGACGTGAAAGGGCTCACGCGGGCCTACGGGAGCTTCATCGCAGTCGACGACATCAGCTTCGAGTGCCGGCCGGGCACCGTCACCGGCTTCCTCGGGCCCAACGGCGCCGGCAAGACCACGACCATGCGGGTCATGGTCGGGCTGACTCCGGCGACGCACGGCGAGGTCACCATCGGAGGTCTGCACTACTCGCAGATCCCCAACCCGGGACGGCACGTCGGGGTCCTCCTCGACGCCTCCGCCCAGCACGCGGGCCGGACCGGCCGCGAGGTGCTGGAGATCGGGGCGCGCACCATGGGGCTGCCGAGCGCTCGCATCGACGAGATGCTCGACCTCGTCGCGCTGGACGCGAAGGAGGCCAAGCGCCGGGTGCGCAACTACTCGCTCGGCATGCGGCAGCGGCTGGGCATCGCTCATGCCCTCCTCGGCGACCCGAGCGTGCTGATCCTCGACGAGCCGGCCAACGGCCTCGACCCGGCCGGCATCAGGTGGATGCGCGGCCTGCTCAAGGGCTACGCCGACCGCGGCGGCACCGTCCTGCTGTCCAGCCACCTGCTGCACGAGGTCGAGCAGATCGCCGACGAGATGATCCTGATCGGCCGGGGCCGGATCGTGGCCCGCGGCACCCGCGACGAGCTCCTCCGGCATGCGTCGGGCGGCCAGACCACCGCACTGGTCACCTCGCTGGACAACGCCCGGCTGGCCGAGGCGCTGACGCAGAAGGGCCTCCAGGTGCATCCGGCCGGCGGCGGCCTCCGCGTCACCGCCGAGCCGGTCGACGTGGGCCGGGTGGCGGCCGACCTCCAGATCGTCCTGACCGACCTCCGGGTCGGCACCGAGGGTGGCCTGGAGGACCTCTTCCTCGAGCTCACCTCCGACGACGCGCGCGACGACCTCAGCCAGCCCGCCGCCGTACCCGGGACTCCCGCATGACCGCGACCGACCTGACCTTCGACATCGCCTCGACCCACCGGGTGCCGTTCGGGCGGCTGGTGCGCGTCGAGCTCCGCAAGCTGGCCGACACCCGGGCCGGCCGCTGGCTGCTGATCTCGATCGTGGCGCTGACGCTCCTGGTGCTGGTCATCCAGATGGCCGTCGTGCTCGGCAACGGCCTCCACCCGAAGTACGTCGACTTCCTGCAGGGCGCCAACACCCCGATGGGCATCCTGCTGCCGGTGCTCGGCGTCCTCTCGATCACCAGCGAGTGGAGCCAGCGCACCGCGATGGTGACCTTCACCCTGGAGCCGTCCCGGATGCGGGTGGTGCTGGCCAAGCTGGTCAGCCTGCTCGTCGTCTCGGTGGTGGCCTGGGTGGTCGGCATGGTGCTCGGCGCCCTGACCAACGTCCTCTACGGCGCGTTCTCCGGCGACCCGGTCGTCTGGGGCAACCTCGGCAAGCTGATGGTCACCTACTTCGTGCTCTTCCTGCTCGCCCTGGGCAGCGGCTTCGCGCTGGGCGCACTCTTCCTCAACTCGCCGGCCGGCATCGTCGTCTACTTCGTCTACCAGTTCGTCCTCCCGGTCCCGTTCGCGATCGGGGCCGCGCTGATGGGCTGGTTCGACGACGTGCGGCCGTGGGTCGACTTCAACTTCGCCCAGACGCCGCTCGGCGACGGGACCATCCACGGGAGCGAGTGGGCCCACCTGCTGACCTCGGGCCTGATCTGGCTGGGGCTCCCGTTGGCGATCGGGATCTGGCGCATCGGCCGCACGGAGGTCAAGTGAGCATCCCGGTGAGCGCGCCGAGGCTCGGCTTCGACGTCTCGAGCACCCCGGGCATCCCCTTCGGGCGCCTGTTCGCCATCGAGCTGCGCAAGAGCGCGGACACCCGCGCCGGCCGGTGGCTGATCGGGATCACCGCCGGTCTGGCCCTCGTGGCCAACGTGATCTTCTTGATCGTGGCGGCGACGCACCCCCACGAGGAAGCGTCGTTCGGCGACTTCGTCGGGGTGTCGGCGTTCGTCTCGTCGGTCCTGCTGCCGGTGCTGGGCATCATGCTGGTCACCAGCGAGTGGAGCCAGCGCACGGCGATGACGACCTTCACGCTCGAACCGCGGCGGATGCGGATCGTGCTCGCGAAGATGCTCGCGGGCGTCGCGCTGACGGCGTTCGTCATCGTCTTCGCCCTGGTGGTGGGCGTCCTGTGCAACGTGCTGCTCGGACTGATGCGCGACGCGGGCGCGGACTGGACCTTCGGCTGGTCCGGCTTCCTCGGGTTCATCATCAACCAGACCTTCGCCATGCTCGGCGGGTTCGCCCTGGCGTGCCTGCTGCTCAACACGCCGGCCGCGATCGTCGCGTTCTTCGCCTACCGCTACGTCCTGCCGACGCTGCTGGCGATCGGCTCGGCGCTGATGGTGTGGTTCTCCCACATCGCGCCCTGGATCGACTTCCAGGCCGCCTCGGCCGAGCTGTACGACATGCCGCTGACCGGCGCCCAGTGGGCCCACCTCGCGGTGAGCGGGTTCATCTGGCTCGTCGTACCGCTCGTGATCGGGCTCTGGCGGATCCGGCGCGCCGAGGTGAAGTAACCGGCGTGGGTGCCACTCACTAGGGTCGGGGGCATGGACGCCCCCCCAACCGCCCCGCCCCGCAGCGACGGCCGCGCCGACGACGCCCTGCGGCACGTGACCATCACCCGGCACTGGCTCGACCACGCCGCCGGGTCCGTGCTCGTCGAGTTCGGCCGGACCCGGGTGCTGTGCGCCGCCTCGGCCTCCCAGGGAGTGCCCCGGTGGCGCAAGGGCAGCGGCCTCGGCTGGGTCACGGCCGAGTACGCCATGCTCCCGGCGTCCACCAACACCCGCTCCGACCGGGAATCCGTGCGCGGCAAGATCGGCGGGCGCACCCACGAGATCTCCCGCCTGATCGGTCGGTCGCTGCGCGCGGTCATCGACTACAAGGCGCTCGGGGAGAACACGATCGTGCTCGACTGCGACGTCCTCCAGGCCGACGGTGGCACCCGCACCGCCGCGATCACCGGTGCCTACGTCGCACTCGCCGACGCCGTTGCCCACCTGCGCTCACAGGGGGCGCTCGCCGGCGACCCGCTGACCGGGTCGGTCGCGGCCGTCAGCGTCGGGATCATCGACGGCGTGCCGCGTCTCGACCTCCACTACGACGACGACGTCCGCGCCGAGACCGACATGAACGTCGTGATGACCGGCGACGGGCGGTTCGTCGAGGTGCAGGGCACCGCCGAGGGCGCGCCGTTCGACCGCACCGAGCTGGACACGCTGCTCGAGCTAGCCGCCAAGGGCTGCGCGGAGCTCACCCGGCTTCAGGACCAGTCCCTGACGTCATGAGGGTCCGGTGAAGGTCTTCCTCGCCTCGCGCAACGCCAAGAAGCTGGCGGAGATGCGCCGGATCCTCGAGCCCTACCTCCCCGGCGTCGAGGTGCTCGGCCTCGACGACGTCGCGCCGTACGACGAGCCGGTCGAGGACCAGCCGACGTTCGAGGGCAACGCGCTGCTCAAGGCCCGCGCCGGCCTGGCCGCCACCGGCCTGCCGTCGATCGCCGACGACTCCGGTCTCTGCGTCGACGCCCTCAACGGGATGCCGGGGGTGCTGTCGGCCCGGTGGTCCGGTCAACCCAAGAGCGACGACCGCAACAACACGCTGCTGCTCGACCAGCTCGCCGACGTCCCCGACGACCGGCGAGCGGCGCACTTCACCTGTGCCGTCGCCTTCTGCGTGCCGGGCCACGACCCGTTGGCGGTCGAGGGGCAGATGCGGGGCCGGGTGATCCACGAGACCCGCGGCACGGGCGGCTTCGGCTACGACGTCGTGTTCGAGGCCGACGACGAGCCCGGCCGCACCACCGCCGAGCTCGACCCGGCCACCAAGGACGCCATCTCCCACCGCGGCCGGGCTCTGCGCGCCATCGCCCCCCAGATCGCAGAGGTGCTTCGGTGAGCACTGCGCGGGTGTCATCGGTGGCTTGACAGGCGCGCAGCGCTGTGGAGAGCGCACTCCTGAGCGGCGGCGCTCGGCCTACCGTCACCGGATGAGCCCGCGCCGCGACCTGCCGAACACCTATCACGAGCTGCTCGACCTGCTGCCGGCGCAGCGGCGGTTCGGGCGACGGCCGGCGGCGCAACCCGACCCTGCCGGCTCCGCAGTCGAACAGTGAGTGCGCTCGGAGAGACTCGAACTCTCACTGGGCGGCACCTAAAGCCGCTGCCTCTGCCGATTGGGCTACGAGCGCGTGCGCGACAAGTCTAGGGATGCCGCACCCGTGCCGAGCCGGGTGAGCGGGCGTCCTGGGGCCGGGAGATCCGACAGCATCAGACACTGTCACGACCTGGCGACCTGATGTCAGTCGAGTCCGAGGTCGCGGCGAAGCTTGGCGACGTGGCCGGTCGCCTTCACGTTGTACTGGGCAAGCTCGATGGTGCCGGACTCGTCGACGACGAACGTCGAGCGGAGCACGCCCTCGACGGTCTTGCCGTAGAGCTTCTTCTCCCCGAACGCGCCGTAGGCCTTCATCACGCTGCGGTCGGCGTCCGAGAGGAGCGGGAAGCCGAGCGAGTCGCGGGCGCGGAACTTCGCCAGCTTGGCGGGGGAGTCGGGCGAGATGCCGACGACGTCGTAGCCGTGAGCCTGGAGCGAGGCCAGGGACTCGGTGAAGTCGCAGGCCTGCTTGGTGCAGCCCGGCGTCATCGCCGCGGGGTAGAAGTAGACGATCACCTTGCGGCCGCGGTGGTCGGCGAGAGAGTCCGTGCCGCCGTCGTCGGTGGCGAGCGTGAAGTCGGGGGCAGGGTCACCGGGAGCGAGACGGGTCATGAGGCAGAACCTAGTCCAGGCTCGTGCTCTCGGCGTTGGTAGCCTTCCGGCGTGACCCTGGAACCCGCCGCCCAGCCGGCCGCCCAGACGACCGCCCAGACGACCGCCCAGACGACGGCCCAGACGACGGCAGAGCCCGCTGCGCTCGCCGCCGAGATGGAAGCCACTCGGGAGCGGCTGGCGCAGACCATCGACCAGCTGGTCTACCGCGCGAGCCCCAAGACCATCGTGCGGCGCGAGATCACCTCGGTGAAGGGGTACTTCGTCGACCTGGGCACCGGTCAGCCCCGCACGGGCAACATCCTCAAGGCGGTCGGCAGCGTGGTCGGTGTCGTCGTCCTGTTCGCGATCGTCCGCAAGGTCGCCTCGGACTGACCGTGTCGGAGAAGCTCCCCATCAAGATGCTGCACGACCGGCTCCTGGTCGAGGTCGACCGGGAGAGCGGCGAACGACGGTCGTCGGGCGGCATCGTGATCCCCGCGACCGCAGGCCTGGGCGCGCGGCGGCTGGTCTGGTCCCGGGTCGTGGCCGCCGGCCCGCACGCCCGCGCGGTGCAGGTCGACGACCGCGTGCTGTTCGACCCCGAGGACAAGGCCGAGGTCGAGGTGCATGGGGAGACCTACGTGGTGATGCGCGAGCGCGACGTCCACGCCGTCGCCGCCGACCGCCTCGGGGACGAGAGCACCGGCCTCTACCTCTGAAGCCTCGCCCGCCGGACCCGATCCGGGCCGGGCCCTCGTCACGACGGCCGTCCAGTGCTGGAATGAGGCCATGCCCGACGGGGCACGGGGGTGTCGATGAGGAGAGGCTCGGCCGCAGGAGCGGCGTACGTCGTGCTGCTCGCGCTGGTGGTGACCGGCTGCGGGGACTCCTCCGCGCCGAGCGCCACCGACCACGTCCTGCGCCCCGCGGGGCGTGACCCCGAGCGCCCCACCCCGCTGACCTCGATCCAGGCGCCGCTGCCGCTCACGCCCGCACAGGAGGTCGCCCGGGTCGGGCTGCGCTCGGGTGAGATCCCGTCGGCGCAGCGGGTGCGGTGGCCTGCTCCCGGACGGAGCGCCACCGGACCGACCCTGACCTTCTGCGCCGCCACCACAGCGGCCGATCGGCACCGCGTGGCCCGTCGTACCGTCACCGGGTCCGTGCCGCACTCCCACGTCGTCTACACCGACCAGACCGCCGTCTACGACTCCGTGGCGTCCGCCCGCCCCGCCTTCGACCAGGTACGGCGCGTGGCAGCCGCCTGCGCGACCGCGGCGCCGCGGGTGGTCGAGGCAGGGACCACGCTGCCGGTCGTCCCGGCGTACGCGGTGACGTTCATCCTCGCGCGTCGGGGGGCTCCGACCTACGCGCTCCTGGTCGCCCAGCAACGCGGTGACGTCGTCGACCTGCTGACCTTGACGAGCCCACGTCCGGTGACCGACAGGCAGCGACGGCTGGTGCTGCGCGAGGCGGAGGCGACGGGCGCCCGCCTGGCCCGCCTGCCCCTGGCCAGTGCCGGAGCCTGATCAGCCGGAGAGCTCGGAGCTCCAGCGCTCCTCGATCCGGCCCACCCGCCAGACCACGAGGGCGATCGCCCAGGCGCCGACGAAGAGCCCGACGATGCCGTAGCCGGCGTAGTCCAGGGGGATGCTCGCGACCGCCGCGATCGGACCGCTGGTGATGTGCGCCTCCTCGGCCAGGACGCCGAGCAGCTCGATGGTGCCGATGATCAGGGCCACGGCCACCGAGATGCTGGTGATGGTGATGTTGTAGAAGATCTTGCGCACCGGGCGGGCGAAGGCCCAGCCGTAGGCGACGTTCATCATCACCCCGTCGACGGTGTCGGCCAGGCACATGCCGGCCGCGAACAGCACCGGCAGGACCAGGATCGCGTAGAAGGGCAGGTTGAAGGCCGCGGCGCCGCCGGCCATCACCAGCAGCCCGACCTCGGTCGCGGTGTCGAAGCCGAGCCCGAACAGCACGCCGACCGGGTAGATCTGCCATGGCTTGCGCACGCTCTTGGTCAGCCCGCCGAGGAGGCGGTTCATGAAGCCCCGCTTGTCGAGCTGGGCCTCGAGCTCGCTCTCGTCGTAGCGGCCGGTGCGCATCTCACGGAACACGCGGAGGATGCCCAGCAGCACCGCGAGGTTGAGCAGCCCGAGGACCCACAGGAAGACGCCGGAGACCGAGGCTCCCACCACGCCGGTGACGGAGTGGAGGGTCGAGCTGTCGTCGGCGACCGGCCCGACCAGCGCCTTGACGCCGAAGGACAGCAGCAGCGCCAGGGCGAAGACGATCGTGGAGTGGCCCAAGGAGAACCAGAAGCCCACGGACAGTGGCTGCCGGTCGTGGCGGTCGGCGAGGAGCTTGCGCGTGGTGTTGTCGACGGCGGCGATGTGGTCGGCGTCGAAGGCGTGCCGGAGGCCGAAGGTGTAGGCGAGGATGCCGACCCCGACGGTGAAGACCGGGTGGTCGCCGCCGAGCCGGAAGTGCTGTGGCGTCACCAGGCCGAAGAGCACCCCGAAGCCGACCACGTGCAGCAGGACGATGAACGAGCCCATCGCCCACAGCGACCGCCGGTCGGCGCCGGTCAGGCTACGACGCCAGCGCCGGAGGGGGCTCTCGCCCTCGGCTGCGCTCGGAGGCGGCGTGGGGTCCTCGAGGGTGGTCTGCGCCATGGGCCGATTCAAACGCAAGACAGAACTTGTTGCAAGTGAGTTGCAACAAGAGGCTCACGCGTGGCGGTCCTCAGGACGCGGCGTCCGCCTCCACCGGGACGATCGCGACGGTGGCGGGTGCGTTGTCGAGGACGTCGACCGCGACGGATGTATGGGTCACCCGACCGACGCCGTGCCGAGGGTCGTGACCGACGACGACCAGGTCCATGTCGCCGGCCAGCATCAGGATGCACTCGGCCGGGGTGCCGTGCCCCACGAGCAAGGTGCTCGGGACCACGATTCCCGGGGGCGAGGCAGCGGCGAGGACGGTGGCCAGGGCCTTCCGCTCGAGCGAGAGCCCGGGCCCTTCCGCCCCTACGACGGACGGGGGCGCGTCGACGGCGCCCTCCTCCGTGCCGGTGAGCAGCAGCGTCAGGGGCTGGCGTCGTACGGCGGCGTGCCGCAACGCGAACCGCACCGGGCCCACCGAGTCGGCGGTGCCGTCGACGGCGACCAGCACCCCCTCGTGGGGCGAGTCGTCGTGCCGGGGCCGGAGCACCACGACCGGGCAGGACGCCCGACCGGCGACGTCCTCGCTGACCGAGCCGAGCGTCAGGCGCAGCAGGTGCCCGCGTCCGCGCGAGCCGACGACCACGAGCGAGGCATCGAGCGAGAGGTCGACCAGCAGGCGGCCCGGGTCGGCGATGCGCAGGGTCTTGTGCACGACCAGCTCGGGGTGGCGCGACACCGCGCGCGTGGTGGCCCGAGCCAGGATCGCGTGGCCGGTGGTCTCGACCTCGGCGGCCAGCCCCAGCGGGTCCGGCGTACCGGTCATGGTCGAGGCGCTGCCGAGGGCCAGGGGCGTCTCGGTGGCGTGCACGAGGTGGAGGTGGCGTCCCTCGAGCGCGGCCTGGTCGGAGGCCCAGTCCACGGCACGGTCGGTGGCACGCACGGCGTCGATGCCGACGACGATGCAACCGCTGGGAATCCGTCCTGAATCCATGACGGAGCCTCTTCTCAGAGAACCGCCGCCGCCATGCGGTTCTGGGCCTCGGTGGCGACCCGGCGGGACCAGCCGATGGCCCGGTCGATCTCGCGCGACTCCAGCGGACCGGGCACGTCGTGCACGAGGAACCCGGTCGGTGCCGACAGGAGCGTGCATCCGTGCTCGACCAGCAGGCGGGCCGCCCGGCGGGAAGCGGAGGCGGGCAGGTAGCGCACCTTGGTGACCCGGGTGTCGAACGCCGCAGCCAGCGGGGCGTGCCAGGCGGACGGCAGCGACTGGAGCCACTCGCGCATCCCGGTCGAGGCCGACTCCGTGCGTCCGCCCTGCTTCACGGCATCGGCACGCGTGGACGCCCGACTCAGGGAGAACGCGTGGGTAGGTGCGCCGACGACGAGGAGGTCGATGGCGGCAAGGTCGACGGACGGGTTCTTCGACACGTCGACCACCGTCGCGTCGAATCCTTCCAGCCGCAGTCCAGTGGCCACTGCATGGGCGACACGCTCGGTGTTCCCAAACATGGACTCGTAGGCCACCAGTGCGCGTGCCGTCGACCCCTCGCTCATCACTTCGCTCCTCGTCGTCGGTCACCCTCAGCCTCCCGCCCGAGCGGGTGGGTGAACACGGGTCCGCCGTCCCCAGGCGGCGGGCACAAGGTCCCTTGGGGCATCGACCTGCGAGGACGAGTCTGGAGGTGATGGAGAAAGGTCACGACCGCGACTGCGACCGAGCCGAGGAGGTGGGACCGGTGAGCAACATGTACTTCTCCTGGATGCCCTTCCCGTCCGAGGGCGACGACGCGACATCCCGACCAGGAGTGCGCCGCGAGATCGTCCTGGACCCCTGCGCCGACCGCGAGACGCTGGTCGCCGCGATCGAGACGATGACCCTGGAGCAGCTCGGCATCGCCTGGCGCGCGACCACGCGGCTGATGGCGATCTCCACTCCTCAGGGCGCGACCCAGCTGGTCCGCCTCCGCGAGCTGCTGCTCGACGAGGTCGAGGCCAGCCACCCGCGGGCCTTCCGCCGTTGGCTGCGCAAGGGCGGCCCCGGCAGCGGGCGCTGACCAGTGCGGATCGGCCCCGGCGGTAAGGGACCAAGGTCCGTCACAACGCTTACCACGGCCTCCGGCGCCCGGCGCCTCCGCTGGCTAGCGTGAGGCGCATGGCCGAGACGTCAGGCCCGGGGCAGCCTCGGAAGATCGCGGTCTACCTGCTGGACGACCATGAGATCGTGCGGCGCGGGATCCGCCAGCTGCTCGAGGCCGAGTCCGACCTCGAGGTGGTCGGGGAGTCCGCGCTCGCCCAGGAGGCCGAGCGCCGGATCCCTGCGCTCCGGCCCGACGTGGCGGTCCTCGACGGCCGGCTTCCGGACGGCTCCGGCATCGAGGTGTGCCGGGCGGTCCGCTCGGTCGACCCGTCGATCCGGGTCCTGATCCTCACGTCGTACGACGACGACGAGGCGTTGTTCGGGGCGATCATGGCCGGCGCGTCCGGCTACGTGCTGAAGCAGGTCACGGGCAACGACCTGGTGGACACGGTCCGCCGGGTGGCGGACGGCCAGTCGACCCTCGATCCCGGCGTCACGGCGGCGGTCCTGAAGCGCCTGCGCTCGGGAGGGACCTCCGACCCGCGCCTGGCCCGCCTGACGCCGCAGGAGCGACGCATCCTCGAGCTGATCGGGGAGGGCATGACGAACCGACAGATCGCGAACACACTCTCCCTGGCCGAGAAGACGGTGAAGAACTACGTGTCCTCGATGCTCGGCAAGCTCGACATGGGCAGCCGCACCCAGGCCGCCCTCTTCGCTGCCAAGCGGGTGGGTGCCGAGCGGAGCCCGGACCGGTAGGCACTAGGTCCGAGAACGGGCCGGACCACTGGCCCTGTTGGCGCCGCTGTCCCTCGGACAGGCTGGTCGCAACCGGTCGTTCCGGACCGCATCCACCACGAAAGCAGGCCCCGATGGCGCCACCGCTCGTCGACCTGCGTCGGCGAAAGTCGTGAACCCGGTGGATCTCGACCCGACGGGAGGCTTCGACGCGACGCGGGCCGAGGACCTCGCCGCGGTGCTGGACGCGCTGCCCTCCCTGGTCGCCTACATCGACAGCAAGGGCATCAACCGCTACGCCAACGCCGCGGCGGCACGCTGGTTGCGGCGTCCCCTGGAGACCATCGTGGGCGCCCACGCGCGTGACCTGCTGACCGAGGAGGGGTACGTGGCGGTGCAGCGGCAGTTCGAGGCGGCGCTGCGCGGCGAACGCCAGGAGTTCCTCCGGGCGGTGCCGACCCAGACCGGCAAGGTGGTCTACGCCCTGACCGAGTACCTGCCCGTCTTTCGGGACGGCCGACCGGACGGCTTCATCTCGATGCTCACCGATGTCACGGCCCGGATCCTGGCCGAGCGGGAGCACGAGCACGAGTCGGTCCGGAGCGCCGAGCTCGAGCAGCGCAACGCCGAGGCCGCGCAGGCGTCGGACGACGTCCTCCAGCAGCTCTACGCCATCGGCCTCCACCTGGACCGGCTGTCGCGTCACCCCGAGCAGCTCGAGGGCCAGGCCGCACCGGTGCTGGCGGGGCTGCAGGAGACTGTCGACCAGCTCCGCGGGTCGATCACCAAGGTGCTGCTGGGCGGCGAGGCGTCGTCGGCGGTCGGCATCATCCGCCAGCTCGTGGCGGGGTGGGCGGAGCGCACCGGGTACCTCCCGGCCGTGGTCATCGAGGACGGCGTCGAGCAACTGGGTGCAGCGACCACCCGCCACCTGCTCACGGCGCTCTCCCAGATCCTGGCCACCGCGGCCCGGCACGAGACGGGCCCGTTCCGGATCAACATCGCGGCCGTGGACGGCTGTGCGGTCGTCACGGCTGACGGCGAGGACTGGCCGGCGGTGGCTCAGTCGGAGTTCGGTCGGATGTCCACGTTGGTCCGCGATGACGGCGGCAGCCTGGACGTGGACACCACCCATCCGGTGCTCACCCGGGTGACCTGGAGATCCGCCTCGACGCCCGCTCCCCAGCCGTCGGCCCAGCCGTCGGCCTAGCCGTCGGCGCCACCTCGCGCGAGGGGCTTGCTCGACGACCAGCTCACGAAGTGGCGGCCGTCGCCAGCCCCGAGCGAGAAGCCCTCGGGTGAGCCCGGCTCCACGTCGATGAGCACCTCGGTGTGCAGCCACGCCTCGAGCTGCCGGCGGCCGATGTAGACCCGGCAGCCCGAGACCGTCCCGAGCAGGACGTCTTGGGAGCCGACCCGGAACTCGCGCTCGGGCAAGCACATCGGCGCACTGCCTCCGCAGCACCCGGCCGAGAGCACCAGCATGACCGGCCCGTGCTCGTGCACGACGCGGGCGAGTGCCTCCTCGGCCGCAGTCGTGGCGCGCAGGCGCGGGAGCCCGAGCTCCCGCAGGCTGCCGGCCGAGGTCGTCATGACGCTCAGAAGAAGCCGAGCTTCTTCTCGTCGGTGCTGACGAGCACGTTCTTGGTCTGGCTGTAGTGCTCCAGCATCATCTGGTGGTTCTCCCGGCCGATGCCGGAGATCTTGTAGCCACCGAACGCCGCACCGGCGGGGTAGAGGTGGTAGCAGTTCGCCCAGACCCGACCGGCCTTGATCCCGTGGCTCATCCGCCACAACCGGTTCATGTCACGGGTCCAGACGCCCGCGCCGAGTCCGTACATCGTGTCGTTGGCGATCGACAGTGCCTCTGCCTCGTCGCGGAAGGTCGTGACCGCGAGCACCGGTCCGAAGATCTCCTCCTGGAAGATCCGCATCCGGTTGTGACCCTTGAGGACGGTCGGCTCGTAGAAGTAGCCCTTCGCGAACTCCCCGGCCATCTCGGTCTTGCGACCGCCGATCAGGACCTCGGCGCCCTCCTCGCGCCCGATGTCGACGTACCCGCTGATCTTGCTCAGCTGCTGCGCGGAGACCTGCGGGCCGAGCATCGTCGACTCGTCGAGCGGGTTGCCCTGCTTGATCGCGGCGATGCGGTCCAGGCACCGAGCCATGAACTCGTCGTAGATCGACTCCTGGATCAGCGCCCGCGACGGGCAGGTGCAGACCTCGCCCTTGTTGAACGCGTAGAGCACCAGGCCCTCGATGGCCTTGTCGAAGAAGTCGTCGTCGTGCGCCATCACGTCCTCGAAGAAGACGTTGGGCGACTTGCCGCCGAGCTCGAGGGTCACCGGGATCAGGTTCTCCGCGGCGTACTGCATCATCAGCCGCCCGGTGACCGTCTCACCGGTGAACCCGATCTTGGCGATCCGCGGGCTGGTCGCGAGGGCCTTGCCGACCTCGGCTCCAGGCCCGGTCACCACGTTGATCACGCCCGGCGGTACGACGTCCTCGATGACCTCCATGAGCTTGAGGATCGACCACGGCGTCGGCGACGCCGGCTTGAGCACCGTGCAGTTGCCCGCGGCCAGGGCCGGGGCGATCTTCCACGCGGCCATCAGCAGCGGGAAGTTGAAGGGGATGATCTGGCCGACCACGCCGAGCGGCTCGTGGAAGTGGTACGCCGTGGTCTTCTCGTCGAGGACCGTCAGCCGTCCCTCCATGCCGCGTGCCGCTGCCGCGAAGTAGCGGAAGTGGTCGGCGGCGAGCGGGATGTCCGCTGCCAGCGTCTCCCGCACGGGCTTGCCGTTCTCCCAGCTCTCGGTGACGGCCAGCATCTCGGCGTTGGCCTCGATGGCGTCCGCGACCTTCTCCAGGACAGCCGACCGGGTCGCCTGGGAGACGTGGTTCCAGTCGTTGGCGGCGGTGTGGGCGGCGTCGAGGGCCGCCTCGACGTCTTCGCCGGTGGACTTCGCCACCTCGCAGATGGGCTCTGCCGTCGCCGGGCAGAGGTTCGTCATGTACTCGCCGTGCGCGGGCGGCATCCACTTGCCGCCGATGAAGTTCTCGTAGCGGTCCTCGACCGTCACCACACTGCCCGGTCGGCCCGGTGGTGTGTAGACCATGGTTCTGCCTCCTCGGTGCATGGGCGTCGGTCTGGCGCCCACCTTCGACGGTCGTCCCCGTCCGCCACGGATCGGCAGAGTCACCGGGCCCGAAGGGCCCGGGCACTTGTGCTCAACAGCCCTCGGCGCCGGATGCGCAAAGATGCAGGCATGCAAGAGGTGCAGGTGGGGTCCATCCCGTTGAGCCGGCTCGGGACCGTTCTCCCCGGGGGACGGTTGACGCGACTCGAGGAGAGTGCGGTCCGGGCCCGCGCCGACTTCGGTGACCGCGTCATCTGGCACGTCAACGCCACCGCCCAGGGCGGCGGAGTCGCGGAGATGCTCCAGACGCTGCTCGCCTACGGCAACGGTGCCGGGATCGAGAACCGCTGGCTGGTCATCGACGGTGATGCCGAGTTCTTCACGATCACCAAGCGGCTGCACAACCGGCTGCACGGGGCCGTCGGTGACGGCGGCCCGCTCGGCGAGCGGGAGCACACCCACTACCAGGCGGTCCTGGCGGACAACCTCGACCAGCTCAGGTCGCGGGTGGCTCCCGCGCGACCTGGTGATGCTGCACGACCCGCAGACCGCCGGACTGCGCGAAGGGCTACGCGACCGCGGGGTCGAGGTGACCTGGCGCTGCCACGTCGGCCGCGACACCTCGAACGACCTCACCGACGAGGCGTGGGCGTTCCTGCGGCCCTACGTCGAGGACGCGGACGCCTTCGTGTTCTCCCGCCGGGTCTACGCGCCGGACTGGGTGGACCCCGACCGGCTGATGGTGATCCCGCCCTCCATCGACCCGTTCTCGGCCAAGAACGCCGACCTGGACCCGACCGAGGTGGCGATCGTGATGGCCCGGGCCGGCCTCGTGTCCGGTGGCGACGTGGACGGCCCGGTGCGCTACACCCGCCGCGACGGCTCGCCCGGGTCCGTGCGCGACCACACGCAGTCCGAAGGGCTCGTGGTGGACGGCCCGCCCCCGCCGTACGACGCGCCGCTGGTGGTGCAGGTCAGTCGCTGGGACCGCCTCAAGGACATGCCAGGGGTGATGGCGGGGTTCGCGCTCCTCGCCGACCACACCTCGCTCGAGGACACCCACCTGATGCTGGTGGGCCCGGCGGTGGCGGGTGTGGCCGACGACCCGGAGGGCGCCGAGGTGCTCGAGGAGTGCCGCCGCGACTGGCAGGCGCTGCCGGACGCCGTACGCCGTCGGGTCCACCTGGCCTCGGTCCCGATGGACGACCCCGACGAGAACGCGATCATCGTCAACGCCGTCCAGCGCCATGCCGAGGTCGTGGTGCAGAAGAGCCTGGTCGAGGGGTTCGGCCTGACGGTGACCGAGGCGATGTGGAAGGGGACGCCCGTGGTCGCCAGCCGCGTGGGCGGCATCCAGGACCAGATCGTCGACGGCCGGGACGGGCTGCTGGTCGACGACCCGGCCGACCTGGCGTCGTTCGCCGGAGTCCTCGGTGGCCTGCTCGGCGACCGGGCCGAGGCCGACCGGCTGGGCGCGGCCGGCCGGGCGCGCGCCCGGACCGACTTCCTGCCTGACCGCCACCTCGACCAGTACGTCGAGCTGTTCTCGCGCTTGGCGCAGACCTGAGTAGCCAGCCAGCCAACCAGCAGGCACGTCGAGAACGAGGGGGAGTCGTGGGCCAGGGAATCAGTGCGGTCCTGACGTTCGCCGTGGGCGTGGCGATCAGCCCGGTGCCGATCATCGCCGTCATCCTGATGCTGTTCTCGGCGCGTGCCCGCGTGAACGGGCCCGTCTTCCTGCTCGGGTGGGTGACCGCCCTCGTGGTGGTCAGCGGAGTCGTCTACGTGGTCGCCGACCAGAGCGACGCAGCCACCAGCAGCTCCACCTCCGACACGATCGCCTGGGGAAAGCTCGTGCTCGGCGTCCTGTTCCTCCTGCTGGCTGCTCGGCAATGGAGGGGCCGGCCGTCGCCGGGTGCCGAGCCCGAGCTGCCGAAGTGGATGGCCGGCATCGACGCCCTGCGGCCGGGCAAGGCGTTGGCGTTCGGAGTGCTGCTTGCCGGCGTGAACCCGAAGAACCTGATCTTGGCGGTGGCCGCTGCCTCGGGCCTCGCGCAGCTCGGTCTCTCGACGACCGACGCCGTCGTCTCCCTGATCGCCTTCGTGGTCGTGGGAAGCCTGACGATCGCCGCCCCCGTGCTCTACTACCTGCTCGGTGGCGACCGCGCCAAGGACCGGCTCGACGAGCTCAAGGGCTGGCTCGCCCTGCACAACGCCGCGGTGATGGCGGTGCTCTTCCTGGTCTTCGGCGTCGACCTGATCTCCAAGGCCATCGCCCCACTGACCAGCTGAGGACGCCAGCAGCGCCCGTCCACCACCGTCGGACAGCAGCAACGCTGGAGTGGTCGGCGAAGCGCTGTCCGGCTGAGGACTAGCGTTCAGCCATGTCCGACCGCTCACGCCATCCTGACTCGGTCGCCTCGGGTGGGACGCAGAGCCTGGTCGCCCGGCTGCTACCGATCACCGGGTGGCTTCGTGACTACGACCGGAGCTGGCTTCGCGGTGACCTGATCGCCGGCGTGACGGTGGCGGCACTGATCGTCCCGAAGAACCTCGGTTACGCCGGCATCGCCGGCATCCCGCTGCAGAACGGGCTGTATGCGGCGGCGGCCGGTGCGATCCTCTATGCGGTCTTCGGAACCTGCCGGCAGATCTCGATGGGCCCCAGCTCGGGGCTCGCTGCCGTGGCCGCCAGCGCGGTTGCCACCGCGGGGCTCACCGGCCAAGGCGACGTCGCGTCGTTCGTGGCGGGGCTCACCCTCGCCTCGGGGATCCTCTTCCTGCTCCTCGCGGTGTTGAAGATGGGGTGGGTGGCGCAGTTCCTCTCTCGCGCGGTCGTGACGGGCTTCCTGTTCGGCGCCGCCATCGATGTCGTGATCGGTGAGCTTCCGAAGATCACAGGCACCGACGTCAGCGGGTCGAACTCGTTCCAAGAGCTGAGGTCCTGGCTCGGGTCGCTGGGAGACAGCCAGACGGCGACGGCGGTCGTGGGCGTCGTGTCCCTCGTGGTGATCTTCGCTCTCCGGGCGGTGGCGCCGCGGGTGCCGGGTGCCCTGGTCCTCGTCGCCGGAGGGCTGCTCGCCTCCTACGTGTTCGACCTCGGCGACCGCGGCGTCGCGCTCGTCGGCGACGTGCCAAGAGGACTTCCGTCGTTCGCCCTCCCGGACCTCTCGGTGATGGCCGACCACGCGACGACGGTCGCCGTCGCCGCGGTGGCGCTGATGCTGATCGGCTTCTCCCAGACCGCCGGCGACGCTCGCGCCTTCGCAGCGAAGCACCACTACCAGATCGACGTCGACCAGGAGTCGGTCGCGCAGTCCGCGGCGAACATCGGCGCCGGCGTGTTCCAGGGGATGCCGGTGTCCACCAGCCTGTCGGCCAGCTCGCTCAATGACCATTCGGGGGCCAGGACCGGCCTCGCCTCGATCACCTCGGGGGTGACGGTGCTGTTGACCCTGCTGGTACTGGCGCCGCTGTTCTCCCAGCTGCCGAAGCCGGTGCTGGGTGCCCTCATCATCGAAGCAGTGGTCATGGGCATGATGAACCTGCCCGAGATGCTCCGGATGTATCGGGTCAAGCGGTTCGACTTCTGGATCGCGGTCGCGGCGATCGCCGGGACCTTGGCGTTCGGTGTGCTGGCCGGGGTCGTCATCGGGATCGGCCTGTCACTGCTCTGGCTCGTCGGTGTTGCGACCCAGCCCCAGATGCCGACCCTCGGCCGTGAGCCGGGCACCCAGGTCTTCCGGGACGTCCTCGACAACCCCGAGGACGAGGTGGTTCCCGGGGTCGTCGTGGTCAGGCTGGACGGGGGCCTGTTCTTCGCCACCGCCGACGCCCTCGAGGACCGGATCCGCACGCTGATCCAGGACCAGCCGGACGCCCGGGGCGTGGTCCTCGACTGCGAGGGCATCAACTTCCTCGACTCCCAGGGATCCGCCACGCTCGGCGACATCCTCGTCCTCTGCGACCAGGCCGAGGTCGACCTCCGGCTCGCACGGGTCAAGCCCGACGTCCGAGCGGTGCTGGAGTGCGAAGGCACCGTCGACCGGCTCGGAGTCGACCACTTCCACGGGAACGTCCACCGGGCCGTCGAGGCCCAGCTCGAGTCGTGAGGACGGCGCCCTTCCGGACGCCCTCACGAGGGGTGGTACGCCATGAGGGACTTGAACCCCCAACCCGCTGATTAAGAGTCAGCTGCTCTACCAATTGAGCTAATGGCGCAGGCTTCGAAGCGGGTCCAAGATTAGCAGCGGGCCCGATCCGCTCCCAATCGGGATGACGTCCCCGGCGCGGAATATTCAAGATTCAACTACCGTTGGGATGGCGACCGCGCAGACCACGCGCAGAGCAGGAGGTGGGCACCATGCCCGCAGTGACCGTCGACGACCTGACCACCCTCGACCGGCTGTCCCGGCCGGGACTCGGCGACCAGCCGCGCCCGGTGTGGCAGGTGACGACGGCTCCGAGCGGGTACGAAGGGGAGGGCTTCCCGGTACGCCGTGCGTTCGCCGGCATCGACCTCGCCCTGCTCGACCCGTTCATCATGATGGACCAGATGGGGGAGGTGGAGTACGCGCCCGGCGAGCCCAAGGGCACGCCCTGGCACCCCCACCGCGGCTTCGAGACCGTCACCTACATCATCGACGGCGTCTTCGACCACCAGGACTCCCACGGCGGCGGCGGGTCGATCACCAACGGCGACACCCAGTGGATGACCGCCGGCTCCGGGATCCTCCACATCGAGACCCCACCGGAGTGGCTCGTACAGGCCGGCGGCCTCTTCCACGGCATCCAGCTCTGGGTGAACCTCCCGCGCGACGACAAGATGGCCGCCCCTCGCTACCAGGACATCCGCTCCGGCGAGGTCGCCCTCCTCACGTCGTACGACGCGGGGGCGCTCGTGCGGGTCATCGCCGGCAAGCTCGAGTCGCGGGCCGGCCCGGGCTCCACCCACACCCCGATGAGCCTGGTGCACGCGACCGTCGAGCCCGGCGCCCGGCTCGACCTGCCCTGGGACCAGGAGTTCAACGCGCTGGTCTACGTGCTCAACGGGCACGGCACGATCGGCACCGACGCCCGCCCGATCCACACCGGCCAGGCCGCGGTGCTCGGCTCCGGCGACTACCTGACGATCGCCGCCGACGGAACCCAGGAGAGCCGGTCGCCGAAGCTCGACGTGATCGTGGTCGGCGGCAAGCCGATCGGCCAGGCGATCGCCTGGGCGGGACCGTTCGTGATGAACACCAAGGCCGAGGTGCTGCAGGCCTACGAGGATTTCCAGAAGGGGAGCTTCGGGCACATCCCGGGCTGAGCCCCGGATGGCGGACGTCGTCAGCCGACCTCGGGCACCCCGATCACCTGCGCCGGCGCGGCGCACCCGGCGGTGGAGACCATCGTCGTGACCGTGGCCGCCGGGCGGTGGTTGCCCGAGCCGGTGTAGGCCATCGACTTCACCGTCAGCTGCGCCCTCAGCGAGCCGTTGCCGGGCACCGACAGGGCCGTGAGGAACGTCAGCGTGTAGCAGCCGCTGCCGTCGGGGCCCAGCTCCTTGTTGGGCTTGCCGAGCTGGGTCCAGCCTGCAGGGAGGTGCTCGGTGCCGACGTAGGTCACGTTCTTGATGCCGCACACGGTCAGCACGACGGTCAGCCCGGACACCGGGGTGGCGCAGCCGTTGCTGACGACCAGCGGGAGGTCGACGTAGTTGAGCCCGCCGGCACGCCAGTGGCCGGTGCCGGAGACCGAGAGGTGGCAGCAGCCGGAGGCGGCGAACGCCGGAACGGCCGAGGCGAGCTGGATGGCGGGCACGGACCAGGCGAGAGCAGCCCCGGTCCGGACGAGTCGGCGCCGTCCGATCGTGCGTGGCTGCCGGTCGTGGTCGACTGACGTCATCGTGGTCCCCCGTGTGTGCAGACCGGACGGCTCCACCCCGTGCGAAGCTCGCGTCCTGCCCCCGCGTCATCCCCCGATGGACGCTGCAGGTGGACAGTAGGCGCAACCCGGGGCGCCCCATGGACGAACACCCGCTTCCGGGCCAGGAACGATCGGTCACCGCGCCGAGTGGTCCGTCCGGACTACGCGGCGACCGACCGAACGACGGCGTTTCGCCGTTGGAATCCGCTCGGCCGACGCGCGATCTCTTCCGGGTCCCAAGTCCCGGGGTCCCCTGGCGAAGGTCCCTCCACCGCCCGGCTGCTGCGCTGGAACGCTCGAGCCGCCCGGCTCGGGTCTCGTGGTGCGCCCTCCTGCAGAGGTGCTGATGACCGATGGGTACGTCGACGCGTCCGGCCCGAGGTCTCCTGGCTCTGCTCGCGCTCGGCGTCCTGGCTTCCTGCTCGCTCGCCGGGAGCGCCGGGGAGACCGACCGCGCCGCCGGCGTCGACCCGGTCAACGACACCTGGGTCGTCTACGGCCTCGGCAACGCCGTGGCGCAGCAGGACACCGCGGACCCCGAGCTCTACGAGGGGATCGGCGCCGACGTCCGGTTCACCACCGACGACGCCGGGCGCTACCGGGTCGCAGCGATCGGGTACACGCCCACCCTGACCACGTCGTACGGCGCGCGGCCGATGCGCTACGTCAACGCGTTGACTGCTCAGCACGATCCTCGCTTCGGCCACCTCCGCGACCGGCTGCGCCAGGCCGTGGCACGGGCTCGCGGATATGTGGGGAGTCTCGGCGCGTTCCGCGCCGGCGCGACGGCCGCTCCTGGCAGGGTCCGTTGACGTCTCGTCACCGCCTCCCCCCGCCCCCGGAAGGTCCCGATGCCGAAGCCGGTCGGTGAGCCCGGTCGCTACGTCCCGGGCCTCGACGGCGTGCGCGCCGTCGCGGTGCTGGGCGTGCTCGGCTACCACCTCGGCTTCTCGTGGCTGGGCGGCGGGCTGCTCGGGGTGGCCATGTTCTTCACCCTCAGCGGCTTCTTGATCACCCGCATCCTGGTCGAGGCACACGAGACGGCCGGGTCGTTCCGGCTGTGGCGGTTCTGGGTGGCGCGGGCCCGCCGCCTGTTCCCCGGGCTGGCGACGATGCTGGTCGTCGTCCTCCTGGTCACCTCCCTCACCGACCCGGAGACGCTCGCCCGGCGCGGACGACAGGCCCTGGCGGCGGCGGTCTACGTCGCGAACTGGCACACGATCCTGGTGGGGCAGAGCTACTTCGACCGGTTCGCCGCTCCCGGCCCGCTCGACCATCTCTGGTCGCTCGCGGTCGAGGAGCAGTTCTACCTGGTCTGGCCGCTGGTCCTGCTGCTGGTGATGGGGCGGCTCGACTGGTCCAGGGTGGCCGTGCTCCGGCTGACCGTCTGCCTGGCGGCCCTGTCGTTCCTCCTGCTCGCCGCGCTCGCCGTACCCGGTGCGATCGACAGCACCCGGGCCTACGAGGGGACCGACACCAGGGCCGGCGGCATCCTGGTCGGCGCGATGCTCGCGCTGGTCTGGCCCCACGTCGTACGCGCGGCGCGCGGCGTTCCCGGCCGCGTCGGCCTCGAGCTCCTCGGGGCCGCCGGCCTCGGCGGCTGCCTCCTGCTCCTGGTCGGTGCCGACGACTACTCCGCTGATCTCTACACCACCGTGCTCCCGCTGGTCTCGGTCGCGACGGCCGCCGTCCTCGCAGCCTGCACGGTGGGCGGGGTGGTCGGTCGCGCCCTCGGCGTGCTTCCCCTGCGGTGGGTCGGTGAGCGGTCCTACGGCGTCTACCTCTGGCACCTGCCGGTGATCGCGGTCGTCCCGGCGGCGACCCTGGCCGCCCACCGTCTCTGGTGGGCGATCGGCCTGACCGCCGGGACGTTCGCACTGGCCGAGCTGTCGTGGCACTGGGTCGAGAACCCCGTCCGCAGGCTCGGCTTCCGGGACGCCTGGCACAACGTGCTCGCCCACAGCCTCCTGTCCGGCCCCGGCGTACGGCGGATCCGGGTGCGGGCCCTCCCGAGCGGCGTCGTCGCGGTGGTCGTGGTCGCGACCGCGTCACTCGCGGCCTGCGCGGCCCTCGAGCGGCTGCCCGACGCCGTCCCGGGCCAGGAGTCGGCCCTGTTCGCCGCCCAGCTGACCACCGCGACCGTGCTCCCCGCCCACCACCCGGTGGTGCCGCGGCCAGGCGTGCCGCACCACCGGAGGTCCGGTTCCCGGCGGCAGGGAGTCCCGCAGACCTCGTGCACGAAGGACGCCCACGTCGGGGAGTCGACCTCGGTCGGCCTGGTTAGCCCGGCCTACCTGCCCGACCCGCGTCGCCGCCTTCCCGCCCAGCTCGGCCGGGTCGGCGTACGTGAGGTCCGCACCGACATCGCCGGGGCTCGCTCGATCATCGAGCGCTGGCACGACCAGCCCAACGCCCAGGAGGCGGTGAGCACGCTGCGGCAGGCGGGCTACCACGGGTGCTGGACCGTCGCCCTGGGCACCAACGACGCGGCGAACCAGGTCGTCGGCGGCGTGTATCCCTACGCGGCGCGGATCGACCTCCTCCTGCACCGGATCGGCGACCAGCCGGTCCTGTGGCTGACGGTGCGGTCGCTGCTCTCGTCGGGGCCCTACGCCGACTCCCACATGCTCGCCTTCGACCAGGCACTGCGCTCCGCGTGCCGGCGCTACCCCCGGCTCCGCGTCTACGACTGGCGCAGCGAGGTGCGCGACTCGTGGTACGTCCCGGACGGCATCCACTTCACCAGCCACGGCTACGCCGAGCGCGCCCGCCGCATCGCCGGCGCGCTGGCCGAGGCGTTCCCGGCCGCCGGCCCGCCGACCGAACAGTGCGTCGTGGGCTCGGGGATGCGGTGAGTGTGGGGGTGGGTAGGTCACAATGGCGGTCGTTTCACCCTCTCGGGGCCCCTGCTGAGGAGTCCGCATGTCCATGCCGTCGTACGGCGTGAAGCCGGGTCGGCGCAAGAAACCGCCGCACCGCTGCGACTCCGTGCTGCACGCCCTGGGCTGGACCCTGCTGTCCGGGATCGTCCCCGGAGCGGGCTTCCTGCACAACCGTCGCCAGCGCCTCGGCCTGCTGGTGCTCGTGGTCTCCTTCGGCGGACTCCTCTGGCTGGCGTTCGCGTCTCCGCACAGCCTCCGGTCGGCGCTCGACCTGGCCTTCGACCCCTCACGGCTGACCCGCGCCGCGGTGGTGACCTCGGTGTGCGTGGCGCTCTGGGTCGCGGTCGTCGTCGGCACCTTCGTGGCGCTCCGACCCCAGCGGGCGCCGCGGACGCACCTGTGGGGCGGAGTCGCGTTCGTCGGCGTGGTCTGCCTGGCGGTGGTGGCGCCCGCCGGCCTCGTGGTGCGCGACGCGTTCGCCCAGGCCGGGGTGGTGAAGGCGGTCTTCACCCACAACGCGACGGCGACCCGGCCCCATGTGACCCAGGCCGACCCGTGGGGCGGCCGGAGTCGCGTCAACGTCCTACTGCTGGGCGGGGACTCCGGACCCAACCGTGACGGCACCCGCACCGACACGATGATGCTGGCCTCGCTGGACACCCGCACCGGTCGCACCGTCACCTTCAGCCTTCCGCGCAACCTGATGAACGCGCCGTTCCCGGACAACAGCCCTTTGCACGCGCTCTACCCCGACGGGTTCCGAGGCGCGGGCGACCCGGGCAGCTGGATGCTGAACGCGGTCTACCGAGAGGTCCCGATCCTCCATCCCCACGTCCTCGGCAAGTCCGCCAACGAGGGAGCGGACGCGATCAAGCAGGCGGTCGAGGGGGTGACCGGGCTTCCGGTCGACTACTACGTGCTCGTCGACTTCACCGGCTTCAAGTCGCTGGTCGACGCCATGGGTGGCGTCACGGTCAACGTCAACGTCCCGGTGGCCATCAACGGCCAGACCGACGCCGGCATCCCGCCGACGGGCTACATCGAGCCGGGGCCCGACCAGCACCTCGACGGCTTCCACGCCCTCTGGTACGCCCGCGGCCGCTACGGCGCCGACGACTACCAGCGGATGGCGCGCCAGCGGTGCGTGGTCAACGCGATCATCGACCAGGCCAACCCGGCCAACCTGCTCCGCCGCTACCAGGCGCTCGCCTCGGCCGGCCAGAAGGTCGTGTCCACCGACATCCCCAAGGAGCTCCTCCCGGCGTTCGTCGACCTGGCCCTGAAGGCGAAGGGCCACAAGGCCAAGTCGGTGCTGTTCCGCCTCAGCGACCAGTTCAACCCCGGAGACCCGGACTTCGCCTACATGCACCGGGTCGTCGCCACGTCTCTCGCTGCGCATCCCAAGCACCCGCATGCGCCGCGGCCCACGCAGACCGACAACGATGTCTGCGCCTACCACCCCGGCGTGTCGTACTGAGCCCGTCCGCTGGTCCGGAGGTCGTCGGGCTCGTCTGCGCCCTCGGGGCGGCCTTCGGCTACGGCGTCGGGTCCGTGCTCCAGGCCATGGCTGCGCGCCAGGTGCCGCTCGCGGAGGGGCTGGACCCCGGGCTGCTGCTGCGCCTGCTCCGCTCGTGGCGCTACCTCGTGGGGCTGGGACTCGACGGGCTCGGCTTCGTGCTCACCCTGGTCGCCGTGCAGAGCCTGCCGCTGTTCGTGGTGCAGGCTACGGTGGCGAGCTTCCTCGCGGTGACCGCTGTGCTCGGCGCCCTCTTCCTCCAGATGCCGCTGACCCGCCGGGACTGGATCGGTCTGGGCGTGACGGTGCTCGGTCTCTGCCTGGTCGCGTCGTCCGCCTCCGGCGAAGGCACCGTGTCGGTGACCCGGGCCGACGGATGGTGGGTGCTCGCCGCCGCTGTGGCGCTCGGCGTCCTTGCGATCCCTCTCGGCCGGTGGACCGGCACCCGTGGCGCGGCCGCCCTGGGGGCCCTCGCGGGCCTGGCCTTCGGAGCGACGTCCGTGGCGGCCACGATGTTGCCTGACTCGGTCAGCCTCGCCTACCCCGCCTCGGCGCTGTGTGCCCTCCTGCACAGCCCGCCCGCCTACGCGTTGATCGTCGCAGGGGCAGTCGCCCTGCTGGCCTACTCGACTGCCCTCCAGCGTGGCAGCGTGACCGCGGCCACAGCCCCGCTCGTGGTCGGCGAGACCGTGGCGCCGGCGCTGGTGGGTCTGCTCGTGCTCGGCGACCGGCCCCGCGACGGCTGGGAGGGGGTGGCAGCGCTCGGCTTCGCGCTGGCCGTCGGCGGAGCCGTCAGCCTGGCTCGCCACGGAGGGGTGGACGACGAGACCTCGTCCTAGCGGGTTGCGGCCCGCACGCCGGCGGCCAGGGCGGCAACCTCGATCTGCACCGCCGAGAGCAGCGGCTCGGTGTCGGCGTGGGAGGTCGTGCGCAGCGACGAGAGCGCCGCCTGGTGGATGTCGGTGGCTGCCGCGACGACCTGCTCGCACGCCGCACGATCTTCTGCACCGAGCGTGCCGCCGTGGGCGTTCGCCCGCAGGACGGCGTCGACGCCGAGAGCGGCGGACCGGAGCTGGGTGGTCAGAGTCGGGAGGTCGCCGATCGGTACGTCGGAGCGTCTGGCCAGTGCCACCGCGTGCTCAGCGGACGAGACCGCACGCCACAGCCGGTGGCGACGGTTCTGAGCCGTCCACCAGGCCGGCGACGACATCGCGCCGACGGTGACCGGGGCCTGCGGCGCCCGGAGACTCCGAACCCGCGCGCGGGCGGCGCGGTAGCCACGGCGTACGGCGCGCACGGCCAGCACGACGGCGACACAGGCCGCGGTGCCAGCGAGGCCGCTCACGACCATCACGGCGATCAACGCTTGCTCCATCGCACTCGATCCCTCCGGTGTCGACGAGATGTCCTTTACCCTACTGGTGGCGCCAGGTCCGGGGGCCTCCATCGTGCTCGTGCTGGTCGGCTTGTGGCTCCAGGCCCACGTGAACTTCTCCGGCGTCAAGAACATGGGCGCCGTCCAGGTGCTCACCACGATCTTGAAGTTCGCGGCGCACGCCTTCGTGTCCACCGTCGGACTGCTCTACGACCATGCTGGCAGCTTCACGCCCTGGAACGTCAGCGGCGGGAGCGCCCTGAGCGCGATCGGGTTGTTCCCCGAGCAAGTAGGTGCCGGCCTACGGAATCATCGACTCGACCGTGCTCGCCCCCGTCGCCATAATCATCAACTACCTCGGGTCCAACGGCGCCACCGTCTTCACCACTCTCGTGCTGATGACGGGCATGGCGGCGCCCATTCCCTACGGGTTTTCGGCGCTGGCGCAGATCAGGTGGCGGCTGGCCGACCGCCGCTCCCTGGATCCCCCGCGGTTCGTGCGCGACATGGTCGTGGCGGTGGCCTCCTTGGTGTTCTCGGTGCTTTTCATCTGGTACTCGCGCAACGCCTTCGCGGTCGCCGGCACGGCTTTGCTGATCCCGTCCCAGGTGCTGGGCCCTGGTCGGTTCGATGCTGGTCACCCTGCTCCTCGTCCTGGAGT
This sequence comes from uncultured Actinomycetota bacterium, assembly GCA_963820015.1. GTDB lineage: Bacteria > Actinomycetota > Actinomycetes > Propionibacteriales > Nocardioidaceae > Nocardioides. Next base: position 161,569 of record CAWFYO010000014.1, on the reverse strand, counting down.
GGGTCTTCGAGACCACGCCGCTCTCCGGCACCCAGTGGGCGCTGTGCCTCGTGCCGGGCGTCGTCCTGCTGGCGCTCGGGGAGCTGTTCAAGATCGTCCTGCGAGCCCGGCCGAAGCGCTGAGCCCCCGACCGCATCGCTGCAGGTCAGGGGCTCGGGCTCCTTCGCAGGAGTGGGGTGAGTGACGGGACTTGAACCCGCGACCACCTGGACCACAACCAGGTGCTCTACCAGCTGAGCTACACCCACCATGGGCGCCGGACCAGCCTGCGCCAGGCAGGAAGTGTAGGGCACTCAGGCCCCGGAACTCCCATCGGGGCGGGCTTCTCCGAGGCCCGTCAGCGACCCGCCGTGCTCCTCGGCCAGAGCCTTCGCCTCGGCACTGTCCGGGCCCGGCGTGGGGACGAACACGGCCGCTCGGTAGTAGCGCAGCTCCTCGATGCTCTCGAGGATGTCGGCGAGGGCGCGGTGGTTGCCGCGCTTGGCCGGCGCCGCGAAGTAGGCCCGCGGGTACCACCGGCGGGCGAGCTCCTTGATGGAGGACACGTCCACGATCCGGTAGTGGAGGAACGCGTCGAGCTCCTTCATGTCGCGGGAGATGAAGGCGCGGTCGGTGCCGACCGTGTTGCCGGCCAGCGGCGGGCGCGAACCTTCGGCGCAGTGCTCGCGGACGTAGGCCAGGACCCGCTGCTCGGCCTCCTCGAGGGTGATCCCCTCGTCGAGCTCGGTCAGCAGCCCCGACGACTCGTGCATCGACCGCACGAAGTCGACCATCTGGTCCAGTGCCTCGGCGGGCGGTTTGATCACCAGGTCGATCCCGTCGCCGAGGACGTTGAGGTCGTAGTCGGTGACGACCACGGCGATCTCGATGAGCGCGTCCGCGACGTAGTCGAGACCCGTCATCTCGCAGTCGATCCAGACGAGGCGCTCGTTCACAAGGGAGCACCCTACCGACGTACGGCGTGGTGCCGGGAGGTGAGGCGTGTGCCACACCGTGCCAGTCGCTCAGCGAGACTTCAGGAGGGTTCCGTACCCTGGGTTGCTGTGAAGCAGTGGGTCGGTCTCCTCGCGCGCCTGATCGTCGCCGGGTTCCTCATCGTCGCCGGCTACCTCAAGTTCCCCGATCCGGCCGGCAACGTGCGTGACGTCCGCGCCTACCGCATCCTGCCGGAGTCGATGGTCCCCGCCGTGGGTCACGCCCTGCCCGCAGTGGAGCTCCTGGTCGGCCTCCTGCTGGTGCTGGGGCTGGTGACCCGCTACGCCGCCGTGGTCGCGGCCCTTTTCTTCCTGGCGTTCATCATCGCCATCGCGTCGGTGTGGGCCAGGGGCCTGGAGATCAACTGCGGCTGCTTCGGCCACGGCGGCGTCCCCGCCAACCCACAGCGCCAGTACGCGATCGACATCGCCCGCGACGTCGGACTCCTGCTGCTCTCGGTGTGGCTGGTGATCTGGCCGCGCACCCGCTTCGCCCTCGACAACCTGTTGTTCTCGTCCCACGAAAGGCTCGCCGATGGCGAACAAGACCCGTCAACAGTCGAAGTCTGAGCGCGCTCAGGCGCTGATGCGAGAACAGCAGCGCAAGGAGCGGATGCGCAACCTCCTGGTCGTTGGTGCGGTGGTGGTGGCCGTGCTGCATCATCGGCGTCACCATGTTCGTGATCTCGAGCAACAAGGACACGACGGGGCGGGCGGTGGACGCCAGCGGCACCCCGAAGAACCTGACCGGCACCTACAACGTGGTCGTGGGCAAGGCCGACGCGCCGACCACGATCAAGGTGTACGAGGACTTCCAGTGCCCGATCTGCGACGACCTCGAGAAGGCGGCGGGCGCGAAGCTCCAGCAGGCGGTCGCCGACGGCAAGGTCAAGGTCGACTACCACATGGTCTCCTTCCTCGACCGGGCCTCGACCACCGAATACTCCAGCCGCGCCCTGAACGCGGCGATGGCGGTGCTCAGCACGGCCGGGCCCGAGGCGTTCGTGAAGTTCCACCACATCGCCTACGCCAACCAGCCCGAGGAGGGCTCGGCCGGCGTGCCCGACTCGACCCTGGTCGACTGGGCGGTGCAGGCCGGCGCCAAGAAGTCCGAGGTCAACCCGCTGATCGAGGGGAACGTCTACCACCAGTGGACGGTCAACGCGACCGACCAGATGTCGAAGGACGGCATCACCGGCACGCCGACGGTGTTCATCAACGGCAAGGACCAGGGCACCAACGTCCAGGTCGCCATCCAGAACCTGCTGAACGCGATCCAGTAGCTCGTGGAGGTCGAGCGGGTCCAACGATGGGTGGCGTCGGCCCTGGTGCTGACCGTAGCCACCCTGTTCGCGACCGGGATGGCGATCTTGTCCGGCACGGTCGACCGGGCGGGTGCCGAGCCCGGCCTGCTGATCATCTCCGGGGTCGTCGGGCTGATGGCGATGGCGGGCATGCGGGCGATCAATCTGAAGCGGATCCTGACGCCCTGGCTCCTGCTCGGCCTGCTGCCCGCCGTGGCAGTGGGTTCGTACTACGCCCTCACCCGGTGACAGACTCGCCCGCGTGAGTCTCTCCTCGTTCGTCGCGGGCCTGCCCAAGGCCGAGCTGCACGTCCACCACGTGGGGTCGGCATCGCCCGAGATCGTCTCCCAGCTCGCCATGCGCCACCCGGGCGTCGTACCAGTGGATCCGGAGGAGCTGCGGCAGTTCTTCGAGTTCCGCGACTTCGCCCACTTCGTCGAGGTCTACCTCGCCGTGGTCGCGCTCATCCGCACCGACGAGGACGTGCGCTACCTGACCTACGAGGTCGCGCGGGAGCTCGCGAGCGGGCAGAACGTCCGCTACGCCGAGATGACCTGCACGCCCTACACCTCGGTGCTGCCGCACGACCCGGAGAACGGCATCCCGATCGAGGCCTACACCGAGGCGATCGAGGACGCGCGGATCGCCGCCGAGCGTGACTTCGGGATCGTGCTGCGCTGGATCTACGACATCCCGGGCGAGAGCGGGATGCCTGCCGCCGACGCGACGCTGTCGTTCGCGCTCAACCACCGCGTCGACGCGCTGATCGGGCTCGGGCTCGGTGGCCCCGAGATCGGGGTGGCGCGGCCGCAGTTCAAGCCGCACTTCGACGCCGCCCGCCGGGTCGGGTTGCACAGCCTGCCTCACGCCGGCGAGACCACCGGCCCGGAGACGGTCTGGGACGCCCTGCGGCTGCTCGGTGCCGAGCGGATCGGCCACGGCACGTCGGCCGCCCAGGACCCCGAGCTCCTCACCTACCTGGCCCACCACAAGATCCCGCTCGAAGTGTGTCCCTCGTCCAACATCGCCACCCGGGCAGTGGCGACCCTCGACGAGCACCCGATCACCGCATTCCGTGACGCCGGCGTCACGATCACCGTCAACTCCGACGACCCGTCCATGTTCGGCACCTCGCTCAACCAGGAGTACGAGATCGCCGCCGGCCTGCTCGACCTCGACACCGGGGGAGTGGCCGACCTGGCCCGCACCGCCGTCCGGTCGTCCTTCGCGCCGGACGACCTCAAGGTGTCGGTGCTCGCCGAGATCGACGCCTACGCCCATCCCTGAGGCGGTCGGGAAAGCATCAGGCCCGGCGATCTCATACGTCGCCGGGCCGTGACCATTGGACCCTGCGGCGCCTCGGGATCGTCGGACCCGGACCGGCGTGTCGGCTGAGCTCGTGGACCGGGCGCCTCGCGGCCCGTACGTCCTACGCTCACCCATCGAGGGTGATGTCGAGCGGGGAGCCGTACGGCAGCGTCGGGCCGGTGAGCGACTCAGACGTCATCCCACACCCGACCGTCGAAGATCGAGCAGCCGCAGGTCTGGCGGCTCGGGAGCGCTTGCCACGCGAACAGCTCGGCGAGCTCGTGATCACCCCCGACCGTCCGAGCGTCGTCGAGGTGATGCGGGCCCAGGCGGCCAGTCGGGTCCAGGAGCTGATCCCGATCCGGCACGCGCGCATGGCCGTGTCGCCGTTCACCTTCTTCCGAGGTGCGGCCCTGTCGATGGCGCACGACATCGCCGCCTCGCCGCACAGCGGGCTCCGCGTCCAGCTCTGCGGGGACGCCCACCTGTCCAACTTCGGGGTCTTCGCCTCGGCCGAGCGTCGCCTGCTGTTCGACCTCAACGACTTCGACGAGACGCACCCCGGGCCGTGGGAGTGGGACCTCAAGCGCCTGGTGGCGAGCCTGGCCGTCGCCGGTCGCAGCAACGGGTTCCCGGCGGACAAGCGGCGCAAGATCCTTCGCGCGGCCGTACGCCGCTACCGCGACGCCATGACCGACTTCGCCGGCAGCGGCACCCTCGACGTCTGGTACAGCCACCTCGACGTCGACGAGCTGCGAGCGCTCCTCAAGGACCGGCTGAGCCCCAAGCTCGACAAGAAGTTCGATGCCGGTCTGGCCAAGGCCCGGTCCCGGACCAGCCTCAAGGCGTTCGCGAAGCTGGCCGAGACCGTCGACGGCCAGGCCCGCATCATCAGCGACCCGCCGCTGGTCGTGCCGGCTCGCGACCTGGCGCCCGGCGTCGAGCGGGCCACGCTCGACACGTGGGTCCGCCATTGGCTGCGGGAGTACCGGAACAGCCTCAGTCGTGACCGCGACGTGCTCGTGGACCGCTTCGAGTTCCGTGACATCGCCCGCAAGGTGGTCGGGGTCGGCAGTGTGGGCACCCGGTGCTGGATCGTGCTGCTCGAGGGCCGCGACCCCGACGACCCGCTGTTCCTCCAGGTCAAGGAGGCGCAGGACTCCGTGCTGGCGCAGTTCGTGCCGAAGGACATGGTCGGCGACTTTCCCGTCGACAACCAGGGCGAACGCGTGGTCGCCGGGCAGCGCCTGATGCAGGCGGCCGGTGACATCTTCCTGGGCTGGCTGCGGGCCGAGGGGCTCGACGGTGTGCCGCGGGACTTCTACGCCCGTCAGCTGCGCGACATGAAGGGCTCGGCCGAGGTCGAGACCCAGTCGTCCTCGACGATGAAGACCTACGGCGAGCTCTGCGCCGCGACCCTCGCTCGTGCCCACGCCCGCTCCGGCGACCCGATCGCGATCGCGTCGTACCTGGGCGACGACGACGTCGCTCCCGAGGCGATGGTGACGTTCGCCGAGCAGTACGCCGACCTCACCGAGCGCGACCACGCGGCTCTCCTCGCCGCGATCGCGGGCGGCGAGCTCGAGGCGGCCACCGAGACGATCTGACCGCGCGCCCCCGGCAGGACTCGAACTGGCCTGCGCCGACGTTCTCCCAGGCGATGCCTGGGGCGGTGACGTTCCCGTGCCCCAGACTTGCGGTATCTGGAGCGTCGGCTGACCAGCTACTTCTGGCTTGCGGCAGCGGGAGCAGCCGGAGTGACCTACCGCTTGTCGGACTGAGCACCGGCCCTGACGGCGGCACGAGTGGTCCTTGGCAGGATGAGGTCAGCCGAGTGGGAACCCCATCATGCGACGCCATCCACCGGGCACGTCGATGCCGCACCACAGTGCGACTTCTGTGACGTTGGCTCTGATCGGTAGATAGCTCAGCACTCGCGCTTCTGCCTCATGGAGCTCGCTGCCCGCTGCAACGGCGTTCCCCACGGTCAGGTGCGGTATGACGACCTCATGTCGGCCACCGAACGGCGGGTAGTCGGGAAAGGCGTCCGCAACAGCCGTCGTCAGTGCTCCGAAGACGGCGGCTGGCTCCGGGGCGAGCCACAGCACGGTCGTGCCGAACCACCCTGTGCTCTCGAATGTGACACGGAACCTCGGGATGGAGGAGATCGCGGCGGCGAGGGTTCCGATCACTGGTGCGTCGACCTCTGACGGTGGCATGAACGGGAACAGCACGGTCACGTGGGCGGGGATGCCGAAGCTGGCTGGTTCGTCAAGCTGGGCACGATGGAGGGCAACGGCCGCTTCAGCCTCTGGAATGGTGACGATCAGCGCGCTCTTCATCGCACCGTCCATAGCGCGAACCTTATCCACCTGCTCGGATCACGGGGACACGATCGTCATCCTGACGCTCAGCAAGGGACCGCACGCCTTGTATCCCCCTCTCCTTCCAGACAACTTCGTCATGGGCTCGTCGGGCAACGCGACTGCTTGGGTCGTCGACTGCCGGCGTCGCGACGACTGCGTCAGGATCAAGCGGCAGTTGGGCAGCGACCTGACGTCCGGGCCGATGAAGGGGGCACCCGACAGGCGTAAGGTCTCTGCATGGGAACGCAGTGAAGCGCCCGCTCCGGCTTGCCATCGTCGATGACTATGCCGTGGTGATCGCCGGTGTCGCATCGTTCCTGGCAGAGGAACGCATCGACGTGGTCGAGACCGGCGCAAACATGGCTGTTGTCACTGACGTCGACGTCGTCCTGTACGACACGTTCGGCCAGGTGGCGGGTGAGAACCTCGATCTGGAGGACTTCGTCCGTGACAGTGGTGCGAAAGTGGTGATCTACAGCTGGAACCTCCAACCAGCCCTGATCGATCAGGCGCTGGCCGGAGGTGCCTGCGGTTACCTGTCCAAGGTGCTCACTGGCCCCGTGATCGTGGAGGCTCTCGAGCGGATCATGGCCGGCGAGACGGTTGTGCTCACCGGCGACCACGAGACGAGCGTCGACGGTGCTGGTGACTGGCCGGGCCGGTCAGCGGGGTTGTCGCCCCGGGAGGCTGAGGTGGTGGCGCTGATCGCCCGGGGACTCAGCAACCAAGAGATCGCCGATCGCGCGCACGTGACCTTGAACTCCGTCAAGTCCTACATCCGATCGGCCTACCGCAAGATGGGGGTCGACACGCGCACCAAGGCAGTTCTGTGGGCGGTGGCGAACGGGTTCGTACCCGACACCGAGCGCACGATCGATGCGGCCTTGCGGCAACGGCCACCCGATGGCGGAGCCGCCGCTCCCCGGACCTGAGCCGGTGCGTCTGGGCTTCGTCCCTGCCTACGCATGTCTCCGTGAGCTCGAGCCAGGAGGGTGACTGATCCCAACGCCCTATGGCGCCGTCAGGGCGCTCATGGCCACCCACCCAAGCGTCACCGTCGCCCTCGGGCGGCAGCACCTTCCACATCACGGCCAGGCCCGCGACGTAAGACAACCCAGGCGTACGCTCTCGGATGTCGGGCAACTCAAGGTGCCCACCGCCCGGCGCGCCGATCCTTCGAGACCGGGAATCGTGCCTCGCCAAACGCGCCCGGACAGCGGCATAGGAGAGTGCACTCGCCGAGGACGGCTCCCTTACGGTGCCCCCACATACTGCGGCGCTCAGGGAGGGACCGATGACCACCGTGCGTGTGGTGCCGGCGACTGCTGAGAGATGGCCACAAGTCGGACGGGTGTTCGGCCCTCGGGAGAAGGACCCCACATCGTGCTGGTGTCAACGCTTTCGTCGGCACGACGAGCCCACAAACCGGGACGCGCTGCAACGTGAGATCCACCAAGCAGATCCTCCGGTCGGTCTGTTGGCCTACCTCCATGGCGACGTGGTCGGCTGGACGCGAGCGGTGCCGCGGTCGACGCTGCCTGGGATAGCCGAGCACCGGGCACTTGCCCGCATCCTTGAGGAAGACCTTGACGCGTGGTGGGTCTCCTGCTTCGTGGTTCGCCGCGAGCACCGGGGCAGCGGCATCGGAGTCGCTCTGCTCGAGGCTGCTGTGGACTGGGCGGCGCAGCACGGTGCGTCCGTACTCGACGGCCACCCTGTTGACACCGACGGGCTCGCCCGAACCCCGTCCCCATCCGCAGTCTTCACGGGAACCCTGGCCATGTTCCGACGGGCGGGGTTTGCGGAGATCGGACGTACCTACCCGACCCGACCCGTGATGAGGCGCGAGCTCCTGCACCGTTAGCGTTCACGGTGGTGAGAAGTGCAGCTGGGCACCCTCATCGGCAGATCCGCGCGACGGCGCATCGGCATGGGCGACTCAGCGGTCAATGCCTTCAGAGTGCGTGTAGGCCGAACTCGTTGCCATCCGGGTCCGCGAGTTCGACGGCGTCGACGAGATCAGTCAACCGAGTTGCGCCCAGTGATATCAGCCGGTCGGCCTCGCTGCTGGGGTCTGCCGTGACCAGATCCAAGCGCTGTCGGTTGCGTCCGTGTCTGGGTTTGACCGGTGGGCCGCCCCACGAGACCTTAGTGCCTCCGAGTGGTGACTGGACCGCGGTCTCCTCGTGCTGGTCCCACACCAGCGGCCAGTCCAGCGCATCGCGCCAGAACAGACCCACCTCTCGGGTGCCGTCGCAGGTGACCTCACCAAGGAGGCCCGTGCCTGCCAGGAACTTGTTCTGAGGCTCGATCACACAGAGTTCGTTACCGCCCGGGTCTACCAGCACAACGAATTCGTCGCCGGGAGCCTGGCCAACGTCGATGTGACGACCGCCCAGTCCTAGTGCCGACTCGACTGTCCGCAGCTGGTCCTCCAGGCTCGTGCTGGTCAGGTGTAGGTGCAGACGTCGCGGGCCAAACTGCTCGGTCTCGGAGGTGACGAACCGAAGCCCGACCTGCGTGGGGTCACCCGGCACCAGAGCACCGCCTGCCTCCTCAACGATGTTCCGCTGGAGCAGTCCAGCCCAGAAGGATGCGACTGCGGCCACGTCGGCTACCTCGAAAGTCACCGCCTCGAGTTGCGACACCATGCGTGCACCGTAGATCCGGGCTGGTTGGGGCAGCCACCGGTTTGGACCTCACATCGGCTGATCCGAGTGCGGACAGCCATGAGAGCGATGGATCAGTCGGTCTGGCACCCGAAGTAGCACTCAGCTCTCCAGCGCGGATCCCGACGTAGCTCATGCCCCGTCCGCCTGACAGCCAACCGGGCCAGCAGACAACCAATCAGCGCCCCCGGCAGGACTCGAACCTGCGACCCAGAGATTAGAAGGCTCTTGCTCTATCCAGCTGAGCTACGGGGGCCGTGGCCGGGACTCCGGCCGGCGACCATTGTGTCGTACGGCGCGGGCTGGACCGAGTCGGAACTCGCACCGCGGCTGTCGGTCGGGCTCGAGAAGCACGGCGAGCCGGGGACTGCGATCGTGACCTGATCGTGACCGAAACCCTTGTGGACAAGGGCTTCTGAGCGACCTGGGTGTCGGTGGTGCCTGCTTGAGTTGAGTCATGCAGAAGGCGGTCGCGATCGACGAGATGTCGGGGAGCCAGCTCCTCGATCATGCCGCCGAGCTCGCGACCACGCAGCATCGCTGCGAGGTCGAGATCCTCCGTGCCGCCGCTCACACGCCTACCTCCACGCGCCGGAGACCCTCGACCCTGCCGCGGCCGACCAGCCGGGCCGCGAGCGCGCGCGGCGGGTGGGCGGAGACGGCACTCCTCACGTGACGGAGTTCGCGGCCGCCGAGCTCGGCGCTCGCATCGGCATCTCCTCCGGTGCCGCGCGCGACCCGATGGCCGATGCGCTCGACATCGCCCACCGGCTCCCTCAGCTCTGGGCGCGGGTGGAGAGGCTGGAGGTGCGGGTCTACCTCGCGCGCCTCGTAGCCCGCCGGACACGTGACCTCACCGCCGAGCAGGCGCGCTACGTCGACGGCCGGGTGGCGCTCTACGCCGACGGCCGGCTGACCTGGACCCGTTTCCAGGCGCTGGTCGAGGCCCTGGTCAAGGCGGCCGACCCCGAGACCGCCGCCGCCCGGGAGCGAGCTGCCGCCCAGCGGCAGGTCGCGATGCCGATGCGCTCCGACGAAGTCGGCATGCGCGGCTTCTTCATCCGGGCTTCCTTCGCGACGATCGCCGTGTTCGACGCCGCCCTCGCCCGCATCGCGCAGATCCTCGCCGACCTCGGCGACAGCGACACGCTCGACCGGCGCCGGGTGAAGGCGCTGCTGGTGCTCGCCCGTCCCGACGTCGCCGCCGGCCTGGTCGCTGCCTACCAGGCCTGGCGCGACCGACCCGCCGACCCCGACATCCCCGAGGCTGCACCTCCCGCATCCCAGCAGCCTCAGCGCCCCGGGCCACGGCCCGAAGTCGACTGGTCGCAGCTGTTGCCGGCCGTCACCGTCTTCGTCCACTGCTACGGCGGCCTCGACGGCGAGGGCATCACCAGAGTCGAGGGCGGGGGAGCGGTGACGGAGGCGGGGATACGTGACCACCTCGGCCCACAGGCCCGCTTCACGATCCGACCCGTGCTCGACGTGGCCGGTCAGGCGCCGGTCGACTCCTACGAGATCCCCGAGCGACATAGGCGGGCCGTGCATCTCATGACGCCGGCCGACACCTTCCCGTTCTCCTCCAGTCTCGACCCGTCCCAGGTCGACCACACCGAGCCCTACCGACACGGCCCGGACGCGGTCGGGGCCGGTCAGTCCAGGGTGGGCAACTACGGGCCACTGACCACCTCCCACCACCGGCTCAAGACCTTCGGCCGCTGGGCGGTGCGCCAACCCTTCGCGGGCGTCTACCTCTGGCGCGACCCTTACGGCGCCCTCTACCTCATCGACCACACCGGCACGCGCGAGTTGGGCCGGGCCGCCTGAGGCCTCACCACCTCGGCCCGCACCCGCCGTACACGTGACCAGGGGAGGAGATCACCAAGGGTCGGTCGTCGGACTCCGGCCAGCCGCCGAGGTGACGCACCTCGCCGTCCCGGGAGACCAGGCGTGCCGGGAGGCGCGCGTCGGCGAGCCAGGCCTCAGCCCGGTCACCTGCGACCACGGCTGCCGTGGACGCTGCGTTGGCATCGGCGCATGTCACGGCGGCGACACTGACCGTTCGCCAGGGCGCGGCGGCGGGAAGGCCCGTCCGAGGGTTGACGATGTGGTGCATCTCCCGTCCACCTCGCCGCCACTGCCGGCAGGCGATCGACGAGGTGGCCACCGCTCCGGCGACCAGGCGGACCGCTTGGGTGGAGGCCTGGCCGGAAGGATCCGGTTCGTCGGCGACGAGGATCGGCCACCCGTCACAGGGAGGCTGTCCGTCGACCGCGATGTCCCCTCCCAGACTGACCAGCACGCCGCCTTCCTGCCGGTTCGCCGACATGGCGGCCCGGACCGCGCGGTCCGACCCCAGACCCTTGGCCGTGGCACCCAGGTCGAGCCGGACGCCGCTCGGCAGCCGGAGCACCGGGCCGTCGAGCGTCACCGACCGCCAGCCCGGCACTCCGGTCGAGGTCGCAACAGGCCGGCAGTCGTCGGCCTCGACCGCGGCGAAGTCACGGTCGTAGCCGAGCGAGACCAGGGCCTCGCCGACGGTGGGATCGGTCATCCCGCGGGTCCACCGGGCGGCGGCGAGGGCCACGCCCACCGCCTCGGCCAACCCGTCGCTCAGCATGAACAGGCCGCCGTCCTTGCGGTGGATCCGGGAGATCTCCGAGTCGTCCCGGAACCGGCTCGCCTGCCGGTCCAGCGCGGTCAGGACGGCGTCCACGGCGCCGAGGGCCCGGACGAGGTTTTCCGGTGGCCACACGGCGACGCGGGCCGTCGTCCCCAGCGCGTCGCGCTCGGCGACGGCGACGGTGACGTCGCTGTCGACCGGCCGCCATGGTGCCATGAGCGTGAGCTCGGTCATCTCAGTAGCTCCGTCAGTCGTCGTGGAACGTGGCCGAGGTTGCCTTGTGGACGTGGGTGACCACGGTCTTCCCGTTCACGACCTGGACGGTCTTGTACGTCGTGACGCCGGAGGCGCTGGTCGTGGCGATGGTGCGCGTCACCACGGGTCCGTGCCCGGTCTGGGTGACCTTCGTCGCCCCGACGCCCCCGGCGCTCGAAACCGCGCCGCCGGCGGCGGGGACCGCCGCGGGGAGCAGGTGGTATGCGAGGGTCACGGCGCTGGCGCCGCTCCCGACGATCAGCGCGGCGGCGGTCATCCGCGACCTCCGGCGCGCCCGACGGTAGCGTTCGCCGTCCGTCCCGGCCGGCCGCTCCGAGGCGGCCGGAGTGGACTCCGGAAGCGGGACCCAGGCGCCGACGGGGCGCTCGGCCGATCCCGGATGCGTAACCCGGGCGTCGTAGGAGTCGCGGTCGTCGTTCATGGTGCTTCCTTCCTCGATCCTCTTGTTCTCCTGTCCGGGTCCCGCCCGGTGAAGACCACTGTGCGCCGGGCCCGATGTGCCCGTCGTGAGAGATCGATGAGAGTGTTCTCATGTCCGGTCAGGCGGGTCTTTGTCCCCATCACTCCGAGGTCGGACCTGCGTAGCGTGATCGCCGTGCGAGTGCTCGTGGTCGAGGACGAGGTGCGCATGGCGCAGCTGGTCAAGCGCGCCCTGGAGGAGGAGGGGTACGCCGTCGACGTGTCCGGCGACGGCCCCGAGGGGTTGTGGATGGCGTCGGAGAACCCCTACGCCGCAGTCGTGCTGGACGTGATGCTTCCGGGGTTCGACGGCTTCGACCTGTGCCGCCGGCTTCGAGAGGCGGAGATCTGGGTGCCGGTCCTGATGCTCACGGCGCGTGACGACGTCGGCGACCGCGTGCGTGGCCTTGACGTGGGTGCCGACGACTACCTGGTCAAGCCGTTCAGCCTGCTCGAGCTCGCGGCGAGGCTGCGGGCTCTCACCAGGCGCGACGACCGGGGTCGTCCCGCCGTCCTGTCGGTCGGTGACCTGAGGCTGGACCCCGCGACCAAGCGGGCCTGGCGCGACACCGTGGAGCTCGAGCTCTCCCCCAAAGAGTTCGCCCTGCTCGAGCTCTTCCTCCGTCATCCGGGCACCGTGCTGACGCGCACACAGATCATCGAAGCGGTGTGGGACTTCGCCTACGACGGCACCTCGAACGTCGTGGACCAGTACGTCAACTACCTGCGTCGGAAGATCGACGCACCCTTCGGCCACCATGACCTCCAGACGGTCCGGGGGATGGGCTACCGGCTGCGCGACGCCGAAGGGCTCTAGAGATGTCGATCCGACTGAGGCTGGCCGCCGTGTTCGCGGTCGCCGCGGCGGTGGTGTTCACCGTCGGCAGCTGGCTGTTCGTGACCGAGCTGTCGGCGTCGCTGCGGGGCTCGATCGACTCCCAGCTGGGTGTCCGCCTGGCCCAGGCGGCCCGCGATGTGCCCACGGTGGGTGTGTCGACCCCCAGCGCTGGAGCCCCGGCTCCCGGTGAGTACGTCGTACAGGTGATCGACGCCTCCGGAGAGGTACGCGGCGGGAGCGCGGATGCTACGACGACGCCGATGCTGAGCCCGCACCAGCTGCAGCAGGCGCGGCACGGCCGCCTGCTGCTCACCGTGCCCGAGGAAGGCGAGCGCGTGCGGGTGCTGGCGGCCCCGCTGAGGGCCCGCCCGGGCTGGGTCGCCGTGGCCGGCGTCTCGCTCGAGACGCTCGACGCCACGGTGGCCCACGTCACCCGCGAGCTGCTCGTCGCCGGGGCGCTCCTGGTGCTCGTGTCGGGGCTCGGTGCCTACGGTCTGGCTCGCGCCGCCCTGTCCCCGGTCGAGCGGCTACGGCGTGAGGTCGCCGAGCTCTCCGAGCGTGAGGACGCACCCGGGGTGCGCGTGCCGGGCACCCATGACGAGATCGCCACCCTCGCCGTCACCATGAACCAGCTGCTGGGCAGGCTGCGCGGTGCGCTCGCGCGCCAGCGTGCGCTCGTGGCCGACGCCAGTCACGAGCTCCGCACCCCCTTCGCGGTGCTCAGCGGCGAGCTCGAGCTCGCCGGCCGCCCGGGGCGAAGCCGTGAGGAGCTGGCCCTCGCCGTGGCGCGCGCCGGCGAGGAGACCGCACGCCTGGCACGGCTCACCGACCAGCTGCTCTTCCTGGCCAGGAGCGACGAGGACCGGATCCCTCCTCGACGGGAGCGGACCGACCTCCGACCACTGCTCGTCCGGAGCGCCGAGCATGCCGCCACCCGAGCCGACGCGGCCGGAGTCCGGTGCGAGGTGGATGCGCCCGACGACCTCGTGGCGGCCGTTGACCCCGACCGCCTCGGCGAGGCCATCGACAACCTGGTCGACAACGCCCTGCGGTTCGCTCCGCCGGGGACGTCGGTCGTCATCTCGGCCCGGACGGCCGGGCCCGACCTGCTGATCGAGGTCGCCGACTCCGGACCCGGGTTCCCCCTGGACTTCCTGCCGCACGCCTTCGAGCGCTTCGCGCGGCCCGACTCCAGTCGGGCCAGGCGTGACGGCGGCGCCGGTCTGGGGCTGGCCATCGTCTCTGCCATCGCCCAGGCGCATCGCGGTACGGCGACGGCACGCAACCGCCCCGAAGGTGGCTCGGTGGTGGCACTGGAGCTGCCGGCTAGCATCGACGCCACACCGGTGGGTACTGCCCCGGCATGACCTACGGCTACACCTTGATGACCGAGCAGTCCGGGCCCCGAGAGCTCGTCGGCCACGCCGCCGCGGCCGAGCACGCGGGGTTCGACTTCGAGGTGATGAGTGACCACTACAGCCCCTGGCTCGACGCGATGGGCCACTCGCCGTACGCCTGGAGCGTGTTGGGTGCGATCACCCAGGTGACCGACCGGGTCGAGCTGATGACCTACGTGACCTGCCCGACGATGCGCTACCACCCGGCCGTGGTGGCACAGAAGACCGCCACCGTCGACCTGCTCAGCGACGGTCGCTTCACCCTCGGTCTCGGCGCCGGGGAGAACCTCAACGAGCACGTCGTCGGACGTGGCTGGCCGCCGGCCAACGTGCGCCACGAGATGCTCGAGGAAGCCGTCACGATCATCCGGGCGCTGCTCGACGGTGGGTACGTCGACTTCGCCGGCCAGCACTTCCGGGTCGACTCCGCCAAGGTCTGGGACCTCCCGCCGCAGCCGACCCCGCTCGCCGTCGCGGTCTCCGGCGAGCAGTCGGTGAAGACCTTCGCCCCGCTCGCCGACCACCTGGTCGCGGTCGAGCCGAAGGCGGAGCTGGTCCAGATGTGGGAGTCCACGTCCCCGAAGCCCCACTCCCGCAAGATCGGCCAGCTGCCGATCTGCTGGGGCACCGACCGCGACGCCTGCATCGACCGCGCCCACGAGCTGTTCCGGTGGTTCGGCGGCGGCTGGAAGGTCAACGCCGAGCTGCCGGGCCCGGCCGGCTTCGACGGCGCGTCCCAGTTCGTCACCAGCGACGACGTCGCCGGCTCGATCCCCTGCGGACCCGACCTCGACGCCATCGTGCACGCCGTCCGCGAGTTCGAGGCCGCGGGCTTCACCGACGTGGCCCTCGTCCAGATCGGCGACGAGTCGCAGCGCGACTTCCTCGGCGTCGCCGAGAAGGAGCTTCTCCCGGCACTCCGCGGCTGAGCGTCAGACCCGGGTCGCAGCCATCCACTCCTCGACGTCGGAGGAGGTGCGGGGGAGGGCTTGCGAGAGGTTCCGGGCGCCGTCGGCGGTGACCAGGATGTCGTCCTCGATCCGGATGCCGATGCCGCGCATCTCCTCGGGCACGAGCAGGTCGTCGGCCTGGAAGTAGAGACCCGGCTCGACGGTCAGCACCATGCCCTCGGCGAGGGTGCCCTTGTTGTAGGCCTCGGGGGCCGCCTGGCCGCAGTCGTGCACGTCCATGCCGAGCATGTGGCTGACCCCGTGCAGCGTCCAGCGGGCGTAGAGCTTCGACTCCGGGTCGAGCGCCTCCTCGGCGGAGACCGGCAGCAGTTTCAGCGACTCCAGGCCGTGGGCCAGCACCACCATCGCGGCGTTGTGCGGGTCGGTGAACGCCGCACCAGGGCGTACGGCGTCGATGCCGGCCTCCTGGGCGGCGTACACGAGGTCGTAGAGCTCGCGCTGCAACGACGTGAACGTCCCGTCGACCGGGAGGGTGCGGGTGACGTCAGCGGTGTAGAGGTTGTGGCCCTCGACGCCCATGTCGAGCAGGACGAGCTCGCCCGGCGTGATCGGGCCGGTGTTGTCGATCCAGTGCAGCGTCGTGGCGTGGGCGCCGCCGGCGACGATCGAGTCGTAGCCGATGTCGTTGCCCATGGTGCGGGCCCGGCGGAAGAAGGTGCCCTCCAGCCAGCGCTCGCCGTGCTCGATGACGCGGTCCCACTCGGCGACCGAGTCTGTGAACCCGAGCGTGGTGATGTCGCAGGCGGTCTGCAGCTCTGCGACCTCCCACTCGTCCTTGACCAGGCGCATCTCGGAGACGACCCGTGCGAAGTCCTGGTCGAGGGTCTGGTCGGCGGCGACCAGGCGGTCGACCACCTCGGAGACGCCGCGGTGGACCCGGGTCTTGCCGCTGCGACCGAGATCGCGCTCGAGGTCGTCGATGTGGCGCACCTCGAGACCGAGGGAGTCGGAGATCTCCTTCAGCGACGGGCGGCGGCCGGCCCACAGCTCGCCGTACTGCCGGTCGCGGAAGAACTCGTCGGTGGAGCGCTCGGAGCGGGGGCGGGCGTAGAGGACGGACTCACCGCCCTCGACGACGAGCACCGCATCGCTGGTCTGGTTGCCGCAGAAGTAGGTGTGGGCGGTGTCGGGCCGGAACCGGTAGTCGGTGTCGTAGGAGCGCACCTTGTACGTGCCGGCCGGGAGCACCAGCCGCTCGCCCGGGAACGCCTCGGCGAGCTTCTGGCGGCGACTCGCCGCCCAAGGGGTGATCGGGTGGGGCGGCAGGTCGAGCTCGCGGTCACCCCAGCCCTGGCGCATGAAGGCGGAGTAGGCGGCCGGCACCGGCGGGTCGTGCGACTCGGTGTGCAGCTCGGCCTCGGGAGGGGGCGTCTGGGAGGTCTGGTCGCTCACGCGTCGCAGCCTACGCCGCCTCCAGCGCGTGGAAGCGAAGGAGAACACGGTGCTTCGATAGGCTTCGGGCATGGCCGCTGCCCCCCGCGGCACTGTTGCCTTCACAGCGGTGGTGACGGTGTCCGTGCTCTTGTGCGCGGTGCCGATGACGTTGATCGTGGGGATGTCCAGCGCTCCTCGCATCACCGTGCTGGCGGCACTGCTGGCAGCCGTGCCCGTGGGGCCGTTGGTCGCTTGCTTCCTCTGGCTCGACCGCTACGAGCCGGAGCCGCGCCACCTCCTGGTCGGCGGCCTGCTCTGGGGCGTCTTCGTGGCGACCGCCGTCGCGCTGATCCTCGAGGGCGTCGGCGGCTTCGCCGCGGGCCTGTCCGACAAGACGATGCTCGTGGTCGGGGCGCCGATGGCGGAGGAGGCGAGCAAGGGCCTCTTCCTCCTGCTGCTCCTGTGGTGGCGGCGCTCAGAGCTCGACGGAGTGCTCGACGGGATCGTGTACGCCGGCATGGTGGGCGTCGGCTTCGCGTTCACCGAGAACATCCTCTACCTCGCCAGCGCCTACGACGGTTCCGGCGGGGTCGGACCGGGCGGCGTGCACGCCCTGACCGGCACCTTCCTGCTCCGGTGCCTGGTCAGCCCGTTCGCCCATCCGCTCTTCACGGCCTGCACCGGCATCGGCGTCGGGATCGCGGTCAACTCCCGCACACGCTCCACCCGCATCCTCGCGCCCCTGCTCGGGTACGCCTGCGCCGTGGTGGCACACGCGATCTGGAACTCCGCAACCGTCTTCTGGCCGGACAACTTCGTCCTGGTCTACCTGACCCTGATGACGCCCGTCTTCCTGCTCGGGGTCGCGCTCGCACTCTGGGCGCGCCACTCCGAGCGCCGGATGCTCGCGGGCTCCCTGGCCGACGCGGCCCGACGCGGGCTCCTCCCGGCCACCGACATCGCCTGGGTGGTCGACCTCGAGGCCCGCCGCAAGAGCCGCGCCTACGCTCGTCGTACCGCCGGGACGCAGGGGGAGTACGCGATGCGCGAGTATCAGCAGGCCGTGATCGAGCTCGGGTTCTTGCACAGCCGCTACCTGCGCGGCGTACCTCCGCCCGACTACGCCGAGCGCGGGCAGGGCTACGTCGCCCTGATCAGCCGGCTCCGACCCACGATCGCCTTCCCCGGACAGGTGGTACCCATCCGATGACCGGCCCGATGACCGGCTCCACGACCGGCTCCACGACCGGCTCCACGGCCGGCTCCACGGCCGGCTCCACGACCGGCTCCACGACCGGCACCGTGACGGGTGCCCAGATGGTCACCTCGCTCGTGCGGCTGCGCGCCGCCTTGCAGGGCGCCACGATGCCGCTGGGCCTGCCGGGCGTCGACGAGAGCCGCGCTGCCCGCGACGAGATGGTCTCGCAGCTGGAGGACTACGTCATCCCGCGGATCGTCACCCTCGAGGCGCCCCTGCTCACGGTCGTGGGTGGGTCCACCGGGGCCGGCAAGTCGACTCTGGTCAACTCCCTGGTCGGTGCCGTGGTGACCGAGTCCGGGGTGCTGCGGCCGACGACACGATCGCCCGTGCTGGTCTGCAACCCGGCCGACGTCGAGTGGTTCCACGCCGACCGCCTGCTCCCCGAGCTCGAGCGGGTCGCCCGGCCGACCCACGACCCCCGCGCCCTGCAGGTCGTGATCATGGACGTCGTCCCGCAGGGGCTGGCGATCCTCGACGCGCCCGACATCGACTCGGTCGAGGAGAGCAACCGCCTGCTGGCCGCCCAGCTGCTCGCGGCAGCCGACCTCTGGCTGTTCGTCACCTCGGCCGCGCGCTACGCCGACCAGGTGCCGTGGGACTTCCTGCACCAGGCCGCTGAGCGCTCCGCCGCCGTCGCGATCGTGCTCGACCGTACCCCGCAGGACGCCGTCGTCACCGTGGCGTCCCACCTGGCCCGGATGCTCGCCGCGCGCGGCCTCAAGGACTCACCGCTGTTCACCATCGACGAGGTGGAGCTCGACGAGCAGGGCATGCTGCCACCCGCCCAGGTCGCCGAGATCCGCCGCTGGCTCTCCGAGCTCGGCGCCGACGCCGGCGCGCGGCAGGAGATGGTGCAGCAGACCCTCCAGGGTGCCGTCCGCACCCTGACCCGGCGCGCACACACGGTCGCCGACGCGTGCCTCGAGCAGGCCACCGCGGCCGAGCGGCTCCGCGAGAGCGCCGACGCGGCGTACGACGAGGAGCTGCGCAAGCTCCTCGAGGCCACCGCCGACGGCACGCTGCTGCGGGGCGAGGTGCTGGTGCGCTGGCAGGAGTTCGTCGGTACCGGCGAGCTGCTGAAGTCGCTCGAGGCCAGGGTCGGCTGGCTCCGCGACCGGATGGTCAACGCCGTCAAGGGCAAGCCGCAGCAGGCGGAGCGGGTCAGCGTCGCCGTCGAGTCGAGCCTCGAGACGCTGATCCTCGAGCACGCCGAGGCGGCGGCCGAGCGGGCCGAGGCGTCGTGGCAGAGCCTGGCTCCTGGTCAGAGCCTGCTCTCCGACGTCGGCGAGGACCTCGGCCGGGCCTCCAAGGGACTCCGCCGCAAGGCCGAGCGTGCGGTGCGTGACTGGCAGCTCGAGGTGCTCGAGATGGTCCGCTCCGAGGGCCAGGACAAGCGCACGACCGCTCGCTTCCTGGCCTACGGCGTCAACGGGCTGAGCGTGTCGCTGATGATCGTGGTGTTCGCCTCGACCGCCGGCGTGACCGGCGCCGAGCTGGGCATCGCCGGGGGTGGCGCGATCCTCGGGCAGAAGCTGCTCGAGGCCGTCTTCGGCGACCAGGCCGTCCGCAGCCTGGCCGAGCAGGCCCGGCAGAAGCTCGAGGTCCGCGTCCGCGAGCTCCTCGACGAGGAGCGCCACCGCTACCTCGACCTGCTCGCCAGCCTCGGCATCGAGCCCGATACGGCCGACCGGGTGCGCAACGCGGCTCGGGCGGTCGATGACCTGCGCTACGCCGACACCGGCCGGGTCGCCCGACGCGCACACTGACCGGCTACTAGGCTCGGCGGAAACTTCTTCACTCGTGGTGACAAAGGGAGACGATGACCTCCTTGGTGGACGGGGCCCGGCGACTGCTGTCCCGGGGCACCGATCTCGGGACGCGGATCGAAGGACTGCAGGCGGCCGGTGCGGCTGCCCGCGGGCGCCTCGACGACCGCGTGGTCGCCGACGCCGAGGCCGCCGTACAGCGGGTCTCCGACCGCCTCGGCCTGGTCTCGCAGCACACCGTGGTCGCCCTCGCGGGTGCCACCGGGTCCGGGAAGTCGTCGACCTTCAACGCCCTGGCCGGCGTCGACCTCGCCTCCGTCGGCGTACGCCGTCCGACCACGTCGTGGGCGACGGCCTGCGTGTGGGGGCAGGAGGGCGCCCCTGAGCTGATGGACTACCTCGGCATCGCGCCCCGGCACCAGATCATGCGCGACTCGCTGCTCGACCAGGGCAAGGAGGACAAGGCGCTCCAGGGCGTCGTCCTCCTCGACCTGCCCGACCACGACTCCACCGAGGTCTCCCACCACCTCGAGGTCGACCGGCTGATCGAGCTGACCGACCTGATGGTCTGGGTGCTCGACCCGCAGAAGTACGCCGACGCCGCCGTCCACGACCGCTACCTCGCGCCGATGGCCTCCCACCGCGACGTCATGCTCGTGGTGCTCAACCACATCGACGAGGTGCCGGTCGACCGGCGCGACTCGATGATGGCCGACGTCCGGCGGCTCGTCGACGCCGACGGGCTGCACGGCGTCCCCGTGATGGCGACCAGCGCCCGCACCGGCGAGGGCATCGACGCGCTGCGTGACGAGGTCGCACGTCGGGTGCGGGCCAAGGAGGTCACCCGCGCGCGCCTCGAGGCCGACGTCCGCGACGCAGCGACGCGGCTCCAGGACGCCAGCGGCACCGGCGCGCCGCGCGACCTTTCGGGTGAGCGTGTCGACCGGCTCGTGGACGCCTTCGCCGACGCCGCGGGTGTGCCGGTCCTGGTCGACGCCGTCGACGCAGCCATCCGCGTGCGCGCCAACCGGGCCACGGGTTGGCCTGCCACCGCCTGGCTCTCGCGGCTGCGGCCCGACCCGCTCAAGCGCCTCCACCTCGACCTCGGGTCGGCAGCGAAGAGCCTGTCCGGCCGCGGTCGGACGTCGATGCCGGAGGCGACCCCGGTGCAGCGCGCGCAGGTCGACGGCGAGGTGCGGGCGGTGGCCGACGAGGTGTCCGCACCCCTCGCGCGGCCCTGGGCCGACGCCGTACGACGGGCGTCCGTGTCGCGGCTCCCCGATCTCAACGACCGCCTCGACGTAGCGCTCACCGTGACCCCTCTGGGGGTCCAGCGGCTGCCGGCCTGGACCCGGCTGATGCGGCTGCTGCAGTGGCTGCTGCTCATCGTCACCCTGGCCGGCCTGGTGTGGTCGGCCGTGCTGGTGGCCGACCCGTGGTTGGGCGTCGACCGGCCGTCCACGCCCGACGTCGCGGGGTTCCCGGCTCCGGTGATCCTCCTCGTGGGCGGCATCGTCGCGGCGTTGCTGCTCTCCGGCCTGAGCCGACTGCTGGTCCGGGCCACCGCGCGGTCGCGGGCTCGGGCCGCCGACAGCCGGCTGCGGGCGGCGATCGCCGAGGTGGCCGACGAGCTCGTGGTGACGCCCGTTCGGGCCGAGCTCACGGCGTACGACGCGGTCCGGGCCGGGCTGGCCCGCGCCCTGAAGTAGCTGCCCGCACGCCACCTCGGGCCACTCACCGTCCACAGGCGGGGCTCGCGCACCCCTCGTCCACAAGACTCCCTCCGACCGGCCGCCCGTCGTCGGTGCGCCTCCGCAGGCTCTCTCCCACACCCACGACACCGTGACGAACCGAGGAGAGACCCATGCACGAGACCTACGTGACCCTGTCCGGCTGGCTGGGCGGCAACGTCGACCTCCGCGACGCCGGCGGCGTCCCGGTCGCGTCGTTCCGCGTCGCCAGCACCCCCCGCCGTTACCAGCGGCGCACCGAGACCTGGGAGGACGGCGACACCCAGTGGTACTCCGTCAACGCCTGGCGCACCCTCGGTGACAACTGCGCGGCCTCGCTGCGTCGCGGCGACGCCGTGGTGGTGCACGGCAAGCTGAGCGCCCATACCTGGACCAACAAGGCCGGTCTCGAGGTGACCACCTTCGAGGTGGAGGCGGCGTTCGTCGGCCACGACCTCAACCGCGGCACCACGGAGTTCCACCGCCGGAAGCAGGCAGCCCAGACGCCCCAGCCGGAGGCCGCCTGACACCTCGCCCCGATCGGGGGTTTCGAGCCCGAGACCCGTAGGGTTTCGGTCCATGGCCGACTACGTCTTCACCCTGCGCAACGTGCGCAAAGCACACGGCGACAAGGTGGTGCTCGACAACGTCACTCTGTCGTTCCTGCACGGCGCCAAGATCGGCGTCGTCGGGCCCAACGGCACGGGCAAGTCGACGCTGCTGAAGATCATGGCCGGGCTCGAGCACGCCAACAACGGTGACGCGATCCTCGACCCCGAAGCCACCGTCGGGATGCTCCAGCAGGAGCCGCCGCTGACGGAGGGCAAGACCGTCCTGGAGAACGTCGAGGAGGCCGTGGCCGAGACCCACGCCAAGATGGCCCGGCTCGACGAGCTCTACTTGATGATGGGCGACCCCGACGCCGACCAGGACAAGGTGGCGACCGAGGCCGGCGACCTCCAGAGCGAGCTCGACGCGGCGAACGTGTGGGATCTCGACAGCAGGCTCGACCAGGCCATGGACGCGCTGCGCTGTCCGCCCCCCGACGTCCTGGTCGACCACCTGTCCGGTGGCGAGCGCCGTCGAGTGGCCCTGTGCAAGCTCCTGCTCCAGCAGCCCGACCTGCTGCTGCTCGACGAGCCCACCAACCACCTCGACGCCGAGTCCGTGCAGTGGCTCGAGGGCCACCTCGCGTCCTACCCCGGCTGCGTGCTGGCCGTGACCCACGACCGGTACTTCCTCGACAACGTCGCGCAGTGGATCCTCGAGCTCGACCGCGGCAAGGCCCACCCCTACGAGGGGAACTACTCCACCTACCTCGAGACCAAGCAGGACCGGCTCAAGATCGAGGGGGCCAAGGACGCCAAGCGGGCCAAGATGCTGGAGCGCGAGCTGGAGTGGGTGCGGTCCAACCCCAAGGCGCGCCAGGCCAAGAGCAAGGCGCGGCTGTCCCGCTACGAGGAGATGGCCGCTGAGGCAGACCGCAACCGCAAGATCGACACCGCCGAGATCAACATCCCGGCCGGCCCCCGGCTCGGCGACATCGTGCTCGAGGCGAAGGGCCTGGCCAAGGGCTTCGACGGCCGCACGCTGATGCACGGCCTCTCCTTCACCCTGCCCCGGGCCGGCATCGTCGGCGTGATCGGTCCCAACGGCGTCGGCAAGACCACGCTGTTCAAGATGATCATCGGCGAGGAGAAGCCCGACGACGGCGACCTCGTCGTCGGCAAGACCGTCAAGATCTCCTACGTCGACCAGAGCCGCGGCGGTCTCGACCCGCAGAAGAACGTCTGGGAGGTCGTCTCCGACGGACTCGACTTCATCAAGGTAGCCAACTTCGAGATGCCGTCCCGCGCCTACGTCGCGTCGTTCGGGTTCAAGGGCGCCGACCAGCAGAAGCGGGCCGGTGTGCTGTCCGGCGGCGAGCGCAACCGGCTCAACCTGGCGCTGACCCTGAAGATGGGCGGCAACCTCCTGATGCTCGACGAGCCGACCAACGACCTCGACGTGGAGACCCTGCAGTCGCTGGAGGACGCGTTGCTGGAGTTCCCGGGCTGCGCCGTGGTCACCTCCCACGACCGCTGGTTCCTCGACCGGATCGCCACCCACATCCTGGCGTGGGAGGGCGACGACGAGGACGAGGCGAAGTGGTTCTGGTTCGAGGGCAACTTCGCGGCCTACGAGGAGAACAAGGTCGAGCGGCTCGGCATCGAGGCGGCCCGGCCGCACCGGGTCACCCACCGGCGGCTCACGCGCGACTAGGCGCGTATGTCCGCCTCGGGGTGACTGGCGATCAGGTTGTCGCTGACGGCGTTCATGACCCGTCCCAGGGCTCGCAAGTCCTCGGGGCTGGCCAGGTCGACGATGTGCTCCCGCACGCCCTGCACGTGCACGTGGGCGGCGGCCTCCAGGACGGCGTACCCGTGGTCGGTCAGGCTGCAGATGATCCCGCGGCCGTCCTCGGGTGAGGACGCGCGCACGACCAGTCCGGCGTCCTGCATGCGAGCCACGGTGTGCGTCACCCGGCTCCGGCTGTGGGCCAGGGCGTCGGCCAGCTGGGCCATCCGCATCTGGCGTCCGGGGCGCTCGGAGAGGCGCACCAGGATCTCGTACTCACCCAGCGACAGGTCGAACGCGCGCTGGAGGTCTTCGTCGAGCCGGTCGAACAGCAGCGTCACGCCGAGCACGAGCGCACGCCACGATGCCTGCTGCTCGGTGTCGAGCCATCGGGTTCCCCGTCCCTCGCCCATAGCGGAAGGGTAGCGAGGGAGGCGGGAGAAGCGGGGACAGGGCGCGTCGGTCAGGCGAGCCGCTCCACGATCAGCGCCATCCCCTGGCCGCCGCCGACGCACATCGTGATCAGGCCGGTGGACTTGTCGTGCCAGTCCAGGGAGTTCAGCATCGTGGCCTGGAGCCGGGCGCCGGTCATCCCGAAGGGGTGCCCGACCGCGATCGCCCCGCCGTTGACGTTGAGCCGGTCGAGGTCGATGCCGAGGTCCTGGTAGGACGGCACCACCTGTGCGGCGAAGGCCTCGTTGATCTCCACGAGGTCGATGTCGTCGATGGTCATGCCCGCGTGGGCGAGCGCGCGACGGGTCGCCTCGACCGGGCCGAGGCCCATGATCTCGGGGGACAGGCCGCTGACTCCGGTGGCGACGATCCGGGCCAGGGGTGTGATGCCGAGCTCGGCTGCCTTGGTGTCGCTCATGACGACGACCGCAGCCGCACCATCGTTGAGCGGGCAGCAGTTGCCGGCGGTGACCACGCCGTCGGGGCGGAAGACCGGCTTCAGCCCGGAGACGCCCTCGAGGGTGACGCCGGCGCGCGGACCGTCGTCGGCGCTGACGACCGTGCCGTCGGGCGTGGTGACCGGGGTGATCTCGCGGGCCCAGAAGCCGTCGGCACCGGCCTTCTCGGCCAGGTTCTGCGACCGCACGCCGAACTCGTCGAGCTCGAGGCGGGTCAGGCCGCGCAGGGTCGCGACGTTCTCGGCGGTCTGTCCCATCGCGATGTAGGCGTCGGGGAGGCCGCCGTCCGCGCGCGGGTCGTGCCAGGTCTCGCCCCCCGAACCGTGCTCGGCGCGGTCCTGGGTGCGGTCCTGGGCGTCGCCGAAGAGCGGGTTGCGGGTGTCGGGCCACGAGTCGGAGCTGCCCTTGGCGTAGCGGGAGACCGTCTCGACCCCGGCTGAGACGAACACGTCGCCCTCGCCGGCCTTGATCGCGTGGAACGCCATCCGCGTGGTCTGCACCGAGGAGGCGCAGTAGCGGGTGATGGTCGCACCGGGGACGTCGTCCATCCCGTTGAGGACGTTGACGATCCGAGCCATGTTGAAGCCGCTCTCGCCGCCCGGGAGCCCGCAGCCGAGGTAGACGTCGTCGACGGTGTGCCGGTCCAGCTCGGGGACCCGGTCGAGCGCTGTGGCGATCATCTGCGCGGCCAGGTCGTCGGGGCGGACGTCCTTCAGCGAGCCCTTGCCGGCCCGGCCGATCGGGGAGCGGGCGGTGGCGACGATGACGGCTTCGGGCACGTGGAGCTCCGATCGAGGTCGGGACGAGGGGGCGTCCTCACCCTAGTCCGCCCATCAGGACCCCGATCGACTGTCGGACGAACGGCCGGCGTGAGCCCTCCGCCAGCGGCAGTGCCCGGAGCAGGACACCGTCGAACGACGCGACCAGGGCCGCGGCGCGGGCCCCGCTGTGGTCCTTTCCACGGGCCTCCAGGATCGACGCCACGAGCTCGATCAGCCTCAGCTCGTTGTCGGCGAGGATCTCGGCGAGCTCGGGGTCGCGCGCCGAGGCCAGCGACAGCTCCATCCACGTCAGCAGACGCTCGCGCTCGTCGAGCCTTCGCATGAAGAAGGTGGTCACGGTCTCGATGGCCTGGTCGTCCCCGAGCCGGCAGGTGGCCAGGTCGCCGGCGAGGTTCTCGCAATCGCCGGTGACGCCCTCCGCGACGTACGACGTGAGCGCCGCGACGAGGGCCTGGCGCGTGCGCAGATAGGCCGAGCAGCTGCCCTCGGGAAGCCCGGCCTCGCGGTCGACGGCCCGGTGGGTGAGCCCCTTGAGCCCGCCGCGCTCGGCACGGCTGCGGAGGTCGTCGTGCGCAGCCGCCAGGTCCGGCTGACCCGTCACCAGTCGCTCCGGGCCTTCTACGCACCCCGGCTCGCGCTGCACCGCTGACCCCGCCACGGGTCTGCGGGCACCCACCTGGCCACGGCTGGCAGGATCGAGCCGTGCGCCATGTCTACGAGTGCCAGATGCGTCGGGCCGACCAGCACGGCGACACCATCAGCAACGTCGCCTTCGTGGACTACCTGCAGGAGGCGCGGCTCGACCTCCTGCGCCACCACCACACCTCTCCGACGCCCAACCCCGGCGAGGGGCTGGTCGTGGTGAACACGGTCGTGGAGTACCTCGCCCCGCTGCGCGTCTCGCAGGCGCCCCTCTTCGTCGCCGTCTGGCCCACCGCGGTCCGGGCGGCGTCGTTCACGTTGGGCTATGAGCTGTTCACCGGCACGCCGGACGACCGGGTCGTGCACGGCCACGCGACGACCGTGCTCACGCCGTACGTCTTCACCTCCGGCCGCCCGCGCCGGATGGGCGCCGAGGAGCGCGACCGCCTCACCCCGGCCATCGAGCCGTCGCCGGTCTCCGACCGGACTCTCGCCGGCGGCAGTCCCTCCTGGGGGCCGGCGGTGGTCGAGCGGCCGGTGCACGTGCGGTTCTCCGACATCGACCTGCTCGGGCACGTGAACAACCTGCAGTACCTCGAGTACGCCCAGATCGCCCAGGTCGAGCTCCTCGTCGGCGTCTTCCAGGAGGCCCGCATCAACGGCAACGTGACGACCGTGATCGCTCGCAGCGAGATCGACTACGTCGGCCAGATGAACCTCCGCCCCGAGCCGTACGCCGTGCGGAGCCGGGTCGTGGGGGTCGGTGACACGTCGGTGACCTTCGAGCAGGAGGTCCGCGACGGTGAGCGCGTCATGGCGCGCAGCCGCATGGTCGAGGTGAACGTCGGCAAGGACGAGCACCCGCTGGAGTGGCAGCCCCGCCACCGCGAGCTGTTCGAGAGCCGCCTGCGCGACGGCGCCGGCGGCTGACCCTCAGCCGACCGCGACGCCCAGCGCCCGGAGCCGGTTGAGGGCCCGATGGTGGGCCACCCGCACCGCGGTCGCGGTCATCCCCAGGGCCGCCGCCGTGGACGCGACGTCCAGTCCGACGACGTCGAGGCAGGCCACCACTTGGCGTTCACGGGTGGGCAGGTGGGAGAGCAGCCAGGCCACCCAGCCGTCGGACTCCGGCTGCTGGGCGGCCGGCGGGGTGGCGCCCGCGGAGAGGTCGAGGGTCTCGGCGGACGCCGGTGAGGTCATCCGGCGACGGCTGCGTCGTTCGACGTTGCGGGCCTGGTGTCGCCCGATGCCGAACAGCCAGCCCGCGAAGTCCCGCTCCGAGCCGCGGAAGTCGGCGATCCGGGCGGCCGCCGTCAGCCAGGTCTCCGCTGCCAGGTCGTCCGCCGACACCCCCGCGTCACCGGTGGGCAGCGAGCGCAGCCAGACCAGCAGCCGCCCGGCGTGGGCGGTGTAGAGGGCGCGCCAAGCGCCGGGATCGCCTTCCTTGGCCCGAGCGATCGTCTCGTCGTCGGCCGCGACGACGGTGCTCATGGGAGCCCGTCGCCGGAGCCCTCGCTCGGGCTGCTGCTGGAGGTGTCGCCGGTGTCGTCGCTCGGGCTGTCGGTGGGGTCGTCACCCGGCTCGTCCGATCCCGTGGAGTCGCTGGCGTGGTCCCCGTCGTCACTGTGGTCACCGC
The DNA here is from genome assembly GCA_963820015.1 of uncultured Actinomycetota bacterium. Lineage (GTDB taxonomy): Bacteria > Actinomycetota > Actinomycetes > Propionibacteriales > Nocardioidaceae > Nocardioides. The sequence continues at coordinate 133,944 of CAWFYO010000014.1, read as the reverse complement.
CCGGGGTCGCGAGCATGACCGGTCCGGTGCTGTCGTCAGGCTGCCCGTCGGGCTGGGCGGCGACCTGCGGGAGCGCGGCCCCGGTCGCTGCGCCGCTGGGGGTGCGGTGGGGGTGCTGGGCGGTCCGGGTGGGGTCGTCGGACCCTCGGGTGTCGTCGTCGCTGGGGACGGGGGTGCCGACCGACGTCACCGGCGGAAGGGGCTCCGGATGGCTGTGGGAGAGCTGGGTGGCGGCAGCCGCGGCACCCGCCGTGATCGCCGCGACCGCGGCGGCGATCGCGGTCGCGCGCACCGCGGGCCCGCGGAACGCCGGTACGACGATCCCGCGGGTCGGCTCCGAGGCAGCCGCCAGCTCGGCCAGACGTCGTACGAAGTCGTCGTCGGGCTCGAGCGTCGGGATCTCCCGCAGGAGCGTCTGGGTCATGAGGTCCCTTCCTACCGCACCGGAGCCCTCACCCACCCGGGGGAGTGTGGGTGAGGGCTCCGAGATCAGCGGGCGTCAGCCGTCGCCCGAGCCGTCGCCCGAGCCGTCGCACTCGAGCCGTCACTCGAGCCGTCACTCGAGCCGTCACTCGAGCCGTCACCCTGGTCCTCACCCTGGCCCGTCACCCTGCCCGTCACCCTGCCCGTCACCCTGCTCGTCGCCGGGCTCGTCCGTCGGGTTCTCGCTCGGGTCCTCGCTCGGCTCATCGGTCGAGTCCGCGGAGGGGTCCTGGGTCGCGCCGTCGGTGGGGTCGTCGCCGGGGCCTTCGGACGAGCCGTCCGTCGCGTCGTCGCTGGGGTTGTCGCTCGGGGTTGTCGCTGGGGTTGTCGGTGGAGTCGCTCGCGGCCGTGGCGGCAGCCGCGGCTTGGCGCTGGGCATGGGTCGTGGCGTGGTGGTGGCCATGGCTGCTGGGCGTGGTGACGCGCACCGCGGGCGTGGCCGGATGGCCGCCCTGGGCGAACGCGCCCGCGGCGTAGCTGCCACCCACGGCCATCACCGCGAGGGATCCGCCGATCGCGATCGCGCTGCGGAGGTGGACGCTGGTCATGACGCTCCTCGGGGGAAATGGGTGCTCGGTCCTGACGACCTGCACCTGTCACGAGGAGTGCGCTGCGTTACATGCCGATCCAGAAACTGCCCGAAAGGGCAGCTCGCCGGCTCACTCGAAGCTGTTGACCATGAACTGGGCGGCGTGCGTGACGTAGTCCCAGAACTGCGCGTCCTGCTCGGGAGACAGCGCCACCTCGTCGAGGGCGGCGCGGAAGCAGGCGAGCCAGTGGTCCTTGGCGACCGGGGTCACCGCGAACGGCGCGTGCCGCATCCGGAGCCGCGGGTGGCCGCGCCGGTCGGAGTACGTCGTGGGGCCGCCCCAGTACTGCATGAGGAACAGCCGGAACCGCTCCTCGGCCGGCCCGAGGTCCTCCTCGGGGTACAGCGGCCGCAGCACCTCGTCGTCGGCCACGCCCCGGTAGAAGGCGGCGACGACGCGGGTGATCGTCTCCTCGCCGCCGATCTCGTCGTAGAAGGTGCTGCTCACGGCCTCATTCTCGCCGGTGGGTCCGGTCAGGCCTCGGTCGGGGCTCCTGCGTCGGCGGTCGCGGGTGCGTCACCGTCGCGGGGCGTCCGGTTCATGACGTAGGACGTGGGGAAGGGCGCCTGGATGCCCTCGTTGTCGAAGCGGCTCTTGATCCGCTCCCGCACCACCCGGGCCACCCGCCACTGCTCCATCGGCGCGGTCTTGAGCGTCACCCGCAGGGTGATGGCGTCCTGGGTCACCGCCTCGATGCCCCAGATCTCGGGCTCCTCGATGATCACGCCGTTGAAGTCGTCGTCCTGCCAGAGGTCGCCCAGGACGTCGGTGAGCACGCTCTTGACCCGGGTCAGGTCCTCGCGGGCGCTGACCTGGATGTCGAGGACGGAGCGGGCCCAGTTCTGGCTCATGTTGCCGACGCGCAGCAGCTCGCCGTTGCGGGCGTACCAGACGGTGCCGTTGGTGTCGCGGAGCCGGGTCACCCGCAGGCTGACCGCCTCGACCGTGCCGGTGAGCCCGTCACCGAGGTCGACGACGTCTCCCACGCCGTACTGGTCCTCGAAGATCATGAACACCCCCGACAGGAAGTCCTTGACCAGCGTCTGGGACCCGAAGCCGAGGGCGACGCCGATGATGCCGGCGCTGGCGACGATCGGCGCGATGTCGAGACCCAGCTCGGCCAGGATCATCGTGATCGCGATCGCGAAGATCACCCCGGCGGCGATGCTCTTCAGGAGGGTGCCCATCGTCTTGGCCCGCTGCACGCGCCGGGTCGACCCCGGCGGTGGCGCGGTGGTGCTGCGGCCGAGCTTGCCGTTGGTCAGCCGGTCCGGGAGGACGCCCATCTCGGCCTTCTTCACCAACCGGTCGACGAGCCGGTCGATGAGCCAGCGCGACACCAGCGCGATGACCAGGATGGTCGCGATGGCCGCTGCCCTCCTGGCGGTGAGGGCGCCGAAGGCGGACCAGTTCTCCTGGTCGATTCCCATGAAGGCATCGAGCATGGGGACCAGTATCCTCAACCCGTGACCACGAAGTCCCAGGCCCCGCGCCGAGCCGCGCTCGTCGTGGGCTGCGCCACGATCCTGCTCCTGGCCTACGCCGGGCCCGCCTCCGCCGACATCCCCGTGGGCTGGAGCCACCCACCGCCCGTCAACGCGCTGCGCGCGATCATGATCTTCGTCGGCATCCCGCTGCTGATCACGCTGGTGATCCTGGCGTTCCTCTACATCCCCCCGGTCCTCCGGGGTGAGTCGGTGGCGCCGGCCGGTGCACGTGCCGACGACCAGTGGTTCGGCGGGCGCCGCAAGACCGCCGAGCTGGAGCCCGCGACCCACGCCTCACCCGACGCCGATGCCGACCGCGACGCCGGCGGCGCCGGCGGCACGTGGTGACGACGGTGCGCGAGTTCAGCAACACCCAGCGGGTCGCGATCGACCAGGCCATCCGGGCTGCCGAGCAGGTCTCCCGCTTCGAGTTCTCCGTCTTCGTCGGCGCCGTCGAGGGCGAGCCCCGCGCCTTCGCCGAGCACCTGCACGCGTCGCTGGCCACCCCCGAGCGCAGCGTGCTGGTGATGGTCGACCCCGTCGCCCGGCTGGTCGAGGTCGTCACCGGCAGCGAGGTACGCCGCAACCTCACCGATCACGAGGCCGGCCTGGCCGTGCTCCAGATGCGCGGCGAGTTCGCCAACGGCGATCTGGTCGTCGGCGTCAAGCGCGGGCTGGCCATGCTCGCCCTGGCCGCCCGCGCCCCGCGCACCCTCCACGCCGCCACCTGACGGCGGCTGCCCTACGCCTGGGCGTCCTTGGCCTGGGTCGCCAGCGCGCGGACCAGGTCGGCCCGGCCTTCACGGACGTAGCGCTTCGCCGCGGGGTTGGCCGGGGACTCCTCGAGCCAGCGGTCGAGCCGGTCGACCGTCTCCTGGCTGGCCAGCGGCAGCGGGAAGGCGCCCTCCAGGACATTGGTGGCCATGTGGGTGCCGAGCTTCTCCCAGATCCCGTCGGCGGCCGTGAGGTACTGCTCGAGGTAGGACTCGAGCAGGTCCTCCTGGCCCGGCCGCATGAACGCCCCGGCGATCGCGCTGTGCGTGCCGTTGGGCACGTCGGGGTTCTCGACGAGGTCGGTCCAGGCCGCGGCCTTGGCGGCGGCGTCGGGTCGCGAGGCCCGGGCGGCCGCGGCGTGCTCCTGCCCGGAGATGGTCGCGTCGCGCTCGAGCTCGGCCTCGATGAGGGCGTCGTCGGCGAAGGCGCCCTTGACCAGGCCCGTCACCAGCACCCACCGCAGGTCGGTGTCCATGTCGAGACCGTCGATCGACGAGGAGCCGTCGAGCAGGGCTGTCAGCTCGGCCGCCGCCTCCTCGGAGACCACCGAGGACGCGTAGGCGCGAGCGAAGATGAGCTGGGCGTTGCTGCCCGGCTCCGCGCCGTGCAACAGGTCGCGCAGCCCGCTCTCCCAGGTGCGACGGAGCTCGACGCGCCGCGCCGGGTCCGAGTAGAGGTTGACCGCCAGCGAGGCGTAGGCCGGGATCGAGCGGATGCCGAACGAGTCGGTCTCGCTGCCGATGTTGCGCAGCACCAGGGAGACGTAGTCGGAGGCCGCCAGCTCGGCGTCGCGGGTCATGTCCCACGCCGCGCCCCAGCACAGGGCCCGTGCCAGCGAGTCGTCGAGCAGGCGCAGGTCGGCCACCGCCGTGGCCAGCGAGCGCTCGTCGAGCCGGATCTTGGCGTAGGTGAGGTCGCGGTCGTTGAGCAGCAGCAGGTCGGGCTGCTGCTGTCCGATCAGCTCGGGGACCTCGGTCAGCTCGCCCTCGACGTCGACCTCGATCGTGCGGCGCAGCACGAGGCGGCCGGCCTGCTCGTCGTACAGCCCGATGCCGAGGCGGTGCCGGCGCAGCTGCGGGTAGTCGTCGGCCGCGGACTGCTGGACGGCGAACGACGCGTAGCTGCCGTCGTCGGCCAGCTCGAACTGCGGGCTGAGCGTGTTCACGCCCGAGGTCTGCAGCCACTCCTTGGCCCAGGCGTCGAGCTCACGTCCGGACGACTTCTCCAGCGCAGTCAGCAGGTCGACGAACTCGGAGTTCGCGAAGGCGTGGTCCTTGAAGTACTGGCGCAGACCGACGAGGAACGGCTCGATGCCGACCCACGCCACCAGCTGCTTGAGCACCGAGGCGCCCTTGGCGTAGGTGATGCCGTCGAAGTTGGTCTCGACCGCGTGCAGGTCGTAGTTGTCGGCCGCGATCGGGTGGGTCGACGGCAGCTGGTCCTGGCGGAGCGCCCAGTTCTTCCGGGCGTTGGTGAAGCCGGTCCAGGCCTCGGCGAACTCGGTGTTCTCCACGGCCGCGTGGTAGCAGGCCCACTCCGCGAAGGACTCGTTGAGCCACAGGTCGTCCCACCACTTCATGGTCACCAGGTCGCCGAACCACATGTGGGCCATCTCGTGCAGGATGCACGAGGCGCGGAACTCGTAGAACGCGCCGTCCTGGCGGCTGCGGGGGAGGTACTCGTCGCGGATCGTCACCGCGCCGGCGTTCTCCATCGCGCCGGCGTTGTACTCCGGGACGTAGAGCTGGTCGTACTTCTCGAACGGGTAGGGGAAGTCGAAGGCGTCCTCGAAGAACTCGAAGCCCTGCTTGGTGATCGTCAGCAGCTCGTCGATGTCGAGGTGCTCGACGACCGACTGCCGGCAGTAGTGGCCGAGCGGGATCGTGCCGTGCGGGCCGACGTAGGAGTCCTGGTGCTCGTGGTACTCCCCGGCGATCAGCGCGGTGATGTAGGTCGACATCCGCTTGGACTCGGGGAAGCTCCAGCGGGCCCTGCCGCCGTCGAGCTCCTCGGGCTCCGGCGTCGGGGCGTTGGAGACGACCTTCCAGTCGCTGGGGGCGACCACGGTCCAGGTGAAGACGGACTTGAGGTCGGGCTGCTCGAACGTCGTGAACACCCGGCGTGCGTCGGGCACCTCGAACTGCGTGTAGAGGTAGACCCGGCGGTCGGCGGGGTCCACGAAGCGGTGGAGTCCCTCGCCCGAGTGCGAGTAGGCGCAGTCGGCACGCACCACCAGTTCGTTGTCGGCCTGCAGGCCGGTCAGCCGGATCCGGCTGTCCTGGTACGACGACGCCTCGTCGACCCGCTCGCCGTTGAGGGTGATCTCGTGGATGATCGCGCCGACCAGGTCCGCGAACGTCTCGGCTCCGGGCTCGGAGCAGGTGAAGCGCACGGTGGTGGTCGAGGCGAAGGTCTTGTCGCCCGTCGTGAGGTCCAGGTCGATGGCGTACGACGTGACGTCGAGAAGGGCGGCACGGGTGGCGGCCTCTTCCCGGGTGAGGTTGGTTCCAGGCATGGGGTGATCCTGCCACTCGGTCTGACGGCCGTGACATCCGGTGGATCACGAATCGGTGTCGGATCAGGACCCCAGGGGGAATGGTCCTGGTCGGCCACTGGTTGGGGATGACATGACCATCCTCTCGGAAGAGCTCGACCAGGACGCCGCCAGCCACACCGAGGACGTCGCCGACTTCTGGTTCGACCCCCTGTGCCCGTTCGCCTGGATCACCTCGCGGTGGATCCTCGAGGTCGAGCAGGTGCGCGACATCCAGGTGCGCTGGCACGCGATGTCCCTCTACTTCCTCAACAAGGACCGCGACCTCGACCCGGAGTACCAGAAGAGGGTCTCCCGCGGGCTACCCGTCGGCCGGGTGCTGATCGCGACCGAGCAGAAGCTCGGCGCCGACGCGCTGGGCCCCCTCTACACCGCACTCGGCGAGCGCATCCACCAGGACAAGGTGGAGCTCGGCCGGGAGCTGGTGGAGTCGTCACTCGCAGCCGCCGGACTGCCCGCAGAGCTGGTCGAGGCGATGGACGACGCGTCGTACGACGACGCGCTGCACGCCTCGCACCAGGAGGCGATCGACCGGGTGGGAGATGACGTGGGCACGCCGACGATCGCCTTCAACGGATCGGCGTTCTTCGGGCCGGTGCTGAGCAGGATCCCGCGCGGCGAGGACGCCGGCCGGATCTGGGACGGCACGATCGCGCTGGCGGACTTCGACTACTTCTTCGAGATCAAGCGCACCCGCACCGGCGAGCTCGACTTCTCCTGAGCCGCCGGCCGCGAGGCCTGACCGAGAGGTATCTCAGCGGGGTCCACCGCCCTCCTCACCCCGACCGCTGTGCCCTGGTGGTCACAGAGCGCCAGCACTTCTCGGGGGAGAGGGCGGCACTGATGTGGGCCATCCACGGCCGGATCGTCCCGATGTCGGACGACCCGGCGCTCGACGGTGCGACCGTGTTCACCGGACGGGTCTGGGTCGCGGACGACGGCACGATCGCGGCCGTCACCCGCGGCACGTCGCGTGCGCCGGCGGGATTCGAGCACGTGCCGGTCGTGGACGTCGGCACCGACCTGGTGCTGCCGGGGCTGATCGACCTGCACAACCACCTCGCCTACAACACGCTGCCGTTGTGGACCGACCCGAGCCGCACCACGCCCTGGCCGCACCACGACTCCTGGCCCCGTGCCGCGACGTACGCCGCCTCGACGACGTGGCCGGCGTACGGGCTGATCACCGCCTGCCCCCACGAGCTGCTCGCGTACGTCGAGACCAAGGCCATCGTGGGCGGCACGACGTCCGTGCAGGGCTCGCCACCGAGGAACCGCCCCCCGGACGGGATGCTCGTCCGCAACGTCGAGGACGAGACCTTCGGTACCCAGGACACCAACCTGGTCTACGCCTCGGTCCTCACCGAGGACGCCGGAGCGCTCGCCTCGTCGGCCAACAAGATGCGCGCCGGCTCGGCGTTCGTCTACCACTGCGCCGAGGGGCAGCGCGGCAGTCTCGTCGCGCGGGAGTTCACCGACGCCACCGCGGCCGGCTGTCTGCAGCCGACGTTCGTGGCGGTGCACACCAACGCGGTCGATCCACGCGCCTACGCCGCCTGGCGCGACACCGGAGCCATCGCCTGGTCGCCGTTCTCCAACCTCTGGCTGTACGGCGAGACCACCGACGTCACGGCCGCGCGCGAGCAGGGCATCGCGGTGTGTCTCGGCTCCGACTGGGCACCCTCGGGCACCAAGAACGTGCAGGGCGAGCTCAAGTCGGCGCGGCTGGTCTCGGACGCGCAGGGTCTCGGGCTCACCGACGAGGACCTGGTGCGGATGGTCACCAGCAACCCCGGCGACGTCCTCGCCCGCGCCTACGGCCGGCAGCTCGGCCGGATCCAGGCGGGTGCGCTGGCCGACCTGGTCGTGATCCGGGCCAGTCGCAGCACCGAGCCCTTCCATCGTGTCGTGACCTCGACCGAGGACGACGTGCACCTGGTCGTGGTCGGCGGGATCCCGCGCTACGGCACGCCTTCGCTGATGGCCATGGCGCCGACGACCACCTCTCTGACCGTCCACGGCCGATCGATGCGGCTCTCCCTCGCTCGACCCGACGACGCCGGCGCCGCGTGGGAGTGGGACGACGTGGTGGGCCGGATGGAGGAGGTGCGGGCCGACCCGCGGCAGTCCATCGAGGACGCCCAGGCCGCGTTGGCCGACGCCGCCGACCTCGCGGACGGCACACCCGGCGCGCCGCCGCCGTTGCGTCTCGCCCTCGACATGCCCACCGGGCTGGGCCCGGTCGGCGGGCTGCCGCACGACCTCGGCGACGTGGTGATCCCGGAGCTCGAGTCGCTCACCCACGACCAGCCCTGGCTCGACTCGGTCGTGGGCCGCGGCTTCCACGGCGGGCTGCTGGACGACCTGCGGAGGTACTACCGATGAGGATCTCCGCCGCCGGAGCCACCACCGGGACCGCCGCCGGCACCGCGACCCCGGCTCGGCCGCGCCTGGGCCGCGTGTTGGCCCGGGTCCGGGCCGAGGCTGCCGCGCCGACGGCGTTCGGCCACCTCGACGGTGGCGAGCGGCTCCAGGTCGTCGACGCCCTCTCCCTGGTCCTGGCCGGCTGCTACGCGCACCTTCCGGCCAAGCGGGCGGCCTACGCCTCCGACCCGGTGCAGGCGCTGACCCTCCTCGGCCGCCGCGCCGCCGAGCTGTCCGACGCGGAGTTCCACCTGCAGCTGACCGGCATCGTCACCGGTCTTCGCGACGCGCACACCCGCTACGTCGGGCCGACCGCGATGGCGGGGTGCGTGGCGGTGCTGCCGTTCCTGGTCGAGCAGTACGGCGACGAGGCCGCGCCCCGGTTCCTGGTCAGCAAGGTCAACGACGAGGCGGTCGGCGACCCCGACTTCACCGTCGGCTGCCGCCTGGAGTCCTGGAACGGCGTGGCGTTCGCGCGCGCGGTCGAGGTGTACGCCGACCGCGAGACCGGCGGTCGCCCGGACGCCCGGCGAGCCCGGGCGCTGGAGTCGCTGACGTTCCGGGCGATCCAGTACGCCCCGCCGCCCGACGAGGACTGGGTCGTCGTCGGCTACCGCACCCGGCACGGCGCCCGCCGCGAGATCCGCCTGCCCTGGCGCGTGGTCGCACCCGGCCCGACCACCCGCGGCGCGGGGGAGGGCGCGCGCGGAGCGCTCCGGGTCGCCCGCGACCCCGCCGCCGAGGCGGTACGGCGGGCCAAGAAGCTCCAGTTCGCCTACGACGCGTGGGCGGCCGAGCACGACCCGGCCGCGGCGCGGAGCGGGCCGGACGTCGTCCCCACCTCGATGCCGGACCAGCTGACCGCGCGGGCGTCCCACGGGCGGCCCGCGATCCTGCGGATCTGGACGTTCGACGTCGACGACGACCAGGCCTTCGTCGACGAGGTCGCGCGGCTGGTCGGGCTGCTCCCGCAGCACGGACTGGTGGTCGACGTCCGGGGCAACCCCGGCGGCCTGGTGTGGGCGGCCGAGCGCACCCTGCAGCTGTTCAGCGACCAGCGGATCGCGCCGACCCGCTTCTCGTTGCCGGCCACTCCGCTGACCCGGGCGATGGCAGCCAGCCCCTTCAACCGGCTGGAGCTCGGGGCGTGGGCAGCCTCGCTGGACCAGGCGGTCACCACCGGCGACCCGTGGTCCCAGCCGCTGCCGCTGACCGACCCCCAGTGGTGCAACGACCGCGGCCGGGTCTACCCGGGCCCGGTGGTCGCGGTCGCGGACGCCAACACCTACTCCTCGGGGGACCTCTTCTGCGCCGGGTGGGTCGACCACGCGGTGGGACCGCTGGTCACGGTCGGACGGGCGACCGGCGCCGGCGGCGCCAACGTGTGGACCGCACGGCAGGTCCGGGACGCGCTGTCGGGCACCTCGACCCCGCTCCCGCCGATGCCCGAGGGGACGGGCTTCACGCTGGCCCTGCGTCGCGCCGTCCGGTCCGGGCTCGGCGACGGCCTGCCGATCGAGGATCTCGGCATCCCCGGCCTGCCCTACGCCATGACCCGCCGTGACCTGCTCGACGGCAACAAGGACCTGCTCGCGTTCTGCGCGCGACAGCTCACCCGACCCACCTGAGGAGACATCGTGCCGACGTTCGACAAAGGACCGTCGATCCCCGTGTTCGACCACTTCGCGGCGCTGCCCGGCTACGAGGCCCACAAGAGCCTGTTCTGGTACGACTGGGGACCGGTCTTCTACCGGGGCCGGCTCGACCGCTCGGCCCGCCTGCTCTGCATCGCCTCCGATCCCGGGCCCACCGAGCGGATCGCGGGGCGGACGCTCGTCGGCGACGCCGGCCAGCGGGTCCAAGGCTTCCTGACCAAGCTCGGCCTCACGCGCAGCTACCTGTGCATCAACGCCTTCGCCTACGCGCTCTTCCCGTCGGCGGCGGGCAGCGCGACCGCGATGCTGCATGAGGAGGAGCACAAGACCTGGCGGAACACCCTGATCTCCCTCACGACCGGGGCCAAGCTCCAGGCGGTGGTCGCCTTCGGCGTCCAGGCCCAGGCCGCCGTCGCCGACTGGGACAACCCGCGCGGGCTGCCCGTCCTACCCCTGCCACACCCGTCGAGCCGGAGCGCCACCGCGCTGGCCACCGCCTGGCGGGCCGGGGTGACCCAGCTGAGGGGGATCGTGACCCCGGACTCCGACGGCGACGCGACCGGCCCGAACTACGGGTCGAGCCTGAAGGAGGTCGACTACGCCCCGATCCCGCGCGGCGACCTGCCCTTCGGCGTACCGGACTTCCTCGGCGACGACGCCTGGGGGCGGACCGCCAGCCCCCGGCACAACAACGGTGTCGAGCGCCCGCAGTCCGACTTCAAGCACTCGATGGTCTGGCAGGCGCCGACCTCGACCTGATCCGCCCCGGCCGGAAAACCCGTGGCGTCGCCTCACTAGGCTTCGGCCCATGAGTCACGTCCTGTCCGCCGTCGCCTGGCCCTACGCCAACGGCCCTCGCCACATCGGCCACGTGGCCGGTTTCGGCGTGCCGTCCGACGTCTTCAGCAGGTACATGCGGATGGCCGGCCACGACGTGCTCATGGTCTCCGGCACCGACGAGCACGGTACGCCGATCCTGGTGGCCGCCGACGCCGCGGGGGTGAGCGCCAAGGACCTCGCCGACAAGAACAACGGCGTGATCGTGCAGGACCTGGTCGACCTCGGCCTGTCCTACGACCTCTTCACCCGGACCACGACGGGCAACCACTACCGCGTGGTCCAGGAGCTGTTCACGACCGTTCATCGCAACGGGTACATGGTCGAGCGGACGACCAGGGGTGCGGTCAGCCCGTCGACCGGACGCACCCTGCCCGACCGCTACATCGAGGGCACCTGCCCGATCTGCGGCTACCACGAGGCGCGCGGCGACCAGTGCGACAACTGCGGCAACCAGCTCGACCCCACCGACCTGATCGACCCCCGCAGCAAGATCAACGGCGAGACCCCGGAGTTCGTCGAGACCGAGCACTTCTTCCTCGACCTGCCCGCCCTCGCCGACGCGCTGACGGCGTACGTGAAGGGGCGCGAGGCCGGAGGCACCTGGCGGCCGAACGTCATCAAGTTCTCCCTCAACCTGATCGAGGACCTCAAGCCGCGCGCGATGACCCGCGACATCGACTGGGGCATCCCGGTGCCGGTCGACGGCTGGCGGGACAACCCGACCAAGCGGCTCTACGTGTGGTTCGACGCCGTGATCGGCTACCTCTCCGCCTCGATCGAGTGGGCACGCCGCCTCGCCGAGAAGGACGGCGGCAGCCCGGAGCGCTGGCGCGACTGGTGGAACGACCCGGAGGCGTTGTCCTACTACTTCATGGGCAAGGACAACATCGTCTTCCACTCCGTCATCTGGCCCGCCGAGCTCCTGGCGTACGACGGGAAGGGCGCGCTGGGCGGCGAGCCCGGGCCGTTCGGTGACCTCCAGCTGCCGACGGAGATCGTCTCCAGCGAGTTCATGACCATGGAGAGCAAGCAGCTCTCCACCAGCCGCGGCCACGTGATCCTGGTGGGCGACATGCTCGCCCGCTACCAGCCGGACGCGCTGCGCTACTTCATCTGCGCGGCCGGTCCGGAGACCTCCGACGCCGACTTCACCTGGGCCGACTTCGTCCTGCGCACCAACTCCGAGCTGGTCGCCGGCTGGGGCAACCTGGTCAACCGCACGGCCACGATGATCGCCAAGAGCTTCGGCGAGATCCCGGCCGCCGGGCCGCTCGAGCCGGTCGACGAGGCCGTGCTCGACGTCGTACGTCGTGGGTTCGAGACCGTGGGCGACCTGGTCGGCCGGCAGCGACTGCGCTCGGGCATCGCGGAGGCGATGCGGGTCGTGGGCGAGGTGAACAAGTACCTCACCGTCACCGAGCCCTACAAGATGAAGGACGAGGCGCAGCGCGAGCGGCTCGGCACCGTGCTCCACGTCGCCGCCCAGTGCGTGCTCGACTGCAACACGCTCCTGGCGCCGTTCCTGCCGTTCTCGGCGAACGCCGTCTGGCAGGTCTTCGGGGGCGAGGGCGAGTTCATGCCGATGCCGCACACCGAGCACGTCGAGGACCTCGACCCCGGCGACGGCGCCGGCCTCCACGTCTACCCGATCATCACCGGCGACTACTCCGCCACGCCGCGCTGGGAGTCGCGCCCGGTCCAGGTCGGGCAGCGCGTGGACAAGCCGACGCCGGTGTTCACCAAGCTCGACCCGTCGGTGGTCGACGACGAGCTGGCCCGGCTCGAAGCCTGACAGGTAGGGCTTGGTCAGCAGGACTCGCCGGAACGGCTCAGCCCTCGCGCGCGACGGCGTACACCGACGGGAGCAGGGCGAGCCCGTTGACCACGATCGAGAACACCAGGAACGCGACGGCCCAGCCGTGGTGCCCGGCGTCCCAGAGCGCGAGCGTGGCCAGCCCGAAGACCAGCACCTTGGCGACCTCGCGAAGGCCGTGGGAGCCGTAGGGCGCCTTGGGGGACGCGAACAGCCACCACACCGCCATCGCCAGCAGGGGCAGTGCGACCACGAGCAGTGCTCGGGGCGTCCCGACCTGCCAGCCCCACACCCCGAACGCCGCCATCGCGAGCAGCTCGTCGAGGAAGACGAGCGCCAGCACCACCCACGCGAACCCGACCACGCCGGTCAGAAGCCTCGGCCGGCGTAGGGGCGGAGGTCGGTCCGGAAGGCCCGCCACAGGTCGCGCGCCGCCCCGGGCCGGTGCTCGGCGACGACGCCGGCGCGGGCCCGGGCCAGGAGGTTGGTGCCGCCCAGGTAGGCCGACCCGAGTGCCGCGACCGGCAGCGACAGCTCGGCCACGTCGTCGGTGCGGGTCACGTCGGCGGCGCCGTCCTTGACCCGGATCCGCCACCGGCCGGCGTTCCACGGGGCGGACTCGTCGTCGACGTCGACCACCACGTCGCACTCGGCCTCGTAGCCGCGGGACGCCAGGGCCGGTGCCAGGTCGACGAGCCGGATCCAGACGCTGTCGAACGGCCGGACGTCGCCGAGCCCGCGCGGACCCTGGACCCACGACAGCAGCGGGTCGTCCTCGCCGATGCCGTAGACCTTGATCGTGCCGGACAGGTCGAGGTCGACGAGCCGGCGGACCAGCGCCAGGCGTGCGGCCGGAGCCCCGAACAGTCCCCGCGTCTCGACCTCGGCCGCCGGCCGGGAGTTGGGCCACTTGTGGGTGCGGGTGAACACGACGTAGCCGACGGGGCGTCCGTCGCGGACGGCGAAGAGCACGCGGGCCGGCTCACCCTCCCGCATCCGCGCCTCGGGCGTGATCCGGCTGAGCTCGGCGTAGAACCCGTCGTCGCCCACGACGGTGCCGACGTTGGTCGCCAGCAGGTCGAGGTCGACCTGGCGGCGTCGTTGCGCCACGCCTTCGTCGTCGACGGTCGCGAGCCGGGTCGTCAGCGTCTCGGCCTCGGCGTCGAGATGCGGTGCGGTCAGGGTGGAGCCCCGGCCGAGCTCGACGGTCAGCTCGAGGGAGGCCAGGCCGTAGCCGTGCCGGCCGTAGATGCCCGGCTCGCTCGCGTGGAGGGCGGAGACGGCCACGCCCTCGCGGTGGGTCTGCTCGAAGTGGTGGCGCATCATCGCGGTGAGGATCCCGCGCCGGCGGTGGTCGGGGTGCACGCCGACCCAGGTCAGACCGGCCATCCCCAGGGCGCGCCCGCCGCCGGCGCCGTCCGGGACCGACAGCTGCATCGGCCGCACGCCGTAGATGCCGGGGTACGTCGCCGGGTCGCCCGCGTCGTCGCCGACCAGCTGAGCGGCGAAGCGCCGGCCCTCGGGAACGCCGATCAGCTGGAGGTCCACCGGATCCTGGCTCGAGGTGTCGAACCAGACCAGCTTGTCGGAAGCCAGGAAGCGCTCGGGGTCGGTCGCGCGGTCCACCCGGTACTCCGGGCGCTGCGTGTCTGCCATGGCCACCAGGTAACCCGTCGGCGAGGGCCGGTGTCCATCGACTTTGGCACCTTCGGTGCGTCCGGCGTCGGGGGGTGCTGGAACACTGACCCCCATGCGCGTCCACCTCGGCACCGACCATGCCGGCCTCGAGCTCAAGCAACACCTCGTCCGGTGGCTCACCGACCACGGCCACGAGCCCGTCGACCACGGGGCGTTCGTCTACGACGCCGTCGACGACTACCCCGTCTTCTGCCTGCGCGCGGGTGCGGGCGTCGTCGCCGACCCCGGCAGCCTCGGGGTGGTGATCGGCGGGTCCGGCAACGGCGAGCAGATGGCGGCCAACAAGGTCAAGGGGGTGCGGGCCGCCCTCGTGTGGAGCGAGGAGACCGCGCTGCTGGCCCGCCAGCACAACGACGCCAACGTGATCTCGGTGGGCGGCCGGATGCACACCCTCGACGAGATGACCCGCTTCGTCGAGCTCTTCCTCGACACGCCGTTCTCGGCCGAGGAGCGGCACGAGCGCCGGATCGCGATGCTCGCCGCCTACGAGCAGACCGGTGACCTCCCGCCGCTGCCCGACTCCCAGGTCCATGCCTGAGGGCCACACCCTCCACCGCCTCGCCACCGCGCTCACCGACGCGTTCGCCGGACACCCGGTCCGGGTCAGCAGTCCGCAGGGGAGGTTCGGCGCCGAGGCGGCCCAGCTCGACGGCACGACCCTGCTCGCGGCCGAGTCCGCCGGGAAGCACCTCTTCCTCGACTTCGATGCCGACCGGGTCGTCCACATCCACCTCGGGCTGATCGGCGGCTTCGACGTCCATCGCGACGCCGAGGAGGCGCCGGCGCCGGTCGGGCAGGTCCGGCTCCGCCTCGTGGGCGGTGCCCGCTTCCCCGACCACCCGTCGTACGCCGACCTGCGCGGCGCGACCCAGTGCGCCCTGGTCACCGGCGCCCGGCGTGACGAGGTGGTCGCCAAGCTCGGACCCGACCCCCTGCGTCCCGATGCCGACCCGGCTCGGGCCTGGGCTCGCATCTCGAGGAGCCCGCGCACGATCGGTGACCTGTTGATGGACCAGGCCGTCCTCGGAGGGGTCGGCAACGTCTACCGCGCCGAGGTCCTGTTCCGCCACAAGATCCACCCGCTCCGGCCCGGCAACACGCTGCGGGTCGGCCAGTGGCGCGCGATCTGGGACGACCTGGTCGAGCTGATGGCCGAGGGCGTCCGCACCGGCCGCATCGACACGGTCCGCCCCGAGCACACCCCGGAGGCGATGGGGCGGCCACCCCGTCGCGACGACCACGGGGGCGAGGTCTACGTCTACCGCCGTACCGGACAGCCCTGCCTGGTGTGCGGCAGCCTGGTCCGCACCGACGTGCTGGTCGGGCGCAACATCTTCTGGTGCCCGCGCTGCCAGCGACGGTTCCGCTCGCGTGGCTCTACAGTGGCCACCGGACACCGCGGGACGGGACGCTGACCATGACCACTGTGACCTCTGGGACCTCTGGGACCTCCGGATCCGGGCCGGAGCCCGCGCTCGGTCGTGCGCGCCGCCGTCGCAAGCCGTGGTTCGACGCCGGCCCCGAGCCGGAGCGGCTGTCGTTCGCCTTCTTCTTCTTGTTCGCGACGCTCGTCGGGCTCGCGATGCTGGCCTTCCCCGACTACGTCTCCATCACCGCGATCGTCCTGCCTCTGGTGATCGGGAGCCTGTTCCTCGGTCCGCGTGAGCTGCCCTGGTACGTCGTCTACAACGTCGTGCTGCTCACTCTCGCCCTGCCGCGGGTGCCCGACTTCAACAACCGCACGGTCTTCACCGTCGCGGTCCTGTTCCTGCTCGCCTTCGTGATCATGCTGACATCGTTCCGCCGGTCCCGCCTCGGCATCGCCGGGACGATGGGCGAGTCGATGCTGGAGGAGCTCAGCGACCGGATCCAGGGGCAGGGACTGCTGCCCGACCTGCCCCGGCCGTGGCACGCCGAGTCCGAGATCCGCTCCGCGGGCGGCACCCGCTTCTCCGGTGACTTCTTCGTGGTCGGCGACGTGGCGACCGGCCGGCTCGACGTGTCGGTCGTCGACGTGTCGGGCAAGGGCGACCGGGCCGGCACCCGCGCGCTGCTGCTGGCCGGAGCCATGGGCGGGCTGGTGACCGCGGTCGACCCGGCCGACTTCCTCCCGGCCACCAACGCCTACCTGATCAACCACCCCTGGCAGGACGGCTTCGCCACCGCCATCCACCTCAGCGTCGACCTGGCCGACGGCGACTTCCGGGTCTGGACGGCCGGCCACCCTCCGGCGCTGCACTGGCGGGCCGGCGCGGGCCGGTGGGCGCCGGTCGACTCCGAGGGGCCGATGCTCGGCCTGATGGAGGAGGGCGAGTTCCGCGGGGCCACCGGCACGCTCCGGCCCGGCGACGCGCTCATGCTCTACACCGACGGCATGGTCGAGAGCCGCAGGGATGACATCGGCATCGGCATCGACCGTCTGATCGGGCAGGCCGACCAACGGCTGCGCAGCAACTTCGCCGGCGGCGCGGCGATGCTCGTCGACAGTGCCGGCTCCCGCGCCGACGACCGGGCGCTCATGGTCGTGTGGCGCGACTGAGCGAGCGCCGGAGTCGGTTTGGAGGACGTGCCCTCCGGTGTGGCACCATGACCACGCGCGTCACGCGGGGAAGGCTCGAGACCACGTCGGGCTCGGCTCGCGGGCCGTGCGCGGACGTAGCTCAATGGTAGAGCCTCAGTCTTCCAAACTGATGACGCGGGTTCGATTCCCGTCGTCCGCTCGCAGGTGGTTTCCGGCCCCTCCGACAGGGAGGTCGGGAGGTGCCGCGCGGGGCGTAGCGTAGTGGCTAGCGCGCCTGCTTTGGGAGCAGGAGATCGCAGGTTCGAGTCCTGTCGCCCCGACCAGCAGTCCGGACACCTGACGGTGTCTTGATCTCGGCCTCGGCTTGCCGGCTGCGGAGGCGCTCGGCGGCAGTTAGGAAGCGTCTCGGGGGTGCCCTACGCTGGGCAGCGCCGTACGAGCGGCTCGCTGCGCCGTGCCCCCCGCTCCCGCCGAGCCGGTCCGCGCCTGCCGCCGTACCCCATCCGCACGTCCGGTGAACACAGGAGAACAGCAGTGAAGAGCGCCGTCGAGACCCTGGGCCCGACCCGAGCCAAGCTGACCGTCGAGGTCCCGTTCGAGGAGCTCAAGCCGAGCCTCGACAAGGCGTACAAGTCCATCGCCGAGCAGATCAACGTGCCGGGCTTCCGCCGCGGCAAGGTGCCCCCGATGGTGATCGACCGTCAGGTCGGACGCGGCGCCGTGCTGGAGCAGGCGATCAACGAGGTCGTGCCGCAGAAGTACGTCGAGGCGCTGCAGACCCACGATCTCCAGCCGCTCGCGCAGCCGGAGATCGAGGTCACCCGGATGGAGGACAACGAGACGATCGAGTTCACCGCCGAGGTCGACGTCCGGCCCGAGATCGAGGTGCCCGACTGGCACGGCCTGGTCGCCGAGGTCGCCGACGTCGAGGTCGGTGACGACGACGTGACCGAGCAGGTCGACGCTCTGCGTGAGCGCTTCGGCACCCTCACCGACGTCGACCGTGCGGCCCAGGACGGCGACTTCGTCGTGATCGACCTGGTCGCCACCCAGGGCGGCGAGCCCGTCGAGGGCGCCGAGGTCTCCGGGATGTCCTACCGGGTCGGCCGCGGCGGCATGATCGACGGTCTCGACGAGGCCCTGGCCGGCATGACCGCGGGCGAGGAGAAGCTCTTCGGCTCGCAGCTGGTCGGCGGCGACCTGGTGGGCGAGGAGGTCCAGGTCCAGGTCAAGGTCTCCCAGGTGCAGGAGCAGCAGCTCCCCGAGCTCGACGACGAGTTCGCCCAGCTCGCCTCCGAGTTCGACACCGCCGACGAGCTCACCACCGACGTGCGCAGCCGGCTCGGCAACGGCAAGCGCCTCGAGCAGGCCGCGGCCGCGCGCGACGCCGTGCTCGAGAAGCTCCTCGCCCTGGTCGAGGTGCCGCTGCCCGACTCGCTGGTCGCCGACGAGCTCAACGAGCGCCGGAGCAGCGTCGAGCAGCAGCTGATGTACGCCGGGATCACCCTGGAGAAGTACCTCGACGACGAGGGCCAGACGCAGGAGGAGTTCGAGGCCGACCTCGAGCGGCGCGTGCGTGACGCTCTGGCGGCCCAGTTCGTCCTCGACGCGGTGGCGGGCGAGCTCGAGCTGGGGGTCGACCAGAACGAGCTGACCCAGCACATGGTCCGCCGGGCGCAGCAGTCCGGTCAGGACCCGCAGGAGTTCGCCAACCACATGTTCGAGCACAACCACATCCCCGACCTGGTCGCCGAGATCCGCCGGGGGAAGGCGCTCGCGGAGATCGTGGAGAGCGCGACCGTCACCGACGCCTCCGGTCACGCCGTGGACCTGAGGAACCTCCGCCCGGACGGCACCATCGGTGACCCGGCCGAGACCGAGGCCGTCGAGTCGGCGAGCGACGAGGAGTCCTGACGCGCCGTCGGCCCGTCGGTCGTTGATTACCGTCGGTAGGTCCGTGACCATCGGGTCATGACGGCCGGCTCGGGACCGCGCGCTACCACCTGGTCTCCGCGACGCTGGCCCGCTCGCTCTACCACCCCGTGAGCCGGTTCCTCGGCGACCTGCTGGTGCAGCAGCCGTCGGCCTACGGTCGTCCCCGGCGCCGGCCCGGGCTCTTCCCCGGCGCCGACCTGGCTCGCCTGAACGCCCTGCCACGGGGCCGGCTGGGACGACGCGGGGACGAATCTGCTGTCGGCGAACAGGGGCCCCTTCGGCGTGGAAGCGTCGGTCGTTACGGCTAGGGTCGCAGACGTGAACGACTACTCGCCCACACCGCAGTCCCCGCAGCTGAACGGGGGAGGAGCCGGCTACGGCCTCGACGACCACATCTACCAGCGGCTGCTCAAGGAGCGGATCATCTTCCTGGGCTCCGAGGTCCGCGACCAGAACGCCAACGCGATCTGTGCCCAGCTCCTGCTGCTGTCCGCCGAGGACCCCAAGACCGACATCTTCCTCCACATCAACAGCCCCGGTGGCTCCGTCGACGCCGGCATGGCGATCTACGACACGATGAACTACATCCCCTGCGACGTCGCCACGGTCGGCATGGGCCTGGCCGCTTCCATGGGGCAGTTCCTGCTCTGCGCCGGCGCCAGGGGCAAGCGCTACGCCCTGCCCCACGCGCGGATCATGATGCACCAGCCCAGCGGCGGCATCGGCGGCTCGGCCTCCGACATCAAGATCCAGGCCGAGCAGAGCCTCCTGCTGAAGAAGCAGCTCACCCAGCTCCAGGCGGTGCACACCGGCCAGAGCGTCGAGCAGATCGAGCTCGACTCCGACCGTGACCGCTGGTTCACCCCCCAGCAGGCGCTCGAGTACGGCTTCATCGACCACGTGATCACCAGCGCCAGCGAGGCTGCCGACGAGGGCCGCCCGGCCCGGTAGTGAGCCCGATAGTGAGCCCGATAGTGAGCCCGATAGTGAGGACGCACCCATGAACTACTACATCCCTCAGTGGGAGGAGCGGACGTCCTACGGCTTCCGCAGGATCGACCCCTACGGCAAGCTCTTCGAGGACCGCATCATCTTCCTCGGCACGCCGATCTCCGACGACGTCGCCAACGCGGTGATGGCGCAGCTGCTCTGCCTGGAGTCGATGAACCCCGACCAGGACGTGCAGATCTACATCAACAGCCCCGGTGGCTCGTTCACGGCGCTGACCGCGATCTACGACACCATGAAGTTCATCAAGCCGGAGGTCCAGACCGTGTGCCTGGGCCAGGCCGCCTCCGCCGCCGCCGTGCTCCTCGCGGCCGGCACACCGGGCAAGCGGCTCGCGCTCCCCAACAGCCGGATCCTGATCCACCAGCCCTACACCGAGGGCACCGGTGGCCAGATCTCCGACCTCGAGATCCAGGCCAACGAGATCATCCGGATGCGGGGGCTGCTCGAGCGGATGATCGCCGACGCCAGCGGCAAGGACCAGGCCGAGGTCTCCCGCGACATCGAGCGCGACAAGATCCTCACCGCCGAGCAGGCCGTCGAGTACGGCCTCATCGACGCGGTCCTCAACTCCCGCTCGGGAGCCCCGGCCCTGGTCTGACTGGTCCGCCCGGACCCGGCGCGTCGGCCGGGGAACGGGTGGCCGCTCAGGCAAAGATCCATGATGGGATGCTCCCAAAGCGGTCCAGAACAGGTACCGTCGAAAGAAGCTCTCCCCCCAGCAGTGCACCGGCCCACCCGGACCGGTCTGAACCGGAGGATGACCGCCCGTGGCACGTATCGGTGACGGAGGCGACCTGCTGAAGTGCTCGTTCTGCGGGAAGAGCCAGAAGCAGGTCAAGAAGCTCATCGCCGGCCCCGGCGTCTACATCTGTGATGAGTGCATCGACCTCTGCAACGAGATCATCGAGGAAGAGCTCAGCGAGGGCAGTGAGGTCAGCCTCGAGGAGCTGCCCAAGCCCCGCGAGATCTTCGAGTTCCTCAACTCCTACGTGATCGGCCAGGAGCGCGCCAAGAAGACCCTCGCGGTCGCGGTCTACAACCACTACAAGCGTGTCCAGGCGGGCCTCCGCCCCACGTCGGCCAAGCACTCCAAGGAGGAGTCGGTCGAGGTCGCCAAGTCCAACATCCTCGTGATCGGCCCGACCGGCTGCGGCAAGACCTACCTCGCCCAGACCCTGGCCCGGATGCTCAACGTCCCGTTCGCGATCGCCGACGCCACGGCCCTGACCGAGGCCGGCTACGTCGGCGAGGACGTCGAGAACATCCTGCTCAAGCTGATCCAGGCCGCCGACTACGACGTCAAGAAGGCCGAGACCGGCATCATCTACATCGACGAGATCGACAAGGTCGCCCGCAAGGCGGAGAACCCCTCGATCACGCGTGACGTCTCCGGTGAGGGCGTCCAGCAGGCGCTGCTGAAGATCATCGAGGGCACCACCGCCTCGGTGCCCCCTCAGGGCGGCCGCAAGCACCCCCACCAGGAGTTCATCCAGATCGACACGACCAACATCCTGTTCGTCGTGGGCGGCGCCTTCGCCGGGCTCGAGCACATCATCGAGCAGCGGGTCGGCAAGAAGACGCTCGGCTTCACCGCCGAGGTCAAGGGGGTCGAGGAGCGCGACTCCGACGACCTGTTCGCACAGGTGCGACCCGAGGACCTCACCAAGTTCGGCCTGATCCCCGAGTTCATCGGTCGGCTCCCGATGATCGCCACGGTCAACAAGCTCGACGTCGAGGCGCTGATGGAGATCCTCACGGTCCCGCGCAACGCGTTCGTCAAGCAGTACCAGAAGCTCTTCGAGATCGACGACGTCGAGCTCGAGTTCACCCCCGAGGCCATCCGCGCCGTCGCCGTACGCGCGCTCGAGCGTGGCACCGGCGCCCGCGGCGCCCGGGCGATCCTCGAGGAGGTGCTCCTCCACGTGATGTACGACGTGCCGTCGCGCGACGACATCGGCAAGGTCATCGTCACCGAGGAGGTCGTCGTCGATGACGTGGCGCCCACCCTGGTGCCACGTGAGTCCGAGGCGAAGAAGAAGAAGTCCGCCTGACCCCGGGCCCCAGGTCCCGCCCCGATCATCGGGGCTAGTCCCAACTGATCATTTCCGGGTCATTTCGTCCGCGAACAGCCCGTCGGGCTCGCCGCGCCGTGCATCGGCCCGCCACACTGACCGCTCACCGTCACTGGGTCCTTGAGGGGGGCACGCCCGTGGGGGCCGATCGCAGGGGTCCGTTGGCGGCGTTCATCGTCGTCGCGATCATCGCCGCCATCTTGCTGGTGACCTCCGTGCGCAGTCGGGCCGAGGCTCCCGACACCCGGACCGGCGGCGCCGCGACGATCGCCTCCCCCTACGCGCACGGTCCGTGGACCAGTGGGGTCAGGCTTCCTGGGTGAGGGTCGCCGACACCACCAGCTCGGGGTCGTCGGTCACGACGTACGTCGGCGCGGCCGTCACCCGACCGGCGCGCATCAGGTCGCTCTCGGCGAGCCGGACGGCGTCGAGCAGCGCGGACGGCCCACGGAACTCCACAGCAGACAGCTCGTGGCGCATCGAGACCTTGGCCTGCGACTTGGCCCCGCGCAGGCCGATCAGCGCGGCCGCGACGGCGTCCAGCACCGTCGGGTCGCCCTCGACGCCACCGAGGTCGGCGACCTCGGGCCAGGCCGACCGGTGGATCGAGCCCTGCTGCCACCACGACCAGACCTCCTCGGTGACGTAGGGCAGGATCGGGGCCAGCAGCCGTAGCTGGACGTGCAACGCGAGTGCCAGGGTGGCCTGCGCCGACCGGGTCGCGGCTCCGCCGTCCTCGTTGTAGGCCCGCTCCTTGACCAGCTCGAGGTAGTCGTCGCAGAACTCCCAGAAGAACTTCTCGGATGCCTCGAGCGCTGTGGTGTAGTCGTAGGCGTCGAAGCCGGCGGTGGCTCGCTCGACGACGGTCGTGAGACGCGCGACCAGGGCGCGGTCGACCGGCTCGGTGACCGCAGTCGGGTCGGGATCGGTGGCACCGACGTTGCCGAGCACGAACTTCGAGGCGTTGAGCACCTTCATCGCGAGGCGGCGGCCGACCTTCATCTGCGTCTCGTCGAACGGCGAGTCGAGACCGGGGCGGCCGATCGCGGCCCGCCAGCGGACGGCGTCCGCGCCGTAGCGCTCGAGGATTTCGGTCGGGACCACGACGTTGCCCTTGGACTTCGACATCTTCTTGCGGTCGGGGTCGACGATGAACCCGGAGATCAGGGCGTGCCGCCACGGGACCACGTGGTTCTCGTAGTGGGCGCGGACCACGCGGCTGAACAGCCAGGTCCGGATGATGTCGTGGGCGTGGGTGCACAGGTCGTAGGGGAAGACCCGCTGCCAGAGGTCGTCGTCGCGCTCCCAGCCACCCGCGATGTGAGGGCTGAGCGACGACGTCGCCCAGGTGTCCATCACGTCGGGGTCGCCGATGAAGCCGTCGGGCTTGCCGCGCTGGCCCTCGTCGTACCCCTGCGGCGCCTGGGTCGACGGGTCGAGTGGCAGCTCGGCGGCACTCGGCAGCAGGGGGTGGTCGTAGTCGGGCTCACCCCCGCTGTCGAGGGCGTACCAGACCGGGAACGGGATGCCGAAGAACCGCTGGCGCGAGATCAGCCAGTCACCGTTGAGGCCGTTGACCCAGTTGTCGTAGCGGTGCTTCATGTGCGCCGGGATCCACTCGATCTCGTCGCCGCGGGCGACCATCTCCGCGCGGATGTGGGCGTCGCGTCCGCCGTTGCGGATGTACCACTGCCGGGTCGAGATGATCTCGAGCGGCTTGTCGCCATTCTCGTAGAAGTTCGCCATCCGGGTGGTGGGGGTGGGGTCGCCGACCAGGTCGCCGGACTCGCGGAGCATGGCGACCATCGCCTCGCGCGCCGAGAAGGTCGTCTTCCCGCCCAGCCCGGCGTACGCCGTGGTGGCGGCGTCGCCGGTGATCCACTCCGGGGTCTCGGCGTGGAGGCGGCCATCGCGGCCGATCACGGTGCGCACCGGGAGCTGGAGCTCGCGCCACCACTGGACGTCGGTCAGGTCACCGAACGTGCAGCACATCGCGATGCCCGCACCCTTGTCGGGCTCGGCCGCCTGGTGGGCGAGCACCGGGATCTCGACGCCGAAGACCGGGCTGGTGACCGTCTGCCCGAAGAGCGGCTGGTAGCGCTCGTCGTCGGGGTGGGCGATCAGCGCGACCACGGCCGGGATGAGCTCGGGACGGGTGGTCTCGATGAAGACCGGCTCCGTCTCGTCGGTCGATCCGGTCGAGACCCGGTGGAAGGCCACCCGGTGATAGTGACCGGGGTAGTCGCGTGCCTCGAGCTCCGCCTGGGCGACGGCGGTCTGGAAGGTGACGTCCCACAGCGCCGGTGCATCGGCCAGGTAGGCCTCGCCGCGCGCGAAGTTGCGCAGGAAGGCCAGCTGGCTCACGTGCTGGGAGACGCGGCCGACGGTGGTGTAGGTCTGCGTCCAGTCCACCGAGAGGCCGAGGGTGTGCCAGAGCTTCTCGAAGACCTTCTCGTCCTCCTTCACCAGCTGCTCGCACAGCGCGACGAAGTTGGGCCGGTCGATCGGCACCTGGCGCTTCGGGTCGGGATTCTCCGGGGGCGTGAAGTCCGGGTCGTGGGGGAGCGAGGGGTCGCACCGGACGCCGAAGTAGTTCTGCACCCGGCGCTCGGTGGGCAGGCCGTTGTCGTCCCAGCCCATCGGGTAGAACACCTCCTTGCCGCGCATGCGCTGGTAGCGCGCGACCAGGTCGGTGTGGCTGTAGGAGTACACGTGCCCGACGTGCAGCGATCCGCTCACGGTCGGCGGCGGGGTGTCGATCGCGTAGATCTCGGCACGGGTCTTGGTGCGGTCGAAGACGTAGGTGCCGTCGTCGTCCCACCGCTGCGACCACTTGTCCTCCAGACCCTCCAGCGCTGGCTTGTCCGGTACGACGACGGCCGGCTGCTGCGGCGGCGTCGTGGACAGGTGCGGCTGGGTGTCGGTCATGGGCGGAAGTCTAAGGAGCCCGACGCACCCGCCGGAAACCGGTTTGCCCCCGCCGCGGCTGTCACCGCCGACTCAGGGCCGTGCGCCCGACGAGTGCCGCTGGTTTCGAGACGGTCGCAGAGCGACCTCCTCAACCTGCGGTGGTCGATGGGCCGCGCCCTCAACCGGCGGTTCCCTTCCGTGCGCTGGGAGCAAGGGGTCATCTGACTCCTTCCTCGCAGCTCATCCGGCGGCGTGCGTCCGGTGGTTGAGGAGGCGCGCCGGCTGTGGCCGCTGGTTGAGGAGGCGCGCCGGCGGTGGTCGATGGGCCGCGCCCTCAACCGGCGGTTCCCTTCTGTGCGTTGGGAGCAAGGGGTCATCTGACTCCTTCCTCGCAGCTCATCCGGCGGCGTGCGTCCGGTGGTTGAGGAGGCGCGCCGGCCCGGGCGACGAAGAACTGACCGACGTAGCCGTCGCCGCAGTCCGGGTCACGTCGCCACACGACGTTGCTGCCGGGTGGTTCGAGGACCCGCCGTCGAAAACGGTGGTCCTGGGGGGCAGCGCCCCGTAGCGTCCGCGCATGGAGTTGCGCTTCTTCGACCACCCAGCCGACTTCCTCGACGTGGCGGGCGCCCGGTTGGCCGAGCAACCGGTGCTCAGCACCGTGATGGCGGGCGTAGCCGACCGCATCCGCGACCAGCTCGACGCGGGCGTGCGGTGGCCGGAAGGCGTGCCCTGCTGGTTCGCGGTCGTGGTCGACGAGACGGGCGACGTCCTCGGCACGGCGATGCGGACGGCCCCGTTCGGCGAGCACCCGGCGTACCTCCTGCCGATGCCGGACGACGCCGTGGCGGCGCTGGTCGACACCCTGGTCGAGCGCGGCGAGATCGTGCTGGGGGCCAACGGCGCTCTCCCGGCCGTCCAGGTCTTCTGCGAGCTGATGGCGAAGGCCGTCGGCAAGGAGGCCAGGGTCGGGCAGCACACGCGGCTCTTCGAGCTCGGCGAGCTGTCCGAGCCGCCCGCGGTCGCGGGCCGGCTTCGGCCGGCCGTCGTCGACGAGCAGGAACTCGTCGCGAGCTGGTACGACGCGTTCATGCTCGACGCCGACGAGCAGGCGGGCCGCCCGCCCGGGGCGTCGCCGCACGAGTCCGTCGCACCGGAGGAGCTACGACGCCGGATCGAGGGCGGGCGCATCTTCGTCTGGGCTGACGAGGACGACCTCCCGATTCACGTGACGGCCGCGACCATGCCGGCCTACGGCGTCTCACGGATCGGCCCGGTCTTCACACCCAAGGAGCACCGCGGGAAGGGCATCGCCAGCCGGGCCGTCTACGAGGTGTCCAGGCTCCTGCGCGAGAGCGGGGAGCACCCCTGCCTGTTCACCGACCAGGCGAACCCGACGTCGAACAAGATCTACGAGGCGATCGGCTACCGGCGGGTCGTCGACATGGCGAATCTGCGCGTCGAGTGACGCGTCCCTAGACTCGGCCGTGTCATGACCGATGCTCCGCAGGCCCGCCTCGCCACCACCTTCGCCGAGGTCGAGGACGCTCTCCTCTCGCGCTGGCCCGAGACCAGGCTCGAGCCGTCGCTCGACCGGATCCGCGCGTTCGTCGACCTGCTCGGCGACCCTCAGCGCAGCTACCCGGTGATCCAGCTGACCGGCACCAACGGCAAGACCTCGACCAGCCGGATGATCGACACCCTCCTGCGCGCGCTCGACCTGCGCACCGGGAGGTTCACCAGCCCCCACCTCGAGCGGATGAACGAGCGGATCTGCGTCGACGGCGAGCCGCTGACCGACGAGGAGTTCGTCCGCGCCTTCAACGACGTGGCGCCGTACACCCACCTCGTCGACGCCGCGCAGCCCCATCCGCTGAGCTTCTTCGAGACCATCGTCGCGATGGCCTACGCCGCGTTCGCCGACGCGCCGGTCGACGTCGCGGTGGTCGAGGTCGGAATGGGCGGCGTCTGGGACGCCACCAACGTCGCCGACGCGGCCGTCGCCGTGGTGACCCCGGTCGGCGTCGACCACGCCCACTACCTCGGCGACACCCCCGAGGTGATCGCGGTGGAGAAGGCCGGGATCATCAAGCCCGGTGCCGCGGCGGTGCTCGCCGAGCAGCTGCCCGGGGTCGCCGAGGTGCTGCTCCGCCGGTGCGCCGAGGTCGGGGTCACCCCGGCGCGCGAGGGACTCGACTTCGGCGTCGTGACGCGGGTGCCCGCCGTCGGCGGCCAGCTGGTCTCGTTGCAGGGCCTCCGGGCGCGCTACGACGAGGTGTTCCTGCCGCTCTACGGCGCGCACCAGGCGCAGAACGCCGCGGCGGCGCTGGCGGCGGTCGAGGCGTTCGTCGGCGAGGACCCGCTGGACGCCGAGGTGGTGAACGAGGCGTTCGGCCGCGCGACCTCGCCCGGCCGGCTCGAGATCATCCGCCGGAGCCCGATGATCATCCTCGATGCCGCGCACAACCCCCACGGTGCCGAGGCGATGGTCGAGGCGCTCGAGGACTCCTTCACCTTCTCGCCGGTGGTCGGCGTGATCGGGGTGATGAGCGACAAGGACGCCGAGGGTCTGCTCTCGGTGCTCGAGCCGCACCTGGCCCACGTCGTCTGCACCCAGAACTCCACCGAGCGCGCCATGCCGGCGCGCGACCTCGCCGAGCTCGCCCGCGAGATCTTCGGCGCCGACCGGGTCAGCATCGCGCCCCGGCTGGACGACGCGATCGACCAGGCGACGGCGCTGGCCGAGGCGGGGGAGACGGTGGACACCTCCATCGGCTCCGGCGCCGTGCTCGTGACCGGCTCGGTGATCACCGTCGGGGAGGCGCGGTCGATGCTCCGCCGGCGGGGGAGCGGGTCGTGAGCGACACGGCCCCCCAGGACTCGACCCCCCAGGACTCGACCCCCAGGACTCGGCCCCCGTGGTCGAGGAGCAGCGGTCGCCCAGGCGCGGCATGTGCGCGGCGATCCTGTCACTGGAGGCCGTCGTGCTCGGCCTGACCACCCCGGTGATGATCAACCTCTCCGACGTCGCGTGGCAGACCGCCTGCGCGATCGGGCTCGGGCTGTGCGTCGCCTGCCTCGTCGTGGCCGGGCTGCTGCGCTCCGAGGCGGCCTACGTCGCCGGCTGGGTGATCCAGGTCGCCGCGCTCGCGCTCGGCTTCGTGATCCCGCTGATGTTCGTGCTCGGCGCGATCTTCGCGCTGCTCTGGGGCACCGCCTACTTCCTCGGCCGCAAGATCGAGCGTGAGCGCGCCGAGGCCTACGCCCTCTTCCGGGCAGAGCGCCAGGAGCAGTCGCCCGAGCAGTAGCGCGTCAGGCCAGGCCGCCCACGACAGCGGCCAGCGCGCGGCTGAGCTCGTCGTCGGTGCAGCCGCCGAAGCCGATGATCAGGCCGGTCAGGCGCGCGGTGCGGCAGTAGTCACCGAGCAGCGGTACGTCGAACCCCGCTGCCCGCGCGGACGCATGGGCCCGCAGGGCGCGCGCGTGTGGGAGCCGCACCGTGGCGTACATCCCGGCCACGGGCAGGATCGGCTCGGCATGGGGTCGCAGCGCGTCGGTGACCCGGGCCGCCCGGGCGGCGTAGGTGCGCCTGGCGGAGCGCACCACCTGGTCGACGTAGCCGTCGCGGAGCAGGGAGAGGAAGGCGCGCTGCACGGGCCACGCCGCGACGTCGTGGGTGACCGCCCTGCGCGCCAGGATCGCCCGGTGCAGGGCGGTGGGCGCGACCAGCCAGCCGAGGCGCATGCTCGGCGCGACCGTCTTGCTGGTGGTGCCGAGGTAGGCGACGCGGTCGCGGTCGAGCGCTGCGAGTGCCGGGACCGGGGCGACGTCGTAGCGGAACTCCGAGTCGTAGTCGTCCTCGATCACCACCGCCCCGGCCCGCGCCGCAGCCTCGATCAGGGACAGCCGGGCAGACCCCGGCATCACCGGCCCGAGGGGGTGCTGGTGGGCGGGGGTCACGTACGCGGCGACCGTGCCGGTGAGGTCGGTGACGGGCTCGGTGGCAGGGAGGTCGCGGAGCGTGCGGCCCGAGGCCCGGATCGCCTCGGCCGCTGCCCGGTACCCGGGGTCCTCGTGGGCCACGTCGCCGGGCGGGAGCGCGGCCAGGACCTGGTTCAGGCCCCCGATCGTGCCGGACGTCACCAGGATCTCGTCGGGGTCGCAGCGCAGCCCGCGCGTCCGGGCCAGGTGGGTGGCGAGCTCGATGCGGAGGTCGCGCAGCCCCGCTGGATCGTCGTACGACGGGGGAGCGGGCGTCGCGGAGACGTCGCGCCAGGCGCGCCTCCAGGCCGCGCGATGGCGCGGGTCGATCCACGGCGTGCCGGTGTCGAGCCGGACGAGAGCGGGCTTGGCGGGCACGACCCGCGGCGGCCGGTGTCGCGGCCGGGCCATCGCGCCGGCGGAGACGAACGTGCCGGACCCGTGCCGTCCCTCGATCCAGCCCTCGGCGGCCAGCTGGTCGAAGGCCTGCTCGGTCACCGCCCTCGAGACCTCCAGGTCGCGGGCCAGGGCCCGGGTGCTCGGCAGCCGCGCACCGACCGGGAGCGTCCCGGCGAGGACGCCCTCCCTGATCTGGCCGGCGACCTGGCTGCTCAGCGGGGAAGCGGCGGCGCGGTCGAGCACGAGCGCGAGAGCAAGCGGACGAGCCATCGAAGTGTCCTGTCGAAGTGTCCTGTCGAAGTGTGCGACAAGTGGCCCGTGTCGACAGGCCACTTCAGACTCAGACTAGACGCATGACGCTCTCGTCCACCGACCGTACGACGATCACCCGCCACCGCGAGCGGGCGAGGACCGACCCGGCCGACCTGTTCGCCGTCCTCGGGGAGGCTCTGGTCTGCCACCTCGGCCTGGTGCGCGACGGTGTGCCGGTGGTCCTGCCGACGATCTACGCCGTCGACCCCGAGGGCCCCGACGAGGGCGGCTCCCTCTACCTGCACGGGTCGGTGGCCGCGCCCTGGCTGAGGGAGGCGCCCGGCCAGACCGTGTGCGCGACGTTCACGCTCGTCGACGGGGCGGTCCTCGCCCGGTCCGGCTTCAGCCACTCGCTGAACTACCGCTCGGCCGTCGTCCTCGGCACGCCCCGACGCGTGGAGGACGAGGCCGAGCGCGACCGCGCGCTGTGGCTGATGGTCGACCACGTCGTCCCGGGCCGGTCGGCCACCCTGCGGCCCTTCACCCGCAAGGAGCTCGCCGCGACCGTCGTGCTCGCCGTACCGCTGGCCGAGGCGTCGGTGAAGGTACGCTCCGGTGGCCCCGTGGACGAGCCCGAGGACGTCGCGGCCGGCGTCTGGGCCGGGGTCGTCCCGCTCGGGGCTGCGCGCCTCGGCCGTGGAGCCGGCCGACGA
This sequence comes from uncultured Actinomycetota bacterium, assembly GCA_963820015.1. GTDB lineage: Bacteria > Actinomycetota > Actinomycetes > Propionibacteriales > Nocardioidaceae > Nocardioides. The sequence goes on along the minus strand of CAWFYO010000014.1, from coordinate 103,832 downwards.
CCTGCCCGTGCCCGACGACGTACGGCGTCGCCTGGCCGACTGGGGTGCCCCGAGCCCGGACTGAGTGCCCGGAGCCGGCTCGGTAGGGTGCGGACCATGGAGCGCACCCTCGTCCTGGTCAAGCCCGACGGCGTCCGCCGTGGTCTCGTCGGAGAGGTGATCCGACGGATCGAGGCCAAGGGCTACACGCTGGCCCGGGTCGAGCTCCGCACCGCCACCCGCGAGCTCCTGGCCGAGCACTACGCCGAGCACGAGGGCAAGCCGTTCTACGAGCCGCTCGTGGAGTTCATGAGCTCGGGCCCGGTCGTGGCGATGGTCGTCGAGGGCCAGCACGTCGTGGAGTCGTTCCGCGCGCTGGCCGGCGCCACCGACCCGACCAAGGCCGCCCCGGGCACCATCCGTGGCGACCTCGGTCGCGACTGGGGCACCCCGGCGCAGCAGAACATCGTTCACGGCTCCGACGCCGCCGAGTCCGCCGAGCGCGAGATCAAGATCTGGTTCGGCTGAGCCCCCGGCCCGAGCAGGCCGGGGGTCCGCGCGTCGTGCCTCAGGCGTCGAACGACCCGACGTACTGCCCCAGGGACGGCTTCCCGAGATGGCCCGCCTGCTGCATGATGCCGGGAGTCTCGGGGTCGGTGGCGAACGCCGTCCAACCCTCGTTGTCCCAGTCGAAGAGCACCCAGACCCGGTTCTCCTCCATCGGGTCGCGATAGACGGTCGCGCCCTTCGAGCCGTGGGCGCCGCGCTTGTCGGCACCGGCCGCGCCGAACACGGTGAGGAACTGGTCGAGGTCCTTGACCTGCGTGGTTGCCAGGATCATCTGTGTCTCCTTCGGTTCCCGGCCCTGGTGGCCGGATCGAGGGAATCCTGGTCCGGGCACCGCCCTGCGCACATGAGGAGATCTCCTCATTCCGGGTCCCTATCTCCGCGAGACGGAGCCGGTCACCAGGTGGCGGCCTCGAGGAGCCCGTGGTCGAGCGCCCACCGCGTCGCTGCGGCACGGTTGGTCACGCCGAGCTTGGTGTAGATGTGCTGGATGTGGTTGTCGGCGGTCTTCGCCGAGATGAACAGCCGGTCCGAGACCGCGCGGGTGGTCGCACCCTCGGCGATGAGCCGCAGCACCTGTGCCTCGCGGGCCGTCAGCCCGGCCGGGCCGCCTCGCTGTCCGGCGAGCGCCAGGGCGCGTGAGGACTCGCCGATCTGATGGAGGGCGTACGCCGCCGCCTCGGTCAGGTCCATGGCCGCGCCGCTGGCGGCACACCGGTCCGCCCGCTCCTCGCCGAGGTCGTCGCGGACCCGCTGCTGCAGGTCGCGCAGCGAGGGCACGTGGTGGAAGCCGGCGGGGTGCCGCGACATGGCGCCGAGGAGGGTGCCGGCGACCGCGGGCCGTCCGAGCCGCTCGAACAGCGCCGGGACGCTGGCCAGGGTGATCGTCAGCTGCGCGACCGCGCCCGCGCGCAGGAAGGTGCCGATCGCGGCGTCGAACAGGGTCAGCGCCGTCTCCAGCTGACCGTCCGAGGTGTGCAGGAGGGCCGCGTCGCGGGCCAGGAACCCCTCGAAGAACCGCACGTCGTGCTCGCCGACGTAGGCCACGCCCTCGTCCCAGGTCTCCAGGGCGCCCTGCGGGTCGACCTTCGACAGGGCCAGGCCGACGATCCACAGCGTGTAGGCGATCCAGTAGGGGTTCCCGAGCTCGCGGGCTGCCGCCAGCGCCGGATCGATGAGCTCCAGCGCCTCCTCGACCCGGCCGGCCGACTGGAGCCCGTCGACGTACGCCGCGACCCCGAAGGCCCGGCTGGTGCCGGGGAGGGCCGCGACTTCGCGGGTCAGCTCGACGTAGCGCTCGAGGTCGCCGCAGTAGACCTGCCCGAGCGCCTCTATGAACGTCGCGTAGCCGGGCTCGCACGACTCGTACTCCGGCCGTGGCTCCAGCTCCGTGGCTCGGTGGGCATGCGCGGTGGCGGAGGCGGCCCGCCCGACGAAGCACGCGTAGCCGGCCGCCGCGTACAGCCGCGGCAGCCGTCGTACGTCGGCCCGGGCGGCCTCGTCGAGCAGCGCCTCGGCCCACCCGATCGTCTCGAACAGCTCCACGGAGAAGCCCATCAGCGCGGCATGGGCCGCGACGTCGGTCGCCACCTCCAGCTGCCCGCGCTCGAGGCTCCACCGGAACGCCGACCGCAGGTCGGCCAGCTCGGCCCGCACCCAGTCGACCTGGTCCCGCCACGGAGGGCCGTTCCACCGCTCCCACCGGCGGGCGGCCTCGCTGCCGAAGTGGGCCGCATGCCGGTCGTGCAGCGCCTCCTGCTCGGCTCGGGGGAGTCGCGCGTCGGCGAACCCCCGGATGGTCTCGAACAGGCTGTAGCGGGTGCGGTCGGACCCGTGGTGGGCGACCACCAGCGACTTGCGCACCAGCGAGTCGAGAAGGCGCAGGACCTCCACGTCGTCGCTGCGGTCGGCGACGGCGCACAGGGCAGGGAGGTCGAAGCCGCCGGCGAACACCGACGTCGTCCGCAACGCACCGGCCTCGGCGTCATCGAGCAGGTCGTAGGACCACGCCACGGCGTTCTCCAGCGTCAGCTGCCGCTCGGGTCCGTACTCCGGGCCGGTGAGGAGCCGGAACCGGTCGCCGAGCCGGTCGCGTACCTCGGCCGCGCTCATTGCCGCCATCCGGGCGGCGGCCAGCTCGATGCCCAGCGGAAGGCCGTCGAGCGTCTCGCAGATCTCGACCACGGCCGCGGCTGTGCCCTCGTCGTAGATGCCGAAGCCGGGACGTACGGCGGTGGCCCGCTCCACGAACAGGGTCACCGCGTCTGAGGTCGCGCCGCCGTCGACCTCCAGGGGAGAGACCGGCACCGTCTCCTCACCCGCGAGCCGCAGGGGCTCGCGGGAGGTGACCAGGATCCGAGGCCTCTCGGAGCGGTCGACGATCTTCGAGAGCGCGGCCGCAGCCGCACCGACGAGGTGCTCGCAGTTGTCGACGACGACGAGCAGGTGCCGGCCGGCCACGGCCTCCGCGACCGTGTCGAGGAGCGGGGTCTCGCCCTGTGGCGTGATCCCGAGCGCCTGCGCGATCGCGTCGGGTACGGCGTCCGGCGAGCCGACCGGGGCGAGCTCGACCAGCCACACCCCGTCGGGGAACCGCTCGGCGGTCTGGGCTGCGGCCGCCAGGGCGAGCCGGGTCTTGCCCACGCCGCCGACCCCGCTGAGGGTCACCACCTGGTGGGAGCGCAGCCGGGCAGCGACCTCGGACAGCTCGCGCTCGCGCCCGATCAGGGTCGTGGCGGACCGCGGCAGGTTGCCGTGCCCCGCCCTCCGGTCCATCCGCTCAGTGTGGCAGCGACGGCGCCCGAGAGTCCCGGAGCGTGAGTCCCCACCGTCCACAGCCGGCGCGGTGGGACCTGTCGACCAGCGTCGGCCGTCCGCTGGAGCTCGCACAAACCCGCCGGTCACCCGGCGTGCCTGCCGGGCGTGACGAAGTTCCGCTCCTAGCCTGCTGGCGGGTCGTCGTGCAGCGCTGACGTCGGGCGCGTCGGCTCACGGGGGCGCAGGCGTGTGCCCCGCTTCCCACGAACGCACACCTGCGAGGCATGGCGCATGGCGAACAGCATCATCGGCCGTGACATGGCGGTCGACCTCGGTACCGCCAACACGCTCGTCTACGTCCGGGGCCGGGGCATCCTGCTCGACGAGCCCAGTGTGGTCGCGCTCAACGACACGACCGGCGAGGTGCTCGCCGTCGGCCACGAGGCCAAGCGGATGCTCGGCCGGACCCCCGACAACATCACCGCCCTGCGGCCGATGAAGGACGGCGTGATCGCCGACTTCGAGGCGACCGAGCAGATGCTGCGGTTCTTCATCCAGCAGGTGCACCGCCGCCGCTACCTCGCCAAGCCGCGGATGGTGATCTGCGTGCCCAGCGGTATCACCGCGGTCGAGCAACGCGCGGTCAAGGAGGCCGGCTACCAGGCCGGTGCCCGGCGGGTCTACATCATCGAGGAGCCGATGGCCGCCGCGATCGGGGCCGGCCTGCCGGTCCACCAGGCCGCGGGCAACATGGTCGTCGACGTCGGCGGTGGCACCACCGAGGTCGCGGTGATCTCGCTCGGCGGCGTCGTCACCAGCCTCTCCATCCGCACCGCCGGCGACGACCTCGACGCCGCGATCGTCACCTGGATGAAGAAGGAGCACGGCCTCCTGCTGGGCGACCGCACCGCCGAGGAGGTCAAGATGACCCTCGGCTCGGCGTTCCCGACCCACGAGGAGCCCGAGGCCGAGATCCGTGGCCGTGACCTGGTCAGCGGTCTGCCGCGGTCGGTGCGGGTCCGCGCCGCCGAGGTGCGCAAGGCCCTCGAGGAGCCCGTGCACTCGATCATCGACGCGGTCCGCTCCACGCTCGACCAGACACCGCCCGAGCTGGCCGGCGACATCATGGACCGCGGCATCGTGCTCACCGGCGGCGGTGCCCTCCTCCGCGGGCTCGACGAGCGGCTGCGCCACGACACCGGGATGCCGGTCCACATCGCCGAGGACCCGCTGTCCAGCGTGTGTCTGGGCGCCGGCAAGTGCGTGGAGGAGTTCGAGGGTCTTCAGCAGGTCCTGGTCTCGGAGCGCCGGCGGTACTGATGCCCTCACTCAAGCCCGCCTCGAGGCCCTCACCGAGCCGCGGCTCCGGCCCCCGGGTGCCGCGGCTGCTGCGCGGCTACCGTCCGCTGCGACCCGGCCCCGATCGCTTCGACCAGCGTGCCGACCGTTCCCGCCTGCGGGCCCGGATGTTCGCGCTGGTGCTGGCCTGCCTGACCTTGATGGTCCTCGACCACCACCCCGGCGCCGGCTCGCCGCTCGAGCCGGCCCGGCAGGCGATGGGCTCGGTCTTCGGCCCGGTCGAGTCCACCACGTCGGCCGTCGTGCGACCCGTGACGTCGGTGGGCGGCTGGTTCCGCTCGCGCAGCTCGATGCAGCACGACATCGCCCGCCTCGAGGCCCAGAACTCCGAGCTCCGCGCCCAGCAGGCCACCTCGTCGTACCAACGCAACCAGCTGGCCGAGTACCAGGGCCTCACCTCAGCGGCCAGCACCCTCGGTCGCACGCTGGTGCCGGCCCACGTGGTCGCCTACGGTCCGGCCCAGTCGTTCTCCCGGACGGTCACGATCGACGCCGGCTCCGACGCCGGCGTCCGTCCCGACCAGACCGTGCTCAACGACGACGGCCTGGTCGGCCGGGTCCTCCGCGTCACCCGCACCACCGCCACCGTCCTGCTGATCGTCGACACCGGCTCGGTCGTCGGGGGCCGGGTCGGCGCGAGCATGCAGGTCGGCTTCCTCAAGGGCGAGGGCGGCCTCGGTGACCACGGCGCCCTCGACCTCGAGCTGGTCGACCGCACCCAGGCGCCGGCCAAGGGCGACACCATCGTCACCTGGGGCAGCCGCGACGGCGCGCCCTACGTCGCCGGGGTGCCGGTCGGCCAGGTCACCGCCGTCTACGCCAGCCTGCGCGAGTCCTCGCAGCGCGCTGTGATCCGGCCCTACGTCGACTTCGGCGCGCTCGACCTGGTCGGCGTCGTCGTCCCGTCCGGCACGCAGAGCGACCGGGCCGTCATCGAGGCCGACGGGAGCCTGCAATGAGGTCCGGACGGGTGCTGGTGGCCGGTGGCCTCGTCGTGGCCGCGCTCGTCCTCCAGGTCGCGGTCTTCCCCCATCTGGCGTGGGAGGGGATCGTCCCCAACTTCTGCCTGCTGGTGGTCGTCGCCGCCGCGCTGGTGCGGGGGCCGGCCTTCGCCGCCACGCTCGGCTTCTTCGCGGGCCTGCTGCTCGACCTCGCCCCGCCCGCCGACCACGTCGCCGGGCGATGGGCGCTCGCCCTCGTCCTCGTGGGCTACGTCGCCGGGCTGATGCGGCAGGACACCCGCCCGACCCTGGGCCCGACCCGCGGCACGATCGTGGCCACGGTGGCCGCGTCGTCGTTCCTCGGCACCTCGGTCTACGCCCTGACCGGGCTGCTCCTGGGCGATGCGGTGGCAGGTGCCGGCGACCTGGCCCGGGTGATCCTGGTCGCGCTGCTGGGGGACGTGCTGCTGGCGCCGTTCGTGATCCCGGTCCTGATGCGGCTGTTCACGCGCCTGGAGCCCGCGGGCGCGCGATGACCTCACCTCCTCCCACGCAGCCCGCCTCGGAGCGGTCGCGGCTCAGGCTGGTCGTGGTCCGCGTCCTGGTGCTCTCGCTGTTCGCCACGCTCTTCGCCCGTCTCTACTACCTCCAGGTGGTCTCCGGCGACGCCTACCACGCGGCCGCCGCCTCCCAGTCGCTGCGCGAGGTCGTGATGCAGCCCTCGCGCGGGCTGATCGTCGACGACCAGGGCCGGCCCCTGGTCACCAATCGGATGGCCTGGGTGGTCGCGGTCGACCGGACGCTGCTCGGCAAGCTGCCCGACCGCGACCGCACCGTCCTGCTCCAGCGGGTGGCCGACGCCGTGGGCATGCCGGTCAAGCGCGTCCAGCAGGCGCTGGTCACGTGTGGCGACCCCGGTAGCGTCCGGGGCCGGTGCTGGAACGGGTCCCCCTACCAGCCCGTGCCGGTCGCCGAGGACGTCCGCCAGTCGGTGGCACTGCGCATCCTCGAGCAGCCCGAGGACTACCCCGGGGTCCTGGCCCAGCAGCAGAGCATGCGCGCCTACCCCCACCCCTACGGCGTCAACCTCGCCGACGTCGTCGGCTACCTGAGCCCGATCACCGCCGGCGAGCTGAAGCAGGCGCAGAAGGACCGTGACACCTCGCTGAACGGTGCCAGCACCGTCGGGCGTGCGGGCGTCGAGCAGGAGTACGACCGCTTCCTGCGCGGCCGGCCCGGCTACCAGCAGGTCTCCGTCGACTCGATGGGCCGCGTGCTCGGCAACAGCGGCCGGGTGCGCAGCCGGCCCGGCGACACCCTGGTCACCTCGATCGACGCCCGAGTGCAAGGCGTCGCCGAGCGGGCCCTGCACCACGCCATCACCACGGCCCGCGCGACGTACGACCCGGTCACCCACCGCAACTACCGCGCCGACTCCGGCGCCGTGATCGTGATGCAGGCACGCACCGGGCGGGTCGTGGCGATGGCCAGCCAGCCGACCTACGACCCGGCCCAGTGGGTCGGCGGCATCACGACCAAGCAGCTGGCCCGCCTCTACTCCGCCAAGGCCGGCGACCCCCTGCTGGCGCGGGCCTACCAGGGTGAGTTCGCCCCCGGCTCGACGTGGAAGCCGATCATGACCGTGGGTGCCTTCAACCACGGCTTCGGTCCGTCGACCCGGCTGGACTGCTCATCGGGCTTCCAGGTCGGCAACCGGCTGTTCCACAACTACGAGTCCCAGTCGCTCGGCTACATCGACTTCGCCAAGGCGCTGCAGTACTCCTGCGACACGTTCTTCTACCGCGTCGGCTACCACTACTGGCAGAAGTACGGCCAGGACCCCACCGACGTCCACGCCCGCGACCCGCTGGTCCACGAGGCGAAGGCCTTCGGCTTCGGCCGCCCCACCGGGATCGACGTGCCGGGCGAGGCGGCGGGCCGCATCGCCGACCGCTCGTGGAAGCTCGCCTACTGGAAGTCGATGAAGGACTACTACTGCGGCCTCGACCAGCACCCACCGGCCGGCACCAGCGGCTACCTGAAGCTGTTCGCCCACGAGTTCTGCCTCGAGGGGAGCTACTACCGAGCCGGTGACGCGGTGAACTTCGCCATCGGCCAGGGCGACACGCTCGTGACCCCGCTCCAGCTGGCCCGGGCCTACGCCGCGCTCTCCAACGGCGGCACGCTCTTCGAGCCCCGCATCGCCAAGGCGATCGTCAGCCCCGACGGCAGGGTCGTACGCCGGATCGCGCCGCAGGTCCAGGGCCACGTCCACGACCCGGCGCACGCGATCCGCTACATCACCAACGCCCTGCTGGGCACCGCCAAGTTCGGCACGATGGCGTGGAAGATGATCGGCTTCCCGCTCGACAAGATCCACATCCGGTCCAAGACCGGGTCGGCCGAGGTCTACGGCAAGCAGTCGACCTCCTGGGTGGCGTCCTACGACCACAACTACGTCGTGCTGATGATGGTCACCCAGGCCGGCACCGGCTCCGGCACCTCCGGTCCCTACGTCCGCAAGATCTGGGAGTCCCTGTACGGCGTGCACGGCAGCTCGGTGGACACCCGCAAGGCGCTGGTGCCCGGCGTGGTCGCCCCCGACGCACTGCCGTCCTTCCAGCCCGACGGCTCGATCCTGCCGCCCCGGCCACGCTCGATGGGAAAGAGGCTGCCGTGAACGGTCGGTTGAAGACCCCGGGCGTCGACCGGTTCCTGCTGCTGGCCGTCCTCGGGCTGCTCGCGCTCGGCACCCTGCTGGTCTGGTCGGCCACCTCCCACCGGGCCGACCTCACCGGCGGTGACCCCACGGCGTACCTGAAGAAGCAGCTGGTCAACGTCGTGCTCGGGCTGGTGCTCATGGTCGTGGTGATGGCCACCGACCACCGTTGGGTGCGCATCGTCGCGCCGCTGGTCTACCTCGCGTCGATCGGCGGGCTCGTGCTGGTGCTCACGATGGGCAGCACCATCAACGGCTCCCGGTCCTGGATCGACATCGGGGGGATGTCGATCCAGCCGTCGGAGTTCGCCAAGCTCGCGGTGGTGATCGGGATGGCGCTTCTGGTCGCCGAGCGCAACGAGGGTCGTCGTACGCGGGTGGGCGCGGTCGAGGTCGTCGGCATGCTGGTGATCGCTGCCGTCCCGGCGGCGCTGATCCTGCTGCAGCCCGACCTCGGGACCCTGCTCGTGCTCGCCGCGACGGTGTTCGGCGTCCTGGCCGTGGCCGGTGCCCCTCGCCGCTGGCTGGCCTTCCTGCTCGCCGGTGGCGCGGCCGCCGCGGTGGCGGTCTTCGCCGGCCACCTGCTCAAGCCCTACCAGGTCGACCGGTTCCTGGCGTTCACCAACCCCGACCTCGACCCGCGCGGAGCCGGCTACAACACCGAGCAGGCCCGGATCGCAGTGGGCAACGGCGGCCTCTTCGGGCAGGGCCTGTTCCACGGCTCGCAGACCCGGGCCGGTTTCGTGCCCGAGCAGCACACCGACTTCATCTTCACCGTCGCCGGCGAGGAGCTCGGCCTGGTCGGTGCCGGGGTACTGATCGGACTGCTCGCGGTCGTGATCTGGCGCGCGCTGGCGATCTCGGCGATGTCGACCGACATGTTCGGGCGAGTCGCCGCCGCCGGCATCGCCTGCTGGTTCGGCTTCCAGGCGTTCCAGAACATCGGGATGTGCCTGGGCATCATGCCGGTGACCGGCGTACCCCTGCCCTTCGTGTCCTACGGCGGGTCCTCGATGTTCGCGGGGCTGCTCGCGATCGGTCTGCTCCAGAACATCCACCTGCGGGCCACGGCCTCCCTGCCCACCCGCTACGCCCGCCCGTTGCGCCACCTCGTCACCCGTTGACCCGCTGACCGGCTCGGGAAGCTGGCCCGTCCCGGCACCGTGGCAACGGTTGCCCGGGGCAACGATAGACTCGGCTCTCGATGAGCACTCAGTCCTCGGGCAACCTGCCCACCGCCCCCCCAGCACCCAGTGAGACCGGCGAATACACGCACGCCCAGATCCTGACCATCCTGGTCGGGCTGATGATGGGCATGTTCCTCGGCGCCCTCGACCAGACGATCGTCAGCACGTCGATCCGGACGATCGCCGACGACCTGAACGGCCTGTCCGTGCAGGCGTGGGTCACCACGGCGTACCTGATCACCTCGACGGTGGCGACCCCGATCTACGGAAAGCTCGGCGACCTCTACGGCCGCAAGAAGCTGTTCATGTTCGCCATCTCGGTCTTCATCATCGGCTCGGCGCTGTGCTCGTTCGCCACCTCGATGTACATGCTGGCGGCGTTCCGGGCGGTGCAGGGGATCGGTGCCGGCGGCCTCTTCACGCTGGTGCTGGCGATCATCGGCGACATCGTCTCGCCGCGCGAGCGGGCCCGTTACACCGGGTACTTCATGGCCGTCTTCGGTACCTCGAGCGTGCTCGGGCCGGTGATCGGCGGTTTCTTCGCCAGCCACGCCGTCATCCTCGGTCTGACCGGGTGGCGCTGGGTGTTCCTGGTCAACGTGCCGATCGGGGTGGCTGCCCTGTTCGTGGTCTACCGGACGCTGCACCTGAGCCACACCCGCCGCGACGCCCGTATCGACTGGTGGGGTGCGGCCACGTTGATGATCGGCCTGGTCCCGTTGCTCACCATCGCCGAGCAGGGGCGCGAGTGGGGATGGGCCTCGGCCCGCGCGATGTTCTGCTACCTCCTCGGCGCGGCCAGCCTGGGCGCGTTCGTCTACGTCGAGAAGCGGATGGGGGACAACGCGCTGATCCCGCTCCGGATGTTCCGCAGCCGCGCCGTGACCGTCGGGATCGTGGCCAGCGTCGTCGTCGGCGCGGCGATGTTCGGCGGCATCATGGTGATCCCGCTCTACATGCAGATCGTCCACGGCGCCTCGCCGATGGAGTCCGGCTTCCTGATGCTGCCCATGGTGGTCGGGATGATGAGCGCCTCGATCATCTCCGGCCAGATCATCTCGCGCACGGGACGGATCCGGGCCTTCCCGCTGATCGGCTCGGCCCTGATCTGCGTGACGTTGTTCCTGCTGTCGCTGATCACCGCGGACACCGACCTGCTGCTGGTGATGGCAGTGATGTTCGGGCTCGGCTACGGCCTCGGCAACTGCATGCAGCCGCTCCTGCTGATCCTCCAGTCGGCCGTGCCCCCGCGCGACATCGGCGTCGCGACGTCCTCGGCGACCTTCTTCCGGCAGATCGGCGGCACCCTCGGGGTGGCGATCTTCCTGTCCGTGCTCTTCGGGAGCGTCGGCGCCAACATCAAGAGCTCGATCATCGACGAGGCCCAGACGCCCGCGTTCCAGCAGGCCGTGCAGACGGCGTCCCAGAGTGCGAACCCGCTCGACCGCCAGGTCGCCGAGGCGTTCCTCCACCCGACCCCCGGTGGCGGCGTGCTGGCCCAGGTGCAGAACGACTCCTCGATCATCTCGAAGATGCCGCCCGCGCTCGCCCACCCGTTCAAGGCCGGGTTCGCGGAGTCGATGGACACCGTCTTCCTGCTGGCCGGCTGTGTCGCGATCCTGGCCTTCCTGGTCCTGCTGCTGATGCCCAAGGTGGAGCTGCGCGCCACCTCGGCGAGCGCCGCCGTACGGTCGGAGGCCGCGCCGACGGCACCGCTCACCGAAGAGGTCTGAGCGAGTCTCATCCGGGCGGCGGTTCCGCCCACGGCTTCGCGGTGCCAGCATGGACCGGGCCCCGATCCGTCTCGGGTCCGTCCGGGCGGGGCCGCCTCACGGCGGGAGACGCTCATGGACCTCCACACCCTGTACCACCGCACCGTCGAGTGCTGGGCCGACCGGGTGAACGGCGTGCCGCCCGACGGCTGGGACGCGCCGACGCCCTGCCGCGAGTGGTCGGTGCGCGACCTGGTCAACCACGTGGTGGGCGAGGACCGCTGGACCGAGCCGCTGATGCGGGGGCGCACCGTCGCCGAGGTCGGCGACAGCCTCGACGGCGACCTGCTCGGGGACGACCCGGTGCGCAGCGCGCTCGACGCGGCGATGGAGGCCACCACGGTGGTGGCGGAGGTGCTGCCCGGCGGCGGCACCGTGCACCTGTCCTACGGCGAGGAGCAGATGGACGAGTACGTCCACCAGATCGCCGCCGACCACCTGATCCATGCCTGGGACCTCGCCGTCGCCACCGGCACCGACCCGCGGCTCGATCCCCACCTGGTCGGCGCCGTGGCCGCGTGGTTCGCCGAGCGGGAACCGCTCTACCGCGGTGCCGGTGCGATCGGCGCCCGCGGGATCTCGCACGGCGGTGCGCAGGCAGACCTGCTCGCCGCCTTCGGGCGCGACTCCGCCTGGGGCCCCGACCACGCCTGCCTGGCGGCTTTCTCCGCCGCCTTCGGACGGGGCGACACCGAGGCGATCATGGCGCTGATGACCGACGACTGCGTCTTCGAGGCCACCGGGCCGCCCCCGGACGGTGCCCGGCACGAGGGGTCGAGCGCCGTACGGGACCAGTGGCAGCAGCTGTTCGGTGGCACCCGCGAGCCGGTCTTCACCGAGGAGGAGACCTTCGTCGCCGGCGACCGCGGGGTGCTGCGGTGGCGTTTCTCCTGGGTGGACGACGACGGCTCCCCGGGCCACGTGCGAGGCGCCGACGTCCTCCGCTTCCGCGAGGGGAAGGTCTGCGAGAAGCTCTCCTACGTCAAGGGCTGACACCCGCACGCCGAGCCTGCCCCACGTAGCCTGTGGCGGTGAGTGACGTGCTGGACGAGGGGCCGTTCTTCCACGGCACCAAGGCCGATCTGCAGCCGGGCGACCGCCTCACCGCCGGCTTCCGGTCCAACTACCGACCCGAGATCGTCATGAACCACATCTACTTCACCGCGCTGACCGACGGTGCCGGGCTCGCCGCGGAGCTCGCGGCGGGCGAGGGCGCCCCGCGCATCTACGTCGTGGAGCCGACCGGAGCGTTCGAGAACGACCCGAACGTGACGGACAAGAAGTTCCCCGGGAACCCCACCCGGTCCTACCGCAGCCGGGACCCCCTCGAGGTCGTCGGCGAGGTGGCCGACTGGAACCGCCTGACTCCCGAGGCGCTCCGGACCTGGCGCGAGCGACTGGCCGCCATCCTCGCCGACGAGCGGGGCGAGATCATCAACTGACCGTGTGTTTGGATGGCGGCATGAGCAGCTCGGACTCCATCGACGCCCCGACGGACCTCCCACCCCACCCGGAGCCCATCGCCGCCACCGACATCGACCCGGCCATTGCCGGAGCGGTCGACGGGGTGGGGGACAGGTTCGGAGTCCTCGGGCTCGAGCAGATGATCTCCTATGCCCAGGAGGCGCTGTCGGTGGCCCGCAACGCCCTCGAGGACCTCGCCGACGCCGGAGCGGACCAGGCGCCCCCGGCGTAGGTCTCAGCCGGATCGAGGCGAGGGCGCACCTCGACCCTGGGCGAGCCGGGAGGGGCGGAAGGATTCCGGCGGCCGGTGCCCGACGGCGTACGCTGGGTGGTTCGTCCCCCCAGCCAGTCCCCAGCCAGTGCCGAATGAGGTCTGCCCCCGTGCCCGCGAGCGTCTTCCCCTTGCTCGAGCCGCGTCTGCCGTCGGTCTCCAAGCCGATCCAGTACGTCGGTGGCGAGCTCAACTCGACCCTCAAGGACTGGGAGGCGGTCGACGTCCGGTGGGCGCTGATGTATCCCGACGCCTACGAGGTCGGGCTGCCCAACCAGGGCGTGCAGATCCTCTACGAGGTGCTCAACGAGCGTGACTGGGTGCTGGCCGAGCGCACCTACTCCGTGTGGCCCGACATGGAGCAGGTGATGCGCGAGGACCGCATCCCGCAGTTCACCGTGGACAGCCACCGGCCGGTGCGCGCCTTCGACCTCTTCGGGATCAGCTTCTCCACCGAGCTGGGCTACACCAACCTGCTCAACGCCCTCGACCTCGCCGGCATCCCGCTGCACGCCGTCGACCGCGGCGACGACGACCCGGTGGTGATCGCCGGCGGTCATGCGGCGTTCAACCCCGAGCCGATCTCCACGTTCGTCGACGCGGCGGTGCTCGGCGACGGCGAGGAGGTCGTGCTCGCGATCTCCGAGGTCGTCCGGGAGTGGAAGGCCGAGGACCGGCCCGGCGGCCGCGACGAGCTCCTCCGCCGGCTGGCGGTCTCGCAGAACGTCTACGTCCCGAAGTTCTACGACGTGGTCTACGCCGAGGACGCCACCATCGAGGCCGTCGTTCCCAACCGGCCCGGCATCCCGTTCCGCATCCGCAAGCACACGCTGATGGACCTCGACCAGTGGCCCTACCCGGCCAAGCCGCTGGTGCCGCTCGCCGAGACCGTGCACGAGCGGTTCAGCGTCGAGATCTTCCGCGGCTGCACCCGCGGCTGCCGCTTCTGCCAGGCCGGCATGATCACCCGCCCGGTCCGGGAGCGCTCGATCGAGACGATCGGCGCCATGGTCGAGAACGGCATCCGGCAGTCCGGCTTCGAGGAGGTCGGGCTGCTCTCGCTGTCGAGCGCCGACCATTCCGAGATCGCCGAGGTCGCCCACGCGCTGGCCGACCGCTACGAGGGCTCCAACGTCTCGCTGTCGCTGCCCTCGACCCGGGTCGACGCCTTCAACATCACCCTCGCCAACGAGTTCTCCCGCAACGGTCGGCGCTCCGGCCTGACCTTCGCCCCCGAGGGCGGCAGCGAGCGGATGCGGAAGGTGATCAACAAGGCCGTCGACGAGGACGACCTGATCCGCACCGTGGCCACGGCGTACTCCCAGGGCTGGCGGCAGGTGAAGCTCTACTTCATGTGCGGACTGCCGACCGAGACCGACGACGACGTGCTCGAGATCGCCGACCTGGCCCGGAAGGTGATCGCCAAGGGCCGCGAGGTCACCGGCCACAACGACATCCGCTGCACGGTCTCGATCGGCGGCTTCGTGCCCAAGCCGCACACGCCGTTCCAGTGGGCGGCCCAGCTCGACCACGACACGACCGACGAGCGCCTGAAGAAGCTGCGCGACGTCGTCCGCGCCGACCGCCGCTACGGCCGTGCCATCGGCTTCCGCTACCACGACGGCAAGCCCGGCACCATCGAAGGACTCCTCTCCCGCGGTGACCGTCGGGTCGGCCGGGTCATCGAGGAGGTCTGGCGCGACGGCGGTCGCTTCGACGGCTGGAGCGAGCACTTCTCCTACGACCGCTGGGTCGCCGCGTGCGAGCGCACGCTGGCCGGCACCGGGGTCGACCTCGACTGGTACACCGTCCGCGAGCGCGACTACGACGAGGTGCTCCCGTGGGACCACCTCGACTCCGGCCTCGACAAGGACTGGCTCTGGTCTGACTGGGAGGACGCCCTCGCCGTCGCTGCCGACCCCGACTCGGTCCCCGACGTCGAGGACTGCCGCTGGACGCCCTGCTACGACTGCGGTGTGTGTCCCGACATGGGCACCGAGATCCAGATCGGCCCCACCGGCCGGACGTTGCTTCCGCTCAGCGTGGTGTAGCCGCCTCGTAGCTCAGCTGGTCTCCCGGGCGACGCCTTCGGGGGAGACCGACGCATGCGGCTTGGACTGCCACAGAGCCCAGTCGACGCTCACGTCGCCGGCCGCTCGCAGGAGGCGGGGCAGATGCTGGTCGAGCAGCTTCTCGGTCGGGGTCTCGGCCGCGTGGACGGTGACGTTCATCGCGGCGCGGACCCTCCCGGCGCCGTCTCGCACCGGCACTGCCACCGAGCGGACTCCGGGAGCGAGCTCCTCGTCGGCGAGCGCCCAGCCTCGGGCGCGCACCCGGACGAGCTCCTGGTCGAGCTCCGCGCGGGTCCGGCCGAGGTAGGGCGGGAGCCCGGAGCGGGACGGGATCTCCAGGACCGCGTCCAGCTCCTCGTGGGTGAGGGCCGCCAGGAGCACCTTGCCCTGGGACGTCTGCTGCGCGGGGAAGAGCGTGCCGATGTCGACCCTGAGGGCGATGATCTTGGGCACCGACACCCGCGCGACGTAGACGATGTCGCTCCCGGCGAGCTGGGCCATGGACGACGACTCACCGGTCTGGCGGACCAGCGCCTCGAGGTGGGGACGGGCGACGTCCCAGAGACCGAGGGACGCGACGTACGCCGTGCCGAGCGTGATCACCTTCGGCGTGAGCTCGAAGGCCCCGTCATCCGAACGGACGAACCCGAGCTCCTCGAGCGTCAGCAGCAGCCGCCGCGCCGTCGGTCTCGCCAGGCCGGTCGCGCCCGCCACCTCGGCGAGCGAGAGGGCGCGGTGCTGCGCGTCGAAGACCTGTAGCACGTCGAGACCGCGCGCGAGCGACTCGACGAAGTCGGGTCCTGCACCACGCCCCGCCACGGCCGCGGCCTACGAGCCGGAGTCCGGATCGCCGAACATGGTCCCGCGGGCGCCGTGCGTGCTCTCGGACTGGTAGTCGGTGTACTGGTAGGGGTTGTCGAGCACCTTGCCGCCCTCGGGCATCTCGGGGTGCATGCCGGCCTGCCAGACCTCGTCGCCCATCGCCGACCGCAGGTGGTCGACGGTCGCCTCGACATCACGCCGTACGGCGGGGGCGTCGAAGCCGACCAGCCGGCCGTCGCGCTTCACGACCCGGCCGTCGACGACCACCGTGTGCACGTCGCCGCGCTGCGCCTGGAAGGCGACCTGTCCGTAGGGGTTGAGCAGCGGGAACGAGACGGGGGAGCCGTCGTTCTTGATCAGGACGACGTCGGCCTTCTTGCCCGGCTCGAGGCTGCCGAGGTCGTCGCGCCCGAGGGCCCGGGCGCCGCCGCGGGTGGCCCAGTCGACGACGTGATCGGCCCGCAGCGACAGGGCGGTGACGGTGTCGCCCTTGACGTGGGCCTCGAGGTGCTCGCGCGACCGGTCGGCGCCGAGCGTGGTCCGCATCGCGGAGAACAGGTCGCCGCTCCACCAGACGCTGGTGTCCATCGACAGCGAGACCGGGATGTCGAACTGTCGCACCTGCCAGGTCGGGGGATAGCCCTGGCCGGCGCTCTGCTCGGACTCCGTGGACACCGAGATCGAGCCGCCGGAGGCCGCGATCCGCTGGTAGGAGTCGGTGCTCAGGGTCGCGGCGTGCACGTAGATGTTCTCCGGCGCCGCGAAGCCGTTCTCGTGGATCAACCGGATGCCGTCGTCGTTGGTCGCACCCCACACGCCCGCGTGCGTGGTCACCGGGAGGCCGAGGTCACGGGCCACCTCGAAGGCCGCCCGCTCCGGGAACGCCGGGTCGCCGGTCACGTCGAAGGCCAGCTGGAAGCCGAGCCTGCCGTCCGAGCCGGTACGACGCCGCTGGAAGAACTCGCGGACGGCCGGGTCGGCGGTCCACTCCCACGGCCCGGCCTGGATGTTGCCGTAGGCCAGCACGAAGCGTCCCGGCACCGACTCCAGCGCATCCACAGCCGCGTCGGCGTGGTCGACAGTCTGGAGCCCGTGCGACCAGTCGACGGTGGTGGTGACGCCGGCCTCGAGCGACTCCCAGGCCGACAGCACATTGCCGGCGTGGATGTCCTGGGGGCGGAAGGTCCGGCCGTGCTCGAGGTAGTACCAGACGAAGTACTGGGTCAGCGTCCAGTCGGCGCCGTACCCACGCATCGCCGTCTGCCACATGTGCCGGTGAGTGTCGATCATTCCCGGCATCACGATGCCGCCGGACGCGTCGACCTCCTCGGTGCCCTCGGGCACCTCCAGCGACGGGCCGACCGCCTCGATCCGGTCGCCGACGACGAGCACGTCGCCGCCGGTGTGGATCGTGTGGCTGTCGTCCATGGTCAGCACGGTGCCGCCGCGCAGCACGATCGAGTCGGTCATGAGGTCCTCCCGTACGTCTGTCCGCTCTGCGGTCAGACTCGACCCGGACTCGCTCACTGTCAAGGGTTGACGCGCTCCGCCCACGCTTGTTGACTCAGACGGACATTCGTCCGTCAGTCGAGAGGACCGCCGTGGCCGACCGCTCCACCGGGCCGCTGTCCGGGCTCCTGGTCGCCGACTTCTCGCGGGTGCTCGCCGGTCCCTACGCCACCATGCTGCTGGCCGACCTCGGCGCCGAGGTGGTCAAGGTCGAGTCGCCGGGCGGCGACGACACCCGGGCCTGGACGCCGCCGGTGCGCGACGGCATCTCGACCTACTACCTCGCGGTCAACCGCAACAAGCGCTCGGTCGCCCTCGACCTCAACGACGACCACGACGTGCTGCTGGCCCGCGAGCTGGCCGGCCGCGCCGACGTGCTGATCGAGAACTTCAAGCCCGGCGGCCTCGACCGCTTCGGCCTCGGGTACGACGACGTGGCCGCGGCCAACCCCGGTGTCGTCTACGCCTCGATCAGCGGCTTCGGTACGACGGACCAGGGCCGGGTGCTGCCCGGCTACGACCTGATCGTGCAGGCGATGTCGGGGCTGATGAGCCTGACCGGCTCGCCCGACACCGAGCCGTTCCGGTCCGGCATCTCCGTCTTCGACGTGATGGCCGGGATGCACGCGACGATCGGCATCCTCGCCGCGCTCAACGCCCGTCACGGGACCGGCCGCGGCCAGCACGTCGAGGTCAACCTGCTCTCCTCCGCGCTGTCCGGCATGGTCAACCAGACCAGCGCCTACGTCGCCGCAGGCGTCGTACCGCACCGGATGGGCAACACCCACCCGAGCCTCTACCCCTACGAGCCCATTCCCTGCGCGGACGGCGAGCTGATCATCACCTCGGGCAACGACGTGCAGTTCCGCAAGCTGTGCGAGGTGATCGGGGCCTCCGAGCTGGCCGACGACCCGCGGTTCGCGCAGATGAAGGACCGCAACGCCCACCGCGACGAGCTGCGCCCGCTGCTCATCGAGAAGCTCTCGACCCGCACGAAGACGGAGTGGTTCCGCGCCATCATCGCGGCCGGCGTGCCGTGCGGACCGATCAACGACGTCGCGGGCGGCGTGGGCTTCGCGACCGAGATCGGGCTCGACCCGGTGGTCGAGGTGGGGGTCGGCGACGCGATGGTGCCGTCGATCCGCCACCCGATCACGTTCTCCGAGACGCCCGCCGACTACCGCCTGCCCCCACCGTCGCTCGACGAGCACGGCGACGAGATCCGCGCGTGGCTGGAGGGAGAGACACCGTGAGCGACGAGCTGAGCTTCCCGACCTCGTTGGGGACGTCGACGGTCGACCAGATCCGGCTGCTGGGGCAGGACCTGACCGAAGATCTGATGGGCCAGGTCGGCTTCGGCGAGCTCGCGTTCTGGCTGGTGACCCTGCGCCGACCGACGCCTTCGGAGGTGCGGGTCTTCGAGGCGGTGCTGGTCGCGCTCGCCGACCACGGCTTCACGCCGACCGCGATCGCAGCCCGGCTCACCTACCTCTCCGCACCCGACTCGCTGCAGGGTGCGCTGGCCGCCGGGCTGCTCGGCGGAGGTTCGCGGTTCCTCGGCGTGACCGAGGACTGCGGGCAGTACCTCCACTCGGTGCTCACCGAGCAGGACGCCCTGCCCACCGACGACGCCGGCTGGGACGCGCTCGCCCTCGACGCCGTACGACGGACCCGGGAGCAGGGCGCGTTCGTCCCCGGACTCGGTCATCCGGTCCACAAGGTGCAGGACCCACGCACCCCCCGGCTGATCGCCATCGCCGAGGAGGAGGGGCTCAAGGGCCTGCACCTGACGCTGTTCGAGGCGATCGGCCGCACCCACGAGGAGGTGCTCGGCCGCCGGCTCCCGCTCAACGGCGCCGGGGTCTGCGGCGCCGCGCTCGCCGACCTCGGGCTGCCGGTCGAGCTGCTGCGTGGCTTCGCCCTGCTCGCCCGGGCCGCCGGGCTCCTCGGACAGCTCGCGGAGGAGGTACGCCGTCCGATCGGGATGGACGCCTACCTCACCGTCGACCGCAACGCGGTCTACGTCGACCCCACCCAGGAACAGGAGTAGCCATGGCCACCGTCGCCGCGGTCATCGCCTCGACCCACCACCCCTTCTACCTCAAGGCGAGCACGAGCACCGGCGCCGAGCGCCCGCCGTTCGCCGACGAGTGGCAGGCCAAGATCGAGACCTTCCGCGAGACGCTCACCCGCGCCGAGCCCGACGTGCTGGTGATGGTCGGCAGCGACCACTTCCACCAGCTGTGGCTCGACAACATGCCGCAGTTCCTGGTCGGCAAGGCGCCCTACTACGACGCCAACTGGTACAACGAGGAGCGCGAGTTCGGGCTGCCGCGCTTCCGGCTCGAGGGCGACGAGGGCCTCTCGTCGCACATCCTGCGCGGCGGCCTCGACCGCGACTTCGACCTCGCGTTCAGCAACGAGCTGCGCATCGACCACAGCATCACCTGTCCGATCATCACGCTGCGGCCCGAGGCCGACCTGCCGATCGTGCCGATCTACACCAACATCTTCGCGCCGCCCCTTCCGCAGCCGAAGCGGTTCGTCCAGCTGGGCAAGGCCATCCGCGAGATGGTCGAGTCGTGGGAGAGCGACAAGCGGGTCGCGATCATCGGCACCGGCCACCTCTCGCTGGAGCTCGGTGGGCCTCGTCAGTTCGGCGAGCACGGCCCCGACCCCGACTTCGACCGCAAGGCGGTCGAGTGGATCGCGAACGGCGACATCGAGGGCTGCTGCGGCGAGGTCAGCCTCGACAGCCTGCACCTGCCGGGCAACGCCACCCACGGCTTCATGGACTTCATGCTGATGATGGGCGTGGCCGGCGACGGTGTGAAGGCCGACCACGTCGACTCGCTCGACCTGTTCCACACCATGGAGGCCTACTTCACCTGGTACCCGGAAGGGGCCCTGCGATGAGCAAGTACCTGCTCGACAAGTTCCTCTACACCGTCGACCGTGACCCCGAGCTCGTCGAGCGCTACCGCGACGACCCGGCCGGCACGATCGGGTGGTGGGAGTCCGAGATGGCCAACACGATCCTCAACTCCCACTCCGGCGAGAAGTCGACCTGGCTCGCGTTCACCGACGACGAACGCCGCGCCCTGGCGGAGCAGGACCACGTCGCGCTCTTCGAGATGGGCGCCCATCCATTCCTCACGCTCACGCTGTTCATCGCCATGTTCGAGCGCGACCACGGCCCGCTGGAGTACCAGCTCGCCTACGGCAAGGCCATGGAGCACCTCACCCTTCCCTACCCGGACATCGCCACATGAAGGCCGCGGTCCTGCACACGCCCGGGCTGCCTCCGGTGTACTCCGACCACCCGGCGCCGGAGGGCGGTGAGGGGATCACGGTCGTGCGGGTGACGGCCGCGCCCGTGGTGCCGCTCGACCTGATGTGCGCCAGCGGTACGTCGTACTTCGGGGTGCCGCGGACGCCCTACGTCCCGGGCGGTCAGGGCGTCGGCACGGTGGAGTCGTCGGCCACCTTCGAGCCCGGCACCCGGGTGTGGTTCTTCGCGACGGCCGGCATGAGTCCCGGCGACGGCTCCCTGGCCGAGCTGTGCGCAGTCCCGGACGCCGATGTGATCCCCATCGTCGCCGACCTGCCGGACCCACTGGCCGCAGCACTCGGGCTCTCGGGGGTCGCCGCCTGGATGGCACTGACCTGGAGAGGCCGGCTCGCAGCAGCGGAGCGGGTGCTGGTGCTCGGCGGTGGTGGCGCCGTGGGACAGGCCGCCATCGGGGTCGCCCAGGTGCTGGGTGCCGCCGAGGTGATCGCGCTCGCGCGACCGGCGTCGGTGTCCCGTGCCCAGGCGGCAGGCGCCGACGTCGTGCTGCCTCTCGACACCAGTGACGTCGATGCGCTCGCGGTCGCCCTCGCGGCGCACGGGCCCTATGACGTGGTCCTGGACCCGGTCTTCGGCATCCCGGCGACCGCCGCTGCCAGGGAGCTGGCGATCGGAGGGCGGCTCGTGAACCTCGGCGGCGCCTCGGGCGACAAGGCCGAGTTCTCCTCGGCCTCGTTGCGCAGCAAGACCGCCGCGGTCCTCGGCTACACCAACAACGCTCTGAGTGCCGAGCAGCGGCGGGAGGCACTCACCTCGGTGCTCGAGCACGCGGCGGCGGGGCGCATCCGCCTCGACTTCGAGGAGTGTGCCTTGCGAGACGTCGAGTCCACCTGGTCGCACGTCGTGGCCGGGACCGCAGGCTCCCGCCGCGTGCTCCGGCCATGAGCGAGGGTCTCGAGACCGGAGCCCGTCCGTCCGTGACGGTCTTCGAGTCCCGTGCACAGCGAGTCGTCAGCGGCGCCGGCGCAGCCTCGCGCGTCAGCACCGAGCTGGCGCTGATCGGCGGCGAGCGGGCGATGCTGGTGGCCGGGCGGGGCCAGGTCGAGCAGGCGCTGCGGCTGGTCCGCGGCACCCAGGTCGTGGCCACCTTCACCGACGTCCGCCCCCATGTCCCTGTCGAGGTCGCTCGTGCCGCGACCGACCTGGCTCGCACCTCCGGAGCCGACAGCCTGATCGCGGTGGGGGGCGGATCGACGGTCGGCGTTACCAAGGCCGTCGCGCTCACCGAGCGGCTGCCCATCCTCGCGGTGCCCACGACGTACGCCGGGTCCGAGGCGACCGACGTCTGGGGCCTGACCGACCAAAGCCGCAAGACCAACGGCACCGACCCGGTCGTGCTCCCGCGCACCGTCATCTACGACCCGGAGCTGACTGTCTCCCTGCCCGCGTCGTTGACCACCAGCTCCGGGCTCAACGCCTTGGCCCACTGTGTGGACGCCTTGTGGGGGCCGACCGCGAGCCCGGTCAGCACCGCCCTCGCCGTCGAAGGGGTCCGTCAGCTCGCGGAAGGGCTCGGCGTCGTGGTCCGCGACGGCCGCGACCTCGCTGCCCGGGAGAAGTGCCAGGCCGGCACCTACCTGGCGGCGACCGCGTTCGCCGCGGCCGGCTCGGGGATGCACCACAAGATCTGCCACGTGCTCGGTGGCGCCTATGACCTCGAGCACGCCGCCATGCACGCCGTCCTGCTCCCGCACGTGCTCGGGTTGAACGCCCCTGCTGCCCCCGACTCCGCCGCCCGTATCGCCGACGCCCTTGCGGCCGCCGGTCACGGTGACGGGTCGGACGCGCTGGCCGCGCTCGGCAGCCTGTACGACGCGCTGGACGCCCCCCGTAGCCTCGGCGCGCTCGGCCTGGGCGCCGACCAGGTCGAGCACGCGGCAGCCCTGGCTCTGGAGAAGATCCCCCCGTCCAACCCGAGGCCGGTGAACCTCGACGACCTCGTCGCGCTGCTGGGCCGGGCCCAGGCCGGTGCCGCACCGATGCTGGTCGCGCCGCCCGACCCCGACCCGGCGCTCGAGCAGGCACGGCGTGAGGACGAGCTGGTCGCGAGCGTGGTCCAGAGCTTCGCCGACAGCCCTGACCCTCGGCTGCGACTGGTGATGCAGGCGCTCACCCGACACCTGCACGGGTTCATCCGCGAGGTGCGGCTGACGGAGGACGAGCTCTACGCGGCGGTCCGCTTCCTCACCGACGCGGGCCACATCACCGACGACGAACGCCAGGAGCTCATCCTGCTCTCCGACGTGCTCGGCGCGTCGATGCAGACCATCACCGTCAACAACGAGGCGGTCGGCGACGCCACCGAGGCCACCGTGCTCGGCCCGTTCCGCACCGAGCGTGCCCCGGAGATCGAGCAGGGCGGTGACGTCTCGGGCGGGGCGTCCGGCCTGCCGTGCTGGGTCGAGGGCGTCGTCACCGACGTCGAGGGCCGTCCGGTCCCCGATGCTCGCATCGAGGTCTGGGAGGCGGACGACCAGGGCTTCTACGACGTGCAGTACGGCGACGGCCGGGTGGCCGCGCGAGCTCAGCTGAACGCCGATGTGTCGGGCAGCTACCGGTTCTGGGCACTGAAGCCCACGCCGTACCCGATCCCGGACGACGGGCCGGTCGGGAGGATGCTCCGAGCCGTCGGCCGCTCCCCGATGCGTGCTTCGCACCTGCACTTCATGGTCACGGCGCCTGGGTACCGTCGGCTCGTCACCCACATCTTCGTGGAGGGAGACGACCAGCTCGACCTCGGCGACTCGGTGTTCGGGGTCAGGGCCTCATTGGTCAAGACCTTCGAGGATCAGGCAGGCGGGACCCCCGCTCCCGATGGGCGCGACCTCGGCGACCAGCCATGGACCCGGACGCGCTTCGACATCGTGCTCGCACCCGAGAGGTGACGACGCTCGGTCCCGGTGGAGCCGCCCCTGGGACCCCAGGCTCGGGCTGACCCCCGTGGAGGATGGACAGCCGCGATCAGCCGATGGGAGTCTCGCCGCCATGGTTCTCCAACCAGGACGGTGGACCGCCGAGCTCGACGGTGACTTCGTGGTGTTCCTGATCGGCGCGATGGTGCACGACCCGGCCGTCGCGACCGAGGCGAGCGAGCTTCTCCTGGCCATGGCCGACATGCTCGACGAGCTCGAGGCGGACCCGTCCACGGGACTGTTGGGCTACACCCGCCACGGCGAGCCGGGGAAGGGTGTCCTCGTCCAGTACTGGCGGTCGTTCGAGGCGCTCGAGGCCTATGCGCGCAACCCCGGCGCCCGCCACGCACCCGTCTGGCGTGCCTGGAACCGGCTCGGCTCCGAAGACCGCGCGGGTGCCGGCATCTGGCACGAGACCTTCAAGGTGAACGCCGGCAGCTACGAGGCGATCTACCAGAACACGCCCGTGATGGGCCTGCAAAGGGCCGGTCGACCCCTCACCGTCACCGAGGCCAGGGACTCTGCCCGCGCCAGGCTCTCGCGCTGAGCCGACGGGTATGCCGACCAGGACCGCAGCCGTGCCCCGCTACGGTCAGCGTGTGAAGAAGGTGGAGGTCACTGCCGGCGGAGGTGGTCACCGTCTCGGCCCTCGTCGTCGGTGCGGACCCGAGAGCCCGTCTGACCGGAGCTGGTCGGGGTGACCAGCGATCTTCCTGGGCCGGCCCGGAACTCCGAGCTCCGGGATGACCCTCGGTTGGACGCGCGCCACGCCGTACTCTTCGAGCCGCTGCGGGTCGGCCCCAAGACCTTGCCCAACCGCTTCTACCAGGTGCCTCACGCGAGTGGATTCGGAAGCGAACGACCGCGCGCCCAAGCTGCTTTCCGGGCGGTCAAGGCCGAGGGCGGCTGGGGCGGGGTGTGCCTGGACTATGCGCCGATCAGCTCCGAGACCGACGAGATCCCGGAGGTCGGGGCGAACCTGTGGGACGACGAGGATGCCCGGGCGCTGGGGATGAGTGTGGCGGCGATCCACGAACATGGCTCACTTGCCGGGATCGAGCTGCATCATGGCGGGGCCCAGAGTGCCAACGGGGACAGCAGGGACTACCGCCTCGCACCAAGCCAGATCGCATCGGCACAGTCGTGGGGTGGTCTGGCCAAGGAGATGTCCCTCGACGACATCGCCCGAGTCCGGGATGACTGGGTCCGCGCTGCCCGTCGTGCTCGAGACGTCGGCTTCGACATCGTCTACGTCTACGGTGCCCACGGTTACCTCCTCACCCAATTCCTGTCCCCACATACGAACCGGCGCACGGACGGCTACGGCGGCAGCCTGGGCAACCGGTCCCGGATCTTCTTGGAGACCCTCGAGGCCGTTCGTGAGGCGGTCGGCCAGGACTGTGCCATCGCCGTCAGGATGGCCATCCACGGAAGGGAGGGGCTCCCCGGGATCGAAACCGACGACATGCTCGGCTTCGTCGCACTGGCCGACGCCATGGTCGACCTGTGGGACGTCAACGTCGGCGACTGGCCCGAGGACTCCGGCACCTCGCGCTACTTCCCCGAGGGCCACCAGCGCCCGTGGAACTCCCGAGTCCGCGAGGCCACGACCAAGCCTGTGGTCGGCGTGGGCAGATACACCAGCCCCGACCTCATGGCGGAGATCATCCGATCCGGAACGGTGGACCTGATCGGCGCAGCGCGGCCCGCGATCGCCGACCCGTTCCTGCCGCGCAAGATCGCCGAGGGGCGGACAGAGGACATTCGCGAGTGCACCGGCTCCAACGTGTGCATCCTTCGCGAGGAGGCCTTCAACCGGGTCGGCTGCCTCCAGAACCCCACGGCCGGAGAGGAGTTCCGGCGCGGCTGGCACCCGGAGCGCTACCCGGCCACCACGACACCCGACACGAACGTGCTCGTCGTCGGGGCCGGTCCGGCCGGCCTCGAGTGCGCGCTGGTCCTGGGTCGGCGTGGATACCGGGCCGTTCACCTGGTCGAGGCCGAGCACGAGGTCGGTGGCAAGCTGCGATGGATGCGTCGGCTACCCACGCTCGGGGACTGGGGCCGCGTCCTGGACTGGCGGGTGGTGCAGATCGGGCAACTCGCCAACGTCGAGGTGATCACCGGTCGGCGACTCACTCGCGGCGATGTCCTGGAGTACGGCGCGGACATCGTCGTGGTCGCCACCGGATCCCGTTGGCGTGACGACGGCGTGCAACCCGATGGGCGCGACCCCATCGTGGGGGTGGACCTGTCCGGTGTGCTGACGCCCGAGCAGGTGGCCTCGGGGGCACGGCCGCCCGCCGGCCACGTGGTCGTCTACGACTGTGAGGGCTACCTCGTCGGGTCCGGCGTCGCCGAGCTCCTTGCCGATGACGGCTTCGAGGTCCACCTCGTCACCCCCTTCCCCGTGGTGTCCCCGGTGTCGGACCACACCTTGGAAGGCGAGCACCTCCGCCGGCACCTGCACCGGCGCGGGGTCGTCGCTCATCGGGGCATCAGCCTCAGCGGCTTCGACACGAGGTCGGTCTGGGGCGAGGACGACCTCGGCCAGGCTTGGCGGTTGCCCGCGGCAGGGCTCGTCCTGGTCACTCAGCAGACTTCTGACGGTCGGCTCTTCCACGACTTGTCGACGGACCCCGAGGCGCTGCGAGCTGCTGGCGTGAGCGGACTGCACCAGGTCGGGGACTCGGTGGCCCCCCGGATGACTTCGGAGGTCGTCTTCGATGCGCATAGGCTTGCTCGTGAGCTCGACAGCGAACACCCTTCGGTGCCGCTGCCCTTCTTGCGCGAGCGCGTCGACCTGCACCGGCTGACCTGACGGCTCCGGACCCCCGGCATCTTCACCGCATACCTCCCCCCCCCCTCAAACCCCCCCCCTCGAGACATGGTGGATACATCACGGGGGTCCGCACGCATCGGCAGGTGGGGATGCCGTCCTCGAGGAACTCCGGCCCGGTGATGGAGGAAGCCGAAGGTCGCGTACCACCCGGCCAGCGGGGACTGAGCGTCCAGCACGACGTCCCGGCCCCGGCAGACCTGAAGGGCGGGCTCCATCAGTCCGACCCCGAGACCCTGGCCACGTGCCGGGGGGCGAGGACGTCGCGCCGATCCGCCACACTCTGCTCGTCGAGATCCTCGCAGCCGAGCAGGTCCTCGGCCTCGCGGAGCACGACGTGGCGGGTGCCGGGCTCGAGGTCGCGACCGTCCAGATCCGGGTAGGGACAGGCCTGCTCGATGATGAAGACGTCCTGGTGCAGCCGCCACAGGTCGACGGCTGTACGGGCGCCGAGCTCGTCGAACGCGAGCACCGAGATGATCATCCGCCACGCGAGCACGCCGCCCGCCGCGGCCGCTCATCAGGACGCCGTGCCCGCGAGCGCGTCGAGCTCGGGGAGCAGCTCGACACTCTCCTGCTCGTTCGGGTCGGTCCGCGCCACGACCGCGAATGCCGGCTCGTCGCCGTTGTTCGCGGGCAGGTGAGGGACGCCGGCCGGGATGTGGATGAAGTCGCCCGCCTGCATCACCTCGTGGTGAGCCAACCCTTCACCCCACCACACGTCGGCCACCCCGCTGACCAGATAGATCGCCGACTCGTGGCGGCATGACGGTGAGCGCGCGCTCGTCCGCCCGGCGGGATGGTGAGGGTGTGGAGGCACAGGCCCTGGGCGCCCGCGCTCTCGGTGCTGATGCCGCTGGAGTAGGTGAGGCCCTGCTGGCCGTCGTACACGCCACCGCGAACGACCCCGCACTCCGCGTTCGGATCCACCGTCATCTCCCGTCTCGAGCACCGACAGCTTCCCCGAGCGCGGCCCATTCTGTCGGATGCGGTGGTTCGGCCAGAGATGTCAGCCAGGAGCCGTCGTCCGCCGGCGCCGTGGGCCTCACAACCGGCCGAGCGCTGCCTTCAGCGGATCGAGCCCGATCGAGCCGAGGTCGAGGGCGGCGGTGTGGAACTCCTTGAGATCGAACTCCGGTCCCTTGTTCGCCCTCACCTGGTCTCGGGCCTGCAGCCAGATCCGCTCCCCGACCTTGTACGACGGCGCCTGTCCCGGCCAGCCGAGGTAGCGGTTGACCTCGAACCCGAGCTGGCCGTCCTCCATCCGTGAGTGCGCGCGCATGAACTCGAGCACCTTCGGGGCGTCCCAGACCTCGCCGGGTCGCCAGCCGTAGGGGTTGTCGGCCGGGATCGTCAGTCCGAGGTGGACGCCGATGTCCACGATCACCCGCGCGGCGCGGAACCCCTGCATGTCGAGGAAGCCGAGCCGGTCGCCGGGGTCGTCGAAGTAGCCCAGCTCGTCCATGAGCCGTTCGGAGTAGAGCGCCCACCCCTCGCCGTGGCCGCTGATCCAGCACAGCAGCCGCTGCCACCGGTTGAGCAGCTCGGCCTGGTAGACGACCTGCGCGCACTGGAGGTGGTGCCCGGGCACGCCCTCGTGGAAGACCGTGGTCGTCTCGCGCCAGGTCGAGTACAGCTCGTGGTCGTCGGTGAAGGAGAACCACATGGTGCCCGGGCGGGAGAAGTCCTCGGACGGAGGCGTGTACCAGGCGCCGCCGTCGTGGGTGGGCGCCACCCGGCAGGCGATGGTGCGGATCGGGTCGGCGATGTCGAAGTGGACGCCGTTGAAGCCGGCCAGGACGGCCTCCGCCTTCTCCTGCATCCAGGCCTCGAACGCCTCTCGGCTGCCGCAGTCACGCGCCGGATCGAGGTCGAGCGCCGCCACCGCGTCGTCGACCGAACCACCGGGGACGACGCGTTGCGCGGTCTGCGCCATGTCGTCCTCGATCCGCCTGAGCTCCTCCCAACCCCACCAGTAGGTCTCCTCGAGGTCGACCTCGGCGCCGAGGAAGTAGCGCGACTCGAGCGCGTAGCGGTCGCGGCCGACCCCGTCGACCTCCCGGCCGCGCGCGGCGAGGTCGGTCTCGACGAAGCGTCCGAAGTCGGCGTACGACGCTGAGGCGCCCGCCGCGACCTCGGCCAGCCGGTCGCGCAGCCCGCCGGGGGCCGCCGCGACGAGGTTGCCGAAGTAGTCGCCCGCAGCGCCCTCCTGCCCGGTCCAGCCCCGGATCTGGCCGGCCACCTCGGCGTACTGCCGGCGCGCCGAGACCCGGCCGGCCGCCGCCTCGACCTCGAGCGTCTCGCGGTAGCCCGCCACTGCGGCCGGCACCGCGCTCAGCCGGTCGCCGATCGTCCGCCAGTCGTCCTCGCTGGCGGTCGGCATCAGATCGAACACCTCACGCACCCCATGCACGGCGCTGCTGATCACCGAGAACGCCGAACGCTCGAAGCCGGACTCCGCCCTCTCGAGCTCGAGACCGACCCGCTCGACGAACGCGTCCTTGGCGATCCGCTCTCGCTCGTCGGTGGGCTCGATCGCGGCCACCTCGGCCAGCGCGCGGCGGTTGAGCTCCTCGCGGGCGTCGTAGCCGGAAGGGGAGAGGTCGGGCAGTCGGTCATCGTGGCCCGGGATGCCCGCCAAGGTGGCGGTGAGCGGGTCGAGGGCGACAACGTCCTCGACGTACTGATCTGTTCGGGCATCGACAGGTCGGGTCATCCCAGCGACCCTAGTGCGGCGCGCCCCACTGGGGCGGAGCCGCGCCCCGGCGCGGGCTGCAGGTCTCTCGCGGGTCAGTCAACGCTGGTGGCTCCCCACCTTGCGTGCCGCGGCGAGATGACCACCCAGATACGCACCTATGCCCAGGACGCCCGCTCCAACCAGGCCGAGTCTGATGCCGGCCTTGCGGCGTCCCCGCTGACGGGCCACCCACGACGCGAAGTAGAGGCCGATGGCAAGTCCGTTGGTGGCGGCATGGACGACACCCACCCGCTGCTCGTGCGACCCGGCTGCCGACCACTCAGCCCATCCGGTCCAAGCAGTGGGACCGGCTGCGATGAGACCGATGCCCACGAGCCTCTGCGCTGAAGCGGCCGACTGGCGCGCTCCGAACACGTCGAGCAGGCTGGCTGAGCTCCAGGTGCCGATCACCACGTCGGTGAGCACCGGGTGCACCGCATGGCCGAGCCAGTCGCCGCGCAGGAGTGAGGCGGGGGCCCCCGTTGCGAACAGGGCCCGTACCGGAGAGTCGAGGGCGCGCACCGGCGCGTCGAGGACCGTCGCCTCCTCGAGCCGTCGGGTCCAACGGACCAGCGGCGGGCCTGCGATGGCGTTCATGGGAGTCTCCTGGGCGGGCAGACGTACCCACCCGGTTCCCGCTACGACGCAGGACAGACCTCAGCCGCCGGCGATGCACGGGCGGCTGTCACGGTCAGGACGAGGGACACCGAGATCGCCGCGATCCCCACGGCTCTCACCGGTGGCCTCGATGCCCGTCTCCTGACCGCAGCCAGTCCCTTCATCACCCCGTCGTGGTCTTGCCGCGCTGCTGCGGGCCACGGGAGAAGGTCATCGGTCGGGGGCTCAAGGTGCGGAACGCGCAGCCGCCTGGCATCGCGGAACGACTGCGGGCACCGACTGAAGCGACGCGTCCGGTCGCCGTCCGTCCCCCTCTGTGGCTGGGTGCCCGGTCACGTGGTTCACGTCGCAGTTGTGCGTGCGGAGGCGAGGACCGCGAGCAGCCCGGCGCAGCACCCGACGGCGAGGGCCGCGACGAACGGGTCGCCTGCGGTGCGCCCGACGGCCGCGAACACGGCCCCCGAGGCGGCGATCGTCGTCGCGCCGCCGAGAGCATCGGCGATCGAGAGCGCCGCGGAGTTGAACCCTCGCTCGAACTCTCCGGACGTGGCCAGCATGGCGACGCTCGTCCTGGGGTAGGCGAAGCCCATGCCCGCTCCGGCCACCACGTAAGCGGCCGCGGCGACCAGGGCGGGCGCGTGCACCAGGACCAGGAGCGCCAGACCGAGGACGCCGGCCAGCACCGTGGCGCTCCCCAGACGCATCGCCGCCCGATCGCTCACCCTGCGCGAGAGGCGGGACTGCGCCCAGCTCGCGGCCGACCACGACAGGCCGACCCCGGTCAAGGCGAGCCCGGCGACACCGGCGGTCAGTCCCCACCGCTCCTGGAGCACGAAGACCACGTACGTCTCACCGCAGAAGAACGAGCCGCTCAGCATGGCCCGGGTGGCGATCACCGCGGGCAGCCCAGGCAATGCTCGCAGGGTGCCGTAGGGGAACAAGGGGCGGACCGCGAGGAGCAGCACGGCCCCCGCGACGATCGTCAGCAGCGCCAGGCCGTCGGGTCGCGAGCCGAGGAGCTGGAGCGAGAGCACCGCGACCGCGGCGACTCCCGCGCAGGCGAGCCGCGACCTGGGGAACGGCGCTGCTGCCGTGGGAGCGGCCAACCCCCGCAGGGAGGGAGTGATGCCGGCGGCCGCGACGGCGACCAGGCCCACGACGCCGAGGAAGACCCACCGCCACCCGACGGCCTGCGCGACGTACGCCGCGAGCGCCGGACCGAACAGCGTGGGCAGGATCCACGCTGCCGAGAAGCTCCAGAAGACCGCCGGTCTCAGGGACGGCGGGTACATCAGGCCGACCAGCACGTAGAGGCACACCGTCACGCCCCCGCCGCCCACCCCCTGGACGACGCGCGCCGCGATCAGGACCGGCATCGAGGTGGCGAGCCCGCAGCCCACGAGCCCGACGGAGAAGAGGACCAGCGAGGCCGCCAGTGGGCCGACCGTGCCCCTGCGGTCGCTCCACCCACCGGCCACGACCATGCCGACCACCCCACTGGCCAGCGGCGCGGCAAACACCAGGGAGTAGAGGCGGATCCCGTGGAGCTCGGCGGCGACCCCCGGCATGATCGTCACCACGGCGGTCGCCTCGAACGCGACGAACGCGCACAGGGCGAACAGCCCGCCGGTCAGAGCGGCGTAACGCCGCGAGAAGAGCCCGGGCTCGCGCTCTCGCTCTGTCGTAGCCCTGCTCATCCCGCCGACTCCAGCGCGCCGACGACGATCGCGAGCACGACCACCACGAAGGCTCGCTGCGACGGTCTCCGGAACCTGCCCCGGCCGACGTCGAGAACCTCCTGACGATCCACGGCCCCAGTATCGGCGGCAGACGCCGCTAGGCGGTGCTGCTCGCCGTCTCGTCCGCGATCTCGAGGTCGAGCGGCTCGCCCGGTCGCCCGCCGCGGTTGACCAGGTAGGAGCCGGTGACGACCAGGCCGAAGCCGACGACGGTCCAGACGGTGACCGGCTCGTGGAGGACGAGCGCCCCGGCTACGACGGCCACGGCGGGGTTCAGGTAGGTGATGGTGGTGGCGCGGACCGGGCCGACCTCGTTGACCAGTGCGAACAGGAGCATGAAGGCGGCGGCGGTGCAGACCAGGCCCAGAGCGACCACGGACCAGGTGACGCGAGGGGACGGCAGGGCTCCCGGCACGCCGTCGGTGAGTAGCACGACCGGGAGGTAGGCGAGGGCGGTGAGGGTCAGGGCGGCGGCCATGATCCCGATCCCGGGCAGTCCCGCCAGCGGTCGGGCGAGGATCGCCGGTCCGACGGCGTAGCCCACCACCACGACTCCGACCTCGGCCACGGCGCCCAGGTCGGAGCCGCCCACCTCGAGTCCGACCAGGGCCGCGACGCCGAGGATCCCCAGCGCCATCCCGAGCCAGGCGACCGCGGTCAGCCGCTCGGCGCGCCCCGTCACGAACGCGATCACCACCCCGACCAGGGGGACGGCTGCAATGAGGAGGGCGGTCGTGGAGCTCGGAAGCTGGGTCTCGGCGCTCCCCAGGAACACCCAGGGGACGGCGATCTCGACGACGGCGAAGACCAGGATCCAGCGCCAGGAGGGCAGCAGGGGACGCAGCGCGTCCCGCGCGACGGCGATCGGCAGCAGGACCACGGCGGCGATCGCGGTGCGCCCGAGCACGAGCTGCGCCGGCGACAGCTCGCCGACGGCGACCTTGATCAGGAGGTATGGGATGCCCCACGCGATGCCGAGAGCGACGAACAGGACGGCGGCGCGGCGTGTCACGACCTGCTCCTCCTCGACGGTCCCGACCTGGCTGGTCTGATGACGCAACGCCCCCGAGCCGTCATGTCATCCCTTGACCGGGACGCGGCCCAGCTGGTCCTCGAGGAACGCCGGTCGGGCGACGTAGGCGCAGACGGCCAGCAACGGGAGCACCAGCAGGAGCAGCAGCCAGATCGGGGCGGTCCAGCTGTCGGTGGCGTCGTACAGCAGACCGATCGCGAACGGACCGATCGCAGCGATCAGGTAGCCCAGCGACTGGGTGAATCCCGAGAGCGCGGCCGTGCCGTCGGCCGTGCGGGCCCGCAGCCCGATCAGGGTCAGCACGATCGGGAAGACGCAGCAGCCGATGCCGATCAGCAGCGCGGCCGCGATGGCGAAGGTGTGCGCGTCGACCAGCAGGAGGCCGTAGCCGACCAGGTAGCAGCTGGTGACCGACAAGATCAGCGCCCGCTGGTCCTCGCGCCGGGCGACCGCCGCCGGCAGCCAGAGCGAGAGCGGGATGCTGACGGCCGCGACGATCGCGACCAAGGCACCCGCCTGCTCGTCGGAGTAGCCCGAGTCGCGCCAGAGCTGGGCGAACCAGCCGAAGATCGAGTACGCCTGGAGCGACTGGAGCCCGAAGCAGAGCACCATGGCCCAGCCGATCCGGGTGCGGGCGACGTCGCGGAAGGAGATCGCGCGGCGGCCCTCCTCGAGATGGCGGTCGTGCGCGACCAGAGCGGTCCAGGGGATCAGCGCGACGAGCGCGGTCAGGGCCCAGACCCCCAGCCCGACGCGCCAGCTGCCGAAGGCGTGCGAGATCGGCACGGTCAGCACGAACGCGGAGGTGAGGCCGATGGCCAGGGCGGTGGTGTAGACGGCCGTGACCCGCCCGATCCGCTCGGGGAAGTGGAGCTTGACCAGCGACGGGATCAGCACGTTGGCGGTCGCCATGCCGGCCAGTGCCACCCCGGACAGGACCAGGAACGCCGTCCCGTCGTGGACCAGTGCCCGTCCGCCGAGACCGAGCACGACCGCGACCAGAGACACGGCCAGCGTGCGGTGCAGACCGACCACCCGGGCCACGATCGGCGCCACGGCGCCGAAGGCCGCGAACGCCAGCACCGGCAGCGAGGTCAGCAGGCCGGTCTCGGGCGCGGTCAGCCCGAGCCCGTGCCGAACCTCCTCGAGGACCGGGCCGACGCTGACCGCAGCCGGGCGGAGGTTGAACGAGAGCAGGATGAGCCCGACCAGGACCAGGGCGGTACGACGGGCGGCGGGCACCGCGGGATCGTTTCATCCGGTGGGCGAGGGCTCCACATCGGTGCCGCCGGGCGCGCGCCCGCCGGTCGGCCCCTTGTCGGTGGGCTCCGGCAGGATGAAGGGATGCGGCACCTCGACGACGACGCACGCCGCGCCCGGCTGGGCGTGCGTCACGCCCTCGCGGCGCCGGTCGCCGACCCGGTCGCCGCAGCGCGCGCGGTGACCTGCCTCCACGCGACCGAGCCCGCGTCGGTCCACCTCGCCGCCTGGGCGCGCTCCGGCGCCTCGCTGGCCGAGGTCGACGAAGCGCTCTACGACGACCGCTCCCTGGTCAAGCAGCTCGCGATGCGCCGCACCGTCTTCGCCTTCCCGCGCGAGCTCCTGCCGGCGGTGTGGGGGAGTGCGGCCGCCCGGGTCGCCGAGCAGCAGGTGCGTCAGCTCGCCAAGGAGGTGCACGACACCGGCATCGCCGACGACGGTCGCGCCTGGACCGAGCAGCACCTCGGCCTGCTGCGCCGCCTGCTCGCCGACGAGGGCCCGCTGAGCGCGGCCCAGATCCGCGAGCGGCTCCCGGCGCTCGACGTCCGGGTGACCCGGGGCAAGGGCAGCTACCAGGCCGAGGTCGCGATCTCCGGGCGCGTGATCGTGACCCTGGCGGCCACCGGCGCCATCGTCCGAGGCGCGAACGACGGCGGCTGGAAGCTCTCCCGCCCGCGATGGACCGCCACGTCCGACTGGCTGGGGGAGGTCCCCGCGCCACTCCCCGAGGCCCCCGCGTATGCCGCGCTGGTCCGGGCCTGGCTCGGATCCTTCGGCCCCGGCACCGAGGCCGACCTGGTCTGGTGGCTGGGCGCCACCAAGGCCGCCGTCCGGCGGGCGCTGGCCGACCTCGAGGCGGTCGAGGTGTCGCTCGACGGTGGTGCCACCGGCTGGGTGCTGCCCGGCGACGACGACCCGGTCGCCGACCCCGGTGACTGGGCCGCCCTGCTGCCGGCGCTCGACCCGACCACGATGGGGTGGAAGGACCGCGGTTGGCACCTCGGCCCGCACACCGACCGGGTCTTCGACCGCAACGGCAACGCCGGGCCCACCGCCTGGTGGAACGGCCGGATCGTCGGTGTCTGGTGCCAGCGCGACGACGGCGAGGTGCTCGTCGTACCCGCCGAGGACCTGCCCGCCCGCGCCCGCCGCGCGCTCGACGCCAAGGCAGACGAGCTCACCGGCTGGCTCGACGGCGACGTCGTCCGCTCCATCTACCTCTCCCCGTTGGCCCGGGAGCACCTCGCCGGCCTCGGCTGAGCTGCCGGCCCCGGCGCCCGGACGGTGCTACCGTGCGCCGACCCGCGGCCGTCGGCGCCGCCACGGACGAAGGTCTCGGATGAGCGAGTACGGCGCACCCACCCCGCCGCAGCAACCAGGGCCGCCGCCCTACGGCGGCTACCTGGCACCGCCCCCCAACCACGGCTCGGCGGTCACGGCCCTGGTGCTGGGCATCCTCTCGGTCGTGCTCTGTGGCTTCTTCACCGGCATCCCGGCGATGGTGTTGGGCCGTCGGGTGGTCCGTGACGTCCGAGCCTCCGGCGGCACGATCGGTGGCGAGGGACTCGGACAGGCCGGCTTCTGGACCGGGGTGGTCGGCACGTTCCTCAGCTGTGGGTCCGCGCTCCTCATCGTCGGCCTGTTCGCCTTCGGCGGGGTGGTGTCGACCACCGGCAACTCGACCTGCCACGTCGTCACCCAGAACGGCAGTTCCCGACCCTGCTGACCGCGGCCGGCGGCGACTCGGGCTCGGGACGCCGTCGGCACTAGCCTGTCGGCCGTGCGTGCCCAGCCCGAGCAGCAGGCGCCGCCGGTGCAGCGGCTGCGTATCCGCTACGCCAAGCGGGGTCGGCTGCGCTTCACCAGCCACCGCGACTTCAGCCGCGCCTTCGAGCGCGCGCTGGTGCGCGCCCGGATCCCGATGGCCTACTCGTCGGGCTTCAACCCACACCCGCGCATCTCCTACGCCGGCGCGTCGCCCACCGGTGCGGCCAGTGAGGCGGAGTACCTCGAGATCGGGCTGGCCGAGCAGGTCGACCCCACGGCGCTGGCGGCCCGGCTCGACGAGGCCCTGCCCGACGGCCTCGACGTGCTCGAGGTCGTGGTGGCGGGGCCGGGCAGCCTGGCCGACCGGCTCGAGGCGAGCCGCTGGCAGCTCGACCTGGCCGGCGTCGCCCTCGACGACGCCGTGCGAGCCGCCGAGGCCTTCCTGTCCGCCGACGCGGTCGAGGTGCAGCGGATGACGAAGAAGGGTCTGCGCACCTTCGACAGCCGGGTGGCTGTGCTCGGCCTCACGGTCACGCCGTACGACGCGGGGTCGCGGCTGGAGGTCGTGCTGCGCCACACCGAGCCGGCCGTCCGCCCCGACGACGTGCTCTCCGGCCTCCAGCACGTGGGCGGGCTCGAGGTGGTGGGCGCGCCGCTGCTGACCCGGCTCGCCCAAGGGCCTCTCGATCCCGCAGACGGTGCGATCGGCGACCCGTTATCCGCTTGACAGTGCCAGGTCGGCCGGTCTCGTGTGCGATACTCGACGTGGTCGGTCGTGCGGTGTGCCGCTACGGACGACCCGACGACGTTCTCGCCGAGCCCGACCTGTCGGGCCCGGCACGCTGAGTCCAGGTCGTCACTTGACCGCGACGCGGCCCGGCTGAGTTGGTGACAGCGACTCGCCCCACCAGGCCCTGCGACCGCGGTTGGTGGCTCCGGACGACTGTGACGCACCTGCGGAGGGTGTCGCCGCCACGAAGGCTTTGCGTCTGCGGCCCTGTATGCCCGGGTCGTCGGCGCCGGACCAGTCCGGGGCAGCACGCGGCACCGGGCCGAGGAGCGACATGCTCGACGACAACGCGGACACCTCCGCCCCCAGCGACACCACCAGCGACACCACCAGCGACACCACCAAACCCGAGGCCACCCCGCCGGGCGACGACGCGCCGGCTTCGCCGCGCAAGCGGGCCGCGCGGCCCAAGAAGACCACCACGAAGGCGGCCGCCGCCGAGAAGGGTGCCGCCGACACCCCGGAGGTCGAGGGGTCCGGGGCCGAGGGCGCCGGCGACGCGGGCGCCGACACGCCGAAGAAGCCGAAGAAGAAGGCCGCCGCCAAGAAGTCGCCGGCCAAGAAGGCCGCCGCCGCGGCGGACAGCCCGGCTCCGGCCCAGGACGCCGCTCCGGCCGCCGAGCAGGCTGTCCAGGACGCCGACGCGCCGGTCGCGAGGAAGGCGACGGCGCGCAAGCGCACCACCAAGAAGACCGCCGCGAAGAAGTCCGCCGATGCCCGCACCGAGCCCACCGCGGAGGCTCCGGCCGAGCCCACCGGCGAGCCCACCGGCGAGGCGGGCCAGGACGCCGGCCAGGACGCCGGCCAGGACACCGGCCGGCCCTCGGCCGCCCCGCTCTTCCAGGCCCCGACCGCCACGACCACCACGCGCCGTACGCGCAAGGCGGCCGCCAAGCCCACGGCAGCGACCGAGACCGACGCCGAGCAGGAGCCCGAGGCAGCGACCCCCGCCTCCGACGAGGCGGGCGAGGGCGACGACGAGGGTGCGACCGCGGCCCGTCGGCGCCGCCGCCGCGGCGGACGTCGTCGCCGCAAGTCCGGCGGCGAGGGCGACGCCCAGGGCGAGCAGACCGACGACGACGAGAGCGCGCCCGACGAGGCCGCTCCCGGCGCCGAGGCTGCCGCCGAGCCGAGCGAGGGCAGCGCCTCGTCCCGCCGGCGGCGTCGTCGCCGGCGCAGCGGAGACGACGACGGCGAGGGCAGCGACGACCCGACCAACACCGTCACCCGCGTCCGTGGCGGCCGCAGCGCCTCCGACGAGATCACCGCCGTCTCCGGGTCGACCCGGCTCGAGGCCAAGAAGCAGCGCCGCCGCGAGGGCCGCGAAGCCGGCCGCCGGCGCGCGCCGATCGTCAGCGAGGCCGAGTTCCTGGCCCGCCGCGAGTCGGTCAACCGGGTGATGGTGATCCGGCACCACGACGACATCACCCAGATCGGCGTCCTCGAGGACAACGTCCTCGTCGAGCACTACGTCGCCCGCGAGTCGCAGACCTCGCTGATCGGCAACGTCTACCTCGGCCGCGTCCAGAACGTCCTGCCCTCGATGGAGGCCGCCTTCATCGACATCGGCAAGGGCCGCAACGCGGTGCTCTACGCCGGCGAGGTCAACTGGTCGGCGCTCGGCCACAAGGACGGCCAGCCGCGCAAGATCGAGTCGGTGCTGTCCTCGGGTCAGAGCATCCTCGTCCAGGTCACCAAGGACCCGATCGGCCACAAGGGCGCCCGGCTCACCAGCCAGATCAGCCTGGCCGGACGGTTCCTGGTCTACGTACCCGACGGCACCACGAGCGGCATCTCCCGCAAGCTCCCCGACACCGAGCGCAACCGGCTCAAGAACCTCCTCAAGGACATCGTCCCCGAGACCGCCGGCGTCATCGTCCGGACCGCTGCCGAGGGCGCGGCCGAGGACGAGCTGACCCGCGACGTCGAGCGGCTCAAGGCCCGCTGGGAGGACATCGAGAAGAAGGCCGGCCATGGGCAGGGAAGCGCCCCTCAGCTCCTCTACGGCGAGCCCGACCTGACCCTCAAGGTGGTCCGCGACCTGTTCACCGAGGACTTCGCCAAGCTGGTCATCCAGGGCGACGAGGCCTGGGACACCGTGCAGGGGTACGTCGTCCACGTGGCGCCCGACCTCGAGTCGCGGCTCGAGCGCTACGAGCCGAAGAAGGACCAGGACGTCTTCGCGGCCTACCGCATCGACGAGCAGATCAAGAAGGGCCTCGAGCGCAAGGTCTGGCTGCCCTCGGGCGGCTCGCTGATCATCGACCGCACCGAGGCGATGACGGTCATCGACGTCAACACCGGCAAGTTCACCGGCTCGGGCGGCAACCTCGAGGAGACGGTCACCAAGAACAACCTCGAGGCCGCGGAAGAGATCGTGCGCCAGCTCCGGCTGCGCGACATCGGCGGCATCATCGTCGTCGACTTCATCGACATGGTGCTGGAGTCCAACCGCGACCTCGTGCTCCGCCGGATGGTGGAGTGCCTGGGCCGCGACCGCACCCGCCACCAGGTCGCCGAGGTCACCTCCCTCGGCCTGGTGCAGATGACCCGCAAGCGCATCGGCACCGGGCTGCTCGAGTCCTTCTCGCACGACTGCCCGACCTGCCACGGGCGCGGCGTCGTGGTCGAGGACGCTCCGGTCGAGCCGAAGAAGGCCGAGGAGGAGCCCCGCCGGGCACGCCGTAGTCGCAGCCGCGGTCGCGGCCCCGAGACCAACGGCACCGCCGAAGCCGCACCGGCGCGCTCGTCCGCCCCCTCGCCCAAGGACATCGCCGCGATGGCTCGGCACCACGCGGACGAAGAGCCCGATGAGGCGGGCGAGCCGGCCCCGGAGCCGGACGCCGACGAGGCAGCGCCCGAGGCGACCGACGAGGCGCCCCAGGGGCCGACCGACGAAGCCGTTGCAGAGCCCGCCGAGGAGCAGCCGGCCGAGCCCGAGGAGCAGCCGGCCGAGGAGCCGGAGGAGCAGGCACCGGCCCCGCCGATCGAGCCCGCTCGTCCGGCCGTCGCCACCCGGACCCGCCGCCGCGCAGCCAGCCGGCCCGCCGGACCGCCGTCCTCAGCGGCCGGTAGCGCGTCGGAGACGTCGGTCGACGGCGGCAGCTCGGCCGACGGGGTCGAGGCCCCGGCCGGGCCCGACGAAGGGGCACCCGCCCTCCACGTGCCGGTCAAGCGCAAGGGCGGCGCCCGCAAGCGCTGATCCGCGCCGGACCCACGGCCCGGCTCACGGCCGCCGAGGAGTCGGTGCGGGTGGGCCGCGCGCGAGGGGCCCGCGAGTTGCCGCGATGTCCTCCGGAGGGACGGCCCCCACCTCCCGCCGTTTTGCGGGCCGTGCTGCGCACCGCGTAGCATGGCCCCTCGGTGCGCTCCGGCGTGCCCTTCTGCCCGGCCCCTCGTCGTTGCCTCCTGAGTCGGGGTCCGACGAGCTCGGGCCGGCGGACCGAAGCTCTAGACCTACGAAGGAGACCGCGGTGTACGCGATCGTGCGCGCTGGCAGCAAGCAGCAGAAGGTTGCCGTGGGCGACGTCATCGAGATCGACAAGACCGATGCGGCTGTCGGCGACACGCTGACGCTGCCGGTCGTGATGACCGTCGACGGTGACACCGTGACCGCGACCGGTCTCGACAAGGCCGGCGTCACCGTCGAGGTGCTCGGCGCCACCAAGGGCCCCAAGATCATCATCCAGAAGTACAAGAACAAGACCGGCTACAAGAAGCGCCAGGGCCACCGCCAGAAGTACACCCAGGTCAAGGTCACCGACATCACGCTCTGAGCCGGCTCGCCGTCTCCACCTCGAAGGACTGAACTCATGGCACACAAGAAGGGCGCGGCCTCGACCAAGAACGGTCGCGACTCCAACTCCCAGCGCCTCGGCGTGAAGCGCTACGGCGGCCAGCTGGTCAACGCCGGCGAGATCATCGTGCGTCAGCGCGGCACCCACTTCCACCCCGGCTCGGGCGTCGGTCGCGGTGGCGACGACACCCTGTTCGCGCTGATCGCGGGCAACGTCGAGTTCGGCACCCGCCGCGGTCGCCGCGTCATCAACATCGTCCCGTCGGAGTAGACCTCCGCGGACCACTCGAAGGGCGTCCCCGGGTTTCGGGGCCGCCCTTCCACCATTTGAGGCATTTCAGGAGCAGCCATGGCAGTGCCGTCGTTCGTCGACCGGGTGACGCTGTACGTCGCCGCGGGGCGGGGCGGCAACGGCGTCGCCTCGGTGCATCGGGAGAAGTTCAAGCCCCTGGGAGGACCCGACGGCGGCAACGGTGGCCCCGGCGGGTCGGTGATCCTGCGCGTCGACCCTGACGTCACCACGCTGATCGACTACCACCACAGCCCCAAGCGCAAGGCGGAGCAGGGCGGCCATGGCGCGGGCGGCCACAAGAACGGCCCTCACGGCTCCGACCTGGTGCTGCCGGTCCCGGCCGGCACGGTGGTCTCGACACCGCGTGGCGGGGTGCTGGCCGACCTCGTCGGCGCCGGCACCGAGCTGGTGGTGGCGGCCGGCGGCCGCGGCGGGCTCGGCAACGCCGCGCTGGCCAGCTCCAAGCGGAAGGCACCCGGCTTCGCCCTGCTCGGTGAGCCGGGGGAGGAGCTCGAGGTCGTGCTCGAGCTCAAGGTGGTCGCCGACGTCGGGCTGGTGGGCTTCCCCAGCGCCGGCAAGTCCAGCCTGATCGCCGCGATCTCGCGGGCCCGGCCGAAGATCGCCGACTACCCGTTCACCACCCTGGTGCCCAACCTCGGCGTCGTCACCGCCGGTGACACGACGTACACCGTCGCCGACGTCCCCGGCCTGATCGAGGGCGCCAGCGAGGGACGCGGCCTCGGCCACGAGTTCCTGCGCCACGTCGAGCGGTGCGCCGCGATCGTGCACGTGATCGACACCGCCACCATCGAGCCGGGACGCAACCCCGTCGACGACCTCGACGTGATCGAGGGCGAGCTGGCGTCGTACGGCGGTCTGGAGGACCGGCCCCGGCTGGTCGCCCTCAACAAGATCGACGTTCCCGACGGCCGCGAGATGGCCGACATCGTGCGCGCCGAGCTCGAGGAGCGCGGGCTGCGGGTGTTCGCGGTCAGCGCCGCGACCGGCGAGGGGCTGCGGCCGCTGACCTACGCGATGGGCGAGATCGTGCAGGCGGCGCGAGCCTCGCGTCCCGAGGCGGCGCCGGAGCGCATCGTGCTGCGGCCGCCGTCGGCCGACGGCGGCGACGACTTCACGGTGAGCGACTCCGTGGACGGCTGGCGGGTGACCGGTACCAAGCCCGAGCGCTGGGTGCGGCAGACCGACTTCAGCAACGACGAGGCGGTCGGCTTCCTCGCCGACCGGCTCAACCGGCTGGGCGTGGAGTCGCGGCTGGTCGCGCTCGGCGCGGCCGAGGGCGACACGGTGCTGATCGGCGACCCCGACAACGCCGTCGTCTTCGACTTCCGCCCCGGCATCGACGCGGGCGTCGAGATGCTCGGTCGTCGCGGTGAGGACCAGCGCTTCCGCGAGTCCCGGCCGGCGACCGGGCGCCGGCGCGCGATCGACGAGGCGATGCCCGAGCGCGGCGAGACCGAGACGCGGGCCGACGTGGCCCGCCGGATCGACGCGGCCCAGCGCCCCCCGGGCCCGATGAGCTACGAGATCGGGTCGGCCGACGACCCCGACGCGCGACCGGCGGCACCCGCCGGCGACGACGAGACATGAGCCCCGCCGCGGACCGTGGCGAGCGGGTGCTGGCCGCGCGCCGCGTGGTGGTCAAGGTCGGCTCCTCCTCCCTGACGACCGCCGGGGGAGGGATCGACCCCGAGCGGGTCGGCCGGCTGGTCGACGTCCTCGCCGGCGTACGCTGCCGGGGCGCCGAGGTCGTCCTGGTCTCCTCCGGCGCCATCGCGGCCGGGCTCTCCCCGCTCGGGCTGAAGCGGCGCCCGCGCGCGCTCCCGGCTCAGCAGGCCGCCGCGGCCGTCGGCCAGGGTCTGCTCGTCCACCGCTACACCGAGGAGCTCGCCGGCCACGGGCTCGTCGCCGGGCAGGTGCTGCTCACCGCCGACGACATGACCCGGCGCAGCCACTACCGCAACGCCCACCAGACGCTGGCCAAGCTGCTCGAGCTCGGGGTGCTGCCGATCGTCAACGAGAACGACACCGTGGCGACCAGCGAGATCCGCTTCGGCGACAACGACCGGCTCGCGGCGCTCGTCGCCCACCTCGTGCACGCCGACCTGCTGGTGCTGCTCAGCGACGTCGACGGCCTGTACGACGGACACCCGGCGGCGGCAGGCAGCCGCCTGGTCCCGGAGGTCGCCCTCGACGACGACCTCTCCGCGATCCGGATCGGCAGCGCCGGCGCGGCAGGTGTCGGCACCGGCGGCATGCGGACCAAGCTCGACGCGGCCCGGATCGCCACCGGTGCCGGGATCCCCGTCGTCCTCACCTCGGCGGACCGCGCCGGCGAGGCACTGGGCGGCGAGCCGGTCGGCACGTGGTTCCAGGCGGCGTCCCGGCGACGCCCGACCCGGCAGCTCTGGCTGGCCCACGCCACCGAGCCGAAGGGCACGCTCCACCTCGACGAAGGAGCGGTCCGCGCGGTCGTCGACCGGCGCGCGTCGCTGCTGGCAGCAGGGCTGACCGGCTGCTCCGGCACCTTCGTGGCCGGCGACCCGGTCGACCTGTCCGGCCCCGACGGCATCCCGGTCGCTCGCGGCCTGGTCAACTTCGACGCCGAGGAGATCCCGCGCCTGGTGGGCAGGACCTCGGCCACGTTGCGGCGCGAGCTCGGGGCGGCGTACGAGCGCGAGGTCGTGCACCGCGACGACCTCGCCCTGCTGCGACGAGACCCGGAGGGTTAGGCCGGGCCTCGATCGGGCAGGATGGCGCCCATGACCTCGCTCCTCCGGCTGGTCTCCGCGCTCGCGACGGTCGTCTCGACCGTGCTGCTGACCACCGTCAGCACCGGTCCGGCCTCCGCGCGCACCGTCGACGAGCGCTGCTGGGGGAGGGCCCCACTCCCGGCCGCAGCGCTCGCCGAGGTCACCGCCGAGGGCTGCTCCGTGGTCGGCCGCACGGTCTACCGGGGCGGCGTCTCGGTCGTGGTGCCGCCGGCCGGGGTCACGGTCGTCGGCGAGGGCGTCTCGACGCGCGGCGAGGTCGCCGGGCTGCAGGTCGCCAACACCGGCCACGGCGTCACCACGACCTCCGGGCGGGTCGGCCCGGCCGGCGCCGGCGGCGCCGCGAGGACGGCCGAGGTCACCAGCCCGCCGGCCTGCGAGGACCGCACGTTCCGGCTCGAGGGCCACGCCTGGCGCACGTCGTACCGCTATCACCTCAACCTGGCCAAGATGCCCTCCCGCTACCGCGCGAAGACGGTGGTGAGCCAGGTCAAGGCGGCGAACTTCCACCTGCGGGCGGGCACCAACACCTGTGGACGCCCGCGCATCGACACCCCCGGAGCCGACTACCGCGGCCGCACGACGGCCCGGCCGAACATCAAGACGACCGGCACCACGGTCGGCTGCGGCTCCTACAACACCACGAACGTCGTCGCGTTCGGTGACCTGCCGGGCAACCTCCTCGGCTGGACCTGCTTCTGGTGGGTCGACGGCGGGCGGATCAACGCCGCCGACGTGATGATGGACACCGGCGCCGCCCTGACCACCCACCTCTCCGACGGCTGCACCCGGCGCTGGGACTTCGAGGGTGCCGTGACCCACGAGATGGGCCACGTCTACGGCCTCGCCCACACCGGCTCCGGCCACGCGAACCTCACCATGCAGCACCTCCTCCGCCCCTGCTCCACCTATGCCCGCACCTTGGGCCTCGGTGACTGGCTGGGCATGAAGAAGCTGTACGGCGTGCGCTGACGCGCCACCCCTGAGCCCCTACCCGGCCGGCGACGAGTCCCCGTCCGTCGCCGGCCGGCGTAGGTCAGGTCTAGGGTCCGTCGGTGTGCGCGAGCCGCTGGAGCTCACTGCGGAGGAGCAGGCCCAGGACGCCTGGTTCTACGCCACCTACGGCCCCTGGGAGCCGCTGGACGTCGAGGGCGCCTGCGCCTTCTACGAGGGCTTCGACCGGCCGTGGTGGCTGGTCGGCGGCTACGCGCTGGAGGCCTTCACCGGGCCGTGGCGCGAGCACGAGGACATCGACACCTCGGTGCTGGCCTGCGACGCGCCCCTCCTGCGTGGGCACGTGGGTGACCGGTGGCACCTCTGGACCAATGACAG
Organism: uncultured Actinomycetota bacterium; assembly: GCA_963820015.1. Classification (GTDB taxonomy): domain Bacteria; phylum Actinomycetota; class Actinomycetes; order Propionibacteriales; family Nocardioidaceae; genus Nocardioides. The sequence continues at coordinate 59,160 of CAWFYO010000014.1, read as the reverse complement.
CGGGCGGATCCGGCCGATGACCGAACGGTGGCCGGACCTGCCCGAGCCGGACTGCCAGATCTGGGTACGCCGCGACTGGGGCTCGCCGTGGGTGATGGACGTGCCGGTGACTCCCGACGTCGGCGGACTCTGGCAGAACAAGCGCCTGCCCGACCACGTCGTTCCGCTCGACGAGGCCACCTGGGTCACCGACGACGGGGTGCGGGTGCTGAACCCCGAGATCGTGCTGCTCTTCAAGTCGACCAACGGCCGTCCCAAGGACCGCCGCGACTTCGACCGGGCGCGACCACTCCTGGACGAGGCGCAGCGGGGCTGGCTTCGCGGGGCCATCGAGCCCCTCGACCCCGAGCATGCCTGGCTGGCCGACCTGTGAGCCGGAAATCCGGATGCGTCCGGCCCGCCAGGGGAAGTACCGTCGCCTGCATGGGTAGCGAGGAGTGACCTCAGCCGGGCGCCGACCGGACGCCTGACGACCGCAGCCTGCGCGACCCGACGCCGGGCCGGCGGTCAGGACGTCACTCCTGCTCGTCGGAGCCCACCCATGACCACCCCTTGCTCGTCCCTGCCGTCCTCGCAGCCGGTGTCCCTCGACGCCCTGCCGCCCGTCGGCGCGTCCCACGACGCCGTACGCCGCTACTCGCGGGCGCGCCGCAACGTGCTGCCGCGGACCGACCTGGTCACCGCCGTCTCCGGCCGCTGGGCCCACGAGGCCGTGCTCCGCGCCGGCGGCTCGGTCGAGCTCACCCTCTGGTGCCCGGGGGAGCGGACCGTGCCCGACCTCGAGCGGGTCGCCAGGGAGATCGCCGGCCGCGCCGACCGCGTCTTCCGGATCTCCGAGCGCACCCTCGCCCGGCTCCAGCCGGAGGCCTCCGCGCCCGGCCTGCTCAGCCTGGTCGGAGTCCCGCGGTGGGCTCCGGCCGACGTCCTCACCACCGAGGCCGCGCTGGTGCTGGTGGCCGACGGGATCGAGTACGCCGGCAACCTCGGCACCCTGGTCCGCACCGCGGACGCCTGTGCCGTCGATGCGCTCGTGCTCACCAGGGCCACGGCCCGGGTGACCCATCACAAGGCCTTCACCGCGAGCCGGGGGACGGTCCTGACCACGCCGCTCCTGGAGTACGCCGACGTGCTCTCGGCACGCAGCGACCTGGCGGCCGCCGGCTTCACGACGTACGTCGCGGACCCGGGCGGGGCGATCTCCTACCGGGAGGCCGGGCTCGGCCGCGGACCTACGGCGGTGGTGGTCGGGTCGGAGGGTGACGGGGTCGACCCGCAGTGGCGCACCGGGCTGACCAGGGTCTCGATCCCGATGCTCGGCCACGCCGACTCGCTCAACGTGGCCACCTCGGCGGCGGTCCTGCTGTTCGAGGCTCGCGCCCGGTCTCAGGAGGCTGCGGGTATACGCGTCCACCTGCACCGAGCCGGTCGGCAGTCCGCCGCTGAAGAGCGTCGCGGAGAAGTAGCCGTTCAGGGCGTCGTGCACACTCTTCCCTGAGGGTTCGGTCCTCCGGGATTCGTGGTGCCGCCCCCGGCGCGTACGCTGGGGCCGACATGCACGATGCGCCCGAGACCGCGCAGCCCAGGCCGACGGTCTACCTCGACCACGCAGCGACCACGCCGATGCTGCCGGCGGCGGTCGAGGCGATGACCGCTCACCTCGGTGACGTCGGCAACCCGTCGTCGCTGCACGCGAGCGGACGCCGTGCCCGCCGGGTCGTCGAGGAGTCGCGCGAGACGATCGCGCAGGCCCTCAACTGCCGCCCCGGCGAGGTGGTCTTCACCTCCGGCGGCACCGAGTCCGACAACCTCGCGCTCAAGGGCCTGTTCTGGTCGCGCCACGAAGCCGACCCGCGCCGGGTCCGGATCCTGGCCTCCGCGATCGAGCACCACGCCGTCCTCGACGCTCTCGACTGGCTCGCCGAGGAGGAGCAGGCCGAGATCGAGCTGATCCGGGTCGACACGCGAGGCGGGCTCGACCTCGACGCTCTGCGCGCGTCGGTCGAGCGCGACCCCGCCTCTGTCGCGCTGGTCTCGGTGATGTGGGCCAACAACGAGATCGGCACGATCCAGCCGATGGAGGAGATCGTCGCGATCGCCGCGCCCCACGAGATCCCGGTCCACACCGACGCCGTCCAGGCCGTCGGCGCGGTGCCGGTCGACTTCGCGGCCAGCGGCGTCGACGCGCTCACCCTGACCGGTCACAAGCTCGGCGGCCCCTACGGCGTCGGCGCACTCGTGCTGCGCCGCGAGCTCTCGCTGACCCCGCTGCTCCACGGTGGCGGCCAGGAGCGCGACATCCGCAGCGGCACGCTCGACATGCCCGCGATCGCCGGCTTCGCCACGGCCGTCGAGCACGCCGTCAAGGTCCAGCCCGAGTACGCCGAGCACGTGGCCGCCCTGCGCGACGACCTGGTCCGACGGGTGATCGAGGTCGTGCCCGACGCCCACCTGCACGGTGACCCGGCCCAGCGGCTCCCCGGCAACGCCCACCTCGGCTTCCCCGGGTGCGAGGGCGACTCGCTGCTGATGCTGCTCGACGCCCGCGGCATCGAGTGCTCGACCGGGTCGGCCTGCTCGGCCGGGGTGCCCCAGCCCTCCCACGTCCTGCTGGCGATGGGCTGCGACGAGGAGGGGGCCCGGCACTCGCTGCGGTTCACCCTCGGCCGCACCACCACCGGGGCCGACGTCGACGCCCTCGTCGAGGCGATCGGCCCGGCGGTCCAGCGGGCGAGGCGAGTCGCTCGGTGAGGCTCGCGTGAGAGTCGTCGCAGCCATGTCGGGCGGCGTCGACTCGGCGGTGGCGGCGGCCCGCGCCGTCGAGGCCGGCCATGACGTCACCGGCATCCATCTGGCGCTCTCGCGCAACCCCGCGTCGTACCGCTCGGGGGCGCGCGGGTGCTGCACGATCGAGGACGCCAACGATGCGCGTCGCGCGGCCGACGTGATCGGCATCCCGTTCTACGTCTGGGACCTCTCCGACCGTTTCCACGACGACGTCGTCGAGGACTTCATGGACGAGTACGCCGCCGGTCGCACGCCCAACCCGTGCCTGCGGTGCAACGAGAAGATCAAGTTCGCCGCGGTGCTCGACCGGGCGTTGGCGCTGGGGTTCGACGCCGTGACCACCGGCCACTACGCCCAGATCCGCAACGCGCCCGACGGCACGGCCGAGCTCCACCGGGCCGTCGACGCCGGCAAGGACCAGTCCTACGTGCTCGGCGTGCTGACCCAGGAGCAGCTGGCCCACTCGCTGTTCCCGCTCGGCGACACCGCCAAGCCGCGGGTGCGGGCCGAGGCGGCAGCCCGCGGGCTGCTCGTCGCCGACAAGCCGGACTCCCACGACATCTGCTTCGTCGCCGACGGCGACAACGCCGGCTGGCTGCGCGACAAGCTCGGCGACCGCGCGCCCAACCACGGGGGAGCGATCGTCGACAGCACCTCCGGCACCGAGGTCGGCCGGCACGACGGGACCTTCGGCTTCACCATCGGGCAGCGCAGGGGGCTCCGGCTCGGGGTCCCGGCGCCCGACGGGAAGCCGCGCTACGTCCTCGACATCGAGCCGGTCTCCGGAACGGTCACCGTCGGACCACGCGAGGCGCTCACCGTCGACCGGATCACCGCCGACCGGCCTCGCTGGTGCGGTGCGACGCCGACAGCGCCGCTCGAGGGCACCGTCCAGCTGCGCGCCCACGGGAGCGAGCACCGCGCCCGGGTGACCGTCTGCGACGACGTGGTCACCATCGAGCTGGTCGACCCGGCCCAGGGGATCGCCCCCGGCCAGGCCGCCGTCCTCTACGACGGCACCCGCGTCGTCGGGTCCGCCACGATCGTCGCCACCGCGCGCACCGGCGTACCCGCGTGAGCGTCGCCTCCGGCGTCGGGTCGTGGCCCGGCGACGACGCGGAGTCCTACGCCGAGGCGCTGCGGATCGTGCTCGGCGAGGTCTCGGACCTGCCCTACCTCCCCGAGGTCCCGGGCCGGGGGGCTCCCGCGGCGATGATCGGGCGGACGTTGGCCACCGTCACCGACCTCGGGTTCGACCTGCAGCCGGCCGGCTGGCGGCTCACCGACGCTCCCGGCATCGACCTGCGCCGTGCCCGCTCGCTGCTGGCCCACGACCTCGACCAGCTCGAGGAGCAGGCACAGGACCTCCACGGCACGTTCAAGATCCAGGTCGCCGGGCCCTGGACGCTGGCGAGCGCCGTCGAGAAGCCGCGGGGTGACAAGGTGCTGTCCGACCACGGCGCCCGCCGTGAGCTGGCCGCGGCGCTGGCCGAGGGGCTGACGGCGCACCTGGCCGACGTACGCCGCCGGGTCCCGGCCCAGCGGATCGTCGTCCAGGTCGACGAGCCGGCGCTGCCTGCCGTCCTGGCCGGTCAGGTACCGACCGCGTCGGGCTTCGGCCGCCACCGCGCCGTGCACCCGCCCGAGGCCTCGGCCGCCCTCGAGACCGTGCTGGCCGCGGCGGGGGAGGAGCCCTGGGTGCACTGCTGCGCTCCGGGAGCGCCGTGGGGTCTGCTCCGCGGCGCCGGCGCCCACGGGCTGAGTGCCGACCTGTCGGTGCTCGACGCCGACGACCTCGACGAGGTGGTCGAGCACCTCGACTCCGGCGGCCGGGTGGCCCTCGGCCTGGTCCCCTCGCTCGAGGCCGCCGCCCCGCCCGAGGCCACGGCCCTCACCGAGCGCGTCCTGCGCCTCCTCGACCTGCTGGGGCTCGACCTCGTGGCGGTCACCGACCGACTCGTGATCACGCCGTCCTGCGGCCTGGCCGGGGCGACGCCGCCCTGGGCCCGCCGGGCGACCGACCTGTGCGCCGAGGTCGCCCGCAACCTCAGCCCCTCCTCGGGCTCTGGCGCTGTGTAACCGACCGTTCGGGCGTCTTGCCACCCCTTCGGGCGCGGTGTGTCGTGCCCCAACGGTCGGTTACACGGCGTAGACACGGCTCCGGCGCGGGCAACCCCGGTGAGCTCCCGCTGCGTTGGTAGGGCGAGGGTCCTGACGGGCCGCGAACGAGCAAGGACATCGATGGCCAGACGGGACGGGGAGGCGTTCACCGCCTTCGTGCTGGGCTGCCAGCCGTCGTTGCGACGGACGGCGTACCTGATGTGCGGTGACTGGTCGCTGGCCAGTGACTACGTGCAGGACGCGTTGATCCGGGTCTACCGGCACTGGCCGCGGCTGCGCAGCGAGCCGGAGGCGCGTGCTTATGCGCGGAAGGCGGTGGTAAGCGTGGTGATCGACGCCAAGCGGCGCCGCTCGTCGACCGAGCTACCCGTCGCGCAGGTGTACGACGGCGTGGGCGGGCCGGACGAGACGGTGCGCAGTGCCGACCGTGACCTGCTGACGAGGTGCCTGGCGCAGGTGCCGGCCCGGCAGCGGGCGTGCCTGGTGCTGCGCTACTACGACGACCTGTCGGTCTCCGACGTCGCCGTCGCGCTCGGGGTCTCCGAGGGCACGGTGAAGTCCCAGTCGGCGCGCGGCCTCGAGACGCTGCAGGCGGCGTTCGCCCGCGAGACCGACGACCAGCTGATCGTGCACGGGGAGGGAGTGACCGATGCCTCGTGAACTGACTGACCTGATGGAGAGCGCCGTCGCGGCCGCGCCCCCCGAGAAGTACCTCGCCGGTGACATCACGCGGGCCGCCGAGCGCCACCAGCGACGTCGTACGACGTTCGTCGCCGCGGCTGCCGCCCTCGCTGTGATCGTCACCGGTGCTGTGGGCTACGGCGCCACGCGCCACCAGGAGTCAACCCCGGAGCCGATCGGTCCCTGGAAGTACGGACAGCACCACACGCTGTCCGACGCCGTCGTCCCGGACACGTTCCCCGGCTTGGTGCAAGACCTCCACTCAGGTGTACGGGCAGGACCCGTCGGGTCCCGCGCCCCGGCACGTCGACGTGCCCAGGGCCGGCTGGCCGCGATGGCGGTGTGAAGCGCACCGGCGCGAACAGCGACACGTTCACCGCGAGGTCGCTCCGTCGTCGGTGATCCCGGAACACTGTGGCGACGGGAAAGCCCGGGGACCAGCCTGGTGTCTCGACCTGTGGGCCGCCTGCTCGTACGCAGTCACCGGCAGACGGCCGGCAACTTCTCGTTCGCGGGCGACGCCCTCCTCAACCTGGCGCGACGATCCCGGGACCAGCGAGACGAGACCTTACGTTACGACCGCGTCACCGGTGACTCGCCCGGCTCACCGCCACGTCGCCGAAGCAGGTCATCCAGGACCTGCTAGGCGCCGGGGACTTTGTGCTCTGGTACGACGACAAGGGCGGCCACGTGGCAAGCTCCCCGGTTGACCGGCCGGCCGAGGGTCCAGACTGCAGGCATGGACATCGTCACCCCGCCGTCAACGACTACGTGCTCGCCCACTCCGAGCCCGCCGACGAGGTGCTCCGCGACCTCGCCGAGGAGACCCGTCGCGAGCTCGGAGGCCGGGCGGGGATGCAGATCACCCACGACGAGGGGGAGCTGCTGACGATGCTGGTCCGGCTGACCGGCGCCCGGCAGGTGGTGGAGGTCGGGCACCTTCACCGGCTACTCCTCGATCTGCCTCGCCCGCGGGCCTGCCCGACGACGGCCGGCTGCTGTGCTGCGACGTCAGCGAGGAGTACACCGCGATCGCCCGGCGCTACTGGGAGCGCGCGGGTGTCGCCGACCGGATCGAGCTCCGGGTCGCGCCCGCCGTCGAGACGCTGCGCGTCGCTGCCGGAGGAGCCCCACCTCGACCTGGCCTTCATCGACGCGGACAAGACCGGCTACGCGTCGTACGTCGCGCGAGATCGTGCCGCGGCTGCGGCCGGGCGGGCTGATGGTGCTCGACAACATGCTGTGGAGCGGCGGGGTGCTCGACCCCGACGACGACGACGGCCGCGCGGTGGCCGACCTGAACGAGGCGCTGCTCGCCGACGACCGGCTCGACGTCGTGCTGCTGCCCGTGCGCGACGGGGTGAGCCTGGCCCGCAAGCGGTAGTCCACGACGACGGACGCCCCGGAGTCTGGGCTCCGGGGCGTCGCGCGGTACGACGACTGAACAGGTCAGCCGACGTGGACGGGTGCGTCCTCCGGCAGGTCGGTCGCGAGCTCCTCGTGCTTCACGTCGAGGAAGATCCAGACCACCGCCGAGCCGGCCAGCATCATGAACACCCCCACCAGGAACGCGTGGGTCGCGCCCGTCGGGAAGCCACCGATGTAGGCGAGCGCTCCGACCAGCTCGGTCGGCGACGTCAGGTGCAGCTTGCCCAGCAGCTGCTGGACGACGCCCGGGTCGAGCTGGGCCACGCCCCTGCCGATCGTGGAGCTGATCGACGCGATCTGGGCGTTGGTGTAGTGGCTGCCGACCGTGGCCAGGGCGGCCAGGCCGAACGCGCCACCCACCTGCTGCATGGTGTTCAGCACCCCGGAGCCCACCCCGGCGTCCTCCGGACGCAGGTGGTGGACGGCGGTCAGGGTCAGCGGCACGAACACCGCGCCCATGCCGAGGGCCATCAGGCAGATGAAGGGCAGGATCTGGGTCCAGTAGCTGACGCCCGACCCCAGGGGCTGGCCCTGGGCGAAGGCGTTCAGCACGTCCTGGCCGCTGTCGGGGACGGTCAGTCGGGAGAACCCGTAGAGCGCGGCCGCCGCCATCAGCGTGCCGACACCCGCGATGTAGCGCGGGTCGACGTGGTTGATCAGCTTGGACACGATCGTGGCCGCGATGATGATGCAGATGCTGAACGGCAGGAACGCGAAGCCGGCCTTGAGCGGGCTGTAGCCCATGACGTTCTGGATGAACAGGCTGAGGAAGAAGAACATCGAGAACATCGCGGCGGGTAGCAGCATCATCGCCACGAAGCTCGCGGCCCGGGAGCGGTTGGCGAAGACCCGGAACGGCAGCAAGGGGTGCCGGACCCGGCTCTCGACCAGGAAGAACAGCCCCAGCAGGACGACGCCGGCGATCAGGCTGGCGATGGTGATGCCGTCGCTCCAGCCGTACGCCGCGTTGCCGGCGCGGGTGAGCCCGTAGACCAGGGCGAGCAGGCCCGAGGTGCCCAAGATGGCGCCGGGGACGTCGAGCCAGCCCTCGTGCCGCTCGGACTCGTTGAGGAAGCGCGGGGCGAGCAGCGCCGCGACCAGGCCGATCGGGACGTTGATCAGGAAGGTCAGGCGCCAGCCGTCCTGCGGGTCGAACATCGAGATGTTCAGGCCGGTCAGCCAGCCACCCAGGATCAGGCCGACCGCCGCGCCGGCGCCCGACATCGCGGCGTACACCGCGAAGGCCCGGTTGCGGGCAGGGCCGGCAGGGAACGTCGTCGTGATCAGGGCGAGCGCCGCCGGCGAGGCGAGCGCGGCACCGAGACCCTGGACGCCCCGGGAGGTCAGCAGCAGGGCCTCGCTCTGGGCGAGGCCGCCGGCCAGCGAGGCGACGGCGAAGATCGAGAGGCCGATCATGAACGTCAGGCGGCGACCGTAGAGGTCGCCCAGCCGGCCACCGAGCAGCAGGAAGCCGCCGAAGGCCAGTGCGTAGCCGGTCACGATCCAGGTGAGGTTCGTGCCGGACATGTGGAGGTCCCGGCCGATGTAGGGCAGGGCGATGTTGGCGATGGTCGCGTCGAGCACGACCATCAGCTGGGCGATGCAGATCAGCACCAGGGCCCAGCCGAGGTGCTGCTTGCGGCCGGGCACGGTGACCGTGGACTCGTCGGGAGCCTCGACGGGCAGTTGTGGCTCGGTGATCTCGGACATGAGCGTGTCGTTCCTTCTGTGCGGGGCTGGTGGTCGGTCGGAGGTGGTCGTGGTGGTCAGTCCTGCGGGCGGCAGGCGGGCAGGATGATCTGGTCGATCGCGCGCTCGATGAGCGGCGGGTCGGGATGCTGGCCGAGCAGGAACACGCGGTGGAGCACGATCCCGGCCAGCGCGGGAGCGATGAGGTCGAGGTCGAGGTCGTCGCGCACCTCACCGCGGGCGCGGGCCCGCTCGAAGAGCGTGCGCGACACCTGCGCCTTGGGGGCGACGACCTGTGCGCGGAACTCCCGTGCGAACTCGGGGTCGGTGGTGACGGCGGTGATCACCGCGCCGAACGTGCCGGTGGTGTGCTCGTCGGTCAGGCCGCCCATGCCGCAGAAGGCGGTGAGCAGGTCGCTGCGCAGGCTGCCGGTGTCCGGCACCTCCGGGATGCCCTTGGTGCGGGCCAGGGCCTCGACCACGAGCGTGGCCTTGGAGTTCCACCGACGGTAGAGGGTGGCCTTGGACGCCTTGGCGCGCTGGGCGACGGCGTCCATGGTGAGCCGGTCGTAGCCGACCTCGCCGAGCACCTCGAGGGCGGCGTCGAGGATCTCCTGCTCGCGGTCGCCCTCGACCCGGGGGCGGGCTGCGGCGGCTGCTTCGGCGGGCGTCATGCGGGGGTCACCTGTCAGTCGGTCGGATGAAACGAAACGGTTTCGTTCCAACCGAAAGTAGCGCAGGACCCGGGATGGAACAACTCCGTTTCATCGCTGAACCGACGTCGTCCGGGGGATGTTCCCGGTCGAGGGAGAAGTTCTTCAGGCGAGGATCTGGCGCACCCGGTCGAGGGTGAAGGCGTTCCAGCCGTGGACGCCACGCAGGAGGTAATGGCCCCGCTCGCCCATGTCGGTGAACGACGCGGTGCTGGCCACCGCCGAGGCGCGCTCGACGTACGCGCGGGTGTCGCCCGGCCTGGTGATCCGGTCGCGACGGCCGTGGCCGGCATGGAGCTGCTTGCCGGCGAGCGCCGAGACCGGCTCGCCCGTCGGCAGCCACGGGGCCAGCGCGACGACCCCGCGCACCAGCGGGTCGTCGGCGACCCGGCACGCCGTACGGCCGCCCATCGAGTGACCCACCAGGACCATCGGGAGCTCGCCGAGCTGGTGGCGGACCCGCTCCAGCGCCCACCGGGCGTCGGCGATCTTGTCGGCCCCGCCGTTCCAGCCGACGGTGCGGTAGCGCAGCTCGCGGACGGCGACCGCATCGCCGTGCACCTGGTGGGCCAGGACCCGAGCCAGGGCGGCGCCGCGCTGCCACGACAGGCTGCGCCCGGTGACCCGCTCACCTGACCGGTCCTTGCCGCCGTGCAGCACGACCACGACGGCGCGCGGGCTCGCCAGGTCGTCGTACGACGACAGCGACGGACCGTCGGTGGCGTCGCTGCGGTCTGCGGGCACGAGGGTCTCCACGGGAATGGTTTCGGAACCGGAGCCGTCCGCGGATGGGGCGGCCGCGCCGCTGCCGAGTGTCGACGGTCCTTGGCAGGATAGGCGGCATGGGCGAACCGAGCACCGCGACCCCCGAGGCCAAGGAGCGTCATCGCGAGCTCAGCGAGGAGGTCGACGACGCCCGGTGGCGCTACTACGTCCTCGACCAGCCGACGCTGTCCGACGCCGACTTCGACCACCGGATGCGCGAGCTCGAGGGGCTCGAGGAGGAGTTCCCCGAGCTGCGCACGCCCGACTCGCCGACCCAGAAGGTCGGCGGCGCGGTCTCCACCGAGTTCACCGCCGTCGACCACCTCCAGCGCATGGAGAGCCTCGACAACGCCTTCTCCTCCGACGAGCTCGAGTCGTGGCACGCACGTCTGGCCCGCGACGGCGTGAGCGATCCCGCGCTGCTCTGCGAGCTCAAGGTCGACGGCCTCGCGATCAACCTGCTCTACGAGAAGGGCCGGCTGGTCCGTGCGCTGACCCGCGGTGACGGCCGCACCGGTGAGGACGTCACGCCCAACGTCCGCACCATCGCGTCCGTGCCCCACCGGCTGACCGCCACCGACGCCCGGCCCGTGCCGGCGCTGCTCGAGGTGCGGGGCGAGGTGTTCCTCCCGGTCGAGGCGTTCGAGCGGCTCAACGTCGCCATGGGCGAGGCCGGAAAGCCGGTCTTCGCCAACCCGCGCAACGCCGCGGCCGGCTCCCTGCGCCAGAAGGACCCCCGGGTCACCGCGTCGCGCGACCTGGGCATGGTCTGCCACGGCATCGGTGCGCGCGACGGCTTCGACCCCGTCTCCCAGTCGTCGGCCTACGACGCGTTGCGGGCCTGGGGGCTGCCCACCTCCGACCAGGTCGAGGTGCTGCCCTCCCTGGACCGGGTGCTGGCCTACATCGCCCACGTCGGGGAGCACCGCCACACGATCGTCCCCTACGAGATCGACGGCGTCGTGGTCAAGGTCGACGAGGTGAGCCTCCAGCGCCGGCTCGGCTCGACGTCGCGGGCCCCGCGGTGGGCGATCGCGTTCAAGTACCCACCCGAGGAGGTCAACGCCAAGCTCCTCTCGATCGAGGTCAACACCGGCCGCACCGGCCGGGTCACGCCGTTCGGGGTGATGGAGCCGACCAAGGTCGCCGGCTCCACGGTCGAGCGGGCGACCCTCCACAACGCCCACGAGGTCAAGCGCAAGGACGTTCGGCCCGGTGACACCGTGGTGCTGCGCAAGGCCGGCGACGTGATCCCGGAGATCGTCGGGCCCGTGCTGCCGCTTCGGCCCGAGGGACTGGCCGAGTGGGTGATGCCGACCGAATGCCCGTCGTGCGGCACGACGCTGGTCCAGCAGAAGGAGGGCGACAAGGACCTCCGCTGCCCCAACACCCGTGCCTGCCCGGCCCAGCTGCTCGACCGCGTCTACCACGTGGCGAGCCGGGGCGCGTTCGACATCGAGGGCCTCGGCTCCGAGGCCGCCCACGCCATGCTCGACGCCGGGGTCATCACCAACGAGGGCGACATCTTCGACCTCGACCGCGCGGCGCTGCTCGAGACCGACCTGTTCACCCGAGCACCCAAGAAGGGTGAGGAGGGCCCCCAGCTCAGCGCCAACGGCAAGGCTCTGCTGGCCAACCTCGACGAGCGCAAGCAGCTCCCCTTGTGGCGGGTGCTGGTGGCGCTGTCGATCCGTCACGTGGGGCCCACGGCGGCTCGGGCCCTGGCCACCGTGTTCGGCTCGATGGCTGCGATCCGCGAGGCCACCGAGGCCCAGCTGGCCGCGGCCGAGGGGGTCGGCCCGACGATCGCTGCGGCCGTCATCGAGTGGTTCACGGTCGACTGGCACTGCGCGATCGTCGACAAGTGGGAGGCCGCTGGGGTGTCGATGGCCGACGAGCGCGACGAGTCGACGCCCCGCACCCTCGAGGGCCTGACCGTGGTCGTCACCGGGTCGCTGGTCGGCTTCTCCCGCGACTCGGCCAAGGAGGCGATCGTGTCGCGCGGCGGCAAGGCCGCGGGCTCGGTCTCGAAGAGCACCGACTACGTCGTCGTCGGCGACAACGCCGGCTCCAAGGCCGAGAAGGCCGAGCAGCTCGGCCTGGCGATCCTCGACGAGGGCCGGTTCAAGATCCTGCTCGAGCACGGACCTTCCGGTCTGTAGGGCTGAGCGCCCCGCGCCGACCACCGGCGGCGATGCGTAGGGCTAGGAGGTCTCGACGTCCGGCTCGTCGACCGCGGGCCAGGCCCCCTCGATCCGGATGAGCTGGGCGCCCAGCACCAAGGCGAGCGCCACGAAGACCCCGGCCACCACGGGGCTGGTCTTGACCAGTGACCACACTGCGAGCAGGCCGGTGACGGCGATCATCGTGATCAGGCCGGGCTTGGTGTTGGCCCAGCGCACGAACGCCTTGGCGGCCCGCTGGGGCACACCCATCCGGCGGAACGTCACGTCGCGGTCGGGCATCGGCAGGTGGAGGTCGGCCGGGACGGCCTCGTCGAGGTCGCGGGTCAGCTCTTCCGCGCCGTACCACTGGTGGGGGTCCATCTCGAGCCGAGACCCGTCGCGGCCCACGATCTCGCGGGTGCCGTCGCGCCAGGTGAACATGGCGACCACGTCGGGTACGGCGAGGCGGCGGGCCGAGACGGGGGTGCCCTCCTCGATGGTGCCGGCGCCGACGGAGAACGTCGTCGCCTCCGCCGGCCAGTTGACGTGCCGGTGACGCTTGCCGCCGGCGCTCGGCTCCACCTCGGGGAAGGTGATGGGCGGGGTGGACGGGTCGACGACCGCGTCCTCGGGCAGCCCCACCAGCAGACTCTCGTGGAGCTCGCGCAGGGCGAGGTCGACCTCGTCGGGATCGGTCTCGCGCAGCTCCTCGACCAGCTCCTCCAGCGACTGCGGCACCCGTGCGCTCAGCGCTGCGTAGGCCGCCTCGCGAGCGACCTGGAACGGCGCCTCGGACGCCTGGAGCCAGGTCAGTCGCTGGTCGATCGCCTCCTGGAGCCAGGCCCGCGGGACGCCGTCGTGGACCAGCGTGGCGAGGACGTCGACGCCGGCGGCTCCGGCGGTCGCCCGGGTCTCGGGGACCACGTCGGACCCGCCCGCGACCACGGCGTACTGGTCGTCGACCTCGGTCATCGACGACCACGGGGCGTAAGCGCCGCCGGTGCGCTGACGGAGGCCGTCGTGGATCGCACGCTCGAGGATGCCGGGCAGGAACGCCGCTATGTGCGTCCGGCGTACGACGCCGCTCAGGGTCAGCCCGGCGTCGTCGACGTAGCTCGCGGGGAGCGGGCGGGGGAGCGGCTCGGCTGCCAGTGGTGCGTGGTACTCGCCGTCGGGCAGCGGGAGAGCCAGGTCGGGCGGCGGCGGACCGTCGAGGACCAGGATCGCGTTGGCCTGGTTGAACACGCGGTGGGCGCGCTCGGTCAGGAGCTCGGGGGTCGCCCGGACCGCGCCGGCCTCCATGAACCCGGCGACACCGGGCCCCTGCGCGCCGTAGCGCCACGGCAGCGACCGGACCATCGGGTCGTTGCGCACCTGGGCATCGGCCTGGAGCACGCCACGCTCACGCGCCAGGAGCCGGAGGTCGGGCTCGGTCATCCACTGCGACAGCGCGCGGATCCGCTCGACGACCGCCTCGGGCGGGCCGTAGACGTCGAAGCGCGTGAGCAGCATCGACACGGTGCCGTGGATCGGGCGGGTCAGCGTCTCCCGGTCGAGCAGCGCGAGGTGCTCGAGCAGGTGCAGCCACCCGGTCTCGGCCAGCGGCTCGTCGGCGATGCCGGTGCGGAACAGCAGATGGGCGGACGAGACCGGACGTCCCATATCCACGAAGAAGCACAGGACGCCGTCGATCTGGGTCTCGTGGACCGTGTGGAGAGCGGTGTTCATGGTCAGCCTGGGGGGTGGCTAGGGGTGTTCGGCTCATCACGCTAGCCCGGTGGGACCACGCGCGCGGGTGGTTTCTGCATCTGTGACGCCACAAGTCGGACAAATTTCGGACTTCTCGCCCCTGGGTGCGGGCCGCCGTCCCGGCCGACGCCTCGGCGGCCCGAGTCGTCGGGAGGCCCGGCGGCCTCCCTAGGATGATCCTCATGCCCGAGACCCCCGAGCACACCGGTGCGCCTGCCGCCGGCCCCGCGATCAGCAGGGACGAGCTCGCCCACCTGGCGGACCTGGCCCGGATCGACCTGTCGGACGCCGAGCTCGACCACCTGGCGCCGCAGCTGAGCGTGATCCTCGAGTCCGTCGCGTCGATCAGCAGCGTCTCCGGCGACGACATCCCGCCGACGTCGCACGCGCTGCCGCTGACCAACGTCTTCCGCGACGACGTCGTCACCGGCTGCCTCTCGCCCGAGGAAGCGCTCAGCGGCGCCCCCGCCGTCGAGGAACAGCGGTTCCGGGTGCCGCGGATCCTCGGGGACGAGCAGTGAGCACCCCGGTGGAGACGCGCACCGCGGCCGAGCTGGCCGACGCCCTCGCCGCCGGGGAGACCTCCAGCGTCGCGCTGACCCAGGCCCACCTCGACCGGATCGCCGAGGTCGACGGTGCCGTGCACGCCTTCCTCCACGTCGACGCCGAGGGGGCGCTGCGGGCCGCCGAGGAGTCCGACCGCCGCCGCGAGGCGGGCGAGACCTGGAGCACCCTCGACGGCATCCCGATCGCGGTCAAGGACGTGCTCGCGACCAGGGGTCTGCCCACCACCTGCGGCTCGCGGATCCTGGAGGGCTGGGTGCCGCCGTACGACGCCACGGTCGTCGCGCGGCTGCGCGGCTACGGCCTGCCGATCCTGGGCAAGACCAACATGGACGAGTTCGCGATGGGCTCCTCCACCGAGCACAGCGCCTTCGGCCCGACCCACAACCCGTGGGACCTCGACCGGATCCCGGGCGGCTCGGGCGGCGGCAGCGCGGCCGCCGTCGCGGCGTACGAGGCACCGCTGGCGCTCGGCACCGACACCGGCGGCTCGATCCGTCAACCCGGCGCGGTCACCGGCACGGTCGGGGTCAAGCCGACCTACGGCGGCGTCTCGCGCTACGGCCTCGTCGCGCTGGCCAACTCCCTCGACCAGGTCGGCCCGGTCACCCGGACGGTGCTCGACGCAGCCCTGCTCCACGAGCTGGTCGGTGGCCACGACCCGCTCGACTCCACCTCGATCGCCCAGCCGATGCCCGACGTCGTCGCCGCCGCCGGCGAGGGCGCGCAGGGCGACCTGACCGGCGTCCGGATCGGCGTCGTCAAGGAGCTCGGCGGCGTGGGCTACCAGGCGGGAGTGCTCGCTCGGTTCCAGGAGTCGGTGGACCTGATGACCCGAGCCGGCGCCGAGGTGGTCGAGGTCTCGTGCCCGCACTTCGTGCACGCCCTGGCGACCTACTACCTGATCCTCCCCGCCGAGGCGTCGTCCAACCTGGCCCGCTTCGACGCCATGCGCTACGGCCTGCGGGTGACGCCCGACGGCTCGCCCAGCGCCGAGGACGTCATGCGGGTCACCCGTGAGGCGGGCTTCGGCGACGAGGTCAAGCGCCGCATCATCCTCGGCACCTACGCCCTGTCCAGCGGCTACTACGACGCCTACTACGGCCAGGCGCAGAAGGTCCGCACGCTGATCACCCGCGACTTCGGCGCCGCGTTCGAGCAGGCCGACGTCCTGGTCAGCCCGACCGCGCCGACGACGGCGTTCAAGCTCGGCGAGAAGGTCGACGACCCGCTCGCCATGTACCTCAACGACCTGGCCACCATCCCCGCGAACCTTGCGGGCGTCCCGGGCATCTCGGTGCCGAGCGGGCTCGCCGACGAGGACGGCCTGCCGGCGGGGGTCCAGATCCTCGCTCCGGCCCTGGCCGACGACCGCGTCTACCGCGTCGGCGCCGCCCTGGAGGCGCTGCTCGTGCGCGAGTGGGGCGGCCGTCTCCTCGACCAGGCCCCTGCGCTGGTCGAGGAGGGCGCTCAACGCTCGTCTCGAAACGAAGGAGGCCAGCGATGACCGACCCCCTGCTCTCCTACGACGAGGTGCTCGCGCAGTTCGACCCTGCCATGGGGCTCGAGGTCCACGTCGAGCTGAACACCGCGACCAAGATGTTCTGCGGCTGCCCGACCGAGTTCGGCGCCGAGCCCAACACCCAGACCTGCCCGACCTGCCTGGGCCTGCCCGGCTCGATGCCGGTGGTCAACGCCAAGGCGGTGGAGTCGGCGATCCGGATCGGGCTGGCCCTCAACTGCGAGATCGCGGAGTGGTGCCGGTTCGCGCGGAAGAACTACTTCTACCCGGACATGCCGAAGAACTTCCAGACCTCCCAGTACGACGAGCCGATCGCGTTCGAGGGATACATGGACGTCGAGGTCGACGGCGAGACCTACCGCGTCGGGATCGAGCGCGCCCACATGGAGGAGGACACCGGCAAGTCGCTGCACGTCGGCGGCAGCACCGGCCGGATCCACGGCGCCGACTACTCCCTGGTCGACTACAACCGGGCCGGCATCCCGCTGATCGAGATCGTCACCAAGCCGGTGCTCGGCACCGGGGCGAAGGCGCCCGAGGTCGCCCGGGCCTACGTCGCGCAGCTGCGC
Source organism: uncultured Actinomycetota bacterium (assembly GCA_963820015.1). GTDB lineage: Bacteria > Actinomycetota > Actinomycetes > Propionibacteriales > Nocardioidaceae > Nocardioides. Next base: position 42,410 of record CAWFYO010000014.1, on the reverse strand, counting down.
GACCTGCTCCTCGGCCTCGGCGTGAGCGACGTACGCATGGAGCAGGGGTCGCTGCGCTGCGACGTCAACCTCTCGCTGTCGCCCAAGGGCTCCGGCACTCTCGGCACCCGCACGGAGACCAAGAACGTCAACTCCCTGCGCTCGGTCGAGCGGGCTGCGCGCTACGAGATGCAGCGCCACGCCGCGGTCCTGGCCGATGGCCGGACGATCCTCCAGGAGACCCGGCACTGGCACGAGGACACCGGCGTCACGACCAGCGGGCGGGAGAAGTCCGACGCGGAGGACTACCGCTACTTCCCCGAGCCCGACCTGGTGCCGATGGCGCCGAGCCGGGAGTGGGTCAGCGACCTGAAGGCGACCCTGCCCGAGCCTCCCCACGAGAAGCGGGCCCGGCTCCAGGAGGCGTGGGGCTTCTCCGACCTCGAGATGCGCGACACCGTCGGCGCCGGTGCAGTGGCCCTGGTCGAGGAGACCATCGCCGCGGGCGCGACGCCGGCGGCAGCACGCAAGTGGTGGCTCGGTGAGCTGGCCCGCCGTGCCAACGAGACCGAGACCGACCTGGCCTCGCTCGGTGTCACGCCGGCACAGGTCGCCCGGGTGCAGGCCCTGGTCGACGACGGCACCCTCAACGACAAGCTGGCTCGCCAGGTCTTCGACGGCCTGCTCGCCGGCGAGGGCAGCCCCGACGACGTCGTCGCGGCGCGTGGGCTCGCCATCGTCTCCGACGACGATGCCCTCGGCGCGGCCGTCGACCACGCCATCGCCGACAACCCCGACGTCGCGGACAAGATCCGCGACGGCAAGGTCACGGCGGCCGGGGCGCTCATCGGCGCGGTGATGAAGGAGATGCGCGGGCAGGCCGACGCCAACCGCGTGCGCGAGCTGATCCTGGAGAAGCTGTCCTGACCCCGCGGGTCACCTGACCGGAAGAGGCCATGCCGTCCGCCGCCCGATCAGGGCAGGCTGCTGCCCGCACGCGTCACTCGATTGCCCGGGGAGCAGCCACCATGACGACGACCGCCACGAGCCAGAAGCCCGACGTCAACGAGATGCGGGTGATCCACCGCGTCTTCCGCCGCGAGCTCGCGGCTCTGCCCGAACTCGTACGCCGCGTGCGGGACGGCGACCTCGACCGTGCCGAGGTGGTGGGTGGGCACGCGGCGTTCCTGCTGAACGCCCTCCACATCCACCACACCGGCGAGGACGAGAACCTCTGGCCGCTTCTCCTCGAGCGCGCCGCACCCTCGGCCGAGCTGGTCTCGACCATGCAGGCCCAGCACGAGCGCGTCCACGAGAGTATCGACCAGTGCCAGGAGCTGCTCGGCCACTGGCGACCGGACCCCGACCCCTCGGTCGGCGAGCAGCTGGCCTCCGCCGTCGAGCGGCTCAACGAGGCCCTCTTCGAGCACCTCGACCAGGAGGAGCGCGAGATCCTGCCCTTGGCGGAGGAGCACGTCTCCGTCGCCGAGTGGGCCAGGCTCGGCGAGCACGGTCGCGGCTCGATGTCGCGCGACCAGCTGCCGATCATGTTCGGGGCGATCCTCGAGGACGCCGACCCGACCGAACGTGCCGACATGCTGGCCCAGGTGCCCGCGCCGATCCGGCTGGTCCTGCGCACGCTCGGGGCGCGACAGTATCGCCGCTACATCTCCCGCGTCCGTGAGAGCTGAGCCTGGTCGTGTCGTGGGCCATCGGCCTCGCCTGGCTGTCTGCGTCACTGACGGCGACTACGAGGCCTGGCGGGCGGTCCGGATCGCGGTGGTGCCGGGGGAGCGGACCCAGGCGCGGAACTCCCCGATGCTGCGTCTCAACGAGCACCTCGGCTACGTCGTCGGCAGCACCAGCATCACCGTGACGCGGGGGCTGCCGCTCTGACGTGGGGAGCCGGGCTCCACCCGCCACCTCGTGGCTGGTTAGGTTGGTCGTGATGAATGCGTCCGACGACTACTGCGAGCTGTGCGACCTGCCGAAGTCCCAGTGCGTTCATGGCCGGCCGCCCCCGGTGCCGACGAAGACGGCCACGTCGCCGCCCGCGCCCAGGAAGCGTCCGACCACCCGGGCGACCCGGACGCCCGCGACGTCCGTGACGCCGGAGAAGACGGTGACGCGGCGGTGGACGCCGCCGGAGGCGTTCAAGCCCCTCATCATCACCGTGCTCGAGCGGGCCGGCGGGGAGCTGGAGGCCGACGAGCTGTTCCTGGAGCTGGAGATCCTGGCCGAGGACCGACTGCGGCCCGACGACGGCGAGACGACGCCCGAGGGCGAGCTCCGCTGGCACTATGCGGCTCGGCGAGCCCGGGTGGCGCTGATCAAGGAAGGGCTGATGACGAAGTCCCGACCCGGCCTGTGGCAGCTCGCCCGATCCGACGAGCACCCGGCGTGAGCGCCCACCCGCACAGGACGACCGCAGTCTTCGATCTCGGTGGTGTGGTCGTGGTCTGGGACCCGGTGCCCGCGGTCGCCGCGGCGGTCGGGCGGGAGCGCGCCGAGCGGTTCGTCCATGGCGGTGAGTTCGACTTCGCGGCGTGGAACGAGGTGCAGGACGCAGGTAGGTCGTGGGCGGAGGCGGAGGCGGCGGCCACGGCCGACCATCCGGAGCTCGCCGAGGAGATCGCGGCCTACCGTCCTCACTTCGCCCTCTCGCTGTCGGGGCTGGTGCCGGGCACGGCCGAGATCCTGCGCGCGCTCCACGGTCGCGGCGTCCGGCTGGTCGCCCTGACGAACTGGTCGGCCGAGACGATCCAGCACGGGCCCGAGGTCTTCCCCGAGGTGTTCGCCCTCTTCGACGACGTCGTGGTCTCCGGCGCCGAGCGCGTCGCCAAGCCCGACCCGGAGATCTTCACGATCCTCGCTCGTCGGCTGGGGCACCCGGTCGAGGGCGTCTTCTACGTCGACGACAACGTCCGCAACGTCGAGGTCGCCCGCGCCGTCGGCATGGACGCGGTTCCCTTCACCGACGCCACCGCCCTGCGTGCCGACCTGCACAGGCGTGGCCTCCTCGACTGAGGCAGGAAGGGCCACTCATGCGAGTCGTCGCTCCGGCCGACTGGTTCCGAGTCACCCACGTCGGCGACGGCGTGACGCTCATCGAGGAGCCCCACGTCGACCCGCTCCTGTCTGCCAACGTCTGGCACGTGCGCGGCCGTGATCGCGACCTCGTGGTCGACGCCGGGCTGGGGGTCGTCTCGCTGCGGCGCGAGCTGCCGTGGCTGTTCGAGCACGACCCGGTGCTGGTCCTGAGCCATGCACATCTCGACCACATGGGCGGGGCCCACGAGTTCACCGACTGTCGCGTGCATGCAGCCGAGGCGGCAGAGGTACGCCGGCCCGGGGCCGTGAGCCTGAACGGCCCCACGTTGTGGGGGCTCCTGGGCCTCGACGACGGTGGCGAGGAGGCGCCCGAGCTGTTGCTCACCGGCCTGCCCGGCGCCGGCTACGACCCCACGACGTACGCCCTCGAGGGGGTGGCAGGGGTGACCGAGCTGACCGAGCTGACCGACGGCGATCTCGTCGACCTGGGAGACAAGCAGTTCCGGGTGCTGCACCTGCCCGGTCACACGCCCGGCTCCCTCAACCTCCACGACACCGAGGCGGGTCACCTGTTCACCGGAGACGTCCTCTACGACGGCGGGCTGATCGACACCTGCATCGGCTCGGACATCCCGGCCTACCGGACCACCATGCAGGCACTGCTCGCCGTGCCCCTGACCCGGGCCCTCCCCGGGCACGGAGACATCCTCGACCGCAGCGCGGTCCGGCGCATCGCGTCCGACTACCTCAGCTCCCGGCCGTGATCTCCCCGAGGACCGTGAAGTCGACCCCTCGCTCCGGAAGGTCGGTGACCGGTTCGACGATCCCCGCGAACCCGTCGGTCGAGCCCGCGAAGGCCGCGAGGTTGGCGGGCTGGTACCCGCCACCCTGGAAGTGGGTCACGGCGCTGCTTGCGACCCGCACGGACAGGGCCCGTGGGTTCGTGAGGAGGCGCAGCCCCCCGCTGAACGCGGCGTCCTGCTTCTTGCTGCGCAGCCGCAGCTTGGCGCCGAGCATCAGGTTGTCGGCCCTGTACATGGGGTTGAGCGGGTTGTGCCGGATGGGGTCCGACCCGCTGTCGACGTAGTGGGTCAGCAGCGGCACGTCGAAGACGAGGCCGGCGTCGTGGGCCTCGCGGGCCATCCACAGCAAGGCGGTGTCCGACAGCCCGGTCTCGCGGTAGCCACCGCCGACGTCGGAGTGTGCGCCCTCGAACCACACCTGCTTGACCCGCTCGTCCTCGGTCGGAGCACCGGGCGGCTCCGCCGGGGCCTCCCAGAACGTCGGTGCGAACTTCAGCCGGGTCTCGTCGACCGCCAGCGCGTGCCGGGCACGCAGCACCTGGCTGCTCAGCTGGACGTCGTGGAACCGCGGAGTGCGCCGCATGAAGCCGGGTACGCCCAGGGCACCCACCGTGTCGAACACGCCGAGGAAGCTCACCTCGGCCGAGTGACAGTGGTCGTGCTTGAACTCCTCGACGCTCGCTCCGAAGGCGCCCTCCGGCAGGTCCGTCCGCTGGTACATGTGGACCGCCGCCGGCAGCCGCTCCTCGACCAGGGAGACCTTGGTGAGCAGACCGACGCGCGCCAGCATGCCGGCCACCGAGCGCGCCGTGTAGGCGCCACGGCTGAAGCCGAAGATGAAGATCTCGTCGCCGGGCTCGTAGTTCTGCGCGAGGAACCGGTAGCTCGCGATCACGTTGTGGAAGAGACCGAACCCGAACGCACCGCCCAGGAGCCGGTCGGCCGCGTAGCTGCCGGCGCCCACCCCACTGACGTAGTACACGAGCTGGTAGGCGTCACCGCTGGCAGCGGGGTCACTCTGGACCGTGCGCGCGATCTTCTCGACATTCGTGATGGTCTCGTTGTCAGGCTTGTTCCACGTCCCGTCGCAGCAGACCACCAGGCGCTTCATGTGCCCCATGCTCGCAGCCCCGGGCCGTGACGTGGGGACGAGCCGCGACACTACGGTGGAGGACATGCCGTCAGTCGTCCAGCTCCTCCGGTCCACCGCGCTCGCTCCGGCGCCGTACGCCTATGCGGCGACGGTGCCGCCGGGCAGCCGGCTGCTCTTCCTGGCCGGCGCGTGCCCGCTGCACCCGGACGGCACCACGGCCGCTCCCGGTGACCACGTCGAGCAGGCCCGGGCCTGTCTGGACAACCTGGAGCAGACCCTGGCGGAGGCCGGTGCCCGGCTCACCGACGTCGTCAGCACGCGGGTGCTGGTCGCCTCCGGTCGCCGTGACGACCTGGCCGAGGTGTGGGAGGTGGTGAGCGGGCGATTCGGTGACCACGACGTGCCCAGCACGCTGGTGGGGGTCAGCGTCCTCGGCTATCCCGACCAGCTCGTGGAGATCGAGGCGGTTGCCGCCGTAGGTGAGCAGCCACCGGCCCGACCGGGTTGGATGACCCCCAGGCACGGCATCCCCCGCAGAGTGCAGGAGTGACGATGGGCAGCAACCCGCGCGTCGAGGAGCCCTACGACCTGAGCCCTGATCACACGGTCCTGCTCGGCGTCGACTTCCAGCTCGGCTTCAGCGACGGGGGCTGGGAGCACACCCCGGACGCCGCCTCGGCGGTGGCGCACTTCCGCGAGTCCGCGTCGAGCTGGCGCAGTGCGGGCGGCCGGGTGATCATGTGCCGTGAGATCTACTACCCGGAGGACTACCCCGGGCCCGACGGCGAGCCGATCGCAGAGATCGTCGCCCACCACCCCTTGATGTCCGGCCGGGAGAACGCCGAGTTCCATCCCGGCCTCGTCGAGCCCGGTGACCTGGTGATGCGCAAGACCGGCTTCTCCGCGGTCGCGGCCGGCAACCTGTTGGGGCTCCTCGAGGAGCACGGCTGGGACACCGTGGTGATGGGGGGCCTGACCACCCCGATCTGTGTCGGCACGACGTCCGACGATCTCAGCATGGCGGGGGTCAACGTCGTCATCCTCGAGGACGCGTGCGCCTCGCAGTCGTTCGAGGGCGTCTCGGCCCAGGACGCCCACGCGTTCGCCCTCGCGCGATTCCGCTACCAGTTCGGCCAGACCATGACGTCCTACGAGTTCAGCACCTTCGCCCGCAGTCTCCCGAGGGCCCCGCAGACCGTCACCTGACCCGAGCGGGCGCACGACCCTGCCGGCACCTCTCGCTACTGGCGCCAGGGCATGTGCTGCAGGGCCCAGGTGTTGCCGTCCGGATCGGCGAACCAGGCGTAGAGGACGCCGCCGCCCACGTCGACGACGGGGGCCACCTCGACTCCGCGCCCGACCAGCTCGGAGCGGGCCGCCTCGATGTCGGCCACGACCAGGTGCAGACCATGCAGGGAGCCCGCGGGCATGTCCGCCTGCGCGAGACCTGTGCTCAGCAGGATCGAGCAGGAGGAGCCCGGGGGAGTCAGCTGGACGACGCGGACACCCTCCGCCGGGCTGACGTCGACGTCGAGGGTGAACCCCGCCTGGTCGGTGTAGAACGCCTTGGCGCGGTCGAGGTCGGCGACCGGGAGCATCACCAGCTCCAGCAGGAGCGCGCCAGGACGGACCGGAGGATGAGGGTTGTCTGCCATCGGGGCACTCTAGGCGCAGGGAGCCTCACTCGCCTGCGAGGAGCGTGCGGGCGACCTCCAGGGTGTCCGCGGGGTCGACCAGCCGGACGATGTCGGGCGGGTTCTCCAGCATCACGATGGCTCTGGGTTGAAGGGCCTCGGGGATCTCCAGCAGGAGCGGGATCTCCAGGATCCGGCAGATGTGGAACAGGTCCCCGAAGGTGATGTCGCTCTTCTCCCGGGCCTCACCGGCCGGAGCCACGATCTTGTGGAGGTAGCCGATCAGCAGGTCCACGCGGTTCTTGTCGTTGATCAGCCGGACGTGGTGGCCGTGGTTGTCGCGACCGTTCGAGACGGGGATCGTGTCGTAGCCGTCGCAGACCAGGGCGGTCAGCAGCCTCGAGTCGGTTCCATCGAAGTAACCGACCCTCTTGCGAGTCATGTCAGCCTCCTTGGGCAGATGAGCTAGACGACGCCCTGGGCCAACATGGCCGAGGCGACCTTCTCGAAGCCGGCGACGTTGGCGCCGACCACGTAGTTGCCGGGTCGGCCGTACTCCTCGGCCGCCTGGACACAGCTCTGGTGGATCTCGACCATGATGCCCAGCAGGCGCGCGTCGACCTCGTCGCGGTTCCAGGCCGAGAACGCGGCGTTCTGCACCATCTCCAGACCGCTGACCGCGACCCCGCCCGCGTTGGCGGCCTTGCCCGGTCCGAAGAGGATCCCGGCATCGACGAACTGGCGTACGGCGCCCGGTTCGGCGGGCATGTTGGCGCCCTCGGCAACGACGTACACACCGTTGGCCAGCAGCGTCTTGGACTCCTTCTCGCTGAGCTCGTTCTGGCAGGCACACGGCAACGCGACCTCGGCACCCTCGACGTCCCAGGGACGCTGGCCGGCATGGAACTCACAGCCGAAGTGCTCGGCGTACTCCGAGATCCGGCCGCGTCGGACCTCCTTCAGGTCGATGATCCAGGCCAGCTTCTCCTCGTCGATCCCGTCGGGGTCGTGGACGAAGCCGGACGAGTCCGACATGGTCAGGACCTTGCCGCCCAGCCGGACGACGTTCTCGGCGGCGTACTGCGCGACGTTCCCGGAGCCCGAGATCAGGCACTCCTTGCGGTAGATGCTCTCGTCGCGGGTCCGCAGCATCTGGTCGGCGAAGTACACCAGGCCGTAGCCGGTCGCCTCGGGGCGGATCAGGCTGCCGCCCCAGGCAAGACCCTTGCCGGTGAGGACACCGGTGAACTCGTTGGCCAGCCGCTTGTACTGCCCGAACAGGAAGCCGATCTCGCGGGCGCCCACCCCGATGTCGCCGGCGGGGACGTCGGTGTGGTCCCCGAGGTGCCGGAACAGCTCGCTCATGAACGACTGGCAAAACCGCATGACCTCGCCGTCGCTGCGGCCCTTGGGGTCGAAGTCGGACCCGCCCTTGCCGCCGCCGAGGGGGAGGGTGGTCAGCGCGTTCTTGAGGGTCTGCTCGAACGCCAGGAACTTCAGGACGCTCAGGTCGACGTTCTCCCGGAACCGCAGGCCGCCCTTGTAGGGACCGATCGCGCTGTTCATCTCGACGCGGTAGCCGCGGTTGACCTGGATCCGGCCGCCGTCGTCGACCCACGGGACCCGGAACGAGACCACCCGCTCCGGCTCGACCATCCGCTCGAGGATCCTGGCCTCGGCGTACGCCGGCCGGCGCTCGAGCACCGGCCAGACCGACGACACCACCTCGGCCACCGCTTGGTGGAACTCCACCTCACCAGGAGTGCGGGCCGTGACCCACTCCATGAACTCGACACCCGACTGACGCACCGTCGCACCTTCCGTCGCAACTGGACCGTCGGTGGGCGACCCGACCCGACAACAGCGGGACGTGAGCCCGCACTCGGTGCCGCGCCTCCAGCGTCCACGCTAGCCCTCGCGGGCGTCGCCGGTCAGGAGTCGAACGGCCCGTCCTGCGTGTGACCGGAGGGCCTGGCCGCGAGCGGCTGCTAGGGGCGCGGCAGGCGTACGTCGGCGAAGATCAGGTTGTGGTCGGAGGGCCCGGGCGCTCCGGTGAGGACCTGCTTGAACAGGTCGGCGCCCGGCATGCCGAGGGTCATGATCGTGTCGAACATGCTGCCGAACCCGTAGGCCGACGGCTTCTCGGGCAGCCGGAACCGGTTGACCGAGTCGTAGCGCACGTTGACCGACTGGGCCGCCGCGATGGTGTTGTACCAGCCCGCGTGCAGCAGCGCCGAGTGTGGAGCATCGACGCCCTTGCTGGTCTGGGAGCTGTTGGCATCCGTCGCGAACACGACCGGCAGCCCGTGCCGGTCGACCGCGCGGATGCCGGCGTTGATCGCCTGGGCCTGGCGGCCGCGCAACGCGTCGGTGGTGCCGTCGTTGCCGCTGTTGAGGTGGGCACTGACGAAGTAGAACGACTGGCCCGATGCCAGGTCCCTGAACCGGGCGTAGGCCGCCACGTGGCGGTGGTGCGGGTCGGGCAGCGAGATGTAGCAGGACGGGCGGGCCTGCGGGCAGGAGCTGGTCATCCGCACCCGGGTGGCGTCGTACAGGATCCGGGTGTCCTGGGCCGCGCTGCGGAAGTACGCCGTCGTGCGCGTGAGGCGGTAGTTGCCGACGCCGGTCCGGCGCAGGGCCGCGCGGAGCCCGATGCCGCCGTCCTGGCTGGTCCACATCGCCGGCATGAGCTCCTGGACCCCGACCACGGCGGGATGCGCCCGGGCGATCCGCCTGGCCACCAGGTGCTGTCGGCGCCACCACGGGTGACCTGGCACGTCGCTCGATCGCACCCGCACGTTGTACTCGGCGTAGCGGAGCTGGGTGCCGGTCATCTTCGACCGGTGCCCGGCGATCGTGGTGTGCCGCAGGTAGGGGTAGCGTCGCACAGCCGTGCCGGAGCCGCTGGTGTTGACGGCGGCGATGCGGAAGAAGAGACGACGACCGGTGCTGAGCCCGGCGCCGGCCGCCGCGGTCTGCGCGGGGGTCAGCGTGAACGAGCGCCGGCTGCCGCCCTGGACGGTGAACGTCGTGCTGTGCCGACCGACCCGGGGCGTGGAGCGCGAGCCGAACGGGGTCAAGGCGGTCGTGATCCGGTAGAGGTCGGTGTAGCGACCGGTGGTCCGCCACGTGATCGTGGTCTCGCCCGGTCTCGGGCCTCTCACCCCTTTCACGCTGGTGAAGGGGTCGGGGGTGGCCAGCTTCGCGACGCGGGCGTCGGCGTGAGAGGCGGTGCTGACGAGGGTGGGCACAGCAAGGAGGGTCGCAGTCAAGAGGGCGATCGTCCTGGCCGCTGGGGGGAGGCGGCGCATGGCGGAGGTCCTTTCGTCCGGCGAAGACGGTACACCTGAAAAGGTGGTGTGGCCCAGATCACAGCACCTCGGGCGTGCCGCCGCCGCGGTCTCGGGGAGCGCCACGGCGGGTGCCCTACGCTTCCGGCCATGGGCGGATCGGGAGTGGACCCGGCCCGGGTGGCCGCGCTCAAGAAGCGCGAGGACGACGCCTTCGTGGCCAGGCGCCCGCGTAGCCAGGCGCTGTGGGCCTCCGGGCAGGCGGTGATGCCGAACGGCGTCCCGATGAGCTGGCTGCGCACGTCGTACGACCACCCGCCGTTGTTCATCGAGTCGGCCTCGGGCTCCCGGATCCGCGACGTCGACGGCCACGAGTACGCCGACTTCAACATCGCCGACATGTCCATGTTCACCGGCTACGGTCCGGCTCCGGTGGTCGAGGCCGTGAGCCGGCAGGTGGGCCTGGGGTCGCAGTTCCTGCTGCCGACCGAGGACTCGATCTGGGTCGCCGGCGAGCTGGCCCGGCGCTACGGCCTTCCGCTGTGGCAGTTCACGTTGGCCGCGACGAGCGCCAACACCGAGGTGATCAGGATCGCCCGGTCGTCAACCGGCCGCGAGAAGGTGCTGTTCTTCGACGGGAAGTACCACGGGCACTTCGACGACGTCCTGGTCGAGCTCGAGGACGGTCGGCTGGTGCCGGAGGAGGGCGGTCTGCCGCACGACGTCACCGCGCGCACGATCATCGTCCCGTTCAACGATCTCGGGGCCCTGGAGCGTGCGCTCGCGTCCGGCGAGGTGGCGGTCGTGATCACCGAGCCGGCGCTGACCAACAACGTCGGGCTCCTGCTGCCCGACGACGGCTTCCACGACGGCTTGCGTGAGATCACCCGGGCCACCGGGACGCTGCTGGCCTACGACGAGACGCACACCCAGGTGGTGGGTCCCGGCGGGCTCACCCGGCGGTGGGGGCTCGCCTGCGACTTCGTCACGGTCGGCAAGTCGATCGCCGCGGGCATTCCCCTGGGCGCCTATGGGATGACCGAGGAGGTGGCGGCGGTGCTCCAGCGCCCGGGTGGCCGGGACGACGACAAGCCGCAGGTCGCGGTCGGCGGCACCCTGTTCGGCAACCCGGTCTCGATGGCCGCTGCGCGGGCCACCATGAGCGGGGTGCTGACCGACGAGGCCTACGCGCACAGCCAGCGGCTCGGCACCCGGCTGGCCGACGGGCTGGCCGACGTCGTGGCCGCGTCGGGGCTGGAGTGGACGACGCACCGGTTCTGGCCGCGGAGCGGGCTGACCTTCGGCCCGACCATGCCGCGCACCGCCGCCGAGGCGATGGCGAGCCTCGACGTCCCCTTCCGCAGGCTCCTGCGCATCTATCTCGCCAACCGGGGTGTCTGGGACGCCATCGTCGGCGCCGGGCCGACGTGCTCGGTCGCCGCCACCGACGAGGACGTCGACGCCTACGTGGCCGCCTTCACCGACCTCCTCGACGAGCTGGCCTGACGAAGTCCCCGCACCTCCGGATCGAGGGCGGGCTCACTTCGCCTGCTCGGCCAGGCTCAGGTCGACCAGCCACTCGACCGGGGCCCGGTCGTCGGTGAAGACCTGGCCTCCCGTCAGGGCGGGGGCGAGCCGGGCCGCGGCGATGGACACCAGCGGACCGAGGTCGGCCGGGACCGACGTCGAGGCTGCCCGGAGCCGGACCGCCGGGTCGCCGGACGTCGTACCGACGAGCATGGTGTTGACCCGCTGGGAGGGGTCACGCCAGACCGCGCCGGACCCGAAGGCCGCGCGCATCGTCGCACCCAGCACCTTCTCCAGCGAGGTGGAGCCCTCGGGATGGCCGACGTTGACGACGACCAGGCCGCCCGGCGCGAGCCGGTCGCGGACCAGCGCGAAGAACTCCTGCGTGGTCAGGTAGAAGGGGATGTAGGGCTGGCGGTAGGCGTCGACCAGGATGACGTCGTAGCGACGCGGGGTCGAGCTGAGCCAGGGCCGCGCATCCGCGGTGTAGGTGTGGAGGTGCGGGCCGCGCAGGTCGAAGAGCGCGCGGCCGACCTGCGTGAGCCTCCCGTCGAGCTCCACCGCGTCGACCCGGGTCTGCGGGAAGTAGTGGCCGAGCTGTCGCGCCGAGGTGCCCGCCGCATCACCGAGGATCGCCACCGAACGCGGTGGTACGTGGTCACCGGCGAGCGAGAGGACCAGCATCTCGTCCCAGTAGTTGCCGGTCAGCCAGTGACCGGGGCGGTAGACCGAGTGGACGGCGTACCCCTCGTCGAGCTCGAGGCTGCGTTCGCCGTCGGGCGCCTGGAGGACGCGGGCGTACTGGTAGGGCGTCTCCGCCTCCCAGATCACGCGGTCGCCTCCGGTGTCGGCGGTCTTGATGGTGCCGGTGGGCAGGACGACGAGCGCCAGGATCGCGGCCGGCACGATCGCGGCCCGGACCCGCCCGCGCCCGAGCTGGGGCACCGCGGCCAGGGCCATTGCGGCGGCGAAGATCAGGAACGTACGCCGCGTGCCGGCGAAAGGGATGAGCAGCAGCGCCGCCAGGAAGGTGCCCACCAGCGATCCGGCGGTCGAGATCGCGTAGAGCCGGCCGGCGGTCCGGCCGGTGGCGTCGACGGTGACCACGGCGAGGCGCAGGGCGTACGGCGAGACCATCCCGAGCAGGAGGAGCGGGATCGCGATCAGGACCCCGACCCCGAGCAGCGACCCGACGAAGATCGCCGCGCTGAGCTGGTCGACAGCTGTGGCGGCCAGCCGGAGGAACGGGCCGCTGACGAACGGCACGATCGCGAGCAGCACGGACGCCGTCAGCACGATCCGGGCCAGCCCCGCGGGTCGGGGGTCCTTGTCGGCCAGCCGGCCACCGACGGCGTACCCGACCGACAGCGACACCAGCACGATCGCGATGGTGTTCGCCCAGACGATCGTGCTGGCTCCGAACCACGGTGCCATCAGCCTCGCCGCCGCGATCTCCGCGCCCAGCGCTCCCGCGCCGACCGTGAACACGAGCAGCTCGAGGGAGCGGGACCGGATGCCCATGCTCGCAACCTACGCGGGCCGGCCGATGGGAGGGGGGACCGGCCTCTGGTTGCCGGGCCGCCACCGCGACGGTGGTGACCCGGCAACCCGGTCGAGGGTCAGGACGAGGCGAGCGCCTTCGCCTTGAGCTGGTCGAACTCCTGCTGGGTGATCGCTCCCGAGTCGAGAAGCCCCTTCGCCGAGGCGATCTGGTCGGCGGCACTCGATCCGCCGGGCCCGGCCACGGACTTGATGTACTCCGCCTGCCGCTCCTGCATCTCCTGCTGCGCCGCCATCGTGCGTTCGTTCATCCCGTGGCCCCGCGCGATGAGGTACACGAACATGCCAAGGAACGGCAGGATGATGATGAACAGGACCCAGATGGTCTTCGAGAAGCCGCTCAGGTCCTTGCTGCGGAAGAGGTCGCCGAAGACCCACCACAGGCACATGAACCAGGCCAAGAAGATGAAGAACTCGAACATGGCGAGCAGGAATGAGCCGTTGTCGTTGAACATGTACTGCCTCCGGACTGTTGACGCTGACCGAGCGGTCCGTTGCGGACCCACTACAGGGCGCTCGACCTTGTCCGAGCGATCTGCGGACCTCACGCTAACGGGTGTTGCGCGCTGAGCTGTTCGCCCCTGACCCGTGTCGCCTCAGGGAATCAGTGCGGAGCCGGCCCCGATCTCACCGTGCCGACGTTCGTCTGCTCGCCCGGTCGTCCGAAGATGCTGAGGATCCCGGCGGGCTGCCCGGTGAGCGGGTTGACGGTCCGGCCGTTGACTCGGTCGGGCTTCAGCCGGGCGCGCGGGTCGCCCTGCTCGGGTGCTCCCACCAGCGCGTCCAACGGGACACCATAGGCGTGGGGCAGCGCCATCAGGAGCTCCAGCGTCGGGCGGCCACCGCCGGTCTCGACAACGTGCTCTGGGAGATGCCGGTCGACTGCGCCCCTCCGCGATCGTCAGTGTGATCGTCAGTCCGCGCCGGACCTTCGTGCTGGCCACGATCGCCGTACCGATCGTCAGCTGCGGCCCGATGCCACGGCTCCACCGCATCCGGGGCCACCTCCTGACCCGGCTGTCGCGCGCCTCGTGAGCTCCCTGACCCGAGCGGACAGACCTGAGTCACTCCACGCTGGACAGCTCCCCCAACGTTCGGGATTCGCCCGTGGCCTCACGAGCCGCACGATGAGGTGTGCCGAGGTCCTCGGTTCGTGGTGCCTGCCTTCACAAGGAGTGTCTGATGATCTGGTCGACGACGGTACGCCGGGTGGCGGCGGTCGCGGGAGCAGCCGGCCTGCTGGCAGCCCCCGCCCTGACGACGCCGTCTGATGCCGCTGGAGCGGAGACCGCCTCCCGCGTCGTCAGAAGCAGCCACCACGTGCCCTGGTACCCCAACGCCACGGTGCACGTGGTGAAGACGATCGGCTCCCGCACCTATCTCGGCGGCGGCTTCACCCGCCTGGTGCGGTCCGGCTCCAGGAAGTCGGTCACCCGGGTGCGGGTGGCGGCCCTGAGCAGCGCCACCGGTGCCGTGGTCGGCGGCTTCCATGCCAACGTCAACGGCCGGGTCCGGGCGATCTCGGTCTTCGACCACCAGGTCTTCATCGGCGGTGACTTCACCCGGGTCAACGGCAAGGCTCGCGCGCACCTCGCGGCACTGCGGCTCTCGGACGGGCGCCTGGCGGCCTCCCCGAACATCCGGGTCGACGGGCCCGTGTTCACCTTGTTGCACCTGCATGACCGGCTCTACGTCGGCGGCGACTTCCAGCACGTGAACGGCGTCTCCCGCACGAAGCTGTTCGCCGTGACCAGCGCGGGGGCTGTCGCGAGCAACTGGCCCGCGTCGCCCATCGGCACCAAGGGCGGTGTCTACGTGCTCGCCGCGGCGCCCGACCACCACAGTGTGCTCGTCGGGGGCGCCTTCCATGTGCTGGTCGGCCTGCCGCGCACCTTCCTCGGGAGGATCACCCTGCAGGGTCGGGTGACCTCCTGGGCGCCCGCCCCCGACTGCGACACCAACTGCTTCGTCCTCGACCTCACGGCGGCCGGGGGCACGGTCTACGCCGGCAGCGCCGGGCCCGGAGGGCGCGCCACGGCCTACCGGCTCTCCGGCGCCAGCAGGCGCTGGCACGTCCACACCAGCGGTGACGTCTCGGCCGTCTCGCTGGACGGCCGTCGGCTGCTCCTGGGCGGACACTTCGAGAAGGTGGCCGGGCATCTCCGGCCGATGTTCGCCGAGCTCAGCACCGCCACCGGCGCCCTGTTGAGGGCCCGGGTCTCCGAGTCCGGGCCGCTCTACCCGGGCATCCTCGACATCGACCGGCACCACGGCGTCACCCTCGTGGGAGGCGCGTTCCGGACGATCAACGGTCAGCACCGCCTCGCCCGGATCAACCCGTAGCCGGCCCGGAGCCGCAGCTCAGGCCTGGGGGAGCCCGCTCCAGATCAGCTCGGCGTCCTCGTTGTCGGGGTCGAGGTCGAGGGCGCGTCGGAGGAGGGCTCTCGCCAGGTCGATCCGCCCGTCGACCTGGTGCGCCCAGCCGGTCATCGTCCACGCGTCGGAGGAGTCCGGGCGCAGCCCGTTCCAGACCCTGAGGAGAGGCCAGACCAGCTCCGTGCGGTGCAGCTCGATCGCTCCCCACACGGCGTCGATGAAGCCCTCGTCGTCGAGGTCGAACTCGGCCGGCTCAGCTGCTGCCAGACGGTGGAAGGTCGCCACCGCGGCGTCAGGTCCGGACGTCGTCAACGCCTCCGCGAGGGCACCGACGACCGACGGCAGCAGGGCGCGCAGGGCCGCCACGCCGTCGCCCGGCTCCTCGGCTCTCACGTCCGTGGCGAGGGCGAGGTCGAGCGCTGCCGCCGCGATGCTCGAGGTCGGGACGGTGTTGCAGTTGGCCAGGACGACCACCCCGGTACGCCGCTCCGGCACCAGGACGAGCCGCGAACCGAACCCCGGGTCGGCACCGCTGTGGCCCAACGTCCGGTGTCCGCCGTAGCTGCCGACGGCCCAGCCGAGAGCCATCGCCTCCTCCCAGGGCGGCTCATCCACCGGCAGCACCGGCCGCCACATCAGGTCGCGCAGCTCGGGGTCCAGCCGTGGCGGCGGACCGTCCGGGCCCTCCACTGCCGCGGCTGCCGGCTCGAGGAGCGCTTCGAGCCACCGGCACAGCTCGACCAGGTTGGAGTGCAGCGTCGAGCTCGGGGCATGGCGGCGGGTGTAGGGGTAGGCGCCCTCGGGCACCGTCAGCGGCATTCCCACGTGCGGCGCGGAGGCCAGGTGGGACGGCACCTCGCTGCGCAGGAAGGAGCTGTGCTGCATGCCCAGCGGAGCCAGTACCTGCTGCCGCATGGCGTTCTCGAACGTCGTGCCGGTGACCCTGGAGAGCAGCAGGCCGAGGAGCTCGAACCCGGCGTTCGAGTACGAGAACGTCGAGCCTGGCTCCGACTTCAGCCGCCAGTCCGACAGGCTTCGGGCGAGCTCACTGAGCGCGTCGTCGCCCAGCTGCGGGTCGTGCCAGCCGTAGTCCGTGACGTCGGGCAGGCCGCTCGAGTGCGTCAACAGACCGCGGGCGGTGATCTCACCCTCCCGACCGTCGGCCAAGGTGAGCTCGGGCACCCACTCGACGATCGGGGCGTCGAGGTCGAGCACCGGCTCGGCTGTGGCTCGGACGGACGCCAGCGAGACGACCGCGGTCGCCACGAACGGCTTGGACACCGAGGCCAGGTGGAACATCGTCTCGGGCCTGACCGGCTCACCACTGCGCAGGTCGCGTGCGCCGAACCCGCGCATGACGACCTCGTTGTCGCGCACCACCCCGACGGCCAGGCCGGCTACGTCGTGTGCGTCGAAGAGCCGCTCGACCAGCGGCCACAGGCCTTCCTCCACGCTCGCCTGGAGCCGCGCCGTACCCACGGAGGCGACCCTACGCGCGTCAGCCGGCACTCAGCCCTGGTCCGGCGGCTGACCCCGGGCGGCTCCGGCGGAGTGCATGAAGTCCGCGATCACGAGGCCGAGGTCCTCGCCTGCGTCCTCCTGGAGGAAGTGCCCGGCGTTCCGGATCGTCGGGTGGTCGAGGCCCCGGGTGCCGGGAAGGAGCTTGCGCAGGACGGGGGCCATGGCGCCGGTGATCGGGTCGCTGTCACTGAACGCGAGCAGGAAGGGCACGCTGCTGGTCGTCAGGACAGCCCAGGCGGCTCGGTTGTCGTCGCTGGCGGGGTCGTCGGGCCGGATCGGCACCAGACCCGGCATGGCGCGCGGTCCGGCCTTGGCGCGTTCTTCGGGGAACGGCGCGTCGTAGGCCGCGCGCACATCGTCGGACATCGGGCGCGCGCAGCCGGCGGCGACCAGGCGGCCGATGTCGAGGGTCTCGGCTGCCTCGACCGCGCGGCGGAACTGCCACCAGATCGCGGGCATGTCGAAGTCACCGGTCGGCAGACCGGTGTTGGCCGCGACCACGCTGCTGAAGCGGTCCGGGTGCTCGGCGACCAGCCGGAGCCCGATCAGGCCGCCCCAGTCCTGGCCGACCAAGGTGACGTCGCGCAGGTCGAGCTGGTCGGCGACCAGCTCGCGGGTCCACTCGACCAGCCGGGCGTAGGTGTAGTCGTCCTGCAACAGCGGCTTGTCGGAGCGGCCGAACCCCACCAGGTCCGGTACGACGCACCGGATCCCGCGCCCGACGAGCACGCGGACGACGTGCCGGTAGAGGAACGACCAGGACGGCTCGCCGTGCAGCAGCAGGGCGACCGGTCCGTCGCGCGGCCCGGCGTCGACGTACGCCATCCGGAGGGTCCTGCCGTCCGGGTCGGCGACCTCGGCGTAGGACGGCTCCCAGGGGAAGTCGGGCAGCGACTCGAAGGCGGCGTCGGGGGTGCGGTAGACCTCCATGGCGCCAGTCTGGCAGGCGCTCAACCTGAGCGCGGCCGGCGCTGCATCTCCCAGGCGAGCTCGATGGCGGTGCGCACGGCCTGGGGCGGGGCCTGGTCGAGATAGGCCTCGACCTTGTGATGAGCCTCCAGCCGCGGGGGCACGCCGAAGGCCGTCGGATGGGCGGCGAGGAGCGACTCCCGCTGGTCGAGCGGCACCCGCACCAGCAGCGTGGACCGATCGACCAGACGGGCGACGAGGCGGTCGTGGACGTACCACGCAGGATGCTCCGCCGTGCCCTTGCGTTTGACCAGGGGCAGGGACTCCGCGAAAGCGCCGGCCTCTTCAGGAGTCACTCTCGAAGCGTACGTCTCGGATCCGTGCACGACTGGGCCGCGTTTGCGGAACGGCCGGCGCCGGCGCCGGCGACGCGCGCGAGCCGCGCCGGAATGCCGTCGAGGACGAGGTCGTGGCCGAACGGGTCAGGTGCGGGGCAAGGTCGCGATCACCGTCTGACAGCGGACCGGCCGTGCCTGCTCAGCGTCGGCGCAGCCGGACCACGAGGTCGGCCGTGTGCTGGGCGCCCGCGCCCGCGACCGGACGGCGTTCGCGTCGGTCGTCGGTCACGACCTCCCAGTCTCCGTGCGCCACGGCTCGGGCGCGCACGTCATCCGGGGTGACGTAGGCGTCCAGGTCGTGTCCGTGCTCCAGGGCGTGCTGGTCCAGGTCGGCGTGGTGCACCACCAGCAGCGTGCCGCCGGGGGCCACCAGGCCGAGCAACCGCTCCTCGGCATCCCCGTCCGGCGTACGCACCAGAGCGGGATACAGGGCGCTGACCAGGTCGTACGACGCGTCCGTCAGCGAGGCGTCCAGGAGCCCCGCAGCGACTCCCTCCACCTCCACGCCGGCCCGGCCGGCCATCGCCTCCGTGCGCTCGACCGCCTTGGCGGAGATGTCCAGGGCGGTCACCTGCCAGCCCTGCTGCGCCAGCCACACCGAGTCCGCGCCCTCGCCACACCCCACATCGAGTGCGCGCCCGGCGCCGAGCCCGGCGACCTCGGCGACCAGCGCCTCGTTGGGGTTGCCGCTCCAGACCGGGTCTCCGGAGTAGCGCTCGTCCCAGTGCTCGGCGGAGTGGGGAGGGAGGACCGCCTCGTGCTCGCTCATGCGGCCAGTCTGCCCCAGCGGGTGCGGCGCCTGGCCGGGAGCGAGGTCAGTCAGAGGTGGGCCGGGTCAGCCAGGCCGTGGCCTCGTCGATGTCGTCATCGTCGAACACCTGCACCTCGCCGGGCATCATCCAGCCGAACGCCTTGACGCTGTTCTCGAGCCAGTCGGCGTCCGAGACGACGGCCAGACGCTCCCAACCCTTCAGGTGCCTGACCGCCACCTTGGCGTCCGCGAACAAGGCGCCGGGACTGAACTTGGTGTCCTCGTCGAGGACGTAGAGCAACCGCACGCCGCCGCGCGCGAGCGCCTCGTCCAGAGCCGGGACCATCACGTCCCGGTAGTCGTCCGCGGTCACCTCACCGCTGGCCCTCAGGCCGACGACTCCGTCCGGTAGGTCCTCGAGCCGCGTGATCATGGCACCCCTGGGTCTGTCGAAGGACCACGACGCTACGCCGAACGGGTGGCGTCGGAGTAGGGGCCACACTGGGGCGATGACCAGAGACGACGTCCTGGCGATCTGCCTCGGGCTACCGGCGGCCGAGGAGGCCTATCCGTTCGGAGACGACGTCGCGGTGCTGACGGTCGGCGGCAAGATGTTCGCCCTGGTGCCGCTCTCCGAGGGCTCCGAGTCCGTCAATCTGAAGTGTGACCCGGCGCGAGCGCTCGAGCTCCGCCAGGCATACGCCGGCATCCGGCCCGGCTACCACCAGAACAAGCGGCACTGGAACACCGTGGAGCTCGACGGCTCGGTCGAGGACGACGTCGTACGCGGCCTGATCGAAGACTCCTACGAGCTGGTCGTCGCCGGGCTTTCGCGGGCGGCTCGTGCAGGTCTGGCTCTGCCTCGCGATCGGCCGTAGCACGCGCGCAACGGACCCGCGATCCTGACGTGGGGAGCGCGGCGCAGACCTCTCCTCGGGGCCCTCGCACCGTCCTGACCAAGTGAGGTAGTTCCACGCCTGCGTGGGCGCCGTCGAGCCGGGAGCATCGAGGACATGACCCGAAACCCCGAAGCCGACCTCGCCCCACCGATCAGCCGCCCGGACGACGAACACCTCGCGACCGCACGTGCGCCGCTGGCGAACACTGCGATCTGGCACGACCGTCCGGACCTGGGTCGGGCCAACGAGCTGAGCAGGGGCAGTGCCATCGGCCACCTGGGCATCGAGTTCACCGAGCTGGGAGCTGACCACCTGATCGGTCGGATGCCGGTCGACAGCCGCACGCTCCAGCCGTTCGGGATCCTGCACGGCGGCGCCTCGGTGCTGCTCGCCGAGAGCTTGGTCAGCTGCGCGGCCACGTTCGTCGCCGCGCCCGGCCAGGCGTGCGTCGGCATGGAGATCAACGCCAACCACCTGCGACCGGTCACGTCCGGCTGGGTCACCGGCACCGCCCATCCGGTCTCGCTGGGCCGCCGCAGCCAGGTCTGGGAGGTCCGGATCGTCGACGGCGACCACTTGCTCGTGTGCATCTCGCGGTGCACGCTGGCCGTGATCGAGGCGCTCTAGCGAGGGACCCTCCACCAGCGGCGACGCGTGGCGCACCGCGTCTGTGGTGACCTTGGTTTCGAGACGGCCGCAGAGCGGCCTCCTCAACCAGCGGTCACCCGCGCGGGCCGCTGGTTGAGGGGCTCGGGCAACGAGCGTCTCGAAACCACGCGGTCCTCCACAGCCTCGACCGGGCCAGGCGTGCGTGAGCAGAAGACCAACGCCGCTCACCTGCGACCGGCCACGTCCGGCTGGGTCACCGACACCGCCCTGAACGACGGCAGTTGTCCTCCGGGCGCCCCGAGGGGATAGCCTGCCGGTGATCACAACCAGTCACGCCCGAGGTGGGGGAAGCCGGTCCGAAGCCGGCGCTGACCCGCAACCGTAGGCCGTCCCGATCACATCGGGCGGCGAGCCGGAACACCCGCCCCGCCGCGTCCTGAACACACGCTGTCGAGGAACGCAGCGGGTGGGCACCCGACCGCCGGTCGCTTTCCCTCCCGTTCGCAGCAGCGGGAAGGAAACCATGTCTCATCTGCGCCATCTCCGTCGGCTCGTCGCGGCCCTGGCCACAGCCGGCCTGGCCGCCACCCTGCTGGGGAGCCCGTCGTCGGCCACGGCCCCGACGTCGTCGCCCGCCGGCAAGGGCGGCACCTGGCTGGTCGGACAGCTCCGGCACGGCCTGATCCACAACGGCCAGTTCCACTTCGACGACTACGGCCTGACCGCCGACACCGCTCTGGGTCTGCACGCGGTCGGCCACCACCGGAAGGCGCTGTTCGACATCCGGCGCGCGCTGGCCCGCAACGTCAACGCCTACACGGCGTACAAGACGGACCGGTACGCGGGCCCCACGGCCAAGCTGCTCGTCGTCGCCGAGGACAACGGTGCGGCGATCCGCAACTTCGGCGGCGTCAACCTGGTCACCCGGCTGGAGGCCCGAGTCGCCAAGAAGGCACCGATCCTCGGCCGGATCCAGGACAAGTCGACCTACCGCGACTACGCCAACACCATCGGCCAGGTCTTCGCGGTCCGGGGCCTGCTCGGGGCCCACAGCGCCTCCGCCGGCCCGGCCCTGGACTTCCTGCTCGAGCAGCAGTGCGCGAGGGGCTCCTTCCGGCTCGACTTCGCCGCCAAGAACGCGACGAACCAGGGCTGCACGAGCAAGGACGACCCCGACACCGACGTGACGGCTCTGGCCGTCGTCGAGCTCTGGTCGCTCCGCAACACCACCCCGGAGCTGCACGCGAGCCTCGACTCGGCCGTTGCGTGGCTGCGCGGTCACCAGCGCAGCAACGGCTCCTTCGGTGGCGGCCCCACGACGGCGGGTTCCAACACCAACAGCACCGGCCTCGCCGGCTGGGCCCTGGGCGTCGCGCACCGCTGCTACGTGTCGAGCAAGGCGGCACACTGGGTCCGCAAGCAGCAGGTGCAGGGCTCGCTGGCCGGCACCCCGCTGGCCGGCCAGGGCGGTGCCGTCGCCTACGACCACGCCGCGCTGCGGACCGCCGAGAAGCAGGGCATCACCGGTCCGAACCGCGACCAGTGGCGCCGTGCGACCGCGCAGGCCGCTCCGGCTCTGCAGTTCCTGCACGGCTGCTGAGGCTGCTCGTGCCGCGGTACGCCGTCCGCCTCGCCGCCGCCGTCTTCCTGGCGGCGGCAGGGCTCGGCGTACCGGCGGCCGCCCACGCAGCGACCTGCAGCACCTCCCACGGCGTCACCGTCGTCGTCGACTTCCACCAGCTGGGGGGCGGTGTCCAGACCGCTTGCGACATCGGTGGGGGCGGCCGATCCGGGGACAAGCAGATGAGCGACGTCGGTCACCGGCTGACCTACGTGACCGGCGAGCCTTTCGTGTGCCGCGTCGACGGGGCACCGGCCAGCGACCCCTGCCAGCGCACGCCCCCCTCCGACGCCTACTGGTCGCTGTGGTGGTCCGACGGGAAGTCGGGCACCTGGTCCTACTCCGCGCAGGGGATCGCCTCGGTGAGCGTCCCCGACGGCGGCTACCTCGCGCTGTCCTGGCAAGGCGGTGACAGCTCGGCCCCGCCGCGGGTGAGCCCGAAGGCGCAGCAGGCTCCGTCGCCGTCTCCCACACACGAGCCGAGCAGCCGGCCGACCAAGAAGCCCACCACGGCGCCGGCCTCGACCGGGGCCACCGCGACGCCACCGGACGCGCCGACCGGCGCCGCCTCGTCGCCCAGCACCGGCGGTCGCACGGCGACACCCCTGCACCCCAGGACCCACCGGCCGTCGAGCGCTGCCGCAACGCCGAGCCCCTCCGGCGTGGCCTCCGACGCCACGCAGGCTTCGGCTGCGCCGGAGCGGGCGGTGTCCGACACCAGCGGCTCGTCCGGGCTGCCGGGCTGGGTCGCGCCGCTGGCGGTCGCCCTCCTGCTCGGCGCGGCGGCGACCGTCGCCGTCGTACGACGGAAGCGCTCCGGCGGCGCCTGATGCGCACGCGACTCGCCCTACTGTCGACGGCCCGACTGCCCCGGGACCTGCATCCCGTCGCGTGGTGGGTCTGGTCGCTGGGGCTCGCCGCCTGCGCGTCGTTCACCACCAACCCCTGGATCCTGCTGCTCCTCATCGGCGTCGCCTGCCTCACCGTGGCGGCCCGCCGCAGCGACCAGCCGTGGGCCGACTCGTTCCGGATCTACCTGTGGCTCGGGGTGATGATCGTGGTGATCCGGGTGCTGTTCCGGATCCTGCTCGGCGGCGCCGACGGCGGCCGGGTCGTGCTCCATCTCCCGGTGATCCCCTTGCCCCACTGGGCTCTGGGCATCCGCTTGCTCGGTGACGTCACCTCGCAGTCGGTGCTCTCTGGCCTGTACGACGGCCTCCGCCTGGCCGCGGTCGTCATCTGCGTCGGCGCCGGCAACGCCCTGGCCAACCCCAAGCGACTGCTCCGCTCGGTGCCGTCGGCCCTCTACGAGATCGGCAGCGCGCTGGTCGTCGCGATCACCGTCCTGCCGCAGCTCGCCGAGAGCCTGCGCCGGGTGCGGCTGGCGCAGACCCTGCGCGGCGGCGATGCCGGTCGCGTCCGCGGGCTGCGGCGGCTCGTCGTCCCGGTGCTCGAGGACGCGCTGGAGCGGTCGTTGGCGCTGGCCGCCGGCATGGACACCCGTGGCTACGGCCGGGCCGCCGGCGCCACGACCCGCGAGCGTCGTACGACGGGGGTCCTGATGCTGGGCGGCCTCTGCGCGGTCTGCGTCGGCGTCTATGCGGCTCTCGACCGGACGACTCCGGCGTGGCTGGGCCGACCGATGGTCGTGCTGGGAGTGGTCCTGTCCTTCGTCGCGGTGCGGCAGGCCGGGCGACGGGTCACCCGCACCCGCTACCGCCCGGCGCCGTGGCGCTGGCCCGAGACGGTCGTCGCCGGCTCGGGTGTGCTCGTCGGCGCCGCCGGCTGGTGGATGGCCCAGCACCAGCTCGCGATCGCCTACCCGTCGCTGGCCGTCGCCCCGACCGTCAGCCTGGTGGCCCTGCTCGTGGCCGCGGTGGGTCTCGGTGGCGCCCTCGTCGCGCCGCACAGCGCCCGGTCGAGGGTGAGCTCGGGAGCGTCGGCATGATCGAGCTGCGGCGCATCTCCTTCGCCTACGACGACCGCGCCGTCCTGCGTGACGTCGACCTCCGCGTCGAGGAGGGCGAGCTGGTCGTGGTCTCCGGGCGCACCGGCGTCGGCAAGTCGACTCTCCTCGGGGTGCTGACGGGCCTGGTGCCGCGCTTCAGCGGCGGGACCCTCGCCGGTGACGTCGTCATCGACGGTGAGTCGGTGGTGCACAAGCCGCCGCGCGAGCGCGCCCACCTGGTCGGCTGTGTCGGGCAGGACCCCGCCGCGGGGTTCGTCACCGACACCGTCGAGGAGGAGCTGGCCTACGGCATGGAGCAGCTCGGGCTGCCCGAGCCGACCATGCGCCGCCGGGTCGAGGAGACGCTCGACCTGCTCGGGATCGCGAGCCTGCGCGCCCGCGACCTGCGGACCCTCTCCGGCGGCGAGCAGCAGCGGGTTGCCATCGGCGCGGTGCTGACGATGCATCCGAGGGTCCTGGTGCTCGACGAGCCGACCTCGGCCCTCGACCCGACCGCGGCCGAGGACGTGCTGGCGACCTTGACCAGACTCGTGCACGACCTCGGGGTCTCGGTGCTGATGGCCGAGCACCGGCTCGAGCGGGTGGTGCCGTTCGCCGACCGGCTCGTGCTGCTCACCGGCGACGGCGGCGTGCTGACCGGCCCGCCCGCGGACGTGCTCGCCGGCTCGCCCGTCGCCCCTCCCATCGTCGAGCTCGGCCGGGCCCTCGGCTGGTCGCCGCTGCCGATGACCGTCCGCGACGCCCGGCGCCTGGCCCGCGACCTCGACCTGGGCGGCCCGCCGCCCCCGGACCACCCGTCGTACGACGAAGCGATCGCGGTGGGCGACCAGCTCACGGTCCTGCGAGGGCAGAAGGTGGCCCTGCGGGAGGTCTCGGTGACCCTGCCCCGAGGCACGGTGACCGCGCTGATGGGACGCAACGGCTCCGGGAAGTCGACGCTCCTGTGGACCCTCCAGGGCACCCGCGACCGCCGCGGCGGGACCGTGAGCGTGACCGGGGTCGACCCGGCTGCCCAGCCGGCTGCCCGGCGGCGGACCCTGGTGGGGCTGGTCCCGCAGACCGCCGCCGACCTGCTCTACCTCGAGACCGTCGCCGAGGAGTGCGCGGCTGCCGACGGTGGCTCGGGGGAGTGCCGTGCCCTGCTCGACCGACTGGTGCCGGAGATCCCCGACGACGCCCACCCGCGTGATCTGTCCGAGGGTCAGCGGCTCGCCCTGGCCCTCGCCGTGGTGCTGGTCGGCAGCCCGCCCCTCGTGCTGCTCGACGAGCCGACCCGGGGGCTCGACTACCCGGCCAAGGCGGGGCTCGCCGAGGTGCTCCGCGTGCTCGCGACCGACGGTCACGCGGTGCTGGTGGCCACGCACGACGTCGAGTTCGCGGCAGCCGTGGCCGATGTGGTCGTCGTGCTGGCGGAGGGCGAGGTCGTCTCCGAGGGCCCGACCCGGCAGGTGCTCGCCGAGTCGCCCGCGTTCGCGCCCCAGGTCACCAAGATCCTCGGACCCGGGTGGCTGCGCATCGACGAGGTGCCGGTGAGGACACCATGAGCCGCACCCGCGCCGTACCGCTCTCGCGGCGCTCCGCCGTCGTCATCGCGATCGCCTCCGTCGCCGGGCTGATGATGCTCGTCTGGCCCCTGCTGGTCCGTCAGCCGGCGGGCGAGACGGTCGGACCGCCGTTCGTGTTCCTGTTGCTGCTGCCCGTGGTGATCGTGGTCGTGCTCACCGAGGTCACCGAGGGTGGCGTCGACCCGCGCGTGCTCGCGGTGCTCGGCGTGCTCTCGGCGATCACCGCGGTGCTGCGTGGCATCTCGCCCGGCACGGCCGGGGTCGAGCTGGTGTTCTTCCTGCTGATCCTCGCCGGACGGGTCTTCGGCGCCGGTTTCGGCTTCGTGCTGGGCTGCACCGCATTGTTCACCTCGGCACTGCTGACCGGCGGGGTCGGGCCGTGGCTGCCCTACCAGATGCTGTGCTCCGGCTGGGTCGGGATGGGTGCCGGGCTGCTGCCGCAACGGGTCACCGGCCGGGCCGAGATCGCCCTGCTCGCGGCGTACGGCGTGCTCGCGGCCTACGCCTACGGCCTGTTGCTCAACCTCTCGTCGTGGCCGTTCGTGCTCGGGATCGGCGTGCCCGGTCATGCCGGTCTCGCTTTCGTGCCCGGCGACCCGCTGGCCGACAACCTGCACCGCTTCCTCGTCTACTCGCTGCTCACCTCGACCGGGACGTTCGACACCGGTCGGGCGATCACCAACGCCCTGGCGATCGTCCTGCTCGGGCCCGCGGTGCTCGCCAGCCTGCGTCGTACGGCGCGGCGGGTGGTCGTGACCGGCGCCGTCGTTCCGGACCCGGTCGAAAAGGCCTTGCCGCCGCCACCCGGCCCGCCTAGCGTCGGCTCGACCGACGACCCGTCGGCCCGGAAGTCGACCAGGAAGGAGGCTGCGATGTCCCCCTCACCCACCGGCCTCCGGAGCGAGGCCGGTTCCCACCCCTGAGGAACCCATGTCTGCCCTGCAGTTCTTCCATCCCGCCTCCGACCACGAGGCGATCTCCCTGCTCGCGACGAGCCCGATGCCCGTGGACTCGCCCACCCAGCGCCGGATCCGAGGTGCCGACCATCTGGCCGAGACCTTCCGCACCGGACGACGACGGCCGGCCTGGGTCTGGGCCGTCCGCGAGGGCGACGGCCCGCCGCTCGGTGTCGTGGCGGCGTTCGGCTCGTCCGCGCCGGACGACCAGGTGCTCGTCCTCGACCACTTCGGACTGCCGACGGATCCCGGTGTCGCGGCCGCGTTGGTCGCCCATGCCACGGCCGAAGCGGTGGCCCGCGGCGCCGAGGAGGTCGGCATCTTCGCGCCCACCGACGCCACCTTCGACCACCCGTCGCTGGCGTCCCTCGCCGGACCCCTGCAGGCAGCCGGCTGGCGGCTGCTCGTGGAGCGGCGGCACTACGAGTTCGAGCCGGACCCCGGCCTCGGGCTGGGGGTGGCGACGGAGCTGTTCCTGGAGCAGCCCGTCGACGCCGACGACCCGCGCCTCGTCGCCTGCCACCGCGAGGTCATGCGCGACACCCTCGACGCCCATGACGCGGCCCTGGTGGAGCGGCTCGGCTTCGAGCAGGCCTGCCGCGAGAGCCTCGCCTACTTGCTCGAGGCCGACCCCGTCGAGTGCCTCCGGCTGGCCACGGACCGCGCCGGCTCCCTGGTGGGCCTGATCTCCGGGAGGTTGCTGCCCACCGGCCGGGCCTTCGTGCTGTTCGTCGGCGTCTGCCGCGACCACCGTGGCCGCGGCTACGGCCGTGAGCTGCTGGCCTGGCAGACCCGCGAGCTGGTCGCGTCGGGCGCCACGGTCCTGATCGCGGACACCGACAACACCAACGTGCCGATGGCTCGGGCGTTCGCCGAGGTGGGCTGGCCGCAGACCGAGACCCGGATCGACCTCGTGCCCTGAGTCCTTCTCGTGTGCGCGGACGTCCGCGCACACTCAATCCGGGGCCGGCGCCAGCCGGCGTTCGGAGCGGGTGGCGCCGACGCTGGCGACGATCACGCATGCGATCGCCGTCCACTGCTCGAGGGTGAGGAACTCGTGCACGACCAACATCCCGGCCAGCGCCGCGGCCGCCGGCTCCAGGCTCATCAGGATGCTGAACACCGAAGGGCGGATCGTGCGGAGTGCGGTGATCTCGCAGGAGTAGGGGATCACCGAGCTCAGTACCCCGACCAGCGCGCCGAGCAGCAGCACCCGTGGGTCGTCGAGACCGTGCCCGGAGAAAGCAACCAGGAACGGCGCCAGCCCCAGGGTCGCGACGACGCTGGCCACGGTGAGGCCGTCCAGCCCCGGCCAGCGGCGGCCCGTCGAGGCGCTCAGGAGGATGTACGCCGCCCACGCGGTCGCGGCGAGCAGCGCGAAGCCGACGCCGGCCCAGGTGAGATCGCCGCCCCCGAGCCCGAGCAGGGCGACCCCGACCGCCGCGAGCAGCGCCCAGAGCAGGTCGCGCGGCCGGCGGCTGCCGGCGACCGCGAGGGTCAGTGGACCCAGGAACTCGATCGTCACCGCGATCCCCAGCGGGATCCGGGCGAACGACTCGTAGATCGCCCAGTTCATGGTCCCCAGCGCGACGCCGAACGCCACCGCCACCCGCCAGTCCTCGGCCGTCCGCCCGGTCAGCCGCGGCCGGGTCAGCGCCAGCAGGATCAGTGCGCTGGTGGCCAGCCGGAGCCAGACCAGAGTCAGGGGGTCGGCGTCGTCGAACAGGTTCTTGGCGATCCCCGCACCCAGCTGGACCGATCCGATGCCGATGATCACCAACCAGACCGGCGGCACCCTCGACAGCACCCGAGCAACCTACCCATGCGCTGACCCGGCGTTTGTGTCACGCCGTACGACGTTGACCCGGCGTTTGTGTCACGCCGTACGACGTTGACCCGGCGTTTGCGTCACGCCGTACGACGTTGACCCGGCGTTTGTGTCACCTCGTCGGCGTGACACAACTGCCAGGTCAGCGGCTGTCGGCGTGACACAACTGCCAGGTCAGCGGGCGACGTCGTACCAGAGCGTGGTGGCCTTCGGGCCTTCGGAGACCAGGCGGGGGACCAGGTCGACGGAGTGGCCGCCGGGCCGGTCGAAGAGCCGGGTGCCGTCACCGAGCAGCAGGGGGACGACCATCACCAGCACCTCGTCGAGCAGGCCGGCCTCGAGGCACCCGCGGGCGACCTCCGCGCCGAGGATGTTCACATAGCGGTCGCCGGCCGCGGCCCGGGCGGCGGCCACGCCCTCGGCCAGGTCGGTGACGAAGGTGAGCGACGGGTCCGCCGGGGGTTCTGCCGGCGGACGATGGGTGAGCACGAAGGCGGGGCCGTGGAAGGTGCCGCCGAAGGCTCCCTCCTGCTCGGTGCCGCGGTTCGGGTCGTCGCCGTCGTGGGTACGACGACCCACCAGCAGCGCCCCGATCTGCTCGACCAGGCTGTCGGCGACCGGGTCCGGGCCGAAGAACGGCGCCAGCCACTGCATGTCGCCTCCCGGCCCGGCCACGAAGCCGTCCAGCGACATCGTGCAGGAGTACAGGGTGCGGCTCATCAGGATCCTTCCGAGAGGCGGTCGAGGGCGGCGCGCGTGTGGCGGGTCTCGGCGGCGAAGTAGTCCAGTCCCCAGTCCGCGACCACCGACGGGTAGTGGAACCGGTCGCCCGGCGCGTCGGCACCCCGCAGCGAGTCGCGTACGGCGTGCAGGTCGGTGAGCGCGGCGGCCAGCTGGTCGACGTACTCCTCGAGCATCGCCCGGATCCGCCCGGGGTCGCCGGCGTGCCCCACCAGCAGCCGCAGCAGCACCGGGTGCTTGAGCACCGGGAAGTCGACCGGCTCCTCGTCCATCCACTCCCGCAGGGCCGCCTCGCCGTCCGGCGTGATCCGGTACGTCGTGGTCCGGCGCGCCAGCCCCTGCGAGGTCGTCGACGCGACCAGCCCGAGCTCGGCCAGCCGGGCCAGCTCGCTGTAGATCTGGCTCATCGCCGGCGCCACCCAGTAGAACCGGAGGGTGCTGTCGGCTCGCTGCTTGAGCTCGTAGCCGGTCAGCTCGTCGCCGAAGGTCAGCAGCCCCAGCAGTGCGAACGAGGTGACCGGCAGGTTGATCGGCAGCGAGTGCTCTTGACTCATGACGACACCAGACTAGTGTTCCTAATCGGAATACGGGCGAGAGGTTCAGGACATGAGCGAGACGTTGGTGATGGTCGGCACCCGCAAGGGGTTGTGGATCGGGCGGTCGGACGAGGCGCGCCGCGACTGGTCGTGGACCGGCCCCCACTTCCCGATGGAGGAGGTCTACTCCTGCCTCGTCGAGACCCGGGGCGACCGCCCACGGCTGCTGGCCGGCGCGAGCTCGAGCTGGCTGGGCCCGCAGGTGTGGCGCTCCGACGACCTGGGGGAGACCTGGCAGGAGACGCCCAACGGCGCCGTCCGCTTCCCCGAGGACACCGGCGAGGCGGTCGCCCGCGTCTGGCAGCTGACGCCCGGCGCCGAGGACGGCGTGATCTACGCCGGGACCGAGCCCGGCGCGATCTTCCGCTCCAACGACCGCGGCGAGACCTTCGAGCTCGAGCGCGGCCTCTGGGACAACCCGCAGCGCAAGGAGTGGAACGCCGGCTTCGGCGGCCAAGCCTTCCACACGATCCTGCCCCATCCGAAGGCACCGGCGAAGGTGCTCGCGGCGATCTCGACCGGCGGCGTCTACCGCACCGACGACGGTGGCGACTCGTGGTACCCGTCCAACACCGGCGTCAAGGCCGAGTTCTTCCCCGGCGAGCGCACCTTCCCCGAGTTCGGGCAGTGCGTCCACAAGGTCACCCGCCACCCGGCGGAGCCCGACCTCCTCTACCTGCAGAACCACGGCGGGGTCTACCGCTCCCAGGACGGCGGTGACTCCTGGCAGGACATCGCGCCCGGGCTGCCGAGCGAGTTCGGCTTCCCGATCGTGGTCCACCCGCACGACCCCGACACCGTCTACACCTTCCCGATCATCGACGCCGGCGCGCGCTGGCCGGTCGACGGGCGGGCCCGGGTCTGGCGCTCGACCGACCGGGGCTCGCACTGGGAGCCGCTCGGAGACGGCTCCCTGCCCGACCACTACTTCGTCGCGGTGATGCGCGATTCGATGTGCGTCGACACCCACCCGCAGCACGGCCTCTACTTCGGGGGCCGCAACGGGGGCGTGTGGGCCTCGCCGGATGCCGGGGAGACCTGGCAGGAGATCCACAAGGACCTCCCCGACGTCTGCGTGGTGCGCGCTGCGGTGATCTGAGCAGCCGCTCAGCGCAGCGAGCGCTCGTCCGCGGGTGTCTTGACGGTGACGCCGGCGGGTGTGCCGTACGCCGTGTCGTCGTCGATGTCGGACCGGCTGTGGTCGCGCATCAGCGCCACCGCGACCAGGCTTACGACCGCGCACCCGAAGATGGCCGCGGCGATGGAGTAGCCGGAGTGGGTGTGGGCGAGGAGGTACGTCGCCACCAGCGGCGCCGGGCCACCGGCGATGACCGACGCGAGCTGGTAGCCCAGCCCCGCGCCGGCGTAGCGGACCGAGGTCGGGAACGACTCGGCGATCAGCGAGGCCTGCGGCCCGTACTGCATGCCGTGCGGGATCAGGGCGACGAAGACCCCGAAGAACGCGAGGGCCGCGATCCCGCTGTTCATGGCGCCGAAGAGCACGAACGCGTAGAGCCCGGTGAGGGCCGCCCCGATCATGTAGATCCGCTTGCGGCCGAGCGTGTCGGACAGATGGCCGAACAGCGGTACCGCGATCACCTCCAGTGCGGCTGCGGACAGGATCGCGGCCAGGGCGAAGGTCTTGGAGTAGCCCTGCTCCTCGGTCAGGTAGACCAGGGTGAACGAGGTGATCACGTAGAACGGCGCCTGCTCGGAGAGCCGCGCCAGCGCGCTCAGCACGATGGGCCGCCAGTGGACCCGGACCGCGTCCCAGGTGGGCAGCCGGCTGATGGTGTTCTCCTCGAGCCGCCGGGCGAACATCGGCGTCTCGAGGATCCGCATCCGGATCCACAGGCCGATCGCGACCATCACCAGGCTGAAGACGAACGGGATCCGCCAGCCCCACGACTGGAACTGCGCGTCGGTCAGCCGCCAGCTGAGCAGGTAGAGGAAGCCGGTGCCGAGGATCAGCCCGAACGCCACGCCGAGCTGCGGGAAGCTCGCCATCAGCCCGCGTCGCCGCTGGTCGCCCCACTCCATCGAGAGCAGCACCGACCCGCTCCACTCACCGCCGACGGCGAGGCCCTGGAGCAGCCGGAGCAGCACCAGCAGCATGGGTGCGGCCGCACCGATCTTGTCGGTGCCGGGCAAGACGCCCACCAGCGCTGTCGAGAAGCCCATCAGCAGCAGGGTCGAGATCAGGGTCGCCTTGCGGCCGATCCGGTCACCCCAGTGCCCG
The DNA here is from genome assembly GCA_963820015.1 of uncultured Actinomycetota bacterium. Classification (GTDB taxonomy): domain Bacteria; phylum Actinomycetota; class Actinomycetes; order Propionibacteriales; family Nocardioidaceae; genus Nocardioides. The sequence goes on along the minus strand of CAWFYO010000014.1, from coordinate 10,495 downwards.
AAGATCGCGGCGCCCACCGGGCGGGCCGCGAACCCCACGGCATACGTCGCGAACGACTCCAGCCGTCCGGCGTACGCCGTCGACTCGGGGAAGAAGAGCGCGGGGAAGATGAGCGCGGCCGCGGTGTTGTAGAGGAAGAAGTCGTACCACTCGATGGTGGTGCCGACGGTGCTCGCCACGGCGGCCTTCCGCACCTGGCGCAGGTGCTCGGCGGTGCCGACCGCGGCGGTGGAGCGGGCTGTCGGCTGAGGGTCGAGGGTCATCGGAGGTCCCTTCTCCTGCGGCCCGAACCGCAGGCGTGTCACCTCCCGGGCAGGTTCCCGAGAGGACCCGTCCTGGCGAACGTACCCGTCGTGACCGCGGTCACACCTCTCCCGGCCAGTAGGCTCCGCAGCATGACCAGCCCGGACCTGAAGCCCCGCTCCCGCGACGTCACGGACGGCCTCGAGAAGGCGGCCGCGCGCGGGATGCTGCGCGCCGTCGGCATGGGGGACGACGACTTCGCCAAGCCCCAGATCGGCGTCGCTTCCAGCTGGAACGAGATCACCCCCTGCAACCTCTCCCTGGACCGGCTCGCCAAGGCGGTCAAGAACGGCGTGCACGCGGCGGGCGGCTACCCGCTGGAGTTCGGGACGATCTCGGTGTCCGACGGCATCGCGATGGGGCACGAGGGGATGCACTTCTCGCTGGTCTCGCGCGAGGTGATCGCCGACTCGGTGGAGACGGTGATGATGGCCGAGCGCCTCGACGGCTCGGTGCTGCTGGCCGGCTGTGACAAGAGCCTGCCGGGGATGATGATGGCCGCCGCGCGGCTCGACCTGGCCGCAGTGTTCCTCTACGCCGGCTCGATCATGCCCGGTCAGGTCGACGGCAACGACGTCACGATCATCGACGCCTTCGAGGCCGTCGGGGCCTGCCTGGCCGGGAAGATCAGCCGCGACGAGGTCGACCGGATCGAGCGGGCGATCTGCCCGGGCGAGGGCGCGTGCGGTGGCATGTACACCGCCAACACGATGGCCGCGGTCGCCGAGGCGATCGGGATGAGCCTGCCCGGCTCCGCCGCGCCACCCGCGGTCGACCGCCGCCGCGACGGGTTCGCCCACCGCTCCGGCGAGGCCGTGGTCAACCTGCTGCGCCAGGGCATCACCGCGCGCCATGTCATGACCATCGAGGCCTTCGAGAACGCGATCACCGTGGTGATGGCGCTCGGAGGCTCCACGAACGCCGTGCTCCACCTGCTCGCGATGGCGCGTGAGGCGGACGTCGACCTCACCATCGACGACTTCAACCGGATCGGGGACAAGGTGCCGCACCTCGGCGACCTCAAGCCGTTCGGGCGTTACGTGATGAACGACGTCGACAAGGTCGGCGGCATCCCGGTCGTGATGAAGGCGCTGCTCGACGCCGGACTGATGCACGGCGATGCCCTCACCGTCACCGGGAAGACGATGGCGGAGAACCTCGAGGAGCTCGCGCCTCCCGGCCTCGACGACGACGTGCTGCGGTCGCTGGACCGGCCGATCCACAAGACCGGCGGGCTCACCATCCTCAAGGGCTCGCTGGCGCCCGAGGGGGCGGTGGTGAAGACAGCGGGCTTCGACGACTCGACGTTCCTCGGGACCGCGCGGGTCTTCGACGGGGAGCGGGCGGCGATGGACGCCCTCGAGGACGGCGCGATCCAGGCCGGTGACGTGGTGGTCATCCGCTACGAGGGCCCCAAGGGCGGGCCCGGCATGCGAGAGATGCTCGCCATCACCGGCGCGATCAAGGGCGCCGGTCTCGGCAAGGAGGTCCTGCTGATCACCGACGGCCGGTTCTCCGGCGGTACGACGGGGCTCTGCGTCGGCCACATCGCGCCCGAGGCGGTCGACGGCGGCCCGATCGCGTTCGTCCGCGACGGCGACCGGATCACGCTCGACGTCGCGAACCGGTTGCTCGAGGTCGAGCAGGGCGACGACTGGGAGTCGCGCCGCGACGGCTGGGAGCCGCTCCCGCCGAAGTACACCCGCGGTGTGCTCGCCAAGTACCGCGCCATGGTGCAGTCCGCCGCCCACGGCGCGATCTGCGGCTAGGCCGCCCGCCCGGCAGGGCTAGCGTCGGGTCCGTGCTGGACGGGACGGTCGGACTCATTGCGTTCGTCTCGACGACGGACCTCGAGCGAGCAAGCCGGTTCTACACGGGGGTGCTCGGGCTGCGGCTGGTCGAGACCACGCCGTATGCCTGCGTCTTCGACCTCGAGGGAGCCATGCTGCGGGTCACGCTCGTGGAGGAGGTGGCAACGCCCGGGTACACGGTCCTCGGCCTGAAGGTCATCGACATCGCTGCCGCAGTCGGACGGCTCCGCGGGCGAGGCGTCGACCTCCTCCGCTACCCAGGCATGCAGCAGGACGACGACGGTGTCTGGACCACCCCGGCGGAAGATCGGGTCGCCTGGTTCTCCGATCCCGACGGCAACACGGTGTCGCTCACGCAGTTCGGCTGATCCGCCCCCGACGTCATACGACGTGGTCGCGGGAGCAGCCGGAACGTATGACGTCCGGGCGTGGTGTGGACCGGTCAGCGGTCGGTGAGGACGAGCCGGAGGCCGAGGGCGACCAGGACTGTGCCGGTCGCAGCCTCGAGGCGGCGGCGGACCACCGAGCGGCGAAACCACGTGTCGGCCCGCGAGACCCCCAGCGCCAGCGCGCCGTACACGCAGCACTCGACCGCGACCTGCAGCAGGCCGAGGACGGCGGTGGTCGCGAACAGCGGACGGTCTGCGGGGACGAACTGCGGGTAGAGCGCGAACAGGAAGACTGCGGCCTTGGGGTTGGCCATCTGCACCACGAACCCCTCGCCGACCGCCCAGAGCCGTCCGTGCCGTGTGCCCTCGTCGACCACGCCAACCGCGGGGTCGCGGTCGAGCTCGAGCACGACGTCGAGGTCGTCAGGCAGGCAGCGCTCGGCCCACCACGACCTGAACGACCGCCAGGACAGCCAGAGCAGCACGCCGCAGCCGACCACCTTCAGCGCCAGGAAGCCGACCTGCGAGGCCGCCACCACCGCGAAGCCGGACGCGACCAGCAGCGCCCAGACGTACAGCCCGATCTCGAGCCCGGCGATGGTGGCGAGGCCGTAGCCGAGCCCGCGCACGGCGGTCCGGCGTACGACGACCACGAAGGCCGGCCCGGGCGTCGCGGAGACCAGGACGACGGCCAGCAGGAACGCCGGCAGGTTGGTCACCAGGTGCACGGCGCTCAGCCTGCCTCGTGGCCGAGCCGGCGGGCGACCTCACCGAGCCGGTCGACCGAGGCGCGGGAGTCGTCGGTGCCGACGTCCTCCCCCGACAGGGACAACAGCTCCTGGACACACGCGGCCGGGAGCACGTCGTCGAGCGACGCCCCGCCGTACGCCGCGATGACGGCGTCCCACGAGGCCGGAGGCACGGAGGAGACCAGGTGCCAGGCCAGGTCCGCCACGCCGGGTCCGGTGCCGACGTCCTCCCAGTCGAGCAGGGCGATCTCACCGTCGGGCGAGGTGCGCATGTTGCGGGCGGAGGCGTCGCCGTGCACGAGCGTGGGCGGACCGGCTGCCTCGGCCGCGCGCTCCATCTCGCGCGCTCGGCCGACGAGAGCCTCGCCGAGGGCGCGGACCGACGGGGTGAGGTCCGCCCGCGAGCGCAGGTCGGGCCAGGTGTCGTCGTACAGGCGCTCCACGAGGTCCGACACGTCCGCCCGGGGCAGCCACGGCCAGCGCTCCACCGCTCGCCGGGACCATCGGTCGTGGAGGCGACGGAGCAGCCGTGCGGCCGCTGCGGGGTCGGCCCCCTCCTGCCACGACGACAGGTCCTCCAGCTCGAGGTGCGTGGCGCCCTCGTGCTCCTCGGCGAGATGGCAGACCGGCACCCGGACCCCCACGTCGGGCGCGACCTCGCGGTAGAAGCGCACCTCCCGGGGGAACATCTCCAGCAGGTCAGGGATCGACCCCGGCCGGGCCGCGTCGCGATGCTTGGTGAAGGTCCGCTCAGTCATAGTCGGCCCACACCCGCTGCTCGATGCCGTCGACCGTCATCGCCCCGCCGTAGGGCAGGACCCACTGCGGCCGGGTGTGGCCGAAGGGCACGCCGACGACCACGACCGCGTCCGGGTTGTAGCGGCCGACCTGCTCGAGGACGACGTCGCACTGCGCGGTCCGATGCCGGAGCCGCTCCTCCGGGCTGGGCCGGACCTCGAGGTCGGAGGTGGGTGGCCGGGACACCACGACGGCGTCGACGGCGGAGACCAGGCCGCGCTCGCCGAGCGAGCGCAGGATGTAGCCGAACTCCGTCGCCGGGATCAGGTCCTCCGACGCCTCCAGCAGCAGCACACCGCCGTGGAGCACGGCCGGGTCCGCGGGAAAGCGTCCGGCGGTGAGGATCCACTGCACTACCTCGATGCACCCGCCCCAGGTCTGGCCGGTGACCGAGCGCGCCGGCCCCGCCCAGGTCCAGGGTTCGGTGGGCTCGCGTTCGCCGTACGACGTGAGGGCGGCGGGGTCCTCCCACCGGAGCCCGACATCCTCCGACTCGCCGGGCTCGGTGACCTCCAGCCGGCCGCCGTCGAGGAGCGCTGCGCGGAGCGAGCGCAGATGGACGTCGTCCACCGCGGGGCCGGGCCCGAGGTGGACCTGCGTCGACCCACCGTGGAAGGCCGCGACGCCGTTGCCCCAGAGCCAGCCCAGCAGGTTGGTGTTGTCGCTGTAGCCCAGGAACGGCTTGGGGTCGCGGCGGACCAGGTCGAGGTCGAGGTGGGGGATCACGGTGATCTGGTCCTCCCCGCCGATGGTCGCGAGCACGGCCCGGATCCCGGGGTCGCCGAACGCCGCGTTGAGGTCGGCCGCGCGGTCGCTCGCGGTGGCGTCGAGTCGACGGGTCGTCGGGTACTCGACCGGCACGAGCCCGGTGACCTCCGTCAGCCGGCGCATGGCCTGCTCGTGCACCTCGGGCGCCACCGCCGGGGCCGCGAAGGACGGTGAGAGCACGGCCACCCGGTCGCCGGCCACGGCCTTGGGCGGGTGCGCGAGCGAGTCGGACATGGGGTCAGTCAACCCAGCGGCGACGGGGCCGACAACCGGTTTCCCCCGCCCTCACACCGACGCGACCGCGCGGCGCAGGGCGTCGAGGGACCGGCGTACGTCGTCGTCGGTGGTGCTCCAGTTGCTGACCGAGATCCGCACGATGGCGTGGTCGTGCCAGCGCGACCCGCTCATCCAGGCGGTGCCGTCGGCGAGGAGAGCGTCCGCGACGGCGCGGGTGCGCTCGTCGCTGCCGAACGACAGGCACACCTGGGTGAACACCACGTCGTTGAGGACCTCGCAGCCCGGGATCTCGGCGGCGCCGGCCGCGAACGTGCGGGCATGGGCCGCGAGTCGCTCGACCATCGCGACGACGCCGGAGCGGCCGAGACTGCGCAGCGCCGCCCAGGACGCGAACCCACGACCGCGCCGGGAGAGCTCGGGCACCCGCTCCTGGGGGTCGCCGGTGGCCTGGATGAGGTAGTCGCCGTGCATCGCCATCGACGACGCGAGCGCGTCGCGGTCGCGCACGATCGCGAGCCCGCAGTCGTAGGGCACGTTGAGCGTCTTGTGGGCGTCGGTGGCCCACGAGTCCGCCTCCGCGAGCCCGCGGACGGCGTCGACCCAGCGCGGCGACGCGGCCGCCCAGAGCCCGAAGGCCCCGTCGACATGCACCCAGGCACCCTGCTCGTGGGCCGCCGCGACGCACTCCGCGAACGGGTCGAAGTCACCGGAGTGGATGTTGCCTGCCTGGAGCGCGACGACGGCAGGCCCGTCGCCGTCGGCCAGCGCGGTCGCCAGGGCGTCGGGAAGGATCCGGCCCTGCCCGTCGACCGGTACGACGATCGGCTCGCCGAGGCCGAGGAAGCGCAGCGGCAGGTCCACCGACGGGTGGCGCTCGGCCCCCACGAGGACCCGCAGCTGTGGCAGCCCGGCCAGCCCGGACCGCACGTCGTGCCCCGCCCGGTGCAGGACCGTGTCGCGGGCCGCCGCCAGGCTCGTGAAGTTGGCCATCGTCGCGCCGGTCACGAACCCGACGGCGCTCTCCGGTGGGAGCCCGAGCAGGTCGAGGATCCAGCCGCCCGCGACCTCCTCGACCGCGGCCGCTGCCGGGGTCAGGGACCGGAGCCCGGTGTTCTGGTCCCACGCCGAGGTCAGCCAGTCGGCGCCGAGGGCCGCGGGCAGCACCCCTCCGATCACCATGCCGAAGAAGCGACCCGACGGCGTCGCGGCCAGGCCCGGCTCGCAGGCCTCGGCCAGCAGGTCCACGACCTCGGCGGCGGGGGTCGGTGCGTCCGGCAGCCCGCCCAGGCGGCGCACCATCTCGTCGGTGTCGACCGACGCCGGCACCGACCGGTCGTCGAGCGACTCCAGCCAGCCGACAGCATGGTGCCGAGCGCGGTCGAGGGCTGCAGAACGGTCCTCCATGCGCCACACTCTCCCGGTCGCCTGCGGGCGCCGACAACTTTTCCCGTGGGCGTCCCGTCTGAGGTCCCGTCCGCGGAACCCGGCAAGGAGCCGCGCGTGCTGCACTTCGCCTTCGGGGCCGCATCCCACCCCGGCCTGGTCCGCGATCACAACGAGGATGCCGGGTTCTCGGGTCCCTACCTCCAGCTCGTCGCGGACGGCGTCGGCGGGGCGGCCGCCGGCGAGGTCGCCTCGGCCACCACGACGTACGTCGTCACCGCGCTGGCCATGGGACGGCCCGACCAAGACCCGTCCGCGCTGCTCTCCGAGGCCGTGACGACCGCGCACCGGGAGCTGCGGCGGGGATCCCGGGGTGACGACGCGCGGCACGGGATGGCCACGACCCTCACCGCCCTGCTGGTCCGCGGAGACCGGGTCACGCTGGTGCAGGTCGGCGACTCGCGCGCCTACCTGCTCCGCGCCGGCGAGCTGACCCGGCTGTCCACCGACCAGACGTGGGTGCAGCTGCTGGTCGAGCGGGGCGACCTGGCCCCCGAGGAGGTGCCGACGCATCCCCTGCGCAACGTGGTCCTGAACTCCGTCAACGACGACGAGCCCGCGCGGCCGGCGTTGGAGGACCTCGACCTCGTGGCCGGCGACCGCATCCTGCTGTGCAGCGACGGACTCACCGACGTCGTCGCGGACGACCAGATCGTCCCTGCCCTCTCGCGACCGGACCAGGACGATGCTGCGCAGGCACTGATCGAGCTCGCCCTCGCCGCGGGCGGACCCGACAACGTCACCTGCCTGGTGGCCGACCTCGTGGACGGACCCGAGATCAAGACCGACGGGCGGCTGCTGGGCGCGATGGCCGATCCCCGGCTCATCGTCGACCCGACCGCGATCCGCCGGGGCACCTCGTGAGGAGAGCGAACGCCGCGACCGGCCCGCGCGTCGACAACCGCCGGCATCCGCGGGACGTCACAGTGTCGTGATGAGGTCTGCGCGGTCCCGCCTCCATGCGCCGGTGCTGCTGGCGCTGGTCGCGATCCTCGTGCTGCTCGTGCTCGCCGGCACGGTCGGCCGCATCGGTGACAGCGGCACCGGCGCGGCAGCCGACGTTCCGCCGTCGCCGGCAGGCTCGGGCTCGGGCTCGGCGAGCCCCGGGGTGCCGGCGCAGGCGATGCGCGCGCCGTACGTCGTGCAGGCGAGCCCGGCGCTCGACCTCAAGACGGCGCTGCCGGGTGGCGGCCTCCGGGTGTTCGGTCACCACCGGTTCCTCGTCGCCTACTACGGCACGGCACAGACCGGCGCGATGGGCGTGCTCGGTGCCACCGACCCCGATGCCATGCAACGACGGCTCGACCGAGCGGCCCGGCCCTTCGGCCGGGCGGGGGAGCAGGTCCAGCCGGTCTACGAGCTGATCGTCACCATCGCCGACCGGTCACCGGGGCCGGACCACGACTACAGCCACGACATCCCACGGGCGCTCGTCGAGCGGTACCTCCGGGCCGCCCACCGCCACGGAGCTCTGCTGCTGCTCGACCTGCAGACCGGCCGCGCTCCCTTCCCCGAGGTCGCGAAGCGCTGGGCGTGGGCGCTGGAGGACCCCTGGGTGGGGCTGGCGCTCGACCCCGAGTGGCGGATGGGACCCCACCAGGTGCCGGCCCACGTGATCGGGTCCGTGCGCGCCCGCGAGGTCAACCAGACCTCGCTCTGGCTCTCCCGGCTGGTGCGCGACCGGGGCCTGCCGCAGAAGCTGTTCGTGCTCCACCAGTTCCGGCTCTCGATGCTGCCCGACGTGCAGCGGATCGTCCCGCGTCCCGGGCTGGCCATGGTCCAGCACGCCGACGGCTTCGGCACCCGCGGGCAGAAGCTCGCGACGTACCACGCGATCACGAGGCCGCAACAGTTCCGCCAGGGCTTCAAGCTCTTCTACCACTGGGACATCCACCGGTTCACGCCCCGCGAGGTACGCCGGATCCGCCCCCTGGTGAGCTTCGTCAGCTACCAGTGAGGGTGGCGACCGCGCTGGGCGAGCGGGGCGCGGGGCGCATCCGCCGGTCGTAGGCGTGCTCGGCTGCGAGCAGCCCGAACCAGAGCACGAGGATGCCCAGGCAGACCACGCCGACGTGGTCCCAGCCGTGGAGGCGATGGTCGAGGAACGGGTAGGGGTACCAGCCGGTCAGCGCACCCTGCGCGAGGATCACCACCAGCCACGCCAGCGGCCAGATGCTGGCGCGGAGGCCGGCCGGCCACGTCAGGCGCGGGCGCGGGCCGAAGAGCAGCCAGCCGAGGACCGCCAGCAGGGGGACGGCGAGGTGGAGGAGCTTGTCGGCCACCAGGTCGGCCCCGTGCAGGTGCAGCAGCGGCCGGAGCAGGAACCAGTGCACGAGCCCGGTCACCGTGATCCCCGTGACCGCGGCGGTGCGGAGCACCCGCCAGACCCGCCCGTCGTACGCCGGGTCGCGGGCCAGCGGAAGGGTGCAGACGAGCACCAGGATGTTGCTCTGCACCGTGAAGTAGGCCAGGAACCGGACCAGCCGGAGCCCCATCGACGGGGGGTGGGTCTCCTCGAGCACGCGTCCGCCCTCGATCACCAGGATCAGCTGGAGCACCAGGGCCGTGGCCGCGACCGCGGCGGTGACCAGGTGCCAGGCGCGGGCGGCTCTCACGTCGGCAGGGTAGTGCCGGGGCGTGCCTGCCGAGCAGACGTGCGCCAGACTGCGGCCATGAGCCATCCGCTGGACGATGCCGACCCCCTGGCCCCCTTCCGTGACCGCTTCGTGGGGACCGACTCACCGCTGGTCTACTTCGACGGCAACTCGCTGGGGCGGCCGCTCCGGCGTACCGCGGAGCACCTCACGGAGTTCGTCCACCACGAGTGGGGGCAGCGGCTGATCCGCGGGTGGGACGAGCGATGGATGGACCTGCCGCTCGACCTCGGCGACCACCTCGCCCGGGTCTGCCTCGGCGCCGCGCCGGGGCAGACGGCGTTCGGCGACTCGACCACGGTGCTGCTCTACAAGCTGATGCGGTCGGCGATCGCGGCCCGGCCGGGTCGCACCGAGCTCGTGATCGACCGCGACAACTTCCCGACCGACCGCTACCTGGCCTCGGGCATCGCCGAGGAGTGCGGCCTGACCGTGCGCTGGGTCGAGGTCGACCCGGCGGCCGGCATCACCCCGGAGCAGGTCGCCGAGGTGGTGGGGGAGCAGACCGCGCTGCTCGTGCTCAGCCACGTGTCCTACCGCTCGGCCTGGATCGCCGACGTCCCCGAGATCACCCGGATCGCCCACGATGCCGGCGCGCTCGTGCTGTGGGACCTGTGCCACTCGGCCGGCTCGGTGCCGACCCACCTCGACGCCTGGGGCGTCGACCTGGCCGCGGGATGCAGCTACAAGTACCTCAACGGCGGCCCCGGCTCGCCGGCCTTCTGCTACGTCGCGGAGCGTCACCTCGAGACCTTCACCCAGCCGATCCAGGGCTGGATGGGCAACACCGACCCGATGCTGATGGGCCCGGACTACGTGCCGGTGCAGGGCATCCGCCGTTTCCTGTCCGGCACGCCCGCCATCGTCGGGATGCTCGCGGTCCAGGACATGATCGAGCTGATCGAGGAGGCCGGCATGCCCGAGGTGCGCGCGAAGTCCGAGGCGCTGACCTCCTACGCCGTCCACCTCACCGACGAGCACCTCGCGTCCCACGGCGTAGAGGTCGCCTCGCCGCGTGACCAGGGGCAGCGCGGGGGCCACGTCACGGTCCGTCACCCGCGGATGCGGGAGGTGGTCGAGACCTGTGGCGCGACGACGTGATCCCCGACTACCGCGACCCGGGCGGCCTGGGATCGGCCTGTCACCCCTCTCCACGTCGTACGACGAGCTGGAGCGCGGGATGGAGAAGGTGCGGGAGGTCCTCGTGGCCCTGTGAGCGATCCCCAGCCGTGACGAAGGGCCCCGGCCGAAGCCGGTGCCTTCGTGTTCAGCGTGCGGCCGGGACCTGCCTGCGGCCCCGGCGCGTCACAGCTTCGGCGGTGCCGGTACCTCGACGACGTCGG
>CAWFYO010000013.1:0-26911 GCA_963820015.1 uncultured Actinomycetota bacterium | reverse complement strand
GGCTGAACGGCTGTTCAAGCAAGTCTAGGGCTCGTGGGGACTCACGTCGACAGCACGCGCGCTTCTCGTCCGCGGACGGAGGAGCAATTAACTGAATAGTCAGTCATGTGGTTCCTTCCGCCCTCGGTGCTGTCTAGACTCCCGGGCATGGCGCGGAGCGAACCAGGTCCCCATACCGGCGGGGCCATCTCGATCATCGGTCTCCGCAAGGAGTTCGACGGCGTCACCGCCGTCGACGGGATCGACCTGGACATCGAGCCGGGCGAGTTCTTCACTCTGCTGGGTCCCTCCGGATGTGGCAAGACCACCACCCTGCGCATGCTCGCCGGCTTCGAGCAGCCGACCGACGGCCAGATCCTCATCGACGGGGTGGACGTGGCGCAGGTCCCCGCCCACAAGCGACCGGTCAACACCGTCTTCCAGAGCTACGCCCTGTTCCCCCACCTCGACGTCGAGCGTAACGTCGCCTACGGACTCCGGTGGCGCAAGGACCTCGACAAGCGGGCCCGGGAGGCCAAGGTCGCCAAGGCGCTCGAGCTGGTCCAGCTGTCGGGCTACGGCAAGCGTCGCCCTCATCAGCTCTCAGGCGGGCAGCAGCAACGGGTGGCGCTCGCCCGGGCGCTGGTCCTCGAACCCGCCGTCCTGCTCCTCGACGAGCCGCTCGGCGCACTCGATGCGAAGCTGCGCCACTCGCTGCGTGCCGAGCTCACCGGCCTCCAGCGTGAGATCGGGATCACCTTCGTGTTCGTGACCCACGACCAGGAGGAAGCCCTCGAGATGTCCAACCGGCTGGTCGTCATGGACGGCGGCCGGATCATGCAGCTCGGTACGGCCGAGGAGGTCTACCGCGAGCCGGTCACCGAGTTCGTCGCGGACTTCCTCGGCGTCGCCAACCTCCTCGACGTCGAGTGCCTGTCCGACACGGGTGTCATCCGCCCGATCCGCTACGGCGAGTTCACCCTGCACGCGAAGGCGGCTGCCGACCACGGCACCGGCCCGGGCCGCGCCGTGATCCGACCCGAGTGCGTCGAGCTGGAAGAGGCCGGACTCACGGGTACCAGCCGGTTGCCGGGGATGGTCGACCGCACGGTCTTCCTCGGCTCGACCACCCAGGTCCTGGTGCGGCTGCCGCAGGGCGCCGTAGTGCAGGCGCTGGTCACCAACCAGGCGACCAACGGCACCTTCACCGCCGGGCAGCCGGTCACGGTGTGCCTGCCGCCCGAGTCGCTCCGGCTGCTGGTGGCGTCGCCCGACCACCACGTCGCCTACGCCGAAACGGGCTGAGCCGCCGGGTCAGCCCCAGTCCGCGAGCGTTTCGAGGGCCGACTCGTCATCACCGCGCCGACGCGCGCGAAGCGCGACCAGCGCCAGGATCAGGGCGAGGAACGTCCCGACCAGCAGGATGGTGGCCAGGGCGTTCAGCGCCGGCGTCGGAGCGTTGCGAACGGCGTTGTAGAGCAGGATCGGTACGGTCTCGTTCTCCGCGCTCCCGAAGAGGAACTGGCTGACCACGAAGTCGTCGAGTGAGGTCGCGAACACGATCATCGCCGAGGCGAAGACCGCCGGCAACAACAGCGGCAGCAGGACGGTGCGGATGGCTTGCAGCGAGCTGGCCCCCAGGTCGCGGGCGGCCTCCTCGTACTCCCCGCCGATGCTGAGCAGCCGCGACCGCACGATGACCAGGACGTAGGAGACCGAGAACGTGACGTGCCCGAGCAGCATCGCCGGCAGGCCCAGCGGCACGAGCTTGTAGAGGTTGACGAACACCAGGTAGAGGGCGGAGCCCACGACGATCTCCGGAGTCACCAACGGGACCAAGGAGATGCCGTTGGCGACCGTGCTCGCCCGGGAGCGCCACCGGGTCAGACCCATCGCGAGGGCAACCCCCAGTGGAGTGGCCACGAGCACCGTCGCGATGCCGAGGATGAGACTGTTGCGCAACGAGTGGAACATGCTCGGGTCCTCGAAGACCGAGCCATCGCTGCAGCAGTACCACTGGGTCGAGAAGCCCTGCCACACGCTGCGGGACCGGCCGTTGTTGAACGAGAACTGGATGGCGACCAGCACGGGCACCAGGGACCAGATGATGTAGACCCACGTGATGGTGGCGAGCACGTAGGGCCGGCGCCACGGGTTGCGCCACGGGGGAACGCGGGTCCGGGTCCGGGTCGGCGCAGAGCCTTCGGCTGCTGCCGGCCGTTCGACGACGGTCATCGGGTCGCCTCTCTGCTGGCCCGCTGGGTGAGGATCAGGTAGTAGAACATGAAGAACATCAGCACGAGCGACAGCAGCAGCACGAGGCTCGCGCCGATGTTCTTCTGGGGTCCTTCGAGCAGGAACAGCTCGATCTGGTTGCCGACCATGTTGGTGTTGGGTGATCCCGACACGATCGTGTTCGTGTAGTAGTCGCCGGCCATCGGCAGGGCGGTGATCACCAGAGCCGTGATCAGACCCATCCGCGACAGGGGAAGCGTGACGTGCAGGAACGTCCGGACCATCCCGACGCCGAGGTCGCGGGAGGCCTCCAGCAGGCGCTGGTCGATGCGGTCGAGCGAGGCGAACAACGGGATGATGAAGTAGGGCAGGTAGCCGTAGGCGAGCGCCCACACGACGGTGAACGAGCTCCCGGACAGCCAGGCGTGCGGCGGGACGCCGAACCACCCGAGCACCTTGTTCACGTAGCCGTCGTCCTGCAGGAGGTTCACCCAGGCGAGCATGCGCGTGATGTAGTTGATCCACCACGGCGCCAGGATGAGGGCCAGAATCAGGCCGCGGCGCTTCCGGGCGAGCCGGGCGGTGTAGTACGCGACCGGGTAGCCGACCGCCAGGCAGATGACCAGGGCCCAGAACGAGTAGATCGCCGTCCGGACCCACACCTCGTGGTAGACGCCGGTCGGTGTCAATGAGTCCTGGATGACGCCGGTGAACGTCGAGAACTCCCAGGTGACGGGGTTCCAGGCCGGGATCGGCTCGTTGAAGATGTTGATCTGACCGCTGAAGGCGACCGCCATCACCGCGTAGAACGGCACGACGAACAGCGCGATCAGCCAGAGCGTGCCGGGCAAGGCCAGGGTCGGCCACAGGCGCCGGGTCGCGCGCTCGTGGCCCGACGCCTTGTCAGCCACCGGCCTTGAACCTTGCCCAGTTGGTCTGCCAGAGCGCCTCGGTGGCCGGGCCGACCTCGTAGAAGGTGTGGCCCTTGGTGAAGTCGCTTCGGTCGACCACGGAGTTGGCCAGGTTCTTCGGGATGTAGCCCTGGGCGGTCAGGTACTTCGCCGAGAGCTTGGTCAGCGGAGGCTGGTAGCCGTTCCAGCCGAAGTTCTGGAGCCCGATCTTGTTGTCGAGCAGGTCGTTGATCAGCAGGTGGGCCAGCACCGGCTTCTTCGCGGACTTCGGGATGGCGATGTTGTCGTTGCCGATGACGTAGTCCGCAGAGCTGGGCCGCCAGTAGCCGAGTACCTCGGGGGTCTGCCCCTTCGGCAGGTAGTACTGCCCCGCGATCACGTCGCCGGACCAGGCCTGGTGCACCGTGGCCGTGCCCTCGGGGACCTCGGAGTAGGCGTTGATGTCTGTCTTGACGTTCACCAGGCTGATCAGCTCGATCAGGCTGTCGGTCGCCTTCTGGACGTCGGCGGGGTTGGAAGTGTTCACGTCGTCGGTGATCTTGTTGCGCAGCAACGACATGGCGATGGCTTCCTGCCGGTCGTCCAGCACGTAGACCTTGCCGGCGTACGCCTTGTCCCACAGCAGGTCGTAGCCGACCGCGGGCACGTCGGTCACCCGGTCGGCGCGGTACATGATCCCCGTGCCGTAGATCGTGTAGGGGGCGGTGTACCTCGCGCCCTGGTCGTACCAGGGGTTCTGGAACTCCGGCCAGACGTTCTTCAGATGCGGGACATAGGAGTGGTTGAGCGGTTGGATCAGCTCTGCGTAGACCATCTTGCTGAGCACGCTCGGGCCAGGGAAGACGAGGTCGAAGGACTGGCCGGGCTGCCGGATCTTGGCGAGCATCTCGTCGTAGTTGTTGTACGGCGTCACCTCGACCGAGACGCCGTGCTTCTTGCCGAACGCCTTCATCACACCCGGCGCCATGTACTGGGCGTAGTTGAGGATGTTGAAGGTGCCGCCCGACTCGGGGTCGAGGCCGTCGTCGATCGGAGGGTTGCTGTCCTTGATGGACAGGGTCACGGGTTGGTCGGGTCGCGCCAGCGGGTAGGGGGCGCCGCCGTTGGCCGCCGCTCCCGAGGAGCTGTTGCTACCACAGGCCGCCAGCAGCGGCGCAGCGCCCACCCCCACCGTGAGCCACAGGCCTCCCCGCAGGAGGTCTCGTCGGGCCAGCTGCGGCCGTGACCGGCGGCGGCGGAGCGTGGGATCGTTCGGGTCGAAGCTCATGCCAGCTCCTTCGGGGTCGACAGCACGAGTCGACCTGAGATGCACAGCGAGTCCTAACTGACTGTTCAGCCAACCATCACATTGTTGCCCCAGGTCGGGTGGAATGTCGAGTGTCGGAGAGGTTTCGATCACCGAGACCGGATCCGGCGTGGCGACCTCCACGCCGAAGCGCCCTCGTGTCCGCCTTGCCGACCGGAACCCCCTCACTTAGACTGAACAGTCAGTCAATGATTCTTTTCCCGGGAACCAGGAGCGCCATGACCGCGACCGAGACCGAACCCGAGCTGTCGACCCGTCTCGACGAGCTGATCGCGGACGAGACGGACGCTTTCCTGGAGCGGCAGCGAGCCAGCGAGGCCATGTCCGAGCGGGCGCACACCCTCGCCGGCGGTGCCACCTCCAACTGGCAGATCGCCGAGCCGCACGCGGTCTGGATCAGCCACGGCCTCGGCTCCAAGACCTACGACGTCGACGGCAACGAGTACTCCGACTTCCACGGCGGGTACGGCGTCTCCCTCGCCGGGCACGCACATCCGGCGATCGTCGAGGCGGTGCGGGAGAGGGTCGCCCGCGGCACCCACTTCGCCCAGCCCACCGAGGACTCGATCGTGGTCGCCGACAACCTCGCCGCGCGCTTCGGCCAGCCCCTGTGGCGGTTCTGCAACTCCGGCACCGAGTCGACGATGGACGCGGTCCACCTGATGCGAGCCGCCACCGGCCGCGACCGGATCCTCAAGGTCGAGGGCGGCTACCACGGACACCACGACTCCGTGATGGTCTCGGTCCTGCCCGACGACTCGGCCGACATCGGCCCCGCCGACGCGCCCCTCGGGGTCACCGACAACTCCGGCATCCCCGACGCGATCACCGCGCTCACCACGATCGTGCCCTTCAACGACCTCGAGGCAGTGCAACGAGTGCTCGAGGCCCACCCCGGCGAGGTCGCCGGCATGATCGTCGAGCCGATCATGATGAACGCCGGGATCATCCACCCCGACGACGGCTATCTCGCCGCCCTCAAGGACCTCCTCCACGCCCACGGCGCGCTGCTGACCTTCGACGAGGTGAAGACCGGACTCACGGTAGGCCCCGGTGGCGTCTCCGGGCTGCTCGGTGTCAGGCCCGACCTGGTCTGCATCGCCAAGTCCGTCGGCGGCGGGGTGTCCACCGCGGCGATCGGTGGCAGCGACGAGGTGATGGGCCTGATCGCCCGCGGGGAGTACGAGCAGGTCGGCACCTTCAACGGCAACCCCCTCGCCATGGCCGCCGCTCGCGCGATGCTGACCGAGGTGCTCGACGACGCGGCGTACGCCCATCTCGACGCGCTGCGCGACCGCATGCGCGACGGTCTCCAGGGCGTCATCGACCGGTACGACGCCCCCTGGCGCGTGGTGACCGCCGGCGCCAAGGGCTGCGTGTCGTTCCTGCCCCACCGCATCCGCAACTTCCGCGACTTCCGCGACCTCGACGACCGCTACGGCCAGGGCCACTGGCTGGTCCAGCACAACCGGGGCGCGTTCCTCCCACCGTGGGGCAAGGTCGAGCAGTGGCTGATCTCCGTGCAGCACACCGACGCCGACGTCGACCGCTTCGTCGCCAACTGTGACCACTTCGCCGGCCGCCTGCTCGGGGCCTCGGTCTGATGGCCGGTGACCTGTCACCCCAGGGTCTGGCCAAGCCCTTCGGCGAGCCGCACGACGGGTTCGCGGAGGGCCTCGAGGTCACGGTGCTGGTGTCGGCGCGGGCCTTGCGCGTGCTGGTCGACTGACCGTCAGGCGCGGGCCAGCACCACCCAGGCCCGCGCCTCCTGCTCGAAGGGCGCCGCCGGCAGCACCTCACGGCAGCGCTGCTCGATCGCCTGCCGGCGCTGCTCGTCGAGCGTCTCCATGTAGTCGCCGGTCGTCCCGACCCCCAACAGGTAGGGCGCCCACCAGTCGTCGAAGGTCGCGAAGGCGACCCGCACCGTCAGTGACGTGGACGCGACGTCGCCCAGGCCCGCCGACTCGGCGAGCTCGGCGAGGTGCCCCTCGCGGCTGCCCGCCAGGTCCGCCTCACCGGGGGCGGACGGGTCGAGGTCGCGAGCCGCGGCCCAGAACGGCGAGAGCGGACCGGTGCCCGTGGTGTGGTCCCAGACCGACGCGCCGACCACCCCGCCCGGCCGGGCGACCCGAGCCATCTCGCGCAGGCCGGCGACAGGGTCCGCCATGAAGTGCACGACCAGCTGGGCCAGGCACAGGTCGAAGGAGTCGCCGGCGAAGGGCAGCGCCGCAGCGGTTCCCTGGTGCACCTCGACTCCGGGCAGCCGCTCGCGGACCGCGTCCACGAACGGCGCGGACGGGTCGACAGCGCACACGCTCTCGGCACCGCACCGAGCCACGAGCCGGGCGGTGAGAGCACCCGGCCCGCAGCCGACGTCGAGCACCCGCTGCCCGCGTCGTACACCGGCCAGCTCGACGAACTGGTCGGCCAACGGCTCGGAGTAGCGGCCCATGAACCGCCCGTAGGCGTCCCCGGGGACGTCGAAGCTCATGGGCCGGTCGGTCTCCCGTCAGGCCGACTCGAACCAGGGGTGGTGGAGGTCGTAGAACCTCGCGCCCGCCATGATCGACTCGAGCTCCGAGGCCACCTCGGGGGGCGGCGGGGTCCTTTCACCCGCGCGGGCGCTGTCCTCGTCGCGGAACGCGATCGTCTCGATGAAGCTGCCGTCGGCCTCGATCGCGAGCGTGCCGCCGATGATGTCGGGCCGCATCTCGTGGAGCATCGTGGTGTCGGCGAGCATCGCCTTGATCCGGCTGGGGTCGTCGACCTTGCCCTCGATCACCTGGACGAAACCGGCCCGATCGGACCCGCCGTCCATGAAGAGCATGACGTCGTCGCAGTCGTGGAACTCCACCGGACCGTCCATGAGGCTCATCATCTTCTCGGCCCAGGCTCCCTGCTCGGGCCGTTCGGAGTTCGCCATCGCCGCCTCACGCGACTCGAAGCGGATCACGCCGATGAAGTCGTCGTCGTCGGTGATGCCGTAGGTGCCGCCGAGCCAGCCCACCGCACCACCGCCGAGCTCCTCGCGCCAACCGTCCGCCATCGCCCTCAGCTCGTCGTGGCGGGTGCACTTGCCCTGGATCACTTGGATGAACACAGCATGGCCTCCTGTCCTGCAGGCCATCTCGGAATGAGGTGGTCTCGTGTCCACCGACGACGGTAGGACGGGTGACGGCGACGCGCCAGACCTGCCGAGCAGGTCCGCTCAGGCCTTCTTCCTCGTCGTAGGTCGCGTGGCCGGCTCGGCGTCGAGCCCGAGCTCCTTGAAGGCGACGTCGACCGCAATCTTCCGGGCCAGCTTGCCGGTGACGACCGGGTCGTCGAGGGCGACCTGGACGACGAGCCCGTCGAGGAGCGACCCCCACATGATCGCGAAGGTGTCGACGTCGATCTCGGCGATCTCGTCGGCATCGATCGCCGACCGGACCACGCGCGCGATGAGGTCGCGCCACTGGGCGTCGAGCTCGGCGCGGTCCTTCTTGACCTCGGGGTGGCGGAACGCCTGCGCCCACAGGTCGAACCACAGACCCCAGTCGCCGGTGAGCTCGGTCTGCTTGTCGGGCACGATCACCCAGTCCACCAGGGTCTCCAGGCGCGAGCGCAGGCTCCTGGTGGAGCGCAGCATCTCCTCGGTCTCGGAGTAGAAGAAGCGCTCCGACCAGCGCAGGGCCTCGGTGAGGAGGTTGTCCTTGGTCTTGAAGTAGTAGATGACCAGGGCGGGGCTGGCGCCGACCCGGTCGGCGACGTCGGCGATCCGGGTCTCGCTGAAGCCACGCTCGGCGATCAGCGTGGCGGCCGCCGAGAGCATCTGGTCTCGGCGTACGTCGGCGACGGCATCGCCGCTCCGGTCCCGCGTCGCCATCACCCGCATCGTCTCCCCGTACCGGCTTCGCTTCTTGTGGCGAAACGCTAGCACGTCTTAGACTGAACAGTCAGTCAGGGACCTCGACGAACGGTGACCGATGACGAACCCCTACGACGCGCTCGTGGCCGGCGGCGGTCACCGCGGGCCGGTCTCTCTGGCCGTTGCCTTGCGCGTTCGGTGAGCGTCGACGCGCCGCCCCGGCTGCGGGCGATGATGTCCGCCCGATCGGTAGCCGTGGTGGGTGCCAGCGATCGGCCGGACTCCTTCGGCTGGCGGGTGACCACCGAGGTGCTGCGCTCGCCGGGGCTCGAGCGGGTCCACCTGGTCAACCCGGGTCGTGCCACGGTGCTCGGGCACCCGTGCGTGCCGTCGCTGGCCGACGTCCCCGAACCCGTGGACCTCGTGCTGCTGGGGGTGCCGGACGCGGCGCTGGTGCCGACACTCTCGCTCGCTGCTGCGCGCGGCGACGCCGGCGCGGTCGTCTACGGGCCGGCGTACGGCATCCGCGACGAGGTGGTTGCGGCTGCGGGCGACCTGGCGCTCGTCGGGGGAGGGTGCATGGGCTTCGTCGACACCACGACGGGGGTGCGGGCGATCGGCTACCTCGAGCGCGACCCGCTGCCGGCCGGGCCGGTCGCGCTGATCACCCACTCCGGCTCGGTCTTCTCGGCGCTGCTGCGCACGCGTCGCGCCTTGGGTTTCTCGGTCGCGGTCTCGTCGGGGCAGGAGCTGGTGACGACCACGGCCGACCATCTCGCCTATGCACTGTCGCTGCCGTCGACGCGGGTGGTCGGGCTGGTGCTGGAGACGATGCGCGACGCACCGCGGCTGGCGGCGTGCCTGGCCGAGGCTGCCGAGCGCGACATCCCGGTGTGTGCGCTGACGGTCGGGACCTCGACGCGGGGACAGTCGCTGGTCGACGCGCACTCGGGCGCGATCGCGGGGTCGGACGCCGGCTGGGAGGCGCTCTTCGCGGCGTACGGCGTCCACCGGTGTGGCGACCTGGCCGATCTCACCGACAGCCTCGAGCTGTTCGCGATCGGCCGGCGCGCCCTGCCGTCGTCGGGGCGCGGGCTCGCCACGGCGCACGACTCGGGAGCCGAGCGGGTGCTGGTGGCCGACGTCGCCGAGCGGCTCGGCGTCCCGCTGGCGCCGCTCGCACTGGCGACCGTCGAGCGGCTCTCGTCGTTGCTCGACCCGGGCCTCGAGCCGACCAACCCGCTCGACGTGTGGGGCAGTGGCGCCGACACGGAGAGCCTGTTCGGTGACTGCCTGGCGGCGCTGGCCGACGACCCGGGCGTCGGTGCGGTGGCGCTGGCGGTGGACCTGGTCGAGGAGTACGACGGCGACGAGAGCTTCGTGTCCGCGCTCCTCGCCCTGGTCGAGCGCACCGACAAGCCGGTCGCGGTGCTGTCCAACCTCGGCTCGGCGGTCGACCAGGCCGGCGCGGCCCGGCTCCGGGCGGCCGGGATCCCGGTGCTCGAGGGGACCGCCTCCGGGCTCCGGGCACTGGGCCACCTGTTGGCGCCACCGCCCCCGGCGCGGGCGCCCGTCGTGGTCGACGCCGCCCGGCGGGCGCGGTGGGCCGCGGCCCTGGACGGCTCGTGGGCCGACCTGCTCGACGCCTACGGCATCCGACCGGTGCCCGGCGGTGTGGTGACCGGTCGGGACGGGGCGGTGGCGGCCGCGACGTCGTACGGCTTCCCGGTGGTGCTCAAGACCGCGTCCGACGAGGTGCACCACAAGACGGAGGCGGACGGCGTACGCCTCGGGCTGGGCTCCGCCGAGGCCGTCGCGTCGGCGTACGACGACCTGGCAGCGCGGCTCGGACCCGAGGTGCTCGTGCAGCGACAGGTCTCAGGGGTGGAGGTGGCGCTGGGGATCGTGGCCGACCCCCTGCTCGGGCCGCTGGTGGTGGTGGCTGCCGGTGGCACGCTGGTCGAGCTGGTCGCCGACCGGGCGGTGGCGCTGCCGCCGGTCTCCCACGAGCAGGCGCTGGCCATGATCGGCTCGCTCCGGCTGGCCACCTTGCTCGACGGGTTCCGCGGGGCCGAGCCGGCTGACCTCGCCGCCCTCGTGGATGCCGTCGTAGCTCTGGGGCAGCTGGCCGTCGAGCTCGGCGACCACCTGGCCGGCCTCGACCTCAACCCGGTCGTGGTCACCCCGGCGGGCTCTGGTCAGGGTGCGCTGGTCGTCGACGCACTGGTCCTCCCCCGCTGACCCCTCGGTTGTAACGCTCCGTTATCTGCACTGGTGCGCCCGTGCACGGGCGCACCGGAGTAGATAACGGAGCGTTACAGCTGGGAGAGGGCGCGAGGGGTCAGCGGGAGGTGGTCTCAGGGAAGGGCAGGGCGATCGGGTCGGGGTCGAGCCGGGAGCGGCCGTGCTCGTCGAAGCGGTCGAGCCCGAGGTCGGTGACGTTGACGACGTCGGTGGTGCCGGAGCGGGTGAGGTCGGCTGCGGCCTTGGCCACGCCGGGGC
Source organism: uncultured Actinomycetota bacterium (assembly GCA_963820015.1). Taxonomy (GTDB): domain Bacteria; phylum Actinomycetota; class Actinomycetes; order Propionibacteriales; family Nocardioidaceae; genus Nocardioides. The sequence goes on along the minus strand of CAWFYO010000013.1, from coordinate 16,131 downwards.
CCCACATCATCCCGTGGCCGCCGGCGGCCGCGACGACGGTGCCCTCGACGGGGCCGTCGGCCCCGATCGCCGGACCGAGGATCGGCAGGTGGTCGGGCGTGAAGTCGATGGTGGCCGCCCAGGTCTTGCGCAGCCCGACCTTCGCCGTCGTTGGCACCAGGGTCGCCATCCGCGCGGCCATCACGTCGTAGTAGCCGGTGTCGAATTCCACGGCCTCACCCGGCGCCTCGTCGGGGTTGCTCATCCCCCAGAGCACGCCGCCCTCGCACGGGCGCCAGTAGATCCCCGACGCCACGTCGAAGACCATCGGGAGCCGCTCGGCTGCGAAGTCCGGGTGCGCCTCGGTCACCACCACCTGGTGCCGGGCGGCACCCGCCGGGATCCGGACGCCGGCCGCCTCGCCCACGGCTGCCAGGGTGGGTCCGCCGGTGAGCACGACCCGCGGCGTGGCGACGTCACCCGCCGAGGTGTGGACGCCGGTCACGTGGCCGCCTGCCACGTCGAGACCGGTGAAGGCCGTCCGCTCGCAGACCCGGACCCCCGCGGTGAACAGGGCCGCGGTGTAGGCGAGGACGTTGCGGGGCGGGTCGAGGTAGCCGTCCTCCGCGGCGTACGACGCGCCCAGCGTCTGCCCGGGCGCCATCGCCGGGTTCATCGCGTCGACCTCGTCGCCGCCGACCCAGCGCACGTCGAGGCCAATCCCCTGCTGCATCGCGATCCGCGCGCGGGCCTGCGCGACCTCGCCCTCGCTGAAGCAGGGCATGAAGTAGCCCTGGGCCACGAACCCCGAGTCGATCCCCAGCCGCTCCTGCTGGGCGGCGTAGAAGTCGCGGCTGAACATGCCCAGTCGGACTGCAGCCTCGGTGCCACCTTGCGCCCGCACCATCCCGGCCGCCCGTGAGCTCGCGCCCTGGCCGAGCGTGTCCCGCTCGACGAGGACGACCTCCCCGGCGCCCGACTCCTTCAGGAACCAGGCGGCCCAGGCTCCGATCGTCCCCCCGCCGACGACGACGACATCGGCTGTGCGCGGCACAGTGGTCATGCCCGCGAGCGTGGCATAGACTGAACAGTCAGTCAACGACGGAGGAACGGTGTACGGACTCACCCCCGACGACCTCGAGCTGCAGGCCCGCGCCCGCGGCTTCGCCGATGAGCTCATCCCCCACGAGGAGTACGCCGAAGCGCACGACGGCGAGCTCCCCCTCGACGTCGCCCACCGGCTCGAGGCCCGGGCCGTCGAGCTGGGCCTCACCGCCACCAACATCCCCGCCGACGTCGGCGGCCGCGGCTGTACGACGCTCCAGCAGGTCCTCGTCCAGGAGCAGGGCGGCCGGGTCACCAACGCCCTCGCCTGGTGCCTGACCACGCCCCCGGCATGGTGGCCGGCGGTCGCCAACGAGCACCAGCGCGAAACCTTCCTGATCCCGACCGTCGAGGGGCGGCGCGAGGAGTGCTACGCCATCACCGAGGAGTACGCCGGCTCCGACGTCTCCGACCTCCAGGCCACGGCGGCCCGCGACGGGGACGACTACGTCCTCAACGGCGTGAAGTGGCACGTGACGTCGTACAACAAGGCCGACTACGTCTTCTTCCAGGCGGTGCTGACGACCGGCGACCACGCTGGCGAGCAGGCCCTCTTCGTCGCCGACAAGGACACGCCGGGCATCCGCGTGGTCCGCACGCCGGCCTACACCCACACGATCGCCCACCACCATCCCGTCGTCGCGTTCGAGGACGTCCGCGTGCCGGCGACCCAGCTCATCGGGTCCGAAGAGGCCGGGATGTCGTTCGTCTACGAGTGGTTCCGGTTCGAGCGGCTGATGATCGCGGCTCGCTGCCTCGGCGCGACCGAGCGGCTCCTCGACGAGATGACCGCCTTCGCCACGCGGCGCAAGATCGGCACCGAGCGGCTCGCCGACAAGCAGCTGGTGCAGGCCATGCTCGCCGACAGCCTCACCGAGCTGTTCGCCGCCCGCTCGACGGTCTACGGCCTCGCCCGCAGCCTCGACGCCGGCCTCGACCTCAAGGTCGCCCACGCACAGTGCTCCATGGTGAAGCTCCTCTGCAGCGAGATGGCCGGCCGCGTGGCCGACCGGGCCGTGCAGGTGTTCGGAGGCCGCGGCTACATGCGGGAGAACGTCGCCGAGCGCTTCTTCCGAGAGCTCCGCGTCGAGCGGATCTGGGAGGGTGCGAGCGAGGTGCAGCGCGTGATCATCGCCGACCAGCTCCACAAGCGGGGGCGCGCCCGGCTCGTGTGAGCTGTGGAAAGGTGGGGCTCGTGACCACCCCTCCAGCCATCCCCGAGGCCTGGTCCGGGCTCGTCGACGACGCGGCCGTCTTCCCGCCCGGCAACGCCGCGCTCGGAGACGCCGTCTCGGCGTACGCCGCCCGCCACGGCGAGTGGTATGCCGACCTGGTCGGCCCTCTCGTCGTCCGGGACACCGACCTGCCCGACGTCCCCCCCGACGTACCGGTCTCCGTGGTGCTCACCGGCGGTGCCGGAGCAGTCGCCGGCGTCGCCCGGCTGGCCGCGTCCAAGGGCCACCGGCTGGTCGGGCTCGAGGCGGCGGTGCGCGACCTCGACGACCTGACCGGCAACGTCCGCCGGATCACCGCCGCCGTCGACGCCGCTCGCGCGGACGGGTACCTCGCCGACACCGCCGTCCATGTCGAGCTCCCTCAGGCCGAGCCGACTCCCGACTGGCTCTCGGCCGCCGACGAGATCGCCGCCGCCGAGCACCACCTCAAGCTCCGCACCGGCGGGCTCGAGGCCCACCTCTTCCCGACCGCCGCCACGGTCGCGGCCTGGATCGACGCCGCCCTCGACCGCGAGACGCCGTTCAAGTGCACCGCCGGGCTGCACCACGCGGTCCGCCATCGCGACCACGACACCGGCTTCGAGCACCATGGCTTCCTCAACGTGCTGCTGGCCACGCGGCTCGCCTTCGACGGCGGTACGCCGACCGAGGTCGCCCAGGTGCTCGACGACCACTACGCCAACGACCTGGTCGCGATGGCCCGGCAGTCCGACCTGGCGGGGGCGCGGCGCTGGTTCACGTCGTACGGCTCGTGCAGCGTCTCCGAGCCGGTCGACGACCTCGTCGGGCTCGGCCTGCTGGAGGCCCCCCATGCCTGAGTTCCCCGGCGGGTCGGGCTTCGGGCTCGACCACCTCCCCTACGGCGTCTACTCGACCGAGGGCACGGCGCCCCGCGTGGGCGTCCGCTACGGCGACACGGTCGTCGACGCCGCCGGTGTGACCGGCCGGGCCGAGCTCGCCGAGCCGGCCCTCAACGCCTTCATGGCGCTGGGCCCGGAGGCGTGGACGGAGACCCGCGCCGTCCTGGCCGAGCGGGTGCCGGGCGCCGAGGCGGTGCCTCTCGACGCCGTCGCCCTCCACCTGCCGTTCCGGGTCGGCGACTACGTCGACTTCTACGCCTCGCTCGACCATGCCTCAAACGTCGGCCGGATCTTCCGACCCGGCGCGGAGCCGCTGCTGCCCAACTGGCGGCACCTCCCCGTCGGCTACCACGGGCGCGGCGGCACCGTCGTCGTCAGCGGCACGCCGGTGGTCCGGCCGTGCGGGCAGCGCAAGGCGCCTGCGGAGGCCGCCCCGACGTACGGCCCGAGCCGCCGGCTCGACCTCGAGGCCGAGCTCGGCTTCGTGCTCGGCGCCGGCTCCGGGCTGGGCGACCGCATCCCCGTCGACGCCTTCGCCGACCACGTGTTCGGCGTCGTCGGCCTCAACGACTGGAGCGCCCGCGACATCCAAGCCTGGGAGTACGTGCCGCTCGGCCCCTTCCTCGGCAAGTCGTTCGCGACCTCGGTCAGCGCCTGGGTCACCCCGCTGGCCGCCCTCGACGCCGCTTGGTGCGACCTGCCCGGGCAGGACCCGACGCCGTTGCCCTACCTGCAGGGAGGACGCGGGCTCGACATCGACGTCGAGGTGGTGCTCGACGGCGAGGTCGTCAGCCGACCGCCGTACCGCACGATGTACTGGTCGCCCGCCCAGATGCTCGCCCACCTCACCGTCAACGGCGCCAGCACCCGTCCGGGCGACCTCTTCGCCAGCGGCACCATCAGTGGGCCCGAGCCCGCGACCCGCGGCTCGTTCCTCGAGCTGAGCTGGGGCGGGAAGGAGCCGTTCGCCGGCGGCCGGACGTTCCTCGACGACGGTGACGAGGTCACGCTGCGCTACTCCGCCCGCGGCGCCGCCGGTGGACGGATCACCCTCGGCGAGGTGACCGGCCGGATCGACCCGGCCCGGGAGTAGGGAGCGCCGGGTGGCCACGCGCCGTACGACCGTGCTCGTCCTGGTCGCGGTGGTGGGCTGCGTCCTGACCGCCGTCGGGGCTCTCCTCGTCCTCGATGGGTTCCGCCACGACCATTCCGGCCGCACGGTCGGTGGCATCCTGCTCGGCCTGGGCGGCCTGATCTGCCTCCGGATCCTGTGGTGGGTGCGGAGGATCCGGCTGATGACCCAGTCGGGGATCGCCCAGCACGTCCCCACCGAGCGCGATCCCGAGTGGTGACGCGGTTGGCTGCGTCGCCGTGGCACACCACCGGGAACCACGGCGGCCACGCGGTGAGGTCGCCGTGGTTGCGAGACGGCGCAGAGCGCCCTCCTGCGCCGACGCCAACAGCGAGCGCCGTACCCTCTCGTCGTGATCCAGTTCGGCCAGCTCGCTCCCCCGTCACACGTCGTCGCGCACGTCAGCGACACCCATCTCCTGGCCGGCGAGGAACGGCAGTACGGCGTGATCGACACCATCGACCGGTTCCGGGCGGCGCTCGAGCGGCTGGCCCGGATCGACCCAGCGCCGCAGGCGCTGGTGTTCACCGGTGACCTGGCCGACCTGGGTGAGCCCGCGGCCTACCGGCAGCTGCGCGCGATGGTGGAGCCGCTGGCAGAGCGGATCGGAGCCCAGGTCGTGTGGTGCATGGGCAACCACGACGACCGGGCGGCGTACTCCCGCGAGCTCTTCGGCGAGGAGTCGGAGCAGTCGCAGGATCGGGCGTACGACGTGGCGGGCCTGCGGATCGTCAGCCTCGACACCAGCGTGCCGGGCTGGCACCACGGCGAGCTCTCCGACGACCAGCTCACCTGGCTGCGCGACGTCCTGGCGACGCCGGCGGCGCACGGCACGATCCTGGCCCTGCACCACCCGCCGATCCCCTCTCCGCTGGTGCCGGCCGCGGAGATCATCGAGCTGCTCGAGACCGAGCGCCTCGCCGGCGTGGTCCGCGGCTCAGACGTGCGCGCGATCATCGGCGGGCACTACCACTTCACCTCCCACTCGACGTTCGCCGGCATTCCGGTCTCGGTGGCCGCGGCCACCTGCTACACCGTCGACCCGGCCCCGCTCGACCGGCTGATCTCGGCGGTCGACGGGCACCAGGCCTTCAACGTGGTGCACGTGTACGCCGACCGGGTCGTCCACTCGGTGGTCCCGGCGCCGGTGGCGCCCGAGGTCGACGGCTTCGGCACCGACGTGGCGCCGCTGGTCGAGGCGATGAGCGCCGCGGAGCGGCGTGACCTGGTCTCGCGCAAGGACTCCCCGCTCAACACCGGAGAGCTCACCGGCGAGCTGCCGCCGCTGGGTGGCTGACGCCGATTCTCCCGCTCCGTCCGCAGCAAATTAGGGTCGCCTTACTTCATCGGAAGGAGTCTCCGTGCACGGACGTGTCGCGTCGACCGAACGGCTGACGCCGAGCCTGGTCCGGGTCGTGCTCGAGGGCGGCGACCTGACCGACCTCGTCATGCCTGAGGCCACCGACGCCTACGTCAACCTCGCCTTTCGGCCGGCGCACGCGTCGTACGACGAGGTGTTCGACCCGGCGGACCTGCGCGACACCGCGCCCCGTGCGGAGTGGCCGGCGCGGCGTCGCTACACGGTGCGGGCGTGGGACGCCGACGCTCACCGCCTCACGCTCGACTTCGTCGTGCACGGCGACAGCGGGGTCGCGGGTCCGTGGGCGGCCGATGCGCAACCCGGTGACGTGCTGGTGTTCACCGGTCCGAGCGGCGGCTACCGCCCCGACCCGACTGCCGACTGGCACCTCCTGGTCGGCGACGAGTCGGCCCTGCCGGCGATCGCCGCCTCGCTCGAGACGCTGCCGCCCGGCGCCCACGCCGTCGTCCGGCTGGTCTGCGACGGCCCCGACCACGAAGTACCTCTCGAGAGCGCGGCCGACCTCGACCTGCGGTGGCTCCACCGCCGCGGCGACGCCCGCGACCGGGACCTCCTCGACGACGCCGTGCGCGCGCTCGACTTCGCGGCGGGTCGGCCGTTCGGCTTCGTGCACGGGGAGGCGGACGAGGTCCGCGCCGTACGCCGCCACCTCCTCGGCGACCGAGCCCTGACCCGCCAGGACCTCTCCTGCTCCCCCTACTGGCACCGCACCATGACCGACGAGGACTGGCGGATGATCAAGCGCGACTACGTCGCGGCGATGGAGTCGGAGCAAACCCCTCCTGACCCGGTCCGGTAGTCCGTGACGAAGTGGAGGCGATCGGGCCCCCATTCGCATGCAGATCGTCACGGACTACCGGACGTGGTCAGACGCCCTCGCGCTCGTGGAAGCCGAGGTGGGCGACGGCCTCGCCGCGCTTCATCTGGTCGACCGCGCCGGGGTGGAGGTGGTCGAGGTGGACCAGGGCCTTGCGGCGGTAGCGGAGGATCTGGGCGATCCCGAAGGCCCAGAAGAAGTACTGCACCGAGAGGGCGAACCGGAAGTCGCTGAGGTCGTACGACGCGCTGCCGCCCCCACCGCTGTGCCAGTCCAGCAGGACGCCGATCAGCCCCATCGTCAGCAGGCTGGCCGTGAAGCCACCGATGTTGACGAACCCGTTGGCCCGGCCAGACGCCTCCACCGGGACGAAGGTGCGGGCCAGGTCGAAGCCGACCATCGAGGCCGGCCCGCCGGTCGCCATCAGGCAGACCAGGGCGACCAGCATCCAGGTCGGGGCCGGGGTCGACCGCAGCAGCACAGCGGTCCAGCCCAAGGTCATCGCGACGCAGATCCCGATCACCATGTAGGAGCGGTAGTAGGGCAAGCGGGCGACCATCGAGCCGAGGACCAGCCCGCTGATCACGACCCAGACCGTCATCACCATGAGCAGCGCGCTCGCGGTACCGGACGACAGGCCCTCGCCCCGCACCAGGAACGGGAAGCCCCACAGCAGCGCGAACACCGTGGCGCTGAACTGGGCGGTGAAGTGCGACCACATGCCGAGCCGGGTGCCGGGGTTGCCCCAGACCAGGCGCAAGGACCGGGTGAGGGCGCCCATCTTGATCCGGGCGACGGACTCGCGTCGGTAGGGCGAGTCCTTGACCATCAGTGCGACCGCGACCATCAGCACGACACCGATCGAGGATGCGAGCGCGAAAGTCTTCGTCCAGCCCAGCTGCTGCAGGGCGTAGGCGAGCGGGGCGGCGGCGATGATCGCGCCCACCTGCCCGACCTGGCCGGTCAGCTGGGTCACCAGCGGTGCCTGCCGGACCAGGAACCACAGGGCGACCAGCCGGATCACGCTGACGAAGATCATCGCGTCGCCGGCCCCGAGGACCACCCGGGCGACCACGGCGACGTCGAAGGACTGCGCGAAGGCGAACATCGCCTGGCCGAGCGTGAGCAGCACCAGCCCGACCAGCAGGAGGGCTCGCGAGCCGAAGCGGTCGAGGAGTACGCCGATCGGGATCTGCAGTCCGGCGTAGACGACCAGCTGGAGCACGACGAAGAAGGACAGCTGGGTGGCCGTGATGCCGAACCGCTGGGTAGCGAGCAGGCTGGCGACACCGAGCGAGCTGCGGTCGAAGACCGCGAGCACGTAGACCGACAACGCCACCAGCCAGATCACCCACGCCCGGCGCTTGCCGATGGCGTGGATCTGTTCGGGCACCGCCCCATCATCGCGGACGGCGTGCGCGGTCAGGTCAGCGGACGACGATCACCGAGCAGTGCGCCTGGTGCAGCACCTCGTGGCTGGTCGAGCCGAGGATCAGGCCGGTGAGCGCGTTGCGCCCGCGCGTGCCCACCACCACCAGGCTCGCGTCGGCGGAGCCTCCGACCAGGGCCCGCCCGGCGGGCAGGGTGACGACCTCCTCGGTCATCGTGACGTCCGGGTGGGCTGCCCTGGCCTGAGCCGTCCAGAGGGACAGGTCGCGCTCGCGCTCGAGGATGTGGGCGGACATCTTCTCCGGGACGTTGCCACGCTTGTCGACGGGGACGTCGCGGGAGACCCGGAACCCGCTGACCGCCGCGACCTCCTCACCGGTCTTCTCGGCGCGTCGGCAGGCGACGTCGAGCGCCCGCGAGGCGGGGCCCGAGCCGTCCATCCCGACGAGGATCCGGGCCGAGCCGGGCCGGGACGCCGGACGGGCGACCACGACGGGGCACGCGGCATGGCCCGCGAGGTGCTGGCTCACCGAGCCGAGCATCATCTCGCCGACCCGTCCGTGCCCGCGGGACCCGACCACGAGCAGGTTCGCCTGAGGTGCCAGGTCGAGCAGGGCCTCGAGCGGACGCCCACGGAGACGGTCGACCTGAGGGTCGGCGACCCCCAGGGACCGCAGGGTGGCGCGGCCGCGTTCCTCGACGCCGTCCCAGTACTCGTCGGTCCACAAGCCGGAGCCGTCGTTGACGCTCACGTCCTCGACGATGACGACCCGGAGCGGGTCATGGGTGTGCTCAGCGGTGGCTACGGCCCACTCGAGAGCGACGTCGCCGTCGCTCGCGCCGTCGTAGCCGACCAGGATCCCCTGCGGTGTGCTCACGCCCCCAGCGTGCACCAGCAGCGGGCAACCTGTCAGGGACCAGTGTCCCGACGCGCCGGGTCCTCCGCCAGATCAGCTGATCGGGACCGTCCAGACGATCGTCGTACCCCCGAGGTCGGGGACCTCGGCCAGCACCATCGACCCCGCGCGGTCCTCGGCCCGGCGACGCATGTTCTCCAGGCCGCTGACCCGCGAGACGGGGCCCATGCCCTGGCCGTCGTCGCTGATCGTCACGGTGAGCTGCGACGTCGTCGCGTGCAGCGACAGGTGGGCGGAGCGGGCCTCCGCGTGCTTGGCGACATTGGTCAGCGCTTCACGCACCACGGCCGTGACGTCCCGCGACAGGTCCTCACCGCACACCGAGTCGATCGGCCCGTCCAGGTCGATCGTGGGGTCGAACCCCAGCCCGGGTCGCACCTCGGAAACCACGTCCATCACCGACGAGCGCAGCCCCGTGCTGGCGGGAGGCTGGAGCTGGAAGATCGAGACCCGGATCTGCTTGATCGCGTCGTCGAGGTGGCTGACGACGTCCTGGAGCGCGGTGACGTCGACGAGGCCGTCGAGCCGCGACGCCGTGGCCTGTACGACGAGCCCCGCGGCGAAGATCTGCTGGATCACGTGGTCGTGGAGGTCGCGCGCGATCCGGGCCCGGTCCTCGAGCAGGAGCACCCGCTGCTGGTCGCGCCGGGCCTCGACCAGCTCGATGGCGACCGAGGCATGGTTGGCGAACGTGGTCGCCATCTCCATGTCCAGCTCGGTGAACGGGCGGCGGCCACGGTCACGCGTCGCCACCAGCGAGCCGCGGACCTGCTCACGGCCGAGCAACGGCAGGATCATGACCGGACCGACCTGGAGCTGGCCGGTCACGAAGACGGTGCGGCCCGCGACCTCGGTGGTGTCGGTGGCATCAGCGAGGCGGACCGGCCGTCCGGTCTCCAGCACCAGCTCGCTGAGCGTCTCCTCGCGGTCGTAGTAGCTGCCCTCGACATCGCCGGCGCCGCGCCCGTCGGCCACGGCGACCCGCAACCGGTCCCCGTCGGGGAGCACGAGGGTGATCAGGTCGCTGTCGGCCAGGCGGCGGACCTCCTGGGCGATCAGCCGGAGCGCACTGTCGTCACCGGTGAGCAGGCGTCGGCCGACGTCGGCGGAGGCCGCGAGCCACTCCTGCCGGTGCACGGAGTTGGCGAACAGCCGGGCGTTCTCGATCGCCACCGCCGCCGTCGACGCCAAAGACTCGACGATCTCCTCGTCCTGGGCGGTGAAGCCCCCTTCGGAGCGGGTGAGGTAGAGATTGCCGAAGACCTCGTCGCGGATCCGGATCGGCACGCCCAGGAACGCCTTCATGGGCGGGTGGCCGGCGGGGAAGCCGACAGAGCGCTCGTGGTCGGACAGGTCGTCGAGTCGGATCGGTGTCGGCTGCTCGATCAGCAGACCGAGCAGTCCCTTGCCCTCGGGCAGGTGGCCGATGACCGCCGCGGTCTCCTCGTCGATCCCGACGTGGATGAAGTCCTCGAGCCCCACACCTTCGGCGGCGATCACGCCCAGCGCGCCGTACTCGGCATCGACCAGGACCACCGCCGCCTCGACGATGCGGTGGAGCACGTGGTGCAGGTCGAGGTCGCCCACGATGGTGCGGTTGGCCTCGAGCAGCGAGCGGAGGTGCCGCTCGTCGGTCGAGGGAGCGGCATCGCTGCGTGCGTCACCGCGTGCAGGACTGCGTGCCCCCGCATCAGCGCTGGGCAGCGGTCCCGCACCGCCGTCGTCCACACGCTCAGGGTAGGCGAGAGGGGCACCCGCGGGCGAACAACGGGTCACCTGACGACGGCGACCGGGCTCTCCGCCTGCACCAGGAGTGCATGGCTGACCGAGCCGAGCCGCTCGGTCTCGGCGAGCCGAAGGCCGCGGGAGCCGACCACGACCAGGGCCGCACGCCGGGACGCGTCGACCAGGGCCTCGACCGCGGACCCGGTCACGACCTCCTGCGTCAGAGGTACGCCGGGGTGGGCCCGCTCGGCGGCCGCGACCATGGCCACGATCCCCTCGGGCGCCGGACCTCCGGGCGAGCCGCCGTGCACCACCAGCACCTTCTGGTCGCTGAGTCCGGCGTGGACGCAGGCGAACTCGAGAGCCTTCCGGCTGGTCTCCGACCCGTCGACCCCGACCACGACCAGGTCGTCGGCGGGCGCCTGCCGCACCACGACCACCGGGCACGGCGCCAGCCCGGCCGCGCCGGCTCCGGCCGACCCGACGAACACCTGGCCGGCCCGACCACGGCCGCGGCTCCCGAGGACCACCATCGTGGCCACAGAGGCGCGGGCGACCAGCGTCGGCACCAGCGCTCCGGTGTGCCGCTCGACCCGCGCGTCGACGACTCCGGCCTCCACGAGGAAGTCCGTCGCCTGGTCGGCCACCTCGCGGTAGTGGCTCTCGGGCCACCACGCCAGCGTGCCGGCGCCCGGTCCGGCGCCCGGTCCGGAACCCGGTCCGGCGCCCGGTCCGGCACCCGGTCCGGCACCCGACCCCGCCGACTCGTCGGCGACGACGACGATCACCGGCTCTGCGCGGCGCAGCGCCACGTCGGCGGCCCACGCAAGAGCCCGCTCGGCGTCCTCGGAGCCGTCGTAGCCGACCAGGATTCCGTGCCGCTCGGTCATGTCTCCAGCGTGGCGGTCGAGCCGAGGGCGACGTCAGAGTCGAACGGCCCCGGCAGGCCGGTCAGGGGTCGTCTCCTGCGGGCCGGCGCAGCTCGCGGACAACGACCACGACGGCGGCGACCATCACCACGGTGCCGGTGAGCGCCGCCCCGCGGACGGCTAGGGCGTGCGGGCGAGCGTGATCACGTCGGCCACGGTCTGGCGACGACGCACCCGCTCGGGCTCGGGGACCACCACGACGGGCACCGGCGAGTGGCGGACGCAGTACTCGGAGACCGAGCCGAGCATCTTGTTGGCGGTGGCGCCGAGCGAGCCGGCGCCGACGACGAGAGCGGCCGCGCCCTCGGCCCGCGCCACGAGCACCCGGCCGGCGTAGTCGTGGACGACGGTCTGGGTGACCTCGGGCAGCGCGCCGAGACGCTCCGCTGCCCGCGCCAGCACGCCGTCCTGGACCTGCTGGACCGCAGCCCGGCCCTCGACGAGGTCTTCGGGCGACTGGGCGTCGGAGGAGCCCACCCACAGCCACCCGGTGACGACCTCCACGCGCCAGCCACGCTCGAGGCCCGTCTGCAGGGCATGGTCGAGGGCGGCGTCGGCGCCGGCGCTGCCGTCGACACCGACCACGATCAGTTCGCGTGCACCCTGGGAAACCATGTCCCCACCGTGCCCGAGCCGTCTGCTGCGTCACAGCGGCCCTGGTCCTCCGTTGCCGGGACGTTGTGCCCCACCCGGAGTGGTCCTTGGGGACCCGCGCGACTGAGCCGGCAGTCAGCCAGATCCGGTCGACGCGCGCCAGAGGTCTTTGGTCCCGATCGGTCGTGGGCCAACGCCCCTGATCGCCGGCGCGGGTGCCGGGTGACCGTGGAACGTATGAACCGCAGCCGTGCTCCGCACTCCTGGTACGACGTCGGCTGGCCCCTGCTGGCCGGCCTCGTCGCGGCCGTGGGTGTCGTCGCTGCGTACCGCAGCCTGGGCCTGTTCGCCGTCGTCGCCGCGTTCGTGCTCGTGGAGCTCACCGTGGCGCCGACTGCTTGGAGCATCGTCACCGAGCTCGGCAAGCCCGGCGGCCCGGCGATCTTCGAGATCGGCCCCGCCTGCGCCCTGGCCACCGTGGTCGTGATGGGGCTGGTCAGCGCGCTGGGTGTCGGGTCGCTGGTGATGATCGCCCTCGTCGTGCTGACCTCGCCGATCATGCAGCGTCGTGGCCGCCAGCAGGTCATCCGGCGTTACGGCTCCGACCGCGCCGAGACCCGTCGCGCCTTCGACGACATCGTCGCCCACGGCTGGGTCACCCCGCCGGCCGACGACGACACCGACCACTGAGTCGCTCGTCGGGACACCCATCGGGCCACGCGTCGGTTCACGCGTCGCTTCACGCGTCGGTTCACGCGTCGAGGCGCACCCGCTCGCCGTACCGCGGGACGACGGCGTTCCAGTGCAGGGTCTCGGTCACCAGGTGTGCCAGCGCGGCGGCCGAGCGAGGCTCGCCGTGCACGACGTAGAGCGTGTGCGGCGGCTTCAGCGTGCGGCCGAGCCAGGCCACCAGCTCGCTCGAGTCGGCGTGCACGGAGAAGTCGGAGATCTGCACCACCTCGGCATGCACCGGCACGTAGCGGCCGTGCATCTTGACCTGCCGCGCGCCGTCGAGCAGCTGGCGACCTCGCGTCCCCTCGGCCTGGTAGCCGGTGAGCACGACGGTGTTGTGCGGGTCCGGTAGCTGGTGGCGAAGGTGGTGGACGACGCGCCCGCCGGTGGCCATGCCCGAGGCCGACACCAGGATGCACGGGTACGACGGCGCATTGAGGCGGGCGGACTCGGCGGCGTCGCGCACCGCGTGCACATCGGTGATCCGGAGCAGGTCCTCGCTCGCGGTGCCCTTGCGGACGCCCCCGTCCGCGTGCCGGGCGGCCGCGCGGTAGACCTCGAGCGCGGCCAGGGCCATCGGGCTGTCGACGTACACCGGCACGCTCGGGATACGACCGGCCCGCCGCAGCCGGTCGAGCTCGAGGAGCACCAGCTCGGTGCGGTCGACGGCGAACGCCGGGATCAGCACGGTGCCCCCACGCTTCACCGTGCGGCGGATCGCGTCCGCGAGCAGCTCGTCGTCCGGCTCCGGGTGGATCCGGTCGCCGTAGGTGGACTCGACCACGATCACGTCGGCCCGGGGCGGGTCGGCTGGTGGCAGGAGCAGGGGGTGGTGCGGCCGGCCGAGGTCGCCGCTGAAGAGCACCCGGCAGTCGTCGACCTCGACCAGCGCGGTGGCGGAGCCGAGGATGTGACCGGCGGGGCGCAAGGTCACCGCGATCCCGGCGGCGAGGGTGACCCGCTCGTCGTACCTCGCGGGCTGCATCAGCGGAAGGGTCTTCTCGACGTCGGCGAGGTCGTAGAGCGGAAGGGCCGGGCGGTGCTTGGAGAATCCCGCCGCGTTCGCGTAGCGCGCGTCCTCCGCCTGGAGGTGGGCGCTGTCGCGCAGCACGATCGCCACCAGGGCGGCGGTCTCCGGGGTGCAGACGATGCGACCTGCGAAGCCGTCGCGCACGAGCCGAGGCAGGTAGCCCGAGTGGTCGAGGTGGGCATGGGTGACGACGACCGCGTCGAGCGTCGCGGGGTCGAGGTCGAGCGGCTCCCAGTTGCGCCGCCGGAGCTCGCTGAACCCCTGGTAGAGACCGGCGTCGACCAGCACCCGACCGCCGACACCCTCGACCAGGAACCGGCTGCCGGTCACGGTGCCCACGGCTCCCAGGAACCTCAGCGTCGGACCCGGCACGGCGCACCTCCTCCACGCGGATCTCGCGACTCCAGCCTCCCGCGCCCCGGCCACCCACCCCAGCGGACGAAGTCATCAGCCGCTGGGCCGTTGGACCTGCCCCGATAGTCCCCGCTCCGATAGTCCCCGACGTTCTGGCTGCCCCCAACGACCGAAACCCCACCAGAATCGTCGGGGACTATCGAGCGCGACCTGACGGCTGCCGGGGTGGGGGTTTGGGGGGTGGGGGTGGGGTGGGGTGGGGGTGGGGGCGGAAGGAGGGTCAGGCGAGGGTGAGGACGGCGGCGCCGGTCAGCCGGCCCTCGGCGAGGTCGTCGAGGGCGCGGTCGGCGTCGGCGAAGGCGTACGGCGTGACGGTGGCGCGCACGCCGAGCCGCTCGGCCAGCACCAACAGCTCCTCGCCGTCGGCCCGGGTGTTGGCGGTGACGCTGGTCAGCGTCCGCTCCCGGAACAGGTGGCGGTCGTAGTCGAGCACCGGCACGTCGCTGAGGTGGATCCCGGCCACGGCCAGGGTCCCGCCCTGGTCGAGGGCGGCGAGCGCCACCGGCACCAGGGCTCCGACCGGCGCGAACAGGATGGCGGCGTCCAACGGCACCGGCGGCTCGTCATAGGCCCCGCGCGCCGAGGCCGCGCCGAGCTCGAGTGAGAGCTGCTGTGCCTGCGGCTCGCGGGTGAGGACGTGGACCTCGAGACCCTGGGCGACGGCGAGCTGGGCGGTCAGGTGGGCGCTGGCGCCGAACCCGTAGATCCCGAGCCGGCCGCCCGGCGGCGCACACGCCCTGCGCAGCGCGCGGTAGCCGATGATGCCGGAGCAGAGGAGGGGCGCTGCCTGGAGGTCGTCGACGCCGTCGGGCAGCCGGTAGGCGAAGGCCTCCGGCGCCACGGCGTACTCGGCGAAGCCGCCGTCGGCGTCCCAACCGGTGAAGAGGGCGCTCCGACAGAGGTTCTCGCGACCGCGACGGCAGGCGTCGCAGGACCCGCAGGTACGACGCAGCCAGGCGATGCCGACCCGCTCCCCGGCTGCGAACCGGGTCGCCGCAGCACCGGCGCGGACGACCTCGCCGACCACCTCGTGCCCTGGAACGCGCTGCGGCGACCGGGACGGCAGCTCCAGGTCGGCGAGGTGGAGGTCGGTCCGGCAGACGCCGGAGACCCGCACCCGCACGAGGACCTCGTCCGGGCCCGGCTCGGGCACCGCACGCTCGACCTGCTCGAGCCGCCCCGGCCCGCCGGGGCGACCGCTGACGGCCCAGGCCCGCATCGTCGTCATCAGCCCTCGCTCCCTGGCGCGCCCAGCACCTCGGCGGTCTCGCGGGCGACCTCGAGGTCCTCGGCCGCGGCCACCACGACGGTATGGGCCCGGGCGCCGTCCCGGGTCACGTCGGTGTCGCCGTCCACCTCGATCTCCGGGTCGACCTCGACCCCGAGGTGGAACAGTCCCTCGGCCGCTGCCGACCGCACCTCCGGCGAGTGCTCCCCCATCCCGCCGGTGAAGACCAGCAGGTCGAGACCGCCGGCGCTCGCCACCATCGACCCGATCTCCCGCACGAGCTGGTGGACGTAGACGTCGAGGGCGAGGGCCGCGTCGGCGTCACCGGTGGCGCGGGCGGCGAGCACGTCGCGCAGGTCGCCGGACGTGCCGGAGAGTCCCTTCAGCCCCGACTGGTGCTCGAGGACGCCGCCGAGCGTCTCGACGTCGACACCGCCGTGCTCGAGCAGCCACAGCAGGATGCCGGGGTCGACCGAGCCGACCCGCGTCTGCATGACCAGCCCGGCCAACGGAGTGAACCCCATCGTGGTGTCGACGGACCGGCCCTCCCGGACCGCGCACAGCGACGCGCCCGCCCCGAGGTGGCATGAGACGATCCGGAGCTCCTCGGCGGGGCGTCCGACCAGCTCCGTCCCACGTCGTACGGCGTGGGCGTGGGACAGGCC